>NZ_JBWKSD010000001.1:0-1229361 GCF_059419605.1 Pseudoduganella sp. GW821-FHT05F09
ACTCCAATGCGGGAGTAGCTCAGTTGGTAGAGCGCAACCTTGCCAAGGTTGAGGTCGAGAGTTCGAGACTCTTCTCCCGCTCCAGAATTCGAATGGCAGAGCTTAACCGGCTGCCGTTTCAGACAAGTCTCCCTCGGCGAGGTAGCAAAGCGGTTATGCAGCGGCCTGCAAAGCCGTCTAGGTCGGTTCGACTCCGATCCTCGCCTCCAGAATTGATGAAGAAATCGCCGCCAGCCGGCGATTTTTCATTTCCGGGTCGACTTTTCAATATAGCGAAAAAGACCATGGGCCACGACATCAAAACCATCAAAGAAGCCATTGCCCTCACGCTGCGCGTGTGGCGCACCGCGTCCGCCTTCTTCCTCAGCATCGAGCTGTGGCTGATGGTGCTGGTGGCTGTGGCGACCGTCAGCGGCGTGTTTTTGGCCTTCATGGGCAGCCCGCTCAGCATGCTCGCCTTCGGCTTCGCCGGCGCCTATGTAGCCACGCGCTCGGTGCTGCACGCCAAACGCATCCTTAACTGGCCGTTCATCTGACGTAGGCACTACTGCCGGGTAGCCTGCACGAGGCTCGTCATTGCGTCGACGTACAGCGTTTTGTCGTCGGCATACAAGGGCAACAGCGGCGTGACCGAGACTTGGTTTAGCTTTGTTCGGCGGCGCTGGCCGGAGGTTGGGTCATCAAATATGGCATACGGCACGTCCTGGATGACATAGGGCTCGCCGTTGACGTGGCCGACAATCATGAGCACATGGCCCGGCACTACGATCAAGTCGCCCACCTGTGCCTTGGCCAGTGCGCGCACGCGCTCTGCGTGCGTGTCCTTTTCGCCGAACGTGCGGTGGCGCAGCGCGGTGCTGGTGCCTTGGATGCTCGAACTGTGCTGCAGCAACACGCCCATGCTGCGATACACCTCGCTGGTGAGGCCGCTACAGTCGCGCGCGTTGAACTGGTGTCCCCAGCCGTAACGTTCTCCCAGGAATTTGAACGCCTGGCGCAGGATGTTCGCGCGCGTCAGCGGCAGATAGCCGGCGGACGTATCCGCCGTGCGGCGCAGCAGTGCGCTGCGAATGGCCAGTGTACCGTCGGCCTGGCGCACAGGCAGTTGAACCACCCATGAGGCGACGCTGCTGGCGCCGTTGACAGGCTCGCCGGGCGGGACATCCGCGCGCGGCAAGGCCAGCCCCATGTCCAGGTCCACTTCCGATACCTCCGGCGCCTCCGGCGTGTACACCGTGCGGACCTGTTCACCCGTCACGACGCGGCTTGGCTCCCGGGCCGCGTAGGCAAATACGGATGCCGCTGAACCCTCGGCGATATCGGTGGCCTTCACCCACGCCGGTCCTTGCGTCGTCACCACCAGCAGCCACGCTCGGTCAGCGCTGTGGTGCGCTATCAGCACTGGCTCGCCTGGAAACAGCACGCCGGCAGTCAGGCTTTCATAGTCGCGCTGGTCATCGGCGGCAAAGTAGCGGCGGTCGGATGGCAGGGTTCTCATCGGGCTGCGACGCACGCTGAGGCCGTATCGTGCCTGCGCCGCCGTGACGCTCTCCGTGGCTGTGTTGCGGCGCAGTGCATCAATCAGCGCATCCGAAACCGGCTGGCCCTTGTCGTCCACGGCGAGCTTGACCGGCGACTGCTCCGCCTGCCGCAGCCATTCGGTGATTTGTTCCCGTGTGAGTGCGGATGGCAATGCTGCGAGGTCGATGAAGCCCCCGCCAGACGCGTAAGCGGCTTTGCGCTGCGCGGCGAGCTGCACTTTGCTGCGCAGGGTCACATCCGGGGACGGCGCTCTGCGGATCCAGTACTCGGCGGACAGCATGTCTTCGCTAATGGCGGGAACCCCCGAGGGGGACACGCCCAGCGGCACGGCTTGGGCTGCATTGGCCAATAGAAGGGCGATCATGAGCGCGGCGGGGGTATGGAAACGCATCGGTGCCCTTCGGATGTTTGGTGGACTCAATATGATAGCCAAATATTCCGGATGGCGCAGGCAGGGTAGCCCTCGTCTTGCCATGCTTCTGTAAATTTGGCCAGTCCGCCTTGCTGTTCTGGTCTGACCAATTTATAATCATTTGATTAAATAAATTGCACAGCCTCAAGAAAGGCCGCTGATATGCACATTGTCAGGCATCATGCATGGGCGAATACGCTCGCCTCCTTGTTCATGGCGTTGGTACTTTTTGCACTCGTGGCTTGTAGCGGAAGCGGCAAGTGGGCCGAAGCTGCCGCCCCGGCTGTCTGCCCGGTTTCCTACGAAGTGGATGGCGTCCCCGCTGTTACGGTCCAGGCGGGCTGCGGCACGCTGCTGACAGCGCCTGCACGGCCGGCCAATGCGGGCGCCTACTTTGTCGGCTGGTTCATCGCCGGCAAGGGCGAAGGCCACATGTGGGACTTCGCGCACCAGACGGTGCGGTCCGGCCTGGTGCTCACGGCAAAGTTTGTAGACTTGTCCGCTTCCAATGTGATCGTGGACGCGTATCTCGACGAAGGGCGGCGAACGGCCTTTACCTTCAGGACGCTGCAAGAACTGAAGGCGGCCAACATTCCGGACGGCGCCACTGTCAACTTCGCGCCCGGCGTTTACTGGACCGACGACTACAAGGATCCCGCCACCGCCAACACACCGGCGCACCCCGGCCTGATCGGCATTTCATTTCCCCAGGCTGGCCTGACCTTCAAAGGGTTGACCTCCAATGCCGACGATGTGCGTATCGCAGGCAACCGGGGCCAGACCGTCGGTTCCAACGGCAACTGGAACGTGATCGGCATCGGTACCAGCTTCTCCGCCTATAACCTGACGGTGGCCAACTACACCACGGTCGACCTGGTCTTCCCGCGCGATCCGTCCCGAAATGTGGCGAGAAGAACCGATGCGCGCGTGCAAGCGCAAACGATTACGGCCGCAGCAGGCGTCTCATCCCTGGACCGGATGTATTTCGAAAACGTCCGCTTCATCAGCTTCTTGAACCTGACCGCCATCGGTCCGGTCCGGGCTTACTTCAGGAACGCCCATTTCCAGCTGACGGATGACGCGATCGCCGGCGGCGCCATCAATGTCTACGATCACTGCAGCTTCGACTTCCACGGCAGCCATCCGTCCTACAGCGGCTCATCGGCTGTCGCCGTGTTCCTGCATTCCACGTTCAACTTCCATAACGGCAGCCCTGTCTTCTGGTGGGCGAAGAATGGCAGGGGAGGCTGGGTCCTGATCGACAACACCTTCAAAGGACCGAAAGAGGAAATCCGCTGGGAGAACATCCAGCGGCCCGACGTCAAGCAGTACGTCCACAACAACCGGTATGCCGACGGCGCGCCCGTCGTCTTCGATCCCAGGTTCCCGGATGTGACCCAGGCGCTGACGCGCGAATCGCTGAAGATCTTCAAGATCGGCGAGGAGTACAACGTTTACAACCTGCTCAAGGGCGGCGACGGCTGGAACCCGTCGAAGCAGGTGGCGAGGCACGACACTGCATACAGGTTCACGCTGGCGGCCAGTACTGCCACCGTCCAGTCGGATCTGCCCTCCAATGAGGTCGTCATCACGCCGGCCGTGGCGCCGGCCTCGTTCGGCGATGCACCGGTCAAGTTCCAGTACGACACCGCGTTGTTCAATGTGCTTGCATCGAGCGACAACACGCTGCGCCTGAATGCGAAGCTGAACGCGAGCGGGAAGGCGCTGGCCACGGTGGTCAAGGCCAGCTTGCCGAACGGGCTGGTGGCCCAGGTCACCTTGCGCATCGACCCGCAGACCGTCGCTGCCCCTGTTGTCGCGGGCGCGCCTTCGATCAGCATCGCCCAGGGTGCGGCAGCCCTGCAAATCGCATACGACCATCCGGAATTTACCGACAGCTCGAGCATCACCTGGTTCAGGGGCAGCGCCCCGGGCGACAAGGCGGTGCAGGTTGCGGTCAGCACGCTTGGCAAGCCCTACAAGAACTACCAGCTGTCCGCCGGCGACATCGGCCACTACCTCACCGCCGTGGTACTTCCCAAGTACGAGTTCAGCCCGGCCGCTGCCAAACCGGTCCAGGTCGCGAGCGCCGCCGCCATCGCGGCCGGGGACGTCGCCAAACCGTCCGCCATCTCCACCAACTTCGCCAATATCAGCTGGACCGGCCATGCGCTCAACCAGCCCGACGTCTGGTACGCCGACGCATTCAAGCCGTCCGATATCGATCAGGCTTGGGCGCCGTCGGGCGCGGCACCGTGGGTCTATGCCATAGGCGACCGGGACGGGGCCGTGGGCGTTGCCGGACTGCAGACCGCCACGCAGGGCGCGCGCCTGCTCTACCATCCGCAAGGCGCCTGGTCGGACATGTCGCTCGCGGTGGACCTCACGCCGGAGAAAATTGCCGGGCAGGGCTTCGGCAGCGCGACCGGCCAGTACTTCGAGGTCTACATCAAATGGAACCCGCTGACGCAGACCGGCTATGCGCTGCGCTTCCAGCGTTTGTCCGCGGACCCGTTAAATGGCGGTAAACCAATCCTGTCTTCGGGGAACTCGGTCCGGGTGTCGATGATGGAATACGTCAATGGGGCAAGGAGGATCTTGCCGGGCGCCTATGCCGAAAGCTCGGTCTATATGCCGGGGGCAAGGGCGGTATTCAGCCTGGTTGGCGATGTGCTGTCGGCGGACGTGGTGACGGCATCCCCCCAGACCAGCACGCAGGCGGGCTACGCATTGCCCGGCGAACTGCATTTCAAGGCGCATGTGGCAAGCGCCGCCAGCACCTCGGGCGGATTCGGTTTCCAGTTCACCGGCACGCCATCGCCGGGGAACCGGACTTTGCTCGAGAACCTCGAGGTAACGCTCAAGTCCCGCTAGGCGGCGGCACCGCCGGTGTGCTGCGCGATGTGCTGCGCCACTTGCTGAAGCAAGGTTTGCAGTTGTTCCACGAGGGCCGTGGCCTGCGCGTACCCGCTGTCCTGCGCGCGCGGCGCCAGCTGCTCCAACTGCTCGCACAAGTCGCCCATGCGGAAGGCGCCGACGGTGCGTGCCGATCCTTTCAAGCGGTGGCCCAGCTCGCGCAAGGCCGCCACGTCGCCGCGCCCCAGCGCAGCCTCCATGTCGCCGATACCTTCCTGCGCACTGTGCAGGAATTTCGCGGCGAATTTGCTTACCTTGCCCTGGTCGTAGCCCAACAGCATGGACAGCACCGTCAGATCGATCACATCCGGATCGCCGCCGCGCATGGCTGCGGGGACAGGCGCCGGCGGCTGCGGTTCTGCCTGCGGCGCGCGCTGCGGCAGCCACTTGGCGATGGTTTGATACAGCAGCGCCGGCTGCACCGGCTTCGAGATGAAATCGTTCATGCCGGCATCGATGCAGCGCACCCTGGCTTCGGTGGTGGCGGTGGCCGTCATGGCCAGCACCGGCAAGTGGCTGAGCCGCGGCGCGGAGCGGATGCGGCGGGTCGCTTCCAGCCCGTCCATGACAGGCATTTGCAAGTCCATCAGTACGCAGTCGAAATCGCCCGCGTGCAGCAGCTCCAGCGCGGCGGCGCCGTTATTGGCAAGGTGAACGGCCGCGCCCACTTCCTCCAGCATCTCCTGCGCGATTTGCTGATTGAAGATATTGTCCTCGACCAGCAGAATGCGGGCCGTCTGCAGCGCCGCCAGCATGGCCGACATGCGGGAACTGGCCAGCAGTTCGCCGGCGGCGTCGCTGATCTGGTTGATCAGCGTGGGCATCGGTATGGACGATACGCCGAGCCGGGCCGTAAACCAGAAGGTGCTGCCCACGCCGGGCTGGCTCTTGACGCCGACGTCGCCGCCCATCAGCTGGGCCAGCTCCTTGCAGATGGCCAGGCCCAGGCCGGTGCCGCCGTATTCCCGCGTGGTCGATGTGTCGGCCTGCTGGAAGGAGACGAATAATTTGGCCATCTCCGCTTCGGACAGGCCGATGCCCTGGTCGCTCACTTCGAAGCGCAGCAGGCAATCGGCGGCGCTGCCGGCCACCATGCGCACGCGAAACACGATCCTGCCTTGCTCGCTGAACTTGATGGCGTTGTTGGCGTAGTTGATGAGCACTTGCTTGAGCCGCAGCGGATCGCCCACCAGCACCGGCGGCAGGGAGGGATCGAGGTCGAACACCAGTTCCAGTCCGCGCGAGGCCGCCTTCGGCGCCACCACCGCCGTCAGCGTCTGCACCACCTGGTCGAGCGAAAAATCGGCATGCTGCAGTTCCATCTTGCCGGCCTCGATTTTCGAAATATCGAGTATGTCGTCTATGATGCCCAGCACGTGCTCGCCGGCAAAGCGGATCTTTTCCAGGTAGTCGCGCTGGCGCGGGTCCAGCTCGGTCTTCAAGGCCAGATAGGCCATGCCGATGACGCAGTTCAGCGGCGTGCGGATTTCATGGCTCATATTGGACAGGAACTGGCCCTTGGCCATGCTGGCCGCCTCGGCCAGCTGCTTGGCCTGCTGCAGCTCCTCGTTCTTGGCCTCGAGCTGCTGCTCGTAGCGCCGTTCGGATGTCACATCGTGATAAATGGTAACGAAGCCGCTGACCGCGCCGTCCGCAGCGTAGATGGGGCGGCCGATGATATTGAGCACCACGCCATCGACCCTGATGCGGGTGAAATTGTGGGGCTGGAACTGCAGGCAAAGCGCCTCGCGGGCCGACACCAGGCCATCGATGGCGCCCGGCCCGTAGTCCCCGCGCGCGGCAAGGGCGCGGAACACGTCGCCCATGGTGACGCCGCTGCGCATCACGCCGTCCGGCAAGCGCTGCAACTGGCAAAACGCCGGGTTCCAGAACCGGATGGTGAGGTCGCTATCGACGATAGTCACCCCAACCGGCATGTATTCCAGCGCGGCCGCCAGCCTGGGGAAATTCAGCCGGATGAATTCTTCATTTTGAGCAGTTGATTCCATAAGCCGATCATACCGCACTGCACAAAAAAAATAGTAATTCCGGGCCACACGATCCGATTACCGCTGCCAGGGCGCGCGGGGGCAGGCCGGCACGGTTAATCCAGCTTGGCCTTCACATCATACGTTTCGCCATTCACGGTGATGCTGAGGTCGACATTGCCGTTGATGTTGCCGGCATTTTCTTTCACGCTGATTTCCGGCGGCTGCTTGCCGTCATACGGATACACAACAGTGGTAAATTTCCGCGTCGCCGCATCCTTTTTGTCCTGCTCGAACACGAAAGCGGGACGCGCCGTTTCCTGCTTGTAGACGTAGGAAACCTTGCCGGCCTCCTGGCTGGCCTGGGTGCCGTCCCGGTCCAGCGACTGGATCAGCAGATTGTTCCCGTCCGGATAGGACGTGTGGATCTTGTTCATCTGCGCACTGAACACTGGATTGCTGTCTTCTTTGAGCTGGAAATGCACGCCGACATTGCCCGTCGCCGACCCGATGGCCTTGTCTATAATCAGGAAGAACTTCTTGTTGATGAACAGCACGCTGCGCTGGTGCTTCAGGTTCCCGTAGCTGGGGTTGGTATAGCTGAGCACGTCCAGATTGGCGCCGGTCTCCCATTTGTGCCGTACCGCCTGGGTGATCACCATGTTCTGGTTGTTCAGGGTGAGCGTGCTGTGGACGCGGCTCTGGCGATACCAGTCCCTCATCCTGGTCACGGCGGCATCGCCGCTATACACATAGCAACCGGAGTCCGGCGTGAAATTCCGCCCCTTTACCCACAGTTCAAAAGTACCATTGTCGGGCTGCGCATGGAATTCGCCGGGCGGGCTGGCCTTCAGCAGCATAACGGTGGACTGCCCGTCCCAGCCGTTTCTGAAGGTGTAGAAGCCCGCGTCCCGCAGCTGGTGCGACAGGTGGGCCGGGGGCGTTCCTTCCTTGCCGGCGCTGGCGAAGTATTTGATGGAAGGAATGTCCGCGAATAGCTTGGCCCATTCCTGGAACTGTTTGATACGGTCTTCCTTTTTGGTCTGCCAGGAATCGCCAAACATGGGCGTGCTGTAGTCCGGGAAGGAAATGTCGGCGGTGGCTTCTATCATCTTCGCGATGGTCTGTACGTAGCTCTTGGGGAACTCGTCCGCCATGCCGGCCATGTTCGCCGACTGGTAGGCTTTGACGAAGATTTCTATCGTCGCGACATGGTAGACGGGGGAGAGTTCCCATTGCATGCCGTCGTCGTACACCTGTTTTTTGATTTCGCGGTTCAGCACCTCGATGCCGCTCCGGCGCCAGGCGGCGGCCGATTTCAATTCCGGGAAAAAGCTCCCTATGCCCAGCACGCGCTGCGCCTCGAACAGCATATGGTTGCCGGATTCGCTGTAGTGATTGCGGACGTACTCTGCCTGCATGCTGGTGCTGCCGAGGAATTCCAGCAAAAACGCGGGCGTGAAATTCGGCGAGGCCACGAACAGGTTGAAAGCGGCCGGGAATATCTGTATCCGCTCGGAAGCCTCGAGCGGACGCCACGCGTAACGGTCGTTCTCGGGCGATAGTCCCAGCTGGTTTTTCCGCGTCCAGTCGCGGAACTGGAAGACCCATTCCTTGGCATATTTTTCGTCGCCGCTGCTGCGGTAGGCAGCGCCCATCACCGGCCACCAGCCCAGGCGGTGCAGCTGCCAGCGGACCTCGTTGTCCTTCACCGGCCAGAAAGTCCAATCTATATCGTCGCCATAGGGGAAGTAGCCGTAGCCCTTGTGCGGCTGGAATTGATGCAGCAGGGCCTTGCCGGCCTTTTCCTCGTTGGCGGCGCCTATCGGCTTGCCTTTGAATCGGGCGGCGTCGTCCAGGTTGAAGCCGGGCAGCTTCACATTGGTCCGGTTCCGATAATAGCTGAGCAATTCAGCGGCGGCGTCCCCGTACCGCGCCGACAGATAGAGCGAGCGGGTTTTCTCCAGGCCGGGGTGGAGCAGGTTAACGTGGTCAAAGCTTTCCTTGCTGATCGCGAGCCCTTGGGCTTGAGCCTGGAACAGCGCCAAGCTCAGCATCAGGCATACCATGATGAATTTCATTTCATTTCCTTAGTGCAGATGGATAGTGTAGCGCTCTCCTAGTGTAGTCAAATTTTGGTATCGTTACCGAAATTATTTGCGAAATGTGGCGAAATTTCGTCGAAAACGTTGACATTTATATATTTATTAAAACGTTTACTTCACATTTGGCAAATAATTTTGGTATCGTTACCGAAATTTGAAGACCGCGCAAACCTTGCGTGGCTGGTGTGATTAGTAGTCAAATCGTTGAAAAGGGGAGAGCAGGAATGAAGAACTATCGCGTCAACAAGAATGCGTTGCAGGTCCGTCCACTGGCAATGGCAGTGGCACTGGCTATGGCCAGCATGGGCCCGGGGGCTGCCTGGGCCCAGCAGGCTGACAAGGCCGGCCAGGCGGCGCCTGCTGCCGATGGCGGCGCCAAGCTGGAGTCGGTGATCGTGACGGCCAACAAGCGGGCCCAGAACCTGCAGGACGTGCCGGCCGCCATCAGCGTGCTGAACGACACCATCCTGCAGAACAACAACGTGCGCGACATGAGCGATCTGCCCGCGCTGTCGCCGGCGCTGACGGTGACCTACGGCGCCCAGCCCGGCAACTTCAGCCTGAATATGCGCGGCATCGGCACCTATTCGCTGGGCGTCGGCGTAGAGGCGGACGTGTCGGTGATTATCGACGATGTGCCGCTGGGCATGCAGGCTTCCGCTTTCAAGGACCTGGCCGACGTGAACCGCATCGAAGTCCTGAAGGGGCCGCAAAGCACCTTGCATGGCAAGAGCTCGATCGCCGGCGCGGTCAGCATCACCACCAAGCCGATAGAAAGCGCCTGGCGCACCCGCACATCGACCCTGCTGAGCAACGACGGCGAATGGCGGCTGGGCGCCAGCACCTCGGGTGCGCTGAGCGACACCGTGCGCGTGCGCCTGGCGGCCAGCAAGACCAGCTTTGGCGGCGTGGTGCACAACCTGACCACGGACGAGCGGTTGAACGGCTCCCGTAACAAGACCTTCATGGCGAAGCTGGAGTGGACCCCGAGCGACCAGTTCGAAGCCGTGTTCTCGCCCTACGCCAACCGCAGCAACATCAATTGCTGCGTGCCGGTGTTCACCTCGATGACGCCGGGCGGCCTGTACCAGAACATCCCGCAGTTGCCGACCTCGGCCCTGCTGGCGGGCATCAAGCTCGGCCCGGGCAATGTGGATGTGCGCAACGACTATCCGGCCGGCGGCAATTCGCGCTCCGCCGGCGCCGGCCTGAAGCTGCAATACACCTTTGGCGACGAAGCCCTGCTGGCCAAGCATGTGCTGACGTCGATCACGTCCTACGCCAGCTACAAGATGAACGACTACCAGGATCTGGACGGCACGGACGGCGACGTCATGCGCTATACCCTGGTCAACGGCAAGCCGACCGGCTTTACGGGCAGCCTGTACCAGTACGGCATGTTCGACGTGAAATCGCGCACCCAGGAAGTGCGCCTGACTTCGCCCGACAGCGGCGCGGTGCGCTACCTGGCCGGCCTGTGGTACGGCGACAACCGCCTGGAGCGCGAACTGACCAAGGCGCCGGCCGGCACGGCGGCCTCGTGGTACAACGCTTGGGCGCGCAACACCAGCTATGCCCTGTTCGGCCAGTCGTCCTGGGAATTCATGAAGGACACCAGCCTGATCGCCGGCCTGCGCCTGAACCGGGAGGACACCGGCTACCGCTTCACCCGCTTCGCGCCGCCGCCGTCGTTCGACCGCATCCCGCAGGAGAAATTCGGCAAGGACGACCGCAACCACGACATCACCGGCAAGATCGGCCTGCAGCACCAGCTTGACCGCGACACCATGCTGTACAGCCTGTACTCCACCGGCCACAAGGGCGTAGCTTACGATCTGACCAGCGGCCTGACGGCGGCGGTGGCCAAGAACCAGCCGGTGCCGGCCGAAACCGCGAAAAACGTTGAACTGGGCGCCAAGCTGTCGCTGCTGGACGGCAAGGCCATGCTGAACCTGGCGGCCTTCCGCACCGGCTTCAAGGGCTTCCAGCAGTCGGCCGGTTTCGTCGACAGCGACGGCATCTACCGCACCACCTTGCACAGCATAGGCGGGCTGCGCACCAGCGGCCTGGAAGCGGACGGTTCGTGGCGCGTAATGCGCGAGCTGACGCTGACCGGCTCCTTCGCCTACACCCGCGCCGTCATCACCGAATTTGAAAACGGCCCCTGCTACGCGGTGCTGAACGCGGCCGGCACGGGACGGGTCCAGGGTGGCAACTGCAAGGCGAATCCGAAGTACAACAATAACGTAGTGGCGGACCTGGCCGGCAAACCGCTGCCCAACGCGCCCAAGGTAAAGGTCAACCTGGGCGCGCAGTACGAGCTGCCATTGCCGTCGCAAAGCTTCAATGGCTTCGTCACCGGCGCGTACCGCTGGCAGAGCGCCACCTTGTTTGCCCTGAGCCAGGACCCAGGCACCATACAAGGCGCATACGGCATCGCCAATCTCGGCTTCGGCATCCGGGACAAGAAGAATGCGTACAAGCTGAGCGTCTTCATCAACAACGTGCTCGACAAGCGCTACGCCAACAACCTTGGCAACGCGATAGGCAGCTCGTACAGCGTGCTGGCGCCCAATCCGAATCCGCACCAGGTCAACCACACCACCTGGATGCCGCCGCGCGATTACACCCGCTACTTCGGCGTGCGTCTGGACACCACCTTCTAAAACAAGCAAGGCGCGGCATGTACGCCGCGCCATCCTTTCTGCAGAGCCCCGATGCGAATCGGGGCTCTGTTTTTTTACGCCTGCTTGCCTTGCGCAGCGCCGGAAGCAGCACGGCCCTCGAAATGCAGGCTGATCTCCTCCAGGCTCTTGCCGCGCGTTTCCGGAAGCAGGAAGGCGGCCATCAGGAAATAGGCGACCGTGCAGCCGGCCCAGGCGAAGAACATGGTGGCGTAGCCGTGCTGGCTCACCGTCGGCAGGAAGGTGGCGGCGATGACCGTCGAAACGAACTGGTTGATCAGCAGCGCGATGCTCATGCCGTTGGAGCGAATGCGGGTCGGCATCAGTTCCGACAGGGCCAGCCAGACGCACACGCCGGGGCCGACGGCGAAGCTGGCGATGAAGGCCAGCAGGCAGGCCAGCATCAGATAGCCCTGCGCCGTGCCGGGCGGATGGCTGAACTGGGCGCGTTCGATCTGCAGCGGCGCCTGCATGGCGGTACGCATGTCGGGGAAGGGATTCAGGTGCATGCGGCGGAACGCGGCGCCGATCACGCTGTCGCCGTCAACGCCGGCGGGCGGCGCCAGCTCCAGCGGCGCGCCGGCGGGCACCAGCCGCACCTGGGTCAGCGGGCCATAGCTGTAGGCAACCTCGAGCTGCTGGCTGGCGCCGGAGGCAAGTCCGCGCATAGCCTCGGCGTCGATGCGCAGGCTGTTCTGCCGAATGCGCGCCGCCAGCTCGCCTTGCACGTCGCGCTTGCCGCCTTCCGCCGCCTGGAACAGCAGGCCCGCCGCGCACAGCGCCAGCACGATGCCGCCGCTACCCAGCATCAGCAGGAATTTGCGGCCTTTGCGATCCACCAGCACCAGGGCCACGATGGTCATCAGCGCGTTGACAAGCTTGAGCGCCAGGTCGCCCCAGTTGGCCAGCGCGCCGGACAGGCCGCTCTCGCGCAGGATGGTGACGGCGTAGGCCATCACGGAATTGATGCCGGTGGCCTGGTTGCAGGCCAGGATGCCGCAGGCCAGCAGGAAGGGCAGCACATAGCGCCGCTGCAGCAGGCTGCCGTCTTGCCGGGCTGCGGCGCTGCCGGGCGCGGCCTGGATGCCGGCCAGTTCCTGCGCGGCGGCGGCGGCGCCACGGGTGCGCGCCAGCGCCTGCAGGGCATCTCCTGCGCGCCCCCGCGCCAGCAGCCAGCGCGGTGATTCGGCCAGGGCCAGCACGCCCGCGCTGAACAGCAGGCCGGGCGGCAAACTCAGCCAGAATACGCGGCGCCAGGCCTGGTCCTGGACGGCGGCCAGCAGCTGCGGCGCGCTGCGCGCGGTGTGCTCCACCTGCTGCGCCACCAGCAGGCCCACCAGCGCCGCCAGCGCCAGGCCCAGCGTCAGCATCAGCTGGAACAGGGCGGTGCCCCGGCCGCGCACGCCAGCCGGCAGGCATTCGGCCAGGTAGAGCGGCACCACCACGCCCACCAGGCCGCCGCTCACGCCCTGCAGCAGGCGTCCCAGCAGCAGCGGCAGGTAGCCGTCGGCCATGGCGATCACGGGGATGCTGGCGCTGAACAGCACGCCGGCCGCCAGCATGGTGGTCCTGCGGCCGATGGCGTCGGCCAGCGCGCCGGCTGCCAGCGAGGACAGCACGGAGCCGAGCAGGACGGCGGCGACCACCAGGCCCAGCTGCTGCGACGACAGATTCCACAGCCGGGCCGCGCTGGCTTCGAGATAGGGCAGGGCGCCGGCGATGATGCCCACGTCGATGCCGTACAGCAGGCCGCCCAGGCCGGCTATCAGCAGCAGGTAGCGCGTCTGGCTGGCGGGAGAGTTCAACAGGCTGGACTTGATTTTGATATTCATGATGGTTCCATGCAGGAGAGTAGATAAGGTTGTGCGGCCAGCAGGGCGGCGCCGCGGGCCACGCCGGCAGTGCCGAATTCCGGCGCCATGATGGGCGGCATGCCGAATCCGCGCAGCAGATGCGGCGCGGCCGCCTGCGCCAGCCGGGAATGCAGGCGCGGCAGCCTGGCCAGCGCGCCGCCCAGCACAATGGCGTGCGGGTCGTAGGCCAGCACCAAGCGGGCTAACGCCGCGCCCAGCAGGTCCAGGTGCAGGGCCAGCACCTGGCACGCGGCGGGCTCGCCGCGCGCGCTGCGCTCGGCCAGTTCGGCCGGGCTTGGACCGGCGGCGCCGGTCAGGTGGACGTGCAGATTGCGCAGCCCCATGGCCGAGACATAGCATTCCATGCAGGCGATGCCGCCGCAGCAGCAGGGAAGCAGGGGCAGCCCGTGCTTGCGCAGCAGGGCGGGCGGCATCGGCCAGTGGCCCCATTCGCTGGCGGCGCCGTGGCGGCCTGCCGGCAGGTGGCCGTTGACCACGCGGGCGGCGCCGATACCGCTGCCCAGCAGCACGCCCAGCATGCTGGGGTAGCCTTGCGCCGCGCCGCCATTGGCTTCGCCGAGCGCGAAACACTGGCTGTCGCTGCCGGCCGTGACCGGCCTGTCCAGCCGGGCGCCCAGCGCGGCGGCCAGCGCACGCTTGCCGAGGCAAGGGATGCTGATGCTGACCGCAGTGCCGTCCTGCGCCGCGGCGATGCCCGGTATGGCGAGGCCGACGGGAGCGCGGCAGTCCAGCTCCGCGTCGGCCTGTTCCACCAGCGCCGCCAGGGTGGCAAGGAAGCGGCGGAAATCGGTGGCGGGCGTGGCTGCCATGCGCCGCAACTGCACGCTGGCGCGGGCGTCGCAGGCGGCCAGCTCGATCCGCTCAGGGGTGACGGCTATTCCGTAAAAGTAGGCTGGAGCGGCGGGGAGCATGGCGCTGGCCGGTCAAGGCGCGCCTTGCACGCTTGCTTGCACGCTCACTTGCAGGGGCAGGGCCAGGCGCGCCGCATAGTTGCGCACGTGCTGCTCCCAGGCCTGGGCGTCCGGGAAATCGCCGCTCTTGCTCCAGCCCGCACCCGCGTAGTACACAAAGGGCTGGCCAGGCAGGGCCTTGCCCAGCGTGAGGTACTGCCCATCGGCCGTGGTGTAGCGGGCGCCGGGCATGACGATGGCGCAGGCGATGCTGCCGTCGTCCCGGTGCGCCGGGGCCCAGTAGCTCATCCACCTGGCGCCCTCGGCGTACTGGCCCGCGCCGTCCCGCTGCGCGATGCCGACACCCACGTCGAGCGGCCGGCCGCTGAAGGTGAAGCGGCTTTCCATGCGGCTGAAATGGGAGCCGGCGTCGATGGACACGCGGCGCCGCTCGGCGACTGCGCGGCCGCCGCCGTCCCAGGTGTCGTAGCCCAGCTCGAAGACCGCGCGCAGCGGTCCGTCGGCCAGCACTTTCCAGCTGCTGAAATTGGCCGAGGCGTGCAGCGCACTGCCGTCGTATACACCCAGCCCGCCGCAGCCGCGCGTCTTGCCCACCGTGTAGAAATCCAGTCCTTCGCCATGGTCGGCGTGATAGTCGCCCTGGGCGTACCATTTGTCGATCACCAGCTTGCGCGTGCGCTTGGCCCACACGTCGATGCCGCTGCTGACCAGCTTCTCCCTGGGGTCGTGCATCACGGCCGGGCCGTAGACGCGGTGCGCGGTACGGTCGCTTTCCCAGGCAAAGTCATCCAGGCGCTCGGGCACGAAGCGGGCATGCACGCGCGCTTCCACCGGCGGCACCGCAGGCAACGACTGGCGCGGCAGCAGCAGGTAGCGGCGCGTTTCCTTGGGCAGCAAGCTGGCCTGGAACAGCAGCGTTCCATCCAGCTCCTGGCTGGGGAGGATGCGCGAGGTCGCCTCGTCCATGACGGCGTAATGGCCGCTCAAGCCGCCCTTGGCCGGCACTTCCACCAGCTCGTCGTAGCGGCTGAAGTTGCCCGCGTTGCCGACCTGGATGCGCAGCGGCCGGGCCTGCTCCGTCAGCTGCATGCGGTAGATCTCGCTGCCGGCCAGCAGGAAGGCGCCCACGCCGTACACTTCCGTGGCGTCCTGGCTGAAGCCTTTCGGATCTTCGCCTATGGGCTGCACGTGGGTCAGCTTGCCATCCGCCGCAACATGCACGGCCAGCGCGTCCCAGGCCTTGCGCACGGCGGGCGCAAACTGTTCGCGCTCCAGCAGGCCCTGGTTGACGCCGTAGGCCAGGGCGTAGACGTACAGGCCGGTGCCGCTGGTCTCCTGCAAGGGGTAGGAGGCCGGATCGAGCAGGCTGGCGCGCCACATGCCGTCGCTTTGCTGCAGGGCCAGCAGGCGCGCCGACATGTCCTTGAATTGCTGCGCGAAGCGCGCGCGCTCCGGGTGGTGCGCGGGGATGTACTGCAGCATGCGCACCAGGCCGCCCATCACCCAGCCGTTGCCCCGCCCCCAGAACACCTTGCGGCCATTGGCCTCCTTGCTGTTGATGAAGCGGCTGTCGCGGAAGTACAGGTGCTCTTTCCGGTCGTAGAGGAAGTCGGAGGTCTTCCACCATTGCCGGATGGCGAAATCCAGATAGCGTTCGTCGCCGGTGGCCGCCGCCAGGCGCGCCCAGGCCGGCGGTCCCATGAACAGCGCGTCGCACCAGGACCAACGGTCGGCCACTTGTCTGGCCTCCCAGTCCAGCGGGCCGTCATGCGGCTGGGCCAGTATGGCGTCGAAGCGCGCGCGCATCGGGGCGATCATCCCGGGCTCGCGCGTCAGCGCATACAGCTCGGCGTAGGTCTGGCCGATAATGTGGTCGTCCGCATGGTAGGGGCGGGGCCCGAGCTTCCATTCATTGCGTTCGCCCATGGCCAGCATGGCGTCGCGGTAGCGCGCTTCGCCGGAGATGCCGGCCAGCGCCATCATGCCGGTGTCGCCAACCGCCTGGGTCCAGTCGTCCTCGGGGTGGCGACTGGGATGGTTCAGCTGCCAGTCCGCGACCCGCTGCATGATGCCGAGCACGGCGGACGGACTGGCGGCGCGCTGGACGGGGACCGTGGGGGCCGCAGGCGCGGCCGGACTGGCGTGGACCGGCATGGCGGCGGACAGCGCCAGGCTGGCGGCGGCCGCCAGCGCGCGCAAGGGGGTGGCCGATGGCCTCGATAGATTCATATGCATTCCTCACAAAAACAGGTTCAGGTTGAGAATTTTTGGTAACGTTACCAAATTTTGCTAAAAAAAACGGACGATGGAGTGGCGCTCCATGCCCTGGCTGCTTGCGTCAGGCGCCCGCGCGGCGCGCGCGGGTGCGCTTGCCGGCGGCCGGCCCTGCAGATCCGCGAATAATGAATTCGCTTGGAAATTCGATGCGCTGGCGCCGCCCCGGCTGGTTCTGGATGCGGCGCATCAACTCTTGCACCGCCGCCTGCGCCATGGCGGCCACCGGCTGGCGCAAGGTCGTCAGGCCGGGCTGGATGGCGCCGGCCATGGGAATGTCGTCGAAACCGATGATGGCGATGTCCTCAGGAATCCGCAGCCCCTTCTCGCGCACCGCCGTCATGCAGCCCATGGCCATGCTGTCGTTGGCGGCGAAAATCGCGGTGGGCGGTTCGGACAGGGCGAGCAGGGCGCGGCCGGCCTCCAGGCCGGAGATTTCGTTGAAGTCGCCTTCCCGCATCAGTTCCGGCGCCAGCGGCAGGCCGGCGCTCTCGAGCGCGCTGCGGTAGCCGAGTTCGCGCTCCGGACTTTGCCCGGTGTGGGCGGTCCCGCTGACAAAGGCGATCCTGCGGTGGCCCAGTTCGACCAGGTGGCTGACCGCGTCGTGGGCGCCGCTCTGGTTGTCGGCCCGCACCACCGGCAAGCTGGTCTCGCGGCAGTAGTTCAGCAGCACCACGGGATGGCTGGTGTCCGCCTCCAGCTGTTTCAGGTAGTCGGGCGAAAGGCGCGGCAGCACGTAGATGAGGCCGTCCCACAGGCCGTGCAGCAGCTGGCTCATTTGCTGCCCCTTGCCGTGCTCCAGTCCGGTTTGCGAGCTGTAGATGAACAAGTCCATATCGTACTTGCGCACCGCGTCGCTGACCGCCGTGGCGAAGGCGTTCACCACCACGGACGACAGGTCGTTGACGATCACGCCGATGACATTGGTGCGCCCGCCTTTCATCATGCGGGCTAGGGTGTTCGGCGTATAGCCCAGTTCCTGGGCCGCCAGCCTGACCTTTTCGCGGGCTTTCTTGGAGGCGCTTTCGTCGTCGTTGAGCGCGCGCGAGGCCGTCATGACCGACACCCCGGCCAGCTTGGCCACATCCACCAGGGTCACAGTCGTCTTCTTCATTGCATTTTCTCCCAAATCCGCCACACTTTTTTGTTAACGTTACCGAATTTCCCTTGAAACCACAAGCGGATTTTTCCCTGAGGCGGGAGAGCCGTCGTCAAATGTGAGTTTCTTGTCGGCGAAAGCGACGAGCAAAATTCTTCCAAGAATTTCGATCTGGGTCGATCATTGCCGGCGCGCCAGCGGCGCCTGGAGCGCAAACGCCGGGCGATCCGGGCATAAGGTCTTATTTGACGTCCAGCAGCTCCACCTCAAACACCAGCGTGGCGCCGGGGGGAATCGGGCCCGCGCCGCCGTCGCCGTAACCCATGGCTGCGGGGACGATCAGCGTGCGCTTGCCGCCCACCTTCATGCCTTGCACACCTTCGTCCCAGCCCTTGATGACCTGGCCGGCGCCCAGCTGGAAGGAGAACGGTCCACGGCCGTTCGAGGTATCGAACTGCTGGCCCTGCAGCTTGGGCGCGGCCGGTTCGTACAGCCAGCCGGTGTAGTTGACCACCGCCGTGCTGCCGGACAGCGCTTCCTTGCCCGTGCCGGCAACGCTGTCGATCTTCTGGAAAGCCACGGCGGGCATGGCGGCCGCCGGCGGGGCCTTGGCGCGCTCGCAGGCGGCCAGCGTCAAGCTCAGGGACAGCGCCAGGGCGCAGGAGGAGAACAATTGTTTCATGTCGTGCTTTCTGGTTGGAAATCGCAGCAGCATACACCAGGATCTTCACAGTGCGGAACCCGGCTAGGCGCTGCTCATCTCCGTGCTGTCGCGAAATGAGAAGGGTTTGTCACCGATTCACATTGCCGCGCCGCGGCCGCGCTTCTACTATCCATGCATAAAAATTCCGCATGGAAATACCCTCGGCTGTGACGACGATACCTACACCATTGAGCGCCGGGACAGCATCCTGTGGCGCAGTACCGCTGGCGTGCCAGCTGGCGCGCGAGGCCAGCGGCGTGCTCGAGCACAGCGCCGCCTTGTTGCGGCTGGCGCTCGCGCTGGGCCAGCAGGGCTGCACGGACGGCGGCCGCATCACCGTCGCGCTGCACGCGCTGTTGCAGCGGCTGGATGCCTGCCTGCCGGAAGCGCAGCGCGTTTCTCCGGCCGAGCTGGCCGCCACTGCCGCCGAGGCGCACCGGCTGAGGCGGCAGGCGGCCGGCGCGGCGCTGCAGATCCGAGAATTGATGGGCGAAACGAACGTCACCGCACGCTTTGGCTGGAACGCCATCCCATCCGGTCCGACGATGTCGGCACTGGATGGCCGGCTGGAGCAGCTGGCCGGGCGCGTCGTTGACGCCGCCGCGCGCTGGCCGGACGCCCGCGGCGAAATCCAGGTCGTTGGCCACCGCATCGGCGCCATGCGCGCCACCATGCGCCAGCACCGCGCCATCGCCGGCGACGCGGCGGCCGCGCTCGACAAACTGCAGCAGCAGGCCGGCTGGCTAGTGCAGTCCCTCAACCAATAATAATGCATCCAAGCGGAGCGAGACATGAAAACGTATAGCATCAAGATGATGTTCGTGGTGGCATTGGCCGCCATGACGACCCTGATGGCCTTGGTCGGCATCGGCATCCGCCAGCTGGGCGCCGCCTCGGACGCGGTGGCGGCCGCCAACCAGGCGCGCTACAGCTCCTATCTGCTGGCCGACGAAATGCGCCAGAGTTCCGACGACCTGACCCGGCTGGCGCGCACCTATGTGGTTTCCGGCGAGCCGAAATGGGAGCAGCAATACACCGAGATCCTGGCCATCCGCAACGGCGCCAAACCGCGCCCCAAGCAGTACGAAAAAATCTACTGGGACTTCCGCGCCGCCGACATCGACCCGGGCAAGGGCAGCGGGCCGGCAGTGGCGCTCAACGAACTGATGAAACGGGCCGGCTTCACCAGCGAGGAATTCGGCAAGCTGAACGACGCGGCGCAAAATTCAAACGAGCTGGTCAAGACCGAAACCGTGGCGATGGGGCTGGTCAAGGGCGGTGCGCCGGAAGATCTGGCCAAGGCGCGCGCCATGATGCACGACGCGGCCTACCACGCCAACAAGGCCCGCATCATGAAGCCGGTCGACGAATTCCTCACCATGCTGGACCAGCGCACCAAGGCCGATATCGAGCGCGCCGAGGCCGTCAAGCAAAAGTGGTTCTACGTGCTGGTATCGCTGGCCGTGCTGCTGCTGGTCAGCATGACCGGGGTGCTGTGCTACGTCTACCGTGTGATCTCCACCTCGCTGCGCCAGGCCGTGAGCCTGTCCGACGCCATGGCCGGCGGCGACCTGTCGTCCGCCGTGCAGGTGCACGGGCCGGCCGAGGTGGCCAGCCTGCTGGGGGCCTTGAGCGCCATGCAGGCCGGGCTGGTGAAGGTGGTGGCGCAGGTGCGCCACGGTTCGGATGGCGTCTCCTCGGCCTCGTCCGAGATTGCCCAGGGCAATATGGACCTGAGCGGGCGCACCGAGGCCCAGGCAAGCGCGCTGGAGCAAACCGCCGCGTCGATGGAGGAGCTCAGTTCCACCGTCAAACAGAACGCGGACAATGCGCGCCAGGCCAACCAGCTGGCGCAGAGCGCCTCGGCGGTGGCGGCCACCGGCGGCGACGTGGTCGGCCAGGTGGTGGACACCATGAAACAGATCAGCGCCGCCAGCACCCAGATCGCCGACATCATCAGCGTCATCGACGGCATCGCCTTCCAGACCAATATCCTGGCGCTCAACGCGGCGGTCGAAGCGGCCCGCGCCGGCGAGCAGGGGCGCGGCTTTGCCGTCGTGGCCAGCGAGGTGCGCAGCCTGGCCGGCCGCAGCGCCGAGGCGGCCAAGGAAATCAAGCGGCTGATTACCGCCAGCGTCGCGCGCGTCGAACAGGGCAGTGCGCTGGCCGACAGCGCCGGCAGCACCATGCAGCAGATCGTGGTGCAGATCAAGCGGGTGGCCGACATCATGGCCGAGATCAGCTCGGCCAGCGTCGAGCAAAGCCAGGGGGTAAGCCAGGTCGGCGAAGCGGTTGCGCAGATGGACCAGAACACCCAGCAAAACGCGGCGCTGGTGGAGCAAATGGCGGCTGCCGCGGCCAGCCTGAAAAACCAGGCGCGCGAGCTGGTGCAGACCGTCGCCGTGTTCACGCTGGCGCCCGGCGCGGCGGCAATACAATAAAACTGACGGAGAGACGAGATGCGCAAAAATTTGCCGGTCACAGGCACGGAATATGAAATGGCGGACGGCAAGCCCATCGTTTCGACTACAGACCTGAAGGGGAAGATCACGTATATCAATCCCTACTTCGTCGAGGTCAGCGGCTTCAGCGAGGAAGAACTGATAGGCGCGCCGCACAACCTGGTGCGCCACCCGGACATGCCGGAGGCGGCCTTCGCCGACCTGTGGCACACCCTCAAGGCCGGCCTGCCCTGGACCGGCATGGTCAAGAACCGCCGCAAAAACGGGGATTATTACTGGGTGGTGGCCAATGTCACGCCGGTGATGGAGGGCGGCCGCGCGACCGGCTATATGTCGGTGCGTTCCAAGCCCAGCCGCGCGCAGATCGCGGCGGCCGATAGCGTTTACCGCGAGCTCGCCGCCGGCAACCCCAGGCGGCTGGCGGTGCGCCAGGGCCAGATCGTGCCCACCGGCCTGGCGGGCAAGGCGCGGGCCTGGAAGGAGCTGCCAATACAGCGGCGCTTCAACATCGGCCTGACGCTGATGGCGGTGCTGAGCGCCGCCACCGGCGGCATCGCCTGTGCGTCGCTGGCGGGCGCGGCGGCCGGCTGGTGCGCCGGCATGGCCGGCTTCAGCGTCCTGCTGGCGCTGGTGCTGGCCAAGGCCCTGCGCGCCACCGTCACCCTGCCGCTGCGCGCCGCCACGGCGGCCGCGCGCGCGCTGGCCGGCGGCGACCTGACCGGCGCGGTCGACGTCACCTGGGGCGACGACATGGGGCAACTGCTGCGCTCGCTGCAGCAAATCAACGTCAACATGATGGCCATCATCGGCGACGTCAGGGCCAACGTCGATGTGATGGGCGCGGCCACGCGCGGCATTGCCGACGGCAATCTGGACCTGTCCGCGCGCACCGAGGCGCAGGCCTCCAGCCTGGAGCAAACCGCCTCCAGCATGGAGGAATTCGCCTCCACGGTGCGCCAGAACGCCGACAACGCGCGCCTGGCCAGCGAACTGGTGGCGGCCACCGCGCAGATCGCGGTCAAGGGCGGCGACTCGGTGGCCGAAGTGCGCGCCACCATGGGTGAGATCAGCACCTCGGCCCACAAGATTGTCGACATCATCGGCCTGATCAACGGCATCGCCTTCCAGACCAATATCCTGGCGCTCAACGCTGCGGTGGAGGCGGCGCGCGCCGGCGAGCAGGGGCGCGGCTTCGCCGTGGTGGCCACCGAGGTCAGGAGTTTGGCGCAGCGCTCGGCGGCCGCCGCCACCGAGATCAAGGGCCTGATCGACGAGTCCGTCAGCAAGGTCGAACTGGGCAACCGCCTGGTCGGCAACGCCGGCAGCACCATGACGGAAATTATCGCGTCGGTGCAGCGCGTGGCCGGCATCATGACCGAGATCGCCTCCGCCAGCCACGAGCAGAGCAGCGGCATCGAACAGGTCAACCGCGCCGTGACGGAGATGGACGAGGGGACCCAGCAGAATGCCGCCATGGTCGAGCAGGCGGCGGCTGCGGCGGCCAGCCTGGACGAGCAGGCCGTGCAGCTGTCGCGCGCGGTCTCGGTCTTCCACGTCCGGCAGCGCGGCACGGGGCAGTGCGGCTTGCCGGCTGGAAGTTCCAGCCGGGGCATGGCCCTCCCTGTTTCCGTCGCGCCTGCATCCGCCGCGCGCGCCGGGGGCAGGCCGGGGCTGGTCGCCAACGCAATTCAGAGCGCCACCCAGTCCTGATCCGCCTCAAGCCGGGCGGCGCGCGGCCGGAGCTGGACCTGCCCGCGCGGGCTGCGGGCGGCCGCCAGCGCGGGCAGGCCCGGCGGCGGCGCCGGCGCCTGCGTGCTGGTCTTGAAAACGCTCACCACTTCGACCAGGCGCGCCGACTGGTCCTGCATGGCGCTGGCGGCGGCAGCGGCTTCCTCGACCAGCGCCGCGTTCTGCTGGGTCACCTCGTCCATTTGGGCGACCGCCTGGTTGATCTGTTCGATGCCGGCCGTCTGCTCTGCGCTGGCGGCCGTGATTTCGCCCATGATGTCGGCCACGCTGCGGATGCTGCTGACGATGACCTGCATGGTCGATCCCGCCTCGCCCACCAGTTGCGCGCCGCTGTCCACTTTGTGCGCAGAGTCGTCGATCAGCTGCTTGATTTCCTTGGCCGCCGCCGCCGAGCGCTGCGCCAGGTTGCGCACTTCGGACGCCACCACCGCGAAGCCGCGCCCCTGGTCGCCGGCGCGCGCCGCCTCGACCGCCGCGTTCAGGGCCAGGATGTTGGTCTGGAAGGCGATGCCGTCGATGACGCTGATGATGTCCACGATGCGGTGCGACGAGTCGCTGATCTGGCCCATGGTCTGCACCACGCGCGCCACCACCGCGCCGCCCTTGGCGGCCAGGTCCGACGCGGACACCGCAAGCTGGCTGGCCTGGCGGGCATTGTCCGCGTTGTGCTTGACGGTGGCGGTCAGCTGCTCCATCGAGGAGGCGGTTTCTTCCAGCGCGCTGGCCTGCTGCTCGGTGCGCGAGGACAGGTCCAGGTTGCCGCTGGCGATCTGGCCGGACGCGGTTGCGATCGTATCGGTGCCGCTGCGCACTTCGCCGACGATGCGCGTCAGCGCCGCATTCATGTCTTTCAGCGCGGCCAGCAGCTGGCCGGTTTCGTCCTCCGACTGCACCTCGATGTGCGCCGTCAGGTCGCCGTCGGCAACGCGGCGCGCGACGGCCACCGCCGCTTGCAGCGGCCGCGTGATGGCGCGCGTGGTCAGCAAGGCCAGCGCCCCGGCCACCACGGCGGCGGCCAGGGCCAGCGCCACGATCAGCAGTTCGGTCTGCTGCGCCTGTGCGGCGGACTGCTTGCCCGATGCCTCCATCAGTTGTTGCTGGAAAGCCAGCAGCTCGTCGAGCTTGTTCATATAGGCCAGTTGCCTGGGCCGCACGTCGGCCAGCAGGGCGCGCAGGGCGTCGGCCTTGCTGCCGCCCCTGGCGAGGTCGAGGAAGCTGTCGCGCGCCCGCAGGAAGGCGCTGCGCATCGCCTCCAGTTGCTCCAGCTCCTTCCTGCCCTGTTCGGTTTTCACCACCCGCGCCAGCTGGGCCAGCCCGGCGGCGGTGGCGCGGCTGCTGTTGGCGATGCTGTCGTGTTCCTTGCGCAGCTCGTCCGGCTCCGACATCAGCAGCAGATTGCGCATATTGCGCGCCTGTTCGTTGACCTCGTCCTTAATCCGGTGCGCCAGCACCGTCTTCGGGTAGCGGTCCTCGTTGGTCAGGCGAATATCTTCGCTCAGGCCCTGCAGGCGCAGGAAGGACAAGCTGGCCAGTGCGATCAGCATGGCGATGACGAAGGCAAAGCTCAGGGCGAGCTTTGTGCCTATGCCCAGGTGTTTGATTTTCATGATGAACTTTCCGCAGCGTGGCGCTCACTAGGTGGGGGAGGGCAGTGCAGGGACGGCTTGTTCTTGCACTGGTGCAAGTCGACAATAGAGGGGCAGCGGCGGCGAAACTTTGATCTGGATCAATATTTCGCCAGCTGCCGCGGAAATGGCGCCCGCGGCCGCGGCCGTGTCTCAAATAGGCACAATATGGAGGAAAATGCGCGGCGCCCGGAGCGGGGCCGCTGCCGGGGAGGCGGCCATGCCGCGCTCCCGGCGGGTGGGGAAGGGTTTACTGCGCGCCGGCCGGTTCGATCTCGTCGGCCGCCATCAGCCTGTCCATGTCGACCAGGATCAGCATGCGCTGCCGCTCGCCTTGCGCCAGGGTGCCGATACCCAGGATGTGGTGGCTGGCGGCGCTGCCGCCGAACTCCGGCGCCGGCTTGATCTCCTCTTCCTTGAGTTCGACCACGTCGGACACCGCGTCGACCACCATGCCGACGGTGCGGCCGGCGATGCTGAGCACGATGGTGACCGTGTTGTGGGCATAGGCCGCCTCGGCCATGCCCAGCTTGATGCGCATGTCCACGATAGGGACGATGACGCCGCGCAGGTTGAGCACGCCCAGCACATGCTGGGGCGCGTTGGCAATGCGGGTCGGCGCTTCGTAGCCGCGGATCTCCTGCACTTTCAGGATGTCGATGCCGTATTCCTCGGCGCCGTTGCGGAAGCTCAGATATTCGCCCGCCAGCGTGGCGCCGGCGGCGGTGGTTTCAGTTGTGCTCATTTTCCAGGCCTTGAATGATGTGGAGGGTGGGGGGACTTAGAACTCTTCCCAGTCGCCATCCGTGGCGTTGGCCACATGGCGGCGCTGTGCGGCGGGTGCCAGTGCCAGGGGGGCCGCAGGGCGCGCCGCCTTGGCGATGCCGGCCACGGCGGCGCGCGCCCGCGCGGGCTGGGGCGCCGCGCCGCTGTCGTGCGCCAGCTTGAACACGGCCACGGCCTGCACCAGCTCGTGGGCCTGTTCATTGAGCGCGGTGGCGGCCGACGCCATTTCTTCCACCAGCGCGGCGTTTTGCTGGGTGTTTTCGTCCAGGGTGGTGATGGCCTGGCCGACCTGGCTCACGCCGCCGCTCTGTTCCACGCTGGCCGAGCTGATCTCGGCCATGATGTCGGTCACGTGCCGGATGGCGCCGACCACCTGCTCCATGGTGGCGCCGGCGCGGTCGGCCAGGGCCTCGCCCTGTTCCACCCGCAGCACGCTGTCGTTGATCAGCTCCTTGATCTCCCGGGCCGCCGCCGCGCTGCGCCCGGCCAGGTTGCGCACCTCGCTGGCCACCACGGCGAAACCGCGCCCCTCTTCGCCGGCGCGTGCCGCTTCCACCGCCGCATTGAGCGCCAGGATGTTGGTCTGGAAGGCGATGCCGTCAATCACGCCGATGATGTCGGCGATCTTCCTGCTGGCGCCGCTGATTTCCTTCATGGTGTCGACCACCTGCGCCACCACCTGGCCGCCCTGGAGCGCCACGTCGGAGGCGTTTTGCGCCAGCTGGTTGGCCTGGCGCGCATTGTCGGTGTTCTGCTGCACGGTGGTGTTGAGTTCTTCCATGCTGGCGGTGGTCTGCTCCAGCGCGCTGGCCTGCGATTCGGTGCGGCCGCTCAGGTCCATATTGCCCTGGGCGATCTGGGTGCTGGCCGACGCCACCGCCTCGCTGCCCTGGCGCACATTGGTCACCACCGTGGCCAGCGCCTGCTGCATGCGGGCCACCGCCGCCGTCACGCTGTCGGTGTCGCCGCTGCGCAGGGGCAGGCGCAGCGACAGGTCGCCGTCGGCCACCCGGCCCACCGCCGCCGACAGTTCGGCCGGCTCGGCGCCCAGCTGGCGCGTGATGCCGCGCGAGATCAGGCCGGCCAGCGCCAGGCCCAGCACGGTGGCCGCGGCGGCGATCGACGCCACCAGGGCCAGGCCGGCCTTGACCGCCTGGTTGGCCTGCTCGCCGATGGCGGCGGCGATCTCCTGCTGCAGCACCAGCGACTGGTCCACCGCGTTGAACAGGGCCGCTTGCTTGGCGCGCAGCGGGCCGGTGATGATGGCGGTGGCCGCCTTCGCATCGTCGCCGGCATTGGTCTCGCCGAGCCGGATCACCTCGGCCAGTTGCTGGTTGTACTCGGGCCGCACGGCGTTAATGGTCTTGAGCAGTTCCTGCACCTTGGGCAGGCGGACCGAGCGCACCAGACCGGCCAGCAGCTCGCTGTTGCGGGCCTGCAGCGGGGCGATTTTCCTCGCCTCGGCGGAAACGTCTTTGGGATCGGTCAGCAGCACCACGTTGCGCACGGCGCGGGCGATCGCGTTCAGGTTGTCTTTCAGTTCATTAAATTCCTGCAGCACCTGCATGCGGTGGTGCACCAGGTCGTCGATCTGGCTGTTGAGCGACTGGAAACGCAGCGCGGCGGTGGCGCTGACAATCAGCAATGCCGCGATGAGCAGGCCGAAGCCGACGCCGAGGCGCGAACCCACCTTCATGTTTTGAAAATTCATTTTTGCTTCCGTTTGTGATTTTTGTTGCGAGTGCCTGGGCGCGCCGCCTTGCCTGGCCGCACAGGCCGGAGGCGCGGGGCGGAGGGAGGGGCTAGTCTTGCGGGCGTGTTCTGTAATTTCCATATGGAAATAACCGATGCAAGAATTTTATGGCGAAAGGGCCGCGCGGCCTGCGCATTGGGCGACAGGCGCTTGCCATGTGGCGACAGGCGCCGGACTCGGTCCGGCGCGCCTCAGGGCAGCTCGCCGTCGCTGTCGCGGTAGCGCGCGGCGATGGCGCGGAATTCGTCCTCGATGGCGCAGAAGGCGTCCGCCACGTCCGGGTCGAAATGGCTGCCGCGCCCCTGGCGCAGGATGGCGGCGGCCTGCTCGTGCGTCATGGGCTCCTTGTAGACGCGGCGCGAGATCAGCGCGTCGTACACGTCGGCCAGCGCCATCAGGCGCGCGCTGACCGGGATGGCGTCGCCCGCCAGGGCCAGCGGGTAGCCGGAGCCGTCCCATTTTTCCTGGTGCGAATAGGCGATCTCCTTGGCCGTCTGCAGGAAGTCGACGCTGCCGTCGAGCTCGGACTCGGCGTGTTCGATGGCGTCGCGGCCCAGCGTGGTGTGGGTCTTCATGATCTCGAATTCCTCCGCCGTGAGCCGGCCCGGCTTCTTCAGGATGGCGTCCGGGATGCCGACCTTGCCGATGTCGTGCAGCGGGGCCGACTTGAACAGCATCAGGATGTTGCGCTCGTTCAGGTAGGCGGCAAAGCGCGGGTGGCCGCGCAGCTGCTCGGCCAGCGCGCGCACGTAGTATTGGGTGCGGCGGATGTGGTTGCCGGTCTCGTTGTCGCGCGTTTCGGCCAGCGAGGCCAGCGCCATGATGGTCACGTCCTGGATCGCCATCACCTCGCGCGTGCGGTGCGCCACTTCGCGCTCCAGGAAAGCGTTCTGGTCGCGCAGGAAGTCGGCCGCCGCCTTCAGGCTCAGATGGGTGCGCACGCGGGCCGACAGGATCAGCGGCCGCGCCGGTTTGGCGATGTAGTCGACCGCGCCGGCCTCGAAGCCGCGCCGCTCGTCGTCGGCCTCGTCCTGGGAGGTCAGGAACAGCACCGGGATGTCGCGGCTGGCCGGGTCGCTTTTCAGGCGGCGGCACACTTCGTAGCCGTCCATGCCCGGCATCATGATGTCGAGCAGGATCAGGTCGGGCGGGCGTCCCGAGGTGGCGATGGCCAGGCCCTTGGCGCCGCTGGTGGCCACCTGGACCTTGAATTCGCCCTGCAGCAGCTGGCTCATCACGGCCAGGCTGGCGGCTGAATCGTCGATGATGAGTATCACCGGTTTGTGCGTGACGCCGTGTTCCTGGTCCATGCTTGCGCTCCTGCTGGTTGACTGCTTGCCGTTGAATTACTGTAGTTGTGCCGCGTCCTGCAGCGTGCGCAGGGCGAGTTCGAAGTCGAATTCCGCCGCCGCCTCGGCGACCGCGTGCAGGCAGGCTTCCTCGTCGGTGCCGCGGGCCTGGCGCGCCAGCTGCTCGGCCAGCGCCAGCGCCGCCGAGTCGCTGTCGGCCAGCAGGGCTGCCAGCCGGTCAAGCTCGGCGCGCGACGCCGGCGCGCCTGCGGCCGGGTCTGCGGAGGCCGGCGCCGGCGCGTCCAGCATGGTCCCGGCCAGGCCGGCCAGCACCTCGCCCAGCGCGGCGTCGGCAATGGCCAGCGCGGCGGCGATGCCGCCGTGGCCGTCCTCGCGGCGGCAGGCTTGCTCCAGCGCGGTGGCCGCCGCCTGCAGCGCCAGCGCCCCTATGGTGCCGGCGGTGCCGCGCAGCGTGTGCGCCAGCAGGCGCGCGCCGGCCGCGTCGCCGGCCGCATGGCAGGCCGAGAAGGCGGCGACGAAGCCGGCCTGGTCGCGCTGGAACTTGCGCAGCATGCGGCGGTACAGGGCGGCATCGCCGCCCATGGCCGCCAGGCCGGCCTGCAGCTTAATCCCGGGCAGCGCGGGCAGGGCCGCACCGCCGGGCGCCGCGTCCGGCTGGGATGCGGCCGGCAGGGCCGCCGCCGGCGCGGGGCGCGCGGGCGTGATCCACTGCGCCAGCGTGAGGTACATCTGGCGCACGTTGATCGGTTTGGCGATATGGTCGTTCATGCCGGCCTCCAGCACGGCGGCGCGGTCGCTGGTCATGGCGTTGGCGGTCATGGCGATAATGGGCAGGGCCCGCCATTGCGGCTGCCGGCGGATGGCGCGCGCGGCGGTGTAGCCGTCCATGACCGGCATCTGGCAGTCCATCAGCACGCCGTCGAAGGGGCCGTCCCGTGCCAGCAGGTCCAGCGCTTCCTGGCCGTTGTTGGCCAGCACGGCGGTCACCCTGGCCTTGCCCAGCAGCTCCAGCGCCAGTTCCTGGTTCATCTCGTTGTCCTCGACCAGCAGCACGCGGGCGCCGGCCAGTTTGGCCATGGCCTGCGCGCCGTCGTCGTCCTGGCTGTGCGCGGCGCGCGGCGCCGCGTCCAGTCCCATGGCCTGCGCCGCCGCCTCGGCCAGCCGGGTGGCGGTGACGGGCTTGGTCAGCACGCCGGCCAGGCGCACCGCGCGCCGCCCCGCTTCGGCGGTGGCGTCCTCGCGGCCGTGGGCCGTCATCATCAGCACCGGCGGCGCCGCGCCGGGACCGGACTGCAGCATCCGGGCGCAGTCCATGCCGTCCAGGCGCGGCAGCTTCCAGTCCATCAGCACCAGGTCCACTGGCTGGGCGGCCAGCAGTTCCAGCGCCTCGACGCCGTCGCGCGCCAGCGCCACCTCCATGCCCAGCGCCAGGCACAGGGACGCCGTGATGTCGAGCGCTTCCGGATTGTCGTCGACGACCAGGATGCGCTTGCCGCGCAGCGCGGCGGCGGCCTGCGCGCCGTCCGCCGCCGGCAGGCCGAAGCGCGCCACGAAGTGGAACACCGAGCCCTGGCCCGGCGTGGATTCGACCCAGATGCGCCCGCCCATCAGCTCGGCCAGTTCCTTGCTGATGGCCAGGCCGAGGCCGGAGCCGCCGTATTTGCGGGTGGTTGAATTGTCGGCCTGGCTGAAGGACTGGAACAGGCGCTCGCATTGTTCGGCCGACATGCCGATGCCGGTGTCGCGCACCGAGAAGCGCAGCGCCACGGCGTCTTCGTCCGGCGCCGCCTGCGGCTCCACCGCCACCGCCACCACGATCATGCCGCTGTCGGTGAATTTGAGCGCGTTGTTGCCCAGGTTGATCAGGACCTGCCCGAGCCGCAAGGGATCGCCCTGCAGGTCTCCCGGCACGCCGGCGTCCACGCGGAACAGCAGCTCCAGGCCCTTGGCCTCGGCCCGTATGCCGAGGATGTTGGCCAGGTTTTCCATCACGTCGTCCAGGTGGAAGGCGATCGACTCCAGCGCCAGCTTGCCGGCCTCCACGCGCGAGAAGTCGAGGATGTTGTTGATGATGCCGAGCAGGTTCTCGGCGGCGCGCTGCACCTTGTCCAGGTAGCCGCGCTGGCGCGGTCCCAGCTCCAGTTCCAGCGCCAGCCCGGTCATGCCGATGATGGCGTTCATTGGCGTGCGGATCTCGTGGCTCATATTGGACACGAAGGCGCTCTTGGCCTGGCTGGCTTCCTGCGCCCGCGCCAGCGCCACCGTCAGTGCCGCCGTGCGTTCGTCCACCAGCTGCGCCAGGTTCTGGCGGTGGCGCTCCAGTTCCGCCGCGCTGGCGCCCAGCGCGCGTTCGGCCAGGGTCTTGCGGCGCACCTGCCACAGCAGGGCCGCGATCAGCGCCACCAGCAGCAGGATCACGGCCGCCGTGGCCAGCACGGCGTCGCGGTACTGCACCCAGATCGGCGGCGGGCGGTTGATGAAGACGGTGCCGGCCGGCAGGCGCGCCGGGTCGGCGCCCCAGCGCTGCAGCTGCAGCCAGTCGTACATGGTGACCTGCTGCGGGGCGATGATGCTGACGCCGGGCACGGCCCGGCGCAGTCCGGTGCTCAGGTCGTAAGCATGGTCGGCCGCGCGCCGCGCTTCGTCGCGGATGCTGAACACGTGGCCGCCGAGGAAGCCCCGGTCGCCGATGCCCAGGTCGTACAGCACGAAGAAGGGGGCACGGGCGCTGCGCGCCACCTGCTCCAGCGCCTCGAGCCGGTTGAAGTTGCGGCCGGTGCGGTCGCGCCGCAACGTCAGGCCGAGCACGATGGAGTGCGGCGGCAGGGCGGCCACGCGCGCGGCCGTTTCCTCCAGCGACAACGCGCTGGTGTCGCCGATGGTGACCGGCCGCCCGGTCGCCTGCATGGCGGCGCGCAGGCCGGCCAGCTCGCGCGCTTCGCTGGCGCTGGCGCCCGCCACCACTTCCACATGGCGGGTGGCGGGGAACAGGGCCATGGCCTGCTGGAAGGTGCTGGCGTAGTTGAAGCTGCGGCTCATCGCGAGGATGGCGCGCCCGCCCAGCGGCAGTTCGGGGCGCAGGTCGGCCAGCACTGTCACCAAGGCGGCGCCGGGCGCCAGTTCCGGCGCGTCCAGCAGCAGGTAGTCGAGTGAGGGTTGCAGCACCGTGACAAGCACGCCGATGCGGCGCGCGCGGTATTTGTCGAGCAACAGCTGCTTCAGGTTGCGGCGGTAGGCCGGGTTGTCATTGCGCTCCAGGTCCAGGTGCTCGATGTAGATGTCGGCCGAATTGTAGCCGCGCGCCATCAGCTGCTGGCGCAAGTCGGCCGCGAACAGGTCCACGCCGGGCGCGCCCGGACCATAGGGCAGCAGCACGGCGATGCCGGGCGCGGCGGCTGGCGCGGCCGGCGCGGCCAGGCATGGCGCGCAGCACAGCGCCAGCAGTAGCGCCAGCCAGGGCGCCAGCGCGCGCAGCGCCAGGCGCAGCAATCGCTCGGGCAGGGGCGCGGGCATGGAGGTCGGCATCGGCGGGCGCCCTTATGCGTCGCGCCAGCGCGCGCGGATCTGGGCCACCTCGGGCAGCAAGCCCAGGAACAGGTCCACCAGGCCGGGGTCGAAATGGCTGCCGCGCTGCTGGGTCAGGTAGGCGATGACCTGCTCGTCCGGCCACGCGGCCTTGTACGGGCGGGCCGAGGTCAGCGCGTCGTAGACGTCGGCGATGGCCACGATGCGGGCGGCGATGTGGATCTGCTCGCCGGCCAGGCCGTTCGGATAGCCGCTGCCGTCGAACTTCTCGTGGTGTTCGAGCGCCACCCGGTGCGCCAGCCTGAGCACGCCGGACGGGTGCTCGCCGATGATGTCGGCGCCGATCGCGGCGTGGGTCTGCATCACGGTCCATTCGTCGGCGTCGAGCTTGCCCGGCTTGAGCAGGATGTGGTCGGGAATGCCGATCTTGCCCACGTCGTGCATGGGCGCGGCGTGCAGCAGCTCGTCGGCCAACGCTTCGCCCAGGCCGGCCGCCAGGGCCAGCAGGCGCGCGTACTGGCTCATGCGGATCACGTGCATGCCGGTTTCGTTGTCCTTGTACTCGGCGGCCCGGCCCAGGCGTTGCACGATCTGCAGGCGGCTGGCGCGCAGCTCCTCGTTGCGCACCAGCGACAAATGGGTGCGCACCCGCGCCTGCACGATGGGCGGGCTGACCGGCTTGCCGATGTAGTCCACCGCGCCGCAGGCGAAGCCGCGCACCTCGTCGGCCGTCTCGCCCTGAGAGGTGACGAAGATGACGGGGATGGCGGCGGTGGCCGGGTCCGCCTTCAAGCGGCGGCACACCTCGTAGCCGTCCAGTTCCGGCATCACCACGTCGAGCAGGATCAGCTCCGGCTGCATGTCGCGCGCCAGCGCCAGGGCGCGTTCGCCGTCCTTGGCGCACAGCACGCGGTAGGTGTCGCCCAGGATCACGCTGAGCATGCGCAGATTGCCGCTTTCGTCGTCGACCGCCAGGATCAGTTGTTTGTCCATTGTTTGCTATTCCTCGTTGTCTTGTCGGCCTCAGGCCAGGGTGACGGTGACCACGGTGCGGTCCTCTTCGTCGCTGCTGTGCAGGTCGACCCGGCCGCCCTGGGCTTCCAGCAGCAGGCGCGCCGAGTAGGTGCCCAGGCCGCTGCCGCCGGCCTTGTTGGTGGCGTACTTGGTGAACAGGCGCGGCCGCATGGCGGCCGGCACCGCGCCCGGGTTCTCCAGCACCACGCTGGGCGGTGCGGTGGCGAGCAGGCGCAACTGCACGGTGGCGCCCGGCGGCGCCGCCTCGCAGGCGTTTTTCAGCAGGTTGTGAAACACCGCGCCGTACAGCAGCGGGTCGCCGGTGGTGGCCGCGCCGGGCGCCGCCGTGGTGTCGCAGTGCACCAGCACCGGCTTGCTGGCGAAGCTGGCGCGCAGCAGCGCGGCGGCCTGCTCGAGCAGCGGCGCCAGCGGCACCGGGGTAGTGCGCCGCGTGTAGGCCCCGCTTTCGATCTTGAACAGTTCGGCCGACAGGGCGATGCTGTCGAGCGCCTGCAGGCTGGCGCGCGCGATCAGCTGCGCCAGTTCGGCGTGCTGCGGCGGCAGGTCGGCCGCCCCGGCCAGCTGCTGCGCCAGGCCGGCCACGCCGCCCAGCGGGCCGAGCAGGTCGTGGCGCAGCATGCGTTCGACGTCGGCGCGCAGGCGGGCGTGCGCCAGCATGTCGTCGTACTCGGCCTGGCGGTCCTTCTGGCGCAATATCCAGCGCGCGAAGTTGTGCACCCGCAGGCGCAGGATGTCGGGATCGATGGGCTTGCTGATGAAATCGACCGCGCCCAGGCCCAGGCCGCGCCGCTGCGCCGCCACGTCGTTCATGGCGGTGACGAAGATGATGGGCATGTGTTCGCCCTGCGGCAGGGCGCGCAGGCGGCGCGCCACCTCGAAGCCGTCCATGCCGGGCATCATGATGTCGAGCAGCACCAGATCGGGCGGCTGCTCCGAGGCGCAGATGGCCAGCGCTTTTTCGCCGTTGTGGGCCAGGCGCACCCGGAACTTGTCCTCGAACACGCGCGAGATCAGGCGCAGGTTGTCCGGCGTGTCGTCCACCGCCAGGATGGTGAGGCGCTCGTCGTCGTCCGCGGGGTCGGCCGGAGGCGCCGCAGCGGCGGCCGCGTTGGCTGCGGCTGCGGCTGCCGCTTCGGCAGCGGCCTGCTCGGCGAAACGCTGGGCCGCTTCGGTGGCCGCCAGCTCGGCCGCCGCGCGCCGGCTGCTGCGCTGCAGCACCTTGAACACCTTGTCGCCCAGGCGCTGGGTGGTGTAGGGCTTGACCAGCAGCTCGGACACGCCGCTGGCGATGGCCTCCTGGACCCGGTTGCGCTCCGATTCGGCCGTCACCATGATGATGGGCAGGTTGGCCAGCTCGGCGTCGGCGCGCACCGTGCGCAGCAGCTCGATGCCGGTCATGACGGGCATGTTCCAGTCGGCCAGCACCAGGTCGCAGTGGCGGGTGCGCAGCAGCGCCAGCGCGGCCGCGCCGTCGGGCGCCTGCTCGATGTGCTGCGCGCCGAGCGCGCGCAGCTGGTCGACGGTGAGCTTGCGCATCACCTCCATGTCGTCCACCACCAGGAAGCGTATCGGTCCCAAACTCATGCGGCGTCTCCTATTTGTGTGGTCTGGTGCGCGGCCCAGGCCGCGTCGAGCACGGCGTGCGCCTGCTCGAAGTCAAACTGGTCCAGCGCGGCCTCCAGCCTGGCGCAGGCCGGGCCGAAGGCGGCGCGCAGCAGGGGCGCTTCGTCCAGCAGGACGTTCTCGGCCTGCGAATCGTTGTTGGCCAGCAGGCCGAGCAGGCGCTGGCAGATGGCGGCCAGGCGCGCTTCGTCGAGCCCTGCGGGCAGGCCTGCCGGCGGCTTGGCCGGCGCGTCTGCCGGATTGGCCATTGCGGCCGCTGCGGCCGGGGCGGGCAGCGCGGCCCGGATCGCCGCCAGCACGGCGGCCAGTTCAGCCGCCAGCGCCTCGCCGCGCGTGGCCAATTCGGCCGCCGTCTCCAGCGGCAGCGCCAGTTCCATCGCCAGCGCCAGCTGCTGCACGCGGTCGGCGCCGATGTTGCCGGCCACACCGCGCAGCGTGTGCAGCAGGTGCTGCGCGGCGCCGCTGTCGCCGGCCGCCAGGCTGGCCGTTAGCAGGGCCGGCAGCGGGCCCTGGTCGCGCACAAAGGTGTGCAGCATCTTGTTGTAGGCCGGCAGCTTGCCCAGCACGCGGCGCAGGCCGGCCGCCGTGTCCAGGCCGGCGATGGCGGGCGTGCTGTCCGGCGAGCCGGCCGGTGCGTCTGCGGCGTCTACGCCCCGCATGGCGGCCTCGGGCAGCGCTGCCGCGCCGGGCCGGCGCGGCGGTATCCAGCGCAGCAGCATGGCCCACAGCGCTTCCGGCTCGATGGGCTTGGCCAGGAAGTCGTTCATGCCGGCCAGCTGGCAGCGCGCGCGGTCCTCGGTCAGCACATTGGCGGTCATGGCGACGATGGGCAGCTGGCCGTGGCGGCGCTCGGCGCGGATCGCCGCGCTCGCCTCCAGGCCGTTCATGACCGGCATCTGCATGTCCATAAGTACCAGGTCGTAGTGCCGCTCCGCGAGCAGGGCCAGGGCTGCGGCGCCGTCGCTGGCGATGTCGGTCTCGACCCCGGCGGCGGCCAGCAGCTCGCAGGCCACTTGCTGGTTCAGTTCGTTGTCCTCGGCCAGCAGCACGCGCGCGCCGGCCAGGCAGGCCAGGTCGGCCGGGCCGGGGGCGCCGCCGGGTTGGCCGCCTTGCTTGCCCGGCGCGGTGTGCGCCGCGCTTTCCGGCTCCAGGCCGGCCAGGTGCAGCAGGGTGTCGAACAGCAGCGCGAAGCTGGCCGGTTTGCTCAGCACCTGTTCTATGCCCAGCAGTGCGGCCTGCTGGCGCAGTTCGTGCCGCGCGTGGGCGCTCAGGATGGCCAGGCGCGGCGGCGGATTGAGCTCCAGCGCGTGGATCGCCTTGGCCGTTTGCACCCCGTCCAGACCCGGCATCTGCCAGTCCAGCAGCACCATGCGGTAGGGATGCCCCTCGGCGGCGGCTTGCGCCAGCGCGCGCAGCGCTTCGGCGCCGCTGTCCGCATGTCCAACCTGCAGGCCCAGCGCGGCCAGCTGTGCCGCCACGACCGCGCGCGCGCTGTGCTGGTCGTCCACCACCAGCACCGGCAGGCCGAGCAGGCCCGGATGGCCGGCCGGGCGCACCCGTTCGCGCGCGCCGGCCCGCACCGTGCACCAGAACGTGCTGCCCTGGCCCAGCACGCTGTGCACGCCGACCTCGCCGCCCATCAGCGCGGCCAGCTTGTGCGAGATCGCCAGGCCCAGGCCGGTGCCGCCGTATTTGCGCGAGGTCGAGGTGTCGGCCTGGCTGAAGGACTGGAACAGGCCGGCGTGCTGTTCGGGCGACAGGCCGATGCCGGTGTCCTGCACCGCGAAACGCAGCAGGACCGCGCCGTCGGCCTGCGTTTCAAGCAGCTGCACCGACAGGGTGACGCTGCCCTGGTGGGTGAACTTGACCGCGTTCCCGGTGAAGTTGACCAGGATCTGGCCCAGGCGCAGCGGGTCGCCCACCAGCTCGCGCGGCACGTCGGGGGCGACGTCCAGGTGCAAGGCCAGGCCGCGCGCGCCGGCCTGTTCGGCGGTCAGGCCCAGCACGTTGTCGAGCACGCTGTCCAGCTGGAAATCGATCTGCTCGGCCGTCATCATGCCGGCCTCGATCTTGGAGTAGTCCAGGATGTCGTTGATAATGCCCAGCAGGTGCTGGCCGGCGCGCTGGATCTTGCTCACGTAATCGTGCTGGCGCGGCGACAGTGCGGTCTGCAGCGCCAGATGGCTCATGCCGAGGATGGCGTTCATCGGGGTGCGGATCTCGTGGCTCATATTGGCCAGGAAGTTGGATTTCACCTGCAGGGCGGCCTCGGCCGCCGCCATGGCCTGGCGCAGCGCCTGTTCGGCCTCGCGCGCCGCCGTCACGTCCTCGAAATAGCCGCTCCACAGGCCGAGCTGGTCCGGCGCCGTGTGCGCCCGCGCGTGCCAGCGCACCCAGCGCTCGCGGCCGTCCAGGCGCACCGGCAGCACATGGTCGATCACGCCGGCGCCGCGCCGCAACGCCTGCCAGTCGAAGCTGCCGCGCAGCCGGGCCGCCGCCTGCGGCTCGACGTGGCGCCAGCCGGCCGCGCCGTCGGCCATCAGCTCGGCGGCGTCCACGCCGATCAGTTCGCGCACCGGCGCGCCGACGAATTTGAAGCGGGCTTTGTCGTCCGTGCCCACGCGCAGCTGGAACACCGCCACCGGGATCGCCTGCGTCATGGCCACCATGCGGTCCAGCTGCAGCCGGTTGTCGGCCATGTGGCCCAGCAGCGCGGCCTGCATGCGCGCCAGCGCCGCCAGCAGTTGGCCGGTCTCGCCGCCGGCGCGGGTCTCGATGCGTCCGTCCAGGTCGCCGGCGGCGATGGTCTCGGCCAGGCCGATCGCCGCGTGCAGGGGCTGGGTGATGCTGCGGCTGACCAGCCAGGCGATGATTGCGCCGCTCAGCAGCGCGCAGCCGGCCAGCAGCGCCGCCCACAGGCGCGCGTTTTCGTAGTCGCGGCGCGAGGCCTGCGCCGACTGCTCCGAGTGCCGCTTCTGGAACTGCGCCATCTCGTTCATGACGGCGATCCACACCAGCTGGGCCGGCCGGGACACTTCCAGCAGGGTCGCGCTGCCTTCCTCGGCGTGGTTGATGCGGCCCAGCGCGGCGGCCTTGTCCATGACCGGGATGGCGACCGCGTCGGCGGCCTTGATCCGGGCCAGGATCTCGCCGCCCTGTCCGGTGCCGGCCAGCGCGCCGAGCTGCGCGGCGCGCCGGCGGTAGCTGGTTTTTTCCTGCAGGTAGTGCGCCATGACCGGCGCCATGGCGCGCTCCTCGGTCATGAAGATCAGGTCGCGCGCGTCGAGCGCCATGTTGCGCGCGTTGTCGAGCATGCCGTTGGTCAGCTCGACCTTGACATTGTCGGTCTGGACGATGTGCTCCAGGTTCTCCTGGATGGCGCTCATCTGCGCCACGCCCAGCCCGGCCATGACCAGCAGCAGTGCCAGCACGGCGCCAAAGCCGAGGCCGAGGCGCAGGCCGATGTTCATGTGCTGGAAGCGCGGCAGCCGGTGTGGAATGGGGAAACGCATCGTGCCTCTTCAGCCTGTTCAAGTTGATATCAAGCGCTAAGCCACTGCCGCCATGCCGACGGCACGTCTGCAGGGAGTGTAGCAGAGCCCGCAGGGAAAAAAACCGTCTGCGCGCCCGGTCCGCCATGTTGCTGGTTAGTGCCTTTGGGTAAGACGCTTTGGGCGTCACCGGCTAGGCATTTGGCGACAGGCCGGCCTGGCGGTCGCTCCAGCGGCGCCGGATCGCGTCCACTTCGGCTTGGCTGGCCAGGAACAGGTCGACCAGGTCCGGGTCGAAGTGGCTACCGCGCTGTTCCAGCAGATAGGCCACCACCTGGTCGTCCGGCCACGCCGCCTTGTAGGGACGGGCCGAGGTCAGGGCGTCGTAGACGTCGACAATGGCCACGATGCGCGCGGCAATATGGATCTGCTCGCCGGCCAGGCCGCGCGGATAGCCGCTGCCGTCGAACTTCTCGTGGTGCTCGAGCGCCACGCAGTGCGCCAGCTGCAGCAGGCCGGAAGCATGCTGGCCGATGATGTCGGCGCCGATCGCCGCGTGGGTCTGCATGATGGCCCATTCCTCGGCGTCCAGCTTGCCCGGCTTGAGCAGGATGTGGTCCGGGATGCCGATCTTGCCCACGTCGTGCATGGGCGCGGCGTGCAGCAGCGCGTCGGCCATCTGCTCGCCCAGGCCGGCCTTGAGCGCCAGCAGGCGCGCGTACTGGCTCATGCGGATCACGTGCATGCCGGTCTCGTTGTCCTTGTACTCGGCGGCCCGGCCCAGGCGCTGCACGATCTGCAGGCGGCTGGCGCGCAGCTCCTCGTGGCGCACCAGCGACAGATGGGTGCGCACCCGCGCCTGCACGATGGGCGGGCTGACCGGCTTGCTGATGTAGTCCACCGCGCCACAGGCGAAGCCGTGCAGCTCGTCGTCGGTGGCGCCGCGCACCGAGATGAAAATGACGGGGATGGCGGCGGTGGCCGGATCGGCCTTGAGGCGGCGGCACACGTCGTAGCCGCCCAGGCCGGGCATCACCACGTCCAGCAGGATCAGGTCGGGCCGCGCCGCGTGCGCCAGTTCCAGCGCCCGCTCGCCGTCCTTGGCGCACAGCACGCGGTAGGCGTCGCCCAGCACTTCGCTCAGCAGGCGCAGATTGGCGCTTTCGTCGTCGACGGCCAGGATCAGTTGTTTTTCCATGATGGTTCAGTCGTTGCAGTGTCGAATAGGGGGGCGCTCAGGCGGCCACGGTGCGGTTGCGGCCCAGTTCCTTGGCGCGGTACAGGGCGGCGTCGGCGCGTTCCTGCGCCGCTTCCAGGGCGGTCTCGCCGGGCAGCAGCAGGCTGATGCCGATGCTCACCGTCTGCGTCAGCACGGCGCCGCTGTCGATCTTGATGGGGGTGGCGGCGATGGCCAGGCGCACACGTTCGGCCACCGCGTGCGCCTGGGCCGCGTCGGCGCCCGGCAGCAGCAGCGTGAACTCCTCGCCGCCGAGGCGGGCCGCCAGGTCGCCGTCGCGCATGGCGCCGCCGATCAGGCGCGCCACCGTGACCAGCACCTGGTCGCCGGCCGCGTGGCCATGCGTGTCGTTGACGCGCTTGAAGTGGTCCAGGTCCAGCGCCAGCAGGGCCAGCGGGGCGCCGTGCGCGGCGCTGGCCGCCAGCGCCGCCGCCGCCCCTTCGGCATAGCCGCGGCGGTTGGCCAGCCCGGTCAGCGGATCGCGCATGGCCGCCCCCACCAGGGCGCTCATGCGCTGCTGCTGGTCGGTCACGTCGACCAGGCTGAGCAGCCAGTAGCGCGCGGCGCGCGCCTGCAGTGCGGTGCAGTGGGCTTGCGCCACCATATCGCCGCGCCGGCAGCACATGGCCAGCGCGTCGGCCTTGCCGGCTGCGGTCAGGGCATGCCAGTCGGCGCCGTCGGCGAACAGGCGCGCCACCGGTTGGCCCGGGCCGCCCAGCGCGCCGAAGCGCTCCAGCAGCGCCGAGTTGCCGACCGCGATGGCGCCGTCCTGCTCGACCAGGGCCAGCGGCGTGGGCAGGGTGTTCAGTACCTGGCCCAGCAGCTGCATGGTGCCGTCGGCGCGCGCCACTTGGGCGCGGCGCCGGTGGTAGGCGCGCAGGTGGCCGAACAGCATGACCAGCAGCAGCGCCGAGATCATCAGGTTGAAGAGCACGCTGCTGTTCCAGGCGCGCCGGTAGTCGCCGGTGCCCTGGCCGTACTGCAGCAGCCAGCGCTGGCCGGGACCGGCCCAGGCCAGTTGCAGCGGCACTTCGGCGGCCAGGCGCTGCTGGCCGTCCAGCGGCGAGTCCTGGAAACCGGACTGGAACCGGCCCGGCAGCGGCGCGCCCACGGGGAAGGGCGTGCCGGGCAGCGCGGCCGGGCCGGCCGGCCACTGCGCCAGCGGCCGGCGCGCTTCGTCGAGCAGCGTGATGGCGCTGAGCGGCAACAGGGTCAGCCCGGCCGCCTGCCGGCCCATGCTGCTGCCGGGCACGCTGGCCAGCAGCACCGCCGCCAGCTTGCCGCCGGCGTCCAGGTGGGGCTTGACCGTGACCCAGGCCGGGCCGTGCAGCGCGTTTTCAATGCTGGTGCCGCCGCCGCGCCGCGCCTGCCCCAGCAATGCGGGCAGGCGCGGCAGCTGGTTGGGCAGCTGCGCGTCGCTGGCCAGCAGGACCGCGCCGTCGGGGCTCAGGATGGCCAGTTCGCTGCCGGGCAGCGCGTGGTCGAGCGCGTCGCGCAGCGCCAGCAGTGCGTCCGTGGCGCCGGCGGCGTTGCGGCCGGCGCCGGCCGCCGCCAGCCCGTCCATGCCGCGCAGGGCGTCGGCCAGCAGCCGGAAGTGCTGGTTGGCGGTCCCGCCCAGCACGGTGGCAACGTTGCGCACGTTGTGCGCGGTGGCCCGGTCCAGTTCGATCCGGTCGTTCCAGGACTGCATGGCCATCAGGACCAGGGATAGCAGGACGGCGGCCGACAAGGTCCAGACCGGCCAGCGCGGCGGGGGCGTGACGCCCAGTTGTTTCGGAGTTGCTAGAGAGAGGGGCATGGACGGTCAGTATTCGGTAAATTGTTTGGTAAGGAATTGCCGGTAGGGTTGGGGCGCCGACGGCGCCCCCCGGGACGCGGGTCAGGCCGGCGTGCCGTGGGCGGCGGCGCGCGCCTGGCAGGCGCCGGCCAGCAGCGCGTGGGCGCGGTCGAAGTCGAACTGGTCGAGCGCCGCCTCCAGCTCGGTGCAGACAGCGCCGAAGGCGGCGCGCAGCAGGGCCGCCTCCTCCAGCACGACGTTCTCGGCCTGCGAGTCGTTGTCGGCCAGCAGAGGCAGCAGGCGCGCGCAGACGGCGGCCAGGCGCGCCTCGTCGAGCGCGGCAGCCGCGCCGGCGCCGGGCGCGGCACCGCCCTCGGCATGGTCGGCCGGCAGCGCGGCGCGCACCGCCCCCAGCACGGCTTGCAGCTCGGCCACCAGGGCGGCGCAGCGCACCGCCAGTTCGGCCGGGGTTTCCAGCCGCAGCGCCAGCTCGAGCTGCAGCGCCAGCTGCGCCACCCGCACCGCGCCGACGTTGCCGGCCACGCCGCGCAGCGTGTGCAGCAGCATCAGGGCGCCGTCGGTGTCGCCGGCTGCCAGGCGCACCGTGATCAGTTCCGGCGCCGGGCCCTGGTCGCGCACAAAGGTGTTGAGCAGCTTGTAGTAGGCGCCCAGCTTGCCCAGCACGCGGCGCAGGCCGGCCGCCGTGTCGAGCCCGGCGATCGCGGGCGCGGCGTCCAGTGGCGGCGCGGCCGGCGCCGGCCCGGCGCCGCTGCCGGCGCTGCGCGACGGTATCCAGCGCAGCAGCATGGCCCACAGCGCCTCAGGCTCGACCGGCTTGGACAGGAAGTCGTTCATGCCGGCCTGGTGGCAGCGCGCCCTGTCCTCGGTCAGCACGTTGGCGGTCATGGCGACGATGGGCAGGCCGGCGTGGCGCTTGCCGGCGCGGATCGCCTCGGTAGCCTGCAGGCCGTTCATCACCGGCATCTGCATGTCCATCAGCACGAGGTCGTAGTGCTGCTGGGCCAGCATGGTCAGGGCCTCGGCACCGTGGTTGGCGATGTCGGCCACGACCCCGGCGGCGGCCAGCATTTCGCTGGCCACCTGCTGGTTCAGCTCATTGTCCTCCACCAGCAGCACGCGCGCGCCGCGAATCGCCTCCAGCGCGGCCGTGTCGACGGCGGCGCGCGGGGCGGCAAGGGCCGGCAGCAGCTGCTCCGGTTCCTGGCCGGCCAGGTGCATCAGCGAGTCGAACAGCAACGAGGCGTTGACCGGCTTGCTCAGCACCAGTTCGATGCCCAGCAGCTCGGCCTGCTGGCGCAGCTCGTGGCGCGCATGCGCGGTCAGGATGGCCAGCCGGGGCGGGGCGGCCAGCGGCAGGGCCTGGATGGCCTTGGCGGTCTGTACTCCGTCCAGCACCGGCATCTGCCAGTCCAGCAGCACCACCTGATAGGGCAGGCCCGCCGCGCCGGCGCTTTCTAGCGCGCGCAGCGCCTCGGCGCCGCTGTCCGCGTGGCCCACGTCCAGGCCCATGGCCGCCAGCTGGGCTTCGACCACCTGGCGCGCGCCTTCTTCGTCGTCCACCACCAGCACGCGCAGGCCGTGCAAGGCCGCGTGGCTGAGGTGGCGGCCCTGGCGCAGGCCCACGCGCGCGGTGAACCAGAAGGTGCTGCCTTGGTCCAGCACGCTGTCCACGCCGACTTCGCCGCCCATCAGCGCGGCCAGCTTGTGCGAGATCGCCAGGCCCAGGCCGGTGCCGCCGTACTTGCGCGAGGTCGAGGTGTCGGCTTGGCTGAAGGACTGGAACAGGCCGGCGCGCTGCTCGGGCGACAGGCCGATGCCGGTGTCCTGCACCGCGAAGCGCAGCAGCGCGCTGCCGGGATGGCCGTCGTCGCCGCCGTCGTGCTGCTGCACCCGCACCGACAGCGTGACGTTGCCCTGGGGCGTGAATTTGACGGCGTTGCCGGCGAAATTGATCAGGATCTGCCCCAGGCGCAGCGGATCGCCCACCAGATCGTGCGGCACGTCGGCGCCCACGTCCAGGTGCAGCGTCAGGCCGCGCGCGCGGGCCTGCTCGGTGGTCAGGCCCAGCACGTTGTCGAGCACGCTATCGAGCTGGAAATCGATCTGCTCGGCCGTCATCATGCCGGCCTCGATCTTGGAGTAGTCCAGGATGTCGTTGATGATGCCCAGCAGGTGCTGGCCGGCGCGCTGGATCTTGCTCACGTAGTCGTGCTGGCGCGGCGACAGGTCAGACTGCAGCGCCAGATGGCTCATGCCGAGGATGGCGTTCATCGGGGTGCGGATCTCGTGGCTCATATTGGCCAGGAAGTTCGATTTCACCTGCGAGGCCGACTCGGCCGCCTCCTTGGCTTCGCGCAGCGCCTGTTCGGCCTCGCGCGCGGCCGTCACGTCCTCGATGTAGCCGTTCCAGATGCCGCGCTTGTCCGGCGCCGTGTGGGCGCGCGCGCGCAGGCGCACCCAGCGCTGCCTGTCGTCCCATTGCACCGGCACCACGAAGTCCACCACGCCCGACTCGGCCGCCGCGCGGCTCCAGTCCAGGCGGCTGCGCAGCTCGTCGCGCAGGGCCGGCTCGACGTGGCGCCAGCAGGTCGTGGCGTCGCGCATCAACTCGTCGGGGTCAACCCCGATCAGCTCGCTGGCCGGGGCGCCGATGAACTTGAAGCGGGCCTGGTTGTTGTCCAGGATGCGCAGCTGGAACACCGCCACCGGGATGGCCTGCGTCATGTCCACCAGCCGGTCCAGCAGCAGGCCGCTGGCGGCCATGTGCTGCAGCAGCGCCGCCTTCATGCCGGCCAGCGCGGCCAGCAGCTGGCCGGTTTCGCCGCCGGCGCCGACCGCGATGTCGCCGTCCAGGTCGCCGGCCGCGATGCGGCGCGCGATGGCCACCGCCTGCGCCAGCGGCGTGCGGATGGCCTGGTAGACCGACAGCAGCATGGCCGCCAGCGTGAGCAGCACGGCGCCGTTCAGCAGGTACACCAGCTCGGCCATGCGCTCCGCGTCGGCCCGGGATTGCGCCACGCGGGCCTCGGTGCGCTGGTCGAGCATGACGAAGAACTCGTCGAGCGGGTGGTAGATGGCCGCCTTGTTGATATGGTAGGTCGCGTTGTGCAGCATGTGGCGCGCCAGCTCGGGGTCCGGCGCGCGCCGCACGGTGTAGTTGCCCTGGCCGTCGTCGTAGAGGCCGCGCACCGCGTTCATGGCAATGCGCTCGGTCCGCACCAGCGCGTCCGAGGCGGCCTTGGCCTCGGACAACTTGGCCAGCTCGGCCGGGGTGATGCCGGAGCGGCTCAGCAGCTTGGCCATGGGTACGGTTTCGCCGTCCGGCCGCGGCGCCTTGCCGTCGGCCGCGAGGAAGTCCCAATAGATGCGCTCGTAGTGCTGCGGGCGAGGGCGCGCGCCTTCGCGGATCGCGAGCACGGCCTGGTATTGCTCGGCGTAGCGTTCTTCGCCGGTGACGGCGAAGGTGCGCGCCAGCCGGGTCAGGTCCTCGGAGCTCTGGCGCAGTTCGTTGGCCAGCAGGAAGTTGGCGTGGCGGTCCTGGTTGGCCTGGTCCAGCCGTGCGTTGCTGCGTGTGACGGCGCTGGAGGCGGCGATGGCCAGCGCCATCAGCAGCGCCACGGCGCCGGCCAGCAGCATGAAATTCTGTCGTATTGAAAGCTTGCGCAGGAAGGAAAGCGTCATGGTTGCACCGGAGTGGTTTCCTGTTGGAAACTAAATCAGTATGATGTAGCAGGCCGCCGGACGCCGCTGCGCACTGGGCGACAACGGCTGTGCAATCAGCGACACGGAAGCGCGCGCGGGGCTTGCGCGCGTCGCCAAATGCGCAGCCGCTGTCGCCAATTACGAGCGCGCCACCGGCGCGCCGTGCCAAGCCTGTGTTTTTGTTCGCTTGCCAGAGCGGCCCGCAGTTTCGCGCTGCCCGCCGCCCCGCGCGCGCAACTGAACTATATACCTTCGGCCTCGACAGCTCTCACTACCAAACACAAGGAAGCATCATGACAGCCGCAAACCAGTTTGACCAGCCAGCGACATAGCTACGACGCCTTCACCGTGGTGATCGTGCTCAGCACCTGGCCGGCACTGGCGCGCTCGACGAGCGCATGATTATCCTGGACGACATCGGCCGCCTGAGGGGAAACCCCCGTCTGTCATCGAATGACAAGACTTTGACGTGTATTGCGTAGCGGCGTTGCGCTCCGCGCCATATACTCTTGTTTCCATTCGGCAACACCACAACACTGTGTCCGCCGCGCAGCCCCCCTGATTGCCTACCGGACGCCCGGCCTTTTCGCCAGGCGCTTCCCGGTCCCTTTAGTCCGCACCACGTTCCTGTGCGGCGCTTTGCCTTTTCCGCTTCCTTGTCGCTCGAGCCGTCCCCCGTCCATTCGGGCAGGTCCGCTCGCGCCTGGATTGCCCGACTAAAAATAATAGGAGTAATGGTTTGAAGAATATGAAAATTGGCCGCCGTCTCGGCCTCGGTTTTGGCGTGATGCAAATGTTTATGCTGGTGCTGGCCGTGCTGGCCATGGTGCGCCTGGCGCACATCCAGCAGAACCTGGACTTCCTGGTCAACGACAGCTATGCCAAGGTGGAGGCGGCCAACCGCATGCTGGACCATTCGCGCAACATCGCGCTGGCGGTGCGCGACCTGATGATTATGGACGACGAGCGCGACATGGCGCCCGTCGCGGCGCTGATCGCCGCCGAGAAGAAAGCCTACCAGGAAGACGCGGAACGCATGGCCGATCTGATCAGCTCGGACGAGGGCAGGGCGTTGATGGCCAAGGTCGCCGCTGCGCGCGGCGTGGCCGAGCCACTGCTGGACCGCGCCGCCGCGCTGGGCGTCGCCAACAAGACCGAGGAAGCGAGTAAAGTACTGCTGGAGCAATCGCGGCCGGCCCAGCTGAAATGGCTGGGCGCGCTGGACGCGATGGCGCTGCACCAGGCCAAGCGCGCCGCCACCGCGCAGCAGGAAGCGCGCGCGGCCTATGAAGACGCCCGCCTGTGGACTGTGCTGCTGACCGGCGCCGCCATGCTGGCCGGCTTCATTGTGGGCCATTACGTCACCCGCAGCATCACCCAGCCGCTGGACACCGCCATCGGCCTGGCCCAGCAAGTGGCCGCCGGCGACCTGTCGGCCCGCGTGGTGGTGGACCGCCGCGACGAAGCCGGCCAGTTGCTGCAGGCGCTGGCCGACATGAGCGTCAGCCTGGCCGGCATGGTGCGCGACGTGCAGGGCGGCAGCGAAACCATTGCCACGGCGGCGCGCGAAATCGCGGCCGGCAACCTGGACCTGTCCACCCGCACCGAGCAGCAGGCCGCCGCGCTGGAGGAAACCGCGTCGTCGATGGAAGAACTGACCTCCACCGTGCGCCAGAGCGCCGACAACGCGCAGCAGGCCAATGGCCTGGCCGAATCGGCGTCGGCGGTGGCGCTCAAGGGCGGCGCCGTGGTGGCCGAGGTGGTCGACACCATGGCTGCGATCAACACCTCGTCGAAGAAGATCGCCGACATCATCAGCGTGATCGACGGCATCGCCTTCCAGACCAACATCCTGGCGCTGAACGCGGCAGTGGAAGCGGCCCGGGCCGGCGAACAGGGCCGCGGCTTCGCGGTGGTGGCCACCGAGGTGCGCACGCTGGCCCAGCGCAGCGCGGCGGCGGCCAAAGAAATCAAGGGCCTGATCGACGACTCGGTGGGCAAGGTGGACGCCGGCAGCGCGCTGGTGGCCCAGGCCGGCGCCACCATGGACGACATCGTCGGCAGCGTGCAGCGCGTGACCAACATCATGGGCGAAATCTCGGCCGCCACGCGCGAGCAGACCGCCGGCATCGAGCAGGTTAACCGCGCCATCGCGCAGATGGACCAGGGCACGCAGCAGAACGCGGCGCTGGTGGAAGAATCTGCGGCTGCCGCGCAGTCCATGCGCGAACAGGCAGACGCGCTGGCGCAGACGGTGGGCATGTTCACGCTGGACGGCGCGCCGCAGGCCGCCCTGCACGCCGTGCCGCACGCCGCGCCTCAATCCGCCGCCGCGCGCCGCGCCGCGCCGCGCGCGCACGCCCCCGCCAGGCTGGCGCTGGCGGCCTGAACGCCGGCCGCCTTCCCGCAGCTCCCCCCGCCCTGTCCATTTTGCGACAGCGGCTATCCATTGCGTGACAGCCGCCCGTCCGGGCGCGCTGGCCGATTGACGCGGCCGGCGCGCCGGCGCGAGACTGTGCCCCTTGCTGGCGCCGCGCCTTGCGGCTAGCCCCCTTCAAGGAGAAATACATGAATCAGGAAGTTTTCGTACTCAGCGCCGCCCGTTCGGCTATCGGCGCCTTCGGCGGCGCCCTGTCCGACATGGAGCCGGCCGAACTGGCGGCCATCGTGATGCGCGAAGCCATGCTGCGCGCCGCCGTCGACCCGCAGGCGGTGGGCAACGTGGTGCTCGGCACCTGCATCCCGACCGACGCCCGCTACGCCTACGTGTCGCGCATGGCCGCGCTGCGCGCCGGCCTGCCGGACCACTCGGTGGCCATGCAGGTCAACCGCCTGTGCGCCTCCGGCCTGCAGGGCGTGCTGACGGCGGCCCAGGGCATCGCGCTGGGCGATTTTGAATACGGCATAGGCGGCGGGGTGGAAGTGATGTCGCGCGGCGGCTATATGCTGCCGGCGCTGCGCAGCGGCGCGCGCATGGGCGACAGCGCCGCCATCGACATGATGGTGGCGGTGCTGACCGACCCCTTCGGCGCCGGCCATATGGGCATCACGGCCGAAAACCTGGCCGAAAAGTGGGACATCAGCCGTGAACGGCAGGACGCCTTTGCGCTGGAGTCGCAGCGCCGCGCCGCCGTGGCTATGGCCGAGGGCCGCTTCGCCGCGCAGATCGTGCCCATCGTGCGCGAGACGCGCAAGGGCACGGTCTGTTTCGACACCGACGAGCATCCCAAGCCGGCCACCACGCTAGAGGCGCTGGCGCGCATGAAGCCGGCCTTCAAGGCGGGCGGCACGGTCACGGCGGGCAACGCCTCCGGCCTGAACGACGGCGCCGCCTTCCTGGTGCTGGCCGGCCGGGCGGCGGCGGTGCGCCACGCGCAGGCCCCCCTGGCGCGCCTGGCCGGCTACGCGCTGGCGGGCGTGCCCAGCCACATCATGGGCGAGGGTCCGATACCGGCCACGCGCCAGGCGCTGGCCAAGGCCGGCCTGCGCCTGGACCAGATGGACGTGATCGAGTCCAACGAGGCCTTTGCCGCGCAGGCGCTGGCGGTGCAGCAGGCGCTGGAGCTCAATCCTGCGCTCACCAATCCGAATGGCGGCGCCATTGCGCTGGGCCACCCGGTGGGCTGCTCGGGCGCCTTCATCGCCACCAAGGCCATCCACGAACTGCAGCGCACAGGCGGGCGTTACGCCCTGGTCACCATGTGCATCGGCGGCGGGCAGGGCATCGCCGCCATTTTCGAGCGCTGCTGAACGCCTTGCGGCGCAGCGGCGCCGCAACGCAAAAGCGGCCTTGTCGTGAAATGCATAGTGGCCGTCATGAATTGACTGCGGGATTGCGCTGCGGGAATTCTATGATGGCTCATCGCTGGCCCGGACCGGGCGACACAAGCCCGGCCGGTACCGCCAGCGACCAAAATAATGAGGAGACACTTCATGCACACCCCTGTAGCCGCGCGGCATTCCGCTGCCGGCGTCCGTCCCGTCCTGCGCGCCATGGCCGCAGCCCTGTGCGCAATCGGTGTGGCACACGCCGCCGAGATCGAGACCGGCAATCCGGATCTGACGGTCCGCTTCGACAACACCATCAAGTTCAACTACGGCCAGCGCCTCAAGCACCAGAACGCCGCGCTGCTCAAATCGGTCAACTTCGATGACGGCGACCGCAACTTCAACCGCGGCCCGGTATCCGAACGCGTCGACTGGCTCACCGAGCTGGACGTGGTGTTCCAGCAGAAGATGGGCATGCGCGTCACCGCCGCCGCGTGGTACGACCGCGCCTACCAGAAGCTGGACAACACCAACCCTGCAAGCTCCAACCACCTGGAGGCGGGCAAGCCGGCCGTGGGCCTGTCGGACCACACCAAGCGCTTCCACAAGGGCTCGGGCGAGCTGCTGGACGCCTTCCTGTTCACCAGCTTCGAGGTGGCCGACATGCCGGTCAACGTCAAGCTGGGCCGCCACACCTTGTACTGGGGCGAGAGCCTGTTCACCCCTATCCACGGCGCCAATTACGGCCAGTCTCCGGTCGACCTGCTGAAGGCCTATTCGGTGCCCGGCACGGACGCCAAGGAACTGTTCATGCCGCGCGCGGCGCTGTCGGTGCAGATGTCGCCCACGCCGGAACTGGGCCTGAGCGCGCAGTACTTCCTGGACACCAAGCCGGCCCGCCTGCCGGAGTCCGGCTCCTTCCTCGGCTTCTACGACTACGCCTTCCAGGGCGCGGAAACCTTCAACCTGTCCGCGCTGGGCCTGCCCGGCGCGCTCAAGGCCGCCGACAGCAAGCCACACAAGCGCGGCGACTTCGGTGTGGCCGCGCGCTGGAGCCCGGCCTGGCTGGACGGCACCGCCGGCCTCTACCTGCGCCGCACCTCCGACCTGCTGCCGCAGGCCAATCTGCGCCTGGCCGCCTTGCCGACCGCGCTGTTCGGCGCCACCGGCGCCGGCCTGTGCAAAGCCGCCATCCCGGGCGCCGCCGTGGCCGGCAATCTGTGCCTGTTCTATCCGGCCACGCTGGGCACCAACAGCTCCTACCAGCTGGAATACGCCGACCATATCGACCTGCTGGGCCTGTCGCTCGCCAAGAGCGTAGCCGGCGTGTCGGTGGGCGCGGACCTGTCCTACCGCCGCAACATGCCGCTGAACGGCACCCCGGCGCTGTTGATGCCGGCCGGCACCAACCCGGCCATACTGACCGCGCTGAACGGCAAGCTCAACCCCGTGCTGGTGGTGACGGCGGCCGACCTGCCGGCGCAGGGCCAGGTCAGCGGCGCGCGCGGCAACACCTACCACGGGGTGGTCAACCTGCTGGGCGCGATCGCGCGCACGCCGCTGTCGGACGCCGCCACCTGGGCGGTGGAAATGACCTGGAACCGCCTCGACAAGGTGACCCAGGGCGCCGCCTTCTTCAAGGGCCGCGACAACTACAACGGCGTCGACAAGGTGACCAAGGACTTCTTCGGCCTGCAGGCCACCTTCACGCCGACCTGGTTCCAGGCCCTGCCGGGCGTGGACGTGTCCGCGCCGCTGGCCTGGTCGCGCGGCATGTCGGGCAACTCGGCGGTGCAGGTGGGCGGCAACAAGGGCGCCGGCACCTACAGCGCCGGCGTGGCCTTCGACATCCGCCAGAAGTACCGCTTCGACGTGAAGTACGTGAGCTTCTTCGGCCCGCTGGCGCTGGACGCCAACGGCGCTGTTTCCTCCTTCGGCGGCGCCTCGGCGCTGCTCAAGGACCGTGGCTTCCTCGCGGCCACCTTCAAGACCACTTTCTGACAGGACGCACATCATGCTGAAGTTTAAATACACCATCCTGGCCGCCGCGCTGGCGGCTGGCCTGAGCACTGCGGGCGGCGCGCATGCCGCCGTGCCGGCCGACGAAGCCAAGCAGCTGGGCGCCACCCTGACCGCCGTGGGCGCGGAGAAAGCCGGCAACAAGGAAGGCACCATCCCCGAATACACCGGCGGCCTGAGCGCGCCGCCGGCCGGCTACGTGAAGGGCAGCGGCACCCGTCCCGACCCGTATGCGGCCGACACCCCGCGCCTGGTCATCACCGGCAAGAACCTGGCCGGCATGGACGACAAGCTGACCGCCGGCACCAAGGAACTGCTGAAACGCTTCCCGACCTTCCGCGTCGACGTCTACCCCAGCCACCGTCCGGTGCTGCTGCCCAAGGCGGTGCTGGAGAACACGGCGAAGAACGCCGTCAACGCCAAGGCGGCCGACGGCGGCGTGGGCGTGGAAAACGCGCTCAACGGCGTGCCTTTCCCTATCCCCAAGTCCGGCTATGAGGTGATGTGGAACCACTTGCTGCGCTACCAGGGCCAGGCGCTGACCACCAAGTACGAGTCCTGGAACGTGGACGCCTCCGGCGTGCCCAGCCTGGCCACGGCGGGCGAGATCACCTCCGAGTTCCCGCTGGCCGACGTGAAAAACACCGAAGCGGCCAAGCAGGGCGACGTGTTCTTCCGCACCCGCGTGATCTACAACGCGCCGGCGCGCCGCGCCGGCGAAGGCCTGATGGCTTTCGACGCGGTCAACCCGGTGGTGCAGCCGCGCAAAGTGTGGCAGTACCTGCCTGGCCAGCGCCGCGTCAAGCTGGCGCCGGACGTGGCTTACGACACGCCCAATCCCGGCACGGCAGGCATAGCCACCTACGACGACGCCTGGATCTTCAACGGCGCGCTGGACCGCTTCGACTTCAAGCTGATCGGCAAGAAGGAAATGCTGGTCCCGTACAACAACTACAAGCTGTTCGGCGCCAAGGTGGCGGCCGATGTGGTCAAGGCCGGCCACATCAACCCGGACTTCCTGCGCTGGGAACTGCACCGCGTGTGGGTGGTGGAAGCGACGCTGAAACCGGGCAAGCGCCACATCTACGGCAAGCGCGTGTTCTACGTGGACGAGGACAGCTGGGTGGCGCTGGCTGCCGACCAGTACGACGCGCGGGGCCAGCTGTACCGCTCCTCGTTCGACCACATGGTGTACGCCTACGACGCGCAAGCGACCTATAACGGCAACCACGTGATCTACGACTTCGTCAGCGGCGCCTACAACCTGTCGGGCATGTCCGGCGCATACGGCGGCCTGAAATATATCGAGCCGTTGAAACCGATCCAGTGGTCGTCCGAAGCGCTGTCCGGCGCCGGCGTGCGCTAACAAGGCAAGCCTGCTGTTCTCCCTTGACCGCCAGCCGACGCGCCGGCGGTCTTTTTTTCGCGAGTCACTATGAAACATCTTTACCGCGCCGCCGTCCTGGCCGGCGCCGCCTTGCTGCTGGCGCCCCAGGCAGCCCAAGCCGGCTTTGCCGATCCGCTCGACACTCCCGCGCTGGCCACGCCGCTGGCCAGCCGCGCCCTGGTGAACAGCCTGGCCCTGGCCGGCAGCCGCGTGGTGGCGGCCGGGCAGCGCGGCCACGTGCTGTATTCCGACGACCAGGGCGGCAGCTGGCGCCAGGCCGCAGTGCCGCTGTCGGTCGACCTGGTGGCGCTGCGCTTCACCAGCCCGCGCGAAGGCTGGGCGGTGGGCCACGACGGCGCCATCCTGCACAGCGCCGATGGCGGCGCCAGCTGGCAGCGCCAATTCGACGGCCGGCGCGACCCGCAGGCCGGCGACAAGCCGCTGCTCGACGTCTGGTGCGACGCCGCCGGCCACGGCCTGGCGGTGGGCGCCTTCGGCCTGGCCCTGCGCAGCGAGGACGGCGGCCGCAGCTGGCTCCACGCGGAAGACCTTATGGACAACCCCAACGGCCTGCACCTGAACGCCATCCGCGCGGTGGGGCCGGACCTGTACATCGTCGGCGAGCAGGGCCTGGTGCTCAAGCGCGCCGCCGGCGCCGCGCGCTTCACCGCGCTGCCCACGCCCTACCAGGGCAGCTTCTTCGGCCTGACCGGCGACGCCAAGCGCCTGCTGGTGTTCGGCCTGCGCGGCACCGCGCTGCTGAGCACCGACGGCGGCGCCAGCTGGGCGCGCGCCGAGACCGGCACCCAGACCGCGCTGGCGGCCGGCGCCGTGCTGGAGGATGGCAGCCTGCTGCTGGTGAGCCAGTCCGGCCAGCTGCTGCGCAGCGCCGACGGCGCGCGCTTTTCGCCCCAGGCCGGCGTGCCGCCCGGCCCGGCCGCCACCGCGCTGCCGCTGGCGGACCGCCTGCTGATCGGCGGCCCGCGCGGCCTGCGCGTGCAGCCCCTGAAACAGGCCGACCTGAAGAAGTAAGGAAAGAACATGGATATGCATACCCCCAATCTCGACGCCATGCCCGTGGTGCGCTCGCTGGACCAGTTCGACCAGCGCTCCGGCAGCCTGCTGGAGCGCCTGGTGTTCAACAACCGCCTGGCCATGGTGCTGCTGTGCCTGCTGGCCACGCTGGTGCTGGGCCACCTGGCCGCGACCCGCCTGACGCTCAACGCCAGCTTCGAGAAGATGCTGCCGCAGGGCCAGCCCTACATCCAGAACTATTTGCAGAACCAGGCCGCGCTGCGCGGCCTGGGCAACGCGCTGCGGGTGGTGGTGGAAAATCCGCAGGGCGACATCTTCGAGCCGCGCTACCTGGAGCAGCTCAAGCAGATCAACGACGAGCTGTTCCTCACGCCCGGCGTGGACCGCGCCTGGATGAAGTCCATGTGGACCCCCAGCGTGCGCTGGAACGAGGTGACGGAGGAGGGCTTCCGCGGCGGCCCGGTCATGCCGGACAACTACGACGGCTCGCCGGCCGCCGTCGAACAGCTCAAGATCAACCTGGCGCGCTCCGGCATCGTCGGCAGCCTGGTGGGCAAGGACCACAAGTCCGCCATGATCTTCGTGCCGCTGCTGGCCAAGGACCCGGCCACCGGCAAGGCGATCGACTACGCGCAGCTGGCCGGCGCCATCGAACACATCGTGCAGGCGCGCCAGGGCGGCGCCTATCCGGTCTCCATGCACGTGACCGGCTTCGCCAAGCTGGTGGCCGAGCTGCTGGCCGGCATGCTGCAGGTGCTGGCCTACTTCGCCGCCGCCGCGCTGGTTGCCACCGCCATCATCTACGCCTACACGCGCTGCGTGCGCTCCACCGCGCTGGTGGTGGCCTGCTCGCTGGTGGCGGTGGCCTGGCAGCTCGGCCTGGTGGCCGCGCTGGGCTATGCGCTCGACCCGTTCTCCATCCTGGTGCCTTTCCTGGTGTTCGCCATCGGCGTGTCGCACGGCGCCCAGAAGATGAACGGCATCATGCAGGACGTGGGGCGCGGCACGCATTTGCTGGTGGCGGCCCGCTACACCTTCCGCCGCCTGTTCCTGGCCGGCCTGACGGCCCTGCTGGCCGACGCGGTCGGCTTCGCCGTGCTGATGACCATCGACATCCCCGTGATCCGCGACCTGGCGCTGACCGCCTCCATCGGCGTGGCCGTGCTGATCTTCACCAATCTGCTACTGCTGCCGGTGCTGCTGTCCTATGTCGGCGTGTCGCCGTCGGCGGCCAAACGCTGTGTGGCGCACGAGGCCGAAGGCGCGGGTGAACCGACTGGGCTGTGGCGCGCGCTGGCCCGCTTCACCGAGCCGCGCCGCGCCGCCATCGCCGTGGGCGTGGCAGTGCTGCTGGCCGTGGCCGGTTTCGCGGTCAGCCTGCAGCTCAAAATTGGCGACCTCGATCCGGGCGCGCCCGAGCTGCGCGCGGACTCGCGCTACAACCGCGACAACGCCTACATCACCGGCCACTATTCGCTCTCGTCGGACCAGTTCGCGGTGATGGTGAAAACGCCCAAGGACGGCTGCCTGAAATACGAAACCCTGGTGGAGGCCGACCGCCTGGCCTGGCGCTTGCAGCAGGTGCCGGGCGTGCAGGCCACCGTGTCGCTGGCCGACGCGGTGCGCCAGGTGACGGCCGGCACCTCCGAAGGCAATCCGAAATGGCTGACCATCGCGCGCAACCAGGACATGCTCAACTACGGCGGCCAGCAGGCCTCGGTCAACAATCCCGAACTGTTCGACCGCGACTGCACGCTGATGCCGGTGATCGCCTACCTGGCCGACCATAAGGCCGAAACGCTGGAGCGCGTGGTGCAGGCTGCGGACAGCTTCGCGAAGGAACACAGCACGCCGGACCGGCAGTTCCTGCTGGCCGCCGGCAGTGCCGGCATCGAAGCGGCCACCAATATCGTGGTCAAGGAAGCCAACCACAAGATGCTGCTGTATGTGTACGCCGCCGTGATCGCGCTGTGCTTCATCACCTTCCGCAACTGGCGCGCCGTGCTGGTGGCCGTGCTGCCGCTGGTGCTGACTTCCATCCTGTGCGAGGCGCTGATGGTGGCGCTGGGCATGGGCGTGAAGGTGGCCACCTTGCCGGTGATCGCGCTCGGCGTGGGCATCGGCGTGGACTACGCGCTCTACCTGGTGTCGGTCCAGCTGGGCCGGCAGCGCGCCGGCGAAAGCCTGGAGCAGGCCTACCGCCATGCGCTGCAGTTCACCGGCAAGGTGGTGGCCCTGGTGGGCGTCACGCTGGCCGCCGGCGTGGTGTGCTGGGCCTGGTCGCCGATCAAGTTCCAGGCCGACATGGGCATCCTGCTCACCTTCATGTTCGCGCTGAACATGGTCGGTGCGCTGGTGCTGGTGCCGGCCCTGTCGCACTTCCTGCTGCGCAAGGTGCGCTGATGGCGGCGCGCCTGACCCCGCCGCGCGTCTTGCCGGCCGCCGTGCGCGCCAGCATGCGCGAGCTGCGGGCGGCGGGCGCCTCCTTCAACGCCATCGCCGCCGCGCTGAACCGGCGCGGCGTGCCGGGCAAGGGCGGCGGCCGCTGGTTCGCCGCCTCCGTGCGCCTGTGCCTGCTGCAGGAGGCGCGCGGCCCACGACAAGAACAACTTTTCAGGAGTAAGCAATGCTAGGCATGATGCAACACCAACCGCTGCTGGTCTCGTCGCTGATCGAGCACGCCTGCCACAACCATCCGGAGCAGGAGATCATTTCGCGCCAGCCGGACGGCACGCTGCAGCGCAGCACCTACGCCAGCGTGGCGCGCCGCGCGCGCCGGCTGGCCAACGCGCTCGCGCGCCTGGGCGTGCGCCCCGGCATGCGCGTGGCCACCCTGGCCTGGAACGGCTACCGCCACATGGAGCTGTACTACGCCGTGTCCGGCATGGGCGCGGTGCTGCACACCATCAATCCGCGCCTGTTCGCCGAGCAGATCACCTATATCGCCAACCATGCGGAAGACCACGTCCTGTTCTTCGACACCAGCTTTGCGCCCCTGGTCGAGGCGCTGGCGCCGGCCATGCCGGGCGTGAAGCACTTCGTGGCCATGGCCGCGCGGGAGGACATACTGGAGCGCGGCCCGGCCGGCGTGCTGTGCTACGAAGACCTGCTGGCCGCCGAGAGCGATGAATACGCATGGCCGCTGCTGGACGAGGCCAGCGCTGCCTCGCTGTGCTACACCTCCGGCACCACGGGCAATCCCAAGGGCGTGCTGTACTCGCACCGCTCCACCGTGCTGCACGCCATGGCGGTGTGCAGCGTGGACGGCCTGGGCCTGTCCGGCGCCGACACCGCGCTGGTGGTGGTGCCCATGTTCCACGTGAACGCGTGGGGCATGCCTTACGCCGGTGCGCTGTGCGGCGCGCGCCTGGTGCTGCCCGGCGCGGCGCTGGACGGCCACAGCGTGTACCAGATCATGCGCAGCGAGCGGGTCACGCTGGCGCTGGGCGTGCCCACCGTGTGGCAGATGCTGTTCGCCTACGTGGAGCAGCAAGGCCTGTCGCCGCGCCAGGATCTGTGCCTGGAGCGCTGCGTGATCGGCGGCGCGGCCGCCTCGCAGGCCATGATAGAGCGCTTCGAGCAGGACTTCGGCGCGCGCGTGATCCACGCCTGGGGCATGACCGAACTGTCCCCGCTGGGCACCGTGTGCCACCTGCAGCCCAAGCACGCCGGCCTGGCGCCGCAGGAGCGCCTGCGCCTGCAGCAGAAGCAGGGCCGCGCCGTGTTCGGCGTGACGCTGAAAATCGTCGACGACGAGGGACGGCGCCTGCCGCACGACGGCAAGGCCGCCGGCCGCCTGAAGGTGCGAGGCCACTGGGTGGCGGCGGGCTATTACAACAGCGCCGAGCAGGTGATCGACGGGGAGGGCTATTTCGACACCGGCGACGTCGCCACCATCGATCCGGACGGCTATATGCACATCACCGACCGCGCCAAGGACGTGATCAAATCCGGCGGCGAGTGGATCTCGTCGATCGACCTGGAGAACGCGGCCATGAGCCACGCGGCCGTGGCCGAGGCGGCCGTGATCGGCGTGGCCCATCCGACCTGGCAGGAGCGCCCGCTGCTGGTGGTGGTGCGCAAGCCCGGCGCGGCGGTCACGCGCGAGGCGCTGCTGATCCATTTGACGGGCCTGGTGGCGAAGTGGTGGGTGCCGGACGACGTGGTCTTTGTCGACGCGCTGCCGCACACGGCCACCGGCAAGCTGCAGAAGATGCGCTTGCGCGAGCTGCTGAAGGACTACCGCCTGCCGGTGCAGGCCTGAGGGGGAAGGCATGATGCAATCAAATGCCAAGGCCACGCTGCTGATCGTGCCCGGCCTGCGCGGCGAGGCGCCGCAGCACTGGCAATCGCTGCTGGCGGCCGAAGTGCCGGGCGCGCGCACCATACCGCCCATGAGCGAGAACGGCTTGAGCTGCGCGGCCCGCGTGGCGGCCATCGAGGGGGCGATGGCCGACATCGCCGGTCCGGTGATCCTGGTGGCGCACAGCGCCGGTGTGCTGATGGTGGCGCACTGGGCCGCGCTGGGCACGCCGTCCAGCCGCCGCGTGGCCGGCGCGCTGCTGGCCGCCCCGCCGGATCTGCGCGCGGGCGAGTGGCCGGCCAACTATCCGCAGCCGGAGCAGCTGCGCGCCCAGGGCTGGTGCCCGCTGCCGGAAGGTCCGCTGCCTTTCCCCAGCATCCTCGCCGCCAGCAGCGACGACTACCTGTGCGGCATGGCGGCCAGCCGCCGCCTGGCCGCAGGCTGGGGCAGCGAACTGGTGGAACTGGGCGAGGTGGGGCATCTGAACCCGGCGGCGGGCTACGGCCCCTGGCCCAGCGCGCTGCCGCTGATAGAGCGGCTGCGCTGCGGCCTTGTCGCCAAATGACAATGCGCTGTCGCTGCGGGGGAGGTGGAAGGCGCAAACGCGGCGCTATACTGATTTTCAAGCTGGGCAATGCAGTACCAACAGAACAAGGAGCGAGATGATGGCTAAAGCAGTGCGATTCAACACCGTGGGCGGACCCGAGGTGCTGTACCTGGAAGACGTGGAAGTGGGCGCGCCGGGCAAGGGCGAGGTGCGGGTGCGCCATGTGGCGGTCGGCATCAACTACGCCGACACCTACTTCCGCAACGGCACCTACCCGATCGCGCTGCCGAACGGCATCGGCGTCGAGGCCGCCGGCGTGGTAGTGGAGGTGGGCGAGGGCGTGAGCGACTATGCGCTGGGCGACCGCGTCACCTACACCGGCTTCCTGAACACGCTGGGCGCCTACAGTACCGAGCGCGTGATAGCCGCCGCCGCGCTGATCAAACTGCCCGAGACCATCGCCTTCGAAACCGCCGCCGCCATGACCATGCGCGGCCTGACCTCGGCCTACCTGCTGCGCCGCCTGCACGCCTTCCAGCCCGGCGACAGCATCCTGCTGCACGCTGCCGCCGGCGGCGTAGGGCTGATCGTGTCGCAGTGGGCCAAGCTGCTGGGCCTGACCGTGATCGGCACCGTGTCCACGCCGGAAAAGGCCGAGATCGCGCGCGCCCACGGCTGCGACCACGTGATCAACTACAGCAGCGAGGACGTGGCGCCGCGCGTGCGCGAGCTGACCGGCGGGCGCGGCGTGGACGTGGTGTTCGACAGCGTGGGCAAGAACACCTTCATGTCTTCGCTCGACTCGCTGCGCAAGCGCGGCCTGATGGTGTGCGTGGGAACAGCCTCCGGCGGCGTGCCGCCGTTCGATCCGGTGCTGCTGGCCATGAAGGGCTCGCTGATGCTGACCCGCCCGGCGCTGGCCGATTTCATCGCCGACCCGGCCGAGAAGGCGGCGCTGGCGGCCGAGGTGTTCGAGCACGTGGGCAGCGGCCGCATCCGCATCGGTATCAACCAGCACTACACGCTGGAGCAGGCCGCGCAGGCGCACCGCGACCTGGAGTCGCGCAAGACCACCGGCTCGTCGATTTTCGTCATTTAAGGAAGGCTGCCATGCACATTGAACAACTGACTTGCGCACTGGGCGCCGAACTGCAGGGCGTCAAGCTGGCCGACGCGATACACGACCACGGCCTGTTCGCCGCCATCCGCGCGGCGCTGCTGACCCACCGCGTGCTGTTCCTGCGCGACCAGGACATGACGCGCGCCGAGCACGTGGCTTTCGCGCGCCGTTTCGGGGAACTGGAGGACCATCCCGTGGCCGGCAGCGATCCGGAGCATCCCGGCCTGGTGCGCATCTACAAGACGCCGGAACAGCCGGCCGACCGCTACGAGAACGCCTGGCACGCGGATGCCACCTGGCGCGACGCGCCGCCGTTCGGCGCCGTGCTGCGCTGCGTTGAATGCCCGCCGGTCGGCGGCGACACCACCTGGGCCAATATGGCGCTGGCCTACGAGAAGCTGCCCGAGGACGTGAAGCTGCGCATCGAGGGCCTGCGCGCGCGCCACAGCATCGAGGCCAGCTTCGGCGCCGCCATGCCGATCGAAAAGCGCCTGGCGCTCAAGGCCATGTACCCGGACGCCGAGCACCCGGTGGTGCGCATCCACCCGGAGACCGGCGAGAAGATTTTATTCGTCAACGCCTACGCCACCCACTTCAGCAACTACCACACGCCGGCGCGCGTGCGCTTCGGCCAGGACGCCAGCCCCGGCGCCAGCGAGCTGCTGAACTACTTGATACGCCAGGCCCAGATTCCAGAATTCCAGGTGCGCTGGCGCTGGCGCCCGAACAGCGTGGCGATCTGGGACAACCGCGCCACCCAGCACTACGCGGTGATGGACTACCCACCGTGCCATCGCAAGATGGAACGCGCCGGCATCATCGGCGACATCCCTTTCTGACCCAATAAAAAATAACGGAGCACACATGCAATTCCTCGACGATTCCCTGCACCCAGAAAACCAGGACAAGGTGGTCATCACCACCGCTCCCTACGGCCCGGAATGGGCGCCGGAGGACTTCCCGGAAGACATCCCGGTGACGATGGAGGAACAGGTCCAGAAGGCGGTCGACTGCTACAACGCCGGCGCCACCGTGCTGCACCTGCATGTGCGCGAGCTGGATGGCAAGGGCAGCAAGCGCCTGTCCAAGTTCAACGAGCTGATCGCCGGCGTGCGCGCCCGCGTGCCGGACATGATCATCCAGGTCGGCGGCTCGATCTCCTTCGCGCCGGAGGACGACGGCCAGGCCGCCAAGTGGCTGTCCGACGACACGCGCCACATGCTGGCCGACCTGGACCCGAAGCCGGACCAGGTGACCGTGGCCATCAACACCACGCAGATGAACATCATGGAGCTGCTGTATCCGGAATACCTGGAGGGCACCTCGCTGGCGTCGCCGATGATGCACGCGGCCTACAGCGAAATGACGGTGCCGGCCGGTCCGGCCTGGGTGATCGAGCACCTGCGGCGCCTGCAGGCGTCCGGCATCCAGCCGCACTTCCAGCTGACCGGCATGCACGCGCTCGAGACGCTGGACCGCATGGTGCGCAAGGGCCTCTACACCGGCCCGCTGAACCTGACCTGGATCGGCATCGGCGGCGGCTTCGACGGACCCAACCCGTTCAACTTCATGAACTTCCTGCGCGCGGCGCCGGATGGCGCCTGCATCACCGCCGAGTCGTTGCTCAAGAACGTGCTGCCGTTTAATATGATGGCCATGGCCATGGGCTTGCATCCGCGCTGCGGCACGGAAGACACGCTGATCGGCCAGCTGGGCCAGCGCATGACGTCGGTGCAGCAGATCGAGCAGTGCGTGCGCGTGGCCAAAGAGCTGGGCCGGGAGATCGCCAGCGGCAAGGAAGCGCGCGCCATCTACCGCATCGGCGTGCAGTACAAGGACGCCGAGGAAACCCTGCGCATGAACGGCATGGCGCCGAACCGTGCGCGCGGCCAAAAGAACGTGCCGCTGCGCACCTGAGGAGGACGCCATGGCTATCGCCCCACCGATTGACGACGGCAGCGCCGACCCGGCCGTCCCGCGCGGCTACGCGTGGATCGTGTTCGCGCTCTCGTTCGGCCTGCTGATCTCGGACTATATGTCGCGCCAGGTGCTCAACGCCGTGTTCCCGCTGCTGAAGGCGGAATGGGCGCTGAGCGACGCCCGGCTCGGCATGCTGTCCGGCGTGGTGGCGCTGATGGTGGGCCTGCTCACCATTCCGCTGTCGCTGCTGGCCGACCGCTGGGGCAGGGTGCGCAGCCTGGCCCTGATGGCCGCGCTGTGGAGCCTGGCCACGCTGGGCTGCGGCCTGGCGCAGGACTACAGCCAGATGTTCGCCGCGCGCTTCCTGGTGGGCGTGGGCGAGGCCGCCTACGGCAGCGTCGGCGTCGCCGTGGTGCTGTCGGTGTTCCCCAAGCATATGCGCGCCACGCTGACCGGCGCCTTCATGGCCGGCGGCATGTTCGGCTCGGTGCTCGGCATGGCGCTGGGCGGCTCCATCGCGGCCCACCTGGGCTGGCGCTGGGCCTTCGGCGGCATGGCCCTGTTCGGGCTGGCGCTGGCGCTGCTGTATCCGGTGGTGGTGCGCGAGAAGCGCATCGCGCCGCAAGGGCAGGGCGCAGGCGCGGGTGCTACCGTGCGCATGCCGTTGTCCAGCCTGTGCGGCAGCTGGTCGGTGCGCGCCGCGTATGTGGGCAGCGGCCTGCAGCTGTTTGTCGGCGGCGCCTTCATCGTCTGGATGCCGAGTTTTATGAACCGCTACTACGCCATGGACGCGGGCCGCGCCGGCGCCGTGGCCGCGCTGGTGGTGCTGGCCAGCGGCGCCGGCATGATCCTGTGCGGCATGCTGAGCGACCGCCTGTGCCGCAACGCGCCGGCGATGAAGATCAAGCTGGCGATGGGCTATTGCCTGGCCAGCTGCGCCCTGCTGTCGATGGGCTTCGCGCTGCCGCCCGGCGCGCCGCAGCTGGTGCTGGTGGCGTGCGGCATGTTCCTGGCGGCCGGCACCACCGGCCCGGCCGGCGCCATGGTGGCCAACCTGACCCACCGCTCGGTGCACGGCACCGCCTTCGCCACGCTCACGCTGGTCAACAACCTGCTCGGTCTGGCGCCCGGCCCCTATCTGACCGGGGTGCTGGCCGACCGCCTGGGCCTGGACATGGCGTTCCGCCTGGTGCCGCTGGTCAGCCTGGCCGCCGCCGCCGTGTTCTGGAGCATGCTGCGCCACTACAGCGGCGACGTGGAGCGCGCCGCGCAAGCCGCCGCCGCGCGGGCGGCCGCTGCCGCCGTTGCCGCAGGTTCTGGCGCTGCCGCCAGCGCGCCGGATGCGGCCAGGGAGGCCGTGTGACGCGCCGCCTGCGCATCGCCATGGGCTTCGACTTCGTCTGCCCGTGGTGTTTGATCGGCCTGCGCCAGCTGCGCCAGGCCATTGCCTTGCTGCACGCCGAGGCGCCGGACGTGGAGGTCGAGTGCGACTGGCGCGGCGTGCAGCTGCTGCCCCACATCCCGGCCGGCGGCGCCCCTTTCCATGAATTCTATCTGCGCCGCCTGGGAGGCGAGGCCGCGCTGGCGCAGCGCCAGGCCCAGGTGCGGGCGGCGGCCGAAGCGGCCGGCGCGCGCATCAACTACGCCGCCCTGGAGACCATGCCCAACACCGCCGACGCGCACCGCCTGCTGCAGCTGGCCGCCGGCCTGGGAGACAGCGCGCAGCGCGACGCCTTGTTCGAGAGCCTGCTGACCGGCTACTTCGAGCGCGGCGACGACCTGGGCCGCGAGGCCACGCTGATGGCGCACGCGGTGGCCTGCGGCTACAGCCCGCAGCAGCTGGCCCCGGCCATGCGGGGCGCGGATGTTCCCTACCAGGGCGACAACGCGGCCACCGGCGTGCCGTACTACACGCTGGAGGGGCAGCCCATCGGCAGCGGCGCCCGCTCGGCTTCGCACCTGCTGGACGCGATGCGCACGGCCCTTGCTGCACAGCCTGCGGCGGCGCAGTGACGCGCCGCGTCGAGGTGCCGCCGGAGCGCCTGCCGCCGCCCGGCGGCCGCTCCCTGCTGCACACCGGCGCCGCCTGCGTGGCGCTGTTCCAGGTCGACGGCCGGTACCACGCCATCGACGACCGCTGCCCGCACCAGGGCGCCTCCCTGGCCGGCGGCAAGCTGGAAGGGCGCATGCTGCAATGCCCCGCGCACGGCCTGCGCTTTGATTTGGCCAGCGGCTGCCTGGCCAACGTGCCGTCGGTGCGGGTGCCGGTATATCCCATCCACATAGAAGAGGGCCGGGTCTACCTCGACCTGCCCGACCAAGAGAACTGATATGAACACCACGATTACCGCCGCCGCGCCGCTCTGGCGCGAGCGCCTGCGCACGCTCGCGCCGGGCTTTCTCACCGCCGCCATGGTGGCCGCCGCCGCCAGCTTCCTGTCCGAACACTACGGCGCGCCGGTGATGCTGTTCGCGCTGCTGCTCGGCATCGCGCTGAACTTCCTGGCGGCCGAGGGCCAGTGCAAGCCCGGCATCGAATTCACCGCGCGCACCGTGCTGAGGGCCGGCGTGGCGCTGCTGGGCCTGCGCATCACGCTGGCGCAGATCGCCGCGCTGGGCTGGAAGCCGGTGGCGCTGGTGGTGGTGGTGGTGTGCGTCACCATCCTGCTGTCGGTGCTGGCGGCCAAGGTGCTGGGCTTTAATAAGCTGTTCGGCCTGCTGACCGGCGGCGCCACCGCCATCTGCGGCGCCTCGGCCGCGCTGGCGCTGGCGGCCTCGCTGCCGGCCCATCCGCAAAAGGAGAAGGCGGTGCTGTTCACCGTGATCGGCGTGTCCGCGCTGTCCACGGTGGCCATGATTTTGTACCCGATGATCTGCCAGCTGTTCGGCCTGACGCCGCTGCAGGCGGGCGTGTTCCTGGGCGGCACCATCCACGACGTGGCCCAGGTGGTCGGCGCCGGCTACAGCATGTCGCGCGAAACCGGCGACGCGGCCACCGTGGTCAAGCTGATGCGGGTGGCCATGCTGGTGCCGGTCATCCTGTGCGCGGCGCTGGTGGCGCGCGCCCAGGGCGCCAAGGACGGCAGCAGCGGCCCGCGTCCGCCGCTGCTACCCGGCTTCGCCGTGGCCTTCTTCGTGCTGGCCTGCGTCAACAGCACCGGCTGGATACCGCCCGCCATGCAGCAGCTGGGCAACGACTTGTCGCGCTGGTCGCTGGTGATCGCCATCAGCGCGCTGGGCATGAAGACCCAGCTCAAGGAACTGGCCAGCGTCGGCCTCAAGCCGGTGCTGCTGATGGTGGGCGAGACGGTGTTCCTGGCCGTGCTGGTGATGGTGCTGCTGCGCTGGGGAATGTAGAAGAGCTTACTGCGGCGGCTGCAATGGCTTGCCGTGCACGGCGCGCCAGTTGGCGGGCGTGTCGCCGAACTGGGTGGCGAACCAGCGGCTGAAGCTGCTCGCCAGCGAGTAGCCCAGCAGGTCGCCGATGCGCGCCAGCGAGTAGCTGGGATTGTTCATATAGCGCTGCACCAGGTCGCGCCGCACGCCGTTGATCAGGTCACTGAAATTCTCGCCGTCGTCCTCCAGCCTGCGCTGCAGCGTGCGCACATTCATGCCCAGCGCCTGGGCGATCTGCTCGATGGTGGCGCGGCCCATAGGCAGCAGCAGGTAGATCGCCTTGCGCACCTCGAACACCAGCGACGGCTCGTGCGCGCCCGGCAGCGTGTCGATAAAGCGCTGGGCGTAGCGCGCCATGGCCGGATCGGCCTTGGGATTGGGGGCGCTGAACGCTGCGGCCGGGCAGGCGATGCCGTTGAACTCGGCGCCGAAATGGATATCGCAACCGAACACGCGGCGGTGGACGCGCTGGTCTTCCGGCGCATCGTGCGTGAAATTGATGCTCAGTGGGCGCCAGGCCGGCCCCAGCAGGCTGGCGCACAGGCGCGCCATCACGCCCAAGGCCAGTTCGGTGGCCTGGCGGCACGGCGTGGGCGCGTCGGTCACCACTTCTTCCCGGATGATGACCAGGTCGCCGGCCTCCTCGATATAGATGGCCAGCGCGCGGTTCAGCAAGTGGCGGTACTGCACCGTGATCTGCAGCGCGTCGCGCAAGGTGGCCTGGTGGGTCAGCAGCAGGGCGACCGCGCCCAGGTCGGAGAACTGGCGCGATTCGGCCATGCGCAGGCCCAGGGTCTGGCAGCCGCTGCTGGCGGCCGAGTTTTCCAGCAATTGCACCGCGCCGAGCACGGGGATGGACTGGTCGGGGTCCTGCAGCATAGTCCTGGTCAGCCCCACCGCCGACAGTTCGGCCTGGGCGTTGATGCCCAGGTGCTGGGCAATTTCCAGATAGTTGGTTAGCACGGCTGCGCGAACTAGTGTTCCCATTGCGATTGATTCCTCCTTGATAGGCAGCGGCGGCCGCATGCATGGCTACTTGCAGTAGCCATGATACCGTATGGCGCGGCCCGAAATGTTGCGCGGTTTTGTCTTTTCATGACAGCGGCGAACCGGTTCACGACATCGGCCGCAGCGCTGCGCCCAGCCTTTCCATTGCCGGAACGGACGGTTTTTGTATCACAATATGTCTGCCATGCGCCCGGACACAGAGCGAGCGCCTTCCGACATGCGCCGGATACAGCTGCGCGGTGTAATGGCGGCTATCGACAATCACTATAGCGAGGCATGCAGATGAAACGGATCTCTTTGGCGCTGGCCGGCGGCGTGGCGGCCGTCCTGATGGCGGTGGCGGCAATCGGCATGGCCACGGCGGCGACGGCGCCCGCCGGGCCGCTCAGCGGCAAGCTGCCGGTGGAAGGCACTGCGCCCGGCTTTGACGGCGCGGTCACCTGGCTCAATTCCGCGCCGCTGACGAACAAACAGCTGCGCGGCAAAGTGGTGCTGGTGGACTTCTGGACTTATTCCTGCATCAACTGCATCCGCACCGTGCCCTATGTGCGCGCCTGGGCAAGCAAATACAAGGACCAGGGCCTGGCCGTGGTCGGCGTGCACACGCCCGAGTTCAAGTTCGAGCAGGACCTGACGAATGTGAACGCCGCCGTGGGCCGCTTCCAGATCGACTTCCCCATCGCGGTGGACAGCAAGCAGAGCATCTGGCAGGCCTGGGGCAACCGCTACTGGCCGGCCTACTACCTGGTGGACGCCAACGGCAAGATCCGCTACAAGCAGTTCGGCGAAGGCAGTTACGACAAGATGGAGCGCGCCATCCAGTCGCTGCTGGCCGAGGCCAGCGGCAAGCCGGCGGTCGACAGCGGCCTGGTGGACCCGCCCACGCCGGCCGAGCAGATGCAGCCGGACCTGGACCACATCGGCTCCGGCGAAGCCTACATCGGCTACCGCCAGGCGGAGAACTTCCGCTCGCCGGAGCGGGTGCGCGAGGACCGCCCGCAGCAGTATTCGGTGGGCGCGCTGCAGCTCAACGAGTGGGGCCTGTCCGGCCAGTGGACGGTGGGCGCCGAGAGTGCGGTGGCGGGGCAGGCGGAGGCCGCCGTGGCGCACCGCTTCAGCGCGCGCGACCTGCACCTGGTGCTGGGCGCGGGCAAGCCGGGCGCCAGCGTGCGCATCAAGGTCACGCTGGACGGCCAGCCGCCGGGCGCGGACCACGGCGCCGACATCGACGCGGACGGCAACGGCGTGGTCAGCGCCACCCGCCTGTACCAGCTGGTGCGCCAGAGCGGCAAGGTGCGCCAGCGCCGCTTTGAAATCCGCTTCCTCGACAAGGGAGCGGAAGCCTACGCGTTCACTTTCGGCTGACCGGACAGGGCAGGCAAATATTCCCCCTTGCGCATGTTAGGCTGTGGCAGGATTTGTCCTGTCTACCAAGCAAGGAGTAATGAATGCGCCAGTTCCTGCACCTGAAATTCGTCATGGCCGCTTGCATGCTCGCCGCCGCGCTGCTGGGCAGCACGGCGGCCAGGTCCATGGCGCTGGCGACGGAGCGGCTGTACCTTTCAGGGACCGGACCCAAGGATGCTGTTCCCTGGGAGTTCATGGTGACAGGTGGCAGGCGGGCCAACGAGAACGCGCAGATTCCCGTACCTTCGGTATGGGAGCAGCACGGCTTCGGCACATACAATTACGGTGAAGACAAATCGCGTCACAGCGAGGAGCATGGGCACTACCGTGTGACATTCAAGCCGCCCGCCGCCTGGAAAGGGCGCCGTATCCGGCTCGTCTTCGACGGCGTGATGACCGATGCGACCGTGAAGGTCAATGGCGTGCAGGCCGGGCCGACCCATCAAGGCGCTTTTTATCGCTTCAAGTACGACATCACCGAGCTGGTGAAGGTAGCCGCAGACAACTTGCTGGAGGTCGATGTCGCCAAGGAATCGGCCAATCGCGCCACCAATATCGCCGAGCGCCATGCCGACTACTGGGTGTTCGGCGGGATTTTCCGCCCTGTCTGGCTGGAAGCGGCGCCGCTTGAATCGATCGAGCACGTCGCCATCGACGCCAGGGCCGACGGCCAGCTGGCCGTGCAGGTCGAGCTGGCGGCGCCCCAGACCGTCACACGGGTGGAAGGCCAGGTGACGACGCTCGATGGCAAGGTGGTGGGGACGCCTTTTTCCGTGCGCGTACCCGGCGGCGGCGGGAGTCCGGTGCACCTGGGTAGCCGGATAGCCGCACCCAAACTGTGGAACGCCGAGACCCCGAACCTGTATCTGCTGAAAGTCACGCTGTACCGTGGCGGGGAGGCGCTGCACACGGTCACGGAGCGCTTTGGGTTCCGCACGGTTGAAGTGCGGCCGGGCCTGGGCATCTATGTCAACGGCCAGCGCGTACTGCTGAAAGGCGTCAACCGCCACAGCTTCCGTCCACAGACGGGCCGGGCGCTCGACCCGCAGGACAATGTCGACGATGTGCGCCTGATCAAGTCGATGAATATGAATGCGGTGCGCCTGTCGCACTATTCGCCGGACCAGGCATTCCTGGAAGCGGCGGACGAGCTGGGCCTGTATGTGCTCGACGAGCTGAGCGGCTGGCAGCGCGCGCACGACACCGAGGTCGGGCGCAAGCTGGTCAGGGAGCTGGTCGAGCGCGACGTCAACCACCCCAGCGTCATCTTCTGGGACAACGGCAATGAAGGCGGCTGGAACCGCGCGCTGGACGGCGAGTTTGCCCGCTACGACCCGCAAGGGCGCAGCGTGCTGCATCCATGGGAACTGCACAGCGACGTCGATACCAAGCACTATTCCAGCTACCAGGACCTGGCCCGTCGCTTGGCCGGCCGGCACGTCGTGATGCCCACCGAAGTCCTGCACGCGCTCTACGATGGCGGCGGGGGCGCCGGGCTGGATGATTACTGGAAGGCCATCGCCGCCTCGCCGGTGGGGGGCGGCGCCTTTATCTGGTCCTTGATGGACGAAGGCATCGCGCGTACCGACCGGGGCGGCGCGCTGGACGTCTTCGGGACTTACGCGCCCGATGGGGTGCTCGGGCCGCGCGGCGAGAAAGAGGGCAGCTACCATACCATCCGCGAAATCTGGTCGCCCGTGCAGATCGCCGCACCGGACCTGGGACGCGGGTTCGACGGCCGTTTGCAGGTCAAGAACAATTACGGCTTCACATCGTTGGCGCAGGTGCGGTTCCGTTGGCAACTGCTGCGTTTCGCCGCGCCGGACGCCGATAGCACCGCCGCCACGGTGCTGCAAAGCGGCCATGTCGCAGGGCCGGCCATACCTGCGCATGGGAGCGGCCAATTGAAGCTGGCGCTGCCGAAGGATTTCGCGGCGGCGTTAAGCCGGGCCGACGCGCTGGTCTTGGATGCCAGCGGTCCGTCCGGCGAGCCATTGTGGACGTGGACCTGGCCGGTGTCCGGCCCCACTTTGCCGGCAGCGTTGTTGCCGGCTGGCGGCGCCACACCGCGAGTGAGCAGCGGCGCGGAAGGCATCCGCCTTGGCGCCGGGGACGTCGTGGCGGCCTTCGATGCCGACACCGGCCTGCTGCGCGCTTACCAGCGCGGGCAGCAGGCGGCGCCGCTCACTGCCGGGCCGCGCCTGGTGTATGCCAAAGCATCCAAGCTGCCGGTGGTTGACTTGTCGGGAATAAAGCCGGCCGGCGACGTGGCGGACTTGCCCTGGACCGCGCTGGCGCCGGCGCCGCAAGCCCAGTTTCTGGCGACGCCGCAGATGGCCAATGTCGCGCGTATCGCACTCGATTTCCTGAAGACCGACACCTACGTCAAGTTCAAGCTGGAGGTCAGCGCCGACGGCCAGAGCTGGCATACGCTGTTCGACGCCGCCCGCCGCAGCAGCGACGGCGACCGCTACAGCTTCCCGCCGCAATTGGTGAAGGGGATACGCGTGTCCCAGCCGGTCAGCGAGGCGGGGCGTCTGATTCCGCTGCGGACGATCGCGCTGGGCTATGAAGCCGAACGCTTTCCGCCGCCCCCACAGCCAGCGCGCATTACCACCGGCTCGGACGGGGAACAAGCCTGGTTCGAAGCGGACGGCGCCGGCGGTCTACAGCACGTGCGCTGGACGCTGCGCCGCGACGGCGCCCTGAAGCTGGAGTATCGCTACGATTTAAGCGGAGACTATGTGTACCACGGCGTCACCTTCGACCAAACGCAGGAAGGGCTGCGGTCGATGAAGCGGCTGGCCGACGGCCCGTCGCGGGTCTGGCAAAATCGCTTGCGCGGGACGGGGCTGATGGTCAGCGAGACGCCGTATCGCGCCGGCGGCCCGGTATCATCCGGCGATGCGGAGTTCCAGGGTTATTTCGGCAACTTGCGCTGGGTACGCTTCGACTCCAGCGGCGGCCCGCTATTGGTGAACAATGGCAGCCCCGGTCTTTTTCTGCGGGTAGGCACGCCGCAGTTGGGCCACATCCACACCTCGATGGACTTCCCGCCCGGCGACCTGTCCTTCCTGGCCGCGATTCCGGCGATGGGCTCGAAGATGATTGCGGTTGGCTCGACGGGACCGTCGAGCCAAGCCGCGAAAGCAGCAGGCACTTATCAAGGGACACTGCTGTTCAGCCTGCCTTGACCCGGCAGCTCGCGCGGCGCGCCGTCCTGGTCCGGCTGCGGCGCGCCGTCGTCGTGGTGGAAGGGCGCCTTCCAGCACACGATGAAGGAAGGTATCGTAGCCACCATTACGAAGATAAAGTAAGGCACGTAGCCCATCATCTGCTGCAGGTGGCCGCTGATCACGCCGGTGACCATGCCGCACAGGCCCATCAGGCCGGTGCCGAAGGCGTAGTGGGTGGTGGCGTATTTGCCGGGGGCGAGCTGCTGCATCAGGTAGATCATGAAGCCCACCGCGCCGAAGCCGAAGAAGAACTTCTCGATCACCACGCCGGCGCTGATGGCCAGCAGGCTGTCGGGCTGGTAGATGCTCATCACCAGGAAGGTGGCGTTGGGGATGTTGATGGCGCAGCACAGCGTGAACAGCGTGGACTTGAGGCCGCGGCGCGCCACGAACCAGCCGCCCAGCAGGGAGCCGAGCAGCACGGCCGCCAGGCCGTAGGTGCCGTAGATGATGCCCAGCTGCTCGTTCGACAGGCCCAGGCCGCCCTTGGCCACCGGGTCCACCATGAAGAAGGGGCCGATCTTTTCCAGGAAGCCCACGCTCAGGCGGAACAGGAAGGCGAAGGCGATCATCAGCCACACGCCGGGCTTGGCGAACAGGGTGCGGAAGGCGTCGACCAGGATGCGGCGCGCTTCGGCGGCGGAGGAGGGCGTGTCCGGCGCGCGGGCGCCGTCCGGCATCACGCGCACATGCCAGGCCATCATCACCACCGTCAGCACGGCGACGATGATGAAGATGACGCGCCAGGCGTCCATCCACTCAGGGCCGAAGGTCTTGGGGTCATGGCCGAACACGTCGGCGTGCAGGCGGCCGGACAGGTAGACCAGGCCGCCCGAGGCCACGATGGGGCCGACGTTCCAGGACAGGCTCTGGATGCCGCAGTACAGCGACTGGCTGCGCGAGTCCAGCGAGGTGACGTAGACGCCGTCGCTGGCGATGTCCTGGGTGGCGCCGATAAAGGACATCAGCACGAACATGGCCACCAGCAGCGCCATCGCGCCCGGCATGGCCATGGCCAGCGCAATGGCGCCAAAGCCCAGGGCCAGCAGCAGCTGGGTGGCCAGCACGAAGAATTTCTTGGTGCGGTACATGTCCACGAAGGGCGCGAACAGCGGCTTGATGGTGTAGGCGAAGATCAGCATGCTCGAATAGCCGGCCGCCTGGCCGTTGTCCATGCCCAGGTTCTTGAACATGATGGAGCTCACGCTGGTCAGCATCACATAGGCCAGCGCCATGGTGAAATAGCCGGTGGGCACCCATAGCAGCGGCGAGGTTGATGGACGGTTTGGTGGCATTGCGGTCTCCGTTGCTGCTGTTTTGATGAATTATAGTCAGTCTTTGAAAACGTTTTCACATTTCATGAAAACGTTTTCATGATAACGACAGACTTTCTATAAAGTCAAACAAAACCTCACCAGAGGTGGTGCACGTGCGGGGCGATACGGGAATGGTAGATGGTGCGGATTTCCTGCATCACGTCGGCCGGCAGGGCTGCGGAGTTGCTGGAGGCGCTGGCGGCGCTGTTGGCCTGGGCCTGGGCGCCGTTCTTCGCGCCGGGGATGACGGTGCTGACCGCGCCTTCCATCAGTATCCATTTCAGCGCGAACTGGCTCATGGTGGTACCGGCAGGCAGCAGCTTGCGGATGTCCTCCACCACCTCCAGCGCCAGGCCGTAGGGCACGCCGGAGAAGGTCTCGCCCTTGTCGAAGGCTTCGCCGTTGCGGTTGAAGGCGCGGTGGTCGTCCGCCGCGAACAGCGTAGCGCGGTTCATCTTGCCGGTCAGCAGTCCGGAAGCCAGCGGCACGCGGGCAATCACGCCCACGCCGCGTTTGGCCGCCTCGGCGAAGAACAGGCCGGCCGGGCGCTGGCGGAACATATTGAAGATGATCTGCACCGTGGCCACGTTGGGGTACTCCATCGCCTTCAGGCCTTCCTCCACCTTCTCGACCGACACGCCGTAGCTGCGCAGCTTGCCCGCCGCGACCAGGTCGTCCAGCACGCCGAACACCTCCGGACGGTAATACACCTCGGTGGGCGGGCAGTGCAGCTGCAGCAGGTCCAGCGCGTCCGTGTCCAGGTTGGCCAGCGAGCGCTCCACGAAGGCGGTCAGGTTCGCGCGGTTGTAGCCGTCGGCGGTATGCGGCGACAGGCGGCGGCCGGCCTTGGTGGCCACCATGGGGCGCGGGCCGCCGCGTTCCTTCAGCACCTCGGCGATGATGCGCTCCGAGCGGCCGTCGCCATACACGTCCGCCGTGTCGATAAAGGTGGTGCCCGCGTCCAGCGAGGCGTGCAGCGCCTGTTTCGCGTCCGCCACGGACACGTCGCCCCAGGCGCCGCCGATGGCCCAAGCGCCAAAGCCGATTTCCGATACTTCTTTCCCCGTCTTGCCCAACACGCGATGTTTCATTGCTTGTATCCCTGGTGGTGTAAAGCCCAGTTATATCCCGGATCGCCGTTGGCGTGATACGATTTTGGATTAGCTGGCTTCATTGCAGCGATGAAGGAGATTCATCCATGTCCACCCTGGACCGTGTCGACCTCGCGGACCTGCGGGTCTTCCTCGCCATTACGCGCACGCGCAGCTTCAAGGCGGCCGCCATCCAGCTCGGGCTCACGCCGTCCGCCGCCAGCCACGCCATGCGCAGGCTGGAGGAGCGGCTGGCCACCAAGCTGCTCAACCGCTCCAGCCGCGCAGTCTCGCCGACCAATCTGGGGCAGGAGCTGGCGCAGCGGCTGGAGGAAGGCTTCGACCGCATAGGGCAGGCGCTGGCCGAGCTGGACGCGCCGGGCGCCGGCCGATTCGGCGAGCTGCGCATCAACGTCTTCGCCGACGCGGCCCACGTGCTGATACAGCCCGCCATCCCCGAATTCGCCAGGCAGTGCCCGGACGTGCGGCTCACCGTGGTGGTGGAGGACAGGCCGATCGACATCGTGGCCGAAGGCTACGACGCGGGCATACGCTACGGCCACTACGTGCCGGAGGACATGGTGGCCGTGCCGCTGAGCCGGCCACAGCGCTGGATCGTGGCCGGCGCGCCTGCCTACCTGCAAGCGCGCGGCCAGCCCGCGCATCCGGACGACCTGGCGGGCCACACCTGCTTGCAGCTGCTGCTGGGCGACAAATCGAGCTACCGCTGGGAGCTGGGGCGGGGCAGGGCGCGGCGGCATGTCCGCGTGCCCGGCCTGATCACGATAGGCGACACCGCCAGCACCATCGCCGCAGCCAAGGCCGGCGTAGGCCTGGCCTATGTGCTGGAAGCGCGGGTGCGGGAAGAACTGGAGCAGGGCAGCCTGCAGCTGGTGCTGGCCGGCTACGCCGCCAGCAGCGAGCCCTTCCACATGTACTACAGCAGCCGCCGCCACAACCACCCCGCCTTGCGCACGCTGATCAACATCATCCGTTCCCAGCAGTCGCTGGCGAAATTGCGTTAACCAACCCGGGGTCAGTTCTACCATCACGTCATGCTTTCAGGCATGACGTGATGGTAGAACTGACCCCGGGTGAGTGCATTAGCTGGCGCGGCCGCTGGTGTCGAACGGGGCGGGGCGCCAGGGGTCGCCGGTGCGCTCGAGCCAGGGCTGCAGCTCGCGCTCGACCAGGTCCTGCACCAGCGCCATGTTGGCGGGGGCGATGTTGTTGAGCTGGTGCGGGTCGGCCTTGCGGTCGAACAGCACGTATTGCAGCGGCTTTTTGTCCCGGCGCTCTACGGACAGCGTGTATTGCGCGGTGCGCACGCCGCGCTTGCCGAAGGCGTTGGCGCCGTAGGGCATGTACATGTAGAGCTGCGATGCCGGTCCGTCGCCTTTGCCGGTGCGCATGCGCCGGGACAGGTCGCTGCCTTCCACCGTGGCGGGTATCTTGCCCTCCAGTCCGAGCAGGCCCAGCATGGTGGGATACAGGTCCGGCAGCGACATCAGCATGTCGTCCATGCCGGCCTGCACCACGCCGGGCAGGCGCAGCATCATCGGGATGCGCATCGATTCTTCGTAGTAGTTGTTCTTGCTGACCTCGCCATGCGCGCCCAGGCAGCAGCCGTGGTCGGAGAAGAACACCACCAGGGTGTTGTCGCGCAGACCGCACTCGTCCAGCGTTTGCAGGATGCGGCCGAACTGTTCGTCCACGCCGCTGACCATGGCGAAGTAGGCCTGCGCGTGCTGCGGGCCCGCTCCCGCCGCGTAGGCCTTGTCCCAGTTCACCGCCGGGCTGCGGTTCAGCTCCCTGGCGCTCTGGCCCGCGTACATGTCCAGGTAGCGCTGCGGCACCTGGTCGTAGGGGCTGTGCGGCGGGTTCATCGAGACCACCAGCGCGAAGGGCTTGGCGGGATCGCGCAGCTTGCCGCCTTCGTTTTTCAGGTAGCCGATGGCCTTGTCGGCTTCGTGTTCGGGACCCCACTGGCGGATGTGCAGCGGCGTGTCGCGCGTGCTTTCGCTGCTCCAGTACATGGGCGTCAGGTGGCGGTCGTAGGTGCCGTAGGAGTACCAGTAATCAAAGCCGTGGCGGCGCTCCGGGGGCGTCCATTCGTTCCATTTCATGCCGTGGGGCGGGTTGTTGTAGCTGTCGACGTAGGGCGCGTGCGGCGCGTCCAGGTGCCATTTGCCGATGTAGCCGGTGGCATAGCCCTCGGCTTTGAGGATGTCGGACCAGCACAGCGCATGCCGCGACAGGTCGATGCCGACCAGGGCGCCGTAGTCGTGGCAGTTGCCCGTCATGCCGTTGCGGATGGCGTATTGGCCCGTCATCAGCATGCCGCGCGCGGGCGTGCACAGCGGGTAGTTGGACACGGCTTCGCGCAGCACGCGCGCCTCGCGGGCGAAGCGGTCGATATTGGGGGTGAGCACGGGATCGGCCTGCATGAATTGCTGCGCTTGCGCCCGCATTTCGTCCGGGAAAACCAGCAGCAGGTTGGGCGGCCGGCCCTTGCCCGGCTTGCGCGGCTTGCCCGGTGCGGCGGGCTGGGCTGGCGCTGCCAGCATGGCGCCGCCGGCGGCGGCCAGCTGTTTGATGAAGTCGCGGCGTTTTGCGGTCATGCTGGTGTCCTTTGAAAAGTTGGGCGCAAGGGCGTGAGTTAACGTTATCACTTTGCCGATCGCGTTGCAACTGCGGTTTGTTGTGGCCGGCAAACGGCGCGCGGGTTTTTCGATTGCGCCTGTACGTATTTGGGTGATAACGTTAACTTATAAAAATAATCCTGGTTGCGCACACATTGGAGAAACACATGAATCTCGCTTTCCGTCCGCGGCGCCCCGGCTTGCTGCTGGCCCTGCTGCTGCATGCCGGCCTGACCGCCGCCCCGGCCCGCGCCGACGTGTACGACGACCTGCGCACCAAGTGGCTTAACCGCGCCGCCAGTGCCCCGCCGCTGGCGGCCGACGATCCCGACGTGGCCATGCAGGCGGCCAACAGCAGCAGCGGCACAGAGCGCTACTGGACCACCTTGAACCAGGCGCCGGACCGCACTGCGCTGTGGCCGGATCTGCCGCTGGGCACGGTGTCGGCCAACATTACCGCCAGCGTGGCCCGCCTGAGCGCGCTCATGGCGGCCTACAAGTCTGCCAGCTCGCCTTACTACCAGAGCGCCGAGGTGCTGCAGGCCACGCTGGAGAGCCTGGACTGGCTGATCGAGCATGGCTATTCGGCCACCGGCACCGGCTACGACAACTGGTGGGACTGGCAGATAGGCACGCCGGCCAACCTGAACACCTTCATGCTGTCGAACTACAGCCTGCTGACGCCGGCGCGCATCGCGGCCTGCGTCGCCGCGATGGACCACTACACGCCCACGCCGGTCAAGCGCGCCAGCATGGATGGCACCATCGCCGCCAACGCCATCGAGGAGGTGTCCGCCAACCGGCTGGACAAGGCGCTGGGCGCGGTGCTGCGCGGCATAGTGGGCAAGGACAGCTCGAAGATCGCGGCCGGGCGCGACGCCATCCCCGCCGCGCTGGCCTATGTCGCCAAGGGCGACGGCTATTACGTCGACGGCAGCTTTATCCAGCACACCAACACGCCTTATGTGGGCGCCTATGGCACCGTGCTGCTGGCCGACATCACCAAGCTGTACTACCTGCTCAACGATACGCCCTGGTCCATCAGCTCGGACCCCAATTACCTCAATCCCTTTGACTGGGCGATGAACGCCTACCGCCCGTTCATCTTCGACGGCGCCATGATGGACAACCAGCGCGGCCGCAGCATCTCGCGCCAGGGCACGTCGGACCATCTGACCGGACGCTCCACCATCAACTCGCTGGCCGAGCTGGCGCAGGTCTTGCCGGAGCCGCAGGCCTTCCAGCTCAAGTCCGTGATCAAGGGCTGGGTTGAGCGCGACGGCAGTTTTGGCGACAGCTATTTCACGCCGTGGTCCGGCGCTGGCGTGCCGGTGTTCGACATCGCGCTGATCAAAGCCATCCTGAATGACGCCAGCATTCCTTCCGCGCCGGAAGGGAATGAAACCCGCATCTTCGCGTCGGCGGACCGCGCCATATCCCGCCGCGACGGCTATGCCTTTGCCTTGTCCATGTTCTCCAAGCGCATCAGCGCTTTCGAGTTCGGCAACGGAGAGAACAAATTGGGCGTGTGGACCGGCATCGGCATGACGCAGCTCTATAACGCCGACCAGACCCAGTACACCTACAACTACTGGCCCACGGTCAATCTGCGCCGCCTGTCCGGCACCACGACCGACGGCAGCAACGCCACGCTGGTGGCGTGGAAGCACTACAGCAACCCCAAGAACGCCATCGGCGGCGCGGAACTGAACCGCGAGTTCGCCACCGCCGCCATGGAGTTCGCAATGACCAACGCGACGGCCAGCACCTTGTCGGGCAAGAAGGCGTGGTTCATGTTTGGCGACCGCATTGTGGCCGTCGGCACCGGCATCACCAGCACCGACGGCGTGCCGGTGGAGACCATCGTGGAGAACCGCTTGCTGAACGGCGCGGGCGACAATCAGCTGACCGTCAACGACGTGGCCAACGCGAAGCCGGCCACGCTGGCCTGGTCCGAAGCCATGCCCGCCACCCAATGGGCCCACCTGGCGGGCAATACGTCCTACGGCTCCGATATCGGCTATGTCTTCCCCGACCTGCCCGCCGTGAACGCGCTGAGGGAAAGCCGCAGCGGCACGTGGCGCGCCATCAACGACGACGGCGGCACGGCCACGGTCAGCAACAACTTCCTGAGCCTGGCGCTGAACCACGGCGTCAATCCCACCAACGCGGTGTACACCTACATCCTGCTGCCCAACCGCAGCGCCGAGGAGACGGCCGCCTTTGCCGCCGCCAATCCCATCAGCGTGATCGAGCGCTCCACCACCGCCACGGCGGTGCGGGACAATGCGCAGGGCGTGACGGGCGTGGTGTACTGGTTTGATTCGTCCAAGACCGTCAACGTGGCGGGCCAGCCGTATCTCACCAGCGACAAGCGCTCGGTGGTTACGCTGCGGCAGGTGGGGAGCGAGCTGGAACTGGCGGTGGCCGATCCCACCCAGCTCAATACCGGCCTGATTAACCTTGAGCTGAACCGCAGCGGCAACCTGGTGAGCAAGGACGACGCCATTTCCTTCCTCAATCCGGGCGCGGCCACCATCAAGCTTGCGGTCAGCGTCAACGGTTCGCTGGGCAAGTCCTTCAAGGCCAAGTTCGCGCTGACCAACAAGACCGCGCTGGCGCCTGCTGCGGATGCGTATCTGCGTGACGGCACCTACGCCAGCACCAACTATGGCGCCACGGCGAGCATGGTGGTCAAGCAGGAGACGGTGAGCTATACGCGCAAGGGGCTGCTGAAGTTTGACCTGTCCTCCATCAGCGGCACGGTCACCAGCGCCAAGCTGAAACTGACGCCGACCTCGGTGGGCATGGCTGGCGTGACGCACAATCTTTACCAGACCGCCACAGACAATTGGACCGAGGGCGCGGTGACCTGGAACACCATGCCGGCCAGCGGCGGCTTGCTGGGAAGCTGGGAAGTGCCGGCGGCGAATACGCCGGTCGAGATTGATGTGACGGCGGCGGCCAGCGGCGTGATGGGCGGCGGCAAGGTCTTGTCGCTGAAGGTGGAGGGCGCCGCCAATTACGGCAGCGCCTCGTCGGTGGAGTATGGAACAAAGGAGAACGGTAACGCGAATTACCGTCCCACGCTCGTTATAACTTACCAGTAACAGTACAGCCGCAATTCACGAGCAACCTTTTGCCCGTTCCGGCGTTTCGCCGGGACGGGTTTTTTTTGGCCGCATCGCGAGCAAGGCCACCATCCCCGCACCCATCAGCAGCAGCGATGCCGGCTCCGGCACGGTCACCGCGTCCAGATAATTAATGGTCAGGACCATGTTGGCGCGGTCCGCCGCGTAGGCGCCGTTGTTGGCCACCGTCCATTGCGCCACGGTGGAGCCGCGCAGGTGCATGCCGAACCAGCTGTCGTGCGCGGCCAGGCTGGCCGCCAGCAGGGAGGTGACGTCGAAGTAGCTGGCCGCGCGTCCCGCCAGCGTGGATACCACCGAGCCGTAGTTGGCGCCGGGGGCATTCCAGCTGTAGGCAAGGTTGCCTGCGTTGGCGTCGGCGTCGAAGCCCACCAGCGTGCCGTTCTGCGACGTGGTCTCGCCCTCCTTGAGTTCAAACGACAGCACGGCGCTGGATATGGCCTTGCCCGCCAGCGCACCGATGTCGACCTGCATAATGGTGCGGCTCAAATTGCTGCGCTCCACGCCCAGTATGTGGCCCCAGGCGTTGCTGTACATGCCCAGGTAGCCGGTGCCCGCGTAGGTGCTGGCGGTATTGCTGTTCCTGAGCGCGGCGAAGGTGCCGATGTCGTTGAGCGAAATCGTCATCACGCTGGCGTGGACCTGCGTTGCGGCCAGCAGTGGAATCAGGGCGAACAGTTTTTTCATGATGCGTCTCCGGTGGGGTAGGTGGCAACGTGTTCCGTCCGCGCGGCTTTTGCTCCGGCGCGGCCTTCGAAATAGCGTCCGATTTCCTCCAGCGTCTTGCCGCGCGTTTCAGGCAGCAGGAAGGCGGCGGCCAGGAAGTACACCACCGTGCAGCCGGCCCAGGCGAAGAACATGGGGGCGTAGCCGTGCTGACCCACGGTGGGCAGGAAGACGGCGGCGATCGAAGTCGATACCAGCTGGTTGAGCAGCAGCGCCACGCTCATGCCGTTGGAGCGGATGCGGTTCGGCATCAGCTCGGACAGCGCCAGCCACACGCACACGCCGGGACCGACCGCGAAGCTGGACACAAACGCCAGCAGGCAGGCCAGCAGCAGCCAGCCTTGCGCGGGCGTGGGCGGGGCGCCGAGGCGGGCGCGTTCGATCACCAGCGGCGCGCCTTGCGCCAGGCTCATGTCGGGGAAGGGATTCAGGTGCAGCGCGCGGAAGGCTGCGCCGAGCGCGCTGTCGCCTTCGATGCCGGCGGGCGGGGCGATGTTCAGCGCTTGGCCTGCGCGCAGCGTGCGCACTTGCGTCAGCGGGCCGTAGCTGTAGGCGATCTCCAACTGGTAGGCGTCGCTGCCTGCGAGAGCGCGCAGCGCGGGTGCGTCCAGCGCGAGCGCTTCGTTCCTCGCCAGCGGCGCCAGCGCGGCGCGCATATCGGCTTTGCCGTTGTCCATGGCGAGGAACAGGGCGCCGGCGGCGCACAGGGAGGCGATAATGCCGCCGCAGCCGAGCATCAGCAGGAAGCGGCGGCCCTTGCGGTCCACCAGCACCACGGCGGCCACGGTCACCAGAGCGTTGGCCAGTTTCAGCGCGACGTCGCCCCAGTTGGCTTGCGAACCCGCCAGGCCGCCTTGCTCGAGGATGTTGACGGAGTAGGCCAGCACCGAGTTCATGCCGGTGGCCTGGTTGCAGGCCAGGATCAGGCAGGCCAGCAGGAAGGGCAGCACAAAGCGGCGCTGCAGCAGGCTGCCCTGGTCGGCGGCCGGCGCAGTGGCTCCAACTCCGGTTCCAGCTCCGGCTCCAGCTCCGGCCCCGGCGGCGGTGTTGCCGGTGGCCGCGCTGATGGCGGCCAGTTCGGCGTCGGCGTCGTCGTGCGTGCGGGTGCGGCGCAGGGCGGCGAGGGCTTGCTCGCGGCGTCCGCGTCCCAGCAGCCAGCGCGGCGATTCGCTCAAGCCCAGCACGCCCGCGCAGAACAGCAGTCCCGGCGCCAGGCTAAGCCAGAAGATGCGGCGCCAGGCGGCGTCCTGCATGGCGGGCAGGCCGGCGGGATTGGTCTGCGCGACCGCTTCCACCTGCTGCGCCACGGCCAGGCCGATCAGCGCGGCCGCCACCAGGCCTATGGTGAGCAGCAGCTGGAACAGCGCCGTGCCGCGCCCGCGCACGGCGGCGGGCAGCGATTCGGCCAGGTAGAGCGGCACGATCACGCCGATCAGGCCGCCGCTGACGCCTTGCAGCAGGCGCCCCAGCAGCAGCGGCACGTAGCCGTCGGCCAGCGCGATCATGGGGATGCTGGCCGAGAACAGCAGGCCCGCCACCAGCATGCCGGCCTTGCGGCCGATGGCGTCGGCCAGCGCGCCTGCGGCCAGCGAGGACAGCACGGACCCCAGCAGCACTGCCGCCACCACAAAGCCGAGCTGCTGCGCCGACAGCTTCCACAGCTGCGCGGCGGACGATACCAGATAGGGCAGGGCGCCGGCGATGATGCCGACGTCTATGCCGTACAGCAGGCCGCCAAGGCCGGCCACGGCCAGCAGGTAGCGGGTTTGGCTTGCATGTTTTTCAGGCGGGGACGGGCGCATGGTGTTTTCCTTGTTGGAGGTCCAGGGGGCGTCCGTGCAGCAGCACGGAACGGAGTTGCAATTCGTCGTCGAGCACGACGATGTCGGCGCGCGCGCCGGGGGCGAGGCGGCCACGGTCCTGCATGCCGAGGTAGTCGGCGGGGAAGCGCGACACGCGGTCGCTGGCATCGGCCAGCGTCAGGCCGATGCCGACCAGGTTGCGCAGCGCCTGGTCCATGGTGAGCGCGCTGCCGGCCAGCGAGTCGCCGCTGGCCAGGCGCACGCAGCCCGCGCACTTCATCACGCGCTGGCTGCCCAGCATGTAGGCGCCGTCAGGCATGCCGGTGGCGGAAGTGGCGTCTGTCACCGCGTACAGGCGCGGGATGGCGCGCATGGCGGCGTGTATCGCGCCCGGCTTGGCATGGTGCAGGTCGGGGATGATTTCAGCGTACTCGCCGTGCGCCAGCGCTGCGCCGACGATGCCGGGTGCGTACTGGTTCAAGCCTGTCATGCCGTTGAACAGGTGGGTGAATCCGGCCAGGCCCGCTTCGAGCGCCGCCACGCCGTCTTCATACGTGCCTGCGCTGTGGCCGGCCTGCACGCGGATGCCCATGGCGCACAGCTCGGGGATGAGCTGCAGGTGGCCTTGCACTTCCGGCGCCAGCGTCAGCACGCGGATGGGCGCCAGCGCATGCCAGGCCTGCACTTGCTCCAGCGTGCCCTGCGTGACCAGCGGCGGCTGCGCGCCCAGGCGGCCGATGTTGAGGAAGGGTCCTTCAAGGTGCACGCCGGCGATGTGGGCCGTATCCGGGGCGGGGCTGGCCATGGCCGCGCCGGCGCCGCGCAGCGCGTGCGCTATCGCTTCGGGCGGGGCGGTCATGGTGGTGGCCAGCAGCGTGGTGGTGCCGTGGCGCGCGTGCAGCCGGGCCACGGTCTGCGCGGCGTCGCCGCCCTGCATGATGTCCACGCCGCCCGCGCCGTGCACGTGCAGGTCGATGAAGCCGGGCAGTATCCAGCGGTCGCCGCGCGCGGTGTGGTCGGCTTCGATGGCGACGATGTCGCGGCCGTGGTGCAGGCGGCCGTGTATCCAGCCGCCGGGGGTGAGGATGCGGCCTTCCAGCATATCAGCTGCCATGCTCGTCCTCCGCGACGATGACGGTGATGCCTTGCGCGGCCAGCTGCTCGCGCAGGGCGGGCGCCAGGCTGGCGTCGGTGACGATGGTGTCCACTTGCTTGAGCGTGCAAATGCGGTTCAGGCAGATGCGCCCGAATTTGGACGCGTCGGCCAGCACGATCACCTGGCGCGCGCAGGCCGTCATGCGGGCGTTCAGGCTGGCGTCGGCCGCGTCATGGGTGGACAGGCCGAAGGCGGTGTCGATGCCGTCCGCGCCCAGGAACAGCTTGTCGAATACATAGCCGTCCAGGCTGGCCTCGGCCTGCTTGCCTTGCAGCGACTGGGAGGCGTGGCGCAGCACGCCGCCGGAGACGATCAGGTCGATGTCGCTGGAGTGCGCCAGTTCGGAAGCGATGGGCAGGCTGTTGGTGAACACCGTCAGCGTGCCGCGCGAGGGCAGCAGGCGCGCCAGCTGCAAGGTGCTGCTGCCCGCGTCCAGTATGAGCTTGTCGCCGGGCGCAACCAGCGCCGCCGCGCGCGCGGCGATGCGCTGCTTGCGGTCGCGGTGCTGCAGGCGCTTTTCGGCCAGCGGCGCCTCGGGCGGGGCGGAATGCGCCAGGCGCGCGCCGCCGTGCTGGCGCAGCACCAGGCCGGCGTCCGCCAGCGCGCGCAGGTCCAGCCGTATCGTCACCGGCGTAACGCCCAGGCGCTGGGCCAGGCGCTGCACGCGCACGCTGTCTTGCTCGCGCAAGGCGCGCAGGATCTGCTGGCGCCTTTCCTCGCAGCCCGCCGTGGTGTTGCCGTGGTATTGCGGCGCGGCGCCGCTTGCGGGGGCGAAGTTCAGCATGGCGCTTGCGCCGCGTTGCGTTGGGCAGCGCGTGCATAGCGCGCCAGCACCAGTTCCACCTTGTGGCGCGCCAGGTCCGCCGCGCGCGCGGCCAGGCGGCCGGCGTTCACCAGTTCGGCCTGTTCCGGCAGGTATTGGCTGAGCAGGGGCAGCGGCAGCGGGCGCGCATCCAGATTGGCCTTCAGCGTGGCCAGCGCCTGCTGCACCGGCTCCGCAGGCCAGTAGTAGCGGCTGCGGTCGGACAGCGCGTAGCGGCGCAGCGTGGCTTGCTGGCTGGGCGTGCCCGGATAGTGCTTGTTCCAGTGGCCGGGCTGCTCCAGCATGCAGCGCTCCAGCACGGCCTTGAAGTGGGAACGCTGCTCGATGGGCAGCAGTTCGTCCTCGATGGTGGCCAGCGCGAACCACGCCTCGCGCAGCGCATGGGTGGCGGCCGGCCCCACCTTGAGGATGGCGAAATGGTCACGCACCAGCGCGTGCAGCGCGTCCTCGGACTGGTAGTCGGTGGAGTGGGCTTCGTACACCAGGCCGGGGTGGTCCTGGATGAAGGCGGATAGTTCCACCGCCTCGGCAGGGGCATAATGGCGCACGGTGCTGTGGTCGAAGTCCACGCCGGGCTGCACCACCAGCGCAATCACGCGCTGCCACGCCGCTTCCAGGCCGCGCTGCGCGAATGCAAGGCGGTGCGCCTCCAGCGTGGCCGCCGCCGCTTGCGGGCGCGTAACCTGGATGCCGCCTTCGAGCGATGCCTCGCCGCCCGGCACTGGCACTTCGGTGCCGACGACATAGACCGGTGGCGGCAGGCCGGCGCCGGCCGCTGCGCGTTCGGCTACTTCGGCCAGTTCGGCGGAACGCGCCGCCACCAGCTCGTCCGGCAGCGGGAAGGGGTCGCCCGCGCAGGCCATGCTGCAATCGAGGTGGATTTTTTCAAACCCGGCTTCGACGTAGGCCGCGATCAGCGCGCGCGCGTGCGACATGGCTTGGTCCGGCGGCAGGTGCTGCCAGGTGTTGGGGCCGAGGTGGTCGCCGCCCAGGATCAGGCGGTCCAGCGGGAAGGCCATGGCGCCGGCCAGTTCGCGCACGTAGGCGACAAAGTCCGCCGGGCGCATGCCGGTGTAGCCGCCGAACTGGTCGACCTGGTTGGAGGTCGATTCCACCAGCAGCGGGCCGCCGTGTTCCAGTGCGACGGCGATGGCGGCCTGCAGCACTTCGGCATTGCTGCAGCAGACGCTGGCGATGCCGGTGGCGGCGCCTGCGCGGTGTTCGTGGATCAGGTTTTGGAGTTGGGACATCAGTTTTCCTTTGCTATGAGGTTGGGCTGGCGCGCCAGCAGGGCCGCGCCGCGCGCGCCGCCGGCGTCGCCAAACACGGGCGGCAGGATGGGTGGCACGGCAAGGCCGGGCAGCAGGTGGGCGCTGGCCGCTTGCCCCAGTTCGGCATACAGGTGCGGCATGCGCGACAGGCCGCCGCCCAGCACGATGGCGTGCGGGTCATACGCCAGCACGATGCGGGCGATGGCCGCGCCCAGCAGATCCAGGTGCTGCGCCACCACGCGCTGCGCCACGGGGTTGCCTGCGCTGCGCTGCGCGAGCAGCGTTTCCGCGTCCGCACCCTCGCCGTCACCGCCAATGGCGTGCCGGTGCAGGCGGCGCATGCCGGTGCCGGACACGTAGCATTCAAGGCAGGCCTTGCTGCCGCAGGCGCAGTTCCAGACCGGCAGGCCGTAGCGCTGCAGCAGGTCCGGGCCTATGGGCCAGTGGCCCCATTCGCCGGCGATGCCGTTGCGGCCGCGCACCAGCTGGCCGTCCAGCACATAGCCCGCGCCTGCGCCGGTGCCGATGATGACGCCGAACATGCTGGCGTAGCCTTGCGCCGCGCCGCCATGCGCTTCCGACAGCGCGAAGCACTGGCAATCGTTGCCCATGGCGATGGGGCGGTCCAGCATGGCTTGCAGCACAGGCAGCAGCTGCCGTCCGGTCAGGCAGGGCACGTTGGCGCTGAGGTGCTTGCCGCTGGCCGCGTCGACGATGCCGGGCACGCCCAGGCCCACCGGCGCGCGCATGCCCAGCTCCTCGTCGGCGCCGCGCACCAGGGCGGCCAGCGCGTCCACGAAAGTGTCGTAGTCGCCGCCGGGCGTGGGCACGCGGCGGCGCAGGCGCACGTTCAGCTCCGCGTCGCACGCCACCAGTTCCATCTTGGTGCCGCCGATGTCGATGCCGTAGCTGTAGCCGGCAGCCGGGTGGTCAGATGGCGTCATGGGCATAAACCGTCACGCCTTGCACCACGCGGTTCACGGTGCCGTCGGGGAAAGGGTTGTCCGGGGTGAGGCCGAGGCGCACCGACTGGTGCAGCGCCAGCGTTTGCGCCAGCAGCACGTAGGCGGCGGCCAGCCAGGCGTCGGACAGGCCGGCCGGTGCGCCCAGCGCGGAGCCGTCGAGGGCGGCCACGTGGCCCGCCACCTGGTCGCGCCGCAGCTCGGCCAGCAGGTCGTGCTCGTACAGGCGGGCGTGGGCGTCCTGGCTGTGGAACAGCACCACCAGCGTGTCCCGGTTCAGCATGGATTTCGGGCCGTGGCGGAAGCCCAGCGGCGTGTTGGGCATGGCCAGCACCTGGCCTGCGGTCAGCTCCAGCACCTTGAGCGCCGCTTCCTGCGCCAGGCCTTCGAGCGCGGCGCCGCCCAGGTAGACGATGCGCGACAGCGGCAGGCTGCCAAGCCGGCTCCACTCGGGTGCGAGCGTGTCGAGCCAGCGGTCCGCCAGCACCGCCAGGGACTCGATGCGCTGTGCCGCCTGCGCCAGCGGCGCCGGTTCCAGCAGCGACAGCGCGGCCAGCAGCATGGTGGTGAAGCTGCTGGTCATGGCAAAGCTGCGGTCGCAGGTGGCCGGCGGCAGCAGCAGGGTGATGGTGTCGCTGCGGCCGTCACCGTCGCGCGCCAGCGCGCCTTCGGCGTTGCAGGTGATGTGCAGGAACAGCGCCCCCGGCGCCTTGGCGCGCACCAGGTCCACCACGGCCTGGCTTTCCGGGCTGTTGCCGCTGCGTGCGAACGATACCAGCAGCAGGGGCTTGTCTGCCGCCAGATACAGGGCGGGGTGGCTCAGCAGGCTGGTGGTGGCGACGGCACGCACCTGCGCCGGCCAGGCGCCGTTGAGGCCGTCCGCCGCCAGTTCACCGATAAAGGAAGAGGTGCCGGCGCCGGTCAGGATGGCCTGGGCCGCCGGATCGGCCAGCAGCGCGTGCAGGCGGGCGCGGTTTGCGGTGGAGATGGAGGCGCCGGCGGCTTCGCTTTGCGTTTCATTGGCGAGTGCGGCGGCCAGCTGGCGCCACACCGCAGGCTGCTGCGCAATCTCGCGCGCCGTGTGCTGTCCGCCCAGCGTTTCCCATTGTGCGCTGGCCAGGCCGTAGTCTTGTGTCATGTATTTCTCCTGTTCGATTGTGGAACTGATTGAATTGATGGTAACGTTAACCCATCGTTTTTTCCAGTTTCGCTTTCGGATTTGTTGTCCGAATGCGCAAACGAAGAAAGGAAGAGAAAAACGCTGGCTTTGCCGGAAATGGGTGTGGTATCGTTAACGCACCATTGCCGCGATGCGGAACATAGATACCCAAACTTCCCAACTCTCAACAAAGGACGCCCTATGAAACCTACCCTGCCTTCCCGGTCCGCAGCCCGCCTGCTGGGCGCGGCCCTGGGCCTGGCGCTGCTGGCCGGCGCGCCGGCGGCGGCGCTGGCCGCCGATGCGCCTGTCTCGTCCCCGGCTGCGCAGCGCGCCGTCACGCCTGCCGCCACGCTGGCGGTCATGCAGCGCGTGGCGGACTGGCAGCTGGCCCACCCCAGCACCTATCCCGAGGACGACTGGACCCAGGCGGTCGGCGACGCGGGCATGATGGCGCTGGCCGGCATCGCCGCCGACACCCGCTACCGCGACGCCATGGTCTCCATGGGCCAGCGCAACGAATGGAAGCTCGGCCCGAGCATGTACCACGCGGACGACTACGCCGTCGGCCAGACCTACGCCGAGCTGTATCTGACACTGCGCGACCCGAAGATGATCGCCCCGATGCGCGCCCAGTTCGACTACATGCTGGCCCACCCGCGCGAAGGCAGCCTGAACTGGATCACGCCCGGCGTGCTGCACCGCTGGGCCTGGTGCGATTCGCTGTTCATGGGGCCGCCTGCCTGGGCGCGCCTGGCCGCCGCCACCGGCGATCACCGCTACCTGGACTTCGCGGTGGCGAACTGGTGGCGCACCTCGGACTATCTGTATGACAAGGAAGAGCACCTGTACTACCGCGACAGCCGCTTCTTCAAGCAGCGCGAAGCCAATGGCCGCAAGATGTTCTGGGGCCGGGGCAATGGCTGGGTGATGGGCGGCCTGGTGCGCATGCTGCAATACGTGCCGGCCGGCCATCCGTCGCGCGCCCGCTTTGTGCAGCAGTTCACCGAGATGTCCGAAAAGCTGCTGACGCTGCAGCAGCGCGACGGCATGTGGCGCGCCAGCCTGCTGGATCCGGCCAGCTACCCGCTGCAGGAAACCAGCGGCACCGGTTTGTATACCTACGCGCTGGCCTACGGCGTCAACGAGGGCATACTGGACCGCGCGCGCTTCGCGCCGGCGGTGGCCAAGGCCTGGGACGCGCTGGTGGCCAACGTGGACGCGGCCGGCAAGCTGACGCACGTGCAGCCTATCGGCGAAGACCCCAAGGCCTTCGACGCCGGCTCCACCGATGTGTACGGTGTGGGCGCCTTCCTGATGGCGGGCAGCGAGCTGCACCGCATGCAGGCGCGCGGCGCGCAGAAGTAGGGCGCCGGCTGGGCGGCAACTGCGTGTCCTGCGGGCCGTGCTGTGGTATTTACTGCAAATCCGGTAAAATAACCGATGTGGAGGCCAAAAGCCCGATATCGTTATCAGTAGCCAAAGGACAGCAATGAAGAAATCGACGGTGACCCTGGTCGATGTGGCCAAAAAAGCGGGTGTGTCAGTGATGACGGCCTCGCGCGCGCTGAGCGGCGAGGGCTATGCATCGGATGAAACCCGGGCCAAGGTGCAAGCCGCCGCGCAGGAGCTGGGCTACGCGCCGAACGCGCTGGCGCGCATGATGAAGGGCGGCCGCACCAATGTGATCGGGGTGGTCGTCAACGATCTGGCGTCCACGGTGGTGAACGGCTTCGTCACCGCCATCAGCGAGGAAGTGCGCAAGTACGAGATGGACATGTTCATCTACAACTCGCTGGGCGACCTGGGCGACGGCAAGGGCAAGCGCCTCAGCCAGCTGCTGCACGGCTTGTGGGACGGCCTGATCTACGTGCTGCCGCGCATGAGCGACGATTACCTGCGCACGCTGGAGGCGAGCACCAGCCCCATCGTCATGATTAACTACTGCAAGCAGGAAACCACCTTGCCGGTGGTGCGCGGCGACAATGTGAACGGCGCGCGCGACGCGGTGGCGCACCTGATCGAACTGGGGCACCGCCGCATCGCCTTCGTGCGCGGCACCGCCTACACCGGCCAGAGCGACGAGCGCGAGCGCGGCTACCGCGCGGCGCTGCAGGAAGCCGGCATAGACGGCGACCCGCAGCTGGTCGCACAGGGCGACTTCAACGAGCAGTCCGGCGCGGAAGCGGCGCGCGCGCTGATGGCGCTGGCCGAACCGCCGACCGCGATCTTCGCCGCCAACGACGCGATGGCGCTGGGCTGCATGGCCGCGCTGCGCGAAAAAGAGCTGCGCATTCCGCAGGACGTGTCGGTGATCGGCTTCGACGACATGGCCGGTTCGGCCGTGGTGCAGCCGGGGCTGACAACCTTGCGGCATCCGGTGGCGCCGATGGCGCAGGCTGCCGTGCAGGAATTGATGCGCCGTATCCAGTCCCAGCCGGGCCGGCGCCAGCGCATTGAATTCCCCAGCGAATTCATCATCCGCGAGTCGACCGGACCGGGTCCGGAAGCGCCCGCGCGCAAGAGCAAGGCGAGAACGCGCAAGCAGGCCTGAGGACGGGCAGCGGCCGGTATGGATGGCCGCTTTTTTGTGAATTAATATGATAACGATATCTCAACATGGTGGCAATGTGACCAACACAGCAGTCAGCGCGGCGCAGGCCAGCCTGTTCCAGGATGCGCAGGCCGCGGCGCTGGCGCAGCTGGAGCGCCACGCCGTGGGCTACGGCGCCGGCTTTCCCGACGACACGGCCACGGACGGCGTGTACCGCCTGCGCCGGGCGCCCGGCTTCCCGGAAGGCGCCAACGTGGGCTGGACCACCGGCTTCTGGACCGGCATGGGCTGGCTGGCGCATGAACTGAGCGGGCGCAGCGTGTTCAGGCAGTGGGCGCAAGGCCAGCACGCGAGCTTTGCTTCCCGCGTGGCGCTGCACACCGACCTGGACCACCACGACCTGGGCTTCCTGTACGGGCCGTCGGTGGCAGCCTTCGGCATCACCGGCGAAGGGCGCCACCGCGCGCTGGCGCTGGGCGCGGCGCAGGTGCTTGCCGAGCGCTTCCTGCCGGCGGCCGGCGTGATCCAGGCCTGGGGCCGGATAGGCGACCGCAGCGACCAGCGCGACCAGGGCCGCATCATCATCGACACGCTGATGAATCTGCCGCTGCTGCACTGGGCCAGCGCCGAGAGCGGCGACGCGCGCTACGGCGACGCGGCGCGCTCCCACCTGGCGCGCACGCTGGCGCTGCTGCTGCGCCCGGACGGCTCCAGCGCCCACAGCTGCCATATCGATCTGGACACCGGCGAAGCGCTGCGCATCAGCACCGTGCAAGGCCACGGCAGCGATTCCTGCTGGGCGCGCGGCCAGGCCTGGGGCGTCTACGGGCTGGCGCTGAACCACCGCCACGCGCCCGAACAGGGCGCGCTGGACGCCGCCTGCCGCATGGCCGACCACCTGCTGGCGCACCTGCCGGACGACGGCGTGTGCCAGTGGGATCTGGCGCTGGACTGGCGCGGCGGCGAGCAGCGCGACAGTTCCGCTTCCGCCATTGCCGTGTGCGGCCTGCTGGAGCTGGCGGAACAGCTGCCGCCGGGGGCGCGCAGCCGGCACTACCGCGAAACGGCGCTGCACATGCTGCAAGGCCTGGCCGCCGGCTGCGCCGCGCCGCCGGGCCCGGGCCGTGGCCTGCTGCTGCACGGCGTGTACAGCTACCCCGAAGGGCGCGGCGTGGACGAAGCCAATCTGTGGGGCGACTACTACTATCTGGAAGCGCTGGCGCGTGTCAACGCCGGCTGGCGCAGCTATTGGGGCGGCAGCGCAGCGGCGCAGCCCAGGCATGCCAGCGCCTGAGGCTGTGGACAGATACAGTGCCGTGTCTTGATGTGTAAAATGCGGTAAGTTTCACGCCCGGCTGCTACCGCTGAGTGTCCAAATCGGCTAGCATGCTACAAGTCATTAGCGTGCCACGGTACCGAAGGTCCGGCGGATGTGATAAATGCGCGAGCGCCGGAAGCGGGGAGGTAGGGTGGGCCAGAAAGTCCTTTTGCGGCAAGCGCCGCCGCTGCTTGCCGCCGGCTTGCTGTCGCTGCTGCCCCTGTATTTTTTCCTCCTGATGGGCGACCTGGCGTGGTCGCTCAAGGAGCGCGCGGTGCAGGAAGTAGTGAAAGCCCAGCTGCGCGAGTTCAGCCAGAACCCGGTGCTGCTCAACGTGCTGTTCGGCGCCTTGCCCGCCATGCTGTCGCTGCTGTTCGGTCCCCTGGTTGGCGCCTGGAGCGACCGTACCCGCACCCGCCTGGGGCGGCGCATCCCCTTTCTGCTGTGCGGCGCGCCGCTGCTGTCCGGCGCCCTGGTGGGGCTGGCCTATAGCGAAACGCTGGCGGACGCCGTCGTGGCCTGGTTCGGCATCGATCCCGCATTCCGCCGCGAGACGGTGATCGCCTGCATGGGCGCGTTCTGGGCGCTGTTCGAGCTGCTCAGCATCACCAGCAACGCGCTGTTCATCGCCCTCGTCAACGACACCGTGCCCAAGCCCATGCTGGGGCGCTTCTTCGGCCTGTTCCGCATTGTCAGCCTGGCGGTGGGCGCGGCCTTTTTCTATGTGGTGTTTGGCAACGACCTGCCATCGGTGGCGCGCCAGGTCATGCTGGCCATTGCCGCCGTTTACCTGGGCGGCTTCGCCCTCCTGTGCGCCTGCGTGCGCGAGCCGGAATGCCCGCCGCCCAGCGCGCTGGCGGCGCCGCCGGGGCTGGGCCGCTTGCGCGCGCCCGGCGGCGAAGCGCCCTGGTTCTATGTGCTGCTGTTCGCGGCGCTGGGCATGGCCACCACCAGTTTGCTGCCGGTGAATATCAACAGCTACAACGCCATCAGCCAGTTCGGCGTGGACCGCAGCAGTTTCGGCCACGCGGTGGCGCTCACGTATTGCATCTCCATCGTGTTCGCGCTGCCGCTGGGCTGGCTGGCTGACCGCGTCCATCCTTTGCGGGTGGGCTTCGCGGCGCTGACGCTGTATGCGCTGTGCATGCTGGGCGCCTGGTTCCTGGTGGTGGGGCGCACGTCCTTCCTGATCTGGTTCGTGGTGCACGGCGTGCTGGCGGGCGCCTTCCTCACCGGCACCGCCGCGCTGCTGCCGTCGCTGCTGCCGCGCGCGCGCTTTTCCGAACTGGCGGCGTTTTCCGCCTCCGTGACGGCGCTGCTGGCGATGGTGTTCACGCTGGCGATGGGCGCAGCGCTGGACTGGAGCGGCAGCGATTTTCGCCTGATGTTCCTGGCCGCCGGCCTGGTGGCGCTGGCCGGGGCGGGCCTGTGGTACGGCGTGCTGCGGCTGTTCCGGCGCGCCGGTTTTACGTCCCCATCCCAGGATCGCTGACGCCATGGCGTCCGGTCTCGAGCCGGCCCGCGAAGCGCCGCGTCCAGCCGCCGCTTTGCACGCTGTAGTCGTACCAGTAGCGCTGCGCTTCCAGCGGCAGCAGGATGCGCGCGCTTTCGCCCGGTTCGAGCGTGCGCAGCTGCACCGGCGCGGCGCCATAGGCGAGCTTGCGCAGCGCCACCTCGCACGCGGCCGTGCCGCCGTTGCGCAGGCTTAGCCGCAGGCCGTTGCCGTAGGCTTCCAGCGCCATGTCCAGCGCGTCCGCGTCGACGGCGCCCTGCAGCTGGCGGTGGAAACCGTTCGGCCCCAGCACCCATAAGTCGTACTTGCCCTGGTCGGCCGGCGCGGGCGTCCACAGGTCCTGCAGCGATTTGCCCGCTTCCACCGTGTAGCGGCGCGGAATGCGGTCCAGGTGCAGCTTGTCGTACACGTGGAAGACCGCGCCCGCCGCGCCGCTGTTGATGAATTGTAGCGCCACGGCGCGCTGCGCGCCCTCGGCGATGCCGGCCTGGAGCTCCAGGCTGTAAGGCAGGGCGCGCGAAGGGCGCTCTCCCGCAGGCTGGCGCGGCACGCCCTGGCTGGATTCAGGCGGCACTTCGATGCCGCCGCGCGCGCGCTGTTCGCGGCGCCAGGCGTCGGCCCAGGCCTGGCTGCGCGGCGCCAGCGCCGGCGGCGCGGCGTCCGGCGCGCGGAAGTCGAAGCAGCTGGTCAGGTCGCCGCACACGGCGCGCCGCCACGGGCTGATGTTGGGTTCGGCCACGCCGAAACGCGTCTCGAGGAAGCGCAGGATGGACGTGTGGTCGAACACCTGCGAATTGACCCAGCCGCCCTTGCTCCAGGGGGAAATCACCAGCATGGGTACGCGCGGTCCCAGGCCGTAAAGCCAGTTGACCGCGTGGCATTCGGCCGTGTAGTCCACGGTGGATTTGCCGGCGCGGCTGCCGTCGCGCTGGAGCGAGGGCGCGGCGGGCGGCGGGACGTGGTCGAAGAAGGCGTCGTTCTCGTCGTACATTTGCAGGAACACGGTCTTGCTCCACACGGCCGGATCGGCCAGCAGCGCTTCCAGCACCATCTGCGTGTAGGCGCCGCCCTGAACCGGCGTGGACGGCCCCGGATGCTCGCAGTACAGGCGCGGCGGGACGATCCAGCTCACCTGCGGCAGTCGCCCCGCCAGCACGTCGTCCTTCAGGCCCTGCAAGGTCGCGTTGCGCAGGTTGGTGGTGAGGCCTTTTTCGGCCAGCGCGTTGGGACGGTTCTGGTGCGCTTCGCGGAAGCTGCGGAATACTGTCAGCAGATTGCAGTCGTAGTTGTCGTCCATGTCCTGGTAGACCTTCCAGCTTACGCCGGCCTGTTCCAGGCGCTCAGCGTAGGTGGTCCAGGTGAAGCCCTGCTCGGGCGGTCCCAGGCCTTCCATGCGGTTGTCGATGGCGGGGCCGCCGCAGGCGCCGGTGGGGTCGTTGGTGCCGGTCAGCATATACAGGCGGTTGGGATTGGTGCCGCCCTGCAGCGAGCAGTGGTAGGCGTCGCACAAGGTGAAGGCTTCGGCCAGCGCGAACTGGAAGGGCAGTTCCTTGCGCGTGTAGTAGGCCATCGATGCGTCGGTCTTGGAGCGGGGCCAGTAGCCCATGCGGCCCTCGTTCCAGGCGCTTTGCGCGTCCGGCCAGGTGTGCGGCAGGTCCAGCGCGCACTGGGCGTTGCCGGCCTCCTGGTCCAGGTGGTAGGGCATGACGGTGCGGCGGCCATTGTGCTGCTGCCAGACGGTACGCCCGCCTGGCAGCGGTATGGTGAAGCGGTCGCCGAAGCCGCGCACGCCGGGCAGGGTGCCGAAGTAGTGGTCGAAAGAGCGGTTCTCCTGCATCAGGATCACCACATGCTGCACGTCCTGCAGCGTGCCGCTGTCGCGGTGCGCAGGCACCGCCAGCGCCTGGCGCAGCAGCGGCGGCATGGTTCCCATCAAGCCTGCGGCCAGAGCCTGGCCCAGGAAGCGGCGGCGGTGTTGCGGCACGGCGGTCTCCTTATCAAAAAAGGGCGTACACGGAGAACCGGTACGCCCAGCGGGAGAAACTCTCCCGGAGAGTGAAACTTTTACATCGCTACTGCATCATAACCGCGTCAGAACTGCATGTCGGCGCGGACCGAGAAGTAGCGCTGATAGTCGCGGGCTGGGGTCCAGCTGGTGGTATTCACCGCCGCGACCGGATTCGGCGCCTTGGCGCTCCAGGTGCCGTTCACCCAGGTGTTGGCCAGGCCGGTGGCGTAGGACTTGTTGAACAGGTTGTTGACCATGAAGCTCAGCTTGAAGCCGTCCTTCTTGTCCTTGATGCCGGCGCCCAGGTTGACGATGCCGTAGCCGCCTTGTTCGGTCATCGGGTCCTGGTTCAGGTTGAACTGGGTCTTGCTCTGCCAGCGGAAGGCCGTGGTGACGAAGCCGTTGTAGCTGCGGTCGGTCAGGATGTCGTACTGGCCGCCCAGGTTCACCTTGAACTTCGGTGCGTTGGGCAGGGTTTTGCCCGCCAGGTTGGCCACGTTGGTGTTGTTGTACTTCGCGCTGGCTGCGCAGTTGCCGCCCGGCGTGGTGCCGGTGCCGGCGGCATTGAGCACGCTGTAGCAAGGGCCGTTTTCAAAGTCGGTGACGATGGCCTTGGTGTAGCCGAAGGAGCCGTTGAGCAGCAGCTCGCGCGATACGCGCCAGTTCATGTCGGACTCGAAGCCGCTGGTGCGCAGGCCGCCGATGCTGTGCAGCGTGGTGCGGAAAATGCCGTCCGGGTCGGTGAAGCCGGCCGATTGCTGGAAGCCCGTGAAGTTGGTGCGGAACACCGCCAAGTCCAGGGACATGCGGTTGTTCAGCAGGCTCATTTTCACGCCGGCTTCGATGCTCTTGGCGTTTTCGCCCGGCACAGGCTGGGTCTTGGCGATGGCGGCGTTGAAGGAGCTGGTCAGGTCATAGGCCTTGCCCTTGTGGCCGGTGGAGTAGGTGGCGTAAGCCATGGTGGCCGGGTCGAGGCGGTGTTCCAGGCCGATCTTGCCGGTGGCCTTTTTCTCGGTGTCGTCGCTCTGGAAGTACTCGGTCAGCACGCGGCTGGTGGCCGGCGGCGGGTTGTAGCGGCTGAAGGAGTAGCCGGTGTCTTCCTTGTTGTAGCGCAGGCCCGCCACCACGCTGGTCTGCGGCGTCAGGTCGAAGCTGCCCTGGCCGAAGATGGCGTAGTTGGTGTTGTAGGCGGTGGCGCCGTAGTCGGTGACATAGGTGGTGACCGGTGCGCGGGTCAGTTCGCGCGCCAGTTCGTTCTTGCCGTACCACAGGCCGGCCACGTAGCGCACGCCGCCTTTGTCCGGCGAAGTCAGGCGCAGTTCCTGCGTCTTGGCTTTCACGTCGAACAGGCCGTACTGGTACAAGCCGCCGCTCACGCCGATCAGTTTATTGCTGATCAGCGCCTTGCCCAGCACGTCGCTGTCGGTGGCGTCGCCATCCTGGTAGTCGTTCATCTTGTAGTGCGACCAGGACGTGATGGAGGTCAGCGTGTGCTTGGCCAGCACGCTGTCGTCGCCGAAGGCATAGCTTACCTTCAGGCCAGCGCCCACGTCGCGCGCCTTGCCGCCGGCCGGATAGTCGTTGCGCACCGAGACATTGTCCGGACCGGGCACGATGCCTTTGAGTACCTGCGAGGCGGGCATATAGTTGCCGGCCGCGTAGGTGGTGCCGTTGTTCAGGTTGTACACCGCGCCGGCGAAGTTCGACATGGAGTTGAACGGTTGCACGCAGCAGGCTTTGGTGAATTTGCTGGCGCGCGGCGAGAACACCACGGTCCAGTTGTCGTCCGGGGTCCATTCCAGCTTGCCGGAGAGGTTGGTGTCGCGCGAGCCGTTCAGCTTGCCGCCGTCGTAGAGGTTTTTCACTACGCCGCCGAAGCTGGTCTTGCCCGCCGCCAGGCGCATGCGCACGGTGTCGCTCAGGGCGCCGGAAACCGAGGTGCTGGCGCGCCATTCGCCGTCGCTGGTCAGCAGCGTGGAAGCCTTGGTTTTCCAGATGCTGTCGATGGGCTTGGTGCTGATATTGACCGCGCCGGCGATCGAGCTCTTGCCGAACAGCGTGCTTTGCGGGCCTTTCAGCACTTCGATGCGGTTCACGTCCGCCAGGTCCTTGAAGGCGTTGGCCTGCATGGCGTAGGGCACGTCGTCGATGATGATGGACACGTCCGACTCCACGCCGATGCCGAGGGAGTAGGTGCCGATGCCGCGCATATTGATGCTGAAGTTGCCCGGCTGGGTGCTGTAGGAAATGCTGAGCGCAGGCGACAGGGCGGGCAGGTCGTCGAAGTCCTTGACGTTGTTGCGCTGCAGGACGGCGTCGTTCAGGACGGTGATCGCCATCGGCACGTCCTGCAGGTTCTGGGCGCGCTTGTTGGCGGTGACAACCACGGTTTCCAGTTTGACTTCGTCCTTGTTTGCGGGGGCTGCTTGCTGGGCTTGGGCCAGGCTGGCCATGGCCAGGGCAACGGCAGCTACGACAGGCCGCACCGCGTATTTTGCTGTGGCGGCGGCTGGATGCTGTTTATTCGTGTTCATGTACTCTCCTCGGTCGAAATTTAACATGTGCTTGCCAGTTGCGGGGCGCCTGGCTTCCCTTATTTGTGAGAACGTTATCAGTCGTCGTCCTAAAAAACACAGCGGTGAGCGCTGCGTTGATGTGATAACGATATCAGTCATTTTCGCCCGTCACAAGAAATTTTCATATGCTTGCGCGAAAAACGACAGATTCCCGTCACACCTGGCTACGAATTGAATTGCATTTGCCGAAAGGCTTAGGTAACGTTAACACACCGCATTTCCCGTCCATACAAAACAAGGAGCATTCATGACGCAAACCGCATCCCCCGTTCCCCGGCAGCGCACGCTGTACGCCGCCCTGTGCCTGGCCTTGCTGGCGGCGGCGCCCCTGGCCGCGCCGCGCGCCGAAGCGGCAGCGGCCGTGCGCGGCGCAGCCGATCCAGCCACGGCGGCCAGCCCGGCCGCCGTGCTGAACGTGATGCAGCGGGCGGCGGACTGGCAACTGGCCCATCCCAGCACCTATCCCGAGGACGACTGGACGCAGGCGGTGGGCGACGCGGGCATGATGGCGCTGGCGGGCATTTCCGGCGAGCGCCGCTACCGGGACGCCATGCTGGCTATGGGCGAGCGCAACCGCTGGAAGCTGGGACCGAGCATGTACCACGCGGACGACTACGTGCTTGGCCAAACCTACGCCGAGCTGTATTTGCAGACGCGCGAGCCCAGGATGATCGCGCCCATGCGCGCCCAGTTCGACTACATGCTCGACAACCCGCGCGACGGCAGCCTGTATTGGGAAACGCCGGGCGTGCTGCACCGCTGGGCGTGGTGCGACGCGCTGTTCATGGGGCCTCCCGCGTGGGCGCGCCTGTACGCGGCCACGGGCGACCAGCGCTACCTCGACTTCGCGGTGAAGAACTGGTGGCTCACGTCGGACTATCTGTACGATAAGGAGGAGCACCTGTACTACCGCGACAGCCGCTACTTCAGCAAGCGCGAAGCCAATGGCCGCAAGGTGTTCTGGGGGCGCGGAAACGGCTGGGTGATGGGCGGCCTGGTGCGCATGCTGCAATACCTGCCCGCCAACCATCCGTCCCGTCCGCGCTTCGTGCAGCAGTTCAGCGAGATGGCCGCCAAGCTGCTCACGCTGCAGCAGAGCGACGGCACCTGGCGCGCCAGCCTGCTCGACCCGGCCAGCTACCCTTTGCAGGAAAGCAGCGGCACCGGCTTGTACACCTACGCGCTGGCCTACGGCGTGAACCAGGGCTTGCTGGACCGCGCGCGCTTCGGCCCCGCAGCGATCAAGGCGTGGGACGCGCTGGTGGCCAACGTCAACGCGGACGGCAAGCTGACCCACGTGCAGCCCATAGGCGCGGACCCGAAATCCTACGACCCCAACTCCACCGACGTCTACGGCGTGGGCGCCTTCCTGATGGCGGGCAGCGAGATCTACCGCATGCGGCTGCTGGACAGCGCGCCGTCCAAGGTGGTCGTCGTGCGCAACGGCGGCGGCCTGCACCGGGCGGATGAGTCGGTGGAGGCGCCGCTGGCGGCGGGTGAGACGGGTGAAACGGGTGAGATTGCGGTGCTGGACGCGGCCACGTCGCGCATCGTGCCCAGCCAGCGCCTGGAGAAGAACGTGCTGTTCCAGGCCACGCTGGCGCCGGGCGAAACGCGCCGCTATCACGTGCTGCCGCGCGCCGCGTTGCCCGCCGTGCCGCCGGTGGACGCCAAGGCCCACGCCCGCTTCGTGCCGGAGCGGCTGGACGATTTCGCGTGGGAGAACGACCGCACGGCGCACCGCGTCTATGGCCCGGCCATCATGCGCGACCCGAAGGAGATGCTGGTCAGCGCCGGCGTGGACGTGTGGTCCAAGCGCACCCGCGCGCTGGTGCTGGACAAATGGTACGCCAGCGGCGACTACCACACGGACAAGGGCGAGGGCATGGACTTCTACAAAGTGGGCAAGGCGCTTGGCTGCGGCGGACTGGCCGTGTTCGACGGCGGCCGGCTGTATCCCGCGTCGTCCAACTTCAGCAAGTGGAAGGTGCTGGCGGACGGTCCGCTGCGCGCCGTCTTCGAACTGACTTATGAGCAGTGGGACGCGGGCGGACGCCAGGTGTCCGAGCTGCGCCGCGTCTCCATCGACGCGGGCACGAATTTCAGCCGCGTGGAAAGCCGCTTCAACGCCAAAGGACCGCTGGAAATCGGCGTGGGCATCGCGCAGCGCGAAGGGGAAGGCCGCTACAGCCAGGGCAGCGGCTGGATGAGCTACTGGGAACCGGCGCACGGCGCGGACGGCAACGCGGCCTGCGCGGTGCTGCTGGACGGCCGCCATACCCCGCACGACGGACAGTATCTGGCCGTGGGCAAGGCGCAGCCGGGCAAACCCTTCGTCTACTACCTGGGCGCCGGCTGGAGCAAGAACGCCGACTTCCCCACGCCGGAAGCGTGGGAACGCTACGTGAAGGAAGCCGCGCAGCGCGTGGCGGAACCGCTTGCCGTCAGCGTGGAAAGCGGCAAATAACGATAATATTGCCCCGCCATCCGGCGGGGCTCCATAAGGGGATCACAAATGAAGTTTGCGACACTTGCAATGATGCTGGCGGCGTGGGGCGCGCAGGCGCAGGCCGCGGAGACGCCGCCCGTGGTGCACATCGATTGTTCGGCTGCCGCTGCGGGCGCAGGCAGCCTGCAGCAGCCGCTGAACAGCCTGGCGCAGCTGAACGCCATCCGCTTCCAGCCCGGCACGCGCATCCTGTTCAAGCGCGGCGCCACCTGCCAGGGCAGTTTCCGGCCCATGGCGGGCAGTTCGGGCGCACCCGGCGCACCCGTCGTCGTGGATAGCTATGGCGACGCCGCGCTGCCGCGTCCCGCGATCGCGGCTGGCTGCGTTTCGTCGCGGCGCGATCCGCAGCAGGCGCTGACCGAAGCCAGCAAGCAGCCCGAGGGCGTGAGTCCCTACCATACGCTGTGCACCGCAGGCGACGGCCAGTTCAACCGCGCCGCGCTGCACCTGTTCAATCTCGAACACTGGGAAATCAACGGGCTGGAACTGAGCAACGACGGGATGGAAGAGGCGGGGCGCCTTGGTCTGCTGGTGCAGCTGGAGGACTTCGGCACCGGCCACCATTACCGCGTCAACGACGTGCTGGTCCACCATGTGCGCGGCTACACGAAGGACGAGCCGGGCCGCGCGCTGGCCTACAAAGCCACCGGCGGCATGCTGTTCGAAGTCACGCGCGACAGCGAGCGCTGGGGCGTGCGCCAGAAAAAGACCAACTTCGACGACGTGCTGGTTGAAAACAGCGAGATCTACCATGTGGACGGCATAGGCCTGTCCAACCGCTCGGCGTGGATGTGCCGTCCGCGCGGCGCGCCCTGCGGCGACTTTCCGCCCTACAAAAACAACCCCGGCTATCTGCAGGAGACCGCCGCGCAGGCCGCAAGCGAGTTTTACCCGTCCACGCGGCTGGTGTTACGCAACAATAAGATCCACGACATCGGCGGCGACGGCATCGTGGTGCGCACGGCCGTTGCGCCGCTGGTGGAAGCCAATCTGCTGTACGACATCTGGATGCGGGCGCCCGGCAACAGCGCGGGCGCGTGGGCCATCAACACGGACGGCGCCGTGTTCCAGTACAACGAGGTGCACGGCGTGCGCCTGCGGCCGGAGTTTGAATCCGGCGACGGCATGGCCTTCGATGCGGACATGGGCACGCGCGGCACCCGCATCTACGCCAACTACAGCCACGGCAACGCGGGCGGCCTGATGCTGTTCTGCGCCTGCGGCAAGGACGGACTGGGCCAGCAGGCCATGGCGGAGGACGTGGTGGTGGAGCGCAACCTGAGCGTGAACGACAAGCGGCGCGCCATCCTGGTGGCGGGGCTGGACAACGCCATCGTCAGCGGCAACCTGATTGTGACCGACGGCGCCACGCCGCTGCTGGAAAGCCACCACAAGGGTACCCCCGACGTGCTGGAACTGCGCGGCAACCAGTTTGTCGACACCAGCGGCAGCGGCGCGCTGTACCGCGCTTTCAGGCAGCCCGGCAGCCACGCGCGGTACGCGTGGAGCGGTAACAGCTTCCACGGCTATCCCGCTGGCGCGGAAAGCGGCGCGGCGGTGCCGGCGGCGCAGGCCGATGTTCCGGCCCTCATCGAGCAATGGTTCACCGCCACCCAGTTCCGCCAGCGCGGCTACCGCCCGCGCTGAAGCTCGAAGCGCGCCTGGTAGGACTTGCCTGCCGAGCCTTGCACCGCCACCGTCATCTTGATGGTGGGGCTCAGTTGCTGCACCGTGATGGCCGGGTCGTGCGACAGCACGGCGCGCGCGCTGCGGTGCAGCTCCAGGTGGATCACGTCCGTGTTCTCCTGGGTGGGATCGGCCACGGCCAGCTGCAGCTGCCCGCCTTCCTGCTGCACCACCACGGCCGCCTTGCGGTCGCTGGCCAGGTAGGGCTTGCCCGCCACCTTCACGGTCTTGGCCGCGTCCTCCCAGAACACCAGGCCGGTCAGGCCCAGCGCGCTATCCGTCACCGCCGTGGCGCTGGCTGAGCGCTCCGCCACGCGCACCGGATTGGCCGCCGCAAACGCCGCCACCTGGGCCGCGCTGCGGTTGGGCAGCAGGATGAAGGTGTAGGCGCCTGCGGCTGGACGCGCGCCGTGCGGCAGCGCCAGGCTCAGATAGCTGGCGCTGACCGGCTTCGCCGAGCCCTCGGCGTTGATGTCGCGCCAGGCGCCGGTGCGCGTCTCGCGCAGGCCCTGCACGGTGGGCGCGTCCGGGAACACATAGCCGATGTCCGAGCCGGGCACGCTGCCCGCCAGGTGCGCCCATTTTGTGTTCGGCAGCGCGTGCGACCAGCCGGCCGCTGCGGGCTGGCGCACGCCGTTGACGGTCAGTGCATTGTCGCCGGCCGCGTTCAGCTTGCGGTTCTCGACGATGGTTTCCACAGGTTCGGCTGAAGTGGCGGAGATGGCGGAGATGGCGGAACCCACCGCCACCACCCGGTCCCCGAACAGGAACCAGGCCTTCTTGCCCTGCAGGCCGCTGTCGCTCCATGCCCTGGTGGAGAAGTCCATGCCGATGGCCGCATGCTTGCCCGCCAGCTCGGCGCCGCCCACGGCGGCCTTGTCGTTGCCGTACAGTTTCCACTTCTCCGGCGCGCCGCTGCCGCTGTGGTCCGTGGTGGTGCCGGGCATGCGCAAGGCATCGACGGTGGGCCAGTAGCTGCCGCTGTACTGGGCCTGGTCCGCGTTGTAGAGGAAATGCGTGCCCACGCCGGTCCACCAGCCGCGCAAGTTCTCGCCGTTGCCGGACTCGAAGGAGCTGATGCGCTTCGAGAACATCGCCAGCGTGAAAGCGTGGCCCGGGCGGCGCTGCACGGCGCGGTCGGTGGCCGGGTAGTAGCGGGTTTCCACCGCTTCCGGCTGCGGCGCCACGGCGGCGTCCTGCTGCAGCGCCTTCAGCAGCCCCATTTGATACACCGGCAGGCCTGCGTAGATGCCGGGCACCGCCGTCGCCACCGGCGTGAAATAGGAGGCGCCGAAAGTGCGGTCGCGCTGCAGCCAGCCTTTCAGCACGGCCTTCAGCTGCGCGCCCTGGGCGGGCGGCAGCACTTGGGCCAGTTCCGCCATCGTGCCCGTGACCGTGCGGCCCACGCCATGGTCGGAATAGAACTCGCGCGAAATGGAGCGGCCGCGCTGCATGTCCATCATGGCGCCGTCGTAGATGAAGGGGCGGTAGGCCTGCATGGACCAGTCGAAGGGCAGGCCGGCGTTCGGGTCTTGCAGCTGCCAGGGCGAGCCGTTCAGCACATAGTACAGCGCGGCGATATCGGCCATGAGGACCACGCCGTAGCCGCCGATATAGGACACGTGGTCATGCTGGACGAAGGAGCCGTCGGCATAGAAGCCATCGCCGCTGGTCACGTAGGGCAGGGCCTGGCTGATGGCGTCGCGGCCCTGGGCGATCTTGGCGGCGTGCTTGCCGTTCACGCCGCGCATGATGGCGACGAAGGCCTTGTCGAGGCGGTTGGCGCCGGTTTCCTCGGTGCGCGACAGGGCGCCGCCCGGCGTGGTGCGCCATGCCGGATCGGGCACATGGAAATCGATGGCGGCAAGGCAGCGCTCCAGCTGCTCCGGCGCGAGCAGGCCGCGCACGGCCATCACGGCCTCGTTGAGCGCCATGGGCGCGCCGATCTGCCAGTCCCACCAGTTGTTGTAGGCATGGCGGCCGGCGGCGTAGCGGTTTTTGCTCATCCAGTCCAGGCCGTCCACCACGGCGGCGCCCAGCGCGGCATTGCCGTGCAGGGCGGAGTTGGGCGAGGCGTACACGGCTGCCATGGCGGCCAGGCGGCGGTAGGCGCTGGTGACGTGGGCGGAGACGGTGGCGGAGGCCAGGTCGGGCCAGAGCGCGGCGCGGCCGGGCGCGGTCTGCATGGACGACCAATAGCGTTGCGCGTTGGCGTCGTCGAGCTTGAGCTGGGCGGCGATTTCCTTGTCGGCGGTGTCCGCCGCCGCGCCGCCGGCCGCGCGCAGCAGCCACTTGGCGCGCATATCGTCGAAGTCATCGGCCAGGGCCGGCGCCAGCGCCTGGCAAGCCTGCAGCACAGCGGCCAGCAGCAGGCTGCGCCGCCAGGCCGGGCGGAACGGTGGTAAGCGATGCAGCATCTATGCTCTCCTCAAGATTAACAATCCGAGGACATGATAACGTTAACCTAGGCATTCCACCAGCGGGGTCAGTTCTGTCATCGCGTCATGATGACGCGATGACAGAACTGACCCCGGGGATTAGTCGGCGAGGAAGGCGTCCATGGCTTTGGTGGGGCGGCCGTCGCCGCCCCAGGCGCTGAGGGCGTATTTGCTCCAGCTGCGGGCGCCTTGCGGTTCCCAGTAGATCATGCCCAGCCCTTTGCCTTCGGGGACGGCTTTGACCTTGCGCTGCACGGCCACCAGCATGTCGTAGGTGTTTTGCGGTTGCGTGTCTTCGCCGCCGACTTCGACCACCATGACTTCCTTGCCGTAGCGCGCCGCCATGTCGTTCAGGTTGGCGCCCAGGTCGCCGATGGATAGGGTGTAGTCCGGCTTGCCGGGCAGCCAGTAGGGGTAGTAGGACAGGCCGATCACGTCGTAGCGCGCGCCGTGCGCCCTGGCCTGGTCGAACCAGCCCCGGAAGCGCGCGCTGTTGTTGCCCTGGTCCAGGTGCAGTATCACCTTGGAGGACGGACTGACGGACTTGACGGCGTCGTAGCCCTGGTTGATCAGCTGCGCCAGCTGCGGCCAGTTGGCGGTGCTGCCTTCCGGGTAGATCATGCCGCCCGGCGTTTCGTTGCCGACCTGTACCCATTCCGGCGTGACGCCGGCTTGCTTGAGCGCGCTCATCACGCCGTGGGTGTAGCTGTACACGTCTTGCAGCAGGCGCGGGAAGTCGTGGCCTTCCCAGGCGGCGGGTTTTTTCTGCTTGGCGGGATCGGCCCAGGAGTCGCTGTAGTGGAAATTGATCATTACCCGCATGCCCCACTTCTGCGCCCGCACCGCCATGGCGACGGTTTCGTCCTTGCTATTGTGGCCGCTGGTTTTGCTGTCCGACGGGTTGACCCAGGTGCGCAGGCGCACGGTGTTGATGCCGTGGTCTTTCAGGATTTTGAAGCAGTCTTCCTCCACGCCGTTCCTGTTGCGGAAGGTGTAGCCGGTGGCTTCCATTTGCTGCAGCCAGCCGATGTCGGCTCCTTTGACGAAGGCGCCGCCCGTGGCCGGCGCCGCTGCGCAGCCCGACAAGGCGAAGGCTACGCAAGCCAGCGCGAGGATGTTTTTCAACTGCATGTGTATGGTTCTCCTGTGTTTCCACGGCGGGCTAAAGGCCATCTACAGGAAGTGGGACTAGGCGCCGAACTGGATGGTGTCCTTGCTGGGCGCCCCGATATCGGGTGCGTCCAGTTTCTCCACCAGGTCCATGCTCCAGCCGCAGGTTGTTTTGGGACAGCGGATGACGGGGTATTCGGCGGTGTTGAAATTGCGGGAGTGCGACACTTTGATTTCGCGCCGCATGGCCGCTGCGCTGGAAAATTCCACTGTCACCGGCCGGCCCCTGCCGCTGCAGACGGGGTTGTTGCAGACGAAGTAGGCGTGCTTGGGGCCGTCGTCCCGGTCCGCCATTTTCTTGGCCACGCCGCCCTGGCCGTAGAAGCGCTCATGTATCCGCGCGAACAGCGCCAGGTTGCCATCGACCACCGCCCGCACGTCGGCGCGGATGCCGGCGGTGAGCGAGTCGTCGCTGTCGAAGGTGCTGACGCGGCCGCCGCCGAAACTGTAGCGCGGCATATTCTTTTGGCCGGGCTTGCGCCCGTCCGGGAAGATGTAGACGTAGGGGCCGTGGTTTTCCAGATGCAGTTCGAATTTGTAATCCATATTGTTCTGCCACACGGTGATCTCGCGGATCTCCTGTTCGGTGACTCCGCAGCCCCCTTGCGAGGCGGGCGTGGTCAGCATTTTGTCGTTATGGAGGAAGTAGAATCGCATGCTTCATTTCCTTGGGAGGTTGGACAAGATAGTTATTAAATAATAACACTTGTGGCGGCGCCTTCCGGCCCTGGCGCCGCCACGCTCCCGGTCTCGCTTACTGCTGCTTGCGCCGGCGCGGAGTACGCATCGCCAGCAGGCCCAGTCCCATCAGCAGCGCCGTGCCGGGCAGCGGGATGGAGTTGATGGCGTAGGACTGCAGCGGCGAGTCGTCCAGCTGGGCGGGGTTGTAGAAGGTGTCGTTGCTCCAGTCGAACAGGCCGTTGCTGACCGAGGTGTCAAGCGCCAGCGTGGCGCCCAGGTCCACCAGCGTCAGGTAGAAGCCGGCGTCCTGCTCGCCCAGCACCGCCGGGTTGGTGTTGGCCATGAACAGCCACGATTCGGGCTGCGCATTGTCCAGGTTCCAGACCTTGTTGATGGTGGTGGTCTGGGCCAGGTCCACCAGCGTGCCGGTGATTTGCGTGATGCCGTAGGGCGAGCTGCTGTCGTAGTAGAACTGGCCGCTGAACTGGCCGTCGCGCCAGGTGGCGTCCAGCTGGTACCAGCCGATATGGGCGGCCAGCGCCGATTGCGAGAACAGGCTGATGGCCAGGGCAAACATCATGTAAAGCTTTTTCATTTCATCTCCGGATTAAGGTACCAGCAGTTCGTCGATATTGGCCAGGCTTTGGCCGGTGGACTCGAAGCGCAGCGTGTTGATGCTGCCGGCGGCGAGGTTGACCGTGGCCGTCATGGTGGTCCAGGTGGTCCAGCTGCCGGTGATCTTGAAGGTGACCGGCTGCGAGACGCCGTTCACTTTCAGCACGCCGGTGCGCGGGGTGGGGTTGCCGTTGGCGTAGCGGATGGTGATGGTCTTGCTGCCGCCCGCGCCGCCGTTGATGCGCCCGAATTCCGCGCTGCCGCCGCTGGTGGGGAAGGTCAGGAAGGCCGTGCCGCGGTAGCCCGCGCGGTCGGTCTTGGCTGCCGTGCCGCCGTCCACGATGGCCGTTTCGGCCTGGATGGTGCCGGTGCCGTCGAACGGAATGTGCACCGGGTCCTGCGGGAAGGAGGTGGCGCCGGCGCCCAGGTAGAAGCTCGGGTGCGGCGGCTGGTTGTAGCCGGCGTTCTGGCCCGCCACCTGGGTGCGGTACTGCGGGTTGTGCATCAGGGTGGTGATGCGGGTGGCGGTCGGGATGGTGGTGCTGTAGATCTGCAGTTCGGTGTTGGCCGCGTTGCGCCAGATGACTTCTTCACGCCAGTCGCCGAACAGGTCGGCCGTCAGCACCGGGGTGGCCTTGGTGCCGTTGTTGGAGGCGGCGCCGTTGAGGGCGGCGTCGATGATCTTGGTGCCGGTGCGGGTGACGGGGTCGAACTTGTCGATCGAGGTGCTGCCCATCGGCTCGCGCAGCAGGTCGCCGTCCCACCAGGCCGCGAAGTTAACGTAGGCGGTGGGCGCGGTGGCGTTGATCAGGGCGCCGGTGGCGGTGCGGAAGCCGCCGCGCGTGGCCCAGCATTCTTCGCCTTCGTAGTTGGGGTCGATGTCGAAGCACACGCCGCGTCCCACGTCGGCGTTGGAGCCGCTCACGCCCCAGATCAAGGCGCCGGTGGCCGCGTCGTGCATGCCGGCGCCGGTGGCGCCGTAGACGGCCGGCGTCTCGTGCACCATGTAGACCTGCTGGCCGGGACGGTTCGGGTCGAGCTTGCCGAAGTGCAGGGCGTCGCCGTGGCCCAGGCCGGTGGCGTATTTGAGCTGGCCGTAGCTGTCGATGGTGGCCGCGCCGTAGACGATGTCGTCCTTGCCGTCGCCGTCCACGTCGCCGGTGGCGAACCAGTGCGCACCCTGGCCGCGCGCCGCTGCGCCGGCGATGTCGGTGTCGAACACCCAGCGGCTGGTCAGCGCGCCGTCGCGCCAGTCCCAGGCGGCGATCACGGCGCGCGTGTAGTAGCCGCGCGAGAAGATGGCGCTGGGGCGGTTGCCGTCCAGGTTGGCCACGCCGCCCAGGAAGCGGTCGACCCGGTTGCCGTAGTTGTCGCCCCAGGCGGACACGGTGCCGCGCGCGGGCAGGTAGTTCACGGTCTTCATGGCGGCGCCGGTCAGGCCGTTGAACACGGTCAGGAACTCGGGGCCGGTGAGGATGTAGCCGGCGCTGTTGCGGTGGTCGGCGGTGGCCGAGCCGATCACCACGCCCTGGCCGTCGACGGTGCCGTCGGCGGTCTTGGCCATGACCTCGGCCTGGCCGTCGCCGTCGAAGTCATAGGCCAGGAAAGTGGTGTAGTGGGCGCCGGCGCGGATGTTCTTGCCCAGGTCGATGCGCCACAGGCGGGTGCCGTCGAGCTTGTAGGCGTCCAGGTAGGTGTTGCCGGTGTAGCCGGACAGGGAATTGTCCTGCGCGTTGGTGGGCTGCCACTTGATGATGATTTCGTAGGTACCGTCGCCGTCCAGGTCGGCGGCCGAGCCGTCGTTGATCTCGTAGGTGTAGGCCTGGCCGGTGGGCGTGACGCCGGCCGGCGGCGCCTGCACCGGCAGCGATTTGTACAGATTGGCCCAGGTGGCGCCCGCTTCGTAGCCGTTTTGCTCCACGCCGTTGACCACGGCGCGCACCGAGTAGCTGCTCGCTTCGGTGCCGGCCGCGTCGGTGTAGTTGAGCGCGTTGAGCGGCGAGGCGTTCAGCTTGCTGCCGCCCTTGTAGACGTTGAAGGTGGTGCCGGCGGCGTCGGTGGCGAGCTGGCGCCAGCTGATGAACACGCCGGCCGGGGATTTGATGGCGACCGCGCCGCGGTTCAGGTTTTCTATCTGCTTGCCGGGACTGGTGATGACGGCGCTGGCGCCGCCGGCGATGGACAGCAAGGCGAGCAGGACAGCAGAGGTGGTGGCTTTTCGTAGCATGATGCGTGTCTCCCTATAAATTTTTATGGTTACCGCAACGTGAAGGTAACGGAAGGAGTTTGCAAAATGTCTACGCGCACCGGCCGCAGGCCGTAATGCTCAAACAGTCGAGCAATGCTGTTGTATTTCTGTACAGCTTATCGGGGCCAGCGCGGCCAGTACGGCCAGCTGCTGCAGCGCAGCAGCGTCGCCGTGCTGCAGGCTGAGGGGAAGGCGGAAGGCGAAGCCGGTGCGGGCGCTGGCGTACTCGAAACCGGCGCCGCCGGCGGCGTCGAGCAGGAAGCGCCAGCTGCGGTTGCGGAAGCCGATCAGGATGTCCACGCTGCCATCGTGGAGGGTGCAGTGCAGGTGGCGCGCCGGGTCGCGCCGGGTGGAGGACATGGTCCACACGAGCATATAGCGCACCACGTCGGCCACCGCATAGTTGGCGAACACGGCGGCCATGCGCGCCGGCTTGCTGTAGGGGTTGGCCAGCCAGTGCAGGCAGGGCAGGTCGTCGTTGGTGGAGGAGAGCGGGTCGCCGCACAGCGGGCAGGCGTCGCTGTGGCTGGACGCGGCCAGGCGCGCGTGCAGCGACGCGCCGGTCCGCGACTGGCACAGCCAGCCGGCTAGTTCAGGTGTACATTTCACGATCGCCCCGTTGCGGATGTGTGCCGCATATCATCCACTGGTGCGGGGCGGGCGAGGAATGCCTTTTCTCGGTTGAGCTATGTGATTTTGAGATACCTAGGCCGGGCGCAGCAGGGACGCGTCGCCGTGCAGCGCGAACGGCACGCCGCGCGCCCAGCGGTTGGAGGACAGCGAAAACGTCAGCGCGCTCACCTGGTGGTACCAGCCGGCCGGCACGTACAGCATGTCGCCGGGCTGGACCAGCAGCTCTATCATGGTGGCCTGGCGCGCCAGCGGGAAGGCCTCGAAATCCGGCGCCTCCGGGTCGAAGGGCGAGCCGAACAGGATGGCGTTGGCCTCGCTGGGATAGAGGAATTCGTCGTGGTGGGGCGGCGCCAGGAAGATGCGCTTGCTGCCCCAGATCTGGGCGAAGATGTTGTCGTCGTAGTCGCAATGCAGCGGCGTGCGGGTGCCGGCCGGGCCTATCCAGAAGCGCGGCGGCCCCATTTTGCTGAAGTAGGCCGGCCAGTGGCACAGGCTGTTGAGCTCGCGCAGCTCCAGGTTGCCTAGGTAGGGCGGCAGCGCGTGGCTGCCGTCGGCGGCCAGCTCCAGGTACTCCAACATGGACATGTCCTGCATGGCGCGGTCGGGCGCGAAGGCGGTGCTGATGTAGTCGCCCACCCGCGCGCGCACCGGCAGGTGGCTGTAGCGTTCGCGCAAGGCGGACGGGGTGAGGGCGCACAGCGGCCATTTGCCCACCAGGCCGGTCATCAGGAAGGGCAGGCCTTGCGCGGCGCGGGCGCGGAACTGGGCCGCGCTGAGCACGCCCAGGCGCGGCACTTCGGTAATGTGCGGCAGGCTGCGCGCGGCCTGGCGGATCGCGTCGCGCATCGCCTGGATGGACGTCACGCCGCGCACTTGCGCGTCCTTCTGTTCGCGCGCCAGTTTTTTGGCGGCGGCGCCTTCCGGCGGCACGGCGCGGGACGCCTCCAGGGGCGGGAGCTGTTTTAGTTTTGACATTGCTGACTATCTGTTGTGGGCGCAGCGTGGGAGCGTGCGCAGCGGGACTGCAATTATAATGCTGGGTTGCCCAATGCCGTCCGCTCCGCATGCTAGCCATCCTCGCCATCGTCAGTCCCATCTACATCATTATTTGCCTCGGCTACGCCACCACGCGCGCCGGGGTATTCGGCAAGGCCGAGCTGCTCGCGTTTGGCAAATTCGTTCTCAAGCTGGCGCTGCCTGCGCTGGTGTTCAACGCCATCGCCCAGCGCCATATCGCCGACATCATCGTTCCCGGCTATCTGCTGGCCTACACCGCCGGCGGCCTGGCGATGCTGGGCGGCGCCTATGCGCTGGCGAGGAAGGCTTTCGGGCTGAGCCACCAGCAGGCGCTGCTGCACGCCATGGGCATGTGCAGCTCGAACAGCGCCTTCATCGGCTACCCCATCCTGCTGCTGGCGCTGCCGGGCGTGGCCACCACGGCGCTGGCGCTGAACGTGGTGGTGGAAAACGTGGTGCTGCTGCCGCTGCTGCTGGTACTGCTGGAGAGCAGCGCGCGCAAGGCCGGCGGCGAAGGCGCGGGCGGCGGCGCGGCGGCGTTCAAGGCCACGCTCAAGCAGCTGGCGCGCAATCCGCTGATTATCGCGCTGCTGGCGGGGCTGGCCGTGTCCTTGCTGGAACTGCAGCTGCCTGCGCCGCTGGGCCGCAGCGTCACCATGTTCGCCCAGGCCAGCGGCGCGCTGTCGGTGTTTGTGATCGGCGGCACGCTGGCGGGCCTGCCGCTGCGCGGCGTGAGCGTGAAGGTGGCGCCCATCGCGGCGGGCAAGCTGCTGCTGCATCCGCTGATGGTGGCGCTGGCCCTGGCGGCCTTGCCGTTGTTCGGCCTGGCGCCGCTGGAACCCGAGCTGCGCAACGCGGCAGTGCTGATGGCCGCCATGCCGATGATGAGCATCTACCCGCTGCTGGCGCTGCCCTACGGCTTTACCGAACGCGCCGCCGCCGCGCTGGTGCTGGCCACCGTGGGCTCCTTCGCCACGCTTAGCGCTCTGCTTTGGCTGATGGGCCGGATTACGTAGGTTGACAAATAAATCATCCTGAATTACGTTGCGGGACTCGACCACTCAGCCAGGCTCCGATGAAAACGCTATTCGCCTTCCTTCTGTCCCTGTGCTGCTGTGCGCAAGCCGGGCAATTCAATGTGCTGGTGTTCTCCAAGACCGGCGGCTGGCATCATGATTCGATACCGGCGGGTGTGGCGGCCATCCAGGAACTCGGCAAGCTGCATGACTTTTCCGTGTTCTGGACCGAGGACCCCAAGCGCGTCTTCAAGCAAGAGGAACTGTCCAAATACCAGGCCGTGGTCTTCCTGCTGACCAGCGGCGACATCCTGGACCCGCCGCAGAAGGCGGCGTTCGAAAACTACATCAAGGCGGGCGGCGGCTACGTCGGTGTGCACAGCGCGGCGGACACCGAACACGGCTGGCCGTGGTACACCAAACTGGTGGGCCATATGTTCCAGTACCACCCCGCCAACCAGAGCGCCGTGCTCAAGGTTGAAGACCGCAACTTCCCCGGCATGGACCGCTACGCCCCGCGCAGCCTGGTGACCGAGGAATGGTATGCCTTCAAGCCCGCCATGTCGGACCAGCTGCACTACCTGCTAACGGTGGACGAGTCCACCTACAAGCCGGTCAAGGGCATGGGAACGTTCCACCCCATCAGCTGGTATCAGCGCTACGACGGCGGCCGCTCCTTCTACACGGCCCTGGGCCATCTGCCGGCTAGCTATGGCGATCCGGTTTTCCGCCACCACCTGTACGGCGGCATCTACTGGGCGGCTACCGGCAACACATTCAAAGCGGATTAAGGGGAAGCGATTGGACAAGAAAGCAGGCAAGGCAGCGACGGGCCTCAACCGCAAGCGCAGGACGTTCATGGTCTCGGCGGGGTTGGCTGCGGCCTTTCCCGCGCTGGCGCAGGCGAAAGTGGTGGCGCAGATTCATGGCGTCCGGGAAAGCCTGAGCTTGTGGTACGACAAGCCCGCCGCGCCCTGGGTCGAAGCGCTGCCGGTCGGGAATGGCCGCCTCGGCGCCATGGTGTTTGGCCGCGTCGCCCAAGAGCGCATCCAGCTCAATGAAGACACGCTGTACGCAGGCGGCCCCTACGACCCCAATAATCCCGCCTCGCTGGAAGCCTTGCCGAAAGTGCGCGCGCTGATAGAGCAGGAGCGCTTCCAGGAAGCGTCGGACCTGGCCGGCTCCGGCATGTTCGGCATCCCGATGAAACAGATGCCTTACGGCGCCGCAGGCGATCTGCTGCTGGATTTCATCGGCCTCGAAGATAGCGCTACCTACGACCGCTCGCTGGATCTGGCCACCGCCATCGCCACCACGCGCATCGGTATCGGCAAGGCTGTTCATGTGCGTGAAGTGTTTGCCAGCGCCCCCGACCAGGTGCTGGTGATACGGCTGACGGCGAGCGGCGGCGGGCAACTGAATTTCGACCTGGGCTACCGCCACCCGTCGGATGTGAAATACGGCTTGCTGCGCTCCGCCGACGCCGTCGCCAGCCAGTACACGGAATCGCTGAACGAGGACAAGCGCCCGGCGTCGCTGTCGATTACGGCGGACGGGCCGGGCGCGCTGCTGGTGCAGGGACGCAACCAGCCGTCGGCTGGCATCGCGGCCGCGCTGCGCTATGCCGTGCGCATCCAGGCGGTAGGGGACGGCAAGATCGCCGTGGCAGGCGACCGGCTGCAAGTGCGCGGCGCGCGGGAGATGACGCTGCTGGTGGGCGCGGGCACCAGCTACGTGAGCTATGCGGACGTGAGCGGCGACCCGGTGGCGGCGGTGCGCAAGCAGACCGGCGCCGCAGCCTTGCAGCCATACGCCCGGCTCAAGGCGGCGCACATGAAGGCGCATCATGCGCTGTACGGGCGCATGTCCATCCGGCTGGGCGGACCTGCGGACAGTGTGCCGCCGCCGCGTTCAACCGACGAACGCATTGCCGCCGCCGAGAGCGGGGCCGATCCCGGCCTGGCCGCCCTTTACGTGCAGTACGCGCGCTATCTGCTGCTGTCGTCCTCGCGCGCAGGGAGCCAGCCGGCGAACCTGCAAGGCATCTGGAACGAAGGCACCAATCCGCCGTGGGGTTCCAAGTACACCGTCAACATCAACACGCAGATGAACTACTGGCCGGCGGAAGCGGCCAACCTCGGCGAGTGCGTGGAACCGGTGCTGCGCATGATAGAAGACCTGGCCGTCACCGGCGCCGCCGCTGCGCGCAAAGGCTACGGCGCGCGCGGCTGGGTGGTGCATCACAACACCGACCTGTGGCGCGCCGCCGCGCCCATCGACGGCCCCAAGTGGGGCATGTGGCCCTGCGGCGGCGCCTGGCTGTGCAAGACCTTGTGGGATCATTACGAGTACCAGCCCGACCAGGCCTACCTGCGCCGCATCTATCCGCTGCTCAAGGGTGCGGCGCTGTTCTTCATCGACACGCTGGTGGAGGACGGCAAGGGGCGCGGCCTGGTGACTTCGCCGTCCATGTCGCCGGAGAACGCGCACCGGCCGGGCGTGGCGATCTGCGCCGGTCCCGCCATGGACCGCCAGATTGTGCGCGACCTGTTTGCCTGGACGCTGGCCGCGCACAGCCAGCTCAAGGAGGCGGACGGGGAATTTGCCGCCGCCTTGGCAGCGGCGCGCGGGCGCCTGCCGGCGGACCGCATCGGCGCGCAGGGCCAGTTGCAGGAGTGGCTGGATGACTGGGACGGCAAGGCGCCCGAGCAACAGCATCGGCACGTGTCGCACCTGTACGGTGTCTACCCCAGCGAGCAGATCAATGTGCGCGACACGCCGGAGCTGGTGGCCGCCGCCAAGGCCACGCTCAATACGCGCGGCGACAAGTCCACCGGCTGGGCCACCGCGTGGCGGTTGGCGCTGTGGGCGCGCATGGGAGAGGGCGAGCGCGCGCATGCAATCCTGCTGGGTTTGCTGGGACCATCCCGCACTTATCCGAACATGTTCGACGCGCACCCGCCGTTCCAGATCGACGGCAACTTCGGCGGCACGGCGGGCATATTGGAGATGCTGGTGCAGTCCTGGGGCGGCGAAATCCGCCTGTTGCCAGCGCTGCCGAAAGCCTGGCCGGACGGCAAGCTGAACGGCGTCCGCGTGCGCGGCGGCATGGAATTGGATATCGAATGGCGCGCCGGACGGCTGACGCAGCTTGCCATCCGTGGCCAGCCTGGCGCCAAGGCCGTGTTGCGCCATGGCGGAGAATTGCGGACCGTCGCGCTGGACGCCAAGGGGCGCTACCGGCAGGTGTTCGGGTGATGCGTTGTTACGCGGCGGCGCAGCATCTGCGGCGCCACCCGGTGATCTGCCTCATCACGCTGGCAATTCTGGCGTGCGCAGCCGCGCTTTGGATGCTGGGTTCAATGCTGATCGCTGTAAAGCCCAAGGCGGTGGCATTGCCGGCCATGAACGCGGAGGCGATAACGCTGCATGCGGGGCCGGGGCAGGTCGTCGCCGCGTCCTACCTTGCAGGGCAGGGACGCGGCGCCATCCTGCTGCTGCACGGCATCCGCGCCGACAGGCGGCAGATGGTGCAGCGCGCGCGTTTTCTGCACGAGCAAGGCTACGCTATCCTGCTCATCGACCTGCCTGGCCAGGGCGCCAGCACGGCGACCGCGGTCACCTTTGGGTTGACGGAGGCCGAAGGTGTGCGTGTGGCGCTGGCCGAACTGCGGCGGCGGAATGCCGGGCAGCGCATAGGCGTGATCGGCGTATCGCTTGGCGCCGCCTCGCTGGTGCTTTGCCGGGACTGCGGCCCATTGGATGCCGTGGTGCTGGAATCGATGTACCCGACGATCGAGGAGGCGGTCGCGGACCGCTTGAAAATGCGCTTCGGCGCTGCCGGCGGCCCCTTGTCCGAACTGCTGCTCATGCAATTGCCGCTACGGCTGGGCATCAACCGGGAGCAACTGCGGCCGATAGATCATATCGGCAACTTGAAAGCATCCTTGTTGATTGCGGCGGGAAGCGCCGACCAGCAGACCACGCTGCCGGAAACGCAGCGCCTGTTCCAGGTTGCCGCCGAACCCAAGGAGTTGTGGGTGGTGGCGGGAGCCGGGCACGTTGACCTGCATGCATTTTCCCCGGCCGACTACGAGCGCCGTATCGGGGTCTTTTTGGCACGCAATCTCCGACGTGACACGCCATAACAGCTTGCTTGCGGCCGGTTGCTGTTACAAAAGGTGTATTTTGGTTGTTTTGCAAAATGTTATCCTGAATGCAGACAACCTAGTTTTGCAAACGGCAAAAAATATCACCATGCACTTGCGCCAACTTGCCATACCCGTTGCGTTCGTTCTATCGAACGGAACGCTTGCCGCCTTACCTGCACAGGCCGTCACGCCGGCATATGCGCCCACTAAATTGCGCTTGTGCCGGCCCTGCACAATGCCAAGCATTCCCATCGCCCTACCGCAGCGAGGACTTGTTCTTTCGTTTGGTAGTTTTTTCGGCAATGGCTCAACGTGGTACGTGATAGACCTACAGCGCGCCGTGGCGACCCAGGTTTCCGCCCGATTGGATCGTTCCACCAGCCAGCAAAGCATCCGAGAGCAAGTAACTCGGCCATTGGCGCCTGAGGAAGTCTCCTCGCTTACGCAACTGGTCAATGGTATCTGGGCGAGCAAGGAGCTGTTACCGTCAATTGATGTGACCGATGTAGCCTGGGGTATTTGGTTGCTGGACGTTGATGACGTGAGGTATGAATTCAGCGTAGGTAGGCCCGACGGCTTGGCGAAGGAGATTGAGCAAAGCATGAGTCGGGTGTTTATGGCAGAGAAGCACGGTCAGCCAGGCGTTAGCCCATGATTACGGTGCCATAAGCGAAGCGAGATTAGCCCCAACTGCACCGGCCAGAAGCCGACCTTACCTGCGACAGATTAAACTGTCGATTCATTCACTGCCCTGTCCCGATCGGCCCACACAACCATGTTCGTCCGCCTCGCCTTCCTTGCCGCCACTCTGACGCTCGGCTTCGCCGATACAGCCGTCGCCGATACCGCTATCCTCGACAAACTCAAAGCCGACCGGCTCGCCATCACGCTGGACAAAGGCACGCTATCGGGACCCGGCGCGGCACCGCTGCTGCAGGCTTCGCGTCAGGTGCAGTACGTGCTCCTGGGCGAGGATCACGGTGTCGCCGAGATCGCCCAGTTCTCGTCGGCCTACTTCAATGCCTTGACGCCCGCAGGCTTCACGACATTGGTAACGGAAACTGGTCCAGTCGTGACGGGCGCGCTCGAAGGGATACTTAAGGGCAAAGACCCGGTTGCTGCGATCGCCAGATTCGACGCCAGCTATCCGGACTCCATCGCTTTCTACACCATGCGCCAGGAAGCAGAGATGCTCGCCAGCTTTGCAGTGGCCGCAGGACAGCGCTTCGCGCACTGGGGCATCGATCAGGAATTCGTGGGGACGGCCAAATACCTGATCACCTTGATGCTGGCCCAGCCGATTAATCCGGCTGCCCGCGCGAAGCTGGAAGCCTTGCGTCAAATGGAAGCTCTCGCGTCTCAAAAGGCGGCAGCCACAGGCAATCCCTTGGAGTACCTGATGCTGTCGGCCTCCACCGAGGAACTGGCTTCGCTGCGCCCGCTATTGACCGGCCCCAAAGAGCAAACCGCGCGAGGCCTGCTGGATGCACTGCTGGAGAGCCGTGCCATTTATCAGAAGAGCGCCTCGAAAGTGCGCGGCGACCGCGACCTCTCCAACCGTATGCGGTTGACGCTGTTAAAGGGGACCTTGGCCACCCGGCTCGGCGTGCAAGAGCAAAAGCTGCTGATCAAGGTCGGTGCCAATCACGCCTACAAGGGTATTAATCCACTCAATAATCGTGACATCGGCAACTTTCTGGCTGAACGCGCCGAAGGCCAGGGCCGTACCTCGCTGCACCTGATTGTGCTGGCGGCGAAGGGGACGCAACTAAGATTCGCGGGAGCGGGCAAGCCACATCAGCCGGCACCGATCGAACTTGACAGCTCTGCCTTCAAACTGCTGGCCGGTGCCAGCGCCACCGACGGCAGCTGGTCGCTATTTGATCTGCGGCCACTGCGGCCAGACTCGCGTAAACTGGCAGCGGGCGACATTGAATTGTTCAATTTGATTAACGGCTACGACTTCGCCCTGATTATCCCCGAAGGCAGCGCTTCGGCGCAGCTTGTGGCGCCGTAGAGGGTGGGGGGACATTGTCATAAATAGGGAAACCGCAGCGACCGCTTTGGAGCCAGTGGCAGAGCCCGCCGACAGTGGGCGATGCTGGCCAATATGTAACAGCAAGGGAAGGGAATAAGCATGACCGTTGGAAAAAAGCCGGACGCCGCGCGTCTGGACAAAATTGTGGCCGATGCACGACGCGCGGCCGACCAGCGCGAGCTGGGCTATCGCGAGCGCTCGCTGAAAATGTATCCGTGGGTGTGTGGACGCTGCATGCGAGAATTCACGCATACCAATGTGTCGCAACTTACAGTGCACCATCGTGACCACAATCACGACAATAACCCGCCTGATGGCAGCAACTGGGAATTGCTGTGCCTTTACTGCCACGACAACGAACACTCGCGTTATCTAGAGGCCGACCGGGGACTCAGTCTGAAATCGGCCGAGGTCGCGCCGGCAACGCACAATCCATTTGCCTCATTGGCGGGGCTGATGAAAAAGAAGGAGTGAAATTAGAGTGGTGTCGATGCTGTGAATAGGAACAATCGGTCAAGAGTGGTCCTTGAGCGGTACCAACGAATAGAGAATGAAAGCGCCTCAGAGTGAAACATTCAGCCCAGAAGAAGTGGTTCGTCATTGCGGGGTTTGTCTTTGCGGTATTTGCTTGCTACAGCGTACTTGGGGTGCTTCAGGCGCTAAGTCTCTACCAAGGAGAAAGGGTAGTAGTCAACCTGCGCTGGTGGGGCTCAGTCGCGCTAGCGAGTCTTTTTGCAGCGGGAATATGCCTGTATTTTGCCCTACGTCGTAACAGGACCTGAGTGACGCGCCGTGAGATGTCACTATCCGCAGCGATCAGCAGCCATTCAAGGTTGGGGCCGAACCGGAAACTAATATTTAGGAGTTTTCAATGCCTGGAAAATTTCTTACGCGAGATGCTATTGTTGATCTTGTCAAAAGCGAAGAGCGAACCAACAGCATACAGAGGCGTGAGGGGCTTACTTTGCATCCAGTTCGAGCAACCAAGTGTGGATGCTCGACACCTGGGTGTGGAGGCTGGCATAGCATCCTCACTGACCGCACAATTCCTACGCCAGAAGAATGTGACGTCATTCTTAAAATGGAGAAGGCGAGCAGGAAGTCGGGGTAATACGAGATACATGGCGCCGATGCGCCAGCCAAAGCGGACTGGTCTGAAAACCTACATAAAGGCAAAAATCACTGCCAGTTTGTAGCAGCGATGCGGATGCAGTCTTAGTTGGGCACTGCTTTGCGGCCCACGCAAAAGTGTGTGTGAATTTATGCCTATTATCAGCAGCTGGCGCGGAGACTATAGTGAATGCATGTGTTTAAACAGGAGGACATATGCAAGTCACACCCTTGGAAATTGGTTTTGGCGCCGTCATTGAAGGCATGGATCTCCGCCAGGTTGACGGCAGTACAGCCGCGTTGTTGCGTGCCTCATTGCTCGAGTATGGCCTGCTGGTGATACGCGGGCAGTCATTGACGCCACAGGAGCAGGTGGCGGCGACCAATGTGTTTGGCCAGCCCGAAGTGTTTCTCGTTGTGCGTGGCCAATTATCGTCATGGCCGGAGATTTTCCGCGTGGCGAGCCAGCCTGCCGACGGTCATGTGGAAGTGGGGCGCTATTGGCATTCGGACGGCTCCTTCCGGGAGGCTCCCACGCCCATCAGCTTCTGGTACTCGGTGATGCAGTCGGAGTTGGGCGGCGACACGCTGTTTACCGATCTGCAGCAAGCCTATGCCGAGCTGCAGCCCGATATCAGAGAAGAGTTCGATACGCTGAGGACGGCCCATCGCAACGGCGTGGTGCATCCGCTGGTGTTGCGCCATCCGAAGAGCGGAGCGCGAGCGCTGTACTTGAATATGGGCCTGACTGCAGGTGTCCTGGGCTACAGCCCGGAGCAGTCCAGGGCTGTGATGGAGGCCGTTGACAGGCATTACTCGCGGCCAGGTGCAAGCTATCGCCACCACTGGCTGCCCGGCGATGTTGTGGTGGCCGACAACCTGCATGTTGCGCACAAAGCGACGCCGCTGCCGGCGTCGGCTCGCCGGATTTTAAACCGCACGACTGTGCGTGCCGATGGTGTGCTCTGGCACGAGGAGCAGCAGGCGGCGTGATGGTGTGGCGCAAAAAGGATCTTCCCGGATTCGCGGAAAATCGACTTTGGACCGCAAGCTTGCGTCCGTCGTCCTTTGTCCGCACCGTTTCATGGTTTGGCCATGCTGGAACCTGTCTCGTTTTTTCGGATTTTACTAAAACGTGCTAACCGCTACTACCTCGTGATATTCGTCGATATTTCGCAAGTTTTCTCGCTAAACAGGAACTAAACCGCGCTAAACCTCTCTAACTAACGCAGGCTAAAAAATCGGATGCCGCCAAATGTTCGGCATCACAATTTTAGTAAGCGATAGCGCGCTGTAGTAAGCCTTAGCGGGAGTTAACAGCGTTTAGTAAAACGGTTTTTTCGGGAGGCGCCTATGCCTGCAATGCCGGTCTACATCCCTGTCGAAACGCTCGAGGCGCTGGCTAAGTTCACCGGCAACTGGTGGTCGGATACGTTTGCCATGGAGCCATTCATTCTCGAGGCGATAGACAACTACATCAAGGCGCCGCCAGCCCAACAACAACAGCCAGCGGCGCCATCCGAGGCGGGATACCAATGGAAGCAGGTCTTTCTTCCAGAAGGAACCAGGCTGCGTGCCTGCTTCGCCGGACAGCCCTACTACGCCACCGTAGAGGGGGCGCAGATCAAGTACGGCGAGCACGCCGTGTCGCCATCATGCTTTGCAAACCTGCACGGCAGCGGCAATCGCAATGCGTGGAAAGCCGTCTGGCTGCACTTGCCTGGCAGTGAGGAATGGCTGCTCGCAGATGTCTACCGGTCCGCCCGGAGTGCGGCCATCGTGCGTTTGCTTGGCAACGCGGTGCAGGCCGACTGTCCGCCGCAAGAGCAAGGGAAGCTGCCGCAGACGCGCCAAGCAAGCAACCGTTCGGCCGACGGCTTGCCTCCGCCGCCGTAAGCGCCGTGCGGCGAAACGCCATCCCGGAAGTCCGTAAAGAGCCAAAAAAAAGCCGCCCCCAGCTTGCACCTGGGGCGGCTTTCTCGGAGCTACGCTGCTTAGATTGCTTCCAGCGCGCTGTTGAAGGTGGCGCTAGGACGCATTACAGCCGAGGTCTTGGCTGGGTCTGGGTAGTAGTAGCCGCCGATTTCCACGGCTTTGCCTTGCACTTCGGCCAGCTCGGCCACGATCTTCGCTTCGTTCTCGCCCAGGGCTTTCGCCAGCGGCGTGAAGTGGGCTTTCAGTTCCGCATCGTCGTTCTGCGCGGCCAGGGCTTGTGCCCAGTACAGCGACAGGTAGAAGTGGCTGCCACGGTTGTCCAGCTCGCCAGTGCGGCTCGATGGCGACTTGTTGTTGTCCAGCAGCTTGCCGGTGGCTTCGTCCAGGGTCTTGGCCAGCAGCTTGGCTTTCGCGTTGCCGGTCTTGATGCCCATGTCTTCCAGCGATACCGCCAGCGCCAGGAACTCGCCCAGCGAATCCCAGCGCAGGTGATTTTCTTCCACCAGCTGCTTCACGTGCTTGGGCGCCGAACCGCCCGCGCCGGTTTCGTACATGCCGCCGCCGGCCATCAGTGGCACGATGGACAGCATCTTGGCCGAGGTGCCCAGTTCCAGGATAGGGAACAGGTCGGTCAGGTAGTCGCGCAGGATGTTGCCGGTCACCGAGATAGTGTCCAGGCCGCGGAAGGCGCGTTCCAGGGTGAAACGCATGGCGCGGGTCTGCGACATGATCTGGATGTCCAGGCCCTTGGTGTCGTGGTCTTTCAGGTAGGTCTGTACCTTCTTGATCACTTCGTTTTCGTGCGGACGGTAGGTGTCCAGCCAGAACACGGCAGGCATGCCGGAGTTGCGCGCGCGGGTGACGGCCAGCTTGACCCAGTCGCGGATCGGCGCGTCTTTCACCTGGCACATGCGCCAGATGTCGCCTTCTTCCACGGTCTGGGTCAGCAGCACTTCGCCGGTGGCCAGGTCGGTGATGTTGGCGATGCCGCCTTCCGGTACTTCGAAGGTCTTGTCGTGCGAGCCGTATTCTTCGGCTTGCTGCGCCATCAGGCCCACGTTAGGCACGGTGCCCATGGTCTTCGGATCGAAGTTGCCATGCCATTTGCAGAAGCCGATCATTTCCTGGTAGATGCGGGCGAAGGTCGATTCCGGCATCACGGCCTTGACGTCCTTCGGACGGCCGTCGGCGCCCCACATTTTGCCGCCGATGCGGATCATGGCCGGCATCGATGCGTCAACGATGATGTCGTTCGGCGAGTGGAAGTTGGTGATGCCCTTGGCCGAGTCGACCATGGCCAGTTCCGGACGGTTGGCGTGGCAGGCGTGCAGGTCTTTCAGGATTTCTTCCTTCTGCGACGCTGGCAGCTTTTCGATTTTCTCGTACAGGTTGCCCATGCCGTTGTTCACGTTCACGCCGATCTCGTCGAACAGCTTGGCGTGCTTGGCGAACGCTTCCTTGTAGAAGATGCGCACGCAGTGGCCGAACACGATGGGGTGGGACACCTTCATCATGGTCGCTTTCACGTGCAGCGAGAACATTACGCCGGTCTTGCGCGCGTCTTCCAGTTCGCGCTCGTAGAACTCGAGCAGCGCTTTTTTGCTCATGAACATGCTGTCGATGATTTCGCCGGCTTGCAGCGAGACCTTCGGTTTCAGCACGATGGTTTTGCCGGAGGCGGTGATCAGCTCCATCTTCACGTCGCGCGGCTTGTCCAGGGTCATGGACTTTTCACCGTGGTAGAAGTCGCCATGGTGCATGTGCGACACGTGGGTGCGCGATGCCTGGCTCCATTCGCCCATCGAGTGCGGGTTCTTGCGTGCGAATTCTTTCACGGCCTTCGGCGCGCGGCGGTCCGAGTTGCCTTCGCGCAGAACCGGGTTGACCGAGCTGCCGATGCACTTGCCGTAGCGGGCTTTCAGTGCTTTTTCTTCTTCGGTCTTCGCGTCTTCCGGGTAGTCCGGCAGCTTGTAGCCGCGTGCTTGCAGTTCGCGCACTGCCGCCACCAGCTGCGCTACCGAGGCGCTGATGTTAGGCAGTTTGATGATGTTGGTGTCCGGCAGCTGGGTCAGGGCGCCCAGTTCGGCCAGGGTGTTCGGGACTTTTTGCTCGTCGGTCAGGTATTCCGGGAACTCTGCCAGCACGCGCGCTGCGACCGAAATGTCGCTGGCGACGACGTCGACGCCGGCCGGTGCGGTGAACTTCTTGATGATGGGCAGCAGGGAATAGGTTGCCAGCAGCGGCGCTTCGTCGGTCAGCGTGTAGATGATTTTAGATTTTTGTGTTGCCATGTCATTCCCTCGTTTGCGGTCGGTGGTCTTACTTTCGTGGGTGTGCTTGGTATTGGCGCTGTGGCCTTTTTCACCCAAATGCGTATTTTAGACTGTTGCACCTAAGTTTGCCCAAAAAACCCCCAGAAACAGCACGGATAAGCCCTTCGCAGGGCATTTCTCCAAATTTCTCATAGCTGGCGCGAGAAAATACATAGCTGACGCCCCGCGAAGGCGGGTAATCTCGCAGGATAGTCAACCCTTAAATTTATGTTATGGCAATTTCTGCGAACAAAGTGGTCAAAATTGGCCTGGTCGGCCTGGGTAAAATTGCTGTGGACCAACACATCCCCGCGCTGCGCGGCAATCCCGGCTTTGAACTGGTAGCGGGCTGCTCGCCCCATGCGCGTCCGGACGGCATCCTGGCCTACCCGGACATGGAGGCCATGCTGGCCGCCCATCCCGAGATCGAAGCGCTGGCCATCTGCACGCCGCCGCAGGTGCGGCACCGCATCGCCAAGGACGCGCTGGCCACCGGCCGCCATGTGTTCCTGGAAAAGCCGCCCGGCGCCACCTTGGGCGAGGCCGAGGTGCTGCGCGCCTTCGCGGCGGAGAAGGGCGTGACGCTGCTGGCCAGCTGGCACTCGCGCTTTGCCCCGGCCGTGAGCCTCACGCGCGCGTGGATCGCGCAGCGCAAGCTCAAGAGCATGCATATCGTGTGGAAGGAAAACGTGCGCCAGTGGCATCCGGGCCAGGCCTGGATCTTCGCGCCGGGCGGCATGGGCGTGTTCGATCCGGGCATCAACGCCTTGTCCATCTTGACCGCCGTGGTGGGCGACGCGGTGATCGTGAAGAAGGCCGACCTGCACATCCCGGTCAACTGCGATGCGCCCATCGCCGTGGAGATGGAGATGGCCACCGCGCAGGGCGTGCCGGTGCGCGCCGATTTCGACTTCCTGCAGGAGAACCTGCAAACCTGGAGCATTTTTGCCGAGGCCGAAGACGGCGGCAAGCTGTCGCTGGGCATGGGCGGCACCATACTGGAAATCGACGGCCAGCCGGTGATGAAAGAGGCCGAGCGCGAATATCCGGGCCTGTATGCGCACTTCCACGAGCTGATCGCCAGCGGCGCTTCGGACGCGGACTTTGCGCCCCTGCGCATCGTGGCGGATGCCTTCATGCTGGGCAAGCGCATCGCCGCGCCGGAGTACATCGAGTGAAACAATCACGGCGATGATTGAATTGGTCAAGCCAATTTTGTAATTGGTCTTGCCGCAGCCTCTTGCTGGGACTACCATATTTACGGCATTAATCCGTAAGTCATGTAGTAGTCAAAAACCAAAGAGGGGACACGCAGCATGGACGAAAAAGGCCTGGGACCAATCGATCGACGTACTGTTTTGAAAGCGGCCGGCACTGCCGGCTTGCTGCTGGCTGGCGGCGCGGGAGGGGCGGGCGGCGCATTTGCCGCCGAGCCGCGCAAGCGCTATGCCGTGGTGGGCGTGGGTTCGCGCTCGCGCATGTACACCGGCGCCATCACCGGCAAATTCCGCGACCGTAATGAAGTGGTGGCCGTGTGCGACCGCAACGCCGGCCGCGCCGCGCTGGCGGTCAGGAAGATCGCCGCCACCGGCGCCAGCGCGCCCAAGGCCTACGGCCCGGACGACTTCGAGCGCATGGTGCGCGAGACCAAGCCGCAGTTCGTGATCGTCACCACCACCGACGCCAGCCATGATGATTTCATCGTGCGCGCGCTCGATGCCGGCTGCGACGTCATCACCGAAAAGCCGATGACCACCACGGCGGAAAAAGCCCAGCGCATCCTGGACGCCGTGAAGCGCAGCGGCCGCCATATCCGCGTCACCTTCAATTACCGCTATTCGCCGCCGCGCACGCAGGTGAAGGACATCCTGATGAGCGGCGAGATCGGCGACGTGCTGTCGGTCGACTTTACGTGGCTGCTCAACACCAAGCACGGCGCCGACTACTTCCGCCGCTGGCACAGCAACAAGGCCAATTCCGGCGGCCTGATGGTGCACAAGGCCACCCACCATTTCGACCTGGTGAACTGGTGGCTGGGCGCGCAGCCCGAGGTGGTGCACGCTTTCGGCTCGCGCCAGTTCTACACGCCGGTCATGGCCAAGCGCCTGGGCCTGGAGGGGGCGCACGAGCGCTGCCTGACCTGCACCGAGAAGGCCAAGTGCACCTTCTACTTCGACATTGCTGCGGACCAGGGCTTGAAGGAGCTCTATCTGGACAACGAGAAGCACGACGGCTATTTCCGCGACCAGTGCGTGTGGCGTCCCGAGATCAATATCGAGGACACCATGAACGTCATGGTCCGGTATGACAACGGCGTGCAGCTCAAGTACGCGCTGTCGGCCTACGATGCGTGGGAGGGCTATCACATCGCATTCAACGGCACCAAGGGTCGCCTGGAGCACCGCATTGTTGAATCGGCCGGGGTGGCCGGCGCCAACGAAACGCAGAGCAAGAGCGACAACGTGCAGATCCGCGTGATACCGATGCGCGGCGCGCCACGCGATATCGAGCCCTGGACCGGCGTTGGCGGCCATGGCGGCGGCGACGACGTCATGCTCACCGAGATCTTCGGCGATGCGCCGGCGGACAAGTACAAGCGCGTGTCCGACGAGCGGGCGGGGACGTATTCCTGCCTGGTGGGCATTGCCGCCAACCGGTGTTTCGTCAACGGCGCTTCGGTGCGCATTGCAGACATGGTCAACGGCCTGACGCCGCCGGACCGTGCGCCTATGCCGGACCGCAATGGTCCGGTGCCTATGCCTATGCGGACCGGCAAGGCCTGAGGCGGCTCCTGGCGGGTTAGCGGCGCCAGCCGCGTAACCCGCCATCCTTGTGGACAAATAGCAACGTCGTAGCCACCCTTGCCTGAAGAGTACGGTTTTCCTTGTTAAAGTGGTCTAACCAATTTAGTATCTGGCTATACCAAAAAAAATATTGATCGAACCAATTCGATTAGACACCTTGAGGAGGAGATCCCCCATGAAGCAAAAACCGCAACTCCAGCGTGCCGTGCTGGCAACCGCAGTCAGCCTGGCTGTACTGCAGATGGCCAGCCATGCGCAGGCTCAAACCGCCCCGGCCGGCGAGCAAGTGCAGGCCGTGGTCGTTACTGGCTCGCTGATCCGCCGTGTCGCCGACGAAGGCGCCACCCCGCTGACCACCATCAAAGCCACCGAACTGGCTGCGCGTGGCCACACCGAACTGAAAGACCTGGTGCTGGAGCAGCCGCAGTCGCTGTCGCTGGGCACCAACTCGGGCGCCGCCGGCCCCGTGACCAACTTGCGCGGCCTCGGCCCGATGCGCACCCTGTCGCTGCTGAACGGCCGCCGCCTGGCCAACGAGCCGCTGCAGGACCAGTACGTGTCCGTCAACGTGATGCCGCGCATGGCGCTGGACCGCGTGGAAACCCTGAGCGGCGGCGCCGCTTCGATCTACGGCGCGGACGCCATCGGCGGCGTGCAGAACTACTGGACCAAACGCGGCTACGAAGGCGCCACCATCAAGGCCGAATACGCCACGCCTGAAATGAGCGGCGGCGGCGACACCAAGTCCATCGGCGCCATCTTCGGCTACGGTAACCTGAGCAGGGACGGCTACAACGCCTACATCGCGGTCGACCACCAGAAGAAATCGGCGCTGTTCCAGAAGGACCGTCCGGAGCAGCACGACCCGGCCATCCTGCGCACGCTGGGCCTGGGCATCCTGCCGGACGCCCGCAACGCCAGCCCGTTCGCCAACTTCGGCTTTACCCGCGCGGCCAACACCAACTACAACCCGACCTTCGCCACCGGATGCGGCGACGGCACCTATGCGCTGCCAACGCTGGGCAACGCCAGCGCCAACACGCCGCCGACCTACGCGCCGGGCTGCGCCCGCAATGCGCTGTACTGGACCGCCATCACCGACGGCAGCGAGATCACCAACGTGGCGGCGCGCGCCAGCTGGAACTTGTCCGGCGGCCACAAGATCGACCTGGACGTCCTGCACAGCAATTTCACGGTGCAGAAATACCGTGGCATGCAGGTGCCGGGCGCTACGCAGCCTTTCACCACCTATACGCTGCCGTCCACCAGCCGCTTCTACCCTGGCAAAGGCATCACGCCTAATGTGCAGGTGGTGGGCAGCAACACCGGCGCCAACACGCCGACCATGTTTATCGACGCGACCAAGACGCCGGGCGCCGTCACCAGCCTGAATCTGAACAACCGTCCCATCTACTTCCAGTGGGGCCCCGCCGAACTGGGACCTGCCTACCGCAACGACGAACAGACCAACAACCGCCTGGTGCTGTCGGCCGAGGGCGAAGTCATGGGCTGGGACTACCGCGCAGGCCTGAACTACGGCGCCTCCGAGCGCGACACCCGGGTGGGCGAAGGCTACATCCTGTACAGCAAGGCGCAGGAAGGCTTCGACAAGGGCATCCTGAATCCGTTCGGCCTGCAGGACGAAGCCGGCGCGCAATACCTGCGCGACATCCAGGCCAATGACTACACCTACCGCCTGAACAAAGCCTACAACAAGAGCGTGGACGTGACCCTGTCGCGCGCGCTGATGCCGCTGGGCGGCGGCGACCTGACGCTGGCAGTGTCCGGCGAATTGCGCCGCGACTCGGCACGCACCTTCAACGCACCGCTGGACTATGTGCTGAAGAAGGCCGACGGCAGCTACAACATCGACGCCGCAGGCAACGTGGTGCAGTCCGACCTGGTGGGCGAAACCCCGCAAGGCGTGGCCAAGAAGCTGAAGCGCGACATCTCCTCGCTGGTGATGGAGATCGATGCGCCGCTGACCTCGACCTTCCTGCTGAACGGCGCCGTGCGCGCCGACCACTACGACGACCTGAAGCAAACCACCGTCAATCCGAAGCTGGCCGCACGCTGGCAGCCGATCAAGGAACTGGTGCTGCGCTCCTCGCTGTCGACCGGTTTCCGCGCGCCGTCCATCATGGACATCCAGAATCCGACGCCGGAAGTGCGCACCCAGGTGATGGATGACCCGGTGCTGTGCCCAAGCACGCAGCCTACGGTTGCAGGCACCGGTACGCCGAAGCCTGGCTACACTGCGGACCAGGTCTGCAACGTGACCACCAACTACTGGACCAAAACGCCGAACAACGCCTTCCTGAAGCCGGAGAAGTCGCGCGGCTTCTCGTTCGGCGGCGCGTATGAGCCGATCAAGGACCTGGCGCTGACGGTGGACTACTGGGGCCTGAAGCTGAAGGACGTGCTGGGCGCGCTGACCATCGCCGAAGTGCAGCAGAATCCGGCCAAGTACGAGGAATACATCATTCGCGGTGCGAACGGCGTCATCGACCACATCGTGGCCAGCCAGGCCAACCGCGGCCAGACCCGCATCCGCGGCGCGGACGTATCGGCCAGCTACCGCTTCCCGGCCACCAGCATCGGCAACTTCGATGCGAAGATCGACGGCACCTGGTATCACAAGTATGAGTTCCAGAGCGAGAAGGACGGCCCATGGCTGCAGAACGTAGGCATCATCACCAATGATGGCCGCTTCGGTGGCGCAGGCCCGAACTCCGGCCTGGCCGGCATGCCGCAGATGAATCCGCGCTGGAAGTACACGGCGGCTGTAACCTACACCACCGGCGACTGGAGCGGCACCCTGTCGCAGCGCTTCCAGACCGGCCTGACCGACCTGACGCCGCGTGCAGGTTCCACGCTGACCACGGTGGATTCGTACAGCCAGTACAACCTGAACGTGCGCTACAAGGGCTTCAAGAACACCACCATCAGCCTGGGTGTGAACAACTTGACCAAGGAATGGCCGCCGCTCACCTCCAACAGCATCTACGGTGGTGGCTACGTGACCAGCATGGCCGACATGATGGGCCGCGTGTATCGCCTGTCGGTTGAATACAAGTTCTAAAAAGCTTGTTTGAAGGGCGCGGCTCCGCTGTTGGCGGAGCCGCGCTTTTATCGTTGTTGGGAGACTGATTTGTTCATGACACTTCGCTGTTTCGCCGCTATTCCCCTGTTCATCGTCTTGACGGCCCACGCGGCTGCCCCCATCAACCGGCAAGCGCTGGCCGCGCGCCACTCCCCCCATTTATCCGCCATCGACACCATGGCCCCGCTCAGCGTGGGCAATGGCCGCTTCTGTTTCACGGCCGACGTCACCGGCCTGCAAACCCTGCCCGATCATTACCGCGCCGGCGGCACGCCGCTGGAAACGCAGGCGCGCTGGTCCTGGCATGAAAATGCCAACCCGAACGGCTACAAGCTGTCCGACGCCAACCGCGACTTCACCGCGCATGGCCGCACGCAGGGCTATCCCACCAACGCGGGCTCGCCGGCCGGCGTGTGGCTGCGCGAAAATCCGCACACCCAGCCGCTGCCGCAGATAGGTTTTGTGATGGCGGGCGAGGGCGCGCGTGCGCTGACCGCCCCCGACGTGGCCGCCGTGGACCAGCGCCTGGACCTGTGGCAGGGCCAGCTGCAAAGCCGCGTGCGGCTGCTCGGCCAGCCGGCCAGCGTGCGCAGCACCGCCAGTCCGGACAGCGACACGCTGGCGCTGCATATCGAAACGCCGCTGTTCGCACAGGGCAAGGTGGCGGTGCGCATCGCGCTGCCGCTGGGCTACGACCTGGCGGCGGCCAAGCACAATCCCCCTCTGGACTGGTCGCATCCCGACGCGCACAAGAGCACCGTGCTGGCGCAGACCGCGCGCACGCTCACCGTTGAGCACAGCCGCGACGCGTCGCGCTACAGCATGACGCTGGCCGGCGCCGCGCCGCTGTCCATCACGCGCAGCGGCCCGCACAGCTTCGACATCACGCCCGCAGCGGGCAAGGTGATGGACCTCACGCTGACCTTCGTGCAGCTTGGCGCGGGCACGCAGGGCGCCGAGAATGCGGCGGACCAGCCGGCGGGCAAGCTGACCGCCGCGCAAATATTTGCCCGCAGCGCCGCCTTCTGGCGCGGCTACTGGCAATCCGGCGCCGCCGTCGATTTCACCGGCAGCACGGACCCGCGCGCGCAGGAGCTGGAGCGGCGCGTGGTGCTGTCGCAGTACCTGGCCGCTATCCAGCTGGGCGGCGAGCTGCCGGCCCAGGAAAGCGGGCTGACTACCGCCACCTGGTTCGGCAAGCACCACAGCGAAATGGTGTGGTGGCACACCGCCCACTTCGCGCTGTGGGGCCGTCCCGGCTACACCGCGCGCACGCTGGACTGGTTCAAGCGCACGCTGCCCGCCGCGCGCGCGGTGGCTGCCGAGCGCGGCCTGCAAGGCGCGCGCTGGATGAAGATGACCGGTCCCGGCGGCCGCGAAAGCCCGGGCGGCAATCCGCTCATCGTCTGGAACCAGCCGCACCCCATCCACCTGGCCGAGCTGCTGTACCGGGCCGACCCCACGCCCGCCACGCTGGCGCGCTACGGCGAACTGGTGTCCGAAACCGCGCAGGCCATGGCGTCCATGCTGCACTGGCAGGAAGAGCGCCAGCGCTATGTGCTCGGCCCGCCGCTGTGGATAGCGCAGGAGATCTACGACCAGTCCACCAGCATGAATCCGGCCTATGAGCTGGGCTACTGGGCCTGGGGGCTGGAGAAGGCGCAGCAGTGGCGCGAGCGCGCAGGCCTGCCGCGCAATCCGGACTGGGAACACAAGCGCACCCATTTGTCCGCGCTGCCGCAGAAGGACGGCAAATACGTGGCCGTGGAATCGCATCCGGACACCTGGGACAACGTGGACAGCCGCCATGACCATCCGTCCTTCCTGATGGCGCTGGGCCAGTTGCCGGGCGACGGCGTGGACCCCGAAACCATGCGCAGCACGCTGCACGCGGTGCTGGTGCAATGGGACTGGGCCACCAAGATCTGGGGCTGGGACTATCCCATGATCGCCATGACCGCCGCGCGCCTGGGCGAGACCGAACAGGCGGTTGCCGTGCTGATGAAAACGGACGGCCCGAACAACAGCTACACGCAGGCGGGCCACAACCCCAACAAGGGCTTGCCGGTCTACCTGCCCGGCAACGGCGCGCTGCTGGCGGCCGTGGCCATGATGGCGGGCGGCTGGGAAGGCGCGCCAGGCCGCGCCGCGCCTGGCTTCCCTGCGGACGGCCGCTGGGTGGTGCGCGCGGAAGGATTCAAGAGGCTGCCATGATGAGTAAACGCTACTTCCTTAAAGCCGCCGTGGCTGCGGCGGTCGCACTGGGCGCCGTCCTTGCCGCGCCGTGGAGCGCTGCGGCGCCCGCCGTGGTGGAACGCTGGGGCAGCACGGAGATTGCGCTGTCCGGTCCCAGCGCGGGCAATCCCTTCATGGAAGTGGAGCTGTCGGCCACTTTCCGCCAGGGGGAGCGCGCGCTGAAGGTGGCGGGCTTCTACGACGGCGACGGCCAGTACAAGATCCGCTTCATGCCGCCCGAAACCGGCGAGTGGGAATACGAAACGCAGAGCAACCGCGCGGAACTGAGCGGCCGCAAAGGCACGCTCACCGCCGTGGCGCCGTCGGCCGGCAACCACGGCCCGGTGCGCGTCAAGAACACCCACCATTTCGCCTACGAGGACGGCACACCGTTCTGGCAGGTGGGCACCACCAGCTACGCCTGGGCGCACCAGACCGAGGCGCTGGAGCAGCAGACGCTGGCGACGCTGGCCGGTGCGCCGTTCAACAAGCTGCGCATGGCGATCTTCCCCAACCAGGACGTGAAGAACCAGCCGCAGCGCTTTCCTTTCCCGGGCCAGCCGCCCAAGGGCTGGGACCTCACGCGCTTCAATCCCGAATTCTTCCGCCATATCGAACAGCGCGTGGGCCAGCTGCGCGAGCTTGGCATTGAAGCGGACCTGATCCTGTTCCACCCTTACGACAAGGGCTACTGGGGCTTCGACAGCCTGCCGGCCGACGTCAACGAGCGCTATCTGCGCTACGTCGTCGCGCGGCTGGGCGCCTACCGCAACGTGTGGTGGTCCATGGCCAACGAGTTCGACTTCCTCAAGGCCAAGAGCATGGCGGAGTGGGACAGCTACTTCCAGACCGTGCAGGCCAGCGACCCATACCAGCACCTGCGTTCCATCCACAACGCCTTCGTGTTCTACAACCACACCAAGCCCTGGGTCACGCACGTGAGCGTGCAGAGCGGCGCCATTGCCGAGGACTTCGAGCGCGCGGTGCTGTTCCGCGACGTCTACAACAAGCCCGTGGTGTACGACGAGGTGAAATACGAGGGCAATTTCTCGCGCCGCTGGGGCCAGCTCAAGCCGGAGGAAATGGTGCTGCGCTTCTGGGAAGGCGCCATCGCGGGCACGTATGTGGGCCACAGCGAAAGCTATGAAGACCCGAACGGCCTGGTATGGCTGGGCAAGGGCGGCGTGCTGAAAGGCCAGAGCCCGCCGCGCCTGGCCTTCTTCCGCAAGATACTGAGCGAGAGCCCGCCGGAAGGGCTGGAGCCGATAGACAAGTGGCAGAACCATCCCTTCGCGGGCAAGCATGCGCAGTACTACCTAGGCTACTTCGGCCTGGGCAAACCCAAGAGCTGGCCGTTCGTGCTGTTCAAGACCGGCCTGAAAGACGGCATGAAATTCAGGGCCGAAGTGATCGATACATGGAATATGAAGGTGACGCCAGTGAACGGTACTTTTGAAATCGACAAACGCGACGACTATACTTTTGCAGACAAAAACGGCCGCAGCATCGCGCTGCCGGGCAAGCCCTATATGGCGCTGCGCATCGTGCGGGTGGAGCAATGATGGCCGCCCGCCTGCCGCGCACCATCGCCGCCGCCGCGCTGTTGGCCGCCTTTGCGCTGCCCGCCGCCAGCCACGCCGAAATCATCGGCCACATGAAGCCTGCGGAAGCGCTGAGCGAAGCGGCCGTTGCCGGCCTTGCGGGGCAGGAGCAGGCCGCCTGGCTGGCCTACATCTCCCGCTCGCGCGCGCTGATGGCGGCGGACAAGGCCGCGCTGGCGGCCGAACGCGCAGGCATGGCCCCTGCGGCCATTGCGCCGCCGCCGCCGCATTCGGGAAGCCGTGACGGCGGCATGCCGCTGGGCCGTCCCGCCGCCTGGTACGGCGGCGCGGAAGCGCGCGTGGTGGCCCTGAACATTGTCAGCTTCCAGACGCCCGCCGGCGGCTGGGGCAAGAACGTGGACCGCAACGGCCCCGCGCGCCAGCGCGGCCAGCACTACATCGCGGACGACCACACGCCCGGCCTGCCGGTGCAGAGGGAAGCCTGGAGCTACGTCGGCACCATAGACAACGACGCCACCACCACCGAGCTGCGCTTCCTGGCCCGGGTGCTGGCGCAAACGCCGGCCGGGGAGGGCGCGGCCTACCGCGAGTCCTTCCTGAAAGGCCTGCGCTACCTGCTCAATGCGCAATATCCCAACGGCGGCTTCCCGCAGAACTACCCGCTGGAAGGCGGCTACCACGACGCCATCACCTTCAACGACAACGCCATGGGCAGCGTGGTGACGCTGCTGGACGAGGTCGGAGCCGGAAAGGGCGACTATGCCTTCGTCCCGGCCGCCATCGCCGCCGAGGCGCGCGCCGCCTCGGCCAAGGCGATCCGGATGATACTGGCCGCGCAGATTGTGGTGGCAGGCCAGCGCACCGGCTGGTGCCAGCAGCACGACCCGGTAACGCTGGCCCCTGTCGGCGCGCGCAATTTCGAGCCGCCATCGCTTACCAGCTCGGAAAGCGCCTCGCTGCTTAACCTGCTGATGCAGCAGCCCAACCCCACGCCGGACACCGTGGCGGCCGTCCGCGCCGCCGCCGCCTGGCTGCAGCGCGTCACGCTGCGCGACGTGGAGTACACCGGCAAGGAGTCGGCGGGTGGGCGGCAACTGGTGGCCAAGCCGGGCGCCGGCCCGCTGTGGTCGCGCTACTACGACATCGCCACCATGAAGCCCATCTTCGGCGACCGTGACCGCAGCATCCACGACGACGTGAACGCCATCAGCCTGGAACGCCGCAACGGCTACGCGTGGTTCGGCAACGGCCCGGCCCGGGCGCTGGAGAACTATGCCCGCTGGCCGCACCGTTGAAAGCATTTTATTTGACCAGGACAGGGCATAACGTTAAAATGAATGCACTAAAGAAATAGCATGTTGAAACCAAAACTCCGTTTCCGCATTACCTCACACAGGTAGCATCTCATCCCGCCCAAGCTTGCGCCACGATGAAGCTGCTGCCTCGAAACGGAGTACTCGCATGTTTGCCAAGACCACCATCCGCTTGCGGCTCATTTCCACCATGGCGCTGCTTGGCCTGCTTATTGTCGGCACGGGCCTGAGCGGCCTGCATGGCATGAACACCATCAACGCCAGCCTGCGCGACGTCAATACCAACACCATGCCGTCCGTGGTTGCGATCCTGAATTCGCAGCTGTTCCTGAGCCGCGCGCGGCTGGCCATGGACCGCGTGACCATGCACCCGGAAGATCCGGACGCGGCCAAGACCTTGCAGCGCGCCGCCGCTTTCGTGGCGGAGTCGGACAAGGCCTGGGCCGTCTATCTGGCGCTGCCGCAAGGCGCCGACGAAAAAGTGCTGTCGGACGACATGGACAGCCGCCGCCGCAAATTCATCGACGACGGCTTCCAGCCGCTGGCGGCCGCCGTCAAGGCGGGCGACGCGGCCAAGGCCGACGCCATCACCATGAAGACCATGCAGCCGCTGTTTGCCAGCCTGTCCGACAGCGCGGCCAAGCTGACCGACTACCAGGAACGCAGCAATCTGGCGCAGTTCGACGCCAGCCAGGCCATGTACAGCCAGCGCCTGTGGCTCACGCTGGGCGCCATCGGCGGCGGCGTGCTGCTGATGCTGATCGCCTGCGTGTCGCTGCTGCGCTCCATCCTGCGCCCGATCAACGAGGCGGTGGGCCACTTCACCAGCATCGCCGGCGGCGACCTGTCCAACCGCATTTCGGTGGACGGCCATGACGAAATGGCGGTACTCATGCGCGGCCTGGCCGGCATGCAGGCCAAGCTGGCGGCCCTGGTGCGCGGCGTGCGGGACGGCACCGCGTCCATCGCCACCGCCACCCACGAGATCGCCGAGGGCAATCTGGACCTGTCGCGCCGCACCGAGCAGCAGGCGGCCAGCCTGGAGGAAACCGCGTCCTCGCTGGAGGAGCTGACCGCCACCGTGCAGCAGAATTCCGAGCGCGCGCGCCAGTCCAACCAGCTGGCGCAGGCGGCGTCGGAGATCGCGGTCAAAGGCGGCGCGCTGGTCGGCGGCGTGATCGGCACCATGGGCGCCATCCGCGAATCGTCCACCCGCATCCAGGATATCATCGGCGTGATCGACGGCATTGCGTTCCAGACCAACATCCTGGCGCTGAACGCTGCGGTGGAAGCCGCCCGCGCCGGAGAGCAGGGACGCGGTTTCGCCGTCGTCGCGTCCGAAGTGCGCAGCCTGGCGCACCGCAGCGCCGACGCGGCCAAGGACATCAAGACGTTGATCGGCGACTCGGTGGCCAAGGTCGACAGCGGCGGCCAGCAGGTGGGCGAGGCGGGCGCCACGATGAATGAGATCGTGTCCAGCATCCGCCGCGTGGCTGACATCATGGGTGAGATCGCCGCCGCAGGGCACGAGCAGGAAATGGGCATAGGCCAGATCAATGTGGCGGTGGCCGAACTGGACGACGTGACGCAGCAGAACGCGGCGTTGGTGGAGGAAGCCGCTGCGGCGTCCGAATCGCTGAAGGAGCAGGCCGAGAAGCTGGCCGACGTGGCGAGCGCTTTCCGTGTCGACGGCGTGGACGGCGGTGCCGGCGCAAGCCGGACAGGCAGCGCGCGGCGTCCCGTTGTGGCGGGCCTGCTGCAAAGGGCCTGACGGGCGCCTGGGCGCTCGGTTAAGATGGCCGCTTATCGCATAAAACAGCAAGGATAAGCGGCATGAGCGACATACTGAAAACACTGCATGGCAACCGCCTGGCGGCCCCCTTCGCGCGGGCGCTGGGCCTGCCCAAACCCGTGACGCTGGCGCGCGCCGCCGGCGGCTACGAGGCGCAGCCCTTTGCGGGTCAGGCCGCGCTGCTGCTGGCGGCCGGCGGCGGCTACGCTGCGCAGGCCTTGCGCAGCGCGCTGGAGGAAGCCGGCGCCAGCGTGGCGGCCGCGCTGCCGGAGGACGAACGCCAGCAGGCCGGCATCGTGGTGATGGACGCCACCGGCTGCCGCTCTCCCGCCGACTACCGCGCGCTGTACGACTCCTTTCACCCCATCATGCGCCGCATCGCCCGCAACGGCCGCGTCCTGATTGCCGCGCCGCTGCCGGACGCGGGCGGCGATCCGGTGCAGGCCGCCGTGGCGCGCGGCATTGAAGGCTTCAGCCGCTCGCTGGGCAAGGAACTGGGACGCAAAGGCGTCTGCGTGAACACCGCCTACGTCGCCGCAGGCGCGGAAGACCGGCTGGCGGGCGTGGTGCGCTTCTTCTGCGGCAAACAATCCACCTATGTGTCCGGGCAGGCGGTGCGCGTCACCGCGCGCGTGGCGGCGCCGGGCGCCTTGCCGCAGGCGCAGGTCCTGGCGGGCAAGACCGCGCTGGTGACCGGCGGCGCGCGCGGCATAGGCAAGGCCATCGTGGAGCGCCTGTCGCAGGAGGGCGCGCGCGTGGTCTGCCTGGACGTGGCGGCGGCCGCCGAGGAGCTGCGCAGCACCTGCGCGCAGTTCGGCGCCATTCCGCTCACGCTGGACATCACCGCGCCGGACGCTCCGGCCCAGCTGGCGGACTTCCTGCGTGGCCAGGGCGGTGGCCTGGATATCCTGGTCCACAACGCGGGCGTGACGCGCGACCGCACACTGTCCAATATGAAGCCGCAGGACTGGGACATGGTGGTCAACATCAACTTCGCCGCCATTACGGCCATCGACGCAGTGCTGCTGTCCAGCGGGCTGCTGCGCGACGAGGGACGGATTGTGTACCTGTCGTCCATCAGCGGCGTGGCGGGCAATTTCGGACAAAGCAACTACGCGGCCACCAAGGCGGCGCTGATAGGCTACGCGGCGGCACAGGCGCCTTTGCTGGCGGCGCGCGGCATCTGCGCCAACGCCATTGCGCCGGGCTTTATCGAAACCGCCATGACAGCGAAGCTGCCGTTCTTCACGCGCGAGATAGGCAGCCGCCTGAACGCGCTGATGCAGGCCGGCCAACCCAGGGACGCGGCCGAGCTGGTGGCCTTCCTGAGCAGCCCCGGCGCCTATGGCGTCAGCGGCGAAACCATACGCGTGTGCGGCCAGGGCGTGATGGGCGCGTGAGCTGTCATGTCAATGTAATAATCCTGTGATCCAATAAGGTCCGCTGTAAAAAACATAACAGGGACCGGGAATCATGGGCTTCAGCGTGATGGTGGTCGAGGACGAGTCGGCTATCCAGGAGCTGATCGCAGCCTCGCTGAAAGGATACGAGGTGCGCTGCACGGGCAGCGCGGAAGCGGCCGTGCTGGCGCTGGCGCAGGCCACGCCGGACTTGCTGCTGCTCGATTGGGGCTTGCCGGGACAGTCCGGCATAGACCTGCTCCGCCGCCTGCGCGCGCAGGCCCGCACGCGCGCGCTGCCGGTCATTATGCTGACCGCCCGCAGCCAGCCGCAGGACGTGGTGTTCGGCCTCGAGTGCGGGGCGGACGACTACATCGCAAAGCCATTCAGCCCGCTCGAGCTGCGCGCCCGCGTGCAGGTGCAACTGCCGCGCAGGGCGGGCATGGCGCTGAACGGCTTGCAGCTGGACCCGGCGGCGCGGAGCGTTTCGGCCGGCGCGCGCGGCCTTGCACTGGGGCCTGCTGAATTTTCCCTGCTGCGCCATTTCATGCGCCACCCGGAACGCATCCATACGCGCGCTGCCTTGCTGGAGCAGGTGTGGGGCAATGACAGCGGCGTGAGCGAGCGCGCGGTCGATACACGGGTGCGGCGCTTGCGCCTGGCCCTGCAGGCCAGCGGCCACCACGCCATGATAGAAACCGTGCGCGGCGACGGCTACCGCCTGGCGGTGTCGCGCTGAGCGCGGGTTGATGGCATGGACGATATCGTTACGCCTTCGGCGCGCGAGCTGGAATACCTGGTGCGGATAATTGAACGCGCGGCCACCGTGCGCGCCCGCGCGGGCTGGTCTTCCTGGTCGCAGGGACTGCTGCAAACGCTGCTGCCGCATCAGGCCATGGTTTGCCTGCAGTTCGGCGAACGCGGCCAGCTGCTCGATGCGCATTGCCTGCACGGCGAGATGGCGCACGCGGCGCAGGAGGAGCGCCTTTGCGCCCTGGCGGCGCGCTTGTCCGCCATCTGCCGCAGCCAGTATGGCTTGCCGTGGGCGGTTGCCGGGGCGGAGACGTCCGCTGCGCTGGCGGAACTGCGGCGCGAGATTGCCGGGCTGGTGGCGGGCGGGCTGCTGCTGCACGGGTCTGGCGATCTGCAAGGCGGCGCCAGCATGTTCGTGCTGTTCGGGATGCCGGACGAGGGCAGGGCGCGGCACAAGTATTTCATCGAGCTGCTGCTGCCTTGCATGCATCTGGCCTGGCAGCGGCAGGCGGCGCACCAGTCCACGCCCGGCCTGCCGCAGCAGGCGCCCGCGCTGGCCGACCCGCTCACCGGGCGCGAGCTGGAGATACTGCGCTGGCTGAAGGAGGGCAAGATCAACGCGGAGATCGGGCTGGCGCTGGGGATCAGCGCGCATACGGTGAAGAAGCATGTCTACAACATCTACCGCAAGCTGAATGTGCAGAACCGCGTCCAGGCGCTGTCACGCGCCGCCGCGCTGGCGTTGACCGCGCAGGCGGTTTGATGCGCGCCGCGCGGACAACGCCTATGCTGGCGGCGTTTGCCTGCGCCGTGGCCATGGCGCTTGCCGCCGCCCCGTGCAGCGCGGCAGGCGCAGCTTCGGCTTCGAGGCCGCTGACGCTGGAGCTCTACAACGTCACCCTGCAGCAGGCTTTCGGCGAACTGGCGCGTTCGTGCGGGCTGGTATTCGACTTCGGCGCCGGCGTGCGCACCGACCGCCGCATGTCGCTCTTCCTGAAAGACGCCGAGCCTGAATCGGTCCTCTACTACGCACTGCGCGCCAACAGCCTGGCCATGCTGCCTCCGCGCGAGGGCCGCGCATTGCTGGTGCCGGCCGACGAGACCGACGACGCGCCCACGGTGGCCATCGGCACATCCTCCTTGCTGATCGAGGTGAGCAAGGATGACGCGGACGTGCAGCAGCAGCGCGCCCGCATGCCGCCGCCGCCCTCCGCGCCAGCGGCAACGCCAGCCGCAGCGGCGTCCACGGCGGCGTCCACAGCACAGCCGGCAGGCACGCTGCTCGACTGGAAGATCCGTCCGCGATCGCGGGTGGGCAGCAATTTCACCGTGCAGATTTTCCTGCGCTCCGACCGCCAGGTGGATGCCGTGCCGCTCACCGTCAGCTTCGACGGGCAGGCGTTCGAAGTGGTGCGGGTGGAGGCGGGCAGCTACTGGGGGCCGCAATCGAGCCTTGGCAGCCGGGTGGACCCTGGCGGAACGCTTACGCTGGAAGCCGCGCGCGCTGAAGCCGCCGGCACCGGCGCCGGCACGGTAGCCGGCCAGCCCGGCCTGCTCGCCTCCATCACCTTCCGCGCTGCCGCCGCCGCGCCGGCCGCCCATATCCAGATTGTCGCCGCGCGCGCCGTGGGCAGCGACGGCAAGGACGCCGGCGTGGCCGTCCCGCTGCGGCACGCGATGCAGGTCCAGCCCTGAGCGCGCATACGCCGTTCGGCCTATTTTCCATGTCAAACATGACATCACGTTGACACACTTGCAATCTACCATCCTCGGCTGAGCTGCGACGCGCGCAGCGACATCAAACCCCCAACGGAAGCCGACTATGCAAACCCCTTTCAAACTGAAGCACCACCTGCTGCTGGCCGCAATGGGCATGGCCGCCGCCGCGCTGGCCCACGCCGAACCGTTCAAATTCGGCGTCATGGCCGATACTCAATGGACCAGCAACGACGCGGGCAACAACCCGAACACGGTCGCGCTGGGCATCATCAACCAGATTCTGCCCAAGTTCGTGGAGCATCAAGTGAAATTCGTGGTGCAGGTGGGCGACCTGACCGACAACGGCAGCACCGGTGGCCTGGACACCTGGAATGTGGCCGCGCAAACCCTGTACAACAACCGTATCGGCTTCTACCCCGTGCGCGGTAACCACGAGCCTTCGGCCACCGCCGCCGCGCGCTTCACCGCCAACTTCCCGCAAACGCGTGGGCAGGGCGCGAACGTGGCGGGCGCCATCAACCACGCCAGCCCGGCCACGCCGGTGGGCCTGACCGGCCTGACCTACTCCTTCGACTACGGCAACACCCGCTTCATCGCCGTGGACCAGTACACCCGCACCAGCGGCAGCACGCCCGCCGTGAACTCGGCCGCGCTGGACCAGCTGGGCTGGATCGGCCAGCAGCTCGACGGCAAGCCCGCCGACAGCCACGGCTTCGTGTTCGCCCACAAGGAACTGATCGGCCAGAACCACACCGACGTGCTCACCGGCGCGGACCCTGCCGCCAACGCGGCGCAGCGCAATGTGCTGATCGGTGCGATGGCGCGCAACAAGGTGCGCTACTTCCTGGGCGGCCATGACCACATGCACCACCGCTCCATCGTCAAGAGCCCGGACGGCGCGGCCACCGTGCAGAACATCATCCACTCTTCCGACAGCTACAAGTTCTACGTGCCGTCGGTGCCGTCGAAAGACCAGACCTACAACGCCGGCAACCGCCAGGAAATGCCGATTGCGCAGGAGCTGTTCAGCATCGGCTACTACATCTTCACCGTGGACGGCCCGCGCCTGACGGTGGACCACTACGCGTCCGACAACGGCTGCGGCGGTTCGCTGGGCGCAGGCCGTGACTGTGACCTGACCCGCACCCCGGCGCTGACCTTCTTCAAGCGCGAGAGCTACGGCTACAGCCTGAACGGCAAGGAGTTCATCGTGCAGCCGGGCGCCAGCTTCGCCAGCATCGCCGACGCGGCGCCGGCCGGCGGCAACTGGGGCGGCACCAAAATGGCAATCCTGGACGGCGCCAACGCCGTCTCCACCACGCTGTATGACGGCCGCGTGGCGATCCAGGACGTGAACACCGGCTGGTCCAGCCGCGCCGACATCGACGCCAACGGCGCCGCCAAACTGAAAAGCGACGCGCTGACCCTGTGGGGCATGGAAAACGCCATCGGCAGCGAAGAGGCGGACGTGTTCACCCTGTCGCTGAGCTACGACGCCAACGCGCGCGGCCCGCTGGCGCTGGTGGCGCGTCCCTTCAACGGCAGCGCATGGGAGCCGGTGGCCTCGCGCAACCTGGGCGGCAGCGCCAAGTACGTGGTCGGCCCATGGAAAGCCGGCTATGCGCTGGGCACCTACGGCGTGGACCCGGCCACCCGCACCGCCTGGGCGGTGGTCAACCGCGGCGGCGAGTTCGCCGTAGCGCAAACCATCAGCGGCGACCTGAATGGCGACGGCGTGGTGGACAGCCGCGACGTGGCCCTGCTGACGCAAAAGGTCAACCGCGACGCCTCCGAACTGCCGGCCGCCGACCTCGATAACGACGGCAAGATCACCGCGCTGGACGCCCGCAAGCTGGCCAGCATCTGCAACAACGCCAACTGCGCCATCGCCAACTAACCCCTATATCTGGAGCTACCATGATCAACATCATCCGCAAACAGGCGCGCAAGGCGCTGACCGCAGCCCTGCTGGCCGCCAGCGCCATCGGCGCGCCCGCCATGGCCACCACCCTGAGCTTCACCCCCGCCGCCGGCAGCGTGACGGTGGGCGGCAACGTCGCCGTTGACGTGCGCGTATCCGGCCTGGCAGCAGGCGTGGACGTGGGCGCGTTCGACTTCAGCGTGCTGTTCAATTCCGGCGTGCTGAACCTGACCGGCTACAGCCTGGGCGCCGCGCTGGGCGACCTGTCCGCCTTCGAAGCGCTGGACGTGAGTGCCGGCAGCACCGGCAGCGGCAAGTTCAACCTGGCCGAGATCTCGCTGCTGTCCGACCTGGGCTTGCAGCAGGACTCGTTCACGCTGGCCACGCTGTACTTCACCGCCGTCGCTTCCGGCAATGCCGCGCTGTCCCTGGGCGACGTGGTGCTGGGCGACGCCTTCGGTGACGCGCTGGCTGCGGACCTGGGTGGCGCCGCCATCAGCGCCGTGCCGGAACCGCAAGCGCTGTTGCTGTTCATGAGCGGCCTGGCGCTGCTGGGCGCCGCGCGCCGCCAGCGCAAGCAGTAATGCAGTGGGCGCCCGGCTTCGCGCCGGGCGCCATCGAGACTCCGCCGACCCAGCCTATCCCCGCATCCATGACCTCCATCCTCAAGAGTTTCCAGCGCCGCGCCGCGCTGCTGTGCGCCGCCATGCTGTGCCTGGCCGCTGCGCCGTCATTTGGCGCTGCCGCCGCCGCCGTCCCCGCCGCGCGCAACGGCGAAGCCGCCCCCATGCTGATCGCGCGCCAGGGCCACACGGCCACCGTGCTCAGTGACGGCACCGTGCTGGTGGCCGGCGGCATAGGCCGCGACGGCGCCGCTACCACCCACACCGAAATCTACGACCCCAAGACCAATAAGTGGACCGAGTCCGAGACCATGACGGTGGCGCGCTCGCAGCACACCGCCACGCTGCTCGCCAACGGCAACGTGCTGGTGACCGGCGGCGTGGACCGCACCACCTTCCGCAACAACGCCGAAGTGTACGACCCCGCCGCCAACACCTGGTTCGCGCTCGGCCCCATGAGCGAAGCGCTGCGCGCCGCGCACACCGCCACGCTGCTGCGCGACGGCCGCGTCTTCATCGCCGGCGGCCACGGCTATCCGGACGACGACGAATACGAAGACACCATGGCGCTGGCCACCGCCGTCATCTACGACCCGCAGTCGCAAACCTGGACCAAGGCCGCGCCCATGCGCACCGCGCGCCAGCTGCACGCGGCCACCTTGCTGGCCAACGGCAAAGTGCTGCTGAGCGCAGGCGCGGGCGAGTTCGGCGGCCTGTCCGACAGCGAGATCTACGACCCCGCCAGCAACAGCTGGGCGCCGGGCGGCGTGCTGCGCGAGCAGCGCTGGTCGCACACGGCCAGCCTGCTGCCGAACGGGAAAGTGCTGGTCACTGGCGGCTTCGGTTCCAACCGCTCGCTGGCCAGCGCGGAACTGTACGACGCCGCGCAGCAGCGCTGGTCGCCCGCCGCGAGCATGGCAGCCGCGCGCCATTTGCACACCGCCACGCTGCTGCCCAGCGGCCGGGTGCTGGCCGAAGGCGGCGTGATCGCCAGCGGCTCGCTGCCCACGGCGGAGCTGTACGACTACGCCGCCGACCGCTGGACCCCGGCCAAGGTGGCGCTGCGCAAGCGCTTCAGCCATTCGGCCACGCTGCTGCCCGGCGAGCGCCTGATGCTGCTGGGCGGCCTGGACGCCAACGACATCCTGTCCAGCGCCGAGGTGTTCAGCCTGAAGGCGGTGGAGGCGGCGCCGTAGCGGGGGGCGGGCGAGGTAGTCCTTTTTTCGCTTTTGCTATACGTTTTTTGGTATTGATCGGTAAAGCTTTTCAAGTTGATACTGGCTGTCCGATCAATCCATTTTCCCTGCCATGCGCCTGATTCCCCATCTGCTGCTCGCCGCCGGCGTGGGCATGAGCGTGTCCGCCCATGCCGCCGACCGTGTTTCCTTCAACGCCGACTGGCGTTTCATGAAAGGCGAGCCGGCCGGCGCCGCAGGGACCGGCGCAGCGCCTGGGCTGGACGACAAGGCCTGGCGCAAGCTGGACCTGCCGCACGACTTCGGCATCGAAGGCCCGTTCAAGCAGGAGTACGAAGGCGAAACCGGCAAGCTGCCTTGGTGGGGCGTGGCCTGGTACCGCAAGACCTTCACCGCGCCGGCCGCCGACGCGGGCCGGCAAGTCTACCTCGACATCGACGGCGCCATGTCGCACGCCACGGTATGGCTCAACGGCCAGCAGGTGGGCGGCTGGCCTTACGGCTACAGTTCCTTCCGCGTGGACCTGAGCAAGCACCTGAAGCCGGGCGCGGAGAACGTGCTGGCGGTGCGCATCGATAATCCGCCCGACTCCTCGCGCTGGTATCCGGGCGGCGGCATCTACCGCAATGTGTGGCTGGTGAAAGCCGCGCCGCTGCATGTGGCGCATAACGGCACCTTCGTCACCACGCCCATCGTCAAGGCCGGCGAGGCCACGGTGGACGTGCAGGTGACGCTGGAGAACAGCGGCGGCGCCACGGCCGCGCAAGTGTCGACCGCGATTTACGCGCTGGATGCGGCGGGCCGCCGCACCGGACCGGCGCTGGCGCAAAGCAGTCCGTCGGCGCTGACCAAGGTGGGCGCGGGTAGGCAGATCCTTCTGGCCCAGTCGCTGCAGCTGGCGCAGCCCAAATTCTGGAGCCCGTCCAAGCCGCAGCGCTACGTGGCGGTGACCACCGTGTCCGGCGAGGGCAAGGTGGCGGACGAAGTGGAAACGCCGTTCGGCGTGCGCACCGTGGCCTTCGAGGCCGGGCGCGGGCTGATACTGAACGGCGAACATGTGCCCATCCAGGGCGTGTGCATGCACCACGACCTGGGCGCGCTGGGCGCCGCGCTGAACGTGCGTGCGCTGGAGCGGCAGCTGGAGATCCTGCGCGACATGGGCGTGAACGCCATCCGCACCACGCACAATCCGCCCGCGCCGGAAATGCTGGAGCTGGCCGACCGCATGGGCTTCCTCATCGTGGAAGAGGCCTTCGACGCCTGGCGGCTGCCGAAAAAGAAGAACGACTACGGCACGCTGTACGACGAGTGGCACGAGAAGGACTTGCGCGCCATGGTGAAGCGCGACCGCAACCACCCCAGCATCATCATGTGGAGCATAGGGAACGAGATCCGCGAGCAGGGCGAACCGGAGGGCTGGAAGATGGCGGCCCACCTGGCGGACATTGTGCGCAGCGAGGATCGCACGCGCCTGACCACGGCCGGGTTCAACCACGTCGTTTCCGGCTACAACGGCTTCCAGACCGCCGTGGACGTGGTGGGCTTCAACTACAAGCCGTGGGAATACCCCACCTTCCACAAGAGCGCGCCGCATATCCCGGTGATAGGCAGCGAGACCGCGTCCACCGTCAGCTCGCGCGGCGAATACTTCTTCCCGGTGAGCGACGACAAGTCGAAAGGCCTGGCCAACTTCCAGGTCAGCAGCTATGACTTGTCGGCGCCGCGCTGGGCCTCCGCGCCGGAGCTGGAGTTCAAGGGCCTGGACGACAATCCTTTCGTGGCGGGCGAATTCGTCTGGACCGGTTTCGACTACCTGGGCGAGCCCACGCCCTACAACGCGGACAGCACCAATGCGCTGAACTTCACCGACCCTGCCGCACGCGCGCGCGCCGAGAAGGAGCTGGCGGAGCTGAGCAAGGTGAAAGTGCCGTCGCGCAGCTCCTACTTCGGCATCGTGGACCTGGCGGGCTTCAAGAAGGACCGCTACTACCTGTACCAGGCGCGCTGGCGTCCGGAACTGCCGATGGCGCACCTGCTGCCGCACTGGAACTGGCCGGAGCGGGTGGGGCAGGTCACGCCGGTGCATCTGTACACTTCCGGCGACGAGGCGGAGCTGTTCCTGAACGGGAAGTCGCTGGGCCGCAAGCAGCGCGGCGCGCGCGACTACCGTTTGCGCTGGGACGACGTGGTGTACCAGCCCGGCACGCTGAAAGCGGTGGTGTACAAGCAGGGCAAGCCCTGGGCCGAGGATACTGTGCAGACGGCGGGCAAGGCCGCCAGGCTGGCGCTGACGGCAGACCGCAGCGCGCTGCAGGCCGACGGCAAGGACCTGTCCTTCGTCACGGTGGCGATCACCGACAAGGAGGGCAGGCCGGTCCCGCGCAGCAGCAGCGCGGTGCGCTTCACCGTCAGCGGACCGGGCGAGCTGGTGGCCACCGACAATGGCGACGCCACCAGCCTGGTGTCCTTCCAGTCACCCGAGCGCGCCGCCTTCAACGGCCTGGCGCTGGCCATCGTGCGGACCAGGGCGGGGCAGGCGGGCGCGATCACGGTGACGGCGTCCAGCGAGGGCCTGACCGGCGGCAAGCTTACGCTGACCAGTTCCCCCCCGCGTTAGATTTCGCACAGACGCGGGTGCGTCGTGGTCCCAGATATCTGGCTGCACAAGCAGGTGATGGCGAAGCTGGCCGCCAACGGCGGCAAGGTGCCGGCGGACCTGGCGTCCTGACCGGCTCAATCCGCGCCGGGTGAACCTTCGTAGTTGACCGGCAGCCAGCGGTAGCTGGCGCCGGCGCCGTCCGGCGGGCCAATGCGGCCCAGGCCGGGGAAGGCGATATGGGCGGCGCCCACCACCATGCGCTGGCTGGCGGCCAGGTCCAGCAGCTGGCGGCGCTGGCGCTGCGCGCCGGCGGCACTGCTGTCGTATTTGACGGTGGCGTCCGGGTGCGGGAACTGCAGCGGCGCCACGTGGACGATATCGCCCCAGATCAGCAACTGGCGTCCCCTGCTCTCTACCAGGTAAGCGGCGTGTCCCGGTGTGTGGCCCGGCGCGGGCAGGGCGCGCACGCCGGTCTCCAGCTGGCCAAACGCGGCGTAGGGCTGGAAGCGGCCTGCGGCCTGGTAGGGCGCAACAGCGGCGCGCGCGCTGTCGAAGAAGCTGCGCAGGAATTCCGGCGCGGCTTGCTGCTCCTGCCTGCTCAGCCAGTAGTCCGCCTCGCCTTGCGCCATGCGCAGCACCGCGTTGGGGAAGGCCGCCGCGCCCTGGCGCATGACGCCGCCGGCGTGGTCCTTGTGCAGGTGGGTGAGCAGCACGGTGTCCACCTGCTCCGGCTGGTAGCCTGCCGCGCGCAGGTTTTCCAGCAGCTTGCCGCAGCAGTCGCCGTACAGCGCGCCGGCGCCTGCGTCGATCAGGATCAGGCGGCTGCCGGTGTTGACCAGGAAGGCGTTGATGGAGCCTTGCAGCGGCTGCGCCAGGCCCGCCTCGTCCAGCCCGCGCGCGATCTGCGCCGGGGTGATGTTGTTCATGACCGTGTCGATGGGGAAGGCGTGCGTGCCGTCGGACAGCACGGTGATTTCGAAGTCGCCCAGCATCATGCGGTAAAAGCCGGGCGCCTGGGTGCGCACTTGCGGCGCGCCCGCCTGGACGGGCGGCGCCAGCGGCACGAATTGCAGCATGGCTGCGGCCAGCAGCGGAAGGGTGAACCTGGTGGTGGTCGCAGCCATGGCGGTCACGCTCAGGAACGCAGGAAGGCCAGCAGTTCGGCGTTGAGCCTGTCCTTGTGGGTTGCGGGCAGGCCGTGCGGTGCGCCTTCGTACACGCTCAGCGTAGCCTGCGGCAGCAGCTCCACGGCGCGGCGGGCGGTGGCGGCGATCGGCACGATCTGGTCGTCGTCGCCGTGGATCACCAGCGTCGGCACGGTCATCTTTTTCAGGTCTTCGGTGAAGTCGGTTTCCGAGAACTGCTTGATGCAGGCGTAAGCGCTGCGGATGCTGCACTGCATGCCCTGCAGCCAGAAGGTGTCGCGCACGCCTTGCGAGTCCTTGGCGCCTTCGCGGTTGAAGCCGTAGAAGGCGCCGGGCAGGTCCTTGAAGAACTGCGAGCGGTCGGCCTGCACCGCGCTGCGGATGCCGTCGAACACTTCTATCGGCACGCCGTTCGGATTGGCCGGCCCCACCAGCATTTGCGGCGTGACCGCGCCCACCAGCACCGCGCGCGCCACGCGGCCGGTGCCGTGGCGGCCGATATAGCGCGCCACTTCGCCGCCGCCGGTGGAGTGGCCCACCAAGGTGGCGCCGTTCAGGTCCAGCGCCTCGATCAGCGTGGCCAGGTCGTCGGCGTAGGTGTCCATGTCGTTGCCGTGCCAAGGCTTGCTCGACAGGCCGTGGCCGCGGCGGTCGTGCGCGATCACGCGGTAGCCGTGTTCGGCCAGGAACATCATCTGGTCTTCCCAGGCGTCGCCCTGCAGCGGCCAGCCGTGGCTGAACACCACGGCCGGGCCGTGGCCCCAGTCCTTGAAGTTGATCAGCGTACCGTCGCGGGTGGTGACGGTGTTGATGGTGCGGGTAGTGGTCATGGCAACTCCTTGCTGGTTGGTCAAGCCTGCATTCTGGGCAGCGCACGATTGCCCGTCTATCTGGACTAAGGGATAGACGCAACTCCCACTTCATTGCGCCATGCGCAAAACCGCTCGTGGCGCGGCGCTGCGCGCCAGCCTCCGCCCCGGATCAGGCCAGCTGCCCCGCCAGGTGCTCGGCCAGCAGGTCGACAAAGGCCTTGATGGCCTGCGAGCCGCGCCGGTTGGCGGCGTACATGGCATACAGGCCGATCTCCATCTCTCCCGGATTGGCCTGGTAGCCGCCCAGCAGCGGCTGCAGCGTGCCGGCGGCCACGTCGCCGCGCACCAGCCAGTCCGGCAGCATGGCGATACCCACGCCGTCCAGCGCCGCGCGGCGCAGCATTTCCGAATTATTGATGGTGAGCGTGCCGCGTACCGGCAGCTCGGTGCAGGCGGTGTCTGCCCGTTCCTGGCCGCTCTCCTGGCTTTGATCCTGGCCTTGTGCCTGATCCCCCTGCTGGCATCGCAGGCGCCAGCCGCGCCGAGCCACGCCGTAGGAGAACTGCAGGCAGTTGTGGCGCAGCAGATCCTCCGGCGCCTCCGGCGTGCCGTGCTGCGCCAGATAGGCCGGACTGGCGCAGATGACGCGCTGGTGGCCGCTCAGGCGGCGCGCGATCAGGTTGGGCTGCTGCTGCGCTGCGCCGATGCGGATCGCCACGTCGATGCTGTCGTCCACCATATTGCTCACCGCGTCGCTCAGGTGCAGGTCGAGCTCCAGCCGGGGATGGCGGCGCGCCAGCTCGCCCAGCAGCGGCGCGATAAACATGGTGCTGAACGTGACCGGTGCCGACACCCGCAGCAAGCCGCCGGCCTGGCCGTGGCGGGCTGCGGCCGCGTCGTCGGCCTGGTCCAGCTGCGCCAGGATGGCCTGCGCGCTGGCGTAGTACTGCTGGCCGCTGTCGGTCAGCGTGACCTTGCGCGTGGAGCGGTTCAGCAGCGCCGTGCCGACCCGCTTTTCCAGCGCATCGACCAGCCGCGTCACCGACGACGCGGCCACCCCCAGCTGGCGCGCCGCCGGCGAAAACCCGCCGCTGGCCGCCACCAGGCAAAACGCCTTCAATTCCGCAAAACGATCCATCCGTGTTCCTTTATCTTTGCGCGCAGCGCAATGGTGTTGTCGGTCCCGCCCCGCTTATCGGCGCGCCCCGGCGCCGCTACAGTGGCTGCATACACTTAACCGGAGCCGAATATGAAAAACATCCTGCAAACCATAACCCTGGGCGGCCTGGCCCTCAGCAGCCGCATCGCCATGGCCCCCGTCACCCGCTCCCGCGCAGGCGAGGGCGGCGTGCCGACGGCGCTCAACGCAGAATATTACCTGCAGCGCGCCACGGCGGGGCTGATTATCAGCGAAGCCACCAATGTGTCGTCCAACTCGGCGGCCTTCGAGCTGGCCCCCGGCATCTATAACGAAGCGCAGCTGGCCGGCTGGAAGCGGGTTGCAGACGCCGTGCATGGCCGGGGCGGAAAAATCTTCATGCAGCTGTGGCACGGCGGCCGCGTGGGCAGCTACGCGCTGCTCGAAGGCCGCCAGCCGCTTTCGCCGTCCGGCTACAACGACGACCTGGGCCTGCTGCAAGTATATGGCGCGCTGCGCAACGGCCAATACACCCGCCTGGCCGCTTCGCCTTCGCGCGCCATGAACGTGGCCGAGATCCACGAGGCTGCGGAAGAATTTGGCGCCGGCGCCGCCAATGCGCTGCGGGCCGGCCTGGACGGCGTGGAAATCCATGCGGCCAACGGCTACCTGCCGCAGCAGTTCCTGTCGCCCCATGTTAACCGCCGCAGCGACGAATTCGGCGGCAGCGTGGAAAACCGCGCGCGCTTTCTGCGGCTGGTGGTCGAGGCGGTGCTGCGCGCCGTGCCGCCGGAGCGCGTGGGTGTGCGCATCTCGCCCTTCGCGCTGTATAACAATGCACTCGACGAGGGCGCCGCCGAGACCTATGCCTACGTGCTGCGCATGCTCGACAGCTACGGCATCGGCTACGTGCACGGCGCCGACACCAACGCCTGGGGCGGCAGCAGCGACATGGCCCAGTTGCTGCCGCTCATCCGCAGCAACTACAGCGGCGTGGTGATCGCCAACGCCGGCCTGTCGCCGGAACAGGCCGAGCAACTGGTCGCACTGGGGCGCGCGGACATGGTGGCCTTTGGCCGCCAGTTCATCGCCAATCCCGACCTGGTGGCGCGCATCGCCCGCAACGGCCCGTACAACGAGCCCGATCCGTTCAGCTTCTACGGCGGCGGCGCGCGCGGCTACACCGATTACCCGGCGTTGTAAGTATCAAACCTTACGCATCACACCTTAGTATGAGGCGGCATACCAAGGTCTGATTTTCAGGCCGCCATCCGTTATCTATAGTGATCAGCATCCCGCAGCTTTGCGGCCTGTACCGATCCGGAGGGAGTCATGCCAGTCGAACTGTTAGCCCGTTGGCGCCGTCCGCGCCGCGCCACCGCCGAGTGGCTGGTGCTGGCGCTGGTGCTGTTGATGAGCGGCCTGATGGCCGTGTATTTCATCTGGACCGAGCGCCGCCTGCTGCTCGGCTCCGATATCGAGCGCATGCGCATGCAGACGCTGATCATCGACGAGAATCTGCAGCACCAGCTGGAAGGCGTGCGCAATGCGCTCGACAGCGCGCGCGCCGCCTTCGGCACGCCGGGCGGCGCGGGCACCTGCGCCAGCGACTGCCGCCGCCTGCTGCTGCAATCGCTCAAGCGCGCCATGCCGGGCGTGCGGGCGCTGGTGGTGGTCGACCGCGAGGGCCGCATCCAGGTCTCGGACGACGACCTGCGCGACGCCCGCCTGGACGACAAGCTCTACACCAGCCAAGTGGCGCATATGCGCTCGCCGGACACACTCTACCTGTCGCAGCCCTACGAAAACACGCCCGGCGTGTTCAACCTCAAGCTGTCGCTGGCGATGGTGGACGGCGCCGGGCACAACGCGGGCGCGGTCAGCGCCATCCTCAACCCCGAATATTTCGATGCGGTGATGCGCTCGGCGCTGTACGCGCCCGACATGAGCAGCGCCATCACCGACGGCAGCGGGCACCGTATCCTGTACGTGCCGGCCAACCCGGCGGCCATGCGCGCCGACGGCGCCGCCGACCTCTTTTTTCGTTATCACCTGCACAGCGCCCTGCCGCTGACGGTGCTGGGCGGCGACCACCGGCTGGTGGTCCAGCGCACCATGGCGCTGCGCGAGCTGGGGCTGGACAAGGCGCTGGTGGTGAGCCTGACGCGCAGCCAGGACAAGATCGAGGCGGGCTGGCACAACCTGGCCTGGATCGCGGGCATGGCCTGGCTGCTGACCGGCGTGGCTGGCGCGGGCGGGCTGGCGCTGGCGCAGCGGCGCCGCATGGCGCTGGAACAGCTGGCGCTGGAGGGCGAGGAGGAGCGCGCCGCCGCCGCCGAGCGGGTGGAGCTGGCGCTGAACGGCGCCAACCTGGGCCTGTGGGACTGGGACCTGGTGCGCGACGTGCGCACCGTCGACGCGCGCGCCGCCGCCATGCTGGGCTATCTGCCCGGCGAGCTGCCGATTGCGCCGGGCAGCTGGCGCGCGCTGGTGCATCCGGAGGACTGGGAGGCGATGGACGCCGCGCTGGCCTCCCATCTGGACGATGGCAGCCGCTCCTACGAAGCCGAATACCGCATGCGCCACCGCGCCGGCCACTGGATCTGGCTGCAAAGCCGGGGCAAGGTGAGCGAGCGCGCGCCGGACGGTACGGCGCTGCGCATGGTGGGCACGCGCATGGACATCAGCGCGCGCAAGCTGGCCGAGGCGGAAATCGCCCACCTGGCGTTTTACGACGGCCTGACCAAGCTGCCCAACCGCCGCCTGCTGCTGGACCGGCTGGGCCACGCCATCGCCAAGTCCGAGCGCGGCGCCTGCCACGGGGCTGTGCTGTTCGTGGACCTGGACAATTTCAAGTCGCTCAACGACACGCTGGGCCACGACATGGGCGACCGTCTGCTGGAGATGGTGGCGTTCCGGCTGCAGCAGGTCACGCGCGACAGCGACACCGTGGCCCGGCTGGGCGGCGACGAATTCGTGATCCTGCTCGAAGTGTTGGGCGCCAGCGCGCAGGAGGCGGCGGCCCATGCCGAGGTGGTGGCGCAGAAAGTGGTCAGCGCCCTGAGCCTGAGCTATCCGCTGGACGGCCACGAGCTGCGCAGCACGCCCAGCATAGGCGTGGTGCTGTTCGGCGCGGGCAACCACACCATCAGCGACCTGCTGCGCCAGGCCGACATGGCCATGTACGAGGCCAAGGCGGCGGGCCGCGCCACCTTCCGCTTCTTCGATCCGCTGATGCAGGCGGCGCTGGACGCCACCGCCATGCTGGAATCGGACCTGCGCTTCGCGCTGGCGCGCGCCGAACTGGAATTGCACTACCAGCCGGTGGTGGACGCGGCCGGCCGGCCCACCGGCGCCGAAGCGCTGCTGCGCTGGCGCCATCCGCGCCGCGGCCTGGTGCCGCCGGCCGAATTCATTCCGCAGGCGGAAAAGAGCGGGCTGATTATCGATATCGGCGACTGGGTGCTGGCCACCGCCTGCCGCCAGCTGGTGCAGTGGCAGGAGCAGCCCTGCACGCGCGGGCTCACGGTGGCCGTCAACGTCAGCGCGCGCCAGTTCCGCCAGCCGGACTTCGCCGAGCATGTGCTGCAGATCGTCGCCGGCACGGGGGCGGACCCGCGCCTGCTGAAACTGGAGCTGACCGAGAGCATGCTGCTGGCCGACGTGGACGACATTATCGCGAAGATGGCGCGCCTGAAGGCCTGCGGCGTAGGCTTCTCGCTGGACGACTTCGGCACCGGCTATTCCTCGCTCAGCTATTTGCAGCGCCTGCCCATCGAGCAGCTGAAGATAGACCGCTCCTTCGTGCGCGACATGCTGCGCGCGCCGCACGCGGCCACCATCGTGCGCAGCATCGTCACGCTGGCGCACGGCATGGGCTTGTGCGTGGTGGCGGAGGGCGTGGAGACCCCGGCGCAGCGGGACGCGCTGTGCCAGATCGGCTGCGACGGCCTGCAGGGCTACCTGTTTGGCCGCGCCGAACCGGCCGATACTATACTTTGGTCTAAGATCATTCCTGTGGCGGTGGAATTATAATAAGAAGATATCACTCCGCATGGGAAGGGCAGGGCATGGTCAGGGTTCAAGGCAGCCCCTTGTTGTCGCTGTTGCTGGTCGGCCTGACGCTGGCCATATTCGCCGTCGACGCTTTCACGCCGCTGGATGTGGCCATCGCCGTCATGTACGTGGTGGTGGTGCTGCTGTCGGCCAGCGTGTGGCGCCGGCGCGGCGTGATACTCACCAGCGCCGTGTGCCTGGGGCTCACGGTGCTGGCCTACGCCTTCTCGCACGCGGCCATGTTCTCCGGCCCCGCCTCCGGCCGCATGATGGTCAGCCTGGCCGCCATCGGCATCGTCTCCTACCTCGCGCTGCGCTGGCAGGCCGCCACCAACGCGCTGATCGCGCGCGAGGAAGCGCTGCACCGCTCGCAGTCGCAGCTGGCCCATGTCACGCGCGTGACCATGCTGGGCGAGCTGGCGGCATCCATTGCCCATGAAGTGAACCAGCCGCTGGCCGCCATCACCACCAACGGCGGAGCCAGTCTGCGCTGGCTGAACCGCGCGGAGCCGGACCTGGACGAAGCGCGTGCCGCCATCGGCAGCGTGCTGGAGGAGGCGGGCCGCGCCAGCGAAGTGATACGCCGCATCCGCGCGCTGGCGCGCCGCAGCGATCCGCGCCATCTGCCGCTGTCGCTGAACGAGGTGGCGCAGGAGGCGGCGCGCTTCGTGCGGCGCGAGCTGGCCAGCCACCAGGTGGAGCTCAAGCTGGACCTGGCGCCGGACCTGCCGCAGGTGTGCGGCGACCGCGTGCAGCTGCAGCAGGTGCTGATCAATCTGCTCATGAACGCCATGCAGGCCATGCAGCATTGCGCGCCCGGCGAGGCCTTGCTGCTGCTGCAGACCCGCATCCACGAACAGGGCGGCGTGGTGTGCAGCGTGGCCGACACCGGCCCCGGCATCCCGCCCGAGCACCTGCCCAAGCTGTTCGACGCCTTCTTCAGCACCAAGGAGGACGGCATGGGCATGGGCCTGCCGATCTGCCGCTCGATAATCGAAACCCACGGCGGCCGCATCTGGGCGGGCATGGCGCCGCGCGGCGCCATGCTGTGCTTCTCCCTGCCCGTGACCGAGGAATGTTCCGCATGAACGTCTATATCGTCGACGACGACGCGCCGCTGCGCGCGGCCATTTCCAGCCTGTTGCGCTCCGTGGGCCTGCGCGTGTTCGATTTCGGCTCGGTGCCGCAGTTCCTGGCCCACCAGCGCGAGGAAGCGGCCAGCTGCTTGCTGCTGGACGTGCGCCTGCAGGGCATCAGCGGGCTGGAATTCCAGGCCGAACTCAATCGCGACGGCGTGTCCCTGCCGGTGGTCTTCATGACCGGCCATGGCGACATTCCCATGTCGGTGCGCGCCATGAAGGCCGGGGCGCTGGACTTCCTGGCCAAGCCCTTCCGCGACCAGGACCTGATCGACGCGGTGAACGCGGCGCTGGAAGTGGACCGTGGCCGCAGGCAGCAGAACCAGGCGCAGCATGCCTTGCAGGCCTGCTACCAGTCGCTCACGCCGCGCGAGCGCGAGATCATGGCGCTGGCCGCCAGCGGCTTGATGAACAAGCAGATTGCCGGACAGGTGGGCACCAGCGAGATCACGGTCAAGATCCATCGCGGCAACGCCATGCGCAAGATGCACGCACGCACCTTTGCCGACCTGGTGCGCATGGCCGAAGCGCTGGGCATCGATACTGCACGTAAGGGATAGCCACTCTATACCCTTGTATGATTCCGCTACCACGGCGCACACGGTATCTTGTTCCCATGCAGATTCAGGGAGTAAGCCGTGTCCAGTTCCACCACCATCACTAGCAGCACGAGTGCCCGCGTAGCCATCGTCGACGACCACGACGCCGTGCGCGGCGCCGTCAGCAGCCTGCTGCGCTCCAGCGGCTACGCCGTCACCGAATTCGATTGCGCCGAAAGCCTGCTGGCCGCCGGCGCGCAGCACGACTCCCACTGCATCATCAGCGACTTGCAGATGCCGGGCATGAGCGGCCTGGATTTGCTGGAGCACCTGCGCCGCAACGGCTGCGGCGTGCCGCTGATTATGCTGACCGCCTTCCCCGAGCCTGCAGTGCGCCAGCGCGCGCAGCAGGGCGGGGCGGCCGCCTTCCTGAGCAAGCCTTTCCAGTGCGACGAGTTGTTGCACTGGGTTGCGCTGTGCGTTGCCGCGTCCAGCCTTTCCTCCGTACCGTCCACCATTTAGGGAGCACTGCATGAGCACAGTCATGAACACCGCCACGCGCAGCCTGGCATCCGGCGCCGCCCCACAATTGCGCCTGCCGTCCGCGCCACGGCTGCGATGGAGCGCCTGCCATTCGCGCTGGGCCGCCTATGCGTTGCTGGTGTGCCTGATCGCCGCCAGCGTGGCTTTATCTGTGATGATAGAACGCTCGTCCGGTTCCGGCATGACGCGCCTGGTCCACCTGTTCGACATCGTGGCGCTGCTCACCGGGGCCTTCCTGCTGTACCACGTGCGTGCCCGCTTCCGCGTCGAGCAGCAGCTGGTGCACCAGGCCGGGCACGATCCGCTGACCGGGCTGGCGCACCGCCGCTCCTTCGAGGCGCGCCTGCGCAGCCTGCCCGTGCGGCCGCACTCCGTGGTGCTGGGCACCATAGACCGCTTCTCGCGCATCGTGGGCGGCTACGGCCACGGCTTCGGCGACCGCATGATCATCGGCCTGACCAGCCGCATCCGCCAGGCTGCGGAGGCGCGCGGCGGCGAGGTGTATCGCCTGGACGGCGCCAACTTCGCCATCCTGTACCAGGGCCGCCTGGACAGCCCGGAGTTCGACGCGGCCATTTCGGCGCTGCGGGCGGAAGTGGGCCAGCCCTATGTGTGCGAAGGCCACGAGGTGTTCACCACGCTGAGCCTGGGCGCCGTGTGCTACCCGCAGGACGGCGCAGAACCGGAAGTCCTGCTGCGCAACGCCGACGCCGCGCTGCAGGCGGCGCGCCAGGCCGGCGGCGACACGCTGGTGCACTACTCCGAAAGCCTGAACGCGCAGGCCGGCTTGCGGCTGGACCTGGAGGCCGAGCTGCGCCGCGCGGTGGAGCGCCGGGAGCTGGAGCTGCATTATCAGCCGCAGCAATCGCTGGCGGACGGCAGCCTGATCGGCTTCGAGGCGCTGATACGCTGGCGCCGTGGCGGCGAGCTGGTGTCGCCGGCCCACTTCATTCCGCTGGCCGAGGAATCGGGCCTGATCGTCTCCATCGGCGAGTGGGTGCTGGAAGAGGTGTGCCGCCAGCTCAGCCAGTGGCAGGCCGACAGCGGCCGCCAGCTGGTGGTGGCGGTGAACATCTCGCCGCGCCAGTTCGCCGCGCCGGGCTTCCTGGCGCATATCGAAACGCTGCTGGCCAGCACCCATATCGACCCGTCCAGCATAGAGCTGGAGATTACCGAAGGGGTGATGATGGAGAACGCCGAAAGCGCCATCGCGCTGCTGCAGCGCCTGCGCGCACTGGGCCTGCGGCTGTCGATCGACGACTTCGGCACCGGCTATTCCAGCCTGGCCTACCTGAGCCGCTTCCCCATCGACAAGCTCAAGATCGACCAGTCCTTCGTACGCAATATGGGCACCGTCAAGCAGCAGAGCGCCATCGTGCAGGCCACCATAGGCCTAGGCCACAGCCTGGGCATGACGGTGATCGCCGAGGGCGTGGAGACCGAAGCGCAGCGCGCGCTGCTGCACAGCTGGCAGTGCGACGAGATCCAGGGCTACCACTACAGCAAGCCCTTGCCCGCCCGCGCCGCATTGAATTTCCTGCAAGGCAGCGTGCAGCTGCGCGCCGCCTGAACCCACACCACACCGGAGACAAAAAATGAACTGGTTCTATCACCTGAAGATTGCGCACAAACTGCTGGCAGCCGTCGCCGCCGTGATGGCGCTGACCGTGGCGCTGGGCGTGTTCTGCTTCCTGCAATTGCAGCATCTGCACCGCGTCAACGACGACATCACGCAGCGCTGGGCGCCCGCGGTGCGCAATGTGCTGCTGGTGAAAGCCAGCCTGCTGCGCTTCCGCACTTACGAGCTGCAGCACGTGCTGTCCTCCCAGCCGGTGGAGTTCGACTACTACGAGGCGCAGATGAACGGTGAAATGGCGGAGATGCGCAGGGCGCTGGCGCTGTACGCGGCGGTGCCCAAGTCCGGCGCCGAGCAGGCCGACTTCGCCAAGTTCCGCTCCGCGCTGGACTCCTACGGCGCAGCGGTGCGCCAGGTAGTGCAGCTGGACCGCGCAGGCAACCACGCGGGCGCCATGACGCTGCTGCGCGGCGAATCGCGCACCTACAATTTCGAAGCGACGGACCTGGTGGGGCGCCTGGTGGCGGCGGGTGAGCAAGGCAGCGACGCGGCGGCGGCGTCCGCAGCCAGCGCCTACGCCAAGTCGCGCAGCATGATTAGCGCGCTGATCGCGGCCACCGTGGTGCTGGGCATGCTGCTGGCGGGCTGGGTGGCGCGGCTGATTTCGCGGCCATTGCAGGAAGCGGTGGACATCGCCCGGCGCGTGGCCGGCGGCGATCTGCGCGCCGTGGCCAAGACCTGCTGGCGCGACGAAACCGGCGACCTGCTGCGCGCGCTGAACGGCATGAACGCGCGACTGCAGCAGATGGTGGGCCAGGTGCGCGGCGGCGCCGACACGGTGGCTGCGGCCTCCGCGCAAATTGGCGCCGGCAATGCCGACCTGGCCAGCCGCACCGAGCGCCAGGCCGCGTCGCTGGAGGAAACCGCCGCCACGATGGAGCAGCTCACCGCCACCGTGGGGCACAACGCCGACAAGGCGGAGCAGGCGCACGGACTGATGGAGCGCACCGCCGCCGAGGCGCAGCAGGCCGAGCGCGCGGTGGGCGCCATGCTGGCCACCATGGAAGGCATAGACGCGTCCTCGCGCCGCATCGGCGACATCGTGGGCCTGATGGACGGCATCGCTTTCCAGACCAATCTGCTGGCGCTGAACGCGGCGGTGGAGGCGGCGCGGGCGGGCGAACAGGGACGCGGTTTTGCCGTGGTGGCGGGCGAAGTGCGCGTGCTGGCGCAGCGCAGCGCGCAGTCGGCCAGGGAGATCAAGCAGCTGATCGCCGCCTCCATCGAACAAGTCGGCGAGGGCAGCCGCGTGGTGCGCGGCGCCGGTTCCACCATAGGCGCGGTAACGGGCGGCGTGCAGCGCGTGGCGGGGCTGGTGGCCGACATCAGCTCCGGCAGCCGCGAGCAGAGCATCGGCCTGCAGCAGCTCAACGCCACGCTGGCCGAACTGGATGGCGCCACCCAGCAGAACGCCACGCTGGTGGAGGAATCGCTGGCCGCCACGCTGTCGCTGGGCGAACAGGCGCAGCGCCTCACGCGCAGCGTGGACCTGTTCCGCTTGCGGGACGCCGAACCGGACGAAAGCGTGATCGACATGGCCGTCCCCGCCGCCGCGCCCGCGCGCGGCCCTTTGCGCGGCGGCGCGGTGCGCCGTCCGGTCTACGTGGCCGGCGTGGTCTGAACGTGCTAGGCCACCACGGTGACCACGTTGAGCAGGCCCTCGCGCGCCATCTTGGCGTAGGGGCAAACGCGTTCGGCGTTGCGCACCAGTTCCTCCGCCGTGGCCTGGCGCAGGCCGGGCAGGCGGATTTCCACATTGGCCATGAGCAGATACATGCCGTCCACCGGATCGCGCGCGAACGACACCGCAACCTGGACGGAGCACTCGGCCGAGCTGAGTCCCGCCTTGGCCGCCAGCAGGTACAGCACGCCGTGGAAGCAGGCCGCGAAGCCCGCCGCGAACAGCTGCTCCGGATTGGTGCCGCCGCCCGGGCCGCCCAGTTCCGGCGGCAGGCGCAGCGCCAGCTCCAGGTTGCCGTCGTCCGAGCGCGCCACGCCCGAGGCGCGTCCGTGTCCAGCCTCGCCGCCGGTCACGGTCACGGTGGTGGTGTAGAGCGGCTGGATGTCCTGCCCGACATATTTGTCGAGCAGGGATAAGGGCGGCGCTGTCGGTGCTGGCGGCTTCATGTTCTGGTGGTCTCCTGGTGGCGGGCGCGCGGATGCGTACCGTGCGGGCCAGTGTAGGCCGCTGCCGTCGCAGCCGGTAGATACGCGCCGGGCCGCACGCTGGTGAGCGCCGCGCAACAGTGTTTTGCAAGGTGCGCGGGCGCGTGGCGGATTGGTGCCTGGCGCTCACCAGCGTGCGGCCCGCCATGCGTCTACCGGAGCAGCCGGCGCGCTCCTAGAATGATTCTGTGCCGCGAGCTTCCGCAAGCGGACGAACACCCAACCAGGAGAACATCATGACGCAGCGTATCAACTACCAGGAACAATCCCCCGAGCTGTTCAAGAAACTCGTCGAACTCAATGCCGTCATCAAGCAGGGCGCGATCGAAGAATCCATCCTCGACCTGGTGGCCATCCGCGCCTCCCAGATCAACGGCTGCGGCTTCTGCGTGGACATGCACATCAAGCAGGCCACCATCCACGGCGAGCGCGCGCTGCGCCTGCACCACCTGGCCGCATGGCGCGAATCGACGCTGTTCATTCCGCGCGAGCGCGCCGCGCTGGCCTGGACCGAAGTGCTGACCCGCCTGCCGGAACAGGGCGTGCCGGACGATATCTACGAGCGCGTGCGCACGCAACTGTCCGAGAAGGAGCTGTCCGACCTGACCTTCGAAGTCATGGCTATCAATGCGTGGAACCGCATTAACGTCGCCTTCAAGTTCGTGCCCGGCTCTTACGACAAAGCCTTCGGCCTGGACAAAGCCCACCTCGAATAAAACGCCGTAGCGGGGACGGGGTTTCCACCCCCGCCCCCCGCCTGTGCATGGAGCCAATATGAATGCCCCGATACTGCCGTTCGCCGGCCGCCCTGCGGCCCACCGCATCAAGGTTTACCTGATGCATAGCTCTCCCATTGTTTGCGCGGGGCTGGGCGCCATGCTGGCCGGCGCACCGGACCTGGAAGTCAGCGCACCGGCCCGCTGGCCGTGCGCCGACGAGGCTTGCGTGGTGATCGCCGACTACACCTCCGCGCTGCGCGCTGCGCGCGAGTGCGGCCAGGCCTCTGCGCAGGGGACGCGCGCCATGCGGCTGCTGGTGGTGAGTTCGCAAGGCAAGGCGGGCGAGGTGCGGCATGCGGTCGACAGCGGCGTGCACGGCTACCTGCTGCAGGAGGCCGACGCCGGTGAATTGCTGGAATGCGTGCGCCTGCTGGGCATGGGCTGCCGCTACCTTGGCGCGGCGGCCAGCCGCAGCGTGGCCAATGCGCTCCAGCTTCCGCCGCTGACGCGGCGCGAGGCGGACGTGCTGTCCATCCTGTCGCGCGGCCATCCGGACAAGCTGATTGCGCGCGAACTGGGCATAGGCGTGGGCACGGTGAAAACCCATATGAAGCAGCTGATGCAAAAATTCGACGTATCCACCCGCACCCAGGTGGTGCTGAGCGCGATGGAGCAGGGGCTGCTGGCCGCGTCCTTCAGTCCACCAGCGTGACCACGCTGAGCAAGCCCTCGCGCGCCATCTTGGCGTAAGGGCAAACCCTTTCGGCGTTGCGCACCAGTTCCTCGGCGGTGCCCTGTTTCATGCCAGGCAGGCGCACCTGCAATGCGGACGTGAGCAGATACATGCCATCCATGGGATCGCGCGCAAAGGAGACGGTCGCTTCCACCGAAGCGCCGGCCGCACTCAGGCCGGCCTTGGCCGACAGCAGGCTGATTACCCCGTGAAAGCAGGCCGCAAAGCCGGCCGCGAAAAGCTGTTCAGGATTGGTGCCGCCGCCCGGGCCGCCCAGTTCGGGCGGCAGGCGCAATTGCAGCTCAAGGTTGCCGTCGTCCGAACGGGCCACGCCGGAGGCGCGCCCGTGTTCGGCCTCGCCCCCCGTCACCCGCACCGTCGTTGTGTAGAGGGACTGGATGTCCTGCCCTACATACTTGTCGAGCAGCGAAAGCGGCGGGGGAGCGAGCGGCTTCATTTCTTCTGCAGCCAGTTCTGTATGGTGGCCGCGCCCAGGCGCGCCTTGCCGGCCGGGACCAGGGTGCGCTCGTTCAGCAGCGCGCCGAAGTAGCGCGCGCCGGCGTCGGCTTCCACCTTGCGAGGATCGCCGATGGACACCAGGTACTGCTGCACCAGCCCGGACAGGGGGAAGGCTTCCGGGCCGGCGATTTCCACCGTGCCGTTGACCGGCGCGGCGGTGGCGTAATCGGCCATGGCCAAGGCCACGTCGTCCGACGAAATCGGCTGCACCAGGGCGGGGGACAGGCGCACGGTGTTGCCGTCCGCGCCGGACTGCGCGATCCCGCCGAGGAATTCGAAGAACTGGGTTGAGTGCACGATGGTGTAAGGCACCGAGGCTTCCTTGATCAATTTTTCCTGCGCTATCTTGCCCCGGAAATAGCCGCTTTCGGCCAGTAGGTCGGTGCCCACCACGGACAAGGCGATGTGGTGCTTTACGCCCGCCTCGGTTTCCGCCTTGAGCAGGTTGCGGCCGGAGGCGGTGAAGAAGGCCAGCACGTCCGCGTCCGCGAAGGACGGCGAGTTGGCCACGTCGATCACCACGTCGGCGCCGGCCAGCACCGCAGCCAGGCCTTCGCCGGTGACGGTGTTGACGCCGGAATTGGGCGAGGCGGCGATGGCTTCGTGGCCGCGTTCCTGCAGGATCTTGATGGTTTTGCTGCCTATCAGGCCGGTGCCGCCGATAACGACGATTTTCATGATGAAGCTCCTGGTGTTGCGCTCAGTGCGGCTGAGGCGTCCGGTTGCGGAGATCGCGGTACAAGGCCAGTGTAGGCCGCGCCCGGGCGCGCCGGTAGGCGCGTGGATGGCAGCACAGTGTTGAGCGGCGGGCACCAATCAAGGTGCGTCAAGGCGGGGAGAAATTGCCGATGCAGTAGAGGTCCAGCGCGCGGATCTGCAAGGTGATGTAGTCGATGAACACGCGGGTGCGGGTGGGCAGGTGGCGCCGGTTCAGATAGCAGAGATAGTGGCCGCGGTCGTCCGGCGCGTACTGCGGCAGCACCGCCACCAGCTGCCCGCTGCGCAGCAGCTCGCACACCTGGTAGCCGGCCAGCTGCGCCAGGCCTTCGCCGTTCAGTACGGACTGCAGCACCAGGTCGGCGTCGTTGAAGGTGCAGGCGGCCTTGGGCAGCAGCGTGCGCGACACGCCGCCCACCCTGAATTCCCATTCCTCCACGCGGCCGGTGGCGAGCCGGTAGGTGATGCAGCGGTGCCCGGCGATCTCCTCCACGCTGGCCGGCAGGCCGTGCGCCTGCGCGTAGGCGGGCGAGGCGCACAGCAGCAACTGCATGGGGATCAGCTGCTTGGCCACCACCTGGCTGTCGTCCATGCGGCCGTTGCGGAAGGCCACGTCCACCCGTTTGGCGATGAAGTCGGTGGGGTTGCTGTCCAGCACCAGATCCACCGTGATGCCGGGGTAGAGCGCGCGGAAGCCGCTCAGCAGCGGCGCCACCACCTTGCGGCCGAAGCCGGCCGTGGCGCACAGGCGCAGCTGGCCGCGCGGCGCGCCCGAGCGCAGGTCGCGCATCTCTTCCACGGCCTGCACGATGCGATCCACGCCGGGGCTGCAATATTCGTAAAACAATTCGCCTTCGCTGGTGAGCGTGGTGCTGCGGGTGGTGCGCAGGAACAAGCGCGTATCGAGCTGGGTCTCCAGTTTGAGGATGCTGCGGCTGACGGCGGACCGGCCTATGCCCAGGCGCTCGCCCGCCTTGGCGAAGCTGCCTTCGGTGGCGACGGCGATGAAGGCCACCACGCCAGCGTAAGTGGTGGCGAAGCTGGACGCCAGCGCGTCGGATTCTGCCGCGGAGAATGAATTCATGTTTTCCAGAGCATTATTCTGAGACAATATTGACAGTAAGTAGACTAAACCCGCAGGAGTAGTGAGTAAATGCCAAACAACGGCGATTTTCTGCCAGGCGCATCGCGCCGGCCCTTGGTGCTGTTCGTGGCCTTTCCCGGCATGTGCATGCTGGACATGGCCGGTCCGCAAACCGTGTTCTGGTGCGCCGACCGCGTGATGCGGGAGCGTGGCCGTCCCGGCTATGCGCGCCACACGGTCAGCCTGGAGGGCGGCCCGGTGCCCACGCTGGAGGGTGTGCCCATGCTCACCGAAACGCTGTCCGCCTTTGACCCGGCCGGCGTGGACACCATCGTGGTGCCTGGCGCGCCGAATATCGAACAGGTGCTGGTGCACGCGCAGCCGCTGGTGGACTGGCTGCGCAAGGCGGCGGCCAGCACGCGGCGCACCACGTCCGTGTGCAGCGGAGCGTTTGTGCTGGCGCAGGCCGGGCTGCTGGACGGCAAACGCGCCGCGACGCACTACGCCTTGAACGACAGGCTGAAGGAACTGCACCCACTGGTGGAAATCGACCGCGAGGCGATCTTCGTCCAGCAGGGCGGCACCTGGACTTCGGCCGGTGTCACCGCAGGCATCGACCTGGCGCTGGCGCTGGTGGAGGCCGACTGCGGGCGCGACGTGGCGCTGGCCGTGGCGCGCGAACTGGTGGTGTTCGTCAAGCGTCCCGGCGGGCACGCGCAGTTCAGCGCCTTGCTGAAAGCGCAGCTGGACGACGGTGACCGCTTCGAAGAGCTGCATCTGTGGATCTCGGACAACCTGGCCAGCGCGCACCTGACGGTGGAAGCGCTGGCGGCCCGTGTGCTGATGAGCCCTCGCAACTTCTCCCGCGTGTACAAGGAGACCACCGGCCGCACGCCGGCCAAGGCGGTGGAGATGTTCCGGCTGGAGGCGGCGCGCCGCATGCTGGAGGACTCCAGCCGCAACATCGACCAGATCGCCCGCGACTGCGGCTTTGGCGACGAGGGCCGCATGCGGCAGTGCTTCCAGCGCAACCTGTCGGTGTCGCCCAGCGCCTACCGCGAGCGGCGCGGCGGCGCCGCTTGATTTGTCCGTGATTGGTGCCTGCCGCTCACCAGCGTGCGGCCCGCCGCAGGCCTACCGGCGACGCCGGCGCACTCCTAGAATTGATCCTGTTGCAGCCACTTATCCCAACAGGAGTATCGAAATGGACATCAAGAAAATCTGCCTGAGCCTGGCCCTGAATGCCGCCATCGCCGTGGGCATGCCGCTGGCGCACGCCGCGCCCGGCGGCGTATCCTTCAAGCCCCTCATCAACAAGGACGTGGCCGAAATGCCCGGCAAGGAGCTGATGATGATCTCCGTGGAATACGCGCCCGGCGGCGAGGACCCGGTGCACCGCCACGACGCGCACGGCATCGTCTACGTGCTGGAAGGCTCCATCGTCATGGGCGTAAAGGGCGGCAAGGAAGTCACGCTCAAGCCCGGCGACACCTTCTACGAAGGCCCGGCCGACCTGCACACCGTGGGCCGCAACGCCAGCAAGACCAAGCCGGCCAGGTTCGTTGTCTTCCTGCTGAAGGAAAAGCAAAAGCCGGTGCTGATACCGGCGCAGTGATGCTGCTGTGGCCTGGCCGCTAGCCCGGGCAGGGCATGCCGGCGGCGGCCCACGCTTCCAGTGCGCGGATAAACTCGCTGTGCGTCATCGGCGGCACGCTGCGTTTGGCGCCTGGCTGCCAGGCCCACAGCACCAGCGGGTCGGTCTTCATGTGCTCGATCACTTGCTGGCCGGTTTTTCGGTTTCCGTTGCGGGCCGGATCGCGCATCTGCCGGCACACGCCACGCTTGTCCAGCCCCTGCCAGCGCATGCTGAGCGGCGCCAGGTGCCAGTTGGGCGCGCCGGGCACGCGGCCTTGCGCCGTATTGACGCTCTGGTGGCAGGCGGCGCACTGCAACGCCGCCGAGCCATGGCCGTCCTTGCCGCGCACCACCTGCTGCGCGTGCAGCACGCCGAAATCCTTCTGGCGCGGCGCCTCGGCCTGGTGGCAGTTCACGCAGCGCGGCGTCATCACCACGCTCGCAACCGGGTCGAACAGGGCGCCTTGCCCGGGATCGGCTGGCGCTGGCGCGGCATGGATGGAGCCCGCCAGCGCGGCGCCCAGCAGCAGGGGCAGGTAGGGACGGCCCATCATGCCTGCCCCGCCGCTTTGTGGATGGCGGCGCGGATGCGCGGATAGGTGCCGCAGCGGCAGATGTTGCCCGCCATGGCCTGGTCAATATCCTTGTCGCTGGGCTTCGGGATGGCGCGCAGCAGGGCGGTGGCCGCCATGATCTGGCCCGACTGGCAGTACCCGCACTGCGGCACGTCGATCTCGGCCCAGGCCTGCTGCACGCGCTTGCCCACCGGCGTGGCGCCGACCGCTTCAATGGTGGTGATCTTTTTCCCCACGGCGGCCGATGCCGGCATCACACAGGCGCGCGTTGGCTGGCCGTCGATATGGACGGTGCAGGCGCCGCACAGCGCCATGCCGCAGCCGAATTTGGTGCCGGACAGGTGCAGCTCGTCGCGCAGCACCCACAGCAGCGGGGTGTCCGGCTCGGCCTGTACTTTGGTGGACTTGCCGTTGATGGTCAAGGAAATCATGTCTGCTCCTGTTAATTTTCCTGCAAGGCCGCGGCGATCGGCAGCTTGCGTATGCGTTTGCCGGTGGCGGCGAAGATGGCGTTGGACAGCGCCGGCGTCAGCGCCGAAGTGCCCGGTTCGCCCATGCCGCCGGGCGCCTCGTTGCTGGCGATGATGTGGATCTCGATCGGCGGCGTTTCGTGCATGCGCAGCACGCGGTAGTCGTGAAAATTGCTCTGCTCGACGCGGCCGTTCCTGAACGTGATGTCGCCCCACAGCGCACCGGAAATGCCGAACACCACGGCGCTCTCGACCTGCGCCCGCACGGTATCCGGGTTGACCACCACGCCGCAGTCGAGCGCGCAGACCACGCGGTCCACCCGCACCTCTCCGTCCTCCACGCGCGCATCCACCACCATGGCCATGTAGGTGCCGAAGGCGAATTGCACCGACAGGCCTCGGCCGGCGGATCCGGCCCTTGGCCCGCTCCAGCCGGCCTTGCGCGCAGCCAGCGTCAGTACCGCCTCGGCGCGCGGATTGTGCTTGAGCATGGCCAGGCGGTAGGCCAGCGGATCGATTTTGGCGGCGGCCGCCAGTTCGTCGACGAAGCTCTCCACCACGAACACGTTGTGGGTGGGGCCGACGCCGCGCCAGAAGGCGGTAGGAATGTGCGGCGGCTCGTGGCGCGTGTAGTCGACCCGGATGGCCTTGAAGGCGTAGGGCGGCGCCTCGGCTCCGTCCACCGTTTCAGGGTCGAACCCGTTGTTAAAGGCAGGCGGCAGGAAACGGCCCAGCACCGAGGAACCCGTCAGGTGGTGGAACCAGGCCAGCGGCATGCCTAGTTCGTCCACCCCGGCGCGCACGCGGTCGTAGAAATATGGACGATACATATCGTGCTGGATGTCTTCCTCGCGGCTCCAGATCACCTTGAGCGGGTGCTTGACCTGGCGCGCGATGCGCACGGCGCGCTCCACACCGTCGACCTCCAGCCGGCGTCCGAAGCCGCCGCCCAGCAGGAAGTTGTGCACGGTGACTTTGTCTTCCGGCAGGCCGGTCACCTTGGCTGCGGCGGCGCGGGCGCGAGTGACGACCTGGGTGCCGGTCCAGACCTCGCAGCGGTCCGGCTGCACATGCACCGTGCAGTTCATCGGTTCCATCGCCGCATGGGCCAGGAAGGGCAGTTCGTAAGTGGCTTCCAGCACGCGGCTGGACTTGGCCAAGGCCTGTTCCGGCTCGCCGTCGCTGCGCACTTTGGCGGCGCCCTGTTGGGCCGCCCGTGCCATGTCGGCCACGATGTCGGCGGTGGACAGGTTGGCGTTCGGCCCGTCGTCCCAGCGCAGCGCCAGCAGCGACAGGCCCTTCTGCGCCGCGCCGTAGTGGTCCGCCACCACGGCGGCGCAGTCGTCCAGCCGCACCACCTGGCGCACGCCTGGCACCTTCAGCGCCGCCGCTTCGTCCAACCCTAGCAGCCGGCCGCCATAGGCCGGGCTGATGGCCAGCGCCGCCACTTTCATGCCCGGCAGCTGGACGTCGATGCCGTACTTGGCCGAGCCATCGAGCTTGCCCGGCGTGTCGAGGCGGCGCGTCGCCTTGCCGATCAGGCGGAAGTCCTTCGGCTGCTTCAGCACGATGGCCTCCGGACCAGGCAGCGGCAGGGCGGCGGCAGCGGCGGCCAGCTCTCCGTAGCGCAGTTTGCGGCCGCTGGCGGCGTGTATCACCGCGCCTTGCTGCGCGCGGCAGGCCGAGGGATCGACCTGCCAGCTGGCGGCCGCCGCCTGCACCAGCAGCATGCGCGCGGCGGCCCCGGCCTGGCGCATTGGCAGCCAGGCGGCGCGGATGGTGGTGGAACCGCCCGTCACCTGGAAGCCCAGCGCCGGGTTGACGTAGCGCTGGTCGTCCGCGCCGGCGTGCTCCAGCACCACGTCCTTCAGGTCGAGTTCCAGCTCCTCCGCGATCAGCATGGGAATCGAGGTGTAGGTGCCCTGGCCCATTTCGACATACGGCATGGTCATGGTGACTTTGCCGTCGGCCGCGATGCGCAGCACTGCGTTGGCTTGCCAGGCCCCGCTTGCGGCGCCGTCGCGCGCCCGGGCGGCGGGAAGGGCGATCTGCAACAGCAGGCCGCCCCCCGCCGCCATGGCTTTGAGGAAGAATCGACGATCGGTCATGCACGCTCCTTGCGCAATAGAGTGCCTGCCTGCTCTGCGAGCGGCGGGGGGGATGTTGGGAAGATTGTACGAAGCGTGCGCGGCGGCCAGGGGACCAAAAACCGGCTAAAACGGACATCGCGGCAGGGGCGCATGCGCGCCGCCGCCTCACATGCTGAGGGAGGCGGGCGGGCGCGACGCGCGCATGAACTGTTGCGGAGGTTCGCCCAGCACCCGCAGGAACGCGCGGCGCATGCGTTCATCGTCGCCAAAGCCGGTCTGGACGGCGATGCGCGCTGCGGACCCATGGCCGCTTTCGATCAGCGCCCGCGCCGCCTCCACGCGCAGTTTTTCGATCGCCTTGGCGGGGGACAGGCCGGTCTCGGACTGGAAGGCGCGGCTGAAATGGCGCGGGCTCCAGTTCACCAGGTCGGCCAGCTGCTGTATGCTCAGCGGTTCGCGCAGGTTGTCCTTGATGAAGGAGAGCACCCGGCGGATGCGCTCCTGCTTGGGGTCGATTTCGGCCAGCAGCGAGAACTGGCTCTGCCCGCCGGAACGGCGGTGGTAGAGCACCATGGTCTGGCTGATTTTCTTGGTGATGTCGTGCCCGAGGTCCGCCTCCACCATGCCCAGCACCAGGTCGATGCAGGCGGTCATGCCTGCCGAGCTCCAGAACTTGCCGTCGCGGATGAAGATCTTGTCCGGCACCACGCTGGCGGCAGGGAAGCGGCGCGTGAGCGCCTCAGCAAAGCCCCAGTGGGTGGTGACCGAACGGCCGTCGAACACGCCCGCTTCGGCCAGGATGAAAGCCCCGGTGCAGATGCTTGCAATGCGGCGCGAACTGCGCGCGGCCGCCTGCAGGCGTTCCACCATGCCGGGGCAGGGTACTGGGATGGCGGGCGAGCTGCCGACTATCACCGTGTCATAGCGCTGTTCGCCGAAGGCCGTGGTCTCCACGCCCACGCCGGACATGCTGCGCACCATGCCGCCGCTCATGGACACGATATCGACCGCATAGCTGTCCGGCGCAAAGTGGTTGGCGATGCCAAACACCGACAGTATGGACAAGTCGAGTATGTGAAACCCAGGAAATATTAGCAGTGCTACTTTGGCTACCACGGATGCCTCGCCTAAAAAAAGTCAGTAAACGCCTTTATGCCATAACTGGCCGCCTTCTTCCATGTGCTTCGTGCCGCCGCGCTATTCGCCGGCCAGCCAATGGGCCGTGTTGACGACGTAGCGTTGGATATCGCGCAGCGCGGCCGGGTTGGCTGCCATGCCGTCTCCGGGCGGTTCGCTGACGAAGCCGGGGCAGCCGGTGCCTGGATCCCAGTTGTAGTCGCAGAAATGGTGGAACGAACTCTGGGCAATGGCGCGTCCGCGCTGCGCGTCGCCCTCGAAGGCGACGGCCAGATTGAACAGCGCGCCGCTCGCCAGGCTGCGTCCGCGGGCGATCACGCGCGCCGGTTCGCCCGGCGGGGCGCTGACGGCGCCCTCGTGCGGATGGGCCGGGAAAAAGCGGATTGCGCCGTTGGGCGAGCCGTGGTCGGCCAGCACCGGGTGCACCGGGCCGGCCACCGTCAGCTCCTGGTAGTCGCCGTTGCGGCCTGAATGGTAGTTGGGCCAATGGATATAAGGCGTGCCGGTATCGTCGTTGACGCGGCGGCGCGGGTCCGTCTCGGGATTCCGGGTATGGAAGTGATGTGCGTCGCCGATGCCAGCCAGTCCGCACAGGGACGAACCGAGGTCCATGTGGTCGCGCGCCACCAGCACCCCGCCGCCCTGCTGGCGAAAACGCTCGATTGCGCGGCATTCCTCCGCATGCAGTCCGGCGCCGGTGTCGACCGCGAGCAGCCAGAGGACGTCGATGCCGAGGGTGTCGAGCCGGGACAGCACGCTGTCCGGTCCACTGCCGGCGTCCCGGTCCCTGGCGATGACTTTGAAAGCCGGCTGCCCTTGCGGGTCGCGCTGCCCGGCGAGCAGGCGCACCAGGAGGCCGAAACGCGCCACGGACCAGTCGCCGCTTGTCGATGGGATGGTGGTCTGGACCAGGATGGTGGGCGGGCCGTCGGCGCGGCGGTGCTCTCCTGCCGGGTGTGGCTTGCTCGTCATGCGGGTGCGCTTCCTATGTGGCCGTTGGATGAAAGATGGCCGCATTATAGAAGTTTCTTAGCGCTTGAAAGGGACAATAAGCCCTCGATTCCTGCCATTGCGCGAGGCGGGCGCGCCGCTAGCGCAGGCGTCCGAGCTGGCCTGCCTGGAATTCGTCCTTTTCCTGCCACTTGGACGCGCCCAGCAGGATCACGTGCAGCTGCTGCACGAAATTTTCCTCCATTTCACCCTCCAGCAGCGGCTGGCCGGGCGGCAGGTCCAGGATGTCGGTGGCGGCGGCCAGCATGGTCATCACGATCAGGCCGCACACCATTTGCAGGCGCGGCGTCGGCAGGTCGCGGTAGCGGCCCAGCGCGCGGATGTCCTGCGCCATTTCATTGGTGAAGTGGGTCACGTCGGTGCGGATCGCCAGGCGCAAAATGCGGCTGCCGCCCGAACGCTCGGTGGCGATGAACTGGAACTGCAGCCGGTTCGCCTTCACATAGTCCAGGTACACCCGCACCGAACGGCGCAGGATGGAGCCGCGCGACACGTCGATCTGGCGCGCTTCGCGCAGCAGGCGCCGCAGCGTGATGCCGGTTTCGTCCACCAGCTCCAGCCCCAATTCGTCCGTGTTGCGGAAGTGGCGGTAGAAGGCGTTCGGCACCACGCCGGCTTGGCGGGTGATCTCGCGCAGCCCCAGGCTGGTGAAGCTGCGGCCTTCGCCCACCAGCGTCAGCGCCGCCTGCAGCAGGGCCTTGCGGGTGTCGGTCTTGCGCTCGGGCCGCGCCGCGCCTTCTTCTGATTCATGCTCGATCATGGCTTCCTTGTGTACAGGTGTACCGCCATTTTACACGGGCAATCCACGGAAATGTGACGGGCGTGTGACGGGGCTGCCTATTTGTTGTGCAGGCGGGACTTGACTTGATGTGTACAAGTGTCCACAATCATGGCTATTCTTATTATTTGCTATGCCATGACTATACGAGCATCCCTGGCGCGCCTGGCGGACATGTTTGCCTACCCGCTGCGCCACTCGCACTACGTGGAGCTGGTGAACCCGCTCTGGACCACGCACGCGCTGATGGCGCGGGTGGTGGGCGTGCGCGAGGAAACGGCCGACAGCCGCACCCTGACCCTGCGCCCCGGCGCCGGCTGGCGCAGCCACCGCCCCGGCCAGTTCGTGCGCCTGGGCGTGCCGATCGGCGGCCAGCGGCATACCCGCACCTATTCCATTTCGTCCGCGCCCGACCGCGAAGACGGCTGCATCACCGTCACCGTGAAGGCGGTGCCGGAAGGGCGCGTATCGGAGCGCCTGGTGCGCCAGGTGCGCGTGGGCGAATATCTGCCGCTGGGCGAGCCGCAGGGCGATTTCGTTCTGCCCGAGTCCATGCCCGTGCATCCGCTGTTTATTACCGGCGGTAGCGGCATCACGCCCATCATGAGCATGCTGCGCAACTACGTGCAGGAGTACGAAGTGGTGCCGGACACGGTGCACCTGCATTACGCGCCGCGTGAGCGCGACGTGATCTTCGGCGGCGAGCTCGATACGCTGGCGTCCACCCAGCGCCACTACCAGCTGTTCCGCCACTACACCCAGGACGGCGGCGCGCGTTTCAGCGCCGAACAGCTGGAAGCTGCCTGCCCGGACTGGCGCGAGCGCGAAGTGTGGGCCTGCGGCCCGGCCAGCCTGCTGGCGGCGGTGGAGGCGCACTGGCAGGCCGCCGGCCTGGCGCACCTGCTGCACGTGGAACGCTTCCACGCGCCCATGGCGGCCGGCACCGACCAGGCCACCGCCGGCCGCGTGCTGTTCGCGGGCAGCGCCACCGAGGCGCAGTCGGACGGCGTGACCAATCTGCTGCGCATCGCCGAAGATGCCGGCCTCAATCCCAAGCACGGCTGCCGCATGGGCATCTGCCACGGCTGCGACACCAAGCTGGTCAGCGGCTGCGTGCGCGACCTGCGCAACGGCGCCCTGATCGCCGAGCCGGGCGACACCGTGCAAGTCTGCGTCTGCAGCGCGGTCGGCGACGTCGAACTGGCGCTGTAACCACCCAACGAGAATTCCATGCCTATTCCATCCCACCTTACTCCCGCCGACATCGCCGCCTTTGGCAGCGATGTCGAAGCGATCCGCAACGAAGTCATGGCCAGCCGCGGCGAGCGCGACGCGCGCTATGTGCGCCGCCTGCTGAAAGTCCACCGCTGCCTGGAAGTCGGCGGCCGCCTGGGCATCTACGCCAGCCTGGCGCTGCTGCCGCAATGGGGCCACGCGCTTGCCGGCTGGGCCTTCTTCTGGCCCGTGATGGTGCTGGGCGTGCTGACGCTGGGCGCCGCCAAGATCCTGGAAAACATGGAGATCGGCCACAACATCCTGCACGCGCAATGGGACTGGCTGCGCGACCCGGAGATCCAGTCCGGCCGCTGGGAGTGGGATCACGTTTGCCCGTCCGACCAGTGGAAGCACGCGCACAACGTCAAGCACCACACCTGGACCAATGTGCTAGGCAAGGACGCCGACGTGGCGGGCTACGGCCTGCTGCGCCTGTTCTCCGGCCAGCGCTGGAAGCCCTTCAACCTGGGCAATCCGCTGTGGGCTTTGCTGCTGGCGGTGTTCTTCGAATGGGGCATTGCGATCCAGGAGCTGGAGCTGGGCCGCGTGATCCAGGGCCGCATGAAGTGGTCCGCGCTGCGCCCCATGTGGCTGCGCACGCGCGCCAAGATCCTGCGCCAGGCGCGCAAGGACTACCTGCTGTTCCCGCTGCTGGCCGGGCCGTTCTTCTTCTACGTGGCGGGCGCCAACGCGGCGGCCAATATCGTGCGCAATCTGTGGACCTACCTGATCATCTTCTGCGGCCACTTCCCGATGGACGTGCACGTGTTCACCAAGGCGGAAGTGGAGAACGAAACCCGCGCGCACTGGTATGTGCGCCAGCTGCTGGGCTCCTGCAATATCAAGGGCGGCAAGCTGTTCCACATCATGAGCGGCAACCTGAGCCACCAGATCGAACACCACCTGTTCCCGGACATGCCGAGCAACCGCTACGGCGAAGTGGCGCCGCGCGTGCGCGCGCTGTGCGCCCAGTACCGCCTGCCGTACAACACCGGCTCGCTCACGCGCCAGTTCGGCACCACGCTGCTGCGCATCGTGCGCATGAGCTTCCCCGGCTACAGCCCCTTGCTGGACGGCCCGCCGCCGGCGCGTCCGCCGCGCACGCGCAAGGTGGCCGACGCCGCCACCTCGGCCTGACGCCTTACTTCTTTTCAGCCTGCGGAGTGCGCACCAGCTTCTGCAGGCTGTATCCCTGCTTCTCCAGCCGTGCCAGCAGCGCCGCATAAGCTTGCGGCTCCACCGTTGGCGTGCGCGACAAAATCCACAGGTACTCGCGTTTCGGTTCGCTGACAGCGGCCAGCTGGTACTGCTCGTCCAGCTCGATCACCCAGTAGTCGGCCCACACCATGGGCAGGAATGACAGCCAGGCGGGCGCGAAGCGCACCTCCAGCTTGGGGGACGTGGCGGCGCCCACCTGGCGGCCCGCGGCCGTGGCCACGATGGCTTCGCCCCCTTCGATCGCGCAGCGGTTGGTCACCTGCACGGTCTTGTCGGGCTGCAGCGCGTAGTTCGCGGTGGTGTCGCCCACGCATTTGCGCTGGAAGTAGTTGGGGTATTTTGCGATTTCGTACCAGGTGCCCATATAGCGCGGCACGTCGAGCGCGGTGATGGGTTGCACGGGCGCGGCGGCGGCGCCCGTGCAGGCCAGGATAAGACTGGCGGCGGTCAGCAGTTTGCTCATTGTGGTTCTCTATGGCAAAAGTGCCATGGTAGCGCCTTTGCCAGTACTGCGCCGCCGTGCTGCTCGACGGGAGCTCAAACCATTTCACCCGATGATAGCGTCTGTAATTCGGTCGGGGTGAGTCCGAATATTCAAAGTTTGGTACCGATTAGTATTGTTTTGATAGTCGTTGAGATGGCCGGCATATAGCGTGGATAAGGCTTCCGGGCCAGAAAGATAAAATTTGACCAGGGCGAAATATTTCTATAAATTCCTGTTGGGATAATTGAAGTATTATTTTGAGGATACTACATTGAAAGTTATTTCTCAGTTTGCCTTTGTTTTTCTCTGCATTTATGGGAATTCCGCTTTTGCCGAAGAACGTGATATCCAACAGGTGATCGTGCCCGGGGATAAGTGCGATGGCTATGATGGAGCGATGAAATACAATTGCCAAAACGGACGTGATATCTACTACGATGCGGGTGGCAGTGGCACTCCTTCAAATGGTGGCGGCGGCGGAGGTGGTACTCCTGCCACACAAGAACAGCTAAAACCGCCAGCCGCAGCAGACTCGGGAACTTCCGCAAAGACCTGCAACCCGGTTATCTTGTCCACTGGCGAAAAATTCAAGGAGGAAGTGGACTACATTGCGCACGGCGCCTATGGACTTGGGGTATCCCGAACTTATCGCAGTAAGCAGGCCAATGGCGCAATGTTTGGGCCTAATTGGATGTCGAGCATAGAGGTTCCTCGGGTGATGTTTACCTTGGCAGGCTGCTCGGTCAAGCAAACTGGAGACTGCATTCCGGAGACCGTGACTATCTCTCAGCCGGATGGAACCAAGTTCACCTATAAGTTCAGCAATATTGTGCTGGCTGGCGCGATGTCAGCCGCTGAGAAGACCAGGGCCAGCCGAGCCCGCAACCTCATCAAAACGTCCGGAAAATCTGCCACCACAATGGCGGAAGGCGATACCTATGTTTATAACGTCGGTGGTTCAGCCTCTACCGGAGAGCTTTGGTATACGCCGAATAACAGCTGGATACTAATTAAGGACGAAATCGAATACTATTATGATGCAAGCGGCTACATTATCAGCGTACTTGAAAACAGTGGTGTGGGCGTCAGCTATACCTACGTTAATGGCACCTCCCGCGTGGATAAAATCACCCATACCAACGGCAAATTTATCCAGTTGACGTACGGCAGCAATGGACGCGTCAGTACGCTGAAGGATACGTCCTCCAAGATCTGGACCTACGGCTACAACACCAATGGAATGCTGACCTCGGTTACCGCGCCTGTGCAAGCCGGCCAAACCGCCGACGTCCGCGGTTACCTCTACGAAAACGCCGATCCGACTTTATTAACCGGCATTACCATCAACGGTGTCCGCTACAGCACATACAGTTACTATTCCGACAAGCGCGTCAGCCAAAGCTCGCTGGCAGGCGGCGAAGAGAGCGACAGCTTTGTCTATGGCACCAACAAGACCACGGTAACCAATGCACTCGGCCAGCCCACGGTGTACAACTTCACGACGGTACTGGGCGAGCAAAAAATTAGTTCCGTGGAGCGCACGGGTACTTCGACCTGCGGCGCTTCCAGCGCGAGCACCTTCTACACAGCCCAAGGTTATATTGACTACACGCTGGACTGGAAAGGCAACCGCACGCAATACAACGTCGATGGCGCCGGCCGGATTCAAAGTGTGACGACCGCCTTTGGCACGGCCGACGCCCTGAAGGTGACCAATGTCTGGTCCGGAAACCAGATCGACCATGTCGATTACATCGGCACGAACGGGGTTGCCTATGCGCGTACCACCTACGGCTACCACAACTCCGGCGTGGCGAACGGCCGCATCGCCAGCATCACGATGGACGACCTGAAGACCGGCAAGCAGAAGAAGACCACGTACGCCTACACCTTCAACGCCAACGGCACCATCGCCACCAAGACCATCACGCGTACCCTGCCTGCGGGCGCCTCGTCGGTCACGACGATCACCTACGACGCCTACGGCAATATGGCGACGAGCACGAATGGGCTGACCCAGCAGGAATCCTGGAGCAACTATGATGGGCTGGGACGCCCAGGCACGTACACCGATATCAATGGCGTGAGCACGACCATGGTGTTTGCGCCGAATACCAATTTGCTCAGTACGACGCTGACTGTGCCTGGCAGCGGGACGCGAACGACTACCTATACCTATAACAACAACAGGCAGGTCACCGACATCAATTTTGGCGATGGCCGCATCAAACGCTACCGCTACAACGCCGCTACCAGGCTCTACCAGACTGGCGATGCACTCGGCAAGTTCGTGACCGTGGCAATCAATGCCCCTAATAAAACCGTTACCGGCAGTTCGGAACGGCATGTCGCCGCCGGCAGTACGCCGACCGCCTCTGTATCCGGCAGCTTCAGCGCCACCACCGCGCTCGATTCGCAGGGCCGGCCGTACACGGCGTCCGGCAACGCCGGCCAGTTAGTGAACTACCGCTACGATCTCAACGGTAATCTGGAGAGCGTGACCGACGCGGCCAGCCACGTTACCCGCTACGAGTACGACGCGCAGAACCGCCTGACCAAGAGCACGGCTGCCGATGGTGGCGTGACCACGCTTTCCTACGACAACGACGGCATGCTGGAGTCGGTGCAAGATCCGCGTCTGCTCACGACGAGCTACAGCTACAACGGCTTTGGCGATGTGGTCTCGCGCACCAGCCCCGACACCGGCACCACCACCTACGCGTACGACAGCATAGGCCGGCTGTACACGGAGACGCGGGCGGACAACGTCACCATTACCTACGGCTGGGACAAGCTGGACCGGCCCACCACGCGCACGAGTGGCGGCACTGCCAACATCTTCACCTATGACGAAGGCATCTACGGAAAAGGCAGCCTGACCCGCACCAACGACGGCACGGGCCAGATGACCTTTACCTACAACGCCGCCGGGGAGCTGATCAGCAAGGCCAATGAAATCTACGGCAGCACCTACACGAACGGCTGGACCTACGACACGGTCGGCAGGGTGAGCACCATGACTTATCCGTACGGCCTGGCGCTGACGTATGCCTACGACAGCTATGGCCGCGTATCCGGCATCACCAGCAACCTCGCTGGCGCATCAGCCACGCTGGCCAGCAACTTCCTGTACCAGCCGGCGAACTCGCAGCGCTATGCCTGGCGCTTCGGCAATGGTTTGCCGCGCCTGGTGACGCTGGACACGGACGGCCGCATTGCGCAGATGAGCAGCAGTGGCGTGCACAATGTCACGCTCGGTTATAACAATGTGGACCTGATCAACAGCCTCACAGACGGCGTGTACAGCGCCATGACCTCCGGCTTCGGCTACGACGCAGCGGACCGCGTCAACTCCGTAACCCGCAGCAGCGACGCACAGAGCTTTAACTGGGATAGCGCCGGGAATCGTACCAGCCAGAGCCGGCAAGGCACGGCCTACACGTTCACGCCTGACTCGCAAAGCAACAGGCTTGCATCCTGGAGTGGCGGCGGCAAGTCGCGCAGCTTTGGCTACGATGCAATCGGCAACGTCCACACCGAAACGCGCACCGATGGCAACCGTGTCTACGACTACGACTTGTTCAACCGGATGAGCGCGGTCACCATCGGCGGCGTGCAAGTCGGCGACTACCGTTCCAACATTTATAACCAGCGCGCTTACAAGAACATCGGCGTGGGTACTGCTTATGTTTATGGACCGCAAGGAGAGCTGTTGACCGAAACTGGCGCCACGCCAACCAGCTACGTCTGGATAGGGGGCGAGTTGCTGGGAATCGTGCGGGGCGGCCAGTTCTACGCCAGCCACAATGACCACCTGGGCCGGCCCGAAGTGCTGAGCAATACTGCCGGTGCAGTCGTGTGGCGCGCGGAAAACGCGGCGTTTGACCGGAAAGTAGTGGTTGATACCGTAGGAGGAATGAATGTTGGCTTCCCTGGGCAGTATCTCGATAATGAAACTGGGTTGTGGTATAACTGGCACCGTTATTACGACGCTGCACTTGGCCGCTATCTCCAGAGTGATCCGATCGGCCTTGCGGGCGGTATCAATACCTATGCATATGTTGATGGAAACTCATTGAACAGGATTGATCCGACGGGGTTAGAACAATGTGATATTGATGCTGCAGAGAAGACCGCAAGAGAGCGCCTCCCTAATATGAATTTTGGTAAAGGTTCGCCAAAAGTCGACTACGCCGGAATGGGATGGTACGGACAAGCTCAAATTCCAGGACGGGAAGAAGGTTTTGACGGCTATATACACCTAAATAAAATGTTTCTCAAGCCACTAGATGCGAAAATGCAATTCAAAGTACTGGAAACCTATTATCACGAGGTCGGACATTTTACGTGGCAGGAAGCGTATCACGATGTAATCTATCCTTACGCCGCCAGGAATGCCGAGGCAAGTTGGGAAAGATTCCAAGCCGTGCGCAGTAAGCTCTGCAAATGTGCAAAATAATGTTGTTTTCATCTTCATCTATAAGTTGCAGAGTCCGGGTGATGCTTCTCGTTATATTTGTCACCGTCTGCTCGTTTCGTGTCCACGCTGCTGCTGTTGAGGAACAACCCACGCCCAAAGTGCCAATAACGTGCTTGTTGATTGAAAAGGCTTCGATTGTTATCAAGCGGTTTGATGAGCCGCCTTATGGGCAGGCCAATGTGGGGCACCAGATAGGTGTGGGCAACCGAAATGTATTGTCTATTCGAGCATGGGAGGACTTGGCTGACTCTGACACGTCGCAACTGTGGAAAGCAACATTGGAGTTTGCGCCTATAACTGCTGCCATGACTTTAGGTGAAGTTAAGCATATTCCTGTGTTGCGTAGTTACTTCACGTACGGGGGATTGTTCTGGTTGAATGGCGGGGGTTACGTTTGGGGCGAAAATACTATTCGCCAAGTCGATTTAATCAGAACGAAAACAGGGTTCGAGGCAGTGATCAATGGCCCCATTGCTGCCACAGCTGCGCTTAGCAGTGCCCCTACACGTACGACAGGCGTATGGCGGTGTAATGTCATTCGGCGAAAAGTTACGCAACTTGACCTATGGGAGGGGAAGCCGGGAACGAAATTTGAGTCTTTCCACCCAGCTAAAACGCTACGGCCGGTTGACCACCTGTAATGGTCAAAGTGGATGCGCTTGGCGCAAGGTGGGCGCATCCATGTAAACTGCGAGCGTGCGGGGCTCCAGGGGCATCGACAGATGTGTCATCTAATCGCTATACTTGGCATCGAATCGATATAGTTAAGAAGTTTCGCTAATAAATTATGGGAAATGATGAAGAAATCTCTGCGGCAATTGCTTAAGGATGGCTTCACAAAAACCAGAAGTGAACAATACGACGAAATGTCACGAGGCGAAAAAATAGGCTACTGGATATTTTGTGGTGTCGTTTTTTCTTTAGTCTTGATAGGTTGGATTATTGCATCGTGGCAATCATTGAGGTAAGGTGCCGACATGACTAGTTCCCGAACGGAGGTCCGATGCTGTTAAACATAGAGTTGAGAGTGCGTGTCCAGACCAAAATTGCTCGTATAGGGCTTGCGCAACATCTCACGCCGTCAAAACCGGGTTATTCGAGGTGGCCTTAGGTAGGGGCGCTGATTTAATCTGCTGCTGGCGGCTCCCTGGCCGACAAGCTTGGGGGAATATCTACCTAACTTCATGCGAGACATGAGGATGCAATCGAGCTTAACAAAGCCGCGTGCCCCCGTCGTGCATGTCTTGATCCGGGGACGCGAGCGCCCGCCACGTGTGGCGGGCTTGGACTACGTCGTGCAGTGATTTACATGCCTGGCGCCGGCACTTCCGGAATCGGGTTGCGCAGGCTCAGGTTAATCATGTTCCAACCCTTGATGACGGAGATGGCGTAGGCCAGTTCGGCCACTTCGGTGTCGTTGAAGTGCTCGCGCAGTTCGGCGTAGGCCTTGTCGGTGTCGTCCTTGTGCGGCAGGGCGTTGACGGCTTCCGCCCAGCCCAGCGCGGCGCGTTCGCGGGCGCTGAAGAAGGACAGCGGGGCTTCGCGCCAGCCGGCGATGGCGTTCAGGTGGCGGTAGTCCGCGCCTTGCTTCACCAGGTCGCGCCAGTGCATGTCGATGCACATGCCGCAGCCGTTGATCTGCGACACGCGCAGATTGACCAGCTCCACCAGGCGGGCGCCCAGCGAGCTTTGCTTGACGGCGCCGGACAGGGCGATCATGGCCTTCAGTGGAGCAGGGGCCAGGGTGAAGAATGGGATACGTGCGCTCATGATGGTCTCTCTTCTCAGTGTGGGGCAACGCCCAGTGCGCTGCCTTCATACTCATAAGACGTGCGCCGCCGCGCGCTTGTGACAGCTTTTTCAAAAAAAATCAAAAACTTCGCAAAAACACTCACGAGGATGCGCAAACCGCAGCGCGTGATTGAGACATAATCGGCTCCATCCCATCGTCCGTCTGCAAGGTATCCCGTGGCCCGAACTTCCCCCTCCATCCTGATCGCGGCGTGCTGGCTGGCCGCCGCCAACCTCCATGCCGCCGAAGTGCGCGACTTGTCCGGCCAGTGGCGCTTCGCCATGGACCGCGCCGACGAGGGCATGGCCCAGGGCTGGTACGGGCGCGACCTGGCCGGCAAGATCGCCATCCCCGGCATTTTGCAGGCGCAGGGGCAGGGCGACGAGATCACGGCCAAGACGCCTTGGGTGCTGTCCCTGTACGACAAGAACTGGGACCAGCGTGAGGACTACAAGCGGCACACGGCGCCGGGCAAGGTGAAAGTGCCTTTCCTGTCCCAGCCGCCGCGCCACTATCTGGGCGCGGCCTGGTACCAGCGCGACGTGGAAGTGCCCGCGTCCTGGCGCGGCAAGCGCGTGGCGCTGTTCCTGGAGCGGCCGCGCTGGGGCTCCACCGCCTGGGTGGACGACAAGAAGCTGGGCTCCAACCTCAGCCTGGTGGCCGAGCACGAATACGACCTGGGCCTGCTGGCGCCGGGCAAGCACCGCGTGTCCATCCGCGTGGACAACCGCATGCTGATGGCCTACCGGCCGGATGCGCACAGCGTGTCCGACTCGCTGGGCATGAGCTGGAACGGCATTATCGGCAAGGTGGAGCTGCGCGCCACCTCGCCCGTGTGGCTGGACGACGCACAAGCCTATCCCAATGTGCAGGACAGGTCGGTGCTGCTGAAGGTCCGCATCGGCAACGCGGCCGGGCGCGCCGGCAGCGGCGTGCTGACGGCGAACGGCGTGGCGCACCAGGTCAGCTGGGGCGAGGGCGGCGGCAGCGCCGAGATCAAGGTGCAGTTCCCGGCCGGCGCGCAGACCTGGGATGAGTTCCACCCAGCGTTGCACAAGATCCAGCTGCGGCTGAAGGGCGGGGCGGCGGACGACGCGCGCGAAGTGCGTTTCGGCTTTGCGCAGATCGCCGCGCGCGGCAAGGACTTTGTGCTGAACGGCCGCACCCTGCTGCTGCGCGGCACCCACCACGGCGGCGACTTCCCGCTCACCGGCTATCCGCCCACCGACGTGGCCTATTGGCGCAAGATCTTCCAGATCAACAAGGACTGGGGCATCAACCATATCCGCTTCCATTCCTTCTGCCCGCCGGAAGCGGCCTTCCAGGCGGCCGATGAACTGGGCATGTATCTGCAGCCGGAACCGGGCATGTGGAACGAGGTCTCGCCCGGCACCGCCATGGACAAGATGCTGCACGAGGAAACCGAGAGGATCATCCGCGCCTACGGCAACCATCCGTCCTTTGTGCTGCTCAGCCCCGGCAATGAACCCAAGGGCCGCTGGAAGGAGGCCTTCGACCAGTGGATAGCGCACTACCGCGTGGCCGATCCGCGCCGCCTGTATTCCAACGGCACCGGCCACACCGAGAAGGAAGTGCCGGGCCTGGGCGAGGGCACGGACTTCCTGGCCATGCAGCGCATCGGCCCCAAGCCGCTGCGCGGCAACAAGGGCTGGTTCGGCAGGGACTACGGCGACTCGCTGGCCGAGATCCATGTGCCGGTGGTGTCGCACGAAGCCGGGCAATGGGTGGCGTATCCGGACTTCAGCGTGATCGATAAATTCAAGGGCTATCTCCAGCCGGGCAACTACGAGATCTTCCGCGACTCGCTGGCCAGGCACGGCATGGCCCACCGCAACAAGGACTTCGCCTACGCTTCCGGCAAATTCCAGCTGAACAGCTATAAAGAGGACATCGAAGCCAATCTGCGCACGCCCGGCATGATGGGCTACCAGCTGCTGGACCTGCACGACTACCTGGGCCAGGGCACGGCCCTGGTGGGCCTGCTGGACACCTTCTGGGAGCCCAAGGGCTACGCCACCGCCAAGGAATTCCGCCGCTTCAACGGCCAGACGGTGCCGCTGGCGCGCGTGATGAAGCGGGTCTACACCGGCAACGAAACGCTGACGGCCGAGGTGGAAATCGCCCATTTCGGCGAAAAGGCGCTGGCCAATGCGCGGCCTTACTGGAAGCTGGTGGACCCGGCCGGCAAGGTGGCCGCCGGCGGCGACTTCCCGCAGCAGGCCATTGCCATCGGCAAGAACATCAAGCTTGGCACGGTCACGGCGGCGCTGTCCGCGCTGCCGGCGCCGCAGGCCTACAAGCTGGTGGTGGGCCTGCGCGGCATGGATGTTGAAAACGACTGGAATATCTGGGTCTATCCGGCTCCGGCTGCTGCGGCTGCTCCGGCTGCGCAGGACGGCGTGCTGGTAACGCACAGCTGGCCGGCGGCCGAGGCCAGCCTGGATGCGGGCGGCAAGGTGCTCTACCTGCCGCTGGCGGCGGACCTGGACTGGAACTCGCCGCCGTTGGACGCGGTGCCTGTATTCTGGAACCGCCTGATGAGCCCCGCCTGGGGCCGTATGCTGGGCGTGTGGGTGGACCACCGCCATCCCGCGCTGGCGCAGTTCCCCACCGAGTCCTTCAATGACTGGCAATGGAACGAGCTGGTGGCGGGCACGCGCGCGCTGAACCTGGACCGCCTGCCGTCCGGCCTGCAGCCCATCGTGCAGCCGGTGGACGACTGGAACCGCAACTTCAAGCTGGGCCTGCTGTTCGAGGCGCAGGTGGGCAAGGGCAGGCTGATGGTGGCCAGTACCGACCTGGAGCGCGACCTGGACCGCCGCGTGGTGGCGCGCCAGCTGCGCAGGTCGCTGCTGGACTATATGGCCGGCAGCGGCTTCAAGCCGCAGGCGGTGCTGACGGCGGCGCAGCTGCGCTCGGTGCTGTTTGACACCCAGGTGATGAAGAAGCTAGGCGCAACGGCGGTCACGGCGGCGGGCGGGCGTGATATCGCAAACGCCGCCAACGCCGCCAACGCCATCGACGGCGACCCCAACACCTTCTGGACTGCGGACGGCAAGAACGGCGCGCCGCGCGAGCTGGCGCTGGCCTTCCCGCAGCCGGTGTCGTTCACCGGCCTGGTGCTGATGCCGCGCCAGAACCACCGCGACCACGAGGGCGACGTGCGCGAATACGTCGTCCACGCCAGCGACGACGGGGAGAACTGGCGCGAACTCAAGCGCGGCGCGCTGGTATCGACCTTCGAGCAGCAGTCCATCGATTTCGGCCAGGCGGTGACGGCGCGCCAGCTGCGGTTTACGGCCCTGTCCGGCTTCGGCAGCGACACCTCCAGCTCGCTGGCCGAGCTGGCGCTGCGCTACACCGGCCCGGCGCTGCCGCCCAACGAAGGTCCGCTGAGCTACAAGCGGGTGAAGTCGGCATCCAGCGACATCGACGAGAACCTGCCGGCAGAGGAGAAGAAGAAACCGGCCCGCTAGAAACTGTTGTGGCCGCTTAGCATTTTCGCTAGGATGGGGGAAAGAGGAGGGATCATGCTAGCGCCTGCCATGCCTGTGAATGAAGCGACGCGCGTCGCCACGCTGAACGCGCTGCCCTTGCTCGACGCCTGCCCCGAGGAGCGCTTCGACCGCCTGACCCGGCTGGCCAAGCGCCTGTTCCAGGTGCCGGTGGCCAAAGTGACGCTGGTGGCGTCCGACGCGGTGTACACGCTGTCCTGTTCCGGCCAGCTGGGCGCGCCAGTGCCGCGCGAAGTGTCGTTTTGCGGCCACGCCATCCTCGGCGACGACATCCTGATGGTGCCGGACGCGCGCCTGGACGCGCGCTTCCACGACAGTCCGCTGGTGCAGGGCGAGCCCCATGTGCGCTTCTACGCCGGCTGCCCGCTGTTCGCACCCAACGGTTCCAAGCTCGGCACGCTGTGCCTGATCGACCACGTGCCGCGCACCATGGGCGAGGAAGATGTTGCTCTACTGCATGATCTGGCCACGATGGTGCAGCAGGAGATGGCGGCGGTGCAGATGGCCACCATGGACGACCTGACCAAGCTGTCCAACCGGCGCGGTTTTGAGATGCTGGCGCAGCAAGCCATCCACGTGTGCCTGCGTATGAAGAAGGCGGCCTCGCTGCTGTTTTTCGACCTGAACCAGTTTAAGGAAATCAACGACACGCGCGGCCATGCCGAAGGCGATCACGCGCTGGTGGCGTTCGCCGACGTGCTGCGCCATGTGTTCCGGAACAGCGACCTGATCGGCCGCCTGGGCGGGGACGAATTCGTGACCCTGCTGCTGGACGTGAGCCAGAGCGACACCCGGGCCGCCATCGAGCGGCTGCGCACAGCGCTGGAGCTGCACAACGCCGAGGAGCAGCGCGGCTACGATATCTGCTTCAGCGTGGGCCAGGTGGATTTCGATCCGCTGCGGCACGACACCATCGCCCGCATGCTGGCCGACGGCGACGCCGAGATGTACCGCAACAAGGCCGAGATGCGGGCACAGCGCCTGCCGCCGCAGTAAGGACCGGGCGGCCTCAGGCGAAGCACGAGCCCCAGCCGCGCTGGATCTCCTGCTTGGCGTAGCGGATGGCGGCATCGACCGCCAGCGCGCTGTCGGCAAAGGCGTCCGCGCGCGGCGTGCTCCAGGCCGTCTTTCGGTTGCCGCGCGAGATGCGGCATTGTGGGCGCCACTGGGTTCCCATCTTCACGGCGCTCGCTTCGATCATGAAGTTGCGGAAAGTGGCGTGCTGTATGGTTCCGTTTTTCATGGTGTTCTCCCTGTAGGACAACATCATCTCCCGGGACGGCCGGCGCGTCGGTGCGCAAGCGCACGGAGCCCGCTTAGTCCATCCGCTAATCCATCCGCTTGAGCATGGCGCGCACCTCGTCGGCCTGGGCGAATTGCATATCGCCAGCCATCAGGTGCTGCAGCTCCTTGCGCGCGCCGTCCTTGTTGCCGGTCTTGTACAGCGCCACCGCCACGTGGTAGCGGATGTCGCGCGCCTGCGGCGCCAGCGCACTGGCTTTCTGCAGGATGGCCAAGCCGCGGCCGGCGCCGTCCGGCTGCTGCTCCACCAGTATCCAGCCCAGCGTGTCCATCACCGCCGGCTTGTTGCCGGCCAGCTGGAAGGCCTGCTCGGCAGTGGATAGCGCGCGCTCGTCCTTGAGTTGCTGGTAGGTCCAGGCCTGGTTGTTGAGCGCCTGGACGTTGTTCGGCTCCAGCTTGAGCACGCTCTCCAGCTGCCGGGCCGCCTGCGGGTACTGCTTGTCCGCCATCAGCGTTTCGGCGCGGAACAGCAGCACGCGCACATCCTTGGGATGCTTCTCCAGCCATTGCGCCAGGCGCGCCTCGCCGTCCGGCTTGCGCCCAGCCATGCGCATGCCGTGCACGGTCTTGACCAGCAGCTCGCTGCTTTTGGCGTTGGCCCAGGCTTGCTCGTAGGCGGGCAGGGCCTGCGCGTAGCGGTTCTGGCTGACCAGCACATCGCCTTCCAGCTGGAAGCCGGCCGCCGCCTTCGGATACTGGCGCTGCAGCTGGCGCGCCATCAGCACGGCCAGCTCATGCTGCCCGTTGCGCACGTACAGCTCGGCCTGCGCCACTTGCGCGGCCGGGAAGTCCGGCTGCATCGCCAGCGCGGTTTTCAGCTGGTCCTCGGCCGCCGCCGTGTTCTTGAGCAGCATGTGCAGCGCCGCCACCTGCATGTGCACGGAAGCCGAGCGCGGCAGGGCCGCCGCCAGCTTCTTGTAGGTCTCCAGCGCCCCCACCAGCTCGCCGCTGGCGATCTGGCTTTTGCCCAGCAGGTCCAGCAGGTCCGGGTCGCTCGGGTTACTCACTTGCACCTTGCGCGCCAGCGAAATGGCTTTCTGCTTGTCGCCGATTTGCAGGTAGTGCGACAGCAGGCGCACGGAAGGCGCCACCGCGTCCGGGTAGGCCGCGCTGGCCTGCTCCAGCCAGTGCGTGGTGTCTTCCTGGTTGCCGGTGCTGGCGGCCAGAGCGGCCAGCGCGGTCATGGTTTCCAGGCTGTTCTTGTTCTTGGCCAGGAAGTCCTTCAGATGCCGGCGGGCGGCGTCCGGCTGCTTTTCGCTCACGTCCAGCTGCGCCAGGTTGGCCACGGCGGGATAGTAGGCCGGGTCCAGCTGCAAGGCTTTTTCGAAGCAGGCGCGGGCGCGCGCCGCGTCCTGCTTGCCGAGATAGACCAAGCCTTTGAGCTCCTGCACCGCGGCCACGGCCGGGTTGGCCTGCTCCAGCGCCTGCACGGCGGCATAGGCCTGTTCGTAGCGGTGCAGGCCCAGCTCGGTGCGCACCAGCGACATGCCGGCGTACTGCGATTTGGCGTCCAGCCGGGTGGCATGCTGCAAATCGCTCAGGGCCTGGTCGCGCTCGCCTTTGCCCAGCTTGCTCAAGCCCAGCTGGGTGCGCAGATTGGCCGCCTTCGGGTCGAGTTCGCTGGCCTTGGCGTAGTACTCGGTGGCCTTGCTGAAATCGCGGATCTGCATATAGGACTCGCCGGCCAGGGCCAGCAGCTGCACGTCCTGCTGGCTGTCCTTGATGATGGGGGCCAGCACGCTGAGCGCATCCGGCGACTGGCCGGTGCGCAGCAGGGTGCTCGCCAGCATCTTGCGCGCATACACGTTTTCCGGGTGCGCCTTCAGGTAGACGCGTAAATGTTTCTCGGCCGAGGGCAGCAGGTTCAGGCTGAAGTCCGCCGCGCCGGCCAGCAGCACGCTGGGCATGTGCTCGGGCGCCGAGTTCAGCACCGTCTGCAAGCCTTCCTTGGCGGCCGAGTGCTTGCCTTGCGAGAAATCCAGCAGGGCCTGGGTGTAGCTTACCAGCAGGCTGTTGGGCGTGGTCTTGGCGGCGGCGGTCAAATCGGCCTGGGCCTCGGCGAACTTGCCGATGGCGATCTGCAGATAGGCTTTTTCCACGTGGGCGGTGCGGTGCTGGGGGAAGACCTGCAGTGCCTTGTCGTACATGGCCAGCGCCGCCTCGTACTGGTGCTGGGCGCGCAGCAGGTCGCCCATGAACATCAGCGCTTCGGTGCTGCGCGGCGCCGCCGCCAGCGCCTGGCCGGCATAGGCGCGCGCGGGTTCCGGGCCTTGTTCCAGGAAGGCCACCCGGCCCAGGCCGATCAGGGCGGTGGAGTAGCCGGGCTGGCGCGCCAGCGCCGCTTCGAACAGCTGTTTGGCCTCGGCGCGGTGGTCCTGGGCCAGGTGGGCGTCGGCGCGCACGCACAGCAGGGCGGCGTTTTGGCCGTCGTCGGCCTGCCCGGTCTCGTCCAGCGCTTTCTTGAACTGGCCCTGCAGCACCAGCGAACGGCCCAGGATGGGCATGGTGTCGACGGGGTTGTAGCCGAGGTTGATGGCGCGGCGGATTTCCTTTTCCGCCGACAGCGCTTCGCCGGTTTCAATATACAGTTGCGCCAGCGCGAAGCGCGCAGGGGCGTCCACCGGATCGGCCTCGACCGCGTTTTTCAGTTCGATGCGGGCCGCGTCCAGGTCGCCCTTCTGGTGGTGGGCCTTGGCGCGCGCCAGCAGTTCGGCGGTCGTGTGTTGCTGGCAGGCGGCGAGGCTGGCCAGCAACACGGTAATTGCCGCCAATTTGTTGGTTCGGTGTAACATATATTCCCGCAAAGGTAAGATAACACGGCGCCGCATGTTGGCATGTTTGCCATTCTCCAGCAATATGGCCGTTGCGGCAACCCGAGCGGTATGCCGATCCGCTGTCGGTATTCTTTACAGTTTGGTTGGCTGTCCCGCGTTGCGGGGAGACTAAGCACCTGATTTAAAAGGCTTGTGCCAACTTGGCACGAATAATGCTTTAAAGAATTACACGTTACTAAGAGAAATATCATGAATAGATTGTTCACTTCGATGTGCGCCTTGCTGGCGATGCTGGCTGTGCCAGCAGTCCAGGCCGGCGCCATCACGGACAACGGCGTCAACGATTACTGGGGCTCGAACGCCCATGGCGACGGCGACGTCATCGGCGCGGCCATGTACGACATCAGCGGCGCGACCATCACGCGCGTCGGCAGCGTGCTGAAGATCACCATCTCCACCGCCTTTGCCGGCCACGCCGGCGCCGACCCGTGGGCCGACCCCGGTCCGACTGGGCAGGCCGGGATTGCCTATGGCGACCTGTTCCTGGCTTCGGCCTGGAAGCCCAAAGTCGTGGCGGGCGTGAGCAATTACCAGGCGGACAACGCCAGCACCGGCACCAAGTGGGAGTGGGGCTTCAGCCTGGACAACCGCTGGAGCAACACCGGCGGCACCTTCAAGCTGTACACGCTGGGCGGCACCACCAACGCCGAGAACATCCTCAATTCCGAGCAGGTGATGAATTGCTCGCAGCCTTGCACCTACCGCGACGGCCAGGCTGTTGAAGTGAAAACCACCAACTCCACCACCGCGAAAGTGGTGAGCGGCGTAACCGGCAGCTGGACCGTCACGCCCGACCAGAAGCTGACCTTTACGCTGGACATGACGGGCACCAGCCTGATCAATCTGCAGGCCTTCGCCATGCACTGGGGCGAGACCTGCCAGAACGACGTGATCGAGGGCTTTACCCGCGTGGTGCCGCTGCCCGGCAGCGCGGCGCTGCTGATGATAGGCATGGGCGCGATGCTGCTGCGCCGCCGCCAGCAGGGCGGCGCGCCAGTCTAGCGCTGCCTTCTGCTATACTTGCGGCACCGTACCAGCCCACCTTCGCGTGGGCTGTTTTATTTCCGCCGCCCGCCAGATCCGCATGAACCAGCTCCCTAGCCGCATCCGCACCGACGTCCTCGCCGGTTTGACCACGTCCTTCGCCCTGGTGCCCGAGTGCATCGCCTTCGCCCTGGTGGCGCAGCTCAATCCGCTCATGGGCCTGTATGGCGCCTTCTTTATCTGCACCCTCACCGCGCTGTTCGGCGGGCGGCCCGGCATGATTTCGGGCGCGGCCGGGTCGATGGCGGTGGTGATCGTGGCGCTGGTGGCGCAGCACGGCGCGCAATACCTGCTGGCCACCGTGGTGCTGGGCGGCCTGCTGATGGCGCTGTTCGGCCTGCTGCGCCTGGGCACGCTGATACGCATGGTGCCGCATCCTGTCATGCTGGGCTTCGTCAACGGCCTGGCCATCATCATTGCGGGCGCGCAGCTGGAACATTTCAAGATCGGCGGCCACTGGCTGCAAGGTGCGCCGCTGCTACTGATGGCGGGCCTGGTGGCGCTGACCATGGCCCTGGTCTGGCTGCTGCCCAAGCTCACCCGCGCGGCGCCGCCGGCGCTGGTGGCGATCGCCGCCGTGGGGCTGCTGGCCGCGCTGCTGGACCTGCCCACCCGCACCCTGGGCGACATGGCGCATATCGCCGGCGGCCTGCCGGCCCTGCACCTGCCGGCCGTGCCGTTCACGCTGGAAACGTTGCGCATCATCCTGCCGTATGCGGTGCTGATGTCCCTGGTCGGCCTGCTGGAAACGCTGCTGACCTTCAACCTCACCGGCGACATCACCGGCACCGAAGGCCAGGCCAACCGCGAATGCGTGGCGCTGGGCGGGGCCAATGTGGTGTCCGGTTTGTTCGGCGGCATGGGCGGCTGCGCCATGATAGGCCAGACCATGATCAACCTCGGCTCGGGCGGACGCATGCGCCTGTCGGGCGTGGTGGCGGGCGGCATGATTTTGCTGTTCATCCTGTTCCTGTCGCCGTGGATAGAGCGCATACCGCTGGCGGCGCTGGTGGGCGTGATGTTCGTGGTGGCGCAGCAGACCTTTGCCTGGGGCTCGCTGCGCGTGCTGGGCAAGGTGCCGCGCCATGACGCGCTGGTGATCGTGGCCGTGACCGCCATCACGGTGGCCACCGACCTGGCCACCGCGGTGCTGTGCGGGATAGTGATTGCCGCGCTCAGCTTCGCCTGGCAGCACGCGCGCGACATCGGCGCCGACATCGACGACGGCGAGCCGGGCGTGCGCAGCTACCGCCCGCGCGGCACGCTGTTCTTCGCCTCCACGGCGCGCTTCCAGGAGTTGTTCGCCCCGGCGGACGACCCGGCGCGCGTGGTGCTGGACTGCCGCCACCTGCGCCTGGCCGACCACTCGGCTATCGCGGCGCTGGACGCCTTGCGCGAGCGCTACGCCAAGGCGGGCAAGCGCCTGGAGCTGGTCCACCTGTCCGAACGCTGCAGCGCGCTGCTGCAGCGGGCCGGCCTGGAAGTGTAAAATGCGCCCATTCCAATAAGAGAGGCCGCCATGAACACGATATTCGCCGCACCGGTATTCGACGCCACCGTCATCTTCGAAGGCAACGAGCTGTTCAAGGGGCAGGGCGCGGCGCGCATGTGGGCCGAGAAGCTGGCCAAGGAACTGGAAACACCGATCGACGTGCGCAAGATCGGCACCGGCTGGGCGCTGTTCGGCGCCGTGGACGGCGCGGACTGCGTGTGGGCCATCCACGGCCAGCGCCTGAAGCGCATGCAAACGCCGGAGTGACCCGTAATTGAACTGGGATAATGGCCCGGTTCTGTAGTGCAGGCTGGACTTGACCCGTAATTGTCCGTAGTGTTGCTGGGAGTATGCAGTTCATTCCTACGACACAAGGGCTGGGTCATGAAAATAGCAGTAATAGGCTCCGGCATTGCCGGGCTGGCGTGCGCGCACCAGCTGGCGCGCATGGGCCGGGACGTCACGCTGTACGAGGGCGGCGACTGGTTCGGCGGTCACAGCAACACGGTGGATGTCACGCTGAACGGCGTCACGCATGGCGTCGATACCGGCTTCCTGGTGTTTAACCACGCCACCTATCCCCATCTGACGAGTCTGTTTGCCAAGCTGGGCGTGGAGACCGCCGGCACCGACATGTCCTTCTCGGTCAAGCTGCCGTTCGAAGGCGGCGGCATGGAATGGGCCGGCGCCAATCTGGACACCGTGTTCGCGCAGCGCCGCAATCTGCTGCGGCCCGCCTTCCTCGGCATGCTGCGCGACATCCTGCGCTTCAACAAGGCCGCCACCGCGCTGGCGCTGTCGCCCGAGGGCGGCATGCCCGGCAACCCCGCCATGGCGCTGGGCCACTACCTTGACCTGCACCGCTACGGCGCCGCCTTCCGCGACTGGTATCTGCTGCCGATGGCGGCCTGCATCTGGTCCTGCCCGACGGCGCAGATGCTGGACTTCCCGCTGGCGAGCTTCGTGCGCTTCTGCCACAACCACGGCCTGCTGCAGGTGAGCGGCCGTCCGCAATGGCGCACGGTGACGGGCGGCTCGCGCGAATACGTGCGGCGCATGCTGGAAGACATACCGCAGCGGCGCCTGGGCACGCCGGTGCGCCTGGTGCGGCGCGCGCCGGGCGGCGGCGCGCTGTCGGTGACGGTGCATACAGCGGGCGACATCCAGCAGTACGACGAAGTGGTGCTGGCCTGCCATAGCGACCAGGCACTGGCGCTGCTCGACCGTCCCAGCCCTGAAGAGCAGGGCGTGCTGGGCGCCATCCGCTACCAGCCCAACCGCGCCGTGCTGCACACGGACAGCCGCTGCCTGCCGCAGCGGCGCAAGGCCTGGTCGGCATGGAACTACCAGGGCGGGGTGGACGAACACGGCGCGCCGCGCGTGTGCGTGCACTACCTGCTCAATATGCTGCAGCCGCTGCCCTTCACCACGCCGGTGATCGTCTCGCTCAATCCCATCGATAAGCCGTCGCCCGAGCGGGTGCTGGCCAGTTTCGACTATGCGCATCCGGTGTTCGACGCCCGCGCCGTGGCCGCGCAAGCGCGCCTGCCGCAGCTGCAGGGCGAACGCAATGTGTGGTTCGCGGGCGCCTGGACCGGCTACGGCTTCCACGAGGACGGCCTGAAGTCCGGCATGCGGGTGGCCGCCGCGCTGGCCCAGAAGGCGGTACTGAGCCATGCCGCATAAGGAAAAGGACGAGCCAGACGGTATCCAGCTCTGCCTGGGCCAGGTGCGCCACAAGCGCCTGCGGCCGGTGCGCAATGCCTTCAGCTACGGCGTGTTCTACATCCGCGTGCCGGTGCACCGCATGCCGGAGCGGCAGGACGGCGCGGCGCGGCTGCGCTGGTTCTCGCACAACCGCTTCAACCTGCTGGCCTTCCACGACGCCGACCACGGCGACGGCGTGCGGCCGCTGCGCGCGTGGATAAGCGAGATGCTGGAGCGCGGCGGTGTGCGCGGCGCGGACGGTGAAGTCTGGCTGCAGACCATGCCGCGCGTGCTGGGCTATCTGTTCAATCCCGTGTCGTTCTGGTTCTGCCACGGCGCCGATGGCAGCCTGCGCGCCGTGCTGTGCGACGTGCGCAACACCTTCGGCGAGCGCCACCTGTATCTGCTGGAAACCGGGGCGGCGATACGCAACGGCGCCGAACTGCGGGCCGACAAAGCCTTTCACGTGTCGCCCTTCCTGCCGCTGCGCGGCAGCTACCGCTTCCGCTTTGTCCGTGTGCGCCGCGCCGGGGAGGACGAGCGGCAGCTGGCCTGCATCGACTATCTGGACGGCGGCGAGTTGGCCCTGTCCACCAGCATCAGCGGCACGGCGCATGCGCTCAGCGACACGGCCGTGCTGCGCGCCTGCGCCACGCATCCGCTGCTCACGCTGGGCGTGATGGCAAAGATCCACTGGCAGGCGCTGCGGCTTTGGTGCAAGCGCGCGCCTTTTTTCAGCAAGCCCGCACCACCGATTGAGGAACTTTCGAAATGACCATGCAACTGCCTATCTCCGAGTCGTCTGCGCTGCGCCGTGCCGCAGCCTGTCCCGCCGCTCCCGCCGGCGCAGCCGCTGCGGCGCGGCCAGCGTCCGCCCGCTTGCTGCTGGCCGCCTTGTCCCACATCCGCCACGGCGCCGTGCTGCTGCAAACGCCGGACGGCGCCGTCACGCTGTACGGCGAGGGCGGCGCGCCCGTCACTTTCAGGCTGGCCAACTGGAACGTCTGGCGCGCGGTGCTGCGCTCCGGCGACATCGGCTTTGCGGAGAGCTTTATCGCGGGCGACTGGAGCACCGACAACCTGCCCGGACTGGTGGAACTGCTGGCGCGCAACCGCGAGGAGCTGGAGTCGCTGGTGTACGGCAACTGGTGGGGCGTGCTGCTGTACCGCCTGCGCCATCTGCTGAACCGCAATTCGCGCAGCGGCAGCAAGAAGAACATCCACGCCCACTACGATCTGGGCAACGCGTTTTACCAGCGCTGGCTGGACCCGTCGATGACGTATTCGAGCGCGCTGTTTCCCTATCCGGGCCTGAGCCTGGAGCAGGCGCAGGAGGCCAAGTACCGGCGCATCCTGGCGCAGCTGCAGGTGAAGCCGGGCGAGCGCGTGCTGGAAATCGGCTGCGGCTGGGGCGGACTGGCCGAGATGGCGGCGCGCGGCGGCCTGCACGTGATAGGGCTGACGCTGTCACGCGAGCAGCTGGCCTACGCGAAGGCGCGGCTGGCGGAAGCCGGCATGGCCGCGCGGGCCGACCTGCGCCTGTGCGACTACCGCGACAGCGATGGCGAGTACGACGCCGTCGCCTCCATCGAAATGTTCGAGGCGGTGGGGCAGCAGTACTGGCCGAGCTATTTCGCCTGCGTGGCGCGCAGCCTGAAGCGCGGCGGGCGGGCCTGCGTGCAGACCATCACCATCGCGGACGAGCTGTTCGACCGCTACAGCCGCAGCACGGACTTCATCCAGCAATACATCTTCCCCGGCGGGATGCTGCCGTCGCAAGCCGAGTTCCGCCGCCACGCGGCCATGCACGGGCTGCGCGTGGAGGACGCGCTGCACTTTGGCCTGGACTACGCGGAAACGCTGCGGCAATGGCGCGCGGCCTTCCTGCGCGAGCAAGACAATATCAAGCCGCTGGGTTTCGACCTGAACTTCATGCGCACCTGGGAATTCTATCTGGCCTACTGCGAAGGCGCGTTCAAGGCCGGCAATACCGACGTGGTGCAATTCACGCTGGTCAAGGACTGATATGGGGAACCGCCACGCAGCCTGGGGACGGCGCGCAGCGGCGCGGCTCGCCGTGTGCCTGCTGGCCTGCTGCGCCGTGCCTGTCCTGGCGGCGGGCGATGCGGCCGCGCCGCAGCCCATGCTGCCTGCGGATGCCGTGCAGCCCCTGCAGCCGGCGCGGCTGGCGGGGGAGGGCGTCTACCGCTGGTTTGGCCTGCGGATTTATGAGGCGCGGCTGTGGGTGGGGCCGCAAGGCTATCGCGACAGCGCCCCCGCCGCCGCGCCCTTCGTGCTGGAATTGCGTTACGCGCGCGCCTTGCAGGGCAGCCGCATCGCGGAGGCAAGCGCGGAGCAGATGGAAAAGACAGGCGCAGGCAGCTCTGTGCAGCGCAAGGCGTGGCTGGAGACCATGCGCAGCCTGTTCCCGGACGTGCGCGAGGGAGACCGTATTGCGGGGCGCTACGTGCCCGGCGCGGGGGCGCGCTTCTATCTGAATGGCGTGCTTTTAGGCGGCGTGCAAGGCGGCGCGCCGCCGCCGATGCTGGACGCCGAGTTTGCGCAGGCCTTCTTCGGCATCTGGCTGTCCCCGCGCAGCACGGCGCCCATGCTGCGCGAGGCGCTGCTGCGCCAGGCCGCAGCGCAGCCATGAACACCCGGCGTCCGCCTGCCACCGCGCCGGGCGCCCCCTCCATGGCGCCCGCCGGCGCCGCGCTGGCGAGCTACGCGCTGTTCGCCTTGCCGCTGGCGATGGTGGCGCTGCCTGTTTACCTGTTCGCGCCGGCGCTGTACGTGCGCAGCGGCGGGCTGGCGCTGGCCGGCGTGGGGGCCGTGCTGCTGGCCGTGCGGGTGCTGGCCGCGCTGGCCGATCCGCTGCTCGGCTGGTGGATGGCGCGCAACCGGCGCGGCTACCCCTGGCATGCCGCCGTGTCGTTGGCGCCGCTGCTGCTGGGATACTGCGCGCTGTTCAATCCGCCCGCACTGGCAGGCGCGTCGCTGATGGCCTGGTTTGCCAGCGCGCTGATGCTGGTCTACCTGGGCTATGGCCTGGCCACCATCGCGCACCAAAGCTGGGGCAGCGCCATCGCACAGGGTGCAGCCGACCGCGTGCGGCTGATGTCGGCCCGGGAAGGCTGCGGCCTGCTGGGCGCCGTGCTGGCGGCCGCGTGCAGCGGCCTGCTTGGCTACGGCGCGCTGGCGCTGCTGTTCTGCGCCTGCCTGCTGCCCGCCGCCTGGCTGCTGCTGCGCCGCGCACCCCGGCCGGACCTGCATACACGGGCCATCGCCCCGGCCCGAGCGCAGGCCCAGGCGGGGGACCACGCGCAGGCCCGGGCATCGGCAATGGCACCGGCAATGGCACCAGCAATGGCACCAGCAATGGCAATGGCACCGGCACCGGCACGGTACGCATTGCTGGCGCCGTGGAATGAGCCGCGCTTTCGCTGCCTGTTCGGCGTCTACGCCGCCAGCGCGCTGGCAGGCGCCATCCCCGCCACGCTGTTTGTCTTCTTCGCAGCCGACCGCCTCGGCCTGCCGGACAGCTGGGCCGGTCCGCTGCTGGTGCTCTACCTGCTCGCGGCCGCCGCGTCCATGCCTCTGTGGGCAGCGCTGGCCAGGCGCTGGGATACGCTGGCCGCCTGGCAGGCCAGCATGCTGCTGTGCGCGCTGGTATTCATCTGGGCCTACGCCCTCGGCCCCGGCGACGGCGCGGCTTTCGCGGCCATCTGCGTGCTGACTGGCATCGCGGGCGGAGCGGACCTGGCGTTGTCCCCGGCCCTGCTGGCAGGGCTGGCCGCGCAAAGCCGCAGCGGCGGCGAGGAAGGGCAGCCATCCGCCGCGCCTTACTTCGCCTGGTGGAACTGGTGCACGCAGCTGGCGCTCGCGTTCGCCGCCGGCGCCACGCTGCCTGCGCTGGCCTTGCTCGGTTATGAACCCGGCAGCGCCGGTGCGGCCGCCGATACGGGCGCTGCGCCGCAAGGAACAGCCGCCCTCGCCGCAGCCTACGCGCTGCTGCCGTGCGCCCTGAAACTACTGGCCTGGCTGCTGCTGATGCGCGGCGCGAGGGGCAGCCTGAAAAGCCTGAACGGGAGAGAGATATGAAGATCAACATGCTGCGCGCCTGCTTTGCCGGCGCCGCCCTGAGCACCATGATGGCCGGCCTGCTGACCGGCTGCTCCACCCGCGCCGACCCGTCTTATTACGCGGCGCAGACGCCGGTGCTGGACGTGCAGCGCTACTTCAACGGCCGCGTGCTCGCCTACGGCATGTTCCAGGACCGCAGCGGCACGGTGCAAAAGCGCTTCACCGTCACCATGACCTGCACCTGGCGCGACGGCGTCGGCACACTGGACGAGGAATTCCTGTACGCCGACGGCACCCGCCAGCGCCGCGTGTGGACGCTCCGCCAGACCGCGCCCGGCCGCTACACCGGCACGGCGGCCGACGTGGTGGGCGAGGCGGTCGGCGTGGTGGCGGGCAACGCGCTGCGCTGGAACTACGTGCTGGCGCTGCCGGTGGACGGCAAGACCGTCAACGTCGACTTCGAGGACTGGATGTTCATGATAGACGAGGAAGTCATGCTGAATCGCGCCGCCATGAGCAAGTTCGGCATAGACCTTGGCTCGGTCACGCTGTCGTTCCGCAAACAGAAGGCAGGCGATGGCGCTCAATAAACCCATCACGGACTGGCAGGGGCGCTGCGTATGGATCATAGGCGCGTCCAGCGGCATAGGCGAGGCCGCCGCCCGGCTGCTGCTCGGGCGCGGCGCGCAGGTGGTGCTGTCCGCGCGGCGGGCGGACCTGCTGGAATCTCTGTGCGCCGGCCAGCCGCGCGCGATGGCCGCCCCGCTGGATATCACCGACGCCGCCAGCGTGCACCGCGCGCGCAGCGCGATCCTGGCGCGCGGCTGGCGCATCGACCTGGTGCTGGTGGTGGCGGGCGGCTACCACCCCATGCGCGCCGACGGCTTCGACCTGGAACAGGCCAACCGCCTGCTGGACCTGAACCTGCGCGGCGTGTACAACTGCCTGGACGCGGTCCTGCCGGAATTGCTGGAGCAGGGCGCAGGCGGCATCGGCGTGGTGGCCTCGGTGGCGGGCTACGGCGGGCTGCCGAAAGCGCTGGCGTATGGCCCCACCAAGGCCGCGCTGCTCAACCTGACGGAAACGCTGTATCTCGACCTCGCGCCGCGCGGCATCGGCGTCTACCAGATCAACCCCGGCTTCGTGGCCACCAGCCTCACCGCCGGCAATGACTTCGCCATGCCCGCGCTGATGACGCCGGAAGCGGCCGCGCAGGCGCTGGTGCGCGGGCTGGAGCGGGGCCAGTTCCACATCCACTTCCCGCGCCGTTTCAGCAACAGCCTGCGCCTGCTGCGGCTGCTGCCCTACGGCGCCTACTTCTGGCTGGTGCGCAAGGTGACCGGACTATGAACGAACAACAGCCGCTGGAGCGCCTGGTGCGCTTCTACGAAACCCTGGCAATCGAAACGGTGGGGGAAGTGCGCAGCGTGTACGCGCCGGACGCCTTCTTCAAGGACCCGTTCAACGAAGTGCGCGGCCACGCCGCCATCATCCCCATCTTCCAGCACATGTTCGTGCAGGTGGAGCAGCCGCGCTTCGTGGTGAAGGAGCGCATGGCCCAGGGCAGGCAAGCCTTCCTGACCTGGGAGTTCCACTTCCGCATGCGCAGCGCGCAAGGCGTGCAGACCATACGCGGCGCCTCGCACATCGAGTTCGACGAACAAGGCCGCGTGGCCATGCACCGCGACTACTGGGACGCGGCGGAGGAACTCTACGAGAAAATACCGCTGCTGGGCGCCCTCATGCGCTGGCTGAAACGGCGCGCGCGCAAGTAAGGCACGCGGCGCGCCTTATTCCGACAGCGACGGCGGCAGCGGCAGGCCGTCGGCGCGCGCCAGGCGCTCCAGTGCGGTCTCCAGCATCATGCGCGCCTGGCCGGCCGTGTTGCTCAGCTCCTGGTGCAGCGCCGCGTCGTCGGCGTTGCGCGAGGCGCATTGCTGGCTGTAGCGCTCGAAACTGCCCAGCATCATCAGGATGTCGGCCAGGTGGCGCGGGCATTCGCAGTTGATGCTGTTCGGCGCACTGGCCAGGATGGCGAGCGCCTGCTCGTCCAGGCGGCGCGGCGACGGCGCCGGCGTGACCGGCAGCACCGCCTGCAGCGGATGGCCCGCCAGCGCGGAACTGCACAGCACCGCCACCTCGGCCGGATCGGCCGGCACGCGCGCCACGAGGCAGCCCTGCTCGCGCAGGCGGCGCACGGTGGCGCTGTCGCAGAAGCGGTACATCACCACCAGGGCAGCGCCCGGCGCGGCGGCGCGCGCGGCGGCGATCAGCGGCAGCGTTTCAGCCGACATCTCGGACGATTCGATCAGCAGCACGTCGGCCGGCAGACCGGGCAGGGCGGCCGGCAGCGCTTCCAGCGAGGCGCAGGTGTGGATGATGTCGAGCGGCGGGACGGTGCGCACGGCGGCCAGGCGGCGCGCCATGGCGGCGCCCACCACGGCCACGCGCAGCGGCACGGCGGCGGCGCCGTCGTCCGGCGCCGCGTCCTGCGGCGGCAGCGAGCCCGCCATCACGGCCAGCTCCTCGAAGGACAGCGCCGCCACCATGCCGATGGGATGGCCCAGGTCCACCACGCGCTTGAGCAGGCCGAGGCGGCGCACCTGCTCGGCCGAATACAGGCGCTGTCCGTGCGGCGAGCGGTCCGCGCCGGACACGCCGTAGCGCCGCTCCCACACCCGCAGCGTCTCCACCGGCAAGCCGGCCAGCCGCGCGGCCACGCCGCTGCGGTAAGCGCCCTTCGGTACTGTATCTGCCACGTTCCGCCTCTAGCTGTTGTTCCGGTTCCGGATTCTAGCAGAGCGCGGGCGCGCGCTCAGCCGCCTTTAGGCGTATCGCGGCCGGGACGGTCATCGGCCAGCTGGCCCGCGCCGCTGTCCACCGGCATGCCCGAGCCGCGCGTGCCGCGCTCCCCTTTGGTCGGGCCGGATTCCGGCGCGGGGCGGCGCGCCGACTGCTCCGCGCGTCCCGTTTCGCCGTGGCGCTGCGATGAAAAGTCGCCCGCGCCCCGGTCCACCGTGGTACGGCCCTGCTCCGTGGACGGCATGCCCTCGCGCTGGGGCGTGATCACATTGTTGGCCGGATGGCCGTTGGCGATATTGCCGCCGAAATCCTGCTGCGAATTGCGGGGATCCGCAGCCCTGACGTCCTTGTCGCTGTTCATGGCGAGTCCTCCTGATCAAAGACGCCAGTATGCGCAGCGGGGCCGGCGGCGCCCAAGCGGCGCACGTGCCGCGCGCTTGTAAGACGGGACCGACGCCGCCTTACTGCGCGAAATGCACCCGCATCTTGGACGGGCGCGGCTGCGCGATATGGTCCAGCGGCAGCTCGGTCACCTGCTTGACCTTCTTCAGCGAGATATTCGACTTCACATTGGTCACGCCGGGGATGCGCAGCAAATGGTTCATCATGAACTCCGAGAACGAGGCCAGGTCGTGCGACACCACGCGGATCACATAATCGGCCTCGCCGGTGACGGAAAAGCACTCCAGCACCTCAGGCAAATCGCTGACCGCCTGCTCGAAGGTATCGCCCCAGGCGGTGCCGTGGCGGTCCAGCGTCACGTGGACGAAGGCCATCACGCCCAGGCCCACCACCAGCGGGTCCAGCATGGCCGCGTAATGGTCGATCACGCGCGCCTCCTCAAGGCGCTGGATGCGGCGGCTCACCTGCGAGGTGGACAGATGCACCTTCTCGCCGATGGCGCTGTTGGTGGCGCGGCCGTCGCGCTGCAATTCGGCCAGCAGGGCAAGGTCATGCCGGTCTACGCTGATGGTACTCATGGTTTTTCCTCGATTCATGCATATTTTGTGCGCGGGACCGCTATTATCGCGCACATTATGAACGAAATATTCACGGCGAATGGCTAAACTCATTCTATTACTTGAGGAGATCAGCATGACGCTAGAATTATGGGACAACCCGATGGGCACCGACGGCTTTGAATTCATCGAATACGCCGCGCCGGACCCGGTCGCCATGGGCAAGACCTTCGAAGCGATGGGCTTCACCGCCATCGCGCGGCACCGCTGCAAGAACGTGACCCTGTACCGCCAGGGCGAGATCAACTTCATCATCAACGCCGAGCCGGACTCGTTTGCGCAGCGCTTCGCGCGCCAGCACGGCCCGTCGGTGTGCGCCATCGCCTTCCGCGTGCAGGACGCCGGCAAAGCCCACCGCCGCGCGCTGGAACTGGGCGCCTGGGGCTTCGGCGGCCAGCCCGGCCCGATGGAACTGAACATCCCCGCCATCAAAGGCATCGGCGACTCGCTGATCTACCTGGTGGACCGCTGGAAGGGCAAAAACGGCGCCACGGCGGGCGCCATCGGCGACATCAGCATTTACGACGCCGACTTCGAAGCCATCCCCGGCGCCAACCCCAACCCGGTGGGCCACGGCCTGACCTATATCGACCACCTGACGCACAATGTGCACCGTGGGCGCATGGCAGAGTGGGTCAACTTCTACGAAACGCTGTTCAACTTCCGCGAGATCCGCTACTTCGACATCGAAGGCCAGGTCACGGGCGTGAAATCGAAAGCCATGACGTCGCCGTGCGGCAAGCTGCGCATCCCGATCAACGAAGAGGGCACCGACCGTCCGGGCCAGATCACCGAATACCTGAACATGTACAACGGCGAAGGCATCCAGCACATCGCCATGGGCAGCGACAACCTGTACGGCACGGTGGACGCGCTGCGCGCCAGCGGCATCAAGCTGCTCGACACCATCGACACCTACTACGAGCTGGTGGACCGCCGCATCCCCGGCCACGGCGAATCGCTGGACGAGCTCAAGAAGCGCAAGATCCTGATCGACGGCATGCCGGGCGACCTGCTGCTGCAGATCTTCTCCGAAAACCAGCTCGGCCCCGTGTTCTTCGAATTCATCCAGCGCAAGGGCAACCAAGGCTTCGGCGAAGGCAACTTCAAGGCCCTGTTCGAGTCCATCGAGCTCGACCAGATGCGCCGCGGCGTCCTCGAAGCCGTCTAATCACATCGGGGTCAGTTCTACCATCGCGTCACGGACTCTGCAGTAGTTGCGTGCTAAAGCTGAGCCCGTGACGCAATGGTAGAACTGACCCCGGTGGTCGGTGGTGGTGCTAGTTGCGGCCGCTGGCTTCGACGTGGATTTCGCTGCCGCAGCGGGAGGTTTGGGGGCCCTGGCCGGGTGTCGTGCCCAGCAGGCCGCCCAGGCCTTTGTCGACGCTGAAGTCGAGCGGCAGCTGGACGCGGATTTCCTGCAGCTGGCTCTGGCCCGCGCAGACCAGCATCACGCGGCTGGCGGCCGCTTCGCCGTGCTGGCTGCGCAGCGTGGCGAAGAACTTGTCGGCGTTGAAACTGCCGCCTATGTGCTTCAGGATCTGCTGGCCGATGGCGGAGCCGTTCACTACCTGCACCGCCGCCACGGCCTTCGTGAAGTAGGCGTCCGGGTCGAGCGACTGGCAGGCGCCGTGCTTGTTCCACTCGTATTTGCCAAAGCTGTTTTCGTAGTAGAAGTTGGGCATCCACTGCGCGATGCGTTCGACGGTCTCTTTTTTCAGCGCGAAGGGCTTGCCGTCGCAGTTGCCGTAGCTGGTGCCGCAGGCTTTTTTGTTGGGCCACAGGCCGTGCAGCGTGAGGTTGGTGACCACCAGGCTGCCTTTGTCCAGCGCGGCGCACTCGGGCTTGCCGGACGTGCGCGGGGTGTGCTCGCAGAAGCCGGGCTGCCAGCTGATGGCCAGCAGGTAGCTGTCCTGCTGGTTGGCGGTGGAGCAGATTTCGTGTTTGCCGCCGGCGCTGTCATTCGCGCCGTCCCTGGCGCTTTCCCGCGTGGCGGCGGCCGGCGCGGGATTCTGTGTGCCGCCGCCCGGCGCGGCGGCGCTGCCGCAGTCGCGCGCCACCCAGCGCAGCTCGGGCCTGGCGCCCGGCACTTCTATCCGCAGTTGTTCATAGCTGCCCGGCTTGTTGACTTCTTTGATCTCGTAGCTGCTGCCCGGCTTGAGCCGCACGTCCCCGGGATTGGTGCCCTTGGTGTAGGACGCGTAGGCTTCGCAGGCCTTGCCGGCCGTGAGGCTGCCGCTGGCGGGTTCGCTGGCCAGCGCGAGCGCGGGGAGCAGGGCGAGCAGGCATGCCGCCCTGAGTGTTGTTTTTTTCATCGTTGCCTTCCGGGTTCGTTGCCGCTATTGCGCTACATCATATAATCAGAACGCGGCAAAGAACAACGGGAAGGCGGATGCTTAGAACGCTTGTGCCGCCTGGGCGGCCGAAATCCGTCCCTTCACTTCCTTGTGGTATTTGGCCCGTGCGGCGGCCTGCTTGACCGCTTCCATCTCCTTGTTGGCGCGCTTGATGCGGGCTTTTTCCGCTTTGCTGCGCTGCTGGGCCACGTCTTTGTTGCCGATGCGATTGGTCATGCCGTTCTCCTTTGGTTGGTTCGGCTTCCAGCATGCCTTGCCCGCCGCGCGCCATCCGTTCGCTGGCTAACGCGTGCGCGCCATTCCAAATCCATATAGTAATTGGCAAAGAATTCAGTTGCCGCCACTTGGATTTTCACTACATAATGTAGTAAATTTACGATATGGCGGGTATCCAGCCCCTTGTATGGTGTGGATATGCAAGTTTTGCTGTAATTGTGTCCCTAAACTGAAAAATTACTACATACTGGTGAGGCGGGAGATGGACGGTTCAAAGTCGGTGGAATTCAAGGATGAATTGCTGGGGCGGGACATCCGCCAGTTGGGCCGCATGCTGGGCGATACCATACGCACGCAGCACGGCGACGAGGCCTTCAATCGTATCGAGAACGTGCGCCAGCTGGCGATCCGTTTCCGCCGCGAGCAGGATGCGGGCGCGCAGGCCTTGCTGGAGGAGGCGCTGCACGCGCTGTCGCCGGATGAGACCAGCCAGCTGATACGCGCTTTCGGTTATTTCTCGCTGCTGTCCAATATCGCAGAGGACCAGCACCACACCCGCCGCAGCCGCGCGCACTTACTGGCCGGCTCCGCGCCGCGCTTGGGCAGCCTGGCCAAGGCAGTGCAGAACGTGGTGGGCGCCGGCCGCACGTCGTCCTTCGGCGAGTTCTTCGCCGAGGCGCATATCAGCCCGGTCTTCACCGCGCACCCGACCGAGGTGCAGCGCAAGAGTACCCTGAACTGCCAGATGGCCATCGCGCGCGAGCTCGATGAGCGCGACCGCGTGCAGATGACGCCCGAAGAGCAGGAGCAGAACGACGAGGCGCTGGCGCGCGGCATCCATACGCTGTGGCAGACGCGCTTGCTGCGCACGGCCAAGCTGTCGGTGATGGACGAGGTGGAGAACGGCCTGTCCTTCTTCGACCGCACCATCCTGAACGGCCTGCCGCAGCTGTATAGCACCTTGCAGGACATGCTGGCCAAGCTGGATGCGCGCTGGGCCGGCGAGGAACTGCCGACCTTCATGAAAGTGGGCAGCTGGATAGGCGGCGACCGCGACGGCAACCCCTTCGTCACCGCCACCGTGCTGCGTGCCACGCTGGCGCGCCAGGCCGACGTGGCGCTGGAACATTACCTGGGCGAGCTGCACAAACTGGCTTCGCAGCTGTCGCTGGCGCAGACCATGACGGGCTGCTCGGAGCAGCTGCGCCAGCTGGCCGACGCTTCGCCCGACCATTCGCCGCACCGCGTCGACGAGCCTTACCGCCGCGCCATCTACGGCATCCATAACCGCCTGGCCGCCAACCGCGCGCTGCTGACCAGCGCCGCTGCCGCCGGCCGCGCCGATACCGGCGCCGCTGCAAGCGCCGCCGCCAGCGCGCGTGCGGCCGTTGCCACCATCTGGCCGGCCGCCGCTGCGGCGGGCTATGCGCCGGCCGCCCCCGGCGCGGGCGCGCAGCCTTACGCTTCGGCGCAGGAATTGCTGGCGGACCTGGAGACGGTGCACGAATCTCTGGTGGCGCATGGCTCGGCCGTGCTGGCGCGCGGACGTTTGCGCCAGCTGCGCCGCGCGGTGAAGGTGTTCGGCTTCTCGCTGGCGCCTGTGGATCTGCGCCAGAACTCGGACGTGCACGAGCGCGTGGTGGCCGAGATCCTGGCCTGCGCCCGTCCCGGCGTGGACTACGCCGCGCTGTCCGAGCCGGAGCGCTGCAAGCTGCTGCTGGAGGAGCTGCACACGCCGCGCCTGCTGATTTCCCCGTACACCAGCTATTCCGAGGAGACCAGCGGCGAGCTGGCCATCTTCCGCGCGGTGGGCGAGGCGCACCGCGCCTACGGCGCCGAGTCCATCACCAACTACATCATCTCCAAGGCCGACAGCGTGTCCGACCTGCTGGAGGTGGCGCTGCTGCTGAAGGAGCACGGCCTGCTGCGCGCCGGTTCGGTGACCGAGGAGTCGTCGATGGCGGTCAACATCATTCCGCTGTTTGAAACCATAGGCGACCTGCAGGCCGGCCCGGACATCATGGACCGCGCCTTCCGCCTGCCGCTGTATATGGACCTGGTGCGCTCGCGCGGCAGCCTGCAGGAAGTCATGCTGGGCTATTCGGACTCGAACAAGGACGGCGGCTTCCTGACCTCCGGCTGGGAGCTGTACAAGGCCGAAATCGAACTGGTGGAGGTGTTCCAGCGCCACGGCGTGAAGATGCGCCTGTTCCATGGCCGCGGCGGTTCCGTCGGCCGTGGCGGCGGTCCTAGCTATGAAGCGATCCTGGCGCAGCCGCAGGGCGCGGTGCAGGGCCGCATCCGCCTGACCGAGCAGGGCGAGGTCATCACCGCCAAGTACGCCAATCCGGAAGTGTGCCGCCGCAACCTGGAGGTGATGGTGGCCGCCACCATGGAGGCCACCATGCTGCCGCCGCGTGGCGCCGAGCCGGATGCGGCACAGCTGGCGGCCATGCAGGCGCTGTCCGACGAAGCCATGCGCAGCTACCGCTCGCTGGTGTACGAGACCGAAGGCTTTGAAACCTATTTCTGGGAATCGACCGTCATCTCCGAAATCGCGGCGCTGAATATCGGCAGCCGTCCGGCCTCGCGCAAGAAGTCCACCGCGATCGAAGACCTGCGCGCCATTCCCTGGGTGCTGAGCTGGGCGCAGTGCCGCGTGATGCTGCCGGGCTGGTTCGGCTTCGGCTCGGCAGTGCAGAAGTTCCTGGGCACGCAGCCGGACGGCCTGGCGCTGCTGCAGAAGATGTACCGCGACTGGCCGTTCTTCAACACGCTGCTGTCCAATATGGACATGGTGCTGGCCAAGAGCGACATCGCCATCGCCAGCCGCTACGCCACCCTGGTGAGCGACGCCGGGCTGCGCGAGGCCATCTTCGGCCGCATCCGCGCCGAGCATGAGCGCACCATCGCGGCGCTGAAGGAGATCACCGGCCAGGCCGAGCTGCAGGACGCCAACCCGCTGCTGCAACGCTCGATCCGCAACCGCTTCCCGTACATCGACCCGCTGAACCACTTGCAGGTTGAGCTGCTGCGCCGCTTCCGCGACGGCGACCCGGACCCCGCCACGCGCGAGGGCATTCATTTATCGATCAACGGCATTGCCGCCGGCCTGCGTAATAGTGGCTGAGCGGCTGAGCGGTGACCGATACCAACAACAGGAAAGAGACAACGTGCCAAACACCCCAACCGCAGTGACCCGCCGCGCCACCAAAATCGTGGCAACCATCGGCCCCGCATCGAACGACGTCGCCACCTTGATCCGCATGTTCAAGGCCGGCGTTGACGTAGTACGCCTGAATTTCTCGCACGGCAAAGCGCAGGACCACGTGGAGCGCGCCCGCATGGTGCGCGACGCCGCCGCCGAGTGCGGCCGTGAAGTGGCCATCATGGCCGACCTGCAGGGTCCGAAGATCCGCGTCGGCAAATTCGAAGAAGGCAAGATCCAGCTGGAAAACGGCGCCCGCTTCATCCTGGACGCCAAGTGGGGCGAGAACGGTGAATTGGGCAACCAGGAACGCGTGGGCCTGGACTACAAGGACCTGCCGCGCGACCTGCGCCCACAGGACGTGCTGCTGCTGAACGACGGCCTGATCGTGCTGGTGGTGGACCGCATCTCCGGCAGCGAAATCCACACCACCGTGAAAATCGGCGGCGAACTGTCCAACAACAAGGGCATCAACCGCCAGGGCGGCGGCCTGTCCGCGCCGGCGCTGACGGCCAAGGACATGGAAGACATCAAGACCGCCATGAGCTTCCAGGCGGACTATATTGCCGTGTCCTTCCCGAAGAACGCGACCGATATGGTGATGGCGCGCCAGCTGGCCAATATCGCCGGCGAGCCGTTCCAGCACAAGCCTTTCATGATCGCCAAGATCGAGCGCGCCGAGGCGATTCCGGCGCTGCAGGAGATTCTGGACGCGTCGGACGGCATCATGGTGGCACGCGGCGACCTGGCCGTGGAAGTGGGCAACGCCGCCGTGCCCGCGCTGCAGAAGCGCATGATCAAGATGGCGCGCGCGTCGAACAAGCTGGCCATTACCGCCACGCAGATGATGGAGTCGATGATCGTCAACGCCGTGCCTACCCGCGCTGAAGTGTCGGACGTGGCCAATGCAGTGCTGGACGGTACCGACGCGGTGATGACGTCCGCCGAAACCGCCTCCGGCAAATACCCGATAGAGACGGTGGAGGCGATGGCCGCGATCTGCCTGGATGCGGAGAAATGGAATCCTTCCAATCCGGATGTGGACCTGATCAACACGACCTTCAGCCGCATTGACCAGTCCATCGCCTACGGCGCGCTGTTCACCGCGCACCACCTGCGCGTGAAGGCCATTGCTGCGCTGACGGAGTCCGGTTCCACCTGCCTCTGGATGAGCCGCAACAATATCGATATCCCCATCATCGCGCTGACGCCCAGCGTGGCAACGCAGCGCAAGCTGGCGCTGTTCCGCAACGTGCAGGCGCTGGAGCTGAAGCAGACGCGCGACCGCGAAGTGGTGCTGCGCTCGGTGGAGGAGCTGCTGGTGGCGCGCGGTATCGCTGAACGCGGCGATACGGTGGTGCTGACCTGGGGCGAGCCTATGGGGCTGGTCGGCGGCACGAATGCGTTGAAGATCATGAAGCTGGGCGCGCCTGCGCATTGATTGCTTGGCGGGTTACGGCGGCGGGGCCGCCTAAGCCGCCCTACGGACTAATTAAGCCAACTAACGGAGACCTGGAATGACTGCTATTGTTGATGTGATTGCGCGCGAGGTGCTGGATTCGCGCGGCAATCCTACCGTGGAATGCGACGTGCTGCTGGAGTCGGGCGTGACGGGCCGCGCGGCGGTGCCGTCGGGCGCTTCGACCGGTTCGCGCGAGGCCATCGAGCTGCGCGACGGCGACGCCAAGCGCTATTTCGGCAAGGGCGTGTTGCGCGCCTGCGAGAATATCAATACCGAGATTGCGGAAGCCATCATCGGGCTGGACGCGAACGAGCAGGCCTTTATCGACCGCACGCTGATCGATCTGGACGGCACGGAGAACAAGTCGCGCCTGGGCGCCAACGCCACGCTGGCGGTGTCGATGGCGGTGGCCAGGGCCGCAGCCGATGAGGCGGGCCTGCCGCTGTACCGCTATTTCGGCGGCTCGGGCGGCATGGAGATGCCGGTGCCGATGATGAACGTCATCAACGGCGGCGCGCACGCGGACAACAACCTGGACATCCAGGAGTTCATGATCATCCCGGTCGGTGCGCCGTCCTTCAAGGAAGCGGTTCGCTACGGCGCGGAGGTGTTCCACACGCTGAAGAAAATCCTGCACAAGAAGGGCTTGAACACGGCCGTGGGCGACGAGGGCGGCTTTGCGCCGTCGCTGGCCAATCACGAGGAAGCGATTAAGCTGATTATCCAGGCGATCGAGGAAGCGGGCTACGAGCCGGGCACCCAGATCGCACTGGGCCTGGACTGCGCCGCCTCCGAGTTCTACAAGGACGGCAAGTACCAGCTGGACGGCGAGGGCATGAGCTTGACGGCTGTGGAGTTCACCAATCTGCTGGCCACCTGGTGCGACAAGTACCCGATCATCTCGATCGAGGACGCCATGCACGAAGGCGACTGGGAAGGCTGGGCGACGCTGACCGCCGCGCTGGGCAAGCGCGTGCAGCTGGTGGGGGACGATCTGTTTGTTACCAACACCAAGATCCTGAAAGAGGGTATCCAGAAGGGTATCGCCAATTCGATCCTGATCAAGATTAATCAGATCGGTACGCTGACCGAGACTTTTGCCGCGATTGAAATGGCCAAGCGCGCCGGCTATACCGCCGTGATTTCGCACCGCTCGGGCGAGACCGAGGATTCGACCATCGCGGATATCGCGGTGGGCACCAACGCGCTGCAGATCAAGACCGGCTCCATGTCGCGCTCGGACCGCATGGCGAAGTACAACCAGCTTCTGCGTATTGAGGAAGACCTGGGCGAGACGGCGTCTTATCCGGGCCGGGGGGCGTTCTACAACCTGCGCTGATGCATTGGCGGCTTACGCGCTGTATGTAGTGACTTGGGAGGTGGGGCAGAGGGGGAGGCGGATTTCGAAACGGCTGCCCTGGCCCGGCCCCTCGCTGTAGGCGGCTACGCTGCCGCCGTGCAGTTCCACGATTTTATGCACCAGGGCCAAACCCAGTCCCAGCCCGCCGTCGGCGCGGTCCGGCCTGCGCGCGCCTTGCGAGAACAGGTCGAAGATACGCGGCAGCAGGCCTGCTTCGATGCCGCTGCCGTTGTCGCTCACGGACAGCACCAGTTCCTCTCTCTCACGCATTGCTTCCACCCGTATCTCCGAATGCGGCGGTGAATATTTGATGGCGTTGGCCAGCAGATTGGCCGTCACTTGCACCAGCCGTATCGCGTCGCCGTTCACCCACAGTTCGCCTTCGATGGGCGCCACGCTCAGCACGTGCTGCCGGCTGGCCGCCATGTTTGCGGTCTGCTCGACCGCGCTGGCGATGACAGGCTGGATGCTGAGCGGCTTGCGGTCCAGCGAAATCAGCCCGCGCGTGACGCGCGACACGTCCAGCAAGTCGTTCACCAGCCGCGTCATGTGGGCGCTCTGGCGCGCGATCACGTCGCTGGCCTGGCGCAGCTGCTGCTCGCCCAGGCCGGGCATGGCCAGCATGTGGGCCGCCACGCTGATGGGGGCCATGGGGTTGCGCAGTTCGTGGCCCAGCATGGCGAGGAATTCGTCCTTGGCGCGGTTCTGCGCGTCCGCCACCTCGCGCGCGTGCTGGGCCTGCACCAGCAGCCGTTCGCGCTCGGCCGCCGCCTCGGCCAGCAGGTGCGCGGCCTGGTAGATGCTTTCGCCCAGTTCGTCCGCTTCGTCTATGCCGGACGGGGCGGGGCGCTTGGGCGGCGCGGAACCGATGGCGCCTGCCGCCGCGCTGGTCTGCGCGATGGCTTTGGCGATGCGCGCGCTGAGCGCCCAGGCAGTGGCCACCGCGAGCAGCAGCGCCATCAGCAGGCCCAGGCCGGACAGCAGCGCAATACGGCGCGCGTTGCCGTCGATGCGTTCGGCGCTGGTGCTGATGGCCACCCACCAGCCGGACATGGGCGAGCTGGCCAGCACCGCGTAGCCGCCGTCCGGCATCGCCACCAGGCCGCCTTGCCCGGCATGGATGGCGGCCGCGATGGCCGGCGGCGCGGCAGCGCCTATCTGGGCCGGCTGGCGGTTGGACTGGATCAGGCGGGCCTGGCGGTCGTAGATATGGTAGGTGTCGCCTTCGCTGTCCGGCGCGGGCAGGGCCTTGACCATCAGTGCGGCTTCGAAGGCGTAGCCCATGACGTACTGGCGGTCCTCCGCCAGCGAGAAGGGGTATTCCAGCGCCACCATGGGCTTGCGCGTGACGGGGCCGGCCAGCAGGTCGGTGACGGAGACCTTGGCGCTCTCCAGCAGCCGCGCGATGCGCTTGTGTTCGGCGCTACGCGTGTCGGGCAGGGGCACGCCGGCGGGCAGGGCGGTGTTGACGCGCTGCTGGCCGTTGGCGTCGTACAGCACCAGGTTGGCGTCGCGGTCCTGCATCAGCTGGCGCGCCTTGCCGGCGAAGGCTTCCATCTGCTCGGCTTCCAGCTTGCCGGAGGCGCTCAGCGCACGCATCAAACCGGCCGCCTCGTTCCATTGGCCGTCCACCGCCACCGAGGTGGCGCGCGCCGCTTCCTGCAGGCTGCGCACGCCCGCGTCGCGCTCGGCGTCGACCAGGCGCGCCAGCGGCGCGGCGAGAAACACCACCACCGGGACCAGGGCCACCGTGATGGTGAGGGCGAGCAGGGAACGAACCTTCATTGCAGCGGATTGGTTATCTTAACTGCAACAGTATATATGAGGCCGGGGCTGCGCGCGCTTGAAAACAGCTTAGAACTTCATCTCCAGGTTGGCCGAGAAGCGCGCGGAACCGGGCGAGCGGGTCCAGGTGCGGCTGCCGCCGTTGCTGTCGAGGTATTGCGAGTCTCCGAGGTTGTCTTCGCCCAGCGCGTTGCTCACGCCCAGGCGCAGCTGGTAGCCGGTGCGTATCTTGTACAGCAGATAGCCTTCCAGCTCGCGCCGTCCCTGCAGGCGGCTGCTTTGCTGCTCGGAGATGCGCACCGGCCCGCCCTGGCGGTAGGACAGGCTGGCGCCGGCGCTGTATTTGTCCTCGCGGTAGTCCGTGCCCAGCACCAGGGTGAGCGGGATCTGCTGGTCCAGGCGGTTGTCCGGACCCGGCACGGAATCGACCCTGGACCAGTTGCGGTTGGCGCTGGCGCGGAAGTCGAAGCCGGGCGCGTCCTTCATCAATGCCTTGAGGGGGAACTTCAGCTCCACGTCCAGCGAGCGCACGGTGGCGGTGCCGTCGTTGAGCGGCTGGATCAGCCAGTAGCCGCGCCCGTCCTGCGTCAGCTTGCTGCGGATGTAGTCGGAGATGCGGCGCTGCGAGGCGCCGACCGAGAACACGGCGCCGGGAGCGAAGAAGTGTTCATAGGTCAGGTCCACGCCGGTGGCCAGTTCCGGCTTCAGGTCCGGGTTGCCGCTGTAGTCCGGGTTGAAGCGGGTGTTCAGGTCGGACTCGTAGCGGCGCGCGCTGAGCTGGCCGGTGTTGGGCGCCTTGAAGGTGCGCGTCAGGGCCAGGCGCAGCTGGCGGCCGCTCTTGTCCGGGAATTTGTACAGGGTCTGGGCCACGGGGCTGAGCACGCGGTTGCGCGAGTCCGTCGTTTGCAGGCCGCTGCCGGAGCTGTCGGTGTTGATGGTTTCCCAGCGCGCGCCAAAGTAGACCGACCAGTCCTTGTTCACGTTCCATTCGTCCTGCGCGTAGGCGGCGATCTTGGTGACAACGGGATGGAATTCTTCGTTGATGCCGTTCTGCGCCAGGCCGATAATGCCTTCCACGCGATGGCTGCTGTCGTCCGAGCCCTGGCGGCTGGCTTCCCAGCCAGTGGACAGCGCATGGTCTTCGAAGATGGTGCGGGTGTATTTTCCGCTGGTGCCCGAGTGCGTGAACTGGGACGTGTTCCTTTGCACGCGCTGGAGCACCGTCTTTCGGTCAGCCGTGTAGGACAGGGAGTAGTTTTCGTTGTCCGAATTGGCGCGGCCGATATTGGCCTTGGCATCGAGCTTGCCGCCGGCGATTTTCGTGACCCAGTTGACGTCGATATTGCCGTAGCTGGAGCTGTTCCTGCCTTCGCCCTGGCGGTCCACGTAGTCCGGCTGCGGGAAGCTGCCGATGCGGTTGCTGGTCAGCGTGCCGGAGCCGTAGTTGAAGCGCTGCGACTGGATATAGGAGCTCAGGTTGAACTGGTCGTCGTTCGCCAGCTTCCAGTTCAGGCGCGGCGCCAGGCCGACCGAGCCGGACGCGTTGCGCTGGCTGCTGGCCTTGTCGCGCAGCTGCAGCACCTGGCCGGACGGCGAGGTGAATTGCTCGGTGCTGTCGTTGGGGTTCTTGCCGAGGAAGCGGGAGGCGGTCGCGTTCAAATACCAGGACAGCTGGCCGTCGCGGTCCGCCAGCGTGCCGTTGACGAACAGGTTGCGCTGCTGTTCCGAGTAGGCGGTGTTGACGCGCAGGTCGCGCTGCGGCTTGGACACCACTTTTTTCAGGATGATGTTGATGCTGCCCGCGATGGCCTGCATGGAATTCTCCGCCGTGGCGGCGCGCACCACTTCAATGCGCTCGATCTGGTCCGGCGCCAGCGTGTCCATCGTGAAGCCCGGCGGCGGGCGCTCGCCGTTCACCATGATCTGCGTGTAGCCGTTGCCCAGGCCGCGCATGCGGATGGCGTTGCCGATCACCGTCACGCCCGGGGCGCGTTTCAGCACGTCGAACACATTGGTGTCGCCGTACTTGATGATCTCCTCGTGGGTCATCACGGTTTTGCTGGCGGTGTCGTCGCGGCGCGCGTCGTACTCGTCCGCGCTGCCCTTGATTTCCACCTTGGCGATGGCGGGTTCGGCGGCGGCGGCCTTCACGGGCTCCTTCGGCGCGGCTTTGATGGTGTCTTTGGCCGGCTGCTGCTGGGCCAGGGAGGCGGTGGCCGTTCCGAGCAGGGCGGCCGCCAGGGCGATGGGGGTGAAACGCAGATTCATGTGGGAGCTCGGATTTTGCAAACCGCGCAATTATCATCCAGAGCTGCCAATTTGGCAATATTCTTTTCGGGCAATACTCAAATTATCATGGCGATGAGCGGGGACTGCGTGCGGAGGGGAGGCCCCCGCACGCAGGTTTACCGCTTACGGCTTACGGCTCAAGGCTGCGGGTCCCAGCCGGCGTTGCTGTTAAAGGCGCTGAACACCAGCGCGCGGGTGGCGAAGCCCGCCGCCACGTCGCCCGCGCCGAGCTGGAAGCCGCCCACGCGCGTGGCCAGGTTCAGTGGATTGCCCGCCAGGTCGGTGGTGCCGAACTCGCGCCAGCCGCTGGCGGCGGTGGGCACGGTGGGGTTGGGCGCGGGCTGGCCGTTCACGCCCAGGCCTGCCCATCCCGCCGGGGCGACATGGCTGTCCATCTTGCAGTTGATGAAGGCGATGTTGTCCCAGGTGGTGGTGCCGCCGGGGCTGCGGGCCAGCCAGGTGGCGCCGTTCGGCACGTCGCCGTGTTGCGGGCCGGGACCGGCGCCGTGCGTCAGGCTGCTGTTCAGGAATACAAAGCCCTTGTCGGTGGCGTTGGGCACGCGCGCCTGCAGCACGTAGCCGCCGCTGGTGGCGCTGGTGGTGTCGCCCACCGAGCGGATTTCGCTTTCCTCGAACAGCGCGGCGCGGCTGCCGCCCCAGATGAAGTCCACATTGCCGGCCACCAGCGAGTGGTAGAACCACGACCAGCCTTTCAGCTGAAGCGTGTCCTGCTCGCTGAGGAAGGCGGCGTTGACGGCGACCAGGCGACCCGCGTCGTTGTTGAAGTATATGGTTTCGGCCTGCGCCGAAATCGAAGACGAGCGCAGCGTGGTGTTGCGGATGGTGAGCGTGTCCAGGCGCAGCATGTCGGAGGTTTCCACCAGCAGCACCGAGCGGCCGCCCGATGGCGCGGCGGCGCCTGATGCCTGGCTGCCGCCGGAGCCGGAGTTCAGCGTGTCGTGGTTGGTGTACTGGATCACCACGCCGTCGCGGCTTTCGCCTTTCAGGGTCACGTTGTCCTTGCCGCGCAGGTAGAGCAGCTCCTGGTAAGTGCCGTTCTTGATCTGGATGGTCACCGGGGCGGCCTTGGTCAGCTCCTTCATGGCGAAGTTCAGCGCCGCTTGCACAGTGTTGAAGTCGCCGCTGCCGTCCGCCGCCACGGTGAGCGTGGCCGCCGCCGCCGGCGGGCCGGAACGGGTGGCGAAGCTCCAGCCGCCCAGCTTGCCGATGCCGAGGAAGGGCGCGCCGCCCAGCGTGCCCACGATGGTGCCGTTGGAGATGGCGACGTAGTATTCATCGCCATAGGCCAGCCGGTTGCTGTGCGGGCGCACCGTCAGCGTGTTGCCGCTGATGGTGACCGGCGTGCTGTTCACCTTGCGGATGGCGGCCTGGCCGGCGTAGCCGATTTCTTCGGTCTCGCCGCTGATCTTGATCACGTCCACCAGCGCGTCGTCTGCCTTGCGGAAGATGCGGATGGTGCCGCCCGAACCCAGTGCGGGCGGGCTGTCGAAGGTCAACTGCAAGGCCGCGTCCACGTTCACGCCGTCCTGCTGCACCGCCGGGCTGGCGATGCCGGCCAGGCCGTAGGTCTGAGTGGGCTGGATGAACTGCGCCGCAATGGTGGCTGCGATGGCGCGCTTGAGCGTGGGATCGGAGTCGCTGGTGACGGTGATGTTGGCCGTGCCCGCGCCCACCGGCGTGATGGTCAGCGTGCCGCCGTTGACGCCCACCGCAACCACGGCAGGGTTGCTGGAGCTGGCGGAGTATTCGTCGGCGGTGCCGTCGGCCTTGACGGCGGTGACGGCCACTTGCAGCGGCGCGTCGCCTGCTTCGGCGGCGTAGGTGGTGCCGGACGGGTTGAGCGTGAGCTGGGCCGGCTTCAGCGCCGGGTCGCCGATGCGCACGTCGTCGATCTGGAAGGACTTGTTGGCCGTGTACAGGCCCACCAGGCCGCGCGCGGCGAAGGAAGTGTCGGTCACGCTGCCCAGCGATTCGCCGTCCAGGTAGACGGTCAGCGTGCTGCCTTTCATTTCAAAGCGCACGGTGTAGAACTGCGCGTCCATGTTGATGGCCTTCTTCACCTGTTTGGGGCGGGTGAGGACGTTGTTCAGCATCTTGGCGATTTCCACCTGCGTGCTGGCGGTGGAGCTTTGCACGTTCAAGCCCGCGCCGTACCAGTTGGTGGCGTTGACGTAGCGCGTGATGAGGTACAGCAGCTTGTTGCCGGTGGTGCCGTTGGTGAGCGGCTTGATGCGCGCTTCCACGAAGTAGTCGCCGCTCGGCACCGAGGCCATGGCCGTGGCCTTGAGCGTGGCGAGCACGCCGCCGGTGCTGGCCGCCGTGTATTGCATCACCTTGTTGGTGCCGGTCGCGGTTTCCGCCTTGACGGAGAAGCTGCCGTTGGCTCCCGCCACTTGCAGCAGGTCCCAGTTGGCGCTGCTGCCGTTCTGGAAGTCGTCGCAGAAGTACAGGCCGGTGGCGGGGCAGGCCAGCGTCAGGCCGGGGTCCACCGAGACGTCGCCGGTGCCGGTGATGGTGGTGGCCAGCTTGCCGCCGCCCGCTTGCGCCAGCGCCATGGCTTTCACCAGCGCCGTGGGGCGCGCGGCGAAGGCGTAGGGCGGCGTCCAGCTCACGCTGTCGGAGATGGTGCAGCCGGCCAGCGGCGCACCGTTGAGCAGCGAGCCGGTGTCCTTGAAGGCGCCGGTGGCGGCGCCGCCGGGGTTCTTCACCACCTGCGCGCAGCTGGTGGTGCCGGCGATTTCGAACACGTTGGCGTTGGACAGGATCTTGGAGTTGTAGCCCGCGCCCACGCTGTATTCATAGCCGTACAGCGGCTCGTCCTTGCTGCCCACGAAGTAGTTGTTGAACAGGTGGACCTGGCCGTAGCGCACGCGAGGCGAGCGGCTTGTGACGTCGCGGAACACGTTGTTGCTGAAGGTGACGCGCAGCTTGCCCTCGTCGGCCGAGGCGCTGTCGCTGGAGCCGATCAGGTTGTTCTTGCGGTGCTGCGTGAAGTAGTTGTACGAAGCCGTCACGTAGTCGGACGCGTTGGTGATGTCCAGCGCGCCGTCGTGGCATTGCTTGACCATGCCGTTTTCAACCGGCAGCAGGTTGTCGGTCATGGCGCCGTCGCTGAAGCTCACGTGGTCCACCCACACGTGGTCGGCGCCGGACAGGGCGATGCCGTCGTAGGCCGAGTTCCAGTTGCCGGTGGAACCGTCGGTCGGGTCCCAGATCGGGCCGACGTCGCAGGGCGCCACGATCTTCAGGTTGCGGATGATGACCTGGGAGATGTTGGTGACCTGGATATGGCCGTTGATGATGCCGGCGTTGGCGCCGTCGCCGATCAGCGTGGTGTTGGGCTTCATGCGGATCACGCCGCGCGCAGCCTGGTCGCCGGTGTTGGCGTAGGGGATGCCCTCGCTCATGTCCACCGTGCCCACCAGTTTGATGATCTTGGGATTGTTGCCGCCGTTGTTCAGCGCGGCGAGCAGCTGCGCGCGGTTGTTCACGGTGTAGATGTAGCTGCTGATGGCGGCGGAACCGCCAGCGGTGCCGCCGGCCTGGCCCGCCCAGCCGTCGGCTGGCGCAGGCTGGCGTGCGGGGTCGACGGCGGCGGCGTTGAGCAATGCGGGCGCCGACGCGGCGAACAGCATCGCAAGGCAAAGCGCGGCCTTGAAACGGAGGTGTCTCATGTGTGCTCCTGTGTCAGGAATCTAATGTAAATGCGTGGACTTCGGGTGCGGTGCGGCTATGCGCGCGGCGCTTTGCGGCGGCGCGCCAGCGCGATGGCGCCGGCTCCCAGCAGCAGTATGGACATGCTGCCCGGCTCCGGCACGGTGGCTTCACGCGCGGCTGCAATGCTCATTTTGACGGGCGTGAAATCTCCGCTCCAGACCAGGGAACTCAGGTCCAGGCTGAGCGTGGTGCCGCCGTTCAGGATGGCGAACTGCGGCATGCCGCTCACCATGCTGGCGTCCAGCACGGAGAAGAGGGCAATGGGAGCGGCCAGCGAGCTGCCGAAATCGAAGCTGAAGCGGTAGTCGCCCGGCCCGAGCGCGGCGCCGGTGTTGTTGTAGATGGACAGCGTGCCGTCGGGCGCGAAGTCGAAGCCGAAGGCCAAGTCGCCGGTGAGGAATTCGACCGTGGTATCGAGCGGGTCGAGGGCGGTCTTGTTGCCGCTGGGCGAGCCGTTGAACAGGTCGTCCAGCCCCAGCATGGCGGCGCCCGAGCCGTTGTAGCTGCCTGTGATGACAGCCCCTTGCAGCGGCAGGACGGTGGCGTGCGCGCAGGCGGGGAGGGCCAATGCGCAGAATGTTCCGAAGGCGGCGGCCGAAGCGATAGCGGTGCGCGCCAGTGTCTCCCATGTTCTTTTTTTCATGTGTGCTCCTGGATTGTGGGACAGCAGGGATGATGCGGCGTCCGGACGTGCCGGCGCGCCATGGGGACACCTCGCGTGTCCGGTGCCGTTTTGACGAGGGCGGGGGAAGAGCGTGCCGAGGTCTCTGCGGGGAGAACTTGCATGTTGCACTTTTGCTCAATTGATTCTACTTTGGCCTGACCAATATATCAAGGCGGACGGACCAAATTCCTTGCGGCAACATTAACGGCTATTGCCGCCCGGACGTTTGTGTTTGCGGTAGAACGATTCCAGCTCGGCGCCGATCAATTCCTGGCCGGAGGTGACCATGAAGTCCTGGAAGGCGGCGGCGATGCGGGGCAGGGGCTGGTCCACCAGGTGCATCACGTGCCAGTCGCCTTCCACCGGGCTTTCCTTCATCGGCAGGATGCCGATCAGGCCGGACTCGAACTCCAGCGCGCAGGCGTGCACCGACACGAAGCCCACGCCCAGTCCGGCCGCCACCATGCTCTTGATCGCCTCGTTGCTCGACACTTCGGAGCCGAAGTGCAGCGTGTGGCCCGCCTCCTTGAACACGCGCTCCACCGTGGTGCGCGTGCCCGAGCCGCGCTCGCGCACCAGCAGGTTGGCCTGCACCACGTCTTCCATGGTGACGCGCTTCTTGCGCATCAGCGGATGCCGCGGGCTGGCCACGAAAGCCATGGGGTGATGCGCAAAGCGCGTGGCGTGGATGCGGAATTCGCGCGGCGGCGTGCCCATGATGGCCAGGTCGATCTCCTTGCGGGACAGCATGGCGACGATCTCGCTGCGGTTGCCCACGTTCAGCTTGAGGCGCACGTTGGGGCGTTCGGTGGTGAACTTCACCAGCATGGACGGCAGCAGGTGTTCCGCCGTGAGCACTGCGCCTATTCGCAGCGTGCCGCTGCTCACGCCCTGCAGCTCGCCCAGCTCGTCGCCGGCCTGTTCCCACAGCTGCAGGATGCGCTCGGAAAACTGCAGCAGCACTTCGCCCGCCGCGGTGAGCTGGATGTTGCGTCCGGCCTTGCGTGTGAGCGCAGTGCCGGCCAGTTCCTCCAGCGCGCGCAGCTGCGCCGATATCGCCGGCTGGGTGACGTGCATCTCCTCCGCCGCGCGCGACACGCTCTCATGCCTGCCCACCAGGACCAGCGCCTGGAGCTGTCGGAAACTCGCGTGATACATAAGCTATTCCTTATCAATCAGTAGAAATAAGTAATTTTTGTTTTCCATTCGGCGGGACTATATTAACAGTCAGAAGGAGGGACATCATGCAAACCATCGTTATCGTAGGCGGAGGCGCAGGCGGCCTGGAACTGGCAACCCGGCTGGGAGATACCCTGGGCCGCAAAGGGCAGGCGCGGGTGATACTCATCGACCGTTCACCCACCCATTTCTGGAAACCGCTGCTGCACACGGTCGCTTCCGGCAAGCGCGATCCGCAGGTCTACCAGATTGAATATCCGGCGCAGGCTGCGGCGCACGGCTTCACCTTCATGCACGCCGAGCTGCGTTCGGTGGACCGCGCGGCGCGCACGCTGGAACTGGCGCCGTGCCTGTCGGACGAGGAGGGCGGCGCGCCCGCCGTGCGCGTGCAGGGCTACACCACGCTGGTGCTGGCGCTGGGCGCCGTGACCAATTTCTACGGCGTGCCGGGCGCGGCGGAGCATGTCTGCACGCTGGACAATGTGCGCGAGGCCAAGGGCTTCTACCGCCGCTTCTTCGGCGCCTGCGTGCGGGCCAGCGAGGGCGCTGGCGGGGAGGGCGCTGCGGAAGGCAGCGCCGTGAATGTGGTGATCGTGGGCGGCGGCGCCACCGGCGTGGAGCTGGCGGCCGAACTGGGCTACAGCGCCCGCGCGCTGGCCAAGTACAAGATCCACACGCTGGACCCGGCGCGCGACGTGCGCATCACCATACTGGAACGCGGTCCGCGCCTGCTGCCGCACCTGCCGCTGGAACAGTCGGCGCGCGCGGAAGCGTATCTGAGATCGCGCGGCATCGAGATCTGCACAGGCACCGGCGTGACGCAAGTGGAAGCGGACCGCGTGCATGTGGGGGAGGGCGCGGTGCGTCCCGCCAGCCTGACCTTGTGGGCGGCCGGCGTGGAAGGCCCCGCCATCGTCGGCACGCTGGGACTGCCGCTGAGCCGCATGCGGCAGATCATGGTGAAGGCCACGCTGCAATCGGTGGACGATCCCAACGTGTTCGCCATCGGCGACTGCGCCAGCTTTGTCTGCCCGGTGAAAGGCGCCGCGCCGCCGCGCGCGCAGGTGGCGCACCAGCAGGCCGTGTTTTTAGCCAATGCCTTGGCCAATGCGTCGGCCAAGGCATTGGCCGCGCCGCACGCCGGCGAGGACGGCAAGCACGCCGCCCATCCGCTGCCCGAGTTCAGCTACCGCGACTACGGCTCGCTGGTATCGCTCGGCCCTGTCGCGGCGGTGGGCGTGTTGCTGGGCGGCGCCTTCGGCAGCAAGCTGCCGGTCAGCGGCGGCTTCGCCCACCTGCTGTACGGCCTGATGTACCAGAAGCACTTGATGGCCCTGCACGGCTTCATCCGCGCCGCAGCCGTCACCCTGGCCGACTGGCTGCGAAAACGGATCTCGCCTTCAGTCAAGCTGCATTGAGCCAATGTGAGCGATAACATTTTGCCTGCGTAGGGGACGGAAAATCGCTATCATGGCGGCATGACTACCGCCGCCGCTTCCCGTCCTCATATTTTTACCCTCGCCTGGCCCCTGCTGATTGAACTGTTCCTTGCCGTGGTGGCGGGCGTGGCCGGAACTGCGCTGGCGGCGCGCTTGTCCGATACCTACGGCGCCGCCTTCGCAATCGCCAACAGTATTTCAGTGACCTTGTTCATGCTGTTCCGCATAGTCGGCTCCGGCATCGGCGTGGTCATTACGCAGAACCTGGGCGGCGGACGGCGCGACATGGCGGACAAGGTGGCGCTGGCGATGCTCGGCGCCAGCACCTGGCTGGGCGCGTTCACCGCACTGCTGGCCTTCGGCGGCGCGCGCTGGCTGCTCGGCCTCATGCACGCCCCGGCCGACGTGCTGCCGCTGGCCACGCCCTTTTTGCAAGCGCTGGCCGCCGCCATGCTGTTCGACGCCTGGAACGCCTCCATGGCCAGCGTGATGCGCGCCCACCTGCGCACGCGCGACACGCTGGCGGTGCTGGCCGTCATGCACGTGAGCCATTTGGCGCTGGCCGTGCCGCTGATGTACGGCTGGGGGCCGCTGCCTGCCCTGGGCCTGCCCGGCTTCGCCTTCGCGCTGCTGATCAGCCGCGTGCTCGGCCTGGTGCTGCACCTGATGCTGTGGCGCCGCCACCTGGACATCCATCCCGTGGCCAGCGACTGGTGGAAGCTGCGCCGCGCCGAACTGGCGGCCGTGCTGCATATCGGCGTGCCTGCGGCGGCGGAAAACATCTCGTGGCGGCTGGCCTTCATGGCCAGCATGGCGGTGGCGGGCACGCTGGGCGCGCAGTCGCTGGCCACGCTCGCCTATGTGCACCAGGTGGGCGGCGTGGTGGTGATGTTCAGCCTCGCCACCGCCTTCGCGGTTGAAATCATGGTCGGCCACATGATAGGGGCGGGCGAGCTGCGCGAGGCGCACGGCCTGGTGCGCGGCGCGCTTGGACGCGGGCTGGTTATCAGCGGCGTCATCTCGGGCTGCGTGGCGCTGGCCGGCCCCTGGCTGCTGCGCTGCTTCACGCAGGACCCGCTCATCATCAGGAACGGCGCCGTGCTGCTGTGGATCGCGGTGCTGCTGGAGCTGGGCCGCACCTTCAACCTGGTGGTCATCAACGCGCTGCGCGCAGCGGGCGATGCGCGCTACCCGGTGCTGGCGGGCGCGGCGTCGATGGCCCTTGTGATGGCGGGCGGCAGCTGGCTGCTGGGTATCTACTTCGGCCTTGGCCTGGTGGGCCTGTGGATAGCCTACTCCGCCGACGAATGGATACGCGGCCTGATGATGTGGCGGCGCTGGTCGGTGCATGCCTGGGTGCCGCATGCGCGCGCCACGCGCCGCCGCTTGCGAGCAAAAGATCCGTCGGCGTGATTATTTGTGACTTTTGAGCGCTTAAAAAACGTCACAATACCGGCTTTGCCCGCAAGCGGGCGTGGACCGGGATTGCCGTGGACGAGAACTGCTCGAAAGGACTGCCAGGAAAGCACAGGCCAGGGCGTGCAGCCCGCGCCGCGCGCGCCGGCCTGGCATTGCTGGCCGCCGTGCTGGCCGCCGCCCTGGCGGCGGGCTGCTCGCGCAGCGAACGCTGGCAGGAGCAGGTGCTGCTGGCCAGCGGCCAGGTCATCCTGGTGGAGCGCGAGAGCAGCGACCATTCCGCTTCGATGCGCTTCGCCATTCCCGGCCGTCCGGGCGAGATCGCCGAATGGCATTCGCTGCACGACGGCGGTCCCTGGCAGCTGGAGAACCCGGTAGCGCTGGAGATGGAAAACGGCGCGCCGGTGGTGTTCACCGTGGTCTCCACCTCGCCCGGCTGCCGCCTGTTCACCAAGTACGTCGGCACCGGCGCCGGCTGGCGCGAAGAAGTACTGCCGGACCGCTTCAAGGGCCGCGACATGAATCTCTTCATCCGCAGCGGCCTGGCCGTGGGCGACGTGGTCACGCTGGACCACAAGCGCCGCGAAAGCAGCGCCATCTCCTACTCGCGCTCCCTGCGCTTCCTCGGTCCGGCGGACAAGGCTTGCGGCCATTAAATGAAATGCTGCACCGCAGCGTAAACGTCGATACAATAGAGCTGAAGAATCAAGCCTGGATTCATTAGCAAAGGAGATCGACCATGCAGAACCGTCCCTTCATCGCGCCCGCGCTGTTCAACGACCCGGACGCCGCGCTGGCCCAGGTCCAGGCGCTCTACGACGGCAGCATACGGCATCTGCGTGAATCGCTGCAGCGCTTCGTCGACGGCGAAACGCCGGACGAGCATGTGCGCGCCTGCTACCCCTACGTGAGGGTGCACACCGATACCGTGGCGCGCGCCGATTCGCGCCTGTCCTACGGCTTCGTGGCCGGCCCCGGCACCTACGAAACCACGCTCACCCGTCCCGACCTGTTCGCGCGCTACTACCGCGAGCAATTCAGGCTGCTGCTGAAGAACCACGGCAACCGCCAGCAAGTGCAGCTGGAAGTGGGCATGAGCGCGCAGCCGATACCCATCCATTTCTCCTTCGCCGAGAACGACCACATTGAAGGCAGCATGAGCGCCGACCGCCGTCTGCTGATGCGCGACGTGTTCGACCTGCCCAACCTGGCCGCCATGGACGACGGCATCGCCAACGGCACGCACGAGGCGCCGTTCGGCGAGTCGCAGCCGCTGGCGCTGTTCACCGCGCCGCGCGTGGACTACTCGCTGCAGCGCCTGCGCCACTACACCGGCACCTTGCCCGCCTACTTCCAGAAGTTCGTGCTGTTCACGAACTACCAGTTCTATATCGACGAATTCATCAAGCTGGGCCACGAGATCATGGGCCGCTCCGCGCAGGGCGAGGACGACTACGTGGCCTTTGTGGAGCCGGGCAACCTGGTGCTGCGCCGCGCCGGCGCGCCGTCCGAGCCGGGCGACGAACTGGGCTCGCCTTTACCGCGCCTGCCGCAGATGCCGGGCTACCACCTGGTGCGCAAGGACGGCAGCGGCATCAGCATGGTCAATATCGGCGTGGGTCCGGCCAACGCCAAGACCATCACCGACCATATCGCGGTGCTGCGTCCGCACGCCTGGCTGATGCTGGGCCACTGCGCCGGCCTGCGCAATACGCAGGAGCTGGGCGACTACGTGCTGGCGCACGGCTATGTGCGTGAGGACCATGTGCTGGATGAAGACCTGCCGCTGTGGGTGCCCATCCCGCCGCTGGCCGAGGTGCAGGTGGCGATCGAGGCCGCCGTGGCCGAGGTGACCAAGCTGACCGGGCATGACCTCAAGCGCGTGATGCGAACGGGGACCGTGGCCAGCACCGACAACCGCAACTGGGAGCTGCTGCCGCAGCGCACGCCGGAGCGGCGCTTCAGCCAAAGCCGCGCGGTGGCGCTGGACATGGAAAGCGCCACTATCGCCGCCAACGGCTTCCGCTTCCGCGTGCCTTACGGGACGCTGCTGTGCGTGAGCGACAAGCCCATGCACGGCGAGATCAAGCTGCCCGGCATGGCCAATGCGTTCTACCGCGAGCGGGTGGACCAGCATCTGCGCATCGGCATCCGCGCGGTGGAGATGCTGCGCGAACTGGGCGTGGACAAGCTGCACAGCCGCAAGCTGCGCAGCTTTGCCGAGGTGGCGTTCCAGTAAGCTTGGCGGGTTACGGCTGCGCCTAACCCGCCCTACGGCTATGCACTAACGATAATGGTAGGGCGGGTTAGCGCCGCAGGCGCGTAACCCGCCGGAGCCCGCGAGTACTTCTGGTCCTGAGTCCAGCGCCGCCGCGATTGCCGATGCGCCAGCCACTATTGCTGCCGCCTGTCAGGACTGGGGCGTTGCGCGGATGGCGAGCAGGTAGAAGGCCAGCGAGGCCAGGGCGGCGGCGAGCAGCACCAGCGGCAGGATGGCGGGGGCGGCGAACTGCACCAGCCCGGCCACGGCCAGCGGCCCGGCGGCGCGCGCGATCAGCGCGGGGCCGGCCAGCGCGCCGGAGATGGCGCCGTAGTGGCGGCGGCCGAACATGGTCTGCGGGATGGTGCCGCGCACGATGGTGAGGATGCCATTGCTCATGCCGTACATCATGCAGAACAGCGCGGCGGCCCAGGCGTGGCTGCCGAACAGCAGCAGCGCGAGCAGGGCGGCTGGCAGGCTGCAGAAGGTGATCTTGCCTATGGTGCGCGGCAGCGCATTGCGGCCTATCGTCATCTCGCCGATGCGGCCCGCCACCTGCATGGGGCCGACCAGCGCGGCCAGCCACACCGCCAGCGTTGCAGCGTGGCCGTATTGCTGCAGCAGCGGTATCAGGTGCACGGACAGCGCCGAAAAGATGAAGCTGTTGGCGGAAAAGGCGAAGGCCAGCTTCCAGAAGGCCGGGTGGCGGATGGCTTCCTGCAGCGAGTGCTCGCGCGGGCCGGATTGCAGCGCAGGCGCAGGCTCGGTCGGCGTGGCCGGCGCCGTTGCGGCTGAATGCGGCGGCAGTTGCTTGCCGGACGGGAGCAGCAAATGCAGAGGGAAGCTGAGGACAAGCTGCGCTGCTGCGTAAATCAGGCAGGTGGCGCGCCAGCCGGCGTGCGCGTCCAGGTATTGCGTCAGCGGCCACGACACGGTGCTGGCGAAGCCGCCGAACAGGGTGAGCGTGGAGATGGCTTTGCGGCTGTCCATGCCGAACTGGCGGTTGATGGTGGCGAAGGCCGCTTCATACATGGTCATGGCCATGGCGCATCCGAGCACGGTCCAGGCGGCGTAGTAGGCCGGCAGGCTGTGCACCTGGCTAAGCAGGGCGAAGCCCGCCGCGCCCAGCAGCGAGCCGGCGCCCATCATGCCGCGCCCGCCGTGCCGGTCCAGCAGCGCGCCGATGGGCGTGGCGGCCAGGCCGGACACCAGCAAGCTCCAGGAGAACGCGCCCACCACGGCTTCGCCGCGCCAGCCCATCTCGCGCTGGATTTCGGGCGCAAGGATGGCGATGGCGTAGTACAGCGCGCCCCAGGACATGATCTGCGTGCAGGCCAGGATGGCGAGGGTCTTCCAGCGTTGCGGCATGCGGCGGGCCTTAAAGTTCGATAATGCCGCGCCGGATGGCGATGGTGACGGCGTGGGTGCGGTCGTTGGCGCCCAGCTTGGCCAGCAGCCCGCTCATGTGGGCTTTCACGGTTTCCTCGGCGATGCCCAGCTCCGCCGCCACGCGCCGGTTGGAATTGCCCAGCGCGACCAGGCGCAGCACGCCGATCTCGCGCGCCGTCAGGGCATCGGCGGCGAAGTAGGCGGCCATTTCGGCGGCGATCTCGGGCGGGATGTGCTGCTGGCCGGCGTGGACCTTGCGTATCGTGTCCAGCAGGTCGGCGCGCAGCATGCTTTTCAGCAGATAGCCCGCCGCACCGGCCTTCAGCGCGCGCAGCACCTGCACGTCGCCCTTGTAGGTGGTGAGCACGATGATGCGGGCCAGCGGATCGCCCGCGCGGATGGCGGTGATGGCGTCCAGGCCGTTCATGACCGGCATTTGCAGGTCCATCAGCGTCACGTCCGGGCGGTGCTGGCGGTACAGCTCCACCGCCTGCGCGCCGTTTTCGGCCTGCGCCACCAGCGTTATGCCGGCGCCGTGTTCAAGCACGGCCGCCAGCCCCTCGCGCAGCAAGGGATGGTCGTCGGCGACGAGAACTCGGATGGATTCGGGGCTGTTCACGGCTTAATGATTCGTAAAATGCAAGATTTTACACGAGACAAGCAAATTTAGCGTTTGGTATACCCCAATCGGGGGTAGGGCATTGTGCGCTGCGGCGTTACGCTGCTTTGCATGGATACATTGCTGGAACAGGAATCTGAGCCCCTCGCCTTCGGCCGCTATACGCTGCTGCCGGGACGGGGCGAGCTGCAGGCGGCCGGCGGCAGCCCCGTCGCTCTCGGCCCGCGCGCCACGGCGGTGCTGACGGCGCTGATCGCCGCGCGCGGCAGCGTGCTGAGCCAGAGCAGCCTGCTGGCGCATGCCTGGCCCGGCCAGGATATCCACGCCAGCAATTTGCGGGTGCAGATTGCTGCGCTGCGCAAGGCATTGGGCGAGGACCGTGACCTGATCGGCACCGTGGCGGGGCGCGGCTATGTATTCACCGGCCGCATGAACGCCGTGTCTCCCGCCGCGCCGGACAGCCGCATGATACGGCCCTGCACCGGCCAGTTGCCCTTGCCGATGGCCGAGCTGATAGGCCGCGAGGCGCAATTGCAGGATGCGCTGGCGCGGCTGGAACACTGCCGCCTGCTCACGCTGGCCGGCCCCGGCGGCATCGGCAAGACCCAGCTGGCGCTGGCGCTGGCGCACCGCACGGCCGCCTTGGCGGCGGGCAGCGTGGCCTGGGCCGAGCTGGCCGATCTGCGCGACGGCTGCGGCGAACAGGACGTGGCGAAAGCGGTGGCCTGCGCGCTGGGGCTGGGGGCCGCCGCCGGAGTGGGCGCCGGCCTGCATGTTCCGGCCACGCTGGCGTCCTATATCGGCGGGCAGCCCATGCTGCTGGTGCTGGACAATTGCGAACACGTGGCCGACTCGGTGGCGGCGTTGGTGGAAGTGCTGCAGCAGCGCTGTCCGCAATTGCGCCTGCTGGCCACCAGCCGCCAGCCCTTGCTGGCTGCGGGAGAAACGGTGTGGCGCGTGCCGCCGCTGGCCGTGCCCGGTCCGGATGTGGTGGACGGCGCGCACCTGCTGCAATACAGCGCGGTGCAGCTGTTCGTGGCGCGGGTGCGTGCGGCGGACGGCGGCTTTTGCCCGGCGCCGCGCGTGGCGGCGCAGATTGCGGCGATATGCAGAAGGCTGGAAGGGCTGCCGCTGGCGATAGAGCTGGCTGCGGCCTGCGTGCCTGCGCTGGGCGTGGAGCAGACCGCCGCCGGCCTGGACGACATGCTGCGGCTGCTGCGCCGTGGGCGCCGCAACGCGCCGGTGCGGCACCAGTCCATGCGCGCCGCGCTGGACTGGAGCTACGCCTTGCTGGCGGAGCCGATGCGCTGCGCCTTGCTGCACCTGGCAACGCTTCCGGATGGGTTTACGCTGGAGGGGGCGGTGGCGGCATTGGCGCCGCAGGGTTTGTCCCCGTTTGAGGCGATCGATGCGCTGGCGGGGTTGGTGGCGCATTCGCTGGCGCAGGTGGACCACAGCGGCACGCCGCCGCGCTACCGCCTGTCCACCACCACGCGGGCCTACGCGCTGGAGTTGCGCGGCGGCGGGGAAGGCTGACTCAGTACCGGTTCCAGTTATTGCGCCGGTGCTCGGACGCCTCCTTGAGCAAATGGCCGGCGCGCTGCGCGTCGTCGTTCTGCACGGCCAGCGCCATGTCTTGCAGCGCCGGCGGATACTCATGCTCGGCCGCTTCCTCCAGCAATTTCAGGCCTTTGCGCTCGTCGCGCTGCACGCCCACGCCGTAGCGGTAGGCGTTGGACAGCAAGAACATCGCATGCGCATTGCCCAGCTCACTGGCCACCGCCAGCCATTGCACCGACACCGCCGCGTCCTTGCGCACGCCTTCGCCGTTGGCCGCCATCTGCCCCAGCGTGAGCGCCGCCTTGGCGTGCCCGCCTTCGGCCGCCTGCCGATACCAGGGCCAGGCGCGCTCCGGCTGCCCGGCCTGCGCCGGCGCGCCTGCGCGCAGCAGCTCGCCCAGCTGGAAGGCCGCTTCCACGTCCCCCGCGCGCGCCGCGTGCTCCAGCAGCTGCCGCGCCGCGCCCAGGCGCTCCGGCTGCTTGCGGTACAGCGTGCCCAGCTCGCGCTCGGCCACCGGCAGGCCCTGCCGCGCCCAGCGTTGCAGCTGCTGGCGCGCTTCGGGACTGCCGGTCTGCGCCGCCGACATGGCCGCCGCCTCTATCTGCGCGGAGGAGGGCGGCGCGTCCGGCCCGACGGCCGACCGGCTTGCCCCCGCCGCCGGCGCGGCGGCGCCGTGCATGCTCCACGCCAGCACCGCGCCCGCCAGCACCACCGATGCACCCGCCAGCAGATGTGTGCTTTTCATGGCGGGTTTCACTTGCTCAGGTCCACCGTGTACTTGGCGAAGCCGCTGGCATCCAGGCCGCCTTCGGCCGTCACGCCCGCCAGGCCGCTGGCCCTGGCCTGCGCCAGGTGGCCCGGCGCCGAGCGCAGGATCACCGGACCGGCCGTCGCCACCTTGACGAAGCTCCAGCTGCGCGCGCTGCCGTTGGCCGCCAGCGTGACCTTGCCGCTGCTCTTGCCCAGCGCCTGCAGGTAGTTGCTCACCACGGTCTGGTTGGCATCCGGCGACTTGATGATGGTCTTGCTGCCGTCGATGCCGGGCACCGCGCCGCCGCCGCCTGCGCGGTAGTCGTTGGTGGCCACGATGAAGTCGTCCCCGTCCGCCACGGCCTTGCCTTTGTAGGTCAGGCCGACGATGCGGCTGCCGCCCGGCTTGGTCACGTCGATCTGGTACTTCAGCTCGTTGTTCTCGGCGTAGAACACGTCGTAGTTGTAGATGGTGCCGTAGCTGGGCACCAGGTCCTGCTCGGCGGTCTTGGCCGGGTCGATCTGGCCGAACTGGCGCGCCGCCGTTTCCAGCCAGGCTTTCAGGTCCGAACCCTTGATCTTCACCGCCTGCAGGTTGTTATTGCTGTACAGGTAAAGGTCGCCCGGATTGCGCACCTGCAGGCCCACCGGCGCTGCCGCGCTGGCGCCCGGCGCCACGTCGGTGAAGTCCGAAGGACCGTTGCGGCCGGCCTTGAACGGCGCGCTGCATGAGATCACGGGAATGGACTTGTAGCCGGCCAGCGTGGCGTCCGTGCTGGTGGCGATGAAGTTCTTCACGTAGTCGATCTGCGCCTGGTTCACCAGCTGGATGGCGCTCACGTCGCCGGCCAGCGCGAAGTAGGCCGACATCTGGAAGTCCGTGCTCACGCCCAGCGGCTGCTTGGCGTAGGCGATGGTGGCGGCGTGCTCGCTGGCCACTTGCGCGGCGATGGCAGGGTCGGCGTTCACATTGGTCACGCCGTCGGTGTATTTGAAGCCGCGCGACTCCACCGTGGTCTTGCCCGGCTGGACCACCCACTTGTTGCCCTGGTAGACCAGGTCCATCTTGATGATGCCCAGGCGGCGTCCCCAGCTCTGCGCCATCACCGTGGGCACGCCGTTGACGAAGCCCTTCACGCCGTCCACATTGGCGCTGGCGGGCAGCGCGGTGAAGGATGGGTCCAGCGCGGCGGCGCCGCTCTCTTTCCCTTTCGGGAAGATCAGGTGCGAGTGGCCTATCATCAGCGCGTCGATGTCCATGCCGGGCGCGGTCAGGTGGTAGCTGGCGTTCTCCATTTTCGGGCTGTAGGTGCTGGCGTCGAGGCCGCCGTGCGACAGCGCCACCACCAGGTCGGCGCCTTTGCCGCGCAGCTCGGGCACATATTTGCGCGCCGCTTCCACCGCGCCGTTCACGGCCACTTTGCCGGCCAGGTTCTTCTGGTCCCATTCCAGGATCTGCGGCGGCACAAAGCTCATCACGCCGATATTGAGCTTCACGCTCACAGGCTTGCCGTCCGGGCCGGCGCCCTTGAATTCGCGCGCCAGCAGGCTGTAAGGCGAGAAGATGGGCTTGCCGCTGGCCACGCCGTCCACATTGGTCAGCACCAGCGGGAAGGCGGGGGCGCCGCAGTTGCCGGCCGGTTTGCTCACGCCGGGCACGCCGAATTCGGTGTTGGTCACCTGGCTCAGATAGGGCAGGCCGTAGTTGAATTCGTGGTTGCCCATGCCGCCCGCGTCGAACTTCATCGCGTTCATGGCCTTGTGGATGGCCAGCGTGGCGCTGCACGGCACCGGCGTGGTGACGGCCTGCAGGTCGCCCAGCAGCGTGCCCTGTATGGTGTCGCCGTTGTCGAGCAGGATGTTGTTGGGGAACTCGGCGCGCGCCGCCTGCACCAGCGTGGAGGTGCGTTCCACGCCCAGCGAGGTGTCCTCGGACAGCGAGTAATAGTTGTAGCTCATGACGTTGGTGTGCAGGTCGGTGGTCTCCAGCAGGGCCAGCGTGACGGTGGTGCCTTCGGCGTAGGCCGGCGCCGCAGGGGCGGGCGGCGCGTCCCCGTTGTTGGAACAGCCGGCCAAACCCGCCGCAGCCAGCGCTGCCAGCAATACCTTGTTCTTTGTCATTGCAGTGATTCCGTCAGTTGATAACGGCGCGACTCTACATTGATCAGGTGACAACAGCGTGACAGCAGCGTAACCCGAGCGTGACCCGGGCGGCCCGCTAGCGCGGCCTGCACGGCTCCAGCGCGATGCCGTAGCGGGCCGCCACTGCGCGCCACTGCAAGTCGCAGGGCAGGGCGGCCAGGGCGGCATTCAGGCTGGCGAGCAAGTCCTTGCGGTGCGGGCCGACAAACAGGCGCCGCGTGAACGGCGCCACGCCCGGCTCGGGCACGGCTTCCAGATGTCCTGCGAACTCCGGTTCGGCCGCCATGGTGCCATAGAGCAGGCGGTTCATCTGCGTGAAATCGATACGGCCGGCGGCGAGTTTCAGCAGATTGCTGCGCTCGCCGTTGGTGTCCTGGCGCGTGATCTGGCCGGCCGCCAGCTGGCGTTCGATATAGCCGTAGCGGTTGCCCAGCACGCCGCCGAAGCGCAGGCCCTTCAGGTCGTCCCCCGCGCTGAGCTGCGGCGGCGCGGCGCCGGCGTGGAACACCAGGACGTTGTAATCTTGAAACACCGGCTGGCTCCAGAGGAAGCGCGGCTGCTCCACGCTGTCCACAAAGGCGGGCGCCAGCAGCAGGCCCACGCCGTCGAAGGCCTGGGCGTCGCGCAGATGGGTCAGGACCAGGCGCTGGCGCGGCAGGTTCACCAGCAGCAACTGGTACTTGCCTGCCAGCTGCACATTCAGGCGTGCCACCAGCTCGGCGGCCAGCCCGCCGCCGCCGTCGCGCACGAAAGGCGGGGACAGATAGGTGTTGTAAGCCTCCACCTGCTGCTCGGTGGCGCAGGCCTGGTTGGCACACAGCAGTAAGGCAAGGGCAAGCAGCGTCAATCTCATGCAGCCAGTATACTTCTGTAGTCTTGCAGTCCCTGATACCAAAAACGATATCGAAAACGGTTAAAAATTGATTGGATTGTATTCGCTCGGCCCCATAAGATGGCCTCCTAAGCGGCAGTGCTCACGGGCCTGCTCATAAAACTAAAACAGACGGAGACCTTATGGAACGCGCTATCGGCCCGATTGCGGCCCAGCCCTATACTTTTATCTTGAAAGCTTCTGTCGGCTCGCTGCTCGCGGCCGGCCTGCTGAGCACTGCTTCGGTGTGGGCGCAGGAAGCCGCGCCGGCCGCGCAGGACGGCGTGAACGGCTCCGTGGTGACCGTGAGCGGCGTGCGCAAAGCGGCCCAGAGCGCGCAAACCATCAAGCGCAATGCCGATGAAGTGATCGACACCATCGTGGCCGAAGAAGCCGGCAAATTCCCGGACAAGAACGTGGCCGAAGTGCTGGGCCGCGTGTCCGGCGTGCAGATCCGGCGCGAGTCCGGCGAAGCGAGCTCCATCATCGTGCGCGGCCTGCCCGGCCTGGTCACGCTGCTCAACGGCCGTGAAATCTACACCTCCAATGGCCGCAGCCTGTTCCTGGCCGATATTCCAACCACCATGCTGCAGCGCGTGGACGTGTACAAAACCCAGAGCGCGGACATGGTCGAAGGCGGCACCGCCGGCGTGATCGACGTGCGCACCTCGCGTCCGTTCGACTTCAAGGGCTTCACCGCCAACGTGGCCGGGCGCGTGGAAAACCGCGACAAAGCCAAGACCAACGACCCGCAAGCGTCCGGCATGATCTCCAACCGCTGGAAGACCGATTTCGGCGACGTGGGCGCGCTGCTCGGCCTGTCCTACCAGAAGGGCAACTACCACGACGAAGTGACCTGGAGCGCGCCGCCCGAGCACCTGGTGCCGGGCGACCCCGCCGCCACCGGCCCGATCGACCTGGGCCACGTGAATGCGCTCGGCAAGCGCGTGCGCCTGTCGGCCAACTGGGCCGTGCAATGGCGTCCGTCGCGCGCGCTGGAGCTGTACGCCGAAGGCTGGTCGACCCGCATCGACCACGACATGGAGCGCCAGTTCTTCCTCGGCGGCGTGGGCTGGAACGCCAACTCGACCTACACCTTCTTCCCCGGCACCAAGCAGGTGGCCACGGTCACCTCGACCAACCCGAACGGCCTGTTCGCGCTCAGCTCCAACCAGGCCCCGCAGGACGACTCGGAAAGCCACCAGGGCGCCATCGGCGCGCGCTGGGACGTCACGCCCGACCTGCGCCTGACCACCGAATTCTCGCGCGTGAACAGCCGCTGGAAGCAGGAGTTCCCCATCCTGGAAATGACGGCCAGCCCAACCAAGATGGTGGGCAGCACCTACGTGAACGGCGGCGCCTACTTCAACTATCCGGGCTACGACATGAGCAACCCGGCCAACTACCGGCTGGGCGCCTTCATCGACAACTGGCAGGCCTCGGGCGGCCAGTCGAACGACTGGCGCGCGGACGCCGTCTACAACAACGGCATCGACAGCTTCTTCCACGAATTCAGCGGCGGCGTGCGGCTGGCGCAGCGCAAGGCGTCGTACCAGCATGAGAGCAACAACTTCCTGCCGGCGCTGGCCAACCCGCCTTCCGTATCCTCGCTGCCCGGCCTGCTGTGCCCGTCCATGCAGCTGGCCAACGACTACGGCATGAACCAGTGGCTGGTGGCCTGCGCCGGCTACCAGCACGCCAATATCGACCAGATCCGCAAGCTGTTTGGCCGCGACGGCAAGACCGCGCCCGATCCGTACTCGCTGTACCGCAATGGCGAGGACACCACCGCCTTCTACGGCAAGACCCGCTTCGGCTTCGACGCTTTCGGCATCCAGTTCGACGGCACGGCCGGCGTGCGCGTGGTGCGCACCGAGCTGGATGTGAACGGCTTCAGCAACATCAACGGCAAGGCTGTGGCGGTGAACCGCGACACCTCCAGCACCGACGTGCTGCCGAACATGACCCTGAAAGCCACGCTGCGCCAGGACCTGATCGCCCGCTTCACCGCCGGCAAGGCGGTCCAGCGCGCGGCCTTCGGTGACTTCAATCCCGGCGTTTCGCTGGGCGCCACGCCCAACTCGGCCGGCGTGTACGACGGCAACGGCGGCAATCCCGACCTGAAACCCATCGTCGGCAAGAACATGGACGCGGCGCTGGAATGGTACTTCGCGCCGACCGGCAGCGTGACCGCCACCGTCTTCAAGCACAAGTTCGAAGACTACGTGATCCGCCGCCTGAGCCTGGAACAGATCGACGGCAAGACCTACCGCATGGACCGTCCGCGCAACGTCAATGATGGCCAGCTGGAAGGCATCGAGCTGGGCTACCGCCAGTTCTACGACTTCCTGCCCGGCTGGCTGGGCGGCTTCGGCCTGGAGGCGAACTACACCTATATGAAGGGCTATCTGATGGAGGACGGCAAGCGCAACCCCTTCCAGGGCATGTCCAAGAACGCCTACAATATCGTCGGCCTGTACGAGCGCGGCCCCTGGTCGGCGCGCGTGGCCTACAACTGGCGCAGCCGCTTCGTGGACACGTACAACTACCGCGCCCTGGGCCTGGACCTGATCGTCGACCCGATCAAGACCGCCGACGCGTCGCTGTCGTACAAGATCAACGACAACATGGGCATCACGCTGGATGTGGAGAATCTGCTGGATCGTACCTATAACGACTACCACGGCATTCCGACCAACCCGCGCGACGTGCGCCGCTACGACCGCACCGTCGGCCTGTCGCTGCGCTGGAAAATGTAAGGCGGTGTAGCGCCTGTATGGCCTGACCCGCCATGAGCCGCCGTGGCCCAGCCCGGCGGCTTTTGCAATTGATGTGTATTACGACCGGACCAGTTATGCAGACCCAAAAATTATCGACGCTGGAAAAAATCGGCTTCGGCGCCGGCGACATGGCCCTGAACGTGGTGATCTCGTCCATGATGCTGATCATCACCTTCTTCTACACCGACATCTACGGCCTGCACACGGCCGACCTGGCGATGCTGTTCCTGGTGGTGAAGTTCGTCGGCGCCGCCGCCGACCTGGTGATGGGCCAGATCACCGACCGCTACACCAGCCGCTGGGGGCGCTACCGCCCGTACTTCCTGCTGCTCGCCGTCCCCTACGGCATCAGCGTGTTCTTCGTGTTCTCCACGCCGGACTGGGGCTACGACGCCAAGCTGCTGTGGGCCTATTCCACCTACATCCTGATGACCGTGATGACGGCGGGCGTCGGCATTCCCTACATCTCGCTGCCCAGCAGCCTGACGGCCGACCCGCAGGAACGCCTGTCGGCCAACGGCTACCGCCTGTTCTTCGCCAAGATCGCCGGCTTCCTGGTCACCATCGTGGTGCCGGTGCTGGCCGAACGCTGGGGCAGCGGCAATCCGGCCGTGGGCTACCAGGCCGCCATGGCCGTCATGGCCGCCATGGGCGTGGCGCTGTTCCTGTTCTGCTTCTTCACCACCACCGAGCGCGTCACCCACGTGGTCGAACGCCAGTCGCTGTGGGTGCAATTGAAGCTCCTGCTGCGCAACGACCAGTGGCTGATCCTGTGCGGCGTCTGCGTGACCGGCACCATAGGCTATGTGCTGCGCGGCTCCGTGGCCATCTACTACGCCAAGTACTACCTGGGCGGGAACACCGCCGTGGTGTCCACCTTCATGTCCATCGGCGTGGGTGCGGCCATCCTGTCCATGATCGCCTCCACCTGGATCACCAAGTTCTACTGCAAGGTCAAGCTGTTCCGCTACACCCAGATCGGCGTGGCCGTCATCAGCGTCATGATCTACGCGCTGGTGAAGCCGGGCGACATCATGCTGGCCTTCGTGCTGTACTTCCTGCTGTCCTTCGTGGTGGACCTGCACGCGCCGGTGTTCTGGTCGGCCATCGCCGAGACCATAGACTACGGCCAGGTGAAGACCGGCAAGCGCGTGTCCGGCTTCGCCTTCGGCGGCATCTCCGTGTGCCAGAAGGCCGGCATGGGCGTCGCCGGCGTGCTGGTGGGCGTGCTGCTGACTTACTTTAACTACCAGCCCAACCAGGAGCAGACCGCGTTCGCGCTCACCGGCATCGCGCTGATGCTGTCGATTATCCCCGGCTTCTTCCACTTCCTGATGGGCATGCTGATGTTCAAATACCGCATCAGCGACGACTACTACACCGAAGTGAAAGCCGAGATGAAATCGCAAGGATATGTGGCAAACTGAATTTTTAGAATTGGAGAGCACCGTGGCTGAAACACTCAAGCCCCTGATCGAGCAACGCGCCGATCCCTATATTTACAAGCACACCGACGGCTACTACTACTTCACCGCCTCGGTGCCGCAGTACGACCGCATAGAACTGCGCCGCGCCGCCACCATCGCCGGCCTGGCCTCGGCCGAAACAGTGGACGTCTGGTTCAAGCCGGACAGCGGCGCCTGGAGCGAGCTGGTATGGGCGCCCGAGCTGCACTACAACGACGGCGCCTGGTACGTCTACTTCGCCGCCGCGCCCAGCCGCGAGATCAAGCACAAGCTCTTCCAGCACCGCATGTACGCCATCCGCAACCGGAACGCCAACCCCTTGCTTGGCGAGTGGGAGTTCATGGGCCAGATCGACACCGGCATCGACACCTTCTGCCTGGACGCCACCACCTTCACCCACAAGGGCCAGCTCTACTACCTGTGGGCGCAGAAGGACGCCGCCATCGAAGGCAATTCCAACCTGTATATCGCCCCGATGAAAACGCCGTGGCAGCTGGGCGGTCCGCCGGTGATGCTGAGCAAGCCGGAATTCGACTGGGAGATCCGCGGCTTCTGGGTCAACGAAGGCCCGTCGGTACTGAAGCGCAACGGCAAAATCTTCATCAGCTACTCGGCCAGCGCCACCGACGAGAACTACGCCATGGGCCTGCTCTGGGCCGACGAAAACGCCGACCCGCTGGACCCGGCCGCGTGGACCAAGCTGCGGCAGCCGGTGCTGCAAACCTGCTATGAAGGCAAAGTCTACGGCCCGGGCCACAACAGCTTCACCTACGGCGAAGACGGCGAAGTGCAGCTGGTCTACCATGCGCGCACCTACACCGAAATCGTCGGCGACCCCCTGTGGAATCCGGACCGCCACACCTACGTCAAGCCGCTGCGCTGGGATGCGCAAGGCATGCCGCTGTTCGGCAAAGCATCGGAGGCATAATGGAACTGAAGATCACCGAAGCGTCGTTCGGCGCCACCACGGACGGCGTGGCCGTCCAGCTCTACACGCTGAGCAACCGCAAGGGCATGACCGTCAAGATCACCAACTACGGCGGCATCATCACCGAGCTGCACGTGGCCGACCGCGACGGCCGCCTGGCCGACGTCACCCATGGCTTCGACAGTGTGGCGCCATACTGCGGCGACGTGCCGTATTTCGGCGCCCTGATCGGCCGCTACGGCAACCGCATCAAGCATGGCCGCTTCGAGCTGGACGGACGCACCGTGCAGCTGGAAGTGAACGACGGCGAAAACCACCTGCACGGCGGCGCGCTGGGCTTCCACAAGCAGGTATGGAACGCCGCGCCGTTTGCGGGGCAGGACTCGGTCGGCCTGAAGCTGGTCTACCTGAGCCGCGACGGCGAGCAGGGCTACCCCGGCAACCTGCGCGTGGAAGTGGTGTATGAGCTGAACGACGCCAACGAACTGAGTGTGCGCTACCAGGCGCAGACCGACCAGGCCACGCCGGTCAACCTCACGCAGCACGCCTACTTCAACCTGGCCGGGCAGGGCGACATACTCGGGCACGAGCTTGTGATCCACGCCGAGCGCTACACGCCGATCGACGGCAAATCGATCCCGCTGGGCGAGCTGGCGCCGGTGGCCGGCACCCCGTTCGACTTCCGCGCGGTGGCAACGGTCGGTTCGCGCATCAACGCGCAGCACGCCCAGCTGGCCAACGGCAAGGGCTACGACCACAACTGGGTGCTGAACGGCCAGGACGGCGAGCTCGAACTGGCCGCCACGCTGCGCGACCCGCAATCGGGCCGCGTGATGGAACTGCACACCCGCGAGCCGGGCCTGCAGTTCTACAGCGGGAATTTCCTGGACGGCAGCCTGCAAGGCAAAGGCCGCAGCTACGCATACCGCACCGGCCTGTGCCTCGAACCCCAGCACCACCCCGACTCGCCCAACCACCCCGAATGGCCCGGCACCATCCTGCGCCCCGGCGACACCTACTTCACCGAAACGCTGTACCGCTTCAGCGCCGCTTAAACCACCGCAAACACGGGGTCAGTTCTACCATCGCGTCACGAGCTCAAACACCGGGGTCAAACACCGGGGTCAGTTCTACCATCGAGTCACAGCCTCAGCAGGATTGCGGCTGAGCTCGTGACGCGATGGTAGAACTGACCCCGGTGCGGACCCCGGTGCGGTTAGCGGACCTTGTCCAGTACTTCGTTGATGGCTTTTACCACGGCCTGCGGCTTGTCGGCCTGGATAATGTGGCCGGCGCCCGGAACCACGCGCTCGCTGCCGCGTTTCGACAGCGCCGCTACTTCCTTGTGCATCTTGCGGTTCTCGTTCTCGAAAGCCTTGTTCAAGGCGCTCTGCGGCTTGCCGGGCACCGCGAACGGGCTTACGCCGCGCGTCAGCACCAGCACCGGCATGTCCCCGAAACTGCGCCGCGCCGCGCGCAGCTGGTCGCCGCCCTTGTCGAAATTGAAGTCCTCCGAGACCGCCGCGCGCCAGTGTTTGGCGGACGACACCACGCCCAGATAGGCCTTGGCCAGCTCCGGTCCGAAGCCATCCGGCACGTCGCCGATGCAGTTCTTCAGTTCATCGCTGCCCGGCTTGAAGCCTTTCTCCGCCTGCGCGGCGCAGGCCTTCTCCATTTCATTTTGCTGCTCGTACACCTGTTTCAGCTTGCCTTGCGAGGCCGCGTCCAGGCGCTTGGTTTCGTCCTCGTGCTGCGGTTCCACCAGCACCAGCCCCTTCACCTCGGCCGGATAGCGGTAAGCATATAGCTGCACGTTCGCGCCGCCATACGAATTCCCCACCATTACATACGGCGGCGCGATGCCCGCCTTGCCCAGCAGCGCGTGCAGATCCTCCACCGCGTTGCCCGACACCCCCTCGCGCAGCGACGGATCGCTGAAGCCCAGGCCCGCGCGGTCGTACACGCAGGCGCGCGTGCGTTTCGCGATCTCGGGCTGCACCCCGACCCAGCTCCAGCCGGCATCGGTGGAGGGCGAGTCGAACACCACGGTGACCGGCCCGCTGCCGCTGCAATGCAGATTCAATTTGCGCCCGCCGATGTCTATCATCTGCTGCGGCCTGGAGAAGGCGGGTTGCTGGTCGAACGGGGCGGCTGCGTTTGCGGAGTTGGCCGCGATTGCCGCGATGGTCAGTGCGAGTTTTTTGACGTTCATGTAATCAGCCGGAGGAAAATAACTTGTCGTTTATGCCCGGAACAGGTGGGCGGCCAGCAGGCCCAGCACGGCCAGGATGAGCGCGATGCCCATGTAGGCGCTGTTCATCATGAAGCGGCCTTCCCAGCTGCCTTCGCGCTTCAAACGCGCGTAGTAGGACCATCCGCTGCCCGGCACGTAGGCGTTCTTCCTGCGGTGCCGGTAGTCGATCAGCTGGCACGGTATGCCGACCGCCACCACGAATATCACCATGATGACTTTCAGTATCAGCATCGCAGCCCTTCAAACGCCGTGCGCGCGCGGACGGAGTGCGCCAGCGCTGCCTCCGCCCCGTCCATGCCGATGTTCGCCTGCGGCTGTTGCAGCGCCTCGATGGCCAGGTCCGCCGCTTCCACGTCGGCCAGCATGGCGGCCCATTCCGCGCTTTCGGTTTCGGCGCCGGATGGTTTGTATAGCGCCAGTTCGGCCTTCAGCCGCTGCTGGCCGAAAATCAGTTTGCCGATAATCTCGTAGTCCATCGTTACCCTTAAAGAAGTTCAGCCCAGCAGCATGACGGAGCACAGGCTGGCGTTGTAGGCCGCGTGCAGCAGCATGGCGTAGGCCAGGCCGTGCCGGATGCGGAGGTAGCTGAACACCAGGCCGCAGAACAGCTGCGGCAGCAGCAGCAGCGGCATCAGGAAGGCAGCCTTGTGCGAATACTCGAAATTGCCAATGTGGATAATGGCGAAGGCGGCGGCGTAGGTCCACACCACCAGCGGATAGCGCCGCAGGAAGGCGCGGCCGCGCCGCATGACGAGGCCGGGACGGGCCAGGTGGCGGCGGTACAGCCAGTCCATCAGCCCGATCAGCGCCATCGCGGCCGTCGCCGCCAGCGCAAGCCACCAAGTGCCCGAGCGCGTGACGATGAACAGCGCCGGCCCCAGGAACAAGGTGTAGCGCGCGCTGCGCAGCCCGGCCCGGAACGCGAGCTCCTCCACCACCGGCGCGATGAACACCGCCATGACCATGAAGCGGGTGTCCGTCGTGAGCGCGTATTTGATGGACGGGGCAAACTGCTCGAAGCCCAGCTCCAGCGGGATTTGCAGCATGGCCACCGCCAGGCACAAGCCCCACAGCAGCAAGAAGCGGCTCAGCCATTTCCGTTCGCCGCGCAGCGTGCGGTGCGGTTTGCGCACGAAGTCCGCAAACATGCCGACTTCGTGCTTGATCTCGTTCCACGTCCGCTGCCCTTCGGACAGCGGTGCGGCAACTGCGTCGTTTATGCCGTCTGGCACACGTCCACCCACTGGCCTTCGGTCAGCGCGGCGATCTGCTCGGGGCTGATGCGCACCGCGCTGTGCACCGCGCCGGCGGCCGGCAGCACTTCGTCATATTTGCGCAGCGAGGAGTCGAGATAGACCGGCAGCGGCTCGGCCAGGCCGAAGGGGCACACGCCGCCCACCGGATGGCCGGTCATGCGCACCACGTCGTCCGCGTCCATCATGCGGCCCTTGCCGAAAGCGTCCTTGAATTTGCGGTTGTCGATGCGCGCGTCGCCGCTGGCCACCAGCAGGATGGCGCGCCCGTCGCCGAGCCGGAAAGACAGCGTCTTGGCGATGCGCCCCGGCTCCACGCCGTGCGCCTCGGCCGCCAGCGCCACCGTGGCGGTGCTCACTTCCAGCTCGATGATGGGCAGATCCAGCTGCCTGGCGGCGAAGAATGCGCGGACGGATTGCAGGCTCATGGGCGTGAGAAAGAATGTTAGAGTTGTACAGATTATAAGCGTAAGGCAATTTTTACAGGCGATATCAATTTTCGTATCGATATCGATTTTTAATTCATTGGAAAGACATCAATACCTTCTTTAGTATTCCACTATTGCAGTGCGAAAAATTACAGGAGATTTTGCATGTCGGAGACGAAGAAAAAAGTGGCGCTGCGCTCGGCGCAGTGGTTCGGTACGCAGGACAAGAACGGCTTCATGTACCGCAGCTGGATGAAGAACCAGGGCATTCCAGACCACGAATTCCAGGGCAAGCCGATTATCGGCATCTGCAACACCTGGTCCGAACTCACGCCGTGCAACGCCCATTTCCGCAAGCTGGCCGAACACGTCAAGCGCGGCATCCTGGAGGCGGGCGGCTTCCCGGTGGAGTTCCCGGTGTTCTCGAACGGCGAATCCAATCTGCGCCCAACCGCCATGCTGACCCGCAACCTGGCTTCGATGGACGTGGAAGAATCCATCCGCGGCAACCCCATGGACGCCGTGGTGCTGCTGGTCGGCTGCGACAAGACCACGCCAGCGCTGCTGATGGGCGCCGCCTCCGTGGACGTGCCCACCATCGTCGTCTCCGGCGGCCCCATGCTGAACGGTAAGCTGGACGGCAAGAGCATCGGCTCCGGCACCGCCGTGTGGCAGCTGCACGAGCAGGTCAAGGCCGGCGAAATCTCCATGCACAAATTCCTGGCTGCCGAAGCGGGCCACTCGCGCTCCGCCGGCACCTGCAACACCATGGGCACAGCGTCCACGATGGCCTGCATGGCCGAAGCGCTGGGCACCACCTTGCCGCACAACGCCGCCATTCCTGCGGTGGACGCGCGCCGCTACGTGCTGGCCCATATGTCCGGCATGCGCATCGTGGACATGGTGTGGGAAGACCTGCGCCTGTCCAAGATCCTGACCAAGGAAGCGTTCGAAAACGCGATCCGCGTGAACGCCGCCATCGGCGGTTCCACCAATGCCGTGATCCACCTGAAAGCCATCGCCGGCCGCATCGGCGTGGACCTGGAGCTGGAAGACTGGACCCGCATCGGCCGTGGCCAGCCCACCGTGGTGGACCTGCTGCCGTCGGGCCGCTTCCTGATGGAGGAGTTCTACTACGCCGGCGGCCTGCCGGGCGTGATCCGCCGCATGGGCGAAGGCGGCATGCTGCCGCACAAGGACGCGCTGACCGCCAACGGCAAAACGCTGTGGGAAAACAATAACGACGCGCCTATCTACGACGATGAGGTGATACGCCCGCTGGACAAGCCGCTGCTGAAAGACGGCGGTATCTGCATCCTGCGCGGCAACCTGGCCCCGCGCGGCGCGGTGCTCAAGCCGTCCGCCGCAACGCCGGCCCTGATGCAGCATCGCGGCAAGGCCGTGGTGTTCGAGAACTTCGAGCACTATAAAGAACGCATCATGGACCCGGACCTGGACGTGAGCGCGGACGATATCCTGGTGATGAAGAACTGCGGCCCGAAAGGCTACCCCGGCATGGCCGAAGTGGGCAATATGGGCCTGCCGCCCAAGCTGCTGGCAGCGGGCGTGAAAGACATGGTGCGCATCTCGGACGCCCGCATGAGCGGCACCGCCTACGGCACCGTGGTGCTGCACGTGGCGCCGGAAGCGATGGCCGGCGGCCCGCTGGGCATCGTGCGCGACGGCGACTACATCACGCTGGACTGCGCGGGCGGCCTGTTGAACCTGGAAATCTCGGACGAGGAAATGGCGCAGCGCCAGACCGCGCGCGCCGAGCAGAAAGTGGAGGGCGCCAAGTCCGGCTACCAGCAGCTCTACATCAATCACGTGCTGCAGGCCGACGAAGGCTGCGACTTCGACTTCCTGGTCGGCAGCCGCGGTTCGGCAGTACCCAAACATTCGCATTAATTCGGAGACATCCATGCTGCTCGTTCAATTCAAAAAAGAAAACGGCGAACGCCGCGTTGGCCTGCTGGAGCAGGGCGCCATCCGCGAACTGGAAAGCTTCGCCACCACCTACGCGCTGGCGCAAGCCGCCATCCGCCAGAAGAAAAGCCTGGCCGAACTGGCGCAAGCCGACGCCGGCGCGCAAACCCACGACTATGCCGACGTGGCCGCCAGCGGCCGCCTGCTCACGCCGCTGGACCACGAGGACGCGGCCCACGCCTATGTCACCGGCACCGGCCTGACCCACCTGGGCAGCGCCGACACGCGCGACTCCATGCACAAGAAAATCGGCGGCGACGTCGAAGCCCTGAGCGACTCCATGAAAATGTTCCGCCTCGGCGTGGAGGGCGGCAAGCCCGCCGCCGGCGCCAAAGGGGTGCAGCCGGAATGGTTCTACAAGGGCGACGGCTCCATCGTGGCTGCCAGCGGCCAGCCCCTGGTCATGCCGGACTTCGCGCTGGACGGCGGCGAAGAGCCTGAAATCGCAGGCCTCTACATCATCGGCGACGATGGCCAGCCCTACCGCCTGGGCTACGCTATCGGCAACGAATTCTCGGACCACGTGACCGAGCGCCAGAACTACCTCTACCTGGCCCACTCCAAGCTGCGCGTGTGCGGCCTGGGACCGGCCCTGCTGGTGGGCGAACTGCCGGCCAGCGTCACCGGCACCTCGCGCATCCTGGACAAGGAAGGCAAGGTACGCTGGGAGAAGGCCTTCTTCAGCGGCGAAGAGAACATGTCCCACACCATCGCCAACCTGGAATACCACCACTTCAAATACGGCCTGTTCAAGCGCGCCGGCGACGTGCACATCCACTTCTTCGGCACCGCCACGCTGAGCGTAGCGGACAACATCACCGTGCAGCCCGGCGAAAGCTTCGAGATCGAAGCGCCGGCCTTCGGCCCCGCGCTGCGCAACCGCCTGGAAGTGGTGGAAACCAGCCACACGAAAGTGACCGCGCTATGAAACTCACCGGCGAATCGCTGATCGGCGGCGTTGCGGTCAAAGGCAACGGCGACGCATTCCACGGCTACGACGCCGCCCTGGGCACGGCCATCGAGCCCGCCTTCCACACCGTGGACGCGGACCAGATCGGCCAGGCCTGCAGCCTGGCCGGCGCCGCCTTCGACACCTTCCGCGCCACCAGCGACGCCGGGCGCGCCACCTTCCTCGAAGCGATAGCCGCGCAGATCATGGCCCTGGGCGATGATCTGATCGAACGCGCCATGGCCGAAACCGGCCTGGCCCGCGTGCGCCTCGAAGGCGAGCGCGCCCGCACCGTCAACCAGCTCAAGCTGTTCGCAACGCTGCTGCGCGAAGGCTCCTGGCGCGACGCCCGCATCGACACCGCGCTGCCCGAACGCACGCCGCCGCGTCCCGACCTGCGCATGCGTTTGATCCCGGTCGGCCCGGTAGCCGTTTTCGCCGCCAGCAATTTCCCGCTCGCGTTCTCGGTGGCCGGCGGCGACACCGCCTCCGCGCTCGCCGCAGGCTGCCCGGTGGTGCTCAAAGCCCACTTTGCCCACCCCGGCACTTCCGAACTGGTGGCCCGCGCCGTCGTCAAGGCGGTGGCGGAGTGCGGCCTGCCCGCAGGCGTGTTCTCGCTGCTGACCGGCACCGGCAACGCCCTTGGCCAGACGCTGGTGGCGCATCCCGCCATCCAGGCGGTAGGTTTCACCGGCTCGCGCTTCGGCGGCATGGCGCTGATGGCGGTGGCCGCCCAGCGTCCGCAGCCCATCCCCGTGTACGCCGAGATGAGCAGCATCAACCCCGTCTACCTGCTGCCGCAGGCGCTGGCCGCGCGCGCCGAAGGCATCGCCCTGGACTTCGCGGCATCGCTGGTGATGGGCGTGGGGCAGTTCTGCACCAATCCCGGACTGGTGTTCGCCATAGACGGCCCGGACCTCGACCGCTTTGCCCAAGCCGCCACGGCGGCGCTGCAGCCAACCGCGCCGGCCCCCATGCTCACCGCCGGCATCGCAGGCAACTACCAGCGCGGCGTGGACAAACTGGCCGGCCAGGACGGCGTTGCCACGCTGGCCAAAGGCGAGCAGCTGGCAGGCAAGGGCGCGCCCGCCTTCTTCAAAGCCAGCGCCGCGTCCTTCCTCGGCGACCACGCGCTGCACGACGAAGTATTCGGCCCCGCCTCGCTGCTGGTCGCCTGCAAGGACGTGGCCGAAATGCGCGCCATCACCGAGAAGCTCGAAGGCCAGCTGACCGCCACGCTGCAGCTCGACGAAGGCGACTACGCCGACGCGCACGCGCTGCTGCCGGTACTGGAACGCAAAGTCGGCCGCATCCTGGCCAACGGCTGGCCGACGGGCGTGGAAGTGGCGACCGCCATGGTTCACGGCGGCCCGTTCCCGGCTACGGCCGACGGGCGCAGCACCTCGGTAGGCACGGCCGCCATCAACCGCTTCCTGCGTCCCGTGTGCTACCAGAACCTCGCGCAAGAACTGCTGCCGGCGGAACTGCGCGAAGAGAACCCCCTGTCCATCTGGCGCCGCCGCGACGGCGTGCTGGGCAAAGCGTAATCGTATAGGGCGGGTTGGGCCAACGGCCCAAAGGCCCTAACCCGCCGCCAGCAGCACCATAAAAACAAAGCAGGAGACAAAATGACAGACCTTGCCAAATTCGGCAGCCTGCGCGGCAAGCGCGTATTCATCACAGGCGGCGGCAGCGGCATCGGCGAAGCGCTGGTGACGGCCTTCGCAGATCAGGGCGCGCTGGTCGGCTTTGTCGACATCGCAAAGAACGCCAGCGAAGCGCTGGTCGAACGCATCGCCGCGGCGGGCCATCCGGCGCCCGAATTCCGCCACTGCGACATCACCGACATCCCCGCGCTGCAAGCCACGGTGGCCGAACTGGCCGCCAGGCTGGGCGACTTCGACGTCCTGGTCAACAACGCCGCCAACGACCAGCGTCACGACGCCGAAAACGTCACGCTGGACTACTGGAATGAGCGCATCGCCATCAACCAGCGGCCCATGTTCTTCACCGCGCAGGCCGTACTGGCCGGCATGAAGCGCAAAGGCGGCGGCTCCATCATCAACGTCAGCTCGATTTCCTGGCACGCCAAGGGCGCCGGCTACCCGGTGTACGCCACCACCAAGGCCGCCGTGGTTGGCCTGACGCGCAGCCTCGCGCGCGACCTCGGCCCGCACGGCATCCGCGTCAACACCGTCACCCCCGGCTGGGTCATGACCCAGCGCCAGATCGATCTGTGGGTGGACGACGCGGCCGAAGCCGAAATCAAGCGCATGCAATGCCTGCCCGGCAAGCTCATGCCCGGCCACATCGCCTCCATGATCCTGTTCCTGGCCGCCGACGACAGCGCCATGTGCACCTCCCAGGAATTCATCGTCGACGCCGGCTGGGTCTAACCCCGACTTTACAATGAGGGCGCTTGTCTGGCGACGGGCGTAGCTAAGAATGATGATTTCACGTTTGAATCCGGGATTGGTGCTGGCTGCCGCCGTTGCCGCCGCTGCGCCGTCTGCCCACGCGGGCTTGAGTAGTCCGGATGGACGCCTTGTTGTCAGCGTCCGCGTGGCGCAGGGCAGGGTAACTTACGCTGTTGCGCGCGACGGCAAGCCGGTGCTGCTGCCGTCCGCGCTGGGCCTGAGCCTGGAGGGCGCGGATTTCACGCAGGGCCTGGTGCTGGCGGGTTTGACCGCCGCCAAGCCGGTGTCCGACAAGTATCAGATGGCGGTGGGTAAGCGCCGCAGCATCAGCTACGCAGCGAACGAGCAGGTCTACACGCTGCGCAATGCGCAGAAGCAGACCATGGAGGTGGCCTTCCGCGTGTCCAACGACGGCGTGGCGTTCCGCTACCTTGTCGCCGAGCCGTCGCTGCCGCTGAAGAAATTCACCGGCGAGAGCACGAGCTTTGCTTTCGCGAAGTCGGCCCAAGCCTGGCTGCAGCCCATGTCCGTCGCGCAGACGGGCTGGAAGAATACCAATCCGTCCTACGAAGAGCATTATCAAATGGCCATCCCGGTCGGCACGCCGTCGCCGATGAAGTCGGGCTGGGTCTTCCCCGCGCTGTTCAAGACCGGCGATACCTGGGTGGCGCTGACCGAGGCGAATATGGACGGCAGCTTCCACGCGTCCCGCCTGCAGGCCGAGTCGCCCAATGGCGTGTACCGCATCGGCGGCCCGGCCGAGCCGGAGGTGTTCACCGGCGGCGCGCTGCTGGCGGAATCGGCGGGGACGCTGGCCACGCCGTGGCGCGTGCTGGCGATAGGCTCGCTGCCCACGCTGGTCAATTCCACGCTGGGCACCGACCTGGCCGCACCGGCCGCGCACCGCGCCGCCACGGCGACCGCGCTGCCGCAGCCGGGCCACGCGTCCTGGAGCTGGGCGCTGCTGAAGGATGACCACACCGTCTATGACGTGCAGAAGAAGTTCATCGACTACGCGGCGGACATGAAGTGGGACTACACGCTGATCGACGCGGACTGGGACCGCAAGATAGGCTACGAGAAGGTGCAGGAGCTGGCCGCCTACGCGGCCACGAAGAAGGTGGGCGTGCTGGTCTGGTACAACTCGTCCGGCGCCTGGAACCAGACGGAATATTCACCCAAGGGCAAGCTGCTGACGCGCGAGGCGCGCCGCGCCGAGTTCGATCGCCTGCAGGCGATGGGCGTGAAGGGCGTGAAGGTGGACTTCTTCGCCGGCGACGGCAAGTCCATGATCGCCTACTACATCGATATCCTGAAGGACGCGGCCGACTACGGCCTGCTGGTGAACTTCCACGGCGCGACGCTGCCGCGCGGCTGGTCGCGCACCTATCCCAACCTGATGACGGCGGAGGCCATCAAGGGCCTGGAGTTCACCACCTTCACGCAGGGCGACCAGGACGCGGTGGTGCGCCACATGTCCATGCTGCCGTTCACGCGCAATCTGTTCGATCCGATGGACTTTACGCCCATGGTGTTCGCGGACATCCCCAACATCAAGCGCGCCACGCGCAACGGCTTTGAACTGGCGGAGTCGGTGCTGCTGCTGTCGGGTATCCAGCACTTTGCCGAAGTCCCCGAGGGCATGGCGACGGTGCCGCCTTATGTAAAGGCCTTCCTTCAGGATTTGCCGCGCAGCTGGGACGACAGCCGTTTCGTGGCCGGCTTCCCCGGAAAGTTCGCCGTCATCGCGCGCAAGGCGGGCAACGCCTGGTACGTGGCGGGCATCAATTCGGAAGACATGGACAAGACGCTGGACCTGGACCTGTCCTTCCTCGGCAAGCGCGCAGGCGTGCTGCTGACGGACGGCGCGGGCGAGCGCGAATTTACCCAGTCTGCCTTCGCGGCGGGCAAGGCAAGCAAGATCACGATCAAGCCGCACGGCGGCTTCGTCGCAGTATTCAAATAAAAAACCAAGGAGACGAGATGAACCTGATTAAAAAAACCATACTGGCCATGAGCCTGGCGAGCGGCGCGGCTTTCGCCGCGGGCGAGGTGACCATCACCATCGACGCGGCCAAGCCTGGCCCGGTCATCAACAAGAACGTGTACGGCCAGTTCGCCGAGCACCTGGGTACCGGCATCTACGAGGGCATGTGGGTGGGGCCGAATTCCAAGCAGCCGAACACCAAGGGCTGGCGCAACGACGTGCTGGGCGCGCTGAAGGAGCTGCATGTGCCGCTGGTGCGCTGGCCGGGCGGCTGCTTCGCCGACGAGTACCACTGGCGCGAAGGCATCGGCCCGCGCGCCAAGCGTCCGGTCAAGGTCAACACCATGTGGGGCGGCGTTGAGGAAAACAACGCGGTCGGCACGCACGAGTTCTTCGACCTGGTGGAGCTGCTGGGCGCGGACGCTTATGTGAACGGCAACCTGGGCACGGGCAGCAACCAGGAGATGGCGGAATGGCTGGAGTACATGACGTCGCCGTCCAAGTCCACGCTGGCGGAAATGCGCCGCAAGAACGGCCGCGACAAGCCCTTCAAGGTGGCTTACTTCGCCGTCGGCAATGAGGCCTGGGGCTGCGGCGGCCAGATGACGCCCGAGCATTACACGAACCTCTACAAGAACGCCGCTGAATTCCTGAAGGCGCCTAAGGAGAATATGCCGAAGTTCATCGCCAGCGGCGGCAATGACAACGACACGAAATGGACCGAGACGTTGTCGGCCAATGTGAAGCACAAGATGGATGCGATCAGCTTCCACTACTACACCATCCCGACCGGAAAGTGGGACGTGAAGGGCGCGGCCACCGGCTTTGCCGAGGACCAGTGGATCTCCACCATGAAGAACACGCTGCGCATGGATGAGCTGATCCAGAAGAACGTGAAGATCCTGGATAAAAACGACCCGTCCAAGAAAGTGGGCTTCTACGTTGATGAATGGGGCACCTGGTACGACGTGGAGAAGGGCACCACCAGCGGCTTCCTGTACCAGCAGAACTCCCTGCGCGACGCGGTGGTGGCGGCGCTGAACTTCAACATCTTCCACAACTACGCGGACCGCGTGAAGATGACGAATATCGCGCAGATGGTGAACGTGCTGCAGGCCATGATCCTGACCGACAAGGACAAGATGCTGCTGACGCCGACCTACCACGCTTACCGCATGTACGTGCCGTTCCAGGACGCGGCTTCGTTGCCGGTCACCGTCGCCAACAACGGCCAGTACAGCGTTGGCAGCGTGAGCGTGCCGCAGGTGAGCGCATCGGCCGCGCGCGGCAAGGACGGCAAGGTCTACCTGGCGCTGGTGAATACCAATCCGAAGGAACAGGCCGAGGTGGAAATCAACGTCGCCGGCGCCCAGGCAGGTGTGGCGCGCGGCCAGCTGCTGACCGCCGCCGCGATGGACGCGCACAACACCTTCGCCCAGCCGCAGGCGGTGAAGCCGGTGCCGTTCGAAGCCAAGGCCAGCGGCGGCAAGCTGCAGGTCAAGCTGCCGGCCAAGGCGGTGGTTGTCGTGGCCGTCGAGTAAGCTGTGAAGTGCGCTGCGGGCCGTGCGGGCCCGCAGCGCCTTGAGTGCAACCTGATGGGAATGACGATGAAGTATGCAGCATGGGCAGTAGCGGCGGCGAGCCTGGGATTTTCAGCCCAGGCGGCTCAGGTGGGCGTGCACGACCCGGTGATGGCGAAGGAGGGCAACACCTACTACGTTTTCAGCACCGGGCCGGGCATCACGTTTTATAGTTCCACCAATATGAAGGACTGGAAGCCGGAAGGCCGCGTCTTTGCTGGCCAGCCCGCGTGGGCCAAACAGGCGGCGCCCAGTTTCGACGGCCATATCTGGGCGCCGGACGTGCAGCACTACAAGGGCAAGTACTACCTGTACTACTCGGTGTCCGGTTTCGGCAAGATCACCTCGGGCATAGGCGTCACCGTCAATAAAACGCTGGACCCACGCTCGCCGGACTACAAATGGGAAGACCAGGGCATGGTGCTGCAATCGGTCCCCGGCCGCGATCTCTGGAACGCCATCGACCCCAACGTGATCGAAGACGGCAAGGGCGCGGGCTGGATGTCCTTCGGTTCCTTCTGGGGCGGCTTGAAGCTGGTGAAACTGAACGACGACCGAACGAAGCTTGCGGAACCGCAGGAGTGGCGCACCATCGCGCGCCGCGAACGCCCTGCGTTCACGGCAGACCAATCCGGCGGCCCTGCGGAAATCGAAGCGCCGTTCATCTTCAGGAAGGACGGCTATTACTACCTGTTCGCCTCCTGGGGCCTGTGCTGCCAGAAGGAGAAAAGCACCTACCACGTGGTGGTGGGCCGCGCGCGCGAAGTGACCGGGCCTTATCTGGACAAGAGCGGCAAGGACATGGCCGCCGGCGGCGGTTCGCTGGTCATCGCAGGGGACAAGGACTGGCAGGGCGTAGGCCACAACAGCGCCTACAGTATGGACGGCAAGGACTACTTCGTCACCCACGCCTACGAGACGGCGGACAAATACAAGCAGAAGCTCAAGATACTCGAAATGAAGTGGGACAAGGACGCCTGGCCCGTACTGGACCAGCAAGACCTCAACCGCTACCAAAGCAATTTGCAGTGAGCGGTCCCACGACATGAAACTGATCCCCATCGCCTTCGCGCTGCAACTGGCGCTCGCGGCCCCGGCGGGCTACGCGGCCGAGCTGTTCCCCCTGTCCGACGTGCGCCTGTCGCCCAGCCCCTTCCTGGACGCGCAGAACACCGACCTGAAATACATCCTCGAGCTGGAGCCGGACAAGCTGCTCGCGCCCTTCCTGCGCGAAGCGGGCCTGCCGAAGAAGGACGGCAGCTACGGCAACTGGGAGTCCAGCGGCCTTGACGGCCACCTGGGCGGCCACTACCTGTCCGCGCTGGCGCTGATGTACGCCTCCACCGGCGACCCCGAAGTGCTCAAGCGCCTGAATTACTTCGTGGCTGAACTGAAGCGCTGTCAGGAAGCCAACGCCAATGGCTACATCGGCGGCATCCCCGGCGGCAAGGACGTGTGGAACGCCATCGCGCAAGGCAAGCTGCAGGCGGATAACTTCTCCGTCAACGGCAAATGGGTCCCCTGGTACAACCTGCACAAAGTTTACGCGGGCCTGTACGACGCCTGGCGCCTGGGCGGCAATGCGGACGCCAGGGCCATGCTGGTGTCCCTGTCCGACTGGGCGCTCGAGCTGAGCACCCACCTCACGCCCGAGCAAATGCAGCAGATGCTGCGCAGCGAGCATGGCGGCATGAACGAAGTCTTCGCCCAGGTGGCGGAGATGACCGGCGATAAAAAATACCTCGCGCTGGCCATCAAGTTCTCGCACCAGGCCATACTGAAACCGCTGGAAGAAGGGCGCGACAAGCTCACCGGCCTGCACGCCAACACGCAGATTCCGAAAGTGATCGGCTTCAAGCGCATCGGCGACATGACGGGCGACCCGAAATGGCAGCAGGCCGCCCAGTTCTTCTGGCAGACCGTGCGCGAGCACCGCACCGTGGCCATAGGCGGCAACAGCGTCAAGGAGCACTTTCACGACGACAAGGACTACAGCTCCATGGTGCAGGAGACCGAAGGTCCGGAGACCTGCAACACCTACAATATGCTCAAGCTCACCGAGCTGCTGTTCCAGGGCGAGCAGAAAGGCAGCTACGGCGACTATTACGAGCGCGCGCTGTACAACCACATCCTGTCCTCGCAGCGGCCGGACAGCGGCGGCTTCGTCTACTTCACGCCCATGCGGCCCAACCACTACCGCGTGTATTCGCAGGTGGACAAGGGCATGTGGTGCTGCGTGGGCTCCGGCATCGAGAGCCACGCCAAATACGGCGAATTCATTTACGCGCACGAAGGCGACGCGCTGTTCGTGAACCTGTTCATCCCGTCCACGCTGAACTGGAAGGACAAGGGCATCCAGCTGCGCCAGGAGACCCGCTTCCCGGACGAAGACCGCACCAGCATCACGCTGGAATCCGGCGGCCGCTTCACCATGAAAGTGCGCTACCCGGAATGGGTTGCCCCCGGCGCGCTGAAAATCCGCGTCAACGGCAAGGCCGTGAAGGTGGACGCCGGGCCGGGTTCCTACGCCGCCATTGCGCGCGAGTGGAAGGCGGGCGATAAGGTGGAGATCCAGCTGCCGATGAAGACCCGCCTGGAGCAGATGCCGGACAAGTCCAACTACTACGCGGTGCTGCACGGCCCCATCGTACTGGCCGCGAAGACGCAGCCATTCGCCAACGAAAAGCTGAACTACTTCGCCGACGACTCGCGCATGGGCCACATCGCGCAGGGGCCGGTGTGCCCGCTGGAGGCGGCGCCGCTATTCGTCAGCGACAGCAAGGCCTTCCTCGACAAGTTCAAGCCCGTGCCGGGCCAGCCGCTCACCTTCCGCGCGCCGGGGCTGGTGCAGGGGCCGGGTGCGGAGAGCATCCGCTTCATTCCCTTCTTCCGCCTGCACGACTCGCGCTATATGATGTACTGGCAGCAGACCACGCCCGCCAACCTGGCCGTGATGCGCGCCGCGAACGCGCGCGCCGAGTCCGAGCGCCTGGCGCTGGACGCCATCACCGTGGACCAGGTGGCGCCCGGCGAGCAGCAGCCCGAGTCGGACCACTTCTTCAAAGGCGAGGGCGCGGACGCCGGCGTGAACAAGGGTCGCCACTGGCGCCACGCGAAGGGCTGGTTCAGCTACGAGCTGAATGACAAGGAAGGCGCGGCCAAGACCTTGCGGCTGACTTTCTCCAAAGCCGACGCGGGCCGCAAGTTCGACATCCTGGTCAACGGCGAGCTGCTGGAAACGGTGACGCTGGGCCGCGACGCGGCCGACGAAATCTACACCCGCGACTTCGCCATCCCCGCCGGCCAGCCCGGCCAGCCGCGCAAGCTGACCGTCAAATTCGCCGCCCACCCCGGTTCCATGGCGGGCGGCCTGTACGGCCTGCGCCTGCTGCGTTAATTCCGGCTTACGCCACAGCAGACTCATCTCTAGAAAGTTCAGAAAAAATAAAAAATAAAGTAGCTGCGCGCCTGATGAGGTAGTGATTAAATTACCTACATTGACTTTTGGTTAATTCAATTTTCAATGGGGGACGCAATGAAAATGTTCCTGTTGGCACTGGCGCTCGCCAGTGCCATCCTGCCGCACAGCACACAGGCCGAGGAGACCGCTCTGCCGCCCGAGCAGCCAATGCAGGTGGTCGAGATTGTGGGCCGACGCCCGACTTTCGACCCCGGAATGCTGGATTATCTCGACCTTATCCGGAACCGGGAGCGCTACGATTGGGTAGCACGCGCTGAAGGTGGCGGTGCCAGGGTCGTCGCCAAGCCACCGTCCGATAACAACTCAAATCATGGCGACATTGGCTGTAATAAGTCGAAAGCAGGAGCTCCAAACGGCGCGTCACCTGTAGTTGGCAATCCTGTGGTCGTCGCCACGGGTGAAAAACTGCTGTTTGAACGAGACTTCCAGGCAATGGGGGATTACGGCCTCGGTCTTGCCCGCACTTACCGAAGCCAAAACGCATCAGGAACCTTGTTCGGGCCGCACTGGCTGTCCAGCATTGATTATCCCCGCCTGAATATCATCACCGCCAATTGCTATCGCTTGCAAGTCGGTGGCTGCATTCCGCGCACAGTCATCATCACCGATCCAGAGGGAGTCCAACAAAGCTATGGCCTCCAGCTATTTCACGATGAACGATTCCGGCTTTACGACTACACCGTGCGCAAATCGCAATCAGCTGGGACGCTGACCCACAGGGCCAACGGCGAATGGCTGCTTACACGGGATAAGACGCTCTACGCTTACAGCAACGACGGATATCTGCAGCGCATCGTGGACAGCTTTGGCGCGGTGCTGTCATTCGGCTACCAGGGCAACCGATTGATCACGGTCACCAGCGCCGCAGGCAAGAGTTTAACGCTGGGCTATGGCGCAAACGGACTGGTGGCGACTGTACGAGACCCGGCAGGCTCCGTCTGGACATACGAATATGACGGCAACAACATGCTGGCTAAGGTGACGGCGCCTGGCGCCGCTGGCCAGCAGGATATCCGTGAGTACACCTACGGCGGTCCAGGCAACCCCGCCACTGACGATTCCACGCTGGTTACTGGCATCGTGATAAATAGCGTGCCTTACAGCAGCTATACATATCATCCGGACCGGCGCGCGAAAGAAAGCGGCCCGGCAAGTGGAGAGGAAAAGGAAATTTTCAACTACGGCGCCAATTTGACGAATGTGACGGACCTGCGCGGCCAGTCCACCGACTACACATTCATCAATGTTCTGGGCGAGATGAAGATCGACACCGTATCCCGCGCGCCCTCCGCCACCTGCTCCGCCGCCAGCGCGAAAACCGTGTACGACGCCAACGGCTATATCGACTACCAGCTGGACTGGGAAGGCAACAAAACCGACTACACCTTCGACGAGTTCGGACGTCTGACGGACGTCACGACCGCCGCTGGTACCAGCGATGCCCTGGCAACGATATACACATGGGAAGGCAACGATATCAAGACAACGGAATGGCGCGGCACCAACGGCGTTGCCTACCTGCGCGTCACCTACACATACGAAGGATCGCAACTGAAGTCGGAAGTCTGGGACGACCTGAAAACCGGCAACCGGCGCGAGCTCATCTATACATACACCAGGCACCCCAGCAACATCCTGGCAACGCGCACGGAGCAGCGCTGGCTGCCGGACGGCTATGTGACCGATACGCTGGAGTTCAACACCAGCGGCAACCTGGTGCGGCACGTCAATCCCCTGGGCTACGCCGAAAGCTGGGCCAGCCACAACAGCATGGGGCAGCCGGGCCGCCACACCACGTTCAAAAACCGTGTCGAAGAATTCGGCTACCACGTGAACGGCAATCTCACCCAGCACGCGCTGGTACTCGCCGGCGGCAAGCGGTTTACCAAATTCAGCTACAACCATGACCGCCAGGTGACGGACGTCATCCATGCCAGCGGCCGCATCGACCGCTACCGCTACAACGTCAGCGGCCGCATGGACAGGACCGGCGACGCGGCCGGCAATTACGCCACCACGGTGTTCGATGCGCCCAGCAACACCATGACTTGGAGCGCCGAGCGCCATATTCCGGAGGCGGGGAATGTGCCAGTGGCGAAATCCGAAGGACGCTTCAGCAAAACCACCGTGTTCGACTCGCTGGGCCGGCCCTACACGGTACTGGGCAACCACGGGCAGCGGACCGAATTCCGCTACGACCTCAACGGCAACCTGGCCACCCAGGCGGACGCCTTGGGCCGCGCCACCACCTTCGAATACGACGCCCAGGACAGGCCCGTGCGGCGCGTCGCGCCGGACGGTGGCGTGAGCCGGTGGGAATACGACAACGAAGGGCGGCTGCGCTATTTCTACGACCCGCGCAATATCCGTACCGACTACAGCTACACGGGCTTTGGCGACGTGGCGACGGTAAGCAGCCCCGACGGCGGCAATGTGAGCTATGGCTACGACGCCGCAGGCCGGTTGAAAAGCGAAATGCGCACAGGCGAAGCCACCATCTACAGCCTGGATGCACTGGATCGCTTGCGCACGCGCAGCCGCAGCGGCGTTACCGAAACGTATACATACGACCCCATGGGGAAGCTGGCAAGATTCACCAACGCGACCGGCAGTACCGACTTCGGCTACAACGACGCGGAAGAACTGGTGAGCAAAGTCAGCAACGTTTATGGCGGGCTGCATACGACCGCATGGGCGTATGACTTGGCCGGACGCCTGATCGGCATGGGCTACGACGGCAGCCGCTTGTCGCTGGGCTTCGACTACAACACGGTTGGCCAACTGAGCCGCATCCGCACCAGCAAGGGCGGAACCTGGGGCGTGCTGGCCAGCCAGTTCCTGTACCAGCCCGCCACCGGCAAGCGCTACGGCTGGCGCTTCAACAACAGCATTCCACGGCTGGACACCCTGGATACCGATGGGCGCATCGAAAAAATCTACAGCATCAACGCGGTGAACCAGACTTACGGCTACGACGCTACCGACACGCTGAACCGGATCACGGACGCCGCCTATCCGACGTTGAGCGAGAACATGGGATACGACGCCAATGACCGGCTGGGCTATTCTGGCCCGGCGGCCAATGTGCAGGCCTACGTTTGGGACCAAAGCGGCAACCGCGGCGTGCACCGCAACTTCGGCATCGAGTATCACAGCGTGATCTCCCCGACCAGCAACCGCCTGGACTTATTGCACACGCTGGACAATCGGCAGTGGCGCCGCTTCGAATACGATGCGCTAGGCAACATGTTCAGGGAAACGGCCAACAATGGATCCCGCAGCTACAGCTATGACGCGTTCTTCCGCATGAACGGAGCCCAGGCCGGAGCGAACCAGGCGGCATACTACAACAATGCGCTCAACCAGCGCGCGGTCAAAGTGGCGAACGGCAGCGTCACGCACTTCCAGTACGGCCCGGATGGCGAGCTGGTGGCCGAGTACACCGGCAGCAGCCGTACCTACTACATCTGGCTGGGCGGCGAACTGCTGGCCATCGAGCGCGACGGTGTGATCTATGCCAGCCACAACGACAGGACCGGCCGTCCCGTGGCGCTGCTCGACGCCACGACCAAAAAGGTTTGGCGCGCCGCCAACACGGCGTTCGACCGCAAAGTGGAGACCAGCGCCATTGGGGATATGAACATCGGTTACCCAGGGCAGTACTACGACAAGGAGACGGGCCTATGGTACAACTGGCACCGATACTATGATGCAGCACTGGGCCGTTATCTTCAGAGTGACCCTATTGGTCTTGATGGTGGTATCAACGCTTATGTCTACGTCGATGGAAATCCTGCCAGCAACAATGATCCCGCCGGTCTTGTCAATCCTGCAAAGATGGCTAGCGCCATCGGAAACTCTATCGTGGCAGGCGCCTCGGCGGCGTCTGGGGGAATAAAAATCGCTATCGCCCTCGGATTATCACCTGCTGCCACAACAGGAGTTGGCGCGTTACCGCCGGTTGTTCTGGCTGGGTGGGGCACGTGGAATTTAAAATCATCTCGGGCAGCGTGGATGCGTGCGCAGCAACAATGGCAAGAGTCTAAATGTGAAAAGTGGGAGCAAGCGAAGTGGAAAAATCTGTGGGGACTAGCCCCTGGTGGAGTCCACTATGACGATCCTGGTGAAGCGAGCGGGCCAATCGATTATGTCAAATCTAAAGGAATTTGGAATTTCCTTTCTGAGTTGGGATACTTTTAAATGATCAATATTTTGATCTCGGTCGTTTGCATTCTAATTGCATCCACCATCGTCGCATACGCGACTTGGTTGCTGCTGCATCGGCTCCGCAAAGGTGAATCAAAGTATAAGAGTTTCAAGGACTGGATAAAGCATGTTATGGAGGCCGTGCTTGGTCTGTAGGCTACCGATCTGCCGCGTGTCTAGGCGTGCACTGGCTGGCAACTGCGCGCCATGGCGGGGCGCATGTGGCGCACACTGTCCTGCTGCACGGCGCCTACCGCGCCGGGAGGGGGAAATGATGAAGACATTGGACGACAACGCCGTTCGGCTGGCGCTGGAAATTCTGGCGCGCGGACAGGAAATGAGCCTGGCCACGCTGCGCCCGGACGGCTATCCGCAGGCCACCACGCTGAACTACGCCAGCAAGGGATTGACGCTTTACGCAGCCATAGGCCTGGGCAGCCAGAAAGCGCACAATATTCAGTATTGCAACAAGGTGTCGCTCACCATTTCACCACCGGCCCGGCCGGGAAGCGAAATACAGGCTCTGTCGATGGGCGGGCTGGGCAGCTTTGTGAAAGGCGAGGAGCTGACCTCCGAGGTGTCGGGGCGCCTGCTGCAGCGCTATCCGCAGTTCCGCCATGTGCTGTCCGGCACGCAGGGCCACCCGTGGGGCGGCATCGTGTTTCTACGTATCGATCCGCAGGTGGTGTCGCTGCTCGACTACACGAAAGGGTTTGGCCATACCGACCTGTTCACGGTGGAGGCTGCCGTGCCTGCTTAGCCGGACAGGCCGCCGCCTGGCCTGGTCTGCAGCTTTTGCCTGGAAATATGGAGGAATCGGCAGCCCAATGTGAGATGCAGCGCAGATGCCGGCGCGGAAAGCGCGTTAAATTATCTGGCTGTCTTGGTTTACTCACTCAATAGGGAATTTCATGTCCGATAAATTAGCGAACTCGCTTGAAAAGCAGGGCATGCCGGCTGCGGAGCAGCTTGAATTGCTGAATCTGGCCCTGGACGCGGCAACGGATTGCCTGACCGGCCTGGTGGCCATGAACGGCGCCCTGGCGCGCAACGTCGCCGAATGCGAGCAGCAGATCGCCGCATCGATGACACTGATCACCCGCATCACCGGCTTGGCCAATGCGTATGCGCAAACCCAGCCATCCCCTCGCCAGCACAGCGCTGAATTGCGCTCCATCTTGCTGGCGACGAATGAAGATTTTTCTTCGGCGGTCGATTTCAATGCATGGAAAAAGAGACATGCAACCTCCACGCTGGCGGCCAGTTTCGTGAGGAGGCACCAGTATATTGCGCCGGCAGCAGCCGTAGCGCAAACAAGCTCATCTGATGAGAAAGACTGCGCGGCGGCGGAATTGATCATGCAGGAAGAGGGCGGCCACTGAACTGCTTTTCAACAGTTTTATGCTTTCCAATTCGAAAAATTCATTGCCGCCATCGACGCTTGCTCCCGCTTTAGCAAGTTCGAGAATTGCTCCGCCTTCAAAGGGTGGCTGAATAAAAATCCCTGCACCGCTTCACAGCGCATGGTTTGCAGGTAGGCCAGCTCGGACTCCAGCTCCACGCCTTCGGCCACGATGGTTTTTCCCAGGCTCTGCCCCATGGCGATGACGGCTCCGGCCAGCACGCCGCCCTCCCGGGCGTTATTGATGCTGTGCACGAAGGAACGGTCTATTTTCAGCACATCGACGGGCAGAAAGTTCAGATAGCTCAGGCTGGAATAGCCGGTGCCGAAGTCGTCGAGCGCCAGCGTCACCCCCATGAGCTTGAGCTGCCGCAGGGTTTCCGCGCAACTGACGGCGTCCCTCATCAGCACGCTTTCGGTGATTTCGAGCTGCAAATGCCGCGCAGGCAAGCCGGACAGGGCCAGCACTTCGCGCACATTGGACAGGAATTCCGGGTGGCAGAATTCCAGCATGGAGACGTTGACCGCCACGTCCACCCATGTTGAGCGCTCGCTTTTCCACTGCTGCGCTTGCATGCACGCGGTATGCAGCACCCAGCGCCCCATCATGACGATCAGGCCGAATTCCTCCGCGATGGGAATGAAGCGGTCGGGCATGAGCAGGCCCCATTCCGGATGATTCCAGCGTATCAGCGCCTCGGCGCCGGAGATGCGTCCGCTCCGCAGGTCCACCTTGGGCTGATAGTAGAGTTCCAGTTCGCCGCGCAGCAGGGCGTGGCGCAAGCTCGATTCGATGGCCTGCCGTTCGACCGCGCGCGCATTCATGGCCGGCGTGAAGAACTGGTAGTTGTTGCGCCCGGCGCTCTTGGCCTGGTACATGGCCGTGTCCGCATTTTTCAGCAAGGCCTCGGTATCGAGCCCGTCGAACGGGCACAGGCTGATGCCGATGCTGCAGGTGATGTACAGCTCGTGGCCCAGTATCATGTGGGGGGCGGCGAGCGCCTGCAGGATTTTTTCCGCCAGCTGGCTGGCGGTGGCGGCCTGCGCGCCGTCCGGAACCAGCAGCACGAACTCGTCGCCGCCCTGGCGGCTCACGGTGTCGGAAGCGCGCACGCAGGCGGTCAGGCGATGCGCGATCGACTGCAGCAGGCGGTCGCCGGTGCCGTGCCCCAGGGCGTCGTTGACGTGCTTGAAATTGTCCAGGTCCAGGAAGAACAGCGCGAAATTGCTGCCGTCGCGCTCGGCAAGCAGGGTCGCTTGCGCAATGCGGTCGTTCAGCAGCATGCGGTTGGGCAGGTCGGTCAGGAAGTCATGGTAGGCAAGGTGCCCCATCTGTTCGTTGGCCCGCTGCGCCGTAAGCTTGCCGGCTTCGGCCTCGAAGCAGGACTGCACCAGTTTCTCGTTCACCTGCCACAGCCGCTGCACACGCTGGTCCAGCATGGCGCGCTGCTCGGCGCGCTTTTGCCCTATGCGCGCGCGCCGCGTCGCCGGCCGTTCGCCGGGGCTGCCGTAGCCGGCGCCGGCGCGGCGTTCCTCGACCCGCTTTTCGGCTCGGCGGGCGCCGTCCGGCGGGCTGGGGGACGGCGCCAACGGCATGATGGCGCCCTCGTTCCACGCCGCATGCAGCAGGGTGCTGGTCATGTGCTCGCCGAGCAGGACGGCCAGGCTGTCTATCATTCCCAGGAACACGTGGCGGCCGGCAAAGGCAATTTCTATCGGGGCGCGACCGTCGACGCTGTCGCGCAGCGCCGCAATCAGGTCGCCGGGGCTGACGGGCGGACTGCGCTGTTGCAGCCAGGGATAGCGGCCGCGCGCCTGGTGCACGCTGCGGCTGAAAATAATGCAGAAGCCGGCGTTGCCGACGAAGGGGACCAGTTCCCTGGCCGCCGCCTCGGCCAGGCGGATGGCCTGCTCTGCTATGCCGTTGCGGCGAGCGGGGTCCAGCTGCGTCCGGATGGACTGCCGTAGTGCCTCAATTGCGTCCATCACATCTCCTGGTCCAGAACGGGCACCGCCCGTCCAGCCTTACTGTGCCGCTCGGCTGGCGCTGGGGTGGCCCGAGAGCAGGCCTTCAAATGGCATACGCTGGGCGCCGATTTCTATGCCCTGGTCGCTGATGGAGTAATTGCGCAGATCCGTGCTATGGCCGCTGCCGCGCACCTTGACCACGGAAATGAGTTTTTGCAGGCGGCCGCCGATTTCGGCGTAGCGCATGGCAATGATGGCGTCCGCCAGGAAGGAGGTGTCGCTCAGGCTGAAGCGCATGTCGGTGAAGCGGTCTTCCATGCCCATGGTCACGAGCACCGTCACATCCAGCGCTGCCAGCGTGGTCAGGACGCGGAAGATCGAGGCGCGGAAGTCCTGCGCGAACTCCGGCGCCAAGGACAGTCCCAGTTCGGACAGCGAATCGATGACCACGCGGGTGGCGCCGGTGCGGGCAATTTCCTGCATCAGGTCGTCCAGCACGTCTTCGATGGACAAATCGAGCGAGCGGGTGGCCACCACGCTGACCTGGCCGGCGCCGATCAGGGCGGCCAGGCGCGGATTGCGGCAATGCGACGGCATTTTTTCAAAGCTGGCCAGCACGCCGTGCCCGCCTTGCCGCGCGCCGTCCTCGAGGAAGGCCGTGGCCAGGATGGTCTTGCCGGAGCCTGAAGGCCCGACCACCAGGGCCGCGTGGCCCTGCGGCAGACCGCCGTGCAGCAGTTCGTCCAGCATGGCAATGCCGGTGCTCACCCGGGCCGTGCTGCCGCTTTCGCGCGCGGCATAATAGGACGGCGGCACGGCCGGCAAAGTGCGGGGATAGACTTTCAGGCCGTCGCCGGTAATACGGAAGGTGTGCGCGCCGCCCATGTGGGCATGGCCGCGCATCTTCACCACGCGTATTTTGCGTACCACGGCGTTGCCTTCCATCTGCTGGGCCAGGCAGATCAGGCCGTCCGCCACGGTCATCACGGGATGGGCTTCGATTTCGTTGAACGAGTATTCGCCGATCAGGAAGGTGGTTGCCTGCCAGCTCGACATGGCCGTGCCCAGTTCCTGCACAAACTGCTGCAGATCGGAAATGCCCTCGTTGCCCTGGCGCGCGGTCTGGATGACGGAGCGGAAGGAGTCCACAAACACCAGGCGGGGATCGAAACTGGCCACTTCCTGCATGATGCGCGCCAGCACGCCGCTGAAATCGCCGGCCCGCAAGTCATCGGCCAGGTTGACGTAGCGCACGCTCGCCTCGACCTTGTTGACGTCAAAGAAACTGTAGCGCTGCTGGTAGCGCAGCATTTTCAGCGGCGGCTCGCCCAATACCGTGAAAAACAGCGCCTTGCAATTGTCCGAGGCCAGCGCGAACATGATCTGGTGGGCCAGGGTGGTCTTGCCGCTCCCCGGCGAGCCCGCAATAACGTTGAAGGAGTACTCGCTCAGGCCACCGCCCATCAGCGTATCGAGGCCAGGCACGCCTGTGGCCAGATACTCGTGGTTGGTCGGGGTAATCATAATGGGTTTCCTTCGGACGCATTGGCCCAGGCGGTGGTAAGTAAGCGCATCGTGAGCGGCAGCCCGATCAAGCCGGCCAGCAATCCGGTCAGGGTTTCTATAACGGCAATGCCAGCGCGGGCCGCCTGCTCGGTGTCGGCCGATGACAAGCTGGCCTGCAGGGCGGTGAAGTGGGTGTCATCTCGTTCCATCGTCGGGAGCGGCGCCAGGCAAGCGTGCTGCGCCCGGTTAAGATGCACGCTGCGCAAATACAAGGCGAAAAATCCGCTGCTGCCCATCAGGGGGCGAAAATGAACGGCCAGTTGCTGCAGCGCCCGCACTACCTGGGCGACAACCGCACTGTGGCTGGCGCCTTCCTTAAAGGACAGTACGGACAGGATCAGCAGTTGACGTTCGTCATCGGATTTGTCCATCGCGAAAAATTATAGTGTTGACTGCGCGCAACCAAATCGCTATCCCACAAGTGGATGCAGTGGAATGGACGAAGTATGCTCTGTTTTTGAAAGTGAAGCCCTGAATTCTTTACTTCTTTTTCAAGCAAGCTATTTATGCAACTTCAGTGATACGCAAAACGATATCAATCCATCTAAAAAATGTATTGGATGGCTATGGAGGTTTCCCCTACTATTGACGCATAACTATCATTGGAGACTTAGCATGCATTTCACTCGCAGGACTATCCTTGGCGCGGCGCTTGCCGCATGCGCAGGCAGCTTGGCCACCGTGGCTGCACCAGCCTTCGCGCAGAAGCCGCTGGTGATCGGTTTTTCGCAGGTAGGCGCTGAAAGCGAATGGCGCACCGCGAACACGGCTTCGGTCAAGGACGCCGCCAAGAAAGCCGGCGTGACGCTGAAGTTCGCCGATGCGCAGCAGCGCCAGGAGAACCAGGTGAAAGCCATCCGCTCCTTCATCGCCCAGCGCGTGGACATCATCGCGTTCTCGCCGGTGGTGGAGTCGGGCTGGGACACGGTGCTGCGCGAGGCGAAGGCCGCCAAGATTCCGGTGATCCTGACCGACCGCTCGGTCAACGTGAGCGATCCAACCCTGTACGTCACACTGATCGGTTCCGATTTCGTCGAGGAGGGCCGCAAGGCCGGCCGCTGGCTGGTGGAGTACGCGAAGAAGTCGCCCGCCGCCACGCTCAATATCGTTGAGCTGCAGGGCACCGTGGGCTCGGCGCCCGCCATCGATCGCAAGGCGGGCTTCGAGGAGATCATCAAGGGTAATCCCAAGCTGAAAGTGGTGCGCACCCAGACCGGCGACTTCACCCGCGCCAAGGGCAAGGAGGTGATGGAGGCTTTCCTGAAGGCGCAGGGCAAGAGCATCAACGTGCTGTATGCGCACAATGACGACATGGCCATCGGCGCCATCCAGGCCATCGAGGAAGCGGGCCTGAAACCGGGCAAGGACATCATCATCATCTCCATCGACGGCGTGAAGGGCGCGTTCGAGGCGATGATCGCGGGGAAGCTGAACGTGACCGTGGAATGCAGCCCGCTGCTGGGACCACAGCTTATGGAAGCTGCCGCCGCCGTCAAGGCCGGCAAGGCCGTACCGAAGCGCATCGTGGTGAACGAGGGCGTGTTCCCGGCTGAAGTGGCGGCCAAGGAATTCCCGAACCGGAAGTACTGATGGCGGCGACGGACGTTGCGCCGGTCCTGGAGCTGACCGGCATACACAAGGAGTTCCCCGGCGTGAAGGCGCTCAGCGACGCGGGCCTGCGCCTGTATCCGGGCGAGGTGCATACCCTGATGGGCCAAAACGGCGCGGGCAAGTCCACGCTGATCAAGGTGCTGACCGGCGTGTACACGCCGGAGCGCGGCGCCATGCTGCTGGAGGGGAAGCCGATCCGGCCTTCGTCCACGCTGGAGGCGCAGGAGCTGGGCATCAGCACCGTGTACCAGGAGGTGAACCTGTGCCCGAATCTGTCCGTGGCGGAGAATATTTTCATCGGCCGCTATCCGCGCAAGTGGGGGCGGATCGACTGGAAGGGCATGCAGCGCGAAGCGGCGCGCATGCTGGCGCTGATGGATATCGATATCGACGTGGCCAAGCCGCTGTCCCACTATTCGCTGGCGGTCCAGCAGATGGTGGCGATTTCGCGCGCGCTGAACGTGAACGCGAAGGTGCTGATCCTCGATGAGCCGACTTCCAGCCTGGACGAGGCCGAGGTGCAGCTGCTGTTCACGGTGCTGCGCCGCCTGCGCGGCCAGGGCATTGCGATCCTGTTCGTGACGCACTTCCTGGACCAGACCTACGCGATTTCGGACCGCATCACCGTCATGCGCAACGGCGAGCGGGAAGGGGAGTACCTGTGCAGCGAGCTGTCGCGCATTGCACTGGTCAACAAGATGATAGGCGCGCCTGCGGATGAGCAGCGCGCCGCCGCCGTGGCCGAAGACGCCGCGCCGGCGCAGCCGGCCGCGCATTCGCCAACGCAGCCGCTGGTGCTTGAAGCGCGCGCCCTGGGCCGCCGCGGCGCGCTGCTGCCGACCGATATTTCCATCCGCAAGGGCGAGCTGCTCGGCCTGTGCGGGCTGCTCGGTTCCGGCCGCACCGAGCTGGCGCGCCTGCTGTTTGGCGCGGACAAGGCGGACAGCGGCGGCATCACGGCCGGGGACCGCGCCAGCGCGGCGCCGTTCGCCAATCCGCGCGACGCCATCGGCGCCGGCATCGGCTTCTGTTCCGAGGACCGCAAGCACGAGGGCGCGATCCTGTCGCTGTCGGTGCGCGAGAATCTGATCCTGGCCATGCAGGCGCAGGCCGGCATGCTGCGCGCGATTCCGCTGAAACGCCAGCAGGAGCTGGCGAACAACTACGTGAAGTGGCTGGGCATTAAGACCGCCAGCATAGAGACGCCTATCGGTTCGCTCTCGGGCGGCAACCAGCAGAAGGTGCTGCTGGCGCGCTGGCTGGCCACCGAGCCCAAGCTGATGATACTGGACGAGCCCACGCGCGGCATCGACGTGCGCGCCAAGGAGGAGATCATGGACTATGTGTCCGCCTTGTGCCGCAAGGGCATGTCCATCCTGTTCATTTCGTCCGAACTGCCGGAAGTGCTGCGCGTGAGCGACCGCATGATCGTCATGCGCGACCGCAAAGCCTGCGGCGAATACCAGCGCGGCGAGCTGGATGACACCACGGTGCTGCACGCCATCGCAGGGGAGGTGGCATGACCGCGCCTCACGCAACCGTGCCACAAGCCGCGCCGGCGCGCGGCGGCCACAACTCTGAAAGTTTTGCCATGCTGTTGCAGCACCCACTCATGAAGCCATTGGCCGCGCTGTTCGCGCTGCTGCTGGTGGACCTGGTCTTTATCCCCGGCTTCTTCCACCTTGAATGGAAGGACGGCCATTTGTACGGCAGCGTGATCGACATCGTCAACCGCGCTGCGCCGCTGATGCTGGCCGCGCTGGGCATGACCCTGGTGATCGCCACGCGCGGCATCGACATTTCGGTGGGCGCCGTGGTGGCGCTCTCCGGCACCGTGGCCGCCATGCTGATCGGCGGCACCATGGTGATGCACAACGGCGTGCCGGTCTACGAGGCCAACACGCCCATGTTGTGGGCGCTGTGCGCCGCCATGGGCGCGGCCCTGTTGTGCGGCGCGTGGAACGGCCTGCTGGTTTCCACGCTCGGCCTGCAGCCCATCGTCGCCACGCTGATACTGATGGTGGCCGGGCGCGGCCTGGCCCAGCTGCTGACGGACGGCCAGATCGTCACCGTCTACTACCAGCCCTTCTTCTTCCTCGGCAGCGGCTACCTGTTCGGCCTGCCGTTCTCGCTGTACGTGGTGGCGGCGGTGGTGCTGGCGGGGTCCCTGCTGATGCGCAAGACCGCGCTGGGCCTGTTCATCCAGGCCGTCGGCATCAACCCGGTGGCCGCGCGCCTGGCCGGGCTGAAGACCGCCGCGCTGATCTTCTTTGTCTATGTGTTCTGCTCGGCCTGCGCCGGCATGGCGGGGCTGATGATCAGCTCCAACATCAAATCGGCCGACGCCAACAACGCCGGCCTGCTGCTGGAGCTGGACGCCATCCTGGCCGTCACGCTGGGCGGCACCTCGCTCGCGGGCGGCAAATTCAGCCTGGCGGGCAGCATGATAGGCGCGCTCATTATCCAGACGCTGACCTACACCATCTACTCGCTCGGCGTGCCGCCGGAAGTGAACATGGTGGTCAAGTCGGTGGTGGTGTTCCTGGTCTGCCTGTCGCAGTCGCCGGAATTCAAGCAGATGTGGAAAAGGAAAGCAGCATGATGGCCCAAGTGCGCGGCTTCGCGTCCGCCCCGTATTTCACTTCCCTGGTGACGGTGTTCCTGCTGCTGGCCATGCTGGCCGCCGGCGGCGCCGCCTACCCGGGCTTCCTGTCGCTGCAGGTGGTTCTCAACCTGCTGATCGATAACGCCTTCCTGCTGGTGATCGCGGTCGGCATGAGCTTCGTCATCCTGTCCGGCGGCATCGACCTGTCGGTCGGCTCCGTGCTGGCGCTGGCCACCATGATCTCGGCCTGGCTGCTGCGCAGCGCGCACTGGCCGCCGGCGGCGGTGATCGCCTTGGTGCTGGTGCTGGGCGCGCTGTTCGGCGCGGCGCAGGGCGCGCTGATCCACTACTTCAAGCTGCAGGCCTTCATCGTCACGCTGGCCGGCATGTTCCTGGCGCGCGGCCTGTGCTACCTGATCAGCATCGAGTCCATCACCATAGAAGACCCGCTGTTCGTCGCCATGTCGCAAACGCAGCTGGAATTCCTGGGCGGCTTCATCTCGCCGGGCGCGCTGATCGCGCTGGTGCTGCTGGGCCTTGCCATCTACGCGGCGCACTACACGGCCTTTGGCCGCGCGGTGTACGCCATCGGCGGCAACGAGCAGTCGGCGCAGATGATGGGCCTGGCCGTGGGCCGCACCAAGGTGCTGATCTACGCGCTCAGCGGCTTGTGCGCGGCGCTGGCCGGCGTGCTGTTCTCGTTCTACATGCTGTCCGGCTACGGCTTGCATGCGCAGGGCACGGAGCTGGACGCCATCGCGGCGGTGGTCATCGGCGGCACGCTGCTCAGCGGCGGCTACGGCTACATCGCGGGCGCGCTGTCCGGCGTGCTGATACTGGGCACCATCCAGACCCTGATCGCCTTCGACGGCACGCTCAGCTCCTGGTGGACCAAGATCGTGATCGGCGGCCTGCTGTTCGTGTTTTGCGTAGTCCAGCGCCTGATGTCCATCGGCGCGAAGAATAATCAATAATCGGAGACACCATGTTCAAGAAGTCCCTGCTGGCCTGCGCCATTTCGGTGGTTGCAGCCGCTTCCGCGCACGCGGGCAATCCGCTGTTCAAGGATAAATTCACCGCCGACCCGGCCGCGCTGAGCGACAACGGCCGCGTCTACCTGTACGTGGGGCGCGACGAGGCCGAGGAAAACGGCAAGGACTACCTGATGAAGGAATGGCTGGTCTATTCCAGCTGTGACATGAAGAACTGGAAGGCGCACGGCTCGCCGCTGAACGTGCAGACCTTCGCCTGGGCCAAGAAGGACGCCTGGGCCGCCGACATCACCAAGCGCGACGGCAAGTACTATTTCTACTCCACCGTGGCGCACGCCACCATACCGGGCAAGGCCATCGGCGTGGCGGTGTCGGACAACCCGGCCGGCCCGTTCAAGGACGCGCGCGGCAGCGCCATCATCACCAACGACATGACCAAGGAAACGGACATCGGCTGGGACGATATCGACCCCGCCGTCTTCATCGACGACGACGGCCAGGCCTATCTGTACTGGGGCAACCAGGTGATGAAGTACGTGAAGCTGAAGCGCAACATGATAGAGGCCGACGGCCCTATCCACACCGTGGCCGTGCCGCACTTCACGGAAGCGACCTATCTGCACAAGCACAAGGGCACCTACTACCTGTCCTGGTCGCGCGAATTCCCCGAGGAGACCGCGTACTCCACCGGCCCAAGCGCCACCGGCCCGTGGACCTACCGCGGCGTGATCATGAAAAAGAACGCGGTGGTGAAGACCATCCACCACGCCATCATTGAGCACAACGGCAAGTCCTACATCTTCTACCACAACGACAAGCTGCCCACCGGCGGCGAGTTCCGCCGCTCGGCGGCCGTCGAGGAGCTGCATTACAACCCGGACGGCGCCATCCGCTTCATTCCGCAGACCGACGAAGGCCCGGCCGCCAATCCGAGTCCCGGCTGCCAGGGCTGATTTCGAGGTGATATGATTTGCGGATGGATACCCTCAACCCGAACTGGTTTTTACGCGCCCGCCTGAAGACCCGCCAGCTGCTGCTGCTGATAGCGCTGGACGAACACCGCAACATCCACCGCGCAGCCGAAGCGCTGCACATGACGCAGCCCGCCGCGTCCAAGCAGATCAAGGATCTGGAGGAGATGCTGGACGTGCGGCTGTTCGAGCGCCTGCCGCGCGGCATGGAGCCCACCATCTACGGCGAAACCATGATACGCCACGCGCGCATGGCGCTCACCAGCCTGTCGCTGGCGCATGACGACGTGGTGGCGCTCAAGGCCGGCCTGGCGGGGCAGGTGGAGGTGGGCGTCATCATGACGCCGGCCATGTCGCTGCTGCCCAAGGCCATTGCGCGCGTGAAGGAGCAGGCGCCGCTGCTGCGCATCGGCGTCAAGCTGGAGCCGAGCAATGTGCTGGTGGAGATGCTACAGCGCGGCAACCTGGACTTCATGATAGGCCGCATCCTGGAGAAGGACGGCAGCTCGGGCCTGATCTACGAGGAACTGACCGAGGAGCCGGCGTGCGCCGTGTGCCGCCCCGGCCATCCGCTGATGGCGGTGGAGAACCTGCAGCTGTCCGATATCGCCGGCCACCCGTGGATATTGCCGCCGCCCGGCAGCATCCTGCGCCACCGCTGCGACATGATGTTCCGCCGCGCCAGCCTGGAGCCGCCGGCCAATGTGGTGGACACCACCGCCATGCTGCTGGTGGCGCCGCTGCTGCAGCAGACCGATTTCCTGCACGTGATGCCGCTGGAAGTGGCGCGCTACTACGCCGACCTGAATATCCTCAGCATCTTGCCGATAGACTTGCCGTGTAAAATGGACGCGTTCGGCATTATCCGCCAGCAGGACCACCTGCTATCGCCCGGCGCCGATTTGCTGCTGCGCGCCGTCCGTACCGCTGCCAAGGAAATCCCCGCATGAGTATTGTGTTTTCCAGTCTTAACCATTCGCTGCGCGTGCCGCTTGCGGCCGAAATCCACTCGCGTCCCTTCCTGAAACTGGAAGCGCCGGAACTGATATCGCACTTCGCCGTCTACCGCGCCGCCGACAACGGCGCCGGCGTACCGGTGGGCCACAGCCACCACGCCACGCTGGGCGCGCTGTGCAAGCACTTCGGCGTGTCGTCCCCCGCCGGCGACGCCAAATACTTCTTCCACGACTTCGGCCGCTTCCGCCTGAAGTGGGAATGCCATACCGAGTTTTCCACCTACACCTTCGCCGGACGTCCGCCCCCGGACGTGGCGGGGGCGCAGGCTTTCGAGCAGATGCCCGTCACGCACCTGCCGCAGGAATGGCTGCTGTCGCTGCAAGGCCGCCTGATGGTGGCCGCCCACGTGGCGCTGGAACGCGGCGAGCGCCTGAGCGACGCGCAGGACACGCTGCAGCGCATTTTCGAAGGCAATACGCTGGCGGGCAGCCAGGTGATGCAGGGCGGCGAACTGTATACCGACTTCGCCATCCAGTCCGACGGTTTCAGCCGCTTCATCATCCGCGACGTGGGCATGCGCGCGCAGCAGGCCGGCCGCCTGGTGCAGCGCGTGCTCGAGATCGAGACCTACCGCATGATGGCGCTGCTGGGATTGCCGCAGGCGCAGCAGGCCGCGCCCGCGCTCAACGCCATTGAATCGGAGCTGGTGAAGCTGGCCGGCGCCATGGTGCAGACCGACGCCGCGCAGGCCGACGGCGGCAGCGTGGACGGCGCCACCGAACAGGCGCTGCTGGGCGAAATCACGCGCCTGGCCGCGCGCATAGAAAAGCTCTCGCTGGAAAACAGCTACCGCTTCTCGGCCTCGAAAGCGTATTTCCGGCTGGTGAACGCGCGCATCGAGGAATTGCGCGAGGCGCGCATCGAAGGCATCCCCACCGTGGGCGAATTCATGGACCGCCGCCTGGCGCCGGCCATGAACACCTGCGAAGCGCTGTCGGCGCGGCAGGAAGCGCTGGCGCGGCGCGTGGCCAACACCAATGACCTGCTGCGCACGCGCGTGGGCATCATCCAGGAACAGCAGAACCGCAAGATCCTGCAGTCCATGAACGCGCGCGCGGCGCAGCAGCTGCGCTTGCAGCAGGCGGTTGAAGGCCTGTCGGTGGCGGCGATCTCCTATTACGTGGTCGGCCTGGTGGGCTATTCCACCAAGGCCGCCAAGGTGCTCGGCCTGGTGGGCAACCCGGAAGTGGTGATAGGCGTGATGGTGCCGGTGGTGGTGGCAGGCGTGTGGCTGGCGCTGCGAAATATGCACAAGAAGCTGCATACGGCATAATGGCGGGCTTTCCCGCCACGATTCCGCACACATGAAACGATACCTTGCCGCCGCGCTGTGCGCGGCAAGCTTGCTGTCCGCCCCCATCGCCGCCAGCGCGGCCGAACGCACCGTGGCCAGCCTGCGTCTGATCGGCGAGCAGCGCATTCCGCACCGGCAGGACTTCCAGGGCACCGTCGTGGGCGGCCTGTCCGGCGTCGATTACGACCCTGCAAGCGGCGCCTGGCTGCTGGCCAGCGACGACCGCAGTTCCCTGAGCCCGGCCCGTTTCTACAGCGCGCAGCTGGACTACGACGGCGCCGCCTTCCGCGCCGTTACGCTCACCGGCGTGGCAACGTTCAAGCAGGCCGACGGCAGCAACTACCCCAGCGTCAAGCAGTACGATCTGAACAAAGCCGGCGACGTGCCGGACATCGAGGCGCTGCGTATCGATCCGCTGGACGGCACCGTGTGGTACACCAGCGAAGGGGACCGCAAGCGCGGCTTCGATCCCTTCGTGCGCCATATGCGGCGCGACGGCGCCTACCTCGGCGCCGCGCAGCTGCCGGAGATGTTCCGCGTCTCCAGGGAAGAGAAGGGCGCGCGCGACAACCTGGCTTTCGAGGGCCTGAGCTTCGCGCCGGACGGCCGTTCGATGTGGGTGGCGATGGAGTCGCCCCTGTATCAGGACGGTCCGCTGCCCACGCCGTCCAGCGGCGCCCTGGTGCGCATCTCGCGCATGGACCGCGACGGCCGCATGCTGGAGCAGTACGCCTATCCGGTGGACGCCATTCCGGCGGCGCCCGGCCCCGGCAAGGTCGCCGACAACGGCGTCTCCGAAATACTGGCCGTGAACCAGCGCGCGCTGCTGGTGCTGGAGCGCTCCGCCGTGCAGGACGCCGCCGGCGCCTACAAGAACTATATCCGCCTGTACGAAATGGACAGCGGCGGCGCCACCGACGTGCGCGGCGTGGCGGCGCTGGCCGGCGCCGGCGTCCGGCCCGCCGCCAAGCGCCTGGTGCTGGACCTGAACACGCTCGGCATCCGGCTCGACAACCTGGAAGCCATGAGCTTCGGCCCCAAGCTCCCCAATGGCCACGACAGCCTGCTCATCGTCTCCGACGATAATTTCGGCAAGGACCAGGTCACGCAATTCCTGCTGTTCGAGGTTATTCCGAGAAGTGGAATGCTGAATTGATTTTTGTGGCTGTTCTCTTTGTGGGTGAAACAATCCACACTGCGGTATCGAATCTCGATCAACCGATTACAAGAGGAAGCCACCATGAAACTGTATTCCCATCCGCTGTCCGGCCATGTGCACCGCGCCCGCCTGTTCCTGTCCCTGCTGGGACTGGAGCACGAGGTGGTCGATGTCGACCTGCTCAAGGGCGAACATAAAACCCCGGAGTTCCTGGCCCTGAACAGTTTTGGCCAGCTGCCGGTGCTGGACGACGGCGGCGTGGTGGTCAGCGATTCGAACGCCATCCTGGTCTACCTGGCCAAGCGCGAAGGCCGCGCGGACTGGCTGCCGGAAGACGCCCGCTCGGCGGCGGCGGTGCAGCGCTGGTTGTCGGTGGCGGCTGGCGAAGTCGCTTACGGTCCGGCTGCGGCGCGTATTGCTGCGCTGTTCAAGCGCACCGGCGACACCGCCGAGATGGTGGCGCGCGCACACCGCATCCTGGGCCTGATGGATGCGCAGCTCGCGGCCCAGGACTGGATCGCCACGCCGGCCGCCGCGCCCACCATTGCGGACGTGGCGCTGTACGCCTACATCGCCCGCGCGCCGGAAGGCAGCGTGGACCTGTCCGGCTATGCGAACGTGAACGCCTGGCTGCGCCGCGTGGAAGCGCTGCCCGGTTTCGTGCCCATGGCTGCAAGCCCGGTCGGCCTGGCCGCGTAAGGAGCTCATCATGGAGACCGTCATGGACGCACCCTCGGCATCACCCTGGCATGCAGGCGAAGTGGCCCTGCAGCGCACGGTCGGCATGGCGGAACGCATGGACGAGCTGGGGCGCAAAGTGATACGCGGCTTTATGCCCGAGCAGCACCGCACCTTCTTCGGGCAGCTGCCGTTCGTGGTGCTGGGCGCGGTGGACGCGGCCGGCGACGCCTGGGCCACGATGCGCGCGGGCCGTCCCGGCTTTCTCCATTCGCCCGATCCGCAGCGCCTGCAGGCGGCGCTGCCGCGCGAGCCGCAAGACCCCGCCGAGGCGGGGCTGGAGCACGGCGATGCGGTCGGCATGCTGGGCATAGAACTGCACACGCGCCGCCGCAACCGCATGAACGGTGTGCTGCGCCGCAGCGGCGCGGACGGTTTCGAGGTCGAGGTGCGCCAGTCCTTCGGCAACTGCCCGCAATACATCCAGCTGCGCGACTACGCTTTCGTGGAGCAGCCGCAGGCCGCGCCGGTGGAGCTGGGCGCGCTGGACGGGGAGGCGCGCGCGCTGATAGGCGCGGCCGATTCCTTCTACGTCGCCACGTATGCCGAGGTGGCGGGCGGTGCGCGCCAGGTGGACGTGTCGCACCGTGGCGGCAAGCCCGGCTTCGTTCGCTTGAACGCGGACGGCACGCTGACCATCCCCGACTTTCAAGGCAATATGTTCTTCAACACGCTGGGCAATATCGCGCTCAACGGAAGGGCAGGGCTGGTGTTCGTGGACTTTGCCAGCGGCGGCCTGCTGCAGATGAGCGGCACCGCCGCGCTGCTGGGCGGCGCCGAGGCGGCGGCCGATCTGGCGGCCTTCGATGGCGCCGAGCGGCTGTGGCGTTTTACGCCGCAGCGCCTGGTGCGGCGCGCGCATGCGCTGCCGCTGCGCTGGTTTGCCCAGGACAACGGCGCCTCGCCGGCCTCATTGCGCACCGGAGCCTGGCCCGCCGCGTAGCGCGCACGCCATGTGCGCGTCGCGCGCGGGAAGCTTGGGCTAGAATCGGAAAAACCCGGACAAGCATGGCCCCGCCGATGCGCACAGACCACCATTTGACTGAACCAGCGCCGCCCTTCAAAGATGAGCGGCTGGCCGGCTTCGACTGCCTGTTCGGCGCCAGCCCCCACATGGCGGTGCTGGCGGATGCGCAAGGCCGCATCCTGGGCTTGAACCGCTGCGCCACCTTGCAAGTGATGGATGCCCGGCCCGGCATGCAGGCCGCTCTGCTGTATGCGCCCTGGGCCGGCAGCATCGTGCGCAGCGAAGGGCTGCCGGCGGCGCGCGCCGTGGGCTACTGGCGCGGCGAACTGGAGCTGGCGGAAAAGGACGGCGAGGCCAAGCCGGTGTCGCTGCTGATCGAGTACCAGCCGGCCGCCGCGGAAGGCGAGGCGACTTATCTGCTGCTCAATTATGAACTGGGCGAGTTCGATTCCTACGGTTCCCGGCTGCGCTTCAAGCGCCTGTTCGACGCCCACCCCCATCCCATCTGGGCGTATGACCTGGTGACGCTGCGTTTCCTGGTGGTGAACGCCGCCGCCGTCGACCACTACGGCTACACCGAGTCGGAATTCCTGGACATGACCATCAAGGACATCCGCCCGGAGCACGAGCACGAGCGGCTGGCGGCCGACCTGGCCGCCACGCCCAGCAAGGGCGCGCAGCGCGCGGGCTACTGGCTGCACCGCAGGAAGGACGGCTCGCTCATCACGGTGGACATTTCCTCCCACTCGCTCACGCTGGCGGGCCGCGCCGCGCGGCTGGTGTTCGCGCACGATGTGACGGCCAAGCTGCACATGGAAGAGGCGCTGCACGCGTCGCAGGAGATGCAGCAGCTGGTCATCAACCACATTCCGCACCAGATCTTCTGGAAGGACCTGGACTCGGTGTACCGGGGCGGCAACCAGTCCTTTGCGGATGCTGCTGGCGCGGGCGGACCGGCCGGCGTGGTGGGCAAGCGCGACAGCGATTTCCCCTGGGCCGCCAACACCGGGCGCATCGTGGCGGACGACCGCGCCATCATCGACACCGGCCAGCCCAATCTCAACCAGGAAGACCGCATGCTGTTCGCCGACGGCACCCTGCACTGGTTCCTGATCAACAAGCTGCCGCTGCACGACGCCCAGGGCCACATCATCGGCGTGCTGGGGACCATAGAAGACATCAGCCAGCGCAAGCAGGTGGAACAGACGCTGGCGCTGCGGGGGCGGGCGCTGGACGCCAGCGTGAGCGCCATCGTGATCACCGCGCAAAGCGCTGGCGGCAGCGAGATCGAATACGCCAACAAGGCCTTCGGCCAGCTGACGGGCTATGCGCCGGAAACCCTGGCCGGCCAGCGCCTGGAGCCGCTGCTGGACTGCGATGGCGGCGCCGAAGGGGCGCTGGAGGCAAACGCCGACGTCACCCGATTGCTGCAATGCCGGCACCGCGACGGCACGCCGTACTGGAGCCAGCTGCACGTGGCGCCGGTGCGCGGCGAGGGCGAAGTGAGCCACCATGTTTGCGTGCTGACCGATATGACGGCGGTGATGGACTACCAGGCGCAGCTCGAGCACCAGGCCAACCACGACGCGCTCACCGGGCTGCCGAACCGCCATCTGTTCAGCGACCGGCTGGAACAGGCCCTGAGCTACGCGCGCCGCTACGGCCATGCGGTGTGGGTGGTGTTTATTGACCTGGACAATTTCAAACTGGTCAACGACAGCCTGGGCCACCAGGCCGGCGACGAGCTGCTGCGCGTGGTGGCGGGACGCCTGCGCGCCTGCGTGCGCGCCAGCGACACCGTGGCGCGGCTGGGCGGCGACGAGTTCATGCTGCTCCTGCTGGGCGGCACCGAAGGGGCGATGCCGCAGGCGCTGCTGCAGAGCGTACTGGAAAGTGTGGCCGCGCCGGTGCCGCTGGGCGAGGCCGAGGTGGCCATCAGCTGCAGCGTGGGCGTGAGCGCCTATCCGGCCGACGGCGACGACGGCCAGATGCTGCTGCGGCATGCCGACATCGCCATGTACCGGGCCAAGGAGACGGGGCGCAACCAGGCCCAGTACTACGAGCCGGCCATGCAGGCGCGCGTGGCCGAGCGGGCCGCCATCGAAACGGAGCTGCGCTACGCGCTGCCGCGCCAGGAACTGCGGCTGTACTACCAGCCCAAGGTGAGCCTGGAGACGGGGGAGCTGAGCGGCATGGAGGCGCTGCTGCGCTGGCCGCATCCGCGCATGGGCATGGTGTCGCCGGACCGCTTCATCGGCGTGGCGGAGGACACCGGGCAGATCGTCGAGATAGGCCGCTGGGTGATACGCACCGCCTGCGCGCAGGCGCGCGCCTGGCAGCAGGCCGGGCTGGCGCCGCTGCGGGTGGCGGTCAATGTCTCGGCGCGCCAGTTCCGCGATCCCGGCCTGGCCGACGATATCGTGGCCGCCCTGCGCGACACCGGCCTGGCCCCGCACTACCTGGAGCTGGAGCTGACCGAGAGCATGATGATGCATAACCTCGGCGAGGTGCTGGCCACGGTGACGCGGCTCAAGGCGCTGGGCATCGCGCTGTCGATCGACGATTTCGGCACCGGCTATTCGAACCTGTCCTCGCTCAAGCTGCTGCCGCTGAGCTATCTGAAAATCGACCAGTCCTTCGTGCGCGACATGCTGGACCAGCCCAATGTGTCCGCCATCGTGCGTTCGGTGATCGCGCTGGGCCACAGCCTGGGCTTCCGCATTATTGCCGAGGGGGTGGAGACCGAGGCGCAGCTGGCTTATCTGCGCGGCTGCGGCTGCGACGAGATCCAGGGCTACCACTTCAGCCGCCCGCTCGACAGCGACGCCTTCACCGCGCTGCTTGAAAGCGGCCGGCGCCTGCCGCCGGCCAGCGTGGCCGATCCGGCCGAGCGCACCGTGCTGCTGGTGGACGACGAGGCCCATGTGCTGGCGGCGCTCACGCGCACGCTGCGGCGCGACGGCTACACCATATTGACAGCGCCGTCGGCGCGCGCCGCCTTCGACCTGCTGGCGCTGCATCCGGTGCAGGTGGTGATCAGCGACCAGCGCATGCCGGAGATGAACGGCACGGAGTTCCTGCGCCGCGTGAAGCTGCTGTATCCGGACACGGTACGCATGATATTGTCCGGCTATGCGGAACTGGAGATGATCATCAGCGCCATCAACACCGGCGAGATCTACCGCTTCTTCACCAAGCCGTGGGACGACGAAGGCCTGCGCGCCGCGGTGCGCGAGGCCTTCCGCTACCAGGCGCTGATGCGCCAGCGCTGAGGGCCGCTTTCAGGCCGGCGGCGCCAGCGCGCCGAAGGCGTCGAGCAGGATGCGGGCGCGGAAGGGCTTGACGATCACGCGGGTGACGGCGCGCTCGCGCAGCGCGGCCAGCAGTTCGCCGGTGCAGTTCTCCGCCAGCACCGCGATGGGCATGTTGCGCTGGCTGGCCGAGTCGCCCTCGCGGATCTGGTCCAGCAGCCCCAGGTCGATGGCGTCGCCGCTGTTGATGGCGATGATGGCGCCGCAAAAGCTTTGCTGGCGCAGGATCTGCCGTGCCAGCGCCGGGCTGGCCGCCTCGTGGATGTCGGCCAGGCCGAGCGAGCGCGCGGTCAGCGCCACGGTCCGGCGCAGCATGGTTTCCGGTTCCACCAGCAGCATGGCCGGCTGGCGCGCCTTGCTGTGCTCAGGCATGGCTGGCCTCCCGCTGCGATTGCAGCTCCTGCATGACCAGGCCGCGCAGCGTGGAAAGGATGGCCATTTCCACGTCGTCCAGCTGGCGCGGCTTGGTGTCGATCAGGCACAGCGTGCCGAGGGCGTAGCCGTTCGGCAGCAGCAGCGGGGCGCCGGCGTAGAAGCGGATGTGCGGCGGGCCGGTCACCAGCGGATTGTCGGCGAAGCGCAGGTCTTGCGCCGCGTCCCGCACTTCCATGATTTCGGCGCGCATGATGGCGTGGCCGCAGAAAGACACGTCGCGTCCCGTTTCGCAGGCCGTCAGGCCGACGAAGGACTTGAACCATTGCCGGTCGCTGTCGAGCAGCGAGATCAGCGCGATGGGCACGTCGAACTCCATGGCGGCAAATTCAACGATCTTGTCGAATCGTTCCTCACGCGGCGTGTCGAGGATGAGCAGGGAGTACAAGGCGGCGATGCGCTCTGCTTCGTTGGGCGGGGTGGGTGCTGCGAGCATGGCTGGTATCCATTCGGGCAATGCGCCCACTCTACCACCATCGTTACAATTTAGTCACCCCGTTTGCGTTGGACTTCTGGCAATATTCCCGGGAGATTAATGATGGGGGCAGGGTATGCGAAAAGCGGGACTGGGGCAGTGGATCAAGCGCGTGGCGCTCACCTTGTTGCTGTTGCTGGCCATGCTGGGCCTGGCCCTGTGGTTCTTCCTGCGCGGCAGCCTGGCGCAGCTCGACGGCCGCCGCACCGTGCCCTCGCTGAGCGGCACCGTGAACGTGGCCCGCGACGGCCAGGGCATTCCCACCATCAGCGGCGCCGACCGCAACGACGTGGCCTACGCCACCGGTTTCGCCCACGCCCAGGACCGCTACTTCCAGATGGATCTGCTGCGCCGGGTGGCGGCCGGCGAACTGGCCGAGCTGTTCGGGCCGCGCGCACTGCCGGTGGACAAGGAGCACCGCCTGCACCGCTTCCGCGCGCGCGCCGAGGCGGTGCTGCAAGCCATGCCTGCCGGCGAACGCGCGCTGCTGGCGCGCTACGCGGCGGGCGTGAACGACGGCGTGAACAGCCTGGGCACGCGGCCGTTTGAATATGCGCTGATACGCGTCAGCCCGCGCCCGTGGAGCGAGGCCGACTCGCTGCTGGTGATCTGGGCCATGTATTTCGATCTGCAAGGCGGCCAGGAGGCGCGCGAGCTGGCGCGCGGCTGGCTGAAGGAGCACGCCACGCCGGAGCAACTGGCGGTGCTGCTGCCCGAGTCCACCCAATGGGATGCGCCGCTGGACGCAGCCGCCGTGCCCGCGCCGGACGCGCCCTTCCCGGAGCAGGCTCCCGCATGGTGGGGCAAGGCCGCTGCGGCGGAGTCGGCCCGCATCGCCAGCCTGGCCGGCCTGCCCGGTGCGGACGGCGGCGCGGCCGAGCTGCGCGGCATGGTGGGCAGTAACAACTGGGCGGTGGCCGGGAGCCGCAGCCAGGACGGCGGCGCCATCGTGGCGGACGATATGCATCTCGGCCTGCAACTGCCGCACATCTGGTACCGCGCGGTGCTGATGGTGCCGGACGGCCACGGCGCCACGCGCCGCGTGGCTGGCGTTACGCTGCCCGGCGTGCCGCTGGTGGTGGCGGGCAGCAACGGCCACGTGGCCTGGGGCTTCACCAACAGCTACGGCGACTACGCCGACCTGGTGACGCTGGATACCGACCCCGCGCAGCCGGGCAAGCTGCGCACGCCGGCCGGCTGGGAAACCCCGGCGGTGCATGAGGAGACCATCCTCGTCAAGGACGCCGCCGCAGAAAAATTCACCGTGCGCGAGACCTCGCTGGGACCGGTGCGCGACGTGGCGGGCCGCAGCTACGCCGTGCATTGGGTGGCGCACGCCAGGGAGGCGGTCAGCCTTGCCGCAGGGCGATTGGAACTGGCCACCACGCTGGACGACGCGCTGGCCGTGGCCAACCGCTCGGGCCTGCCGGCGCAGAATTTCGTGGCGGGGGACAGCAAGGGCAATATCGGCTGGACCATCGCCGGCCCGCTGCCGCGCCGCGCGCAGCCCGGCCTGGGGTCCACCTTCCCGCTGGCGGGCGAGACCCAGGCGGCCGGCTGGCAAGGGCTGCTGCCGCCGGAAGCCTATCCGGTGCTGCGCAATCCGGCCAGCGGCCAGCTGTCGACCGCCAACAGCCGCGTGCTGATGGGCGCGGACGCCGCCAAGCTGGGCGACGGCGGCTTCGACCTCGGCGCGCGCGCCCATCAGGTGCGCGACGGCGTGGCGGCGCTGGGCGCCAAAACGAATGAGAAGGGCGTGTACAGCGTGGGGCTGGACGACCGCGCACTGTTCCTGGCCGGCTGGCGCGAACGCGCGCTGGCCGCGCTGGACGAGCAGGCGCTTGCTGCCGGCGGCGCCAACAGCGCGCAGCGCACGGCGGCGCGCGAGCTGCTGAGCAAAAACTGGAGCGGGCACGCCAGCGTGGACTCGGCCGGTTACCGCATCGCGCGCGGCTTCATGTGGTCGATGTACGAACTGCTGTACGGCGGCGCCAGCGCGGAGATGGGCAAGCTGGCCGACAAGGCGGACATGGCGGCGGCCAGCGCGCGCTGGCCGGTGGTGGTGGCGCGCCTGCTGGACGAGCAGCCGGCGGGCTGGCTGCCGCCGCAGTACGCCAGCTGGAAGGAGCTGCAGCTGGCCGCCATCGACCGCACCGTGGCCGCCATGACGAAGGACGGCAAGCCGCTGGGCAAGGCCACCTGGGGCGAGCGCAACACGCAGGACATCGCCCATCCCATCGCCTCGGCGGCGCCCGCGCTGCGGCGCTGGCTGTCCGCGCCGGCCGACCAGATGCCGGGCGACAGCCACATGCCGCGCGTGGCGGGCCGCAAGTTCGGCCAGTCCGAGCGCATGGTGGTCTCGCCGGGCAAGGAAGAGCAGGGCATCTTCAATATGCCGGGCGGGCAAAGCGGCCATCCGCTGTCGCCTTACTTCCTGGCGGGCCACGCGGACTGGGTGAGCGGCAAGGCAACGCCCTTCCTGCCCGGCCCGGCGCAGCATATGCTGACCTTCGTCAAGGTGGTGAACTAGGCCGTGGCAGGCTGCGCCACGGCGCTGCGTCCGGCGTCCGGGCCAGGCTGCTGCGCGCCGTGGATGCCGAAGCAGGCCCGCAGCAGCGGCACCCTGCGCACCGCTTCAAAGATGGCGAAGCTGAACGTGAGCGTGAGCAGCACCAGCAGCCATCCCTCCTTGGCCGGCTGCATGCGGGCCGGCTGCATCAGGTGGGCGAACACGATAATCAGCGTCTGGTGCACGATGTAGACCGGGAACACCGCCTGCGACAGATAGCGGCGCTTGGCGCTGTCGAACTGCAGGTGGCGGTGGCCGAAGCCGAACACCGCCAGCATGGCGCTCCATTGCAGCAAGGCGTAGACCACGCGCTGCGCCTGGATCAGCGGCATGATGTCGGCCGGGTTCAGGTTCTCGGTCAGCGCGTAGTAGGCCATCAGCGTGCTCCAGCAGCCCAGGGCCAGGCCCAGCGACACAAAACGCATCCCCTCCATGCGCTGCCACACGGTGCTTTCGCGTTGCATGCCGAGCAAGGCGCCCAGCAGGAACAGCGGCAGATACTGCGCGTGGTTGTACCAGTCCACCACCAGGTTGTGCGTGGACGGGTAATGGCTGAACAGCGTAACGCGGGCCAGCGCCAGGACGGCGACGGGCAGGGCGAACAGTTTCCATCCGCCGAGCGCGGCGCACAGCCGGTCCGACAGCGCCTGCAAGCGCGGGCCGAAGGCGGCGGCGATGGCGCCCAGTAGCAAGGTGTACACCCACAGGTAGGTGACGAACCAGAGATGGTTCCAGGTCGGCAGGTCCAGGCAGGCGCCTTCCTTGCAGAAGCCGTGGTAGCGGGCCAGGTAGAGCTTCATGAAGTCCAGGTAGCCGCCGCTGTAGCCCAGCTTTTCCACCACTTCGCAATAGGACTGGGGCGGCACCACCACCAGCATGCCGAAGATCAGCGGCAGCAGCAGGCGCGCGCTGCGCTGGCGCAGGAAGGCGGCGGTGCTGAGTTTTTTCATCAGGTAGGCGGCTGCCACGCCGGACACCAGGAACAGCAGGCCCAGGCGCCACGGCGAGGACAGCATCATCAGCGGCTCGATGGCGTCGCTGGCGAACGGGCTTTTGATATGGAAGTCCCAGGTCACGTAGTACATGCCGGTGTGGTACAGGATCAGCAGGAAGAAGGCGCAGATGCGTATCCAGTCGAGGAAATACAGTCGGCTTGGGCGGGTGTTCAGCATGGGTGTCTCCATGGTGCGGTTGCGATGAAGACAAGCTTATGGCCGCGCCGCGCGGCGGGCCAGCGAAATGGGGCGAGGCGGGGGCAGCCTGGGGCCAGCCGGAGGCAAGCCGGGGGCCGGGTGCGGATTCAGGCCGGGCCGGCGAGGCGGGCCAGCAGGGCGGGGCGGTATTGGCGGCTGAGCGGGGCGCGGGCGCCGCCGTGCAGCAGCAGTTCGCCGTCCCCTTTGTCGTCCACCTCGACGGCGGCGATGGCGGCCAGGCGCACCGCGCCGCGCCGGTGGCAGCGCAGGAAGTCCGGGCCGAGCTTTTCCAGCAGCCCGGCCAGCGTCTGGCGCAGCAGGGGCTGGCCGCCGGGCGTGTGCAGGACGACGTAGTTGTCCGCCGTTTCTATCCAGCTGATGTCCTCCACCTTGACGATGCGCGTGGCGCCGCGCTCGGGCACCAGCAACTGGCGCACCGGCGGCATGGCCATTGCCATCTCGGCGGGCGCCGCGGCCGGGGCGGTGCGCTCCATGGCCAGGCGCGTGCGCAGGCGCTGCAGGGCGCGCTGCAGGCGGGCCTGGTCGTAAGGCTTGAGCAGGTAGTCGATGGCGTTGGCGTCGAAGGCGCGGATGGCGTATTCGTCGTAGGCGGTGACGAAGACGATCAGCGGCGCAGGCGATGGCAGCGAGGCGGCTACGTCGAAGCCGCCCACCTCGGGCATCTGGATGTCCAGGAAGATGGCGTCCGGCGCGCAGGCGGCCGCGCGTTCCAGCGCCTCCACGCCGTCGCGCGCCTCATCGATGGCGCTGACGTCCGCTTCCAGCGCCAGCAGGCGGCGCAGCTTGTCGCGCGCGGGGCGCTCGTCGTCGACGATCAGCACGCGCATGGCAGCCTCACTTCGGCGCTCACGCCCGCCGGTTCCAGCTGCGCCAGCCGCAGCGAGCCCGCGCCGCCGTGCAGCACTTCCAGCCGCTCGCGCAGATTGCGCAGGCCGATGCCGCTCCTGGCCGCGCCGGAGGATGGTGCGGCCAGGCGTCCGCTGTCGTCCGCGATGCGCAGCAGCAGATCCGCGCCGTCGCGTCGCGCGCTGATGGTGATGGCCGTGGGCTGGCGGCGTTGCTCCACCGTGTGCTTGAACACATTCTCCAGCAGCGGCTGCATGCTCATCAGCGGCACCTGGCAGCCCAGCAGCGATTCGTCGATGTCCCACGCGATGCTGACCCTGTCCTCAAAGCGTTCGCTCATCAGGTGCGCATAGCCGCGCAGCAGCCGCAGTTCGGTGGCCAGCGGCGCCTGCTGCTGGCCCGAGTGGTCCAAGGTGGCGCGCAGCACGTCGGCCAGCTGCATCAGCGTGGCGTCGGCGCGCGCCACGTCGGTATGCATCAGCGACGAAATGGTGTTGAGGGCGTTGAACAGGAAGTGCGGCTGCATCTGCTGTGTAAGCTGCTGCAATTGCGCCTGGCGCAGCAGCGTGTTGGCCTGGGCCGCGCGCAGGCGTTCCTCCAGCAGCGCGCGGTAGGACAGCAGGCCAAACTGGATCAGCACGAACAGGCCGAAGAACACGGTGATCTTGATGTCCTCGTACAGGAACACCTGCGGCCATGCCTCATGTTGGTAAGACTGCCCGGCCAGCGCGTACACGGCGTGCCGGATGCCGAAGGCCAGCGGCACAAAGCTCAGCCAGTACACCGGCGCCCACAGCAGCTGCACGCCGGCCCAGCGCAGCGGCGCGGCCATCAGGTGGTCGTAGCGCCGCGTGTGGCGGCGCTGCAGCACCATCAGCACGGTGGCCACCACCGCCGACGAGGACTCCCACAGGATGGGCTTCCAGACCGCGTGTTCGCCGTCGCGCAGCGCGTCCTGCACGGCGGTGAGCACCATCATGCTCCAGAACAGCAGCCAGGCGGCGGACAGGGCGATAGTGGCGCGGCGGTTCTGCATGGCTTAGCGGAAGCGGGTTTCGCTCAGGTCGATCTCGCGCACCAGCTTGCGCGCGGTTTCGTCCGAGATGTGGTCGTGCCGCGCCAGGTTGAAGATGGCTTTGCGTTCGGCGTGCAGCGCCGCCATGCGCAGCGCCTTTTCCGCCATGTCCAGCTTGCGGAACTGGCGCGCCTGCTCCACTTCGGTGTGCTCGACCAGGCGGTGCCGGTACAGCGCGATCACGCGGCTGGCGGCCTGGGGATAGAGGTCGGCGTCCACGCTGGTGGACATCAGTTCGATCTGCGCCCGTTCGATGGCGGCGATGGCGGCATTGGCCGCCACCTCGCGCGCGCGGTCTTCCTCCTGGCTTTCCTCCGAGTCCTCCGGAAAATCCACGCCGCTCAGGATGCGCGGCAGGCCCACGCTGGCCGCCAGCAGCGACAGCAGGATCACCGCGCTGGCCAGGAAGATGGTGAGGTCGCGCGCGGGGAAGGGCTGGCCGCCGGGCACGACCAGCGGCAGCGTCATCACGCCGGCCAGCGTAATGGCGCCGCGCGCGCCGGCCAGCGAGGTCGCCAGCAGCAGGCGCCAGTGCGGCGGCGCGGCGTCGTGGCCCATGCGGCTCTTGCGGAACAGCGTGAGCTTGAGCGCGGTCCACACCCAGGCGAAGCGCAGCACCATCAGGCCGATTGTGATGGCGAAGGCGTACAGCACCAGCCACCACGGGTTGACGTGGCCCACCGCCTCCAGCGAGGCGCGCGCGCCCTTCAGGATGCTGGGCAGTTGTTCGCCCAGCAGCACGAACATCACGCCGTTGAGCGAAAACTGCACGGTGTCCCATACGGCCGAGCGCTGGATGCGGGTGGCGGCCAGCGCGTGGCCGCCCAGTTCCACATAGCTCATGGTGACGCCGGCCGCCACCGCCGCCAGGATGCCGGACGCGTTCAGGTGCTCGGCCAGCAGATAGGCGCCGAAAGGCATCAGCAGGTTGACCAGGATGGGGGAGCCGGACGGCTCGCCGAAGTGGCGCGTGAGCCAGCGCTGCGCCAGCGCGATCAGCAGCGTGACGCCCACGCCCATGCCGATGCCGCCGGCCACCAGCCAGACGAAGGTGAGCGTGGCCGAGGTGAGCGAAAAAGTGCCGGTCAGCGCGGCGGCCACGGCGAAGCGGAAGCACACCAGGCCGCTGGCGTCGTTGAGCAGTGATTCGCCTTCAAGGATGTGCATCAGGCGTTTCGGGATCGGCGTGCGCGAGGCGATGGCGGAGACGGCCACCGGGTCGGTGGGGGAGATGATGGCGGCCAGCGCAAAGGCCACCGGCAGCGGCATGGCCGGTATCATCCAGTGGATCAGCAGGCCCATGCCCAGCACGGTGAACACCACCAGGCCCAGCGCCAGTTGCAGGATCACGCCGCGGTCGCGCAGCAGGCCGCTTTTGGGTATGCGCCAGCCGTCCAGGAACAGCAGCGGCGGCAGGAACAGCAGGAAGAAGAATTCGGGGTCGAGCGCAATGCCGTGGCGCGAGAACGCGGCAACGACGAAGCCGAGCGCGATCTGCATCAGCGGCAGCGGCACGGCCACGGGCAGCAGGCGCACCAGATAGGCGCTGCCGACCACGGCCAGCAGCATGGCCAAGACTGTTTCTATTGCATCCATTCATGTCCTTCTCTTTACGAGGCCACATTATATAAGCGGCAAGCGCGGCTGTGCCTTATCGCGAAGGATTGATGATGAAAGCCTCCAGAAACTGATCTTCTTCAGACAAAACCAATGAGTTGAATCCGATACGTCCCGCATAATGTTTAGGGGCCGGATATTGAAAATACTCCTTGGGTAGCAGATAAAAAATAAATTTCGGGATGTCTTTGGTATTGTTGGGCCAGTCGCCGAAGGGGCAGTGTTGTGGTGGGGCTGTGGACTCCGGTGCCACCACGACCGTAATGACGTGGTTTTTATTTGGTTCCAGTAACACGCCGGCGGTGCCAGCGTTACGCCATTCTTCGACTTCGCCTATTTTGTGAATGCCGGTTTCGCAGGACGATATTTTATCGCTGGCTTGCTGGGTGGGGTCGTAGAGGAAGTGTACGGATCCGCCGCTGAGATAGACGGTGTTTTCCGACAGGTTTCTGAGCACGAACCGCAAAGTTTGGTTCATATCCTCGTCACGCTCGGTTTTGATCAAGGTAACTTGAAGCAAAGGCTTGATCAACTCTTTCTTTGAGCCATGGATGGCCAGCGGTACTGCGGTAGCCAGCCCGGCCACAAGGACGAGTGCCGACAGCACGGCTGAACTCGCAAGGATAAGCCCGAACTTGGCCGTTCTCTTCAAGTAACGGCGCCAAGGGGGCAGTTTCTCTATGCTCAGGAGCGTCCATGTATAAAGCAGCGTGCCCCAAGCCAGGGCGCCGATGCCGCCCCAGCGCAAAGCCTCCAGCGTGTAGCCTATGCCGGATTCCGTGTCGGCAAACAGGCGCAGCGTGCAGATGATGATGACCGAGGACGCAAGGTATTGCCAGCCTGCGATATAGCAGGCGACATTGTAAAAGCGTGACGCGGTCCGTTTTGCGGTAATGAATTTCAGTATCCGGGCGTACACCCGAAGGAACAGGATGACGAGGAGAACCGAAGGAACTCCCATCAGCAGTATGTCCTCCAGCTTTGGCAGTATCAGCTCGGCTTCGATCGAGGGAAAGACCATTTTCTGCTGGGTTTCCGGTTCGCAGCCCCGAACAAAGGGCAGCATGGCCAGCATCAGTATGGTCAGCGACATCTTGGTCGCTTTGATTGCCACAAAGGTGGACAGCACCAGGAAGGTGTATTTGGGCGTGGTCTTCTGGACTTGGGTGTCGCCGTTGATTTTCCTGTCCAGGCTGCCCGGGCTGACCAGTATCGCCAGCAGCACGCGCCACAGCCCCTCAATAATGGCGAGGGCCTGTTCCACCGGCGTGGCGTGGGACGTGGATTTGTCGGCCTGCTTCAAGGCGGCGGCGCCATGCTTGAATCGTGTGCGGGACAGCGGGCTGCGTGGCTTGCGGAACATTGAAGGCCTTTCAAAGTTCAGCTAAATATAGACCATCATTGGCAAAAATGCAGCATTTTCAGCGCATTGACAGAGCGGCGCAAGCCTGCGATACTGCTGCCTTCTGCGGGAGTAGCTCAGTTGGTAGAGCGCAACCTTGCCAAGGTTGAGGTCGAGAGTTCGAGACTCTTCTCCCGCTCCAGAATTCAGAAAAAAGGAAACCTCCGGGTTTCCTTTTTTTTATCCCGGCGCAATTGCAACATCGGCGGGCGAAATGTTTCGTTGTGTAGGGCAATATCGTTATACTGATTGCAGACCTTGCAATGGAGACGATCCCTATGAATTCTGTTCAACAAGAAATTGACGAACGCAGCAACCTCACCAACTCCAACAAGTTCGAACTGCTGCTGTTCCGCCTGGGCGCCGACGCCAACGGCGAGCATTCGGAACTGTACGGCATCAACGTCTTCAAGATCCGCGAAATCGTGGCCATGCCGGAAGTGACGGCGGTGGCCGGTTCCGCGCCCCATATGCTGGGCGTGGTCAACCTGCGCGGCCAGATTATTTCCGTCATGGATTTGCCCGGCATTGTGGGCGTAACGCCGAAGACCGGCCTGAACATCATGCTGGTGACCGAATTCGCGCGCACCACGCAGGCCTTCGCGGTGGAGTCGGTGGACGAGATTGTGCGCCTGGACTGGGGCCAGGTGCTGTCCGCCGAAGGCAGCACGGCCGGCGGCATGGTCACCAGCATCGCCCGCCTGGACGGCGACGTGAACAACACCCGCCTGGCGCAGGTGCTGGACGTGGAAACCATTTTGCGCAAGATGGTGCCGAACGAAGGCAAGGACGTGGACCCGGAAACCATAGGCCCGAAACTGGCGCTCAAGGCGGGCACCATCATCCTGGCGGCGGACGACTCGGTGGTGGCGCGCAGTCTGATCGAGCAGGGCCTGACCGCCATGGGCGCGCCCTTCGTGATGACCAAGTCCGGCAAGGAAGCCTGGGAACGCCTGCAGCATATCGCCGACGGCGCCAAGGCCGAGGGCATCCCGGTCGAGGACCGCGTGTCGCTGATCCTGACTGACCTGGAAATGCCGGAAATGGACGGCTTCACGCTGACCCGCCTGGTCAAGCAGGACGCCCGTTTCAGCAAGATTCCTGTCGTGATCCATTCCTCGCTGTCGGGCAAGACCAACGAGGACCACGTCAAGGGCGTGGGCGCGGACGCCTACGTGGCCAAGTTCGTGGCGGAAGACCTGGCGGAAACCATCCGCAAGGTGCTGCACAAGTAAAGTAGGCAAGTTGGCAGCATTGCCCGTCAAATAACGCTATCATGGCCAGGTCGTACTTTTCCAACCAAGTGGGAGATGACCGTGGCAGCCAAGCAGATACTGTTATTGACGGGCGATTTCGCCGAGGACTACGAAACCATGGTGCCGTTCCAGGCACTGCAAATGGTGGGCCACACGGTGCATGCCGTGTGTCCGGGCAAAAAGAGCGGGGAGAAGGTCAAGACCGCAATCCATGACTTCGAGGGCGACCAGACCTACACCGAGAAGCCGGGCCACCAGTTCGCCCTGAACGCCAATTTCGACGATGTGAATGTAGCCGCTTACGACGCGCTCGTGATTGCGGGCGGGCGCGCGCCGGAATACCTGCGTTTGAACCCGCGCGTGCTGGAGATTATCCAGCAGTTCGCGCAGGCGTCCAAGCCGATCGCGGCGGTGTGCCACGGCGCGCAGCTGCTGGCGGCGGCCGATGTGATCAAGGGCCGCAGGATTTCCGCCTACCCGGCTTGCGCGCCGGAGGTGAAGCTGGCGGGCGCCGAATATGCGGATATCGCGGTGGACAGCGCCGTGACCGACGGCATTTTCGTCACCGCGCCGGCCTGGCCGGCGCATCCGCAATGGCTGGGGCAGTTCCTGGCGCGGCTGGGGACCGAGATCAAGCTGTAGGTTTTCAAGCCGCCAGGTTGCGCGCGTGGAAGCGCAAATGATCCTCGATAAAGCTTGAAATGAAGTAATAGCCGTGGTCATAGCCCGCATGCCGCCGCAGTTGCAGCGGCTGCGCGGCCTGCTTGCACGCTTCCTCGAACGCTTCCGGATACAGCTGCTCGGCCAGGAACTTGTCGCCCAGGCCCTGGTCTATCAATATGCCTTGCGGGAAGGGCGTGCTGGCTGCGGCCATCAGTTCGCTGGCGTCGTGCCGGCGCCATGCGGCCTGGTCCGCTCCCAGGTAGCCGCCGAAGGCCTTCTTGCCCCACGGGCAGCGGGTCGGCGCGGCGATGGGCGCGAAAGCCGACACCGAACGGAACACGTCCGGCCGCTTCAGCGCCAGCGTCAGCGCGCCGTGGCCGCCCATGGAGTGGCCGAAGATGCCCAGCCGCGCCGCGTCCACCGGCAGCTCACGCACCGCCAGCTCGCGCAGCTCGTGGATATAGCTTTCCATGCGGTAGTGTTTGCTCCACGGCGCTTCCGTGGCGTCGATGTAGAAACCGGCGCCGGCGCCGAAGTCCCACGCATCCGTCTCGCCGGGCACGCCGGCGCCGCGCGGGCTGGTGTCCGGCGAGACCAGCACCAGGCCCAGCTCGGCCGCCACGCGCTGGGCGCCGGCCTTGATGGGAAAAGTTTCCTCAGTGCAGGTCAATCCCGCCAGGTAGAACAGCGCGGGCAGGGGCGCGTCATCCTTGCGTTCCGGAATGAAAACGGAAAATCGCATGGGCAGGCCTATCATGGCGCTATCGTGCTTGTAAAAGCGCTGAACGCCGCCGAAGCAAACATGTTCGCTAATGAGTTCCAGCATGGGGATTCCTTCTCGTGCATTGGTCTGGCCATGATTCTACCCCGGCCTCGGGTGCGGCGCGATTTAACGGAATGCAATAAACTGTGTACTGATTTTGCATTGGAGGAAACATTTATGCCGGATTTAGTAGTTATCACGGCCGAACTGGCCTGGCCTATTGCAATCGCCCTGGCCTGGCTGGCGGGGGAAATCATGCACCGCTGGTCCGGCGTACCGCGCATCAGCGTGTACGGCCTGGTCGGTTTCGCGGTGGCCCAGGCTTTCCCGGACCTGTACACCAGCGACAGTTCCAGCCCCGTCACCATACTCGCCAACGTGGCCTTCGGCCTCATCCTGTTTGAATTCGGCTACCGCATCAATCTCAAATGGCTGCGCCTGAACCCGTGGATCGCCGTCACCGGCCTGGCCGAATCGGCCGCCACCTTCGGCGTGGTGTACGTGATCGGCAACCTGTCCGGCATGCCGCCGCTGACCTCGCTGCTGCTGGCCTCGCTGGCCATGTCCAGCTCGCCCGCCGGCGTGCTGCGCGTGATTAACGAACAGAACAGCGCGGGCCAGGTCACCGAACGCGTGCTGCACCTGGTCGCCATCAACTGCGTGCTGGCGGTGTTCGTCTTCAAGGTGGTGGTGGGGGTGTGGGTGTTCCAGACCTCCGGCAGCCTGGGGCAGGCCATTTCGCACAGCGCCATCGAGCTGCTGGCCTCGGCCGTGCTGGGCGCCGTGTTCGGCGTGGTGATACCCGCGCTGCTGCGCCAGCTCGGCCACGTGCAGCGCGACGGCACGGTGGCCTTTGCGCTGGCCGTGGTGCTGCTGGTGGCGATCACGCACGCGGCCAACCTGTCGCCGGTGCTGGCCACGCTGACCTTCGGCCTGATGGCGCGCCACCGGCGCATTTCCTTCAGCCGCACCGAGCGCAATTTCGGCGCCATCGGCGAGCTGCTGACGGTGCTGCTGTTCGTGTTCGCCGTCACCACGCTGGACTGGGAGCGCGTGGTGGCCGGCGCCGGCCTGGCCATCGTGCTGCTGCTGGCGCGCTTTGTCGTCAAGACCGTGGCGGTGGCCGTGTTCGCGCACCCGGGCGGTGTGACCTGGCGCAAGGGCGCGCTCACCGGGGTGGCGCTGGCGCCGATGTCGGTGTTCGTCATCCTGCTGCTGGAACAGACCAAGAGCATGGGCATCGTGCTGGTCGACGAGCTGGCCGCGCTGGCCGCCATGACGCTGCTCATGGAAGTATTGGGCCCCATCTTCACGCAGTATGCGCTGGTATGGGCCAAGGAAACGCCGCAAGAGGAGGACGCATAAATGGCGCTTGAACAATTCAAAAATTCCCAGCCGCTCACCATGGGCGTGGAGCTGGAACTGCAGCTGATCAGCCATGCGGACTTCGACCTCACGGCGTCCAGCCCCGACCTGCTGCACCTGCTGAACCGCAAACCCTTCCCAGGCAATGTGACGCCCGAGATCACCGAGAGCATGATTGAGATTAACACCGACGTGCACACCAACCACACCGAGATGGTGGCGCAGCTGCAGCTGATCCGCGACACGCTGGTGCAGGCCTGCGAGAAGCTCAACATCGGCATCTGCGGCGGCGGCACCCACCCCTTCCAGAAATGGTCGGAGCGGCGCATCTTCTCCAAGCCGCGCTTCAAGGAAGTGTCGGCGTTGTATGGCTACCTGGCCAAGCAGTTCACCATTTTCGGCCAGCACGTGCACATCGGCTGCGCCAGCGGCGACGACGCGCTGTTCCTGCTGCATTCGCTGAGCCGCTACGTGCCGCACTTTATCGCGCTGTCGGCCTCGTCGCCGTTCGTGCAGGGCGGCGACACGCTGTTCAACTCCGCGCGCCTGAACTCCGTGTTCGCCTTCCCCATGAGCGGCCGCGCGCCGTTCACCTTGAGCTGGGACGACTTCGAGCACGGCTACTTCGCCAAGATGGAGCACACCGGCGTTATCAAGAGCATGAAGGACTTCTACTGGGATATCCGTCCCAAGCCGGAATTCGGCACCATCGAGCTGCGCGTGTGCGACACGCCGCTGACGGTGGAGCGGGCGGCGGCGCTGGCGGTGTATCTGCAGGCGCTGTGCCGCTACCTGCTGGAGCGCCACGAGGCGGCGCCGGAGGAGGATGACTACCTGGTCTACAACTACAACCGCTTCCAGGCCTGCCGTTTCGGGCTGGACGGCACCATTGTGCATCCCAAGACCTATGAAAGCCTGTCGCTGCGCGAGGACATCCTGACCACGCTGCGCAAGATGGAGCCGCACGCGGAGGCGCTGGGCGGCAGCGCGGGCCTGGCGCACCTGATGCAGGTGACCCATACCGGCAGCGACGCCCAGTACCTGCGCGACCAGTTCAGGGAAAGCGGCAGCGTGGAAGGCGTGGTGGATGCGGCGGTGAACCGCTTCCGGGGCTAAGTCTTAGAAGCGCGTCTCGCGCGCCACGCGCAGGAAGTTGTCCAGTATGGGCGTGCAGTCCAGCAGTTCCACCCCGCCCGCGCGGTGGAACTCCGGATGCCACTGCAAGCCCATCACAAACGGCGCCTTGGTGTAGCGGATGGCTTCCACCATGCCGTCCGGGACCGAGCGCGCTTCCACCGTCATGTCGCGGCCCAGGCTTTTCACCGCCTGGTGGTGGATGGAGTTGACCAGCGCCTGGCCGCTGCGCATCTTCAGCATGCGGCCCAGCGAAGCGCCTTCGGGGAAAACGATCTCGTGCCGGTGGCGGTCGTAGTCGTCGTGCACGTGGGCCATGGCGTCCGGCACGTCCGAGGCGATGTCCTGGTACAGCGATCCGCCGAAGGCCACGTTGATCAGCTGGCAGCCCCGGCAAATGCCCAGCACCGGCTTGCCCGCCTCCACGAATTCATGCAGCAGCTCCAGCTCATACATGTCGCGCGCGCGGTCGCCGCTCCATTCCGGCCGCGTGGGCGTTTCGGCATAGCTTTGCGGCGACACGTCCGCGCCGCCTTGCAGCACCAGGCCGTCCAGGTGGCGCGCGTAGTCGCGCAGGCGGATATTCGATGGATGCAGCAGGCCGTCGGTGTTCACGGTCGGTATCATGAACACCAGCACGTCGCGCGACATGACCCACTGCGCGATGGACTCCTCAAGGTATTGCAGGTTCTTGCTGCGCAGGCCCTTGGCGCCTGCCTCCGGATGGAAGATGCGGGCCGAGACGCCGATGTGCAGCGGACGCTGGATGATGTGGCGCGTGGCCGCCGCCGCAATGCGCCGGTAGCGCGCCATGATGATGCGGCCCCACAGGCTGAACACCGTGTCGCCCGGGTCCAGGTAGCGCGGCGTTCCCATCTGGTCGCTGTGGCGGCGTTCATGGCGGCGCTCCTGGCGCCGTGGATCGTGATCTCCGGTACTCATGCAAACTCCCTTAGTGCGCAAGCATGGTTTTACCACACGCCGCCGTTACGGGTCGCCCGGCTGGACGGGGTCAGTGCTTGAAATAGAGTTCGTGCAGCCGCGCCAGCGTGACATTGGCGGCGGGCTCGGACAGCGCCACTTTCCCGCCTTGCAGCAGATAGACATGGTCGGCGATGGCCAGCGCGCGCTCGGTGTTCTGCTCGACCAGGATGATGGTGCGGCCTTCGGCCTTGAGCCGCGCCAGGATCTCGAACAATTCGTTCACCAGCACCGGCGCCAGGCCCAGCGAAGGCTCGTCCACGATCAGGATTTTCGGATCGGACATCAGCCCGCGCGCCATCGCCAGCATCTGCGCCTCGCCACCGGACAGCGATCCGGCCAGCTGCTTGCGCCGTTCGCGCAGGCGTGGAAACATGCCGTAGGCGGCTTCCAGCCGCGCCTCCACATGCGGGCGGTGCGCCTTGTTGAAAGCGCCCACGATCAGGTTCTCCGCCACGCTCATGTCGCGGAACACCATGCGGCCCTCGGGTACCATCGCCAGGCCACGGTCGGCCATGTCCCAGGTCGGCGTGCCGTCCAGGCGCTTGCCGTGCAGGGTGATCTCGCCCTGCTTGAGCGGCAGCAGGCCCATGATGGCGCGCAGCAGCGTGGTCTTGCCCGCGCCGTTCTGGCCCACGATGGCGGTGAGCCGGCCCGGCTGCATGGTCAGCGACACGTCCCACAGCACGTTGATGGCGCCGTAGCCGGCGCGCACATTGCTCAGCTCAAGCATGGCTTCCTCCAGCCCCGGCTCCCGTCCCCGCGCCCGTATAGCTCTTGATGACGGCCGGATCGCGGAACACCTCGTCCGGCGTGCCGTCGGCAATCAGCTCGCCGAAATTGAGCACGGCCACGCGCGGACACAGGCCGCTGATGGTTTCGATATCGTGCTCGATGATGACGATGCCCACGCCGAAGCGCTGCTGCATCTGTTTGAGCATGCCCATGAAGCGCCGCTTGCCGCTGGTTTCCAGCCCGGCCAGCACTTCGTCCAGCAGCAGCAGGCGGGGATTGGTGGCCAGCGCCTTGGCCACCTCCAGCGCCTTGAGCTCGGTCAGCGCCAGGCTGGTGGCGGCGTCGCGCCGCGCCTTGCTTGCCAGGCTGGTGAAGTCCAGTATCTCGTCGATGCGCGCCATGTCCACCTTGCCGGTGCCGAAGCGCTGCGCCACCACCAGGTTTTCGCGCACCGTCAGCTCGTGCATGGGCTGTGGAATCTGGAAGGTGCGGCCTATGCCCAGGCGCGCCCGTTTGTGCATGGGTGCGCGCATCACGTCGCGGCCCTCGAAGCGGATCGCCCCGGCGGTGGGCTTGACCAGGCCGGAGATGGCGTTGAACAGCGTGGTTTTGCCCGCGCCGTTGGGTCCAACGAGACCCAGCACGCCGCCGCCGTCCATGCGCAGCGAGACCGCGTTGACGGCCGTGAGGCCGCCGAAGCGCACCGTGAGCTTGTCCAGTTCAAGCACGGCGCCTCCTTCCAAAGCCGCGCAGCAGCGGCATCAGGCCGTTGGGGCTGAGGATAATCATCAGCACCAGCAGCACGCCCAGCACCAGCTGGTGGCCGGTGGGCAGCAGTTCCTTGAACAGCAGCTGGTCCGCCAGCGACACGAACACCGCGCCCGCGATCGGCCCCGGAATGGTGCGGTAGCCGCCGAAAATCGCCGCCACGATGGGCAGCGTCACCCACAGGCCGTTGAAGGCGTAGTCCGGTTCTAGGAAGTTGATGGTGTGCGCGTTGAAGGCGCCCACCACGCCGGCCATGAAGGCGGACACCACCAGCATGGCCGCTTTCAGCAGCGTGCTGTTGACGCCCACCACGCGGGTGGCGTCCTCGCTGTCGTGCATGGCGCGCAGCGCCAGGCCGTAGTGGCTGGCGCGGATGGCGGTGTAGATGAAGGCGAACACCACCACGATGGTGAGGATGATGAGGTAGGCGCCGGCCTTGCCGCTGAAGTCGTAGCCCATCAGCGTTGGCAGCCCGGGAATATTGGCCAGCCCACCCGCGCCGCGCGTGACCGAAGTCCATTCGGTGGCGATGATGCGGAAGATGTGGGCGTAGGCCAGGATGGCCAGCGCGAAGTAGGGGCCGCGCAGGCGCAGCACCGGCAGCATGGCGATGGAGGCGGCCGCCGCGCCCGCGCCGCCCAGCAGCATGGCGGGCAGCACCGGCACGCCGAGCCGCATGCTGCACAGCGCGGACACATAGGCGCCCACGCCGAAAAAGGCCGAGTGCCCGAAACTGATCATGCCGCCCAGGTTGCCCAGCAGCGCCCACGACAGCGCCACGCCGCCGGTTACCAATGCGGCCACGATGGTGCTCATGACGTAGTTGTTGCCCGACAGCGTAAGCGGCACCACGAGGTAGGCCAGGATGAGCGCGGACAGCACGCTGGTGTGGATCTTCATCCGCGCCTCCGGGCCGCGCCGAACAGGCCGTTGGGCATGACGAACAGCACCAGCAGGAACAGCGACATGCCGGCCAGTTCCTGCAGCGCGGAGCTGGCCAGCGTGACGGTGAGCGCCTCGCACACGCCCAGCAGGACGGCGCCCAGCAGCACACCGGGTATCGAGCCCACGCCGGCCAGCACGGTGATGATGAAGGCCTTGACCGTGAGCGCGCTGCCGTAGGACGGCTGGATGACGCCGTAGCTGAACAGCGCCACGCCCGCGAACGCGGCCAGGATGCCGGCGATGATGAAGGACACCAGTTCCACCTTGCCGGGATTGATGCCCATCAGCTTGGCGGCGTCGCGGTTGCTGGCCACGGCGCGCAGCGCGCGGCCGTACCAGCTGCGCGAGAGCCACCACCACAGCGCCGCCAGCAGCGCCAGGCTGACGCAGAAGAAAATGGCTTCGCTGCGCATGCTGTACAGCGGGCCGATGACCAGCGCCTCCTGCAGCCAGCTGGAGCTGGTGGTGCGGATGTCGGCCTTCCAGGTGATGAGGATGGCGTTGGTGAGGATGATGCCGATGCCGTAGGTGAGTATCAGCGAGTTGATTTCGCGGTCTTTATTGATGCGCTTGACGGTCCAGTACACGCACACGGACGCCAGGCTGACCAGCACCAGCGCCACCGGAATGGCGAACACCGGTCCCAGGCCCGCCTTCGATTCCACCGTGTAGGCGATGTAGGCGGCCAGCAGCACCAGCTCGCCGTGCGCGAGGTTGATGATCTTCATGGCGCCGAACACCAGCGCCAGGCCGAGCGCAATCAGCGCGTAGGAGCCGCCTTGCAGCAGGCCTGAATACAGCGCTTGCAGTATCAGTTCGGTCATCTGCTCGGGGTGCCGTGCTTACCAGGGCACGGCCGGGTAGGCAATCTTGCCGGTGGCGTTGGCTTTCGGCCAGACGATGACGATCTTCTTGTCCTGGTGCTGGCCCATGCGGTGCACGAAGTTGGGGTTGTCGCCGTTGGCGGAGAACTGCACCTTGCCGATCAGGGTTTCGCGGCTGGTCTTGCGCATTTCCTCGGCGATGCCGCCGGTCTTCACGCTGCCCTTGTCGGCTGCGCGGGCAATGGCTTCGAACAGCAGCATGGACTGCACGTAGCCGAACTGGCCCAGGTAGTCCGGCTCTTTCTTGTACAGCTGCTTGTAGGTTTCGGAGAAGGCCTTGCCGTCCGCCGACTCGAAGGTGGCGGGGTAGGGCAGCAGCGCGGTGCCGAACACATTGGGCATCAGGTCGGGGAATTCGGCCGCCATCTTGGGCGTGGCCAGCGACCACACGCCCACCATGGCTTTCACGGCGGGCTTGAGCACGCGCGCGGCGCGCAGTATGCCCACGTAGTCGTTCTCGTAGCCGGACATCAGCACCAGCTCGGACTTGTCCTGCAGCTTGATCTTGTTGATGATGGGCTTGAAGTCGGTAATGGCCGGGTCGAAGGAGTGCGACGCGGCCTTGATGCCTTTCGCTTCGAGCGCCTTCTCGATGTTCTTGGCCAGGTCGGACGTGGCTTCCTTGGTGGAGTAGATGATGGAGACCGACTTGGCGCCCACGTCGTCTATCAGTCCCAGCACGGCTTTCTCGTAGCCCGCCGTGTTATTGATGCGGAAAAAATTCTTGCGCCCACTGGAGACCAGGCTGTCGTCCACGCCGCCGGAGGTGATGTAGACCAGGTTCAGTTTGTTGGCCGCGTCGGACGCGGGGGCGATGTTGTTGGAGCCGTAGCCGCCGGTGATGGCGACCACGCCCTGGCTGTGCAGCTTCTCCACGGCCGCGATGGCCTTGGCCGGGGCGGACTCGTCGTCCACGGTGATGATCTTGATCTTGTGCTTGCCGTTGCTGCGGTTGAACACTTCCGCCGCCACCATCACGCCCTCCTGCATGCCGGCGCCCACGCGCGCCAGCGAGCCGCTAAGCGGCAGCTCGGCGCCGACCAGGAATTCTTCGGCGCGCGCGCCGGCCAGTGCTGCGGACAACAGGGATGCCAGGGCGATTTTCTTGTACAGGCGATTCATTGTTTTGTCTCCTTGGTTTGGGCCGTCTTTTGCGCCAGCGTGCGCAGCTGGCTCTTTAATATCTTGCCGGTGGCGGCTGCCGGCAATGATGGCATGGGAATGATCTCGGCGGGGCATTTATAAGGCGCCAGCGCCGCGGCCAGATGGGCGTGCAGCTCGCCTACCAGCGCTTCCGGCTGGCCCGCGTGGCGCGGATCGAGCTCCACGTAGGCGACCACTTCCTCGTCGCCGTCCGCCACATTGCGGCCGACCACCGCCGACTGTGCCACGGCGGGATGCGCGTTCAGCACCGTCTCCACTTCGAGCGGGTAGACGTTGAAGCCGGAGCGGATGATCAGCTCCTTGCTGCGGCCGACGATGAACAGCGCGCCATCCGCGTCCTGGCGGGCGACGTCGCCGGTGTTGAGCCAGCCGTCCGCATCGATGGCGGCGGCGGTCAGCGACGGTTCCTTGTAATAGCCGAGCATGACGTTCGGCCCGCGCACCCACAGCTCGCCGGTGGCGTCCGGCCCCGGCGCTATGCGGGTCTCCACGCCTGGAATGGCATAGCCGACCGAGGTGTCGCCGCGCGGAGCCTCCAGGCGGGTCTGGCTGATGGTGGGCGAGCTTTCCGTCATGCCGTAGCCGTTGTGCAGCGGCTGGCCGAGCAGGGCTTCGGCCTGGCGCTTCAGCACAGGGTCCAGCGGCGAGCCGCCGGCGTAGATGAAGCGCAGGCTGGCGCCCAGCGTCTTGCGCCCGGCCGCACTGTCTGCGTCCGCGTCCGCGTCTGCGTCCGTGCCCGGCTGGCCGAGTATTTCAAGCAGCCGCGCATACATGGCGGGCACGCCTTGCAGTATGGTGAGCTGGTCCTCGCGCAGCGCGCGCAGCAGCGCTTCGGCATTGAAGCGAGGCTGCAGATGCAGGCAGGCGCCCGCGTACAGTGTGCCCAGCATGACGGAGGCCAGGCCGTAGACGTGCGAAATCGGCAGCACGCCGTATGCGCGGTCGGCGGGCGTGAGGCCGCGCAGCGTGCTCGAAACGGCGGCCACGAACAGCAGATTGCGGTGCGACAGCATCACGCCTTTGGACTGGCCGGTGGTGCCGGTGGTGTAGATCAGCGCCGCAGGCTGCCGCGCGCTGAAGTCCGCGCCGGTGGCCACGGGCTCCGGTTGCGCCGCTTCGTTCAGCGGCCCTGTCATCCACTCGCCGAACAGCCAGGATTCCCGCTGCGCGCCATCGCGCTCGCCGTGAGCGGCCGCCTCCGCCGTTCCGCAGCAATAAATAACGCGCCGCGCGCCGGAATGCTCGCGAAACTGGGTAATCTCCCGCGCCGACAAGCGGCTGTTCGCGTTCACCACCCACGCGTCCAGGCTGGCCGCCGCAAAGATCAGGGCAACTTGGGCGACGCAGTTCTCCGCCACCACCATCAGCCTGTCGCCCGGCCGCAGGCCCAGTTCCCGCAGCCGCTGCGCGGTGGCGTCCACCGCCGCCGCCAGTTCGCCGTAGGTCCAGATGCGTTCGCCTTCGCGCAGCGCGGGTGCTTGCGGCGCGCGTTCGGCCCAGCGGCGCGGAATGTCGCTGATGCGCGGCGGCAGGCCGGCGAGGAGGGCGGGAATATCCATCAGCCCTGCGCCGCCTTGATCATATTGCGGGCAATGACGATCTGCTGTATCTGCGAGGTGCCCTCGTAGATGCGGAACAGGCGCACGTCGCGGTAGAAACGCTCCGCCGCGTACTCCGAAATATAGCCGGCCCCGCCGTGTATCTGCACCGAACGGTCCGCCACGCGTCCGCACATCTCGGAGGCGAACAGCTTGCTGCACGAAGCCTCGGTGGAGATGTCCAGGCCCTGGTCGCGCTTGCGCGCCGCGTCCAGCACCATGCAGCGCGCCGCGTACAGTTCCGCCTTGCTGTCGGCCAGCATGGCCTGGATCAGCTGGAAGTCCGCAATGGCGTGGCCGAACTGCTCGCGCTCCATGGCGTAGCGCAGCGCGTCCTCCAGCATGCGCTCGGCCGCGCCCACGCACACGGCGGCAATGTGCAGCCGGCCTTTGTCCAGCACCTTCATGGCGGTCTTGAAGCCCACGCCTTCCTTGCCGCCGATCAGATTGGCAGCCGGCACGCGGCAGTTCTCGAATATCACGTCGCAGGTATGCGCGCCGCGCTGGCCCATTTTCTTGTCGATCTTGCCCAGGCTGAGCCCCGGCGTGCCGCGCTCCACGATGAAGGCGGAAATGGCGCCCGCGCCTTTGCGCGCCGCGTCCGTGCGCGCCATGACGGTGTAGATGCTGGCCTCGGGCGCGTTGGTGATGTAGCGCTTGGTGCCGTTCAGTATGTAATGGTCGCCGTCGCGCACGGCGGAGGTGCGCAGCGAGGCGGCGTCCGAGCCGGAGCCGGGTTCGGTCAGCGCGAAGGAGCCGATGATGTCGCCCGCCGCCAGCCGGGGCAGATAGTGCTGCTTCTGCTCTTCGGTGCCGTCGATGACGATGCCCTGCGAGCCGATGCCGTTGTTGGTGCCGATCAGCGAGCGGAAGGCGGGGGAGGCGTAGGCGATCTCGAACGCCACCAGCACTTCCTCCTCCATGGTCAGCTGCAAGCCGCCATAGGCTTCGGGGATGGACAGGCCGAACAGGCCCAGTTCGCGCATCTGCGCCACCACGGCGGGCGGAATCTGGTCGGTCTCGGCCACCTCCTGCTCCTGCGGCAGCAGCACTTCGCGCACAAAGCGGCGCACGCTGGCGAGCAGCAGGTTCAGGGTTTCTTCGTCGCGTATCATCGTGGTCCCGTGGGAGGGTTGCCTGGGCGGGTATCGTATCGACCCGGTGGCTCCACTGTCAATTGTTTTACGGTGCGGCGTCAGGCCTGGATGTCGATCAGCGTGCCGATGCGCTGCTCGGCCGCCTGCACCACTTTGGCGTTCAGGTCGAAGCTGGCCTTGTAGACCAGGGAATTGGTGATGTCGCTGGCCAGGTCCGTGCCCGAAGGGCCGTCGATGGAGGCTTCGGACGCGGCCAGCCCCCGGCCCTGCGCGGACAGCGTGACGCCGGAGCCAGCCGGGCTGGCCTCCTGGAATTGGGCTTGCTGGGCCTGGTAGCCCTGCGTACCCGCATTGGCAATGTTGTTGGCCGCGACACCCAGCGCCTGCTGGTTCGCGTTGAGGCCGGAAGCCCCGGCGCTCAGGGCGGATACACTCATGTTCTTTCCGATGTCTTTCCATTGAGCAATGGCACCCAGTGTAACCGTTACGCCGTGGCCGCGCAATTGGGTGTTGCTGAAAAAAAAGGCAGCGGTTTTGACGTTCTGGTATTGCCTTTGAAAAACTTGGCCTGCAGAATCGTGATATTGCCCGTTCTCTCATCTGGAGCCGCATCATCCGCGCCATCGCCGATTCCTGCCGCAGCCTGTTTGCCGTTCTGGCGTTTTGTGGCGTGTTTGCATCCGGCCACGCCGCCTCATTGCCAGTCTCGCAATTGAACGAGCAGGTTGTGATGATCCCGGCCGGGCAGGGCGCCGCGCTGGAAACCACGCTGTTCAAGCCGGACGGCGGCGGCCCCTTCCCGCTGCTGGTCATCAACCACGGCAAGGCGCCGGGCGACCCGAAACTGCAGCAGCGCGACCGCTTTGTGCACATGGCGCGCGCCTTTGTGCGGCGCGGCTACGCCGTGATGGTGCCGATGCGCGCCGGGTTTGCGCACTCCGGCGGCCGCTACATCGATCACGGCTGCGACATGGTCGCCAACGGCTACACCCAGGCCGCCGACGTGCGCGAGGCGATCCGCTACGCGCGTGGCCTGGCCTGGGTGGACGCGCAGCGCATCGTGGTGGCGGGCCAGTCCTACGGCGGCCTGGCGACGATGGCGCTGGCCACGCAGCAGATTCCCGGCCTGCGCGGCGTGATGAATTTCGCCGGCGGCCTGCGCGTGCACGGCGGCCCCTGCGACTGGCAGGACGCGCTGGTGCGCGCCTTCGGCGAGTACGGCAAGCGCAGCAAGGTGTCCAGCCTGTGGATGTACGGCGCCAACGATTCCTATTTCGGCCCGGAGCTGGCCAGCCGCATGCATGGCGCCTACACCAAGGCCGGCGGCAGCGCCGAGCTGGTGGCCTTCGGCGCTTTCAAGCGCGACGCGCACACCATGCTGGCCAGCCAGGACGGCGAGCAGGTCTGGCTGCCGCAGGCCGAGCGCTTCCTGGCGCGCATCGGCATGCCGGTGAAGGAGAAGTTCGCGCTGCCCGCCAGCGAGCAGGCGCCCACCGAATACGCCGCCGTGGACGACGTGTCCGCGCTGCCTTATCTGGCCGTGCACGGGCGCGAAGAATACCGCGCCTTCCTGGCGCGCCAACTGCCGCGCGCCTTCGCACTGTCACCCAGCGGCGCCTGGGGCTGGGCCGAGGAGGGCGAAGACCCGCGCCGCAGCGCCCTTGCCGCCTGCCAGTCCAGGAGCCGCGAACCGTGCCAGCTTTATTCCGTGGACAACGCGGTGGTCTGGCCCGCTACCGTTTCCTCGGGCGGCACGGACCGCTAGTCCTGTCGCTGTATTTCCGTAATCGCCGTCTCCAGCACTTCGTCGCGGCCTGCGCGGATGCCTTCGATGGTGGGGATCACTTCAATATCCGGGATGATGCCTATGCGCTGTGTGGGACGCTTATCGGGGTGGAAGATGCCGATGCCGCTGATGAGGGAGCCCAGCCCTCCCGGCATGCCAAACCGCGAAACGTTGCCGTCCGCGCCTGCTGTGGTGCTGCCGATAATCCGGGCTCGCGGGGCGGAGCGGAACGCCAGGGAGGTATATTCAGACATGCTTTGTGAAATCTCGTCGATCAATATAATCACCTTGCCTGCGTAGTGTGTCTTCCCGGGGCGCAGTGCAGCGCCCTGGTTCCAGTAGTAGGCGCCGGGATTGTTGAGGTCGGGGACGGTGAAACGCACAAAATTGGTCGGGCGATCAACCAGATATTGGCCTAGCGTGAAGACGACGAACTCGGATGGGTAGTTGCGTATGTCGATGACCAGGCCTTTAGTGCCGGCAGCTGCTTCCATGTAGCCTGGAATGTCCGCCTGCTTGATTGAGGAGAGCTTGAGATAGGCTATGCCGCCGGGCAGCATTTGAAACGTGTCGCCCGGGCGGTCATGCGTCTTCGCGCTGCGAATCTCCGGCGTGCGGCTTGCCTGCAAATCCAGCTCGCCGCTTTCCCGGCGTATCCGAAGGCTCACGCCGCCACAGGGGCCGCGGTGCAGTTCCTGGGCGATGTCGCGCAACCGCGTGGGCTCGTTGGAGGCGGCGTAGTAAGGCCGCCATGTCTGCACCAGCTGTGCGACAGGCGTGTTGTCTATGGCCACGATGATGTCGCCGGGCAGGAGGCCGGTCGCCTTGCCTGCCGCATGGTCCGTGTATCCTGCGACGACGGCGTCGCTGCCTATGAAGCGCACATTTAGCGGCAGCTTGCATAACCCCAGCGGCGGACGGACATGGAGCGAGCTCCACAGATTGCTGTGCGTGTCGTTGACACGCGCGATAACGGCCATCATCTCCAGTTCGTAACTGCGGCGGTCCTTCGCAAGAACCACTTTGGGAATGGACTGGTGCAGCACGCCGTTCCAGTCTTCGCCGATGACATCGCGGTACGGCGCCCAGTATTCAATGATGTTCCAGAAACGGAACAGAGCCAATAGCCTGAATCCCGCGTCCGGATAGCGCATGCCGTCATACACGGGCTCGTGCTTGAAAACTGGGTTCTTGACCCCCTTGGCCAAGTCCACAAAGAACTGCTGGCCGCTTGCGGGACGGTTCCGATGGATACGCTTCAGGTCTGCCTGGAGTTCCGAACCAAGCAGCTTGCTGTCCTCCAGCCAGTCCAGCGCAGGGCGCAGCTGAAGGTCTTCCGCAGGCAAGGAGGCGCAGGGATCGCATGGAATGATCTCGCCCAAGCTTGCTATCCATTTGCGCAGTGCCGTATTGGCCTCGGCCCGGTCCCGCGAGGCGAGGATGGCGGGCGTGACGCGCAGCAGCTCGTAATCCCATTGCCGCTGCCCGGATGTGACCGATGGGTGATGATACTTCAGGAAGCCCCACACCTTGCCCAGTGTGGCCAGATTCTCGATCTGCACGTTCGAAAGAGCTGTGATCCTGATGTCCGAACCGGTGTCGAATTCGCGGTCCACGTCGTAGACGGTCCGGGTACTGTCCTGCGCGTACGCTGCCTGGCATGCCAATAGAAGGGTGAGGAGGAGAATTTTCATGGGCCAGGAGTATGAAGTTGTCATTAAGTTTACAGCGGCCATTCTAATACCTTTGTATCACTATGTATCCCTGCCTGTATCGGCCACAATGATGTACAAGAAGCAGCGTTGCCGTACACAGAGCCGATACACGCCCGCCTTATCCTGAGTGCTGTACACACTACAATTCGGAGATCGGAATGCAAGAGAACATCAGCCAACAGCGCCGCCGTTTGGTCGGCTCCGCAGCAGTCGCCCTGGCCGCGAGCCAGTTCGGCATCATGGGCCTTGCGCGTGCGCAGGCGAATTCGGCTTCGCCGTTCGGGGCGCTGAAGCAGATTGATGCGGGCCTGCTGAATGTCGGCTACGCGGACGTGGGGCCGGCGGACGGCAAGCCCGTCATCCTGCTGCATGGCTGGCCTTATGACATCCACGCTTTCTCCGAGGTGGCGCCCATCCTGGCTGCGGCCGGATATCGCGTCATCGTTCCCCATCTGCGCGGCCACGGCACCACGCGTTTCCTGTCCAGCTCCACCTTCCGCAACGCCCAGCAATCGGCGGTGGCGCTCGACATCATCGCGCTGATGGATGCGCTCAAGATTCCGCAGGCCGTGATCGGCGGCTTCGACTGGGGTGCGCGCACCGCCTGCATCATCGCGGCGCTGTGGCCCGAGCGCGTGAAGGCGCTGGTGTCGGTGAGCGGCTACCTGGTGACCAATATCGACACGCGCGCAGTGCCGCTGCCGCCGAAAGCCGAGCATGACTGGTGGTACCAGTACTACCTGGCCACGGACCGGGGCGCGGCGGGCTACGCCAGGAATACGCGCGACTTCGCCAAATACATCTGGGAGACCGCCTCGCCCAAGTGGAAGTTCGACGCGGCCACGCTGGACCGCAGCGCCGCCTCGCTCGTCAATCCCGACCACGTGGCCATCGTGCTGCACAACTACCGCTGGCGCCAGGGCGCGGCGGCGGGCGAGGCGCAGTACGACGCGTTGGAAAAGCGCCTGGCGGCAGCTCCCGCCATCACCGTACCCACCATCACGATGGAAGGCGATGCCAACGGCGCCCCGTTCCCCCCCCCGACCAGCTACCGCAAAAAGTTCACCGGCAAATACGAACACCGCAACCTGAGCGGCGGCATCGGCCACAACCTCCCGCAGGAAGCGCCGCAAGCGTTCGCGCAAGCCATCTTGGACGCGGCTGCGCTGTAACGCCGCCAGCCTGCTGGTATCATGAGCGCATACGCAGTCCGATTGATACCCAAATGATGAAAAACAGTTCCAAGGGCGGCTTGGTGTATTCCACCGAAACCGGCCGCATGTGCCCCGATTGCGGGCAGCCGCTTGCGGCCTGCAATTGCAAGGCGAGCGCGAAGCTGGCGCCGGTGGGCGATGGGGTGGTGCGCGTGTCGCGCCAGACCAAAGGGCGGGGCGGCAAGTGCGTCACCGTGGTGAAAGGGCTGGCGCTGGACGGCGAGGCGCTGGCCGCGCTGGGCAAGCAGCTGCGCGCCGCCTGCGGTTCCGGCGGCACCGTGAAGGACGGCGTGATCGAAGTGCAGGGCGACCATTGCGATGTGGTGATGGCGGAGCTGACTAAACTGGGCCACCAGCCTAAGCGGGCCGGCGCATGATCCCGCGCCGGCGCTGATCAGCCGGGTTCAATCAAGGCCGCTGCGCGTACTGCTCTTCGCTGACTTTTTCCAGCCATTCCACCACCTTGCCGACCTGCGCTTAGGCGATGGCGATGTGGCTCGTGGCGGTGGTGGGTGCGGCGCGCGCGGGCCGCACTGATGAATGCCGCGTGCTTAATGTCTCTTCGCGGTCAGGGCCAGCACGGCGGGCGGTATCACCTTGGACAGGGACTTCAGGAAGCGCTTGCCGATTTCCTCGTTGCCCAGCATGTCGATCAGGGCGGCCTGGTCGGCGGGCAGCAAAGTGCGCGTGGAGACGTAGAATCCCGCATCCTGCCACGGAATGTCGTCGAGGGTGCTGATCGACAGCTGGCCATCGAGCCCGCTCAGCCTCGGATCTTCGGCGATGGTGTTGTAGGCGCTGCTGTAGGGCAGGATGGTCACGTCCGCAATATTGGCCTGCATCCGGCGCATCAGGTCATTGAGGTCGTTGGCGTATTGCACCCGCGCGGAGTTGGCCGGATCGAGCAGTTTGCGGTAGGCCGGGCCGTAGTCGAAGCCGCGTACCACGCCGATGCGCAAGTCGGTGTTCTTGAGCAGGGCGTCCACCGTTTGCACGGACGCGTCTATCGGCTTGGCGCTTACCAGCACGGCGCGGTACTTGAAGACGGGCACGTAGCTGCCGGACAGGTCGCGCTCGGGCGAGCGGGTCGAGAGCACAATCAGGTCGGCGTCGCCTGCGCGGAACAGCATTTCGAGCCGCGCGCGCGGCACCACGGGGAAGCTGAACTTGCAGCCGTATTTGTCGCCCAGTTCGTCCAGCATCTCGGGCATCACGCCCGCCGCCTTGCCGTGCTTGACGACGATGGCCATGCCGTGCGGCGCCACGGGAACGTTGATGGTGCGGGAACATGCTGCCGCCGCCCATCCCGGCAAGACGCAGCAAAGGGTTGCGAAGATGGTCAGGCGGCGTACATTCATGGCTGTCTCGGGCTTAGACTTTCTTGACGAATTCGGTCTTCAGGCTCATGTTGCCGAAGCCTTCGATCTTGCAGTCGATGTCGTGGTCGCTGTCGACCAGGCGGATGTTCTTGACCTTGGTGCCCATCTTGACCGTGCCGCCGCCGCCCTTGAGTTTCAGGTCCTTGATGACGGTGACGGTGTCGCCGTCCTGCAGGATATTGCCGGCCGCGTCCTTGTAGACGCGCGGGCCGTCTTCGGCGTCGGCCGCCGCGCCGGGCTGCCACTCATGCGCGCATTCCGGGCACACGCATTGGGCGCCGTCGTTGTACGTCAGTTCGGAGCCGCATTGCGGGCAGGGTGGAAGTGCGCTCATGTTCATCCTTGTTGGTTCAGGCCTGGCCTGGAAAGGGCAGCAGTATAACAGGCCGCCCCGCCGGATCAGGCCTTTGCCAGCGCTTCGCGCATCTGCTTCTCCAGCGCGAGCAGGTTGCCCTGCACGCCGTCGATGGTGCTCTCCATCTGCCGCAGCGTGTGGTACAGCGCGGCGGGATCGACCTTGCCCAGTTCCAGGTCGGACAGCGTGTTCATCATGGCCGGTCCGCTCAGCGTGAGCTGGGTGTTGGTGTTGGCCGAGTCCAGCGTGTCGCGCTGCTGGGCGTACAGCGCGGAATAGCGCTGCAGCAGGGCGGGCGACATCCAGCTGGCCGACTGGCTGGCGACGGCCACTTCCCATGCTTCGCGCCGCAGCGTGGGCGTCTTGAGGTTGAGGCCGAAGCTGCGGTTGGTGGCCGCCAGCAGGTGCTCGCCCACTTCCTTGTCCGCCACCTTGGCTTTGATGTCGTCGCGCAGCGCCTTGCGGATCTTGGTGATGCGCTCGAGCTGGGCGCGGTTGGCTTCGGTGACCCGGTGCAGCTCCTCCAGGTTGATGCGCAGCTCGGCCTCGATCTGCTGTTCGGCGTCGTGCGCGCGGTGGCGGTGGTGCCAGCTTTGCGCCGCGTGCTCGAGCGCCAGCGCGGTCAGGATGCTGACCACGATCATCGAGTATTCACCCAGGAATTCCTTGACGGTTTTCAGTCCGGCTTTTGGCACTTCAAAATGCATGAGATTACCCAGTGAAAGAAATTCAACTGGGCAATCTTACCAGAAATGCATGCGTAATTAGTAAGGCGCTAGTAGCGCGCCGGCTGATTCGCGGCCGGTGTGGTTTGTTTGATGAAGTCGCGGATGTCGTCGGTCGAGCGCACCAGGTCTTCCGAGCGCAAATACATCATGTGGCCGCTGCGGTAGCCCTCGAAACGCAGGCGGTCCTTCATCTTGCCGCTCGGGTCCAGCTGCCACATGGTGTACTTGGCGTCGAAGTAGGTGGTGGCGCCGTCGTAGTAGCCGGACTGCACCATCACCTTCATGTAGGGATTCATCGCCATGGCCTTGCGCAGGTTCTCGCCGGTGGTGTCGTTCTTGTTGTCCCACGGGTGCACCGAGCCGAACATGTTGTACTTGATGTCGGTCTTGTACTGCAGCACGTCGCGCAGGTAGTGGTTGATGGCGGGCGTGAAGGAGTGCAGCCAGGAGGTCAGCTCGGCGTTGTAGTCCGGGCCGGCGCCGGCGTCGGACTTGTCGATGCCCTTGTAGCGCGAGTCCAGGCGGCCCACGGTGTAGCCCTGGTCGCGCAGCAGTTCCTTCCAGAAGAAATTGGTCGGGATTACCAGGTTGTGCTGCAGCACGGCCTTTTCGGCGATGCCGGAGTAGCGCGCCACCTTGGCGGCGATGCCGGCTTTCTTCGCCTCGTCCAGGAAGCCGCCCTTGGCCAGCGCGGGGATCAGCTCGTCCACGGTGAAGGCTTCCACTTCGGGCAGCACGTCCTTCAAATCCCTGGCCTGCAGGTCGGCCGGCAGCGCTTTCTGGTACCAGGCGGTGGCGGCGTAATAGGGCAGGTTGAGCGCGTCGCCGACGATGCCGTCGCGCTTCAGTCCCAGCTCGGTGGGCGAGACCAGGATCACGCCGTTCAGGTACATCCAGTGCGCGTTCTGCAGCTCCAGCGACAGGCCGGCCACGCGCGCGGTGCCGTAGCTTTCGCCGATCAGGTATTTCGGCGAGGTCCAGCGGCCTTCGCGCGAGACGAAAGTGTTCAGCCACTCGGCCAGGTAGGAGATGTCGGCGTTCACGCCGAAGAAGGTGGCGCGGTCGGCTTTGCTGTCGAGGATGCGCGAGAAGCCGGTGTTGACCGGGTCCACGTACAGGATGTCGGCCACGTCCAGGATGGAGTGCGGGTTGTCGCGCACGCCGTAGGGCTGGACCGGGTAGCCTTCGTCGTCGATGTTGAGCATTTTCGGGCCGGTGTAGGCCACGTGCATCCACACCGAGGCCGAGCCGGGGCCGCCGTTGAAGGACAGCACCAGCGGGCGCTTGGCCTTGTCGGCTACGTCGCTGCGCTGGTAGTAGGTGTAGAACAGCGAGGCGATCACCTTGCCGTCCTTGTCCCATACGGGCTGGGTGCCGGCGGTGACTTTGTAGGGCACGGCTTTGCCTTTGATCATGACCGTGGCGGACTTGCTGACGGCGGACTCGGCTTTCAAGGCGCGCTCGAAGGGCTGCGCCGGCGCAGCTGCCGGGGCGGCGGGCTTGCTTTCAGCGGCTTGCTGGGCATGGGCGCTGAGCGCGAGCAGCAGGGAGGGAACGATCAAGTATTTCATGTCTGGGAAGGGACGAATGGGAAGCCGCGAGTATTCCATATCGGAAACGGCTTGGGCGGTTGAGTTACAAACTCGCTACATTTCGTCAAGCGCGCATGTTTGATCTGGATCATGGTGCGCCAGCGGCGCTCACGTAGTCTGGTTGATTCGCGCAGCCGTGTTGCGGTGCAGCGCGACTCCCATCCAACTTTCATTTCAAGAGGTGATTTATGTTCTCTTTCAACCAGTCCGTTACCCCCGCCGCCAAACACCACATGGAAGCGCAGGTCTCGCTCATCAACGACATGTCCAAATCGCTGTTCCGCACCGTGCAGCAATATAGCGACCTGAACATTCAGCTGGCGCAGACCATTATCGAGGAGGTGTCGCTGACGGGGCAGGAACTGCTGACCACCAGCCGCCCGGCCGACGCTGTCAACGTCACGCTGTCGCACGCCCAGCCCACCGCAGACAAGCTGCGCGCCTACCAGCAGCACCTGTCGCGCATCGCCGCCAACACCCATGTGGCCCTGGCCAAGGTGGCCGAGGAGCACGTCAGCGAAACCAGCCGCACCGCCAAGGAACTGGCCGAGGAGGTGACGCGCCTGGCCACCGAGGAGACGGAGAAAAACGTGCGCACCCAGCAGGATGCGATGCGCCGCATGGCCGCCACCTTCGACCAGTTCGCCGACGGCCATCAGATGCAGGCGGACGGCCATAGCAACGGCCGCGACCGCGAGGAGCAGCAGCGTCACCAGGCCGAGATGCAATCGGCCGAATCCCGCGCGGCGGGCGCGCAGGTGCACCAGACGACCCAGGCGGCTGGCGCCAAGCAGCCGGCCGGCCGCAAGGAAGGCTGAGACCTGATGGTATATCGCTAGCCGGCCTTCGGTAGCTGGCTTCCACCGGCGCCTGCATGCCAGGCTGCCCTCAATGTGCGCGGCATCGTCAAGGGCGAAGGCCGCGCCGATACGAGCCGAGCCGCGCTCACGATTTCCGCATTTCTGCTACATTGGCGCCATACGCATGAAGGATGGCAGCCATGAATACCGCAACCGACAATAACGCAACCCGTACCGATTCCCTCCACATCGTTTGCCCGCACTGCGACGCGGTCAACCGCGTCCCGGCCACGCGCCTGGGGCAAGATCCCACCTGCGGCAAATGCCAGCGCGACCTGTTCACCGGCAAGCCGGTCGACCTGTCGAGCGCGCGCTTTCTAAAGCAGATAGAACGCAGCGAGCTGCCGGTGCTGGTGGATTTCTGGGCGCCCTGGTGCGGCCCTTGCCTGTCGATGGCGCCATTCTATGAGCAGGCCGCGCAGCGGCTGGAGCCGGATTTCCGCGTCGTCAAAGTCAATACCGAGGAAGCGCAGGACCTGGCGGCGCGCTACGCCATCCGCAGCATCCCCACGCTGGCGCTGTTCAAAGGCGGGCGGGAAGTGGCGCGCCAGCCGGGCGCCATGGACGCCAACAGCATCGTGGCGTGGGCGCAGCAGAACAACCGGCGCTGATTAGCCGCAGTGGCGCCGCAGCCAGGCGCGCACGCCGTCCAGGCTGCGGAAATCCGCCACCGAACGGCAGGCGATGCCGGGGTGGCGCGCCTGCATCATGCGAGACAGCGCCGCGCCCGGTCCCAGTTCCAGCGCCACGGTGATGCCCGCTTCGGCGCAGGCGTCCATGCACTCATCCCAGACGATGGTTTCGCAAAGCTGGCGCGGCAAGTGCTCGATGGCCTGCTCGCGGCGCTCCAGGCGGGCCGCGCTGATGCCGGACAGGACCGGCGTGTGGGCGTCATGCAGGCTGGCTGCGCGCAGGGCGTCGGCGAAGGGCGCCTGCGCGCTGGCCATGAGCGGGGTGTGGGAGGCTATCTCCACGCGCAGTGCCGTAACGCGCGCGCCTGCGGCGGACAGCAGTTTCGTGGCTTCGCTGGCGCTGCTTTGCAAACCGCCGATGATGCAGCTGTCCTCGCCGGTGACGATGGCGGAATGAAAGCCGCAAGCGGCCACCAGCGCCGCCGTGCGCGACGGATGGGGCCCGGTCACGGCGAGCAGGGTCTGGCCGGGATGCAGAGCCAGGCACTGGTCCATCAGCTCCGCGCGCGTGCTGGCCAGCCGCACCGCCTCGGCGGGGGCAAGCGCGCCCGCCACGCCCCAGGCCGCCAGCTCGCCTATGCTGTATCCGGCGACCAGCGCAGGCTGCGGCGCGCAGGACCGCAGCGCCTCCCACATAAGCAGCGCCGCCGCCACTATCATCGGCTGCGCCACGCGATTGGAAAACAGCCCCTGGTCAGATTGGATCGCGTAGGGCGGGTTAGCGCACGCCCCGCGTGCGCGTAACCCGCCAAGCAGCGCCGCTGCAGCCGCATCCCCCCCGGCCAAATCAAACATCCCCTCATGCTGCCCGCCTTGCCCCGGGCACAAGATCAGCAGCCTCGCGCTCATGGCCACGCGTGCACCGAAAATGCCTGCACCAGGCAGCAAGCGGCCAGCAGATCCGCCGCGCCGCCGGGAGACAGCTTGTGGCGCACAAACAGCCGGTGGCTATCAAGCGCGCGCGCATGCCAGTCCGGCTGCCGCGTCCCGCCCAGCTCCACGAACGCGCGCGCCTGATCCCGCACCATGCTCGCCCCCGCCGCGCCGCCGCGATGCAGCACATTCGTATCGCTCACATGCGCCATCAGCGCAAACAGCGCGTCGATGCGCGCGTGGTGCATGCTGCCGCCGCGCGCCAGCGTGGCCCGCAGCGCCGGCAAACCCACCAGAAAAACCGACGGCAAGCCCAGCGCCGCTTCCTCGCGCGCGCCGCTTGCCGCGTGGAGTTGCGCGGCGCGCTGGCCATGCGAACCATCCGGCGCGGCCAGCGTGTGGGCCGCCAGCGCCTCGCCCCAGCCGTCCAGCAAGGCTGTGCGCAGCGAGGCGGCGTCGACACCGTCCGCCGGCCCGGCATCGCGCCGGGCAAGCTGCCGTCCCAGCGCCGCGCACAGCATGCCCAGGCCGAAAATGGCGCCGCGATGGGTATTCACACCACCGGTGGCCGCCATCATGCGGCGCTCGGCGGCGATGCCCAGCTGCTTCAGGCGCGCAAACGGCGCATCCTCCATTCCCGCGCGGCAGATGGCGGCGAAATAGTGCCGCAGCGAGAACAGGCTGCGCATAAAGGTCAGCGCGGTCATATCGTCATGGCTGCCGTTGTCGACCAGCGACACCAGGCCGGGTTTGGGATAGAGGGCCAGTTCGGCGTAGAGCGCCCGCAGCGCCAGGCGGGCAGCCTGCTGGCTGACGGCGCGCCGGCGCCCATTGCCGAGGCCGTGACCGGATGACAGAACTGACCCTGGGGTGGGAGGGTGCGTACTGCCGAGGCCGTGACCGGATGGCAGAACTGACCCCGCGTGGGACCCCGCGTGGGATTTGGTGTGGGGGTGAGGGCGGGCGGGGGTCATGCGGGCCTCAGGGTGGCGAGCAGTTCGTCGGGGGCGGCGAGGTGGACGCTGTCTATGGTTTTGACGAGCACGCGCGCCTGGGCGTCGCTTGCGGCGGTCCATTCTTTCCACGAGACGGCTTGCCCGGTGGGGAACATGATTTCGCCGTCCAGCGGCAGGCCGTGCCCGCTTCCGGACAGCAGCGCCAGGCCGGCTTGCAGCTGCTGCCGGGTGAGGGGGCGGAACAGGATGTCGATGTCGGAGCTGGCCGTCAGGCAGCGCAGGCTGGTCAGGGCTTGCCAGGCGAGGGAGCCGTAGACGCGCAGGTCCAGCCCTACGGACAGGCGCTGCAGTTCGGTGTAGCCGGGACGCCAGTGCGGCGGCAGCGCCGGGCGGGCGGCCTTGAGCGTGAGCGGGGCGCTGCTGCGCTCGATGTGCGCGGGCGATACGCGCAGGGCGATGCGCGGCTTGGCACCGGCGGAGTCGGGCGGCAGGGCGATGCCGGCGAAGATGTCTTGCGCGGCGTCGCTGCCCACCATCGCTGCGCTGCCGCTCTCGGGTTCGCGCCGCCGCACGACGGCCGGCCATTCTTCGTCCCGCCAGTGGCGCAGCACGGCTTCCTGCGCGGGCTGGGCGGCGAGCGCCGCTTGCCAGCCTGCGCGGGTGAGCCAGATCAGGTCATGCCGCTTGTACATCGTGTCCGCCAAGGATGGCCTGGATGATGGGGTAGGCGAGCTTGCGGCCGCCGCGCTGGCGTCCCAGCTCGGCCCGCGCGTCGGCCGTGGCGGGCGCGCGCAGCGCCTGCGCCAGCTGCTCCGCCAGGGCGCCGTCCCAGATCGATTCGAGGCCGCCCATGCGCAGGTAGTTTTCCGGGCCGGGGGCGAATACGGGGTTGCTGCGCGCCAGTTCGGTGAGCACTTCTTCCGGCACCTTGGTGATGCGGGCCATGGCGGGCAGGCCCATCACGCGGATGGTGGCGGCGGGCAGGGCGTGGCAGGTGTCGGCCATCAGGCCGCTGGTGATGAAGCCGCCCGACAGCGCCTGGTCGTACACCAGCGCGACGATTTTGTGGCCGCGCCGGCGCGCGAGGTCCACGCATTTGCCCAGGTGGCCCATGTAGCTGTTAATGCCCAGCATTTCGTCGCGGTGGCGCAGGCGCTGGCCCTGGGTGTCGACCAGCATGACGATGGGACGGCCGGGGTGCTCGCGCACCGTCGCCAGCACGGCCTGTGCCTGCGCCAGCGCGATTTCGATGCCGATGGGGGCGTGGCCGGTGGTGCCGATGACGGCTACCGTGGCGCCGTCCACTTGCGCGCTGCCGGACAGGAACTGGTCCCGCTCGGTGATGGCGTGGCCTTGGGGGAAGAGCTCTGTCGCCAGGGTTTGCCAGTCCATTATCGGCCTCCTGCTCGGCGGCCTGCCGCTGCCGCTTTGAAGGGTTCAATTTCCAGCATGGCGATGTTGGCGGCGTTGGGCATGCCCATCTCGGCCCAGATGTCGGCCGGGTCGGGCAGGGCGCCGTAGCGGGCGATGCGGTCGGTGAGCATGGCTTGCTCCTGTTCGAGTGCTTGCAGTGTCAGTTCGGGGGCGTTTTGTTGGGCGATGGCTTCTATCGCGGCGGCGCGGAAGGCACCGATGGCGTCCGGCACAATGGCCTGGCAGTCGCCCATCAGGTAGCGGTGCTTGCCGCCGGTGGTGCGCCACACGAGGGCGCGGTCGCGCGAGTCGAATTCCTCCACGCCGTTGGCGGTTTCGATCACTTCGGGGCCGGACATGGAGAGCCGCGCTTCTTCGGACATGATGACGGCGTTGGTGCAGCGCGCCACGATGCCCATGCCGCCGAAGGCGCCGTTTGCGCCGCCCACCAGGGCGATGACGGGGATGCCCGCCGCGCGCGCGTCCAGCACGGCGCGCATGACTTCGGCCACGGCGATCAGGCCGGCGTTGGCTTCGTGCAGCCGCACGCCGCCCGATTCGATCAGCAGCACCACCGCTTGCGGGCGTTCGTCGAGCGCGCGCCGCAGCAGGCCGGTGAGCTTGGCGCCGTGCACTTCGCCCACCGCGCCGCCCATGAAGCCGCCTTCCTGCGCGGCGATGAACACGGGCATGCCGTCCAGCCGCGCGCGGCCGATGGCGACGCCGTCGTCGAAGGCGACGGGGGCGTTGAGCTGGCCCAGGTGGGGGCTGACCACGCGCTGGGCGGGGCCGATGAGCTCTTCGAAGCTGCCCGGGTCGACCAGCTGGAGCAGGCGTTCGCGGGCGCTGGCTTCCTGGTAGCTGTGGTTGCTGCCGCTGTTGCTGCTGCTGTTGTTCATGGCGCGGCCCCCAGCATGGTTTCGACGGCCTGGTCCAGCCGCAGGCTGACCACGGCGGGCGTGGCGCCCACGTCGTTGATGGCGATGCGCGCGTCCGCCAGGGGCCAGCGCTGGTGGAAGTCGCGCATGACGGCTTCCCAGATGGCGCCGAAGCCGACGGCGGCGGTGGTGATCTGTATTTCGCAGGCGCCGGCCAGCGGCGTGGATTCGATCAGCACTTCCAGGTTGCCGGAGCCGACCACGCCCACCACTTGCGGCCCTGCCGGCAGGCTGCGGCTGCCGTTTTCAAAACGGTACGTTAGAGTTTCCATGTTCTTGCCTTATGCCCTTTGCCTTATGCCTACCAGTTGCGGAAGCGCTGCGGCGGGTCGTACAAGCCGCCGGATGCGCGCACCAGGTCTTTCATGTTTCGCGCCGCGAGCAGGTCGCGCGTGGCGAGGCGCTTGTCTACGCCGATGTCTTCGGGCCGCTGTATCACGCCACGGTCGCGCAGGTTTTCCACCATGCGCCGGTCGCGGCCCAGGCCTACCGGCGTGTAGCCCGCCACGCCGCGTATGGCTTGCTCGCGTTCTTCGTCGCTGCGGCACAGCAGCAGGTTGGCGATGCCTTCTTCGGTCAGGATGTGGGTGACGTCGTCGCCGTAGATCATCACCGGCGGGATGTCCATCTTGGCCTGTTCGGCCAGTTCCCATGCGTCCAGCTTTTCCACGAAGGCCGGGTGCATGTGTTCGCGGAAGGTCTCCACCATCTGCACTACCAGCTTTTGCCCGCGCGGGATCATGTTGCGGCCGGCGCGCGCCTGCTGGCCTGCCTTGAGCCATGCGGGGCTGGCGTGGCGGCGTCCGCGCGCGTCCGCGCCCATGTTGGGGGCGCCGCCGAAGCCCGCAATGCGGCCCAGCGTGGCGGTGGATGAATTGCCTTGCAGGTCGATCTGCAGGGTGGAGCCGATGAACATGTCGCAAGCATAATGGCCGGCGGCCTGGCACAGCGCGCGGTTGCTGCGCATGGAGCCGTCCGCGCCCACCGCGAACACGTCGGGCCGCGCGCGGATGTAGTCTTCCATGCCCAGTTCGGAGCCGAAGGAGTGCACGGATTCGACGAAGCCGGCTTCGATGGCGGGTATCAGCGCGGGGTGGGGGTTGAGCGCCCAGTGCTTGCCTATCTTGCCTTTCAGGCCGAGCGAGGCGGCGTAGGTGGGCAGCAGCAGTTCGATGGCGGCGGTGTCGAAGCCGATGCCGTGGTTGAGCCGCTGCACGCCGTATTCGGCGTAGATGCCTTTGATGGCCATCATCGCCATCAGCACCTGGATTTCGGAGATCAGCGCGGGGTCGCGCGTGAACAGGGGCTCGATGTAGTAGGGGCGGGGCGACTGCACCACGAAGTCCACCCAGTCGCCCGGAATGTCCACGCGCGGCAGCGTGTCCATGATGCGGTTCACCTGCACGATGACGATGCCGTTCTTGAAGGCGGTGGCTTCGACGATGGGCGGGGTGTCTTCCGTGTTCGGCCCGGTGTATAGGTTGCCGTGGCGGTCCGCCGCTTCGGCCGCCACCATGGACACGCGCGGCGGCAGGTCGATGAAGTAGCGGCTGAACAGTTCCAGATAGGTGTGGATGGCGCCGATGTTGAGCTTCCCCGCCGACAGCAGCTTGGCCACGCGGCCCGCCTGCTGGCCGGAGAAGGAGAAGTCCAGCTTGGAGGCCACGCCGCGCTCGAACACGTCCAGGTGTTCGGGCAGGGTCAGCACGGACTGCAGCATGTGCAGTCCGTTCACGCGCGCCGGGTCCAGCCTGGCCAGCGCCTGTGACAGAAAGTCCGCCTGCTTCTGGTTGTTGCCTTCGATGCAGACCCGGTCGCCGCATTCCAGCACCGCGTAGAACAGGTCCGCAATGCAGCCTGCGGGCAGGCTTTTGCCGTCCAGTTCCGCGCCCAGCGCGGCGGTGGCCCGCTCCAGGCGCTGCGCGCGGTTGCGCTGCAAGGTATCCCAGGCGCGCGTGGGTGCGTTCACCGGCGCATTCATCATTTAGCTCCCATCATCATATCCGGCAGGCCCGTCGCAATGCCAGGGAACAGGCATAGCAGGATCACCGCCACGAACATCAGCACCACGAAGGGCGCAACTCCCCAGATCACGTCCTTGAGCGGAATGTCCGGCGCTATATTCTTGATGACGAAGATGTTCAGCCCCACCGGCGGGTGGATAAGGCCCATCTCCATGACCACCGTCATGACGATGCCGAACCAGATCAGGTCGAAACCGGCGGCTTTCAGCGGTGGCAGCACGATGGGCGCCGTCATCAGGATGATGGATACCGGCGGCAGGAAGAAGCCCAGCACGACCACCATCAGCAGGATCACCGCGAGCAGCAGCCATTTGGACAGGTGCATGCCGACCACCCAGCTGGCGGCGGACTGGCTGATGTGCAGATAGCTCATCACATAGGAGTAGAACAGCGACATGCCGATAATCATCAGCAGCATGGTCGATTCCTTGATGGTGGAGGTGAGGATGGGCGCGAGGTCTTTCGGCCGCCACACGCGGTAGACGATGGCGATCAGCACCAGGGCCAGCAGCGCGCCCAGGCCCGCCGTTTCGGACGGCGTGGCGAAACCGCCGTACAGCGCCACCATCACGCCGATCAGCAGCACCAGGAAGGGCAGCACGCGCGGCAGCATCTCCACTTTCTGCGCCAGCGTGAAGTGCTCGTCGTGCAGGGCGGGTCCTTTTTCGCCGCCTTTTTCATAGATGTCCAGCGCGATCTTGTATTCCTTGCGGGCGCGGTGCACGGCGTAGCCGGCGAACAGCAGCACCAGCAGGATGCCGGGGCCTATCCCTGCCAGGAACAACCGGCCCAGCGACTGCTCGGCCGCCACCGCGTACAGGATCATGGTGATGGATGGCGGCAGCAAGATGCCCAGCGTGCCGCCCGCCGCGATAATGCCGGCGGCGAAGCCGGGCGAGTAGCCGCGCTTGCGCATTTCCGGTATGCCGGCCGAGCCGATGGCCGAGCAGGTCGCTGGCGAGGAGCCGGCCATGGCGGCGAACAGCGCGCAGGCGAACACGTTGGCGATGCCCAGGCCGCCCGGCACCTTGTGCAGCCAGGCGTGGATGGCGCCGTACAGGTCGCGCCCCGCAGGCGATTTGCCGATGGCCGCGCCCTTCATGATGAACAGCGGGATGGACAGCAGCGTGATGGAGGCCATTTCCTCGTACACGTTTTGCGTGACCGTGTCCAGCGAGGAGGATGGCATGAAGAAGTACATGAAGCCGGTGGCCACCACGCCCAGCGCGAAGGCGATCGGCATGCCGGAGAACATCACCACCAGGGTGACGGCGCCGTACAGGGCGCCCAGGGTCAGTTCGCTCATGGTGCGGTCTCCGTGGGTTTGTCGCTCAGGCGGGCGGCCGTTTGCAGCAGCAGCTGCAGCGTGAGCAGCGTCATGCCGAGGGCCATCATGCCGTAGGGGATCCAGAGCGGCGGGGCGAAGGTGGAGGTGGTGGTCTGGCCGTCCACATAGGCTTCGTGCCACAGCGTCCACGACTTCCATGAGAAGAAGGCGCAGAACAGCATGGACAGCAGGTCCACGAAGAACAGCCGCACGGCGTTCACGCGCGCGGGCAGCAGCCCGGCCAGCGCCTCAATGCCGATATGGCCGCGATAGGACTGCACATAGGCCGCGCAGGAGAAGGTGACGCCCACCAGCATGAACACCGAGGCTTCGTCCTGCCAGTCGGTTGGCGCGTTGAAGAAGTAGCGCGACACCACCGAGTAGGTGAGGATCAGCGCCGTCAGTATCAGCGCGCACATGGACAGCATGAGCAGCGCCTTGTTCAGCTTGTTGAGCAGGCCGGAGGCGCCGGCCAGTGCCGCGTTGTCGGGCACTGCAGGCCCGGGCGCGGCCTTGAGTTCAAAACCGTGGCTCATAGCGTTTTCTCGGCCAGTTTCAGCAGCTTGGCGCAGTTTTCGTTTTTCTCGCCGTAGTCTTTCCACGCGGTGGTGCGGGCGATGGCCTGCCAGCGCTTGACGGTGGCCGCGTTCAGGTCCACCACCTTGGCGCCGGCTTTCTGGTACACGGCGGCCACTTGCGCGTCGTCTTCCTGCGCGGCTTTCAGGGCGAAGGTTTCCATGTCGGCGCCCACGGCCATGATGGTGGCTTGCTGGTCTTTTGGCAGCTTGTCGAACACTGCGCGCGACATCATCAGTGGCTCGAACATGAACCAGTAGGCGTTGCCGCGTCCCGTGGTCAGCGCCTTGGACACTTCCTCCAGGCGGAAGGAGATCAGCGAGGTGGAGGAGGTGAGGGCGGCGTCCATGGCGCCGGTCTGCATGGCGGCGTAGATTTCATTGGACGGCAGCGACACCACGGCGGCGCCGGCGGCTTTCAGGATCAGGTCCATTTCGCGCGAGCCGCCGCGTATCTTCATGCCTTTCGCGTCCTCCGGTTCCACCACCGGCTTGGTGCGCGAGGCCACGCCGCCGGCCTGCCAGATCCAGCTCACCACCACAATGCCCTTGTCGTACAGGATGCGGGCCAGCTCCTTGCCCACCTCGGCGTTCTTCCAGCCGTAGCCTTGTTCGTAGGACGTGACCAGGCCGGGCATCAGGCCGATATTCACTTCCGGCACCTCGCCGCCCGCATACGACAGCGGCACCAGCGACAGGTCCAGCGCGCCCTTGCGCATGGCCGAGAACTGGGCGTTGGTCTTCATCAGGGAGGAGCCGGGGTAGATGGCGAACTTGAGCGCGCCCTTGCTGCGCTTTTCCACCTCGGCGGCGAACATGCGGGTGAGGCGGTCGCGGAAGTCGCCTTCGGTCAGCGTGCCGCCGGGGAACTGGTGCGAGATTTTCAGCGTGGCGGCCTGCGCCCATGCGCTGGACATAACGCCGGGCAAAAACGGGCTGCCAGCCAGCGCGCCCAAAGTGCCGAATTTGCCCAGGGTGCTTAGTGCGGTCCTGCGTGTCATTCCAGTCATGTCATCCTCCAAGGTGGTTGAAATATGCAATTCCTCTTTTTATGTATACAAGAATATATGCACTGCATGCATTGTCAAGTTAAAAATCGCTCCTATAATGAAGGCCTACATACAGGAAATTCCATTGCCATGAAGAACCGATCCACAGAATTGCGCGAAGCGCTGGAAGAAATGATCGCCGTCGGCACGCTCAGCCCGGGGCAGCACCTGGACGAGACCGAGCTGGCTGCCCGCTTCGAGGTGTCGCGCACGCCGATACGCGAAGCGCTGATACAGCTGGCGTCCATGGGGGTGGTGGTGATACGGCCGCGGCGCGGCGCCATCGTGGCCGACCTGGGGCCGCAGCAGCTGGTGGAGATGTTTGAGGTGATGTCCGAGCTGGAAGCGACCTGCGGCCGGCTCGCCGCGCGGCGCATGACGGTGGAGGAGCAGCAGGCGCTGCGGGCGGCGCACCAGGCTTGCAAGGAAGCGCTGGACTCGCAGGGGCCGGACGACTATTACTACCGGAACGAGGCCTTCCACGAGGCCATCTACGCGGGCAGCCACAACCAGTTTCTGATCGAGCAGGCGCGCAGCCTGTACCGGCGTTTGCGTCCCTACCGGCGCTTGCAGCTGCGGGTGCGCAACCGCCTGTCCAATTCCTACGCCGAACATGACGGCGTGGTGCAAGCCATCATCAGCGGCGACGGCGACAAAGCCGCCGAACTGCTGCGCGAGCACGTGATGATACAGGGCCAACGCTTCTCGGATTTGATGGCCTCGCTGCCGCAGCTGGGCAAGCAGGCGGCCTAAGCCAACTGGGAGAGGATGTGGGCGGGACTTCTTGCTAAAGTGAGATTGCAGCCGCGAGGCGGACGTCAGTGTAAGCCCATCCGCGCGGCACTTCGGCGATTAACTCAGGAGAATCGGCATGGACTTGCAGCTCAATGGCAAATTGGCACTGGTAAGTGGCAGCACGGCCGGCATCGGCTACGCGATCGCGCACACGCTGGCCCTAGAGGGCGCCAGCGTAATCGTCAACGGCAGATCGCAGGCGGGCGTGGACGAAGCGGTGGAAAGCATCCGCGCGGAGACGCAAGGCACGGTCCAAGGCTATGCCGGGGATCTCAGCCAGGCCGAGGCGGCGAATGACATCATTCGGCGTTTTCCCGGCATCAGCATCCTCGTCAACAACCTCGGCATCTTCGAGCCCAAGGCCTTTGAAGACATCCCCGACGAAGACTGGCAGCGCTTCTTTGACGTGAACGTGCTGAGCGGCGTGCGCCTTGCGCGCCTGGTGCTGCCGGAGATGAAGCGGGCGAACTGGGGGCGCATCATCTTCATTTCCAGCGAAAGCGGGATACAGATCCCCACCGAGATGATCCACTACGGCATGTCCAAGACCGCCCAAATCGCAGTGTCGCGCGGGCTGGCTGAGTCGGTGGCCGGCACCGGGATCACGGTCAACAGCATCCTTCCCGGCCCGACGAAATCGCGCGGCGTTGGCGACTTCGTGCAGGACATGGCAAAGGCCAGCGACAAGACCTTCGAGCAGGTCGAGGCGGAATTCTTCGAGCACGTGCGGCCGACCTCGCTGATCAAGCGCTTCGGCACGCCGCAGGAAGTGGCCTCGCTCGTGGCTTACGTGGCCAGCCCCCTCGCATCGGCAACCACCGGCGCGGCGCTTCGTGTCGACGGTGGTGTGGTCAAGAGCGCGTTCTGAGCAAGGCAGGGCGCTTCAAGGCAATCAGGCGGGGTAGCCATGCTGCGGCAAGGAGCAACAGTTGTCGCCGTCACGTTGCCGGTGGTCGCCGGCGCCCCCGATCGCCGTCGCCGACCCTTGCGGCCAGCGCATCGCTGGCTGCGGCATGCTGGCCGAAGGCGAGACCGAACGGCGTTCCCTCCCCACCGCGCGCGGCTCTGAGTCAAGGTTGGTTTGGCTTGCGGATTAGTTGGGCCCGGTAATATCGGAGTTTAGTTCAACGTCGATAAACATTAAGTGACCGGGTTCGCCGGCCGCAAATTTCCGCTTCAGTTCACCTGAGTCCAATAGTTTCCACCCCGGATTTTTGTCATCATTCCTTTCCATCGCGATATTCAAGGAGAGATGCCATGACCACCAAAATCCAGACTGTGCTGCTAACAGGTAAGGCTCAAACGACGCCAAGCGGCGCTGCCGAAAAAATTGATATGCACCTTACGGTGCCCGGCGGCGGCGCCCATGACATCGCATTCAAAGGGGTGCAGATGCATCCGACGGCCGAGCAACTGTTCGCCGGCGCCTGGTCCGCATGCTACAGCGGTGCGCTGGCGCTCGTCGCCAAGATCAGGAAAGTCAAGCTGCCGGGGGACCTCGCCGTCGATATCGAGGTGGACCTGGGGAAGAATGGCGACGCGTATCTGCTTCAGGCGCGCTTTGTGGTCTCCATGCCTGGTTTCGCCCTCGACGTTGCTGAGTCGATCGCCCACGCGGCACATGAGGTCTGTCCCTACTCGAAAGCAGTGCGGGGCAATATCGACGTTGCATTGCAGGTGCGGGTCGCGTGACCGGCGCCAGGGCCGCGCCATCATTCGATCTTTCACTCATTTTCATTCATCAGGAGTGCGTATGTTCAATCACGTCGTGGTCGGCACGAACGACCTCGAACAAGCCAGGCGTTTCTACGATGCGGTACTCGGCACCCTGGGGCAGGACAAGGGCCGGTTACGCAGCAAGGGAGACTACATCTATCTGTCGGGCGGCGCCGCTTTCATTGTTACGCGACCCATCGATGGCCGGCCGGCTTCACCCGCCAACGGCGGCACGATAGGCTTCGTGTGCCAGTCGAGCGCGCAAGTCGATCTGTGGCATGCGACCGGCATCGCCAACGGTGGCGAGCCGGTTGAGAGCCCGCCCGGCGTGCGGGGCGCCGATGGCGGCCCGTTATATGTCGCCTACATGCGCGACCCGGATGGCAACAAGCTCTGCGCGGTCTACCACCCGCCGCAGTGAGTGCGCAAGGCACCGAGCAGCCGGAAAGCGATGGCCAGTAGACAGCTTCACCCTGAGGTAGTATGGTATTTAATCTTGAAACACGATGAGGGGCGTTGTCATGGACATGGGGTCGCACGCCACCGTGGCGTCCAATCCGAGCGGCTATGTGGCCGTGGTGGACGACGACCAGACGTTCCGCGAATCGTTGGGGCGCCTGCTGCGCTCGGTCGGCCTGCATGCCGGAATGTTCGCCTCGATCGCCGACTTTGTTGACACTTCGCCGGTGGACGCTCCGACCTGCCTGGTCCTTGATGTGCGCATGCCGGGCCGCAGCGGCCTGGAATTCCAGCGCGATCTCAAGGCCGCCGGCGGCACCTTGCCGATCATCTTCATCACCGGCCATGGCGACATCCCCATGACGGTTCAGGCCATGAAGGCTGGCGCCATCGAATTTCTGACGAAGCCTTTCCGCGACCAGGATTTTCTGGACGCGGTCAACACCGGCCTGGCCCTGGACCGGGCGCGCCGCGACAACAATCAATACCTGCTGGCGCTCAGGCGGCGTTTCGAGACATTGACGCCACGCGAGCACGCCATCTTGCTGGAGGTGGTGCAGGGGCGCCTCAACAAGCAAATCGCCAGCGACATGGAGATCACCGAAACCACGGTGAAAGTTCACCGGAGCAACATGATGCACAAGATCGACGCGGGATCGCTGCCGGAACTGTGCCGCATGGTCGACCTGCTGGATCTCTTGCCGAAGCGCGCGCCGGGCGCCTGAAGCGCCTAAACCATGGTTTAGACGCGCAGGAGGCTATCTGCTGTATTCTCGGCAATAGAGACACGCGCGGCCGCGTGTACCGCGCCGGAGGCCGTTTTGCCCGAGTCCCCCCTCATATGCATCGTCGATGACGAACGTTCCTTTCGCAGCTCCATGCGCAGGCTGCTCGTCTCGCATGGCTTTTCCGTTGCGGAGTTTGCATCCGCTCCGCAATTTCTCGCCCATGCGCTGATGCCGGCCGCCGCCTGTCTGGTGGCCGATATCCATATGCCCGTGATGACCGGCGTCGAGCTGTTCCGGCACCTGGTCGCCACCGGCCATTCCATACCGACCATCCTGATCACCGCCTATCCAGAGGAAGCCGTGCGGCGGGACATGCTCAAGCTAGGCGCGCGCTGCTACCTGCCGAAGCCGCTCGACGAGCTGGTGCTGATCGGGTGCCTGCGCCGCGCCCTGGCGCCCGTCGAGGCACGGTGAGGTGAGCATGGATGCGCTGGCCGGCAGTGGCGAGGACACGGTTCGGGAAGCGCTGTCGGAGGACGCGGGGCTGGTCTTTTGCCGGCTGCGCCAAGGCACGGCCGAGCGTTACGCCTTCATGCCGGCGCGCTCCGGCGATGGCGCGGCGACGCTGCAGGGCGAACGCCGCCTGGAGCGGGAATATGCGCTGAGAGACTCGCTGGACCCCGCGTGGGCATTGCGCCCGGTCGAACTGGTGCGGCGCCATGGCAACACCCTGCTGTTCGTCGAGTTTCCCGGCGGGTTGCGGCTGGACCGGCTGATCTCGGCGGGCCTCGATATGGGCCGTTTCCTGCGGCTGGCCACGGCGATGGCGGCCGGGCTGGGCCAGCTGCACAGCCGCGGCCTCATCCATAAAGACATCAAGCCCGCGAACGTGATGGCGGATCCGGAAACGGCTGCCATCTGGTACACCGGCTTCGGTATCGCGTCGCGCCTGTCACGCGAGCGCCACGCGCCCGGACCGCCCGAACTCATCGCCGGAACCCTGGCCTACATGGCCCCGGAACAGACGGGGCGGGTGAACCGCTCCATGGATTCGCGCAGCGACCTGTATTCCCTTGGCGTGACCTTTTACGAGATGTTGACCGGCGTCTTGCCGTTTTCGGCGTCCGATCCGATGGAGTGGGTCCATTGCCATGTGGCGCGGCAGCCCTTGACGCCCGTCGAGCGCAATGCCGCTGTGCCGCAGGCGGTGTCCGCCATTGCCATGAAACTGCTGGCGAAGACGGTGGAGGAACGCTACCAGACCGCGAAGGGCGTGGAGGCCGATTTGCGGCGCTGCCAGCGGGAATGGGACGCGGACGGCCGCATCGCGTCGTTCGCGCTGGGCCAGTCCGATACCCCGGACCGGCTGATGATGCCGGAAAAGCTGTACGGCCGCGACCGCGAAATCGCCACCCTGCTAACCGCGTTCGACCGGATCGTCGCCGGCGGCAGGACCGAGCTGGTGCTGGTCTCCGGCTACTCGGGCATCGGCAAGTCGGCCGTCGTCAACGAGCTGCACAAGCCGCTGGTGCCGCCGCGCGGCCTGTTCGCGGCGGGGAAGTTCGATCAGTTCAAGCGTGACATTCCCTACGCCACCCTGGCGCAGGCGTTTCAAAGCCTGATACGGCCCCTGTTAAGCTCGAACGAGGCGTCCTTGCTGGCCTGGCGCCACACCCTGCAATCGGCGCTGGATCCGAACGGGCAGCTGATTGTCGATCTCGTGCCCGAACTGCGGCATATCATCGGCGACCAGCCCGCCGTGCCGGAACTGCCGCCGAAGGAAGCCCAGCGGCGCTTCCAGCTGGTGTTCCGGCGCTTCATCGCCGCGTTCGCCCGGCCGGAACATCCGCTGGCGCTGTTTCTCGACGATCTGCAATGGCTCGATAGCGCGACGCTCGACCTGCTGGAGGATCTGCTGACCAGCACCGATCTGCGGCATCTGCTGCTGATCGGCGCCTACCGCGATAACGAGGTGCAGGCGGCGCACCCGCTGCTGCGCAAGCTCGACGCCATCCGCCGCACCGGCGCGCCGGTGCACGACATCGTCCTGGCGCCGCTGCGGCGCGCCGACCTCGGTGAGTTGCTGACCGATACGGTGCGGTGCGAACCGGCGCGCGCGGCGCCGCTGGCCGCGCTGATCCACGACAAAACCACCGGCAATCCGTTCTTCGCCATCCAGTTCATCGGGGCGCTGGCCGACGAGCGCTTGCTGGGCTTTGACTACGCCGCCGGGCGCTGGGAGTGGGACCTGGAGCGCATCCTCGCCAAGAACTTCACCGACAATGTCGTCGAGTTGATGGTCGCCAAGCTCAGCCGCCTGCATCCGGCAACCCAGCAGGCGCTGCGCCAGTTCGCCTGCATGGGCAATACGTCGAGCTTCGACATGCTCGGCATGGCCTATCAGGGCGGGACCGTTGAGGACATGCATCGCCACCTTGGCGAGGCGGTGCGGTCGGGGCTGGTGTTCCGTGCCGAGGATAGCTACCGGTTCTTGCATGATCGGGTGCAGGAGGCGTCGTACTCGCAGATCGCGCCTGCCGAACGCGCGGGGACGCACCTGCGCATCGGCCTGCTGCTGGCCAGCCACACGCCCCCCGCGCAGCGCGAGGAAGCCATCTTTGAAATCGTGAACCAGCTGAACCGCGGCGCGCACCTGCTGACGGCGGACGATGAAATCCTCCAGGTCGCGCAGCTCAACCTGGTCGCCGGCCGGCGGGCCAAGAACGCAACCGCCTATGACGCGGCGCTCAAGTACCTGCGCGCCGGCAGCACGCTGTTGCCTCCGGCGGCCTGGACGGGCGCCTATGCGCTGGCCTTTTCCCTGGAATTCCTGATCGCCGAGTGCGAGCTGATGACGATGGACATGGCCGCCGCCGAAGGGCGGCTGGCGCAATTGGTGCTGCGCGCCGCCAACCGGCACGATGCCTGCATGGTGACGCGCCTGCGCCTGACGCTCTACACGGCAATGGACCAAAGCGATCGCGGCGTGGACGTGTTTCTCGACTGGCTGCGCCAGGACGGCACGCAGTGGTCCAGGCATCCGACCCGGGCCGACGCGATGCGCGAGTACGAGCGCATCTGGACCCTGCTGGGCGGGCGCACCATCGAGGAACTGGTGGACCTGCCCTTGGCGGACGACATCGACTACATCGACACGATGGATGTGTTCACCGAAATCGTGACACCGGCCCTGTTCTACGATGAGCATCTGTTTTCGCTGACCTTATGCCGCATGGTCAATCTCAGCCTGGAGCACGGCAATTGCGATGGCTCCTGTTTCGGCTATGCGTGGTTCGCGATGGCGGCGGGACCGCAGTTCGATAACTACGTCGACGGCTACCGCTTCGGCCAGCTCGGTTTCGACCTCGTGGAGCGGCGCGGCCTGACGCGCTACCAGGCGCGCATGTACATCACGTTCAGCAACGCCGTGGTGCCCTGGGTCAGGCATGTCGCCAGCGAGCGTGATTTGCTGCAGCGTGCCTTCGACCTGGCCTACCGCGCGGGCGACCTCACGTTCGCGGCCTATCGCGGGGAACAGATCGTCGCCAACTACCTTATCGCGGGCGACTACCCGTTGGCCGAGCTGCAGCAGGAGGCCGAGCACGGCCTGGCCTTCGGGCAGCGTGTGGGTTTCGGCTATGTCATTCACAACTGCAATTCGCAACTGGGCCTGATCCGCACGCTGCGGGAAGGCGGCGCCGGTTTCGGCCGGCTGGACACGGATTTGTATGCGGAGGCGGAGGCGGAGGGCGCCCTGGCCAGCAACCCGGTGCTGTCACTGGCCGAATTCTGCTATTGGACGCGCAAGCTGCAGGCGCGCTTTTTCGCCGGCGATTTCGCGTCGGCCGCCGCCGCCGCGGTGCGCGCGCAAAGCCTGCTATGGACCGCACCCGGCCAGATCGTGACGGCGGATTTCCGCTTCTATGCGGCACTGGCCCACGCCGCCCACTGGCATGGCGCCAGCGCGCGGCAGCGCCCCGGGGTCATGGCCACGCTGGCGGCGCATCAGCGCCAACTCGCGGTGTGGGCGATGCATTGCCCGGCCAATTTTGCCGAACGGGCGGCGCTGGTCGACGCCGAAACGGCCCGCATCGAAGCGCGGCCGCTCGATGCCCAAGCGCTCTACGAGGAGGCGATACGCCTGGCGCATGACAATGGCTCGGTGCACAACGAGGCGCTATCGAACGAGCTGGCCGGGCGCTTCTATCTGGAGCGTGGCTTCGAGAAAATTGCCCGCGCCTATCTGCGCGACGCCTGTTTATACTACGTCCGCTGGGGCGCGGAGGGCAAGGCGCGGCAGCTCGCGCTCGGCTTCCCCGGCCTGGGACTGGACCAACCGCTTGCCGAGTGCGCCGCGACGATCAACGCGCCGGTCGAGCATCTCGACCTGGCCACGGTGTTGCGGATCTCGGAAGCCGTCTCCGGTGAAATTGTGCTGGAAAAACTGATCGATACACTGATGCGCACGGCGGTCGAACACGCGGGCGCCGAGCGGGGCCTGCTCATCCTGCCTTGCGGCGAGGACTACCGGATCGAGGCCGAAGTGGTCACCAGCGGCGAGCGGGTGCAGGTCAGGCTGAGGCAGTCCGGCATGAGCCCGGCCGACTTGCCGCAATCGGTATTCCGCTACGCCTTGCGCACCCGGGACAGCGTGCTTCTGCACGACGCCATGGGCGCGAGCGCCTTCTCGGGCGACGACTATGTGCGCCAGCACCGGGCCCGGTCCGTGCTCTGCGTGCCCATCCTCAAGCAATCGCGCCTGCTGGGCATGCTTTATCTCGAGAACAATCTGACTCCGCACGCGTTTACGCCGGCGCGCATGGCGATTCTGAAACTGCTGGCCTCCGAAGCCGCGATTTCGATGGAGAATGCCCGCCTCTATCGGGATCTCGCCGAGCGGGAGGCCCGGATACGCCGGCTGGTGGACGCCAACATCATCGGTATCGTCATCAGCGATGTCGAGGGCCGCATACTCGAGGCCAACGATGCCTTCCTGCGCATCGTCGGCTACGACCGTGACGGGTTTGTGTCGCAGGGAGTGTGCTGGCCCAAGATCACCCCGCCGGAATGGCTGGACCTGGACCAGGAGTTCCGGGTGCCCGAGCTGCGCTTGACGGGCAGGCTGCAGCCGTTTGAAAAGGAGCTGTTCCGAAGGGACGGCAGCCGCGTGCCGGTGCTGGTCGGGGTGGCCAACTTCGAAGGCGGCAACGGGCAGGGCGTCGCCTTCGTGCTCGACCTGAGCGAGCGCAAGCGCGACGCGGAAGCGCTGCGCACGCTGCAGATGGATCTGGCCTATGCCAACCGGCTCGCCACGATGGGACAGCTGACCGCCTCGATCGCGCACGAGGTCAACCAGCCCATCGGCGCGATGCGCAACAACGCGCACGCGGCGCTGCGCTTCCTGGCGGCCCATCCGCCCGCGCTGGCCGACGTGGGCGAAGCGCTGGCCTGCGTGGTCGACGACACCTACCGCGCGCACGACATCCTCAAGGGCATCCGCGACCAGGTGCGCAGGGTGCCGCCGCGCCAGGACCGGGTCGATCTCAACGGCGCCATCCTGAATGTGATCGCGCTGGTCAAGGGTGAGCTGTCCAAGCAGGGCATCATGTTGCAGACCCAGCTCACGGAGGGCCTGGCGCCCGCGTGCGGCGACCGCGTCCAGTTGCAGCAAGTGGTGCTCAACCTTATTGTCAACGCCATCGAAGCCATGGCCGAAGGCGAGGCGAAGGGGCGCACGCTGTTGGTCCACTCGTCCGCGGACGCCGCCGGCGGCGTGTTGGTATCGATCCGCGACAGCGGCCCCGGCATCCCGCCCGACCACCACGAACAGGTGTTCGATTCGTTTTACACGACCAAGCCTGGCGGCGTGGGGATAGGCCTGTCCATTTGCCGCTCCATCGTCGATGCCCATGGCGGCAGTTTGCGGGTGGATCCGGCCTGGTCACCAGGCTGCGGCGTCGACTTCACCCTGCCTGGCGCCCCTGAACTAAATCCTGCCCCCGCGTCCATAGTGCCGGTATGACTGGACGGCGGTTTAGCCGCGCCGGTATTTCGCTTAGCGCCTCGCCGCGATTTGCTGGCCTGGCCAGCTTCATCCCATCCATGGCGCAATGCAAACCAACGCCGTATTCCGCCATCCTTGCTCAGGGCTGCGAACATTTGTAGTCGCACCCGAACGCAGGGACGCCTGCAAGGAGTTCTCCATGGAACAAATACCCGATATCGGTCGCCGTCTTGTTTGCAAGGCGGCCGCCACCGGCGCAGCGAGCATGCTCGGTGTCCTCAGTTTTTCAGAAAGGGCTTATGCCATGACACAAAATACTCAAACGAACGGCAGCGACGGGGTCGCTATTCGCCCCTTCCACATCAAGGTCCCCGAAGCGGAGTTGCGCGATCTGCGCGCCCGCATCAAGGCGACCCGGTTCCCGGAAAAGGAAACCGTTCCCGATACCACCCAAGGGGTGCAGCTGGCCACGGTCAAGGCCATCGCGGAGTACTGGGCGACCAGCTACGACTGGCGCAAGGTCGAGGCCAGGCTCAACGCGCTGCCGCAGTTCATTACCGAGATCGACGGGCTGGACATCCACTTCATCCATGTGCGCTCCAAGCACGCCGATGCCCTGCCTATGATCGTGACCCACGGCTGGCCCGGCTCGGTCATCGAGCAGATGAAGATCATCGATCCCCTGACCAACCCCACGGCGCATGGCGGTAGCGCGGCGGACGCCTTCCATCTGGTGATCCCGTCGATTCCCGGTTACGGCTATTCCGGTAAACCCAGCGCCGCCGGCTGGGATACGCCGCGCATCGCGCGCGCCTGGAGCGTGCTGATGAGGCGCCTGGGCTACACCAAATACGTGGCGCAGGGCGGGGACTGGGGCGCGGTCATCACTGAGCAGATGGCGGTGCAAGCGCCTCCCGAGCTGCTGGGCATCCACACCAATATGCCTGGCGCGATCCCCAACGATATCCACGCCATGGCGTTCAGCGGGGCGCCGGCGCCGGCAGGGCTGTCCGCCGACGAGAAGGCGTGCTACCAGGAACTGCTGTTTGTGTTTTCCAAGGGCATCGGCTATGCGTTCCAGATGGGATTGCGTCCGCAGACACTGTACGGCCTGGCCGATTCCCCGATGGCCCTGGCCAGCTATCTGCTGGACCATGACGTGCGCAGCCAGAAGCTGATCGCCGGTGCCTTCTTCGGCCAGCCGAGCGGCATCTCGCGTGACGACTTCCTCGACAACATCACCCTGACCTGGTTGACCAATACGGGTGTGTCGTCGGGACGCCTGTACTGGGAAAACAAGCTGGGCTTCTTCAATGTCAAGGACATCAAGATTCCGGTCGCCGTGAGCGTGTTCCCGGATGAACTCTACCCGGCGCCGCGCAGCTGGTCGGAGCGCGCATTTCCAAAGCTGATCCATTACAACCGCGTCGACCGGGGCGGTCACTTCGCGGCATGGGAGCAGCCGGCGCTCTTCACGCAGGAGGTGCGCGCCGGCTTCAAGTCGTTGCGCGGCTAACCCAGCGGCGCCACGGCGCCATGGCTGCGGCACGCTCCATGGCGCCCCGCCAGCGGAGGAGGTGAGACATGAAAAAGTTTTACGTGGATGTGCCCGATGCCACGCTGGCCGACCTGCGGGCGCGCCTGCGGCTGACGCGCTGGGCCGACGATTTCTCCAATCAGCAATGGCAGTACGGGAGCACGACAGCCTATCTGCGCGAACTGGTCGCCTACTGGATCGATGGCTATGACTGGCGCAAGCAGGAAGCAGCGATGAACCGGTATCCGCAATTCCGCACCGATATCGACGGCGTCCCGATCCACTTCATGCATGTGCGGGGAAAGGGGCCGCATCCGAAACCGCTCATTCTGACGCACGGCTGGCCCTGGACGTTCTGGGAATACCGCAAGGTCATCGACGCCCTGGCCGATCCAACCGCGCATGGCGGCGACGCGGCCGATAGTTTTGATGTCGTGATTCCATCCCTGCCGGGTTATGGGTTTTCCGCGCCGTTGCGCAAGCCGGGCGTCAATTTCTGGCGCACTTCCGGGCTGTGGGTCGAACTGATGCAGCGGCTGGGTTATGTCCGCTTCGCCGCGCACGGCGCCGACTGGGGGGCGCTGGTCACCGCGGACCTCGGCCACCGCTATCCCGAGCGCATGCTGGGGATCCATCTCGCCATGATGCTGCCGCTCGACCTGTTCAGCGGCGGTCTGCCGACGCCCCAGGATTATGACCCTGGCGAGGCGCCATTGGCCGAGCGCCTGAGGCAATTCTTCGCAACCGACTCTGCTTACTCCGCGCTGCAATGCTCCAAGCCCCAGACGATCGCCCTGGCGCTGAACGACACGCCTGTCGGACTCGCTTCATGGATCGTCGAAAAGCTGCGCGGCTGGAGCGACTGCCACGGCGACGTTGAAACGCGTTTCAGCAAGGACGACATCCTCACCATCATCATGATCTACTGGGTCACGCAGAGTTACGGCACCTCGGCGCGGTATTACTATGAGGCGGCCCACCATCCCTGGACACCCGCGCATTCCCGAATCCCGGTCGTCGAGACGCGCGTCGGGGTATCCATCTTCCCGGAAGAGGTATGCACCGCGCCGCGCCGTTGGGCGGAGCGCTACTACAATCTTCAGCAATGGCGCCACCACCCCAGCGGCGGCCATTACGCGGCATGGGAGGAGCCGCAAGCGATCATCGCCGATTTGCGCGATTTCTTCCGGACCTAGCCGCGACCGGGCGCTTGTGCAAGCAGTTCCAAGCGAAGACTGCCCCTCCGTGGTCCACTACCGCAAGCGCCGACCGACTTGCCGCAAGCTATGCACGGGTCGCCGCAATTGACTCGACCACTGCCAGGCCATCACTTAAGGTGGTGACTTCCGTATCCCTGGACCTTCCATGCTTGTATTGCTTGCTATTCGTTGGGTGATTGAAACGCTAGAATTGCGGGATTGCATTTCTGGAAACTCCGCGTGAAAGTCGAAACCCCTCTGCTCGTTCCCGTGCTGGCCGCGTTGCCGGTGTCAGCCTGCATGGTCATCCTGGGCCTGCCCGCCGCCAGTGATCACTATATCGTCGCCTTTCGCACGCTGTTCCTGGTCGCCTGCCTGCTATGGCTTATTCCGCTGACGCTGCTTCAGCGGGCCATGTGGCGCCGCGATTGGTCTTGGCTGCGCATGGGATCGATACTGCTGGTGATCACCTATGCCATGGCGATTACGAACGCCTTCCTGGGACAGAGCTTCGGGATCGCGATTGGACGGGAGACGGGCTACCAATGGGCATACCTGGCACGGGGCCTGGATAGCTGCTGGCTGGCGCTGGTCGCGTTTTGTGCGGTCCACGCGGTGGCGGCCTATTATGTGTCGCTGCAGCAGGCGCAATTGCATCTGGCCCAGGCGCAAGGCGCCGCGCGCGATGCCGAGTTGCGCGCGCTGCGCCTGCAGGTCAATCCGCACTTCCTCTTCAACTCCCTGAACGCGGTGTCCGCGCTGGTGTCGGCCCAGTCCAACCGGGAGGCCAACCGCATGCTGGCGTCGCTGGCCGACTTTCTGCGCGCCACCCTGGCGCACGATGGCCGCCACGAGCATGCGCTGGCCGATGAACTGGCCTTGCTCGACGCCTACCTGGCCATCGAAAAGGCGCGGCTCGGCGAACGCCTGCGCCTGACGATGAAGGTCGGCCCCGACCTGCTGGACAGCGTCGTGCCTTACCTGATCCTGCAGCCGCTGGTGGAGAACGCGATCCGTCACGGCATCGCACCGCTGGCCAGTCCCGGCCTGGTCGACATTCTGGTCGAACGCGACGGCGAGCGTCTTGTCATCGACGTGCGGAACGACGGTCAGCGGCGGCCGCATGTGGGGAGCGGCATCGGCCTGTCCAACGTCCGGGAACGCCTGCGCCGCTTGTACGGCACGGATCAGCAGGTGGACGCGGGATGGGGCGCGGACGGGCGCTTCCACGTGCGCCTTGCGCTGCCACGGCGCGGCATGGAGGCGTCGGCATGACGATGCGGGTGGTGATTGTCGACGACGAGCCGCTGGCGCGGCTGGCGGTCAAAGTCAGGCTGGCGCGCCACGCCGGCTTCGCGCTGGTGGGCGAATTCGGTGACGGCGCCAGCGCTTACCAAGGGATCGTGACGCTGCAGCCTGACTTGGTTTTTGTCGATGTCGAAATGCCGGGACAGAGCGGCCTGGAGGTGCTGTCCGCATTGCCGCCGGCGCAGCGGCCGATGGCGATCCTGCTTACGGCTTACGACAGCTTCGCCGTGCAAGCCTTCGAACTTGCCGCAATCGATTACCTGCTCAAGCCCGTGGATGACGACCGCTTCGACGAAGCCCTCGACCGCGCGCAGCAGGCGTTCCCGTACCGAGGACGGGGGCGTGCCGCCGTGGCGTTGGCGCCGCAGGCGCGCACGTTCAGCGTGCGAGTCGGATTGCGCACCGTGCTGGTGCCGGTGGCCGAGGTCGAACGCATCGAGGCGGACGGTGACTACGCCACCCTGCATGCCAATGGCAAGACGTGGCTGGTGCGCGAACGCCTGCACAACCTGGCCATGCAGCTTGATCCTGGCCAGTTCCACCGCGTGCACCGTTCGTCCATCGTGCGGCTGGACATGATCGCCGAACTGCGCTCACTCACCAACCGTGACGCACTGCTGCGCTTACGCGATGGCAGTGTGCTGCGCGCCAGCCGCACCTATATGCCTGCCCTGGCGGCAGCACTGCAACAGCTCGAAGCAAGATCCGATTCGTAGTCCAACCTGGAGAGAATGTATGTTAGGTAGAAAGAAGATTGTTGCAGGCTTGGTGTTGAGCATGCTGTTGTCGATTCCCGCCTTGGCGGCCGAGGCCGCCCCGCTGAAGGAGGCCGACCGCGCCGCGATTGTGCAGACCTTGGTAGCGAAAATTAACGCGAATTATATCGATCCAGATGTAGCCGAACGGGTAGGCCGTGCGCTTGCAAGCAAACATGCCAAGGGAGGCTATGCGTCCGCCGCCAGCGCGCAAGCGCTCAGTGAGGCGTTGGCGAAGGATATGCGCGAATTCAGCGGCGACAAACATTTCGGCGCCAGGGTCTCCGAAGGTTTTAGTGAGTCCAGTGGCAGCTCCGACTTGCCCAGCCGCGCCCAGATTGAAGAATGGCGCGACGCGAGCGCACGGCGGGGATATGAGATCCAGAAAATCGAACGTCTTCCCGGCAACGTCGGCTACATCGAGCTGCGCGGCTTCGGCGGACTGGAGTTTGTCGGCCAAGCCTATACGGCGGCGATGCAGCTCATGGCCGGGACGGATGCGTTGATCCTCGACTTGCGCCGCAACGGCGGCGGGAGCCCGGCCAGCGTGGCCTATTTGATGAGCCACTTCTTCCCGTTCGGCGACCAGCGGCACCTGATTGACATCTACAGTCGCCCGGACAATACGACGCAGCAGTACTGGACGGTCCCGACCATCGCACCGCGTTACGACAAGCCAGTGTATGTGTTGACCTCGGCGCGCACGTTTTCCGGCGGGGAGGATTTTGCGTATGGCATCCAGGCGCAAAAGCGCGGGACGCTGATCGGCGAGACCACCGGCGGAGGCTCAAATCCTGTGCGCTGGTACGGTGTAGGGAACGACATCACTGTTGCGATCCCGACCGCGCGCACGACCAACTTCGTCACCAAAACCAACTGGGAACACGTAGGCGTGAAACCGGACGTCGCCGTACCTGCGGCGCAGGCGCTGCAAACGGCGCATGCCGCCATCCTGCGCAACTTGGTTTCATCCGCAAAGGACGATAAAGACCGCACGGAACTGCAGCGCCTGCTCGCTATGGTGGAGAAGGGCGAAACCGAGCCGCCAGTCTATACTCTCAGGGGCGGGCGTTAATCGATTGGCCTTATCCTCCTCTGAGTCCTCTTGGAGCCGACGCGACACTCCTCTTGCCTAAGCAGTTTAGTGTTGCGTCGACCGGTTGAATCCGTAGCCAACAGCGGACCTTCTAAATGCGTGAGCGGTAGCCCAGTAAGACTTGGAAGGCATTAATTAATTCGAGATAGGGGCACTCCACTTGGACTCGACACATTCTTCGGTTCAAGGGAAGAGCGTTTGCGTAGGTCTGAAGCAGGAGCTTCGTAACCAGGCTGGGTTGTGCCGGAGTTATCAATCACGCGTACTGCTGGTACAGTCCCGTTGGGATACTGAACGAATTCAAGCCGTTTTTCCCCAAATTTAGCCACGAATACTGCGGAGCCAACTTCCACAACCTCCGCTTCAGGCTGGTTGTCCAATTGCATAATAAGCCGTTGCCCGCGTTGCGTGATAGTCAGCACTCGGCCGTCTACCAAGTCGTATTTGCCTTGAAAATCTTGTAAGCCGGTAGTGGGAATTTTCCGGTCCGAAGCGGCTGCGACGGTTAGCGTGCAGCAGCCCAATATCGCTGCAAAAAATTTAGTACGCATGTTATACCCTCTGTAAGTGTCGCCATCTTCTACGCGATGGCAATTCGCTTATTTTAGAGCTACGGCATTGGCATTCGGCGGGGTATCCGACGAACGTCGCTTTATCTGGCATGAGTGGCAGCTACGTGGTGGCGAATGAAATCAACAGGGGATTTTTAGTGCCTTGCCTCACCGGCGTGCGTGCATGGCTGTCGTTTGGGCTTAGCTTTTAAGAGACAGCGGCCGTCGCTGATTAGGTGGGGTGTGTTCAGCAGGGTGTGACATTACGTGACTTTTCCTTGTAGGCAACATGCTTTCCTGAACGCCAACGCCAACGCCAACGCCAACGCCAACGCCTGGGTCCGGCCACAAGCAGTCGGTCACCAAAAGTACGCCAATAGAGAGGCCCTCGGAGGGCAAGCCAATAGCAGCATGCTAAGATAGAAATCGATATGAAATTATTCCAATCAATTCTTGTACCGTTGCTGGCGTTTTCAGCGATTAATTCCTTCGCTGCCCCTGCAAATAAAACCGCTGTGCTTGAGGATCCCTTCTATAAAAAGGGCATTGTATTTCGTGATGCAGGGGCGTACCAAAAAGCCTTTGACACTTGGTACCCGTTCGTCGAATACCTTGACGATGCGCCTATTCAATTGGCCTTGGCTGATTTGTTGTTGAGACCAAATGCGAAACCATTAAGATCGCCAATAAGTAGAGAGGTACTGGCCACTCAGCTAATTTTGCGAGCGGCGCTTAAAGCAGACTCGTCTGCGTTTCAGCTAGTCGTCAGCGCGAGCCATGCAGGTACGCATGGCTTTGTCCCTGATACTGGGTCATCGGACTGCTGGAAAGCTGCCGCCTCGGGTCGCAGCGATCCGTTCGAATGCCTTTCGGTGACATCGTTGCGGCGTCTCGAGGCAATGCCCACCTGCGGCCATATGGTCGCAATCAAGACGCGCAAGTCGTATGCGATTGACGGCGAAGCTGTCGCCAAGATGTGCATCAAGCATGGACGGTATGCATTGATGATTCCTGGTCTACTTCCAGAAAACGTCATTCGAGCTAACGAGGGTACGTATGCAAAATACGGGATTGAACAAATCCTTACTGGAGACGCGCCGGCCGAGGGCGAAATCGAGTTCCAGCAGAGCTTCAATGAAACGATGGAGCGAACCCTCATGCAAACGCATGGCACGGGCATAGGTAAACAGATTGACGAAGAAATCAAGCGCAAGCTGAGTAAGAAAAAGTGAGGCATATGTCCATGAATCGCCCGAGCGTCGATCAACTTCCAGGACTTTGGGAGCACGATGGATCTCTTCGGGATGTCTATCTCGCTGCGTCGACTTCGACGGATGGGCGCGGTTCATTCAATTCGCCGACGCTGAAAGGCGACGCTCTCATGCTGATAAAGACGGAATCTGCAAGCGGCCTAGCGTATTGGGCCGGTACACGATATGGTATCAACAGGGGCGACTAATGTTGCGGAAACGGACTCTCGTTCCGTGAATGCTTGTAAAAGAGCGAGTCTCGCAGCGGCATTACGCTTACAGGCGAGTCATCTGGCAATAGCTGACGTCCACGCCGTCGTATTGCCTGGTGCTCTCTGTTCCTTCAACAAATCCAAACCGCTCATAAAAAGCTATTGCTGGCGTGTTCGATTTGGCGACGTTCAGCGATAGCGGTCCGCGTTCTTGTGCCAGCACGGCCATCAGTAGCGTGCTGCCTACCCCGCGCCCCCTGGAGGTCGAGTGCACAAACAGGGCGCGTAACTGGCCGGGCACGCTGGCGGAGAAGCCTAGAATTTCTCCGTCTTCGCATACCTTGACGTTGGACTCCTTGAACGCGGCCAGGATTGCCGGATCGTCCAAGAGCGGCGTCAGGCGGAACGGCTGCGGTTCAAATTTCAATTCATCGAGCTTCGCGTTCGCATACACATTAGCGACGCCATCAAAGTCACGTTCTTCAAAGTCGCGTACTAGCATCTGATCTCCTGGGTTGCGCAGCACCTCCGCCAAGGGCGGCGGCCAAGGTAGTATAAGTGGTAACGTCATAGCGCGCCGGAAGCCGGACGGGCGCTGACGCCGGCCGGGTGCAGCAGCACAGGGATGGATTTGGAGGTGGGCGTTCCTGCGCCTGTCGCCACGCTGGACAGCGGCACCAGCGGATTGGTCTCCGGGTAGTAGGCGCCCACGCAGCCGCGCGGGATGTCGTATTCCACCAGCAGGAAGCCGTCGGCGCGGCGCTCCACGCCGTCGTCCCATACGCTGGTGATGTCCACCATGCCGCCGGCCTGCAGGCCTAGCATGCGCAGGTCTTCGTGGTTGATGAAGACCACGCGGCGCAGGCCGAACACGCCGCGATAGCGGTCGTCCAGGCCGTAGATGGTGGTGTTGTACTGGTCGTGCGAGCGCATGGTCATCATGGTCAGCAGGCGTTCGCCGTGCTGCTTGCGGGCGCGGTGCAGGGGCGTGTCGCGCTCGATGGCGTTGACCAGGAATTGTGCCTTGGCGCCGGGCGTGTCCCACTCGCGTTCGCGCGAGGCCACTTTCAAGTGGAAGCCGCCGGGCTTGGCCACGCGGGCGTTGTAGTTGTGGAAGCCGTCGAAGACTTTTTCAATGTCGTCGCGGATCAGGGCGTAGCTGGCGGCGCGCGCCAGCCAGTCCACGGTGCCGCTGCCCAGCGTGGCGTGCGCCATGCGCGCCACGATGGACACTTCGGACAGCAGCGCCGGCGAGGCGGGCTGGTTGATGCCGTAGGAGATATGCACCATGCTCATTGAATCTTCCACGGTGACGCCTTGCGCAACGCCGTTTTGCAGGTCGGTCTCGGTGCGGCCCAGTGTGGGCAGGATCAGCGCGTCGTGGCCGTGCACCAGGTGGCTGCGATTGAGCTTGGTGGCCATGTGTACGGTGAGCGCGCACTGGCGCAGGCCTTGCCAGGTGAGCGGCGTGTCCGGCGTGGCCATGGCGAAGTTGCCGCCCAGGCCGATGAACACTTTGACGCGGCCGGCCCGCATGGCGTCTATGGTGGCCACCACGTCGTAGCCGTGGCGGCGCGGCGGTTCAAAGCCGAACACGTGCTGCAGGCGGTCCAGGAATGCCGGCGTGGGCTGCTCGTCTATGCCCACGGTGCGGTCGCCCTGCACATTGGAGTGGCCGCGCACCGGGCACAGGCCGGCGCCGGGGCGGCCTATATTCCCGCGCATCATCATGAGGTTGGACAGCATCTGTATCGCCGCCACGGAGTTGCGGTGCTGGGTCAGGCCCATGCCCCAGCAGGCGATCACGCGCTCGCTGCGGACGTATACATTGGTCAGGCGTTCGATCTGCTCGCGCGCCACGCCGGATTCTTCCAGCAGCAGGGGCCAGCTCTCGGCGCGCAGGTCGCGCGCGAAGGCGCCGAAGCCCTGCGTGTGGGCGTCGATGAAGGCGCTGTCCAGCACGCGCGGTCCGCCGGTGGCGGCGGCTTTTTCGTCCAGCTCGAGCACGCGCTTGGCCACGGCCTTGATCAGCGCGAAGTCGCCGCCCAGGCGCGGCTGCACGAACAGGGAACTGATGCGGGTGCTGGAGTTGAGCAGCATTTCGCCCGGGCTTTGCGGGTCCTGGAAGCGTTCCAGGCCGCGTTCCTTGAGCGGGTTGATGGAGACGATGGCGGCGCCGCGCTTGGCGCAGGCGTGCAGCTCGCCCATCATGCGCGGGTGGTTGGTGGCCGGGTTCTGGCCGAAGATCAGGATGGCGTCCGCCAGTTCAAAGTCGTCCAGCGTGACCGTGCCTTTGCCCACGCCCACCGTGTGGGGCAGGCCTCGGCTGGTGGCCTCGTGGCACATGTTCGAACAGTCGGGGAAGTTGTTGGTGCCGTACATGCGGGCAAACAGCTGGTACAGAAAGGCCGCTTCGTTGCTGGCCCGGCCGGAGGTGTAGAACGCTGCCTGGTCTGGATCATCCAGCGCCTGCAAGTGCGTGGCGATGAGGGCGAAGGCCTGGTCCCATGGGATGGGCACGTACTTGCCGGAGGCGCGGTCGTACATCATGGGGTCGGTCAGGCGGCCGTGCTGTTCCAGTTCGTAGTCCGATTGCTGGAGCAGTTCTTCCACCGTGTGGCGGGCGAAGAAGTCCGGCCGCACGCGTTTGCTGGTGGCTTCGGCGGCGACGGCCTTCACGCCGTTCTCGCAGAATTCGAAGGTGGACGCGTGGTTGCGGTCCGGCCAGGCGCAGCCGGGGCAGTCGAATCCGTCCGGCTGGTTCTGCGCCAGCAGCGTCGCCAGCTTGCCGGCGCCCACGCGCTCGCGGTACAGATTGAGCGCCACGTATTTGAGCGCGCCCCAGCCGCCGGCCGGGTTGGTGTATGGCGCCACGCGGCCCGCGCCGTCCTTGTTTTCCATGCCGAGTTGTTTCACTTGATGCTCCTCTTGTTGCGAGCCTCCAGTGTCGCCGCAAGGGCGGCCGGGCAGGGTGTACAGAAGCGCAGAGGCAACTGGGGTACAGTGCTGAGAGGGGGGCATGCGGGGCCATGCGCTGCGCTATACTGCGCAGCATGAACCTTTACGAAACCCTCGCTGCCGATATTGAAGGCCAGGTCGCGCGCGGCGTGCTGCTGGAAGGGGACAAGCTGCCTTCGGTGCGGCAGACCAGCCAGCACCGTGGCCTGAGCATCAGCACCGTGCTGCGCGCCTACTCGCTCCTGGAGAGCAAGGGCATTATCGAAAGCCGTCCGCAGTCGGGCTATTTTGTGCGCATCCGGCAGAACAGCATGCCGCGCCCGGCGCCGCTGGCGCCCAGCGCGCCGCTGGAGCTGTCGTCGGAAGTGGACGTGAGCCGCCTGGTGCTGTCCACGCTGCGCACCATACGCGCCCACGGCGCCGTGCCGCTGGGTTCACCGTATCCGGACCCGGCGCCGTTCCCCTGGCCGCGCATCAACCAGTACGCCAACGCCATTGCGCGCCGCTCGCAGCACTGGAGCGTGATGGACGACCTGCCGCCCGGGAATCCGCAGCTGATGCGCCAGATTGCGCGCCGCCATCTGGAGAACGGGCTGCCGGTGGACCCGTCCGAAATCATCATCACCGTCGGCGCCACCGAGGCGATCAACCTGTGCTTGCAGGCTGCGGCCAAGCCGGGCGACACGGTGGCGGTGGAGTCGCCCACTTTCTACGCCATGCTGCACGCGATAGAGCGCATGGGCATGCGGGCGCTGGAGATACCGACCGACCCGCGCGAGGGCATCAGCATCGAAGCGCTGCGGTCCATCCTGTCGCAGCAGCGCATTGCGGCCTGCATGGTCATGCCTAACTTCCAGAATCCGCTGGGCTTCCAGATGCCGGACGCGCGCAAGCGGGAGCTGGTGGAGCTGCTGGCCAGCTACGATATTCCCGCCATCGAGAACGATGTGTACCACGAGCTGTATTACGGCGACAGCCATCCCACCTCGCTCAAGACTTACGATACCCGGGGCCTGGTGCTGCACTGCTCCTCGTTCTCCAAGAGCCTGACGGCCAACTACCGCATAGGCTGGGCGCTGCCGGGCCGCTACACGGCGCAGGTGGAGAAGCTGAAGTTCCTGAACACGCTCACCACGCCCACGCTGCCGCAGATGGCGATTGCGGACTATCTGCAGAACGACGGCTACGATCGCCACTTGCGCAAGGTGCGCAAGGGCTATGAGCAGCGCGCGCGCATGATGGCCGCTGCGGTGCTGCGCTTCTTCCCGGCGGGCACCCGCGTGTCCGAGCCGCAGGGCGGCTATGTGCTGTGGGTGGAATTGCCGCAGGGCGTGGATGCGATGAAGCTGTATGCGCTGGCGCTGGAACGCAAGATCACCATCGGGCCGGGGCATATGTTCTCGGCGCGCGGCAGCTATACCAACTACATCCGCCTGAACTACAGCTATCCGTGGTCGAAGGAAATCGAGGATGCGCTGCGCATGCTGGGGCGCCTGGCGGGGCAGCTTGCCTAAGCCTTATCCGCCCACCAGCGACATGCGCACCACCTTGTGCGCGTGCGTGCGCCCGGAGGCGGGGGCGGTGCCGCGCAGCTCTGAGTAGCGGTCGCTGCGGGCTTCCCACAAGGCGCGCACGCGGGAGGCCAGCTGCGCCTCCTGGCCTTCGCCCAGCCAGGGCCGCAGGTCCGCGCCCTGCTGCGAGAACAGGCACAGATACAGTTTGCCGTCCGCCGCCACGCGCGCGCGCACGCAGTCGCCGCAGAAGGGGTGGGACATGCTGGAGATGAAGCCTATGCTGCCAGCGCCATCGGCATGGCGCCAGATGTCGGCCGTGCCGTGGCCGCGCGCTGCGCCGTCCTGCTCCAGCGGGTAGTGCTGCTGCACGATGGCGCGCATGGCGTCCGCGCCGAGCACCTGGCCCGCGCTCCAGCGGCTGGCGCCGCCCACGTCCATGTATTCGATAAAGCGCAGCTGCACGCCGCTGTCGCGGAAGTGGTGCACCAGCGGCAGGATCTGGCTGTCGTTCACACCGCGTTCTATCACCGTGTTGACCTTCACCGGCGCCAGCCCCACGCGCTGCGCCGCCGCTATGCCTTCCAGCACCCGCGCCACCGGAAAATCGACGCCGTTCATGCGCCCGGCGAGCTTGTCGTCCAGGCTGTCCAGGCTCACGGTGATGCGGCTCAGGCCCGCATCCTTCAGCGACTGCGCCCTGGCGGCCAGCAGCGAGCCGTTGGTGGTGAGCGCGATATCGAGCGGCCGGCCGTCCAGCGTGCGCATGGCCGCCAGCGTTTCTATCAAGCGGGGCAGGTCTTTGCGCAGCAGCGGCTCGCCGCCGGTGATGCGCAGCTTCTCCACGCCCAGCTCCACAAAAGTGCGCGCCAGGCGGGCCAGCTCATCGAACGACAGGCGCTCGGAGGAGGGCATGAACGGGAAGTCCGGCCCGTAGCTTTCCTTGGGCATGCAGTAGGGGCAGCGGAAATTGCACTGGTCGATGACGGACAGGCGCAAGTCCCTCAGCGGGCGGCCACGGGTGTCTCGGAGGTCGGTCGGGTGCGTAGTCATGGAGCCAGCATAACGCGCGGGCGGGGCGGGAAAGAGTACAGTCCGGGCCTGGTCGCAGGGGTACAGTTTGCGGCCGGCGCCGCGCTTGCCGGGGATGTGGCTGTACTCCTTCGGCGGCGGCGGTCCTGTACTCCTTGCGGCATGCCTTGCGCGGCTATCCTGCGGCCATATTGTTCGCCATCCAAAGGAGATCCGCAATGAACACATCCCGCTTCAAGGTAGCCACCTTGCTCATGGCAGGCTTCGCCACGGTCTGCGTCTTCCTGGCTGCAACCATCGTGCTGGGCCTGCGGGAGCAGGCCAAACTGAACGCCATCGCGGCCAGCATGGCGGGGGACCGCTGGCCCAAGATAGAACTGGCCACCAATATCCGCCTGCGCGTGACCGACATCGCGGTGGCGCTGCGCAACGTGATGCTGAGCAGCGACGAGGCCGTGCGGCGCGCACAGATCGACGGGATCGCCAAGGCCGGCAGGGAGATCGACGCCGACGCGGCGGAACTGGACCGCCGCGTGGCCACTGAAGGCGGGCGCGCCGTGCTCAAGCGCGTGGTGGCGGCTGTGCGGGCCTATGAAGCCGGCCAGCGGCAGCTTGTGGCGCTGGTGCAGGCCGGGCACGAGGCCGAGGCGCGCGCCTATCTGGCTGCGGAAGTCATGCCGATGCTGCAGGCCTGCCGCGAGGCGATGGCCGCCATGGTGGGCAACGAGGTGGCGCTGATGGACGCGTCGCGCGAGGAAGCGGAGCAGGCCTACGCCGCCACGCGCCTGAAGATGCTGGCGCTGGGCGCGCTGGCCTTGCTGTGTTCCGCAGGCGTGGCCACGCTTATCATCAACCGGCTGCGGCGCGAGCTGGGCGGAGAGCCGGGCCAGGCGGCGCAGGTTGCGGCCCGCATCGCCGAGGGGGACCTGACGGGCGCCATCGCGCTGCGCAGCGGCGACAAGCACAGCATGATGTATGAGATGGAGCATATGCGCGAGCACCTTGGCCTGCTGGTGGGGCATGTGCGGCGCGATGCTGAGCAGATTGCGTCCGCGTCGGCACAGATCGCGGCGGGGAATCTGGACCTGTCGGCGCGCACCGAGGCGCAAGCCGCCAGCCTGGAGGAAACCGCCGCCGCCATGGAGCAGTTGAGCGCCACCGTGGAGCAGAACAGCGCCAACGCCGACGCGGCAAACCAGCTGGCGCGGCAGGCGTCCGCTGCGGCGGAGCGCGGCGGGCAGGCGGTGGCCGCCGTGACCGCGCGCATGCAGGACATTGCCGCTTCGGCCAGGGAGATGGCCGACATCATCGGCCTGATCGACGGCATCGCTTTCCAGACCAATATCCTGTCGCTCAACGCGGCTGTGGAAGCGGCGCGCGCCGGGGATGCGGGGCGCGGCTTTGCCGTCGTGGCCACCGAGGTGCGCCAGCTGGCGCAGCGCTCGGCGGCCGCCGCGCACCAGATCGGCCAGCTGATCGCCGCCGCCACGGGCCAGGCCAGCGCCGGCGCGGCGCTGGTGGAACAGACCGGGGACGCGATGCGCGACATTATCGACAGCGTGGCGCGGGTGGAGGGCATCATGGCGCAGATCCGGCATGCGGGCGCCGAGCAGCACAGCGGCATTGTTGCGTGCAGCCGCGCAGTGGTGGAGATGGACCAGGGCACGCAGCAGAATGCGGCGCTGGTGGAGGAAGTCGCGGCGGCGGCCAGTTCCCTGCAAGGCCAGTCCAGCCAGCTCGCGCAGGCCGTAAGCCGCTTCCGCATCGATGCCGCCGATGCCGCCGCGCGCGCTCCGGCGCTTCCCGCCCGCCTGCCTGCCCGGCCTGCGCGGGCTGCCGCTGGCCGCGCGGGCGTGATGGAGGCCGCAATATGGAAACCATGAGACAGGCGCCGCTGCGCACCGTCGTCATCGTCGGCGACGCAAAGGAGAGGGGGGCCGTGCTGGCCGCCTGCCGCCATCTTGGCCTCGCGCTGGATGGCTGCACCGGCTCAGGGCTGGCCGGCATGGCCCTGATCGAAACGCTGGCCGCACCGCCGGACCTGGCCATCGTAGACCTCCGCGTGACCGACATGGACGGCGCGGACCTGATACGCTCGCTGTCCATGCTGGACGCCGAGATCGGCCTGGTGCTCTGCGGCGCCGACTGCCCGCGCCTGCAGGACACCGCGCTGGTGCTGGCCGCAGCCCTCGGCATGCGCGCCTGCGCTGCGGTGGCCGGCCCGGTGTCGGCGGCGGTGCTGTCCGCCGCCGTGGCCGAGTGCATGGCAAGCCGTGGCCGCGCCGGCGAGGTGGCCAAGCCCTTTCAGGTGCCCGACGCCATCGACATCCGGTCCGGCCTGCTGCGCGACGAGTTCGAGCTGTACTACCAGCCCAAGGTGGCGCTGGCCGACTGCAAGCCGCGCGGCGTGGAAGCGCTGCTGCGCTGGCGCCACCCGCGCCACGGCCTGCTGGCCCCGGCCAGCTTCCTGCCGCAAGCCGAAGCGGCCGGCCTGATCGACCTGCTCACCATCAAGGTGCTGCGCATGGCGCTGGACGATAGCGCGGCGCTGCGGGCGGCGGGGCATATGCTGCCGGTTGCCGTCAACCTGTCGCCCCGGGCGCTGGCCAATCCCGACCTGGCGGGCCATGTGGCGGACGCGGTGCGCCGCTCCGGCGTGCCGCCGCAGGCCGTCATGTTCGAAGTCACCGAGCATACGGAGATCGCAGACCTGGGCGCCGCCTTGCGCGTGCTGCTCAAGCTGCGGCTGCGCGGGCATCCGCTGTCGCTGGACGATTATGGCGCGGGCCACGCCTCCATACTGCAGCTTTCGCGCATTCCCTTTGGCGAGATGAAGCTGGACCGTCGCCTGGTGCACCAGGCCTGGAAACGGCCGCACCTGGAGCCGCTGCTGCGGCAAGCCATCGAATCGGCGCGGCAGCTTGGCATGACGTCGGTGGCCGAGGGCATAGAAACGCCCGCCGATTGGGACTTGCTGCGCAAGCTGGGCTGCGATCAGGCGCAGGGCTATCTGATCGCGCGGCCCATGCCAGCCGCGAACCTGCCGGGGTGGCTGCGGCAGGCGGCGTCCGCGCCGCCGGTCAAATGTGAGACAGACTCCGCGCCGTGTGACAATGCGTGACTATTTTCCAAGAGCAAACGGGTACACTTCCGGCGGTCGACAACATCGCGCGCACGGGAGTCTGGTTTGGGTATCGATTTTTTGTTCGGCATACTGACGTATCCTCTGACCCTGCTGCTGTGGCTTGCGCTGATCATCGGCTGCTCGTATGGTGTCTACCATCACCGCAACGCCGCCGCCTTCGTGCCGCCACGGCGGCTGCTGGCAGGCTACGCGGGCGCGGTGCTGGCGTGCGTGCTGTGCACCGCTGCGTCGGCCTATGTCACGCCGGAGGAAGCGGCGCAGCTCTGGCAGGTGCCACCGGATAAATACTGGGCGGCGATACGGCAGGAGTTTGTGTACACGCTGGCGCCAGCCATCATGTTCAGCACGGCCGGCATTGCGCTGGTTGGCGTGCCGGTGCTGCTGCGGCTGGCGCGCGCGGGACGGAGGACGGTTGGATGGGCCTTGCTGGCGTCGCTGGCCATCTCGCTGCCGTTTTCGCTGCTGCTCTGCGCGGGCCAGCTCGGATCGGACAATGGCGCCGCGAATGCGCTCGGTGCCATTGCCACCATCACCGGCGCCCATTTGCTGATGACCTTATTTTTCTGCGTGGGCGCCGGCTTGCCGTGGACGCACAGCGGACATCGGGCCTGAATATATCGTGCCGGGCAAGGACGGCAAACTGTACGCGGGCCTGGCGAACGGCGTCATCATGCATATGCAGCCGGACGGCACCGCGCAGGGCATGCTGGCGCACACCGGCGGCAGGCCACTGGGCATGGCTTTCGATGCGGACGGGTGGCGGAAGGCAGAAAGAGTCGAACTTACAGAGGAGCGGCTAACGCCCCTCACCGGGTTTGAAGCCCGGCCCCGTCACCGGACGGGAATGCCTTCCTTGGTTTCATACGTCCAGCTTGCGGAGGGGCGCACCAGATGGCTGTTGCGCACGCGCCGAGTATAGCCGACGCGATCGAAAAATTCCAACAACTGCACGGCGCGCTTGCGTCCCAGGCCTGTGGCGTCGCGCAGGGTGGCTGCCTGCGCGTCCGGCAGGGTGGCGATGATGCGGGCCAGTTCGGCCAGCGGCGCGGGGTGGTAGAACAGGTCCGGCACGACTTGGCTGATGCTGCCCGCGCGCGCCAGTTTGCGCAGCAGGCGGCGTACTTCGTCCTCTGGCACGGCCAGCGTGGCGCCCAGGTCGCGCACCCAGGGCGGGTCGTAGCGGCCGGCCAGCAGCTCGGGCAGCAGGCGTTCCGCCAGCGCTTGTTCGGCGGGGCTCAGTTCCACGCTGTGGCCGGGCAGGTGCAGCACATTGCCCTTGCGGGCCAGGCGGCCTTGCACGACCAGGGCTGCTAACGCGTGGCTCCACAGGGGATTGTCGCTGTCCGGACTGGCGATGCGTTTCAGGCGCCAGAGATCGGGACCGGCTTCGTCCGGGTTGCGGGCGTGGAAATCGGCCAGGGCGGCCAGGGCTTGCTGCTGCAGCTGTTCCAGCGCGCCGGCGGCGATCAGCAGTTCATCGCCGCCGGGCAGGGGAATGCGATGCACACCGCCGGGCAGGTCAAGGCGGCCGGGCGGCAGCTGGGACAGGCGCACCAGTGTACTCAGCGCCAGGCCATGTGGGCTGCACGCCAGCAGCGCGGAGATGCCGTTGTCGGCACTGCTTTTACGGCCGTCCCGGCTCTCGGCGAAGGCATGCAGCGCGTCCAGCCAGGCCAGGCGCGCGGGGCTGCGGCGCTTGCGGGCGGCGCCGAAGGGATCGAGCACCATGCCGCCGCCTATGGTTTGCGTGGCCTGCGCGTTGCGCAGCACGAAGCGGTCGCCGGGGACGGCGTGCAGCTCCTGCTCGAACACCAGCTGAACGCGCGCGCTTTGGCCGGGATGCACAGCGTCCGCGTCCAGCGGCACCACGTTGGCGGTGCGGTGCGCCGCACCCAGGTGGACGTGGACCGGCGACCAGGCCTTGAGCGCCGCGCCGCCGCCGGGCAGCAGCGTCAGCTCCACGTCGATGCGGCTGGAGCAGGCGGCCAGCTCGGGAGCGACTATCCAGCTGCCGCGCTCTATGTCTTCGCGTGCGGCGCCCGCCAGCTTGAGCGCAAGGCGCTGGCCCGCCCGGCCTTCGCTGGCGGCGCGGTTCTGTGCATGGATGCCGCGTACCCGGACTTGCTGCCCGCCGGGCGCAAGTGCCAGCGTGTCGCCCACGGCCACGCTGCCTGCCAGCGCGGTGCCGGTGACGACGGTGCCCTGGCCGGCCAGCGTGAACACGCGGTCCACGCCCAGGCGGAACAGGCGCTGTTCGTCGCGTATGGGCAGGGCGCGTGCGGCGGCGGCAAGGTGGAGCAGCAGCGCTGACACGCCCGCGTCGCCGGATACGGTGGCGGCGGTGGGGAAGATGGGGCAGCCGGCGAAGGCGGTTGCCTCCAGCAGGCGCGCGATCTCGGTTTCCAGCTGCTGCAGGCGTTCCGGCGCAACGCGGTCCGCCTTGTTCAGCGCCACGGCGCCGCGCCGCACGCCCAGCAGGCGCAGGATGGCGAGGTGCTCCAGCGTCTGCGGCATGATGCCGTCGTCGGCCGCGATGACCAGCAGCGCGAAGTCGATGCCGGTAATGCCCGCCGCCATGGTGCGGATGAATTTCTCGTGCCCGGGCACGTCGATCACGCCGAGTATGCTGCCGTCTTCCAGCGGCGCGTAGGCGTAGCCCAGCTCTATCGAAATGCCGCGTTCCTTTTCTTCCTTCAGGCGGTCCGTGTCCACGCCGGTGAGCGCGCGCGTGAGCGCGGTCTTGCCGTGGTCGATATGGCCTGCGGTGCCGACGATCATGCCGAAGCCAGATCCTTCAGCTGGGCTGCGAACAGTTCCAGCTGGGCGTCTTCCAGGCAGCGCAGGTCCAGCCAGAGCGTGTCGCTGGCGATGCGGCCTATGACGGGGCGGGGCAGGGCGCGCAGGCGCTTTTCCAGCGTGCCGAGCGGGTCGCCGTGCGTCTGGCGGGCGGCGCGGACCGCCAGGCCGTGGCTGGGCAATTGGTCCACCGGCAGCGCGCCGCTGCCGATCTGGCTCAGCATCGGTTCGGCAGCAACCGAATAGGCGTCGCCCAGCGTTTGCTGCAGCAGCGGCTGCAGCGTGGCGGCGAGGGCGCGCATGGCGGCGGCGGGGCGCGTGAGCAGGCGCAGGGTGGTCAGGCGTTCGGGCAGCAGGTCCGGCGCGCGGTACAGGGCGAGCACCGGCTCCAGCGCGGCCAGCGTGAGTTTGCCCACGCGCAGGGCGCGCTTGAGCGGATTGCGCTTGATGGCGGCGATCAGGTCCGCGCGTCCGGCGATGATGCCGCATTGCGGGCCGCCGAGCAGCTTGTCGCCGCTGAAGGTGACGAGGTCTGCGCCGGCGGCGATGGTTTCGCGCACGGTGGTCTCATGCGGCAGGCCGTATTGTTCCAGGTCCACCAGGGTGCCGCTGCCCAGGTCCACGGCCAGGGGGATGTTGTTGCGGCGGGCCAGCGGGGCCAGGTCCGGCAGCTCGACGGCTTTGGTGAAGCCGGTGATGGCGTAATTGCTGCAGTGGACCTTCATCAGCAGTGCGGTATTGGCGGCGATGGCGTTGCCGTAGTCGGCCAAGTGGGTGCGGTTGGTGCTGCCCACTTCGCGCAGCGTGGCGCCGGCGCGGGTCATGATGTCCGGAATGCGGAAGGCGCCGCCGATTTCCACCAGTTCGCCGCGCGAGACAATGACTTCTCGGCCCATCGCCAGCGTGTTAAGCAGCAGCAGGACGGCGGCGGCGTTGTTGTTGACCACCGTGGCGGCTTCGGCGCCGGTCAGTTCGCGCAGCAGTTCTTCCACCAGGTTGTCGCGGTCGCCGCGCTTGCCGGTGTCGATGTCCCATTCCAGGTTCATGGGCCAGCGCAGCGCTTCGGCCACCGCTTGCACCGCGCTGTCGGGCAGCAGGGCGCGGCCAAGGTTGGTGTGCAGTACCGTGCCGGTGAGGTTGAAGACGGGGCGCAGCGCGGAGCGGTTGGTGCGCTCGAGGCGGTCCGCCAGGCGGGCAATCACGGCTGCGATACCGGCTGCGTTGCCGGCAGCAGAACCGCCGGTGGAAGCAGCGGCGTCCGGATCGCCCAGCGAGCAGGCGCGCAGTTCCGCGAGCAGGGCGCGCAGGGTGGCGGTGGTCTGTTCGCGGCCGTATTGTGCGATGAGCGGCTGGCAGGCGGCGTCCGTCAGCACGCGGTGCACCGCGGGCAGCTGCACGGCGCGTGGCGGACGGATGGCGGCGCTCATTCGGAACCCAGCCACAGCAAGGGATTGACGCTGCCGCGCGCGTAGCCGGCATCCGTCACCAGCACGTCGAGCGCCAGGCTGGCCAGGTCGTCCGCCAGCGGCTCCACCATGAAGTCATGTTCCTGGTTGAAGATTTTCCGGTAGCTGTGGCAGTCGTCGCAGGTTTCCGCGCGGGCCACGCGGGACGGGTCCTGGGCTTTGCTGGCAGATGCGTCCTCCGGCTGGTCCAGGCTTTGGTAGGCGATGCGGGCGTTCTTTTCGCAGCAGCTGCATTTCACCCGCACCATATGCCATTCGCTGGCGCAGATGCCGCAGTGCAGATAGCGGTAGCCTTGCGCCTGTCCGCCAATGCGGATCACGCTCGCCACCGGATGCGAGCCGCACACGGGGCACAAGGCGTTGGTGACCGGCGGCTGGACGCGGCTGGCATCGAGCTGGCTGGCGTGCGAGGTCCACCGCACTTGCAGGGCGGCGGCCACGAAGGGTGCGTGCAGCGGGTTGATGCCTTCGCCGAATTCGGCCAGCACGGCGTCCGCGCAGCCTTCCAGTTCGGCTTCGGACAAGGCGCGCAGGCCTTGCAGCACGGCGGACAATTGGGGCTGGCCGGAGGTGTCCAGCGCGTCGAGCAGCGCCAGGTAGACGGTGCGCCAGCCGGCGGGGCGCGGGCCGGAGACCGGCAGCGGCGGCATGTTGTGTGCCAGGGCGGTCTCGATGGCGTCGTGGGAGGGCAGCGGCGGAATGGCGGCGGGGGCGACTTTGGCCTGCGCGTCCGCCAGGGCGGCCATCAGCAGCAGGTAGCCGTGCAGGGATTCCGGAGGCGGTATGCCGGGGACGCCGCCGGCGGCAAGCTGGCGCAGCCGGGCGGCGCGGGCTGGAAACAAGACGCCCGGCTGCGGCAGCACCAGGCGCGGAATGGTGTTGTGGTCCAGCGATTCAATCTCGCCGGGGGACAGAAGGCGTTGTACCAAGTAAGTCCTCTCGTCTGCGGTTGGCGGGTTACGCACTGCGTGCTCACCCGCCAGCCCATTCTAAACCTAGTCGCGCTGCTTGCGCGCCATTTCTTCGAACCAGCGCCGGTGGTGCTTGCGCGCCCATCCGTAGGTGACGGTGCCGCGCACCATGGCGCCCACCGAGCCCTTGACCCAGAAGCCCGCATACACATGCACCACGATCGCCACAATAATAACGAAGGCGCAGAAAGAGTGGAGCAGCGCTGCGAAGCGCACCAGGTCTATGGGGAAGTAGAACGCAAAGTAGGCGCGCCAGATCACGATGCCGGACAGGATCAGCCCCACCATGCAGGCAATGAGCACGAAGAACAGCACCTTCTGGCCCGCGTTGTAGCGCCCCACGGGAGGCACTTTGTCCTCGCGCAGGCTGATCACGTCGGTGGCGCCTTTCAGCCACTCCTTGTCGCCCGGCTCGAAGCGGTTGTGGTGCCAGAAGCGCGCCACCAGCAGGCCGAACGACACCGCCATCACCACCCCGATAAACGGATGCAGGATGCGCGTCCACTGCCCGCCGCCCAGGAACACGGCCATCCACGCCGTGGCCGGATGGAACATGGCCAGCCCGGACACGGCCAGCAGCACGAAGCAGATCGCCGTCACCCAATGGTTGCTGCGTTCATTCGCGTTATAGCGCTCGATGAGCGGATTGCCGTCCTTATCGCGTTTCATTTAGCGCCTCCGCTTCCTCGTCCTTGCTCACTTCATTCGGCCCCACGCGGCTGTAGTGGAACCAGCCGGCCAGCGCCGTGACGGCGATGCCGGCCAGCGCGAGCGGCTTGGTCAGCCCCTTCCACAGTCCCACCATGGGGCTGATGGACGGATTGGCGGGCAGGTTGTGGTACAGGCCGGGACGGTCCGCATGGTGCAGCACATACATCACGTGCGTGCCGCCCACGCCTGCCGGGTCGTACAGGCCCGCCTGCGCAAAGCCGCGCGACTTCAGATCCTCGATGCGCTCCTCGGCGTGGATCTTCATGTCCTCCTTGGTGCCGAACACGATGGCGCCGGTGGGGCAGGTTTTCACGCAGGCCGGTTCCTGGCCCACCGCCACCCGGTCCGAGCACAGGGTGCACTTGTAGGCGCGGCTGTCCTGCTTCGAGATGCGCGGCACGTCGAACGGGCAGCCCGCCACGCAGTAGCCGCAGCCGATGCAGTTCTCCTGGTGGAAGTCCACGATGCCGTTCGCGTACTGGACGATGGCGCCCGGCGCCGGGCAGGCTTTCAGGCAGCCCGGGTCTTCGCAGTGCATGCAGCCGTCCTTGCGGATCAGCCATTCCAGGTTGCCGTCCTTTTCCTCATGCTCGGTAAAGCGCATGACGGTCCAGGACTGCGGCGTGAGGTCGCGCGGATTGTCGTACTCGCCGTTGGTGTCGCCCACGTCGTCGCGCAGGTCGTTCCACTCCATGCAGGCGGTCTGGCAAGCCTTGCAGCCTATGCATTTCGATACGTCGATCAGTTTGGCCACGGTGCCGGTTGCGGGGCTACGCGCCGCAGGCGGCTGCACCGTGGTGGCCGACATGCGCTTGATATCGAGTGATTGCAGTGCCATGTCGGTTCTCCTAAGCTTTCTCGACCTTCACCAGGAAGGACTTGTACTCCGGCGTTTGGGTGTTCGCGTCCCCCACCGACGGCGTGAGTGTGTTGATCAGATAGCCGGGCCGGGTTACGCCCTTGAAGCCGAAGTGCAGCGGCAGGCCGACCGTGTGGACTTTCTTGCCCTCGATGGTGAGCGCCTTGATGCGCTTGGTGACCACGGCCTTGGCGAAGATCTGCCCGCGCTTGGACGACACCTTCACCTTGCCGCCATTGGGCACGCCGATTTCCTTCGCCAGGTCCTCGCCGATTTCCACGAACTGCTCTGGCTGGATAATGGCGTTCAGGCGCGCGTGCTTGGTCCAGAAGTGGAAGTGCTCGGTGAGCCGGTAGCTGGTGGCCACGTGCGGGAAATCTTCGTGCTTGCCCAGCTTGGCCCTGTCGTCCTTGAACATGCGCACAGCGGGATTGCTGGTGGCGCGCGGGTTCTTCGGATGCAGCGGGTTGTAGCCGAGAGGATTTTCCATCGGCTCGTAGTGCTCGGGGAAGGGGCCTTCGCCCATGCCGGCCCGCGCAAAGAAGCGCGCCACGCCTTCTGCCAGCATGATGAACGGTCCCATACCGTTCTCGGGCGGCTCGTCCAGTTTGAAGTCCGGTACGTCCGCGCCGCCCCAGGTGGCGCCGTTCCAGGCCACCAGCTTGCGGGTTGGGTCGAAGGGTTTGCCCTTGGTGTCGGCCGAGGCACGGTTGTACAGCACGCGGCGGTTGGCCGGCCAGGCCCAGGCCCAGTTCAGCGTCTGGCCTATGCCGGTCGGGTCGCTATTGTCGCGCCGTCCCATCTGGTTGCCGGCCTGGGTCCAGCAGCCGGCGAAGATCCAGCAGCCGCAGGAGGTGGAGCCGTCGTCGCGCAGCTGCGCGAAGCCGCCCAGCTGCTCGCCTTTCTTCACCAGCACCTTGGTGGCGTCTTTCGGATCGGTCACCTCAGCCAGCGCCTTGCCGTTGTACTCCATCGCCAGTTCCTCCGGCGTGGGGCTGAACGGCTTCGCATACGGCCAGGTCAGGTTGACGATAGGGTCGGGGAATTTGCCGCCCTCCGTCTGGTACATTTTGCGCATGCGCAGGAAGATTCCCGACATGATTTCCAGGTCGCTGCGCGTTTGCCACGGCGGTTCCGCCCCTTGCCAGTGCCACTGCAGCACGCGCGAAGAGCTGACCAGCGAGCCGCGCTCCTCGGCGAAGCAGGTGGTGGGCAGGCGGAACACCTCGGTCTGGATCTGCGCCGGATCGGCCTTGTGGAAGTCGCCGTGCGGCTTCCAGAATTCGGCCGTCTCCACCGCCAGCGGGTCCATCACCACCAGGAACTTCAGCTTGGACAGCGCCTCCGTCACCTTCTGCTTGTCCGGCGCGGATGCCAGCACATTGAAGCCCTGGCAGATGTAGCCGTTCATTTTCCCTTGATGCATGAGCTCAAAGGCTTGCATCAGGTCGTAAGGCTTGTCCAGCTTGGGCAGGTAGTCATAAGCCCAGTTGTTTTCCGCCGTGGCCGCCGCGCCCCACCAGGCCTTCATCAGGCTCACGTGGAACTTGCGGTAGTTGCTCCAGTAGCTGAGCTGATTCGGCCGCAGCGGCTTGAGTGCGCGCGCGTTGATGTAGCCTTCCAGTTCCTGTTCCGGCTCGTTCGGCAAGGTCATATAGCCGGGCAGCAGATTGGTCATCAGCCCCAGGTCGGTCAGGCCCTGGATGTTGGAGTGTCCGCGCAGCGCGTTCATGCCGCCGCCCGCGATGCCGATATTGCCAAGCAGGAGCTGCATCATGGCGCCCAGGCGCAGCGTCTGCGCGCCGGTGGAATGCTGGGTCCAGCCCAGCGCGTACAGGATGGTGCCCGCGCGCCCCGGTACGGCGGTGGATGCCAGCATCTCCGCCACTTTCTGGAACTTGTCCTTGGGGACGCCGCACACGCGCTCCACCAGGTCCGGCGTGTAGCGCGAGTAGTGCTTCTTCATCAGCTGGTAGACGCAGCGCGGGTGTTCCAGCGTGGGATCGACCTTGGCGTAGCCGTCCTCGCCTTTTTCATAGTCCCAGCTGGACTTGTCCGCGTACTTGCCGGTGGCCTCGTCGTAGCCCGAATACAGGCCGTCGTTCAGCGCGAAGTCCTCGCGCACGATAAAGGGCATGTCGGTGTAGTTCGTCACGTACTCGCGCTGGATCTTGTCTGTCGTGAGCAGGTAGTTGATGACGGCGCCCAGGAACACGATGTCCGTGCCGGTGCGGGTGGCCACGTAGTAGTCGGCCACTGAAGCGGTGCGGGTAAAGCGCGGATCGACCACGATCAGCTGCGCCTTGCGGTGCGCCTTGGCCTCGGTCACCCACTTGAAACCGCAAGGGTGGGCCTCGGCTGCGTTGCCGCCCATGACCAGGATTACATCAGCATTGCGGATATCGACCCAGTGATTCGTCATCGCTCCACGGCCAAACGTCGGGGCAAGACCTGCCACCGTCGGACCATGTCATACACGCGCCTGGTTATCGAATGCCAGCATGCCGAGACTGCGCATGGTTTTGTGGGTCAGGTAGCCGACCTCGTTGCTGGAGGCCGAAGCGGCCAGCATGCCGGTCGAGAGCCAGCGGTTGACGGTTTTGCCGTCCGCGGTTTTCTCGATGAAGTTGGCGTCGCGGTCCTGCTTCATCAGCTTGGCGATGCGGTCCAGCGCATCGTCCCAGGACAGCTGCTTCCATTCCGATGAGCCGGGCGCGCGGTATTCCGGCACCTTGAGGCGGTTCGGGCTCTGGATAAAGTCGATCAGGCTGGCGCCCTTTGGGCACAGCGTGCCGCGGTTGACCGGGTGGTCGGCGTCGCCCTCGATGTGGATGATGCGCGCCGCCGCGTTCTTCGCGCCGTCGCCCAGTCCGTACATCAGGATGCCGCAGCCCACCGAGCAGTAGGGACAGGTGTTGCGGGTTTCCGTGGTGCGCAGCAGCTTGTACTGCCGTACTTCGGCGAGCGCCGTGGTGGGGGCAAACCCGAGCGCTGCAATGCTCGACGTTGCCAGGGTGGCGCCAGTAACCCGTAGGAACTGCCGCCGCGACATCTGGTGCATAGCTGCCTCCATCATCGTCCTGTAGATCGGACCAGTGTAGCACCATGACAAAAATAAAGTGTTTGCGGAATTGTATCTGCGATGTATCTGTTGCTTTTGTGGCATTGAGGATGCTTCGCGGACACCGTAGGGCGAGTTGGGAGGCGCCCGCTGAGGTAACCTGCCACGCTCCGCCGAAAAGTGCGCAGTGGCGGGTTACGAAAGCCTTCGGCTCTCTAACCCGCCCTACGGAATTTCTGTGGCATGATGAGGTATGAGCGCTACTCTGGACCCCGAATTGCCGACATCTTCCCGCCACAGCGTGCGACGGATTGCGCGCGGCGAGCGGCTGGATGGCTTGGACGACTTGGCCGAGGAAGTGCCGGTGGCGCTGGAGTACAACGGCATCTCGCACGCGGTGATGATGGCCACGCCCGCCGATCTGGAAGACTTCGCGCTGGGCTTTTCGCTGTCCGAAGGGATACTGAACGACGCGGCCGAGTGCTATGGCATCGACATCGAACAGGCCTGCGAGGGCGTGACCGTGAAGCTGGAAGTGTCTGCGCGCGCCTTCGCACAGCTCAAGGAGCGGCGGCGCAGCATGAGCGGGCGCACCGGCTGCGGCCTTTGCGGCGTGGACAGCCTGGATCAGGTCTACCGCACTTTGCCCGCGCTGGCGCCTGGCCAGGTGCTGACGGCGGCCGGCATTCGGGCTGCGCTGGAAGCGCTGGGCGGCGCGCAGCCGCTGGCGCGCTTGACCGGCGCTACCCATGCCGCCGCCTGGTGCGCCCCGAACGGCGAACCGCAGGCCGTGTTCGAGGACGTGGGCCGCCACAACGCGCTCGATAAGCTGATCGGCATGATGGCCCGCCGCCGCGTGGACCCGTCCACCGGCTTTGCGCTCATCACCAGCCGCGCCAGCGTGGAAATGGTGCAGAAGGCGGCCATGGCGCGCATGTCCGCGCTGGTGGCGATATCGGCGCCTACCGCCGCCGCCGTGCGGCTGGCCGAGGAATGCGGCCTGACCCTGGTGGCCTTCGCGCGCGGCGCCAACTTCGTCTGCTACGCCCATCCCACGGACGCACTGTTCGGCTGAGCTATGCCATCTCAATGAGTATGTCCCGCAGCCTGGTGAGGGCGGGTTCGATGTCCAGCGTGTCAATGGCGCCGTAGCCGAGGAACAGCCCGTGCTGCGGCGGTTCGCTGGCGTAGAAGTTGGCCAGCGAGTAGATGCCCACGTCGGCGCGGCGCGCGAGGCGCAGCAGCAGGTTTATGTCCACCGCACCTTTGCACAACGCCGCCAGGTGAAAGCCCGCCTCGGCCGGCACCAGCTCGAACCACGGCGCCAGCAAAGCGGCGAACAGCGTTTGCAGCCGCTCGCGGCGCATGGCGTAGATGTCGTGGCAGCGGCGGATGTGCTTTTGCAGGTAGCCGTCTGCGATGAACTTGGCCAGCGCGTGCTGGTTCATGGTATTGGTGTGCCAGTCCGTCAGGTGCTTGACCGTCAGGACGGCGTTGAGCAGGGGCTGCGGCAGGATCAGGTAGCCCAGCCTGAGCTCGGGCAGCATGACCTTCGAGAACGTGCCGACGAAAACCACGATGTCCTGCGTATCCATGCTTTGCAGCGAGTCCGTGGGGCGGCCTTCGTAGCGGAATTCGCTGTCGTAGTCGTCTTCGATAATGATGGCCCCGATGGCGTGCGCGCGGGCCAGCAAGGCACGGCGGCGGGCCACGCTCATCGGCATGCCGAGCGGGAACTGGTGCGCGGGCGTGACGTAGATCAGGCGCGTGCCGTCCGGTATGCGGTCCACCATGATGCCTTCGTCATCCAGTGGTATGCCCACCACCTGCGCGCCCTGGCTGGCGAACAGGCCGCGCGCGGCCGGATAGCCGGGATCCTCAACCGCCACCACGCAACCCGGTTCCAGCAGCACGCGGCCCAGCAAATCCAGTCCCTGCTGGGCGCCATTGGTCACCACCACGTTTGCAGGCGTGCAGACCACCCCGCGCGCAAAGGCGATGTGGCGGGCGATGGCCTCGCGCAGTACCGGCAGGCCTTCTGCTTCCGAATAGCGTCCGCGCAGCGCCGGGTCCTGGCGCAGGGCGTGGGTGACGCAGCGGCGCCATTCGTCCAAGGGAAAGTGGCCGGGCGTGGCGCAGCCGCCGATGAATTCGTAGCGCGAGCGGCCTTCCGGCAGCGGATGCCGCAGCGGCGTGGCCATGCTGTCCCATTTGCGCACGATGTCCGCACTGGCCAGGCCGGAATGGGCGGCGGGGGCGAGGCTGCCACGGCGCGGCGCGGCGGGCGCCTGCACAAAGCTGCCCGCGCCCACGCGGCCCACCACCAGTTGGTCCAGCGTGAGGCGGCTATAGGCTTCGGACACGGTCTTGCGCGACAGCCCAAGCTGCTCGGCCAGCAGGCGGGAAGGGGGCAGCTGCTGGCCGTCCGCCAGGCGCCCGCTGCGGATGGCGTCCGACAGTTGGCGGTAGACCTGCCCGGCCAGGTCCTTGCGGCCTTCAATAACGATGTGGAGTTCCATGGTTTGCAAGGCTGCCCGGATTCCCGCCGCTTGGCAAGGGATTGGACTCTTGGCCTGCGCAATTTCCCCGGAATTGGCATCCTTCACAGGGACTTTGGCCTCCTACAATGGCTTCACTAACCCACACATTGAAGGAGCAGCAAAATGAACGCACGCATCGATTTCTACACCGCCAACCCGGACGCAATGAAAGCCATGATCGCCCTGGAAGTGGCGGTCGGCAAACTGGGCCTGGAGCCATCGCTGGTTGAACTGATCAAGCTGCGCTCGTCGCAGATCAACGGCTGCGCCTTCTGCGTGGACATGCACACCAGCGACATGCGCAAGGCCGGCGAGACCGAGCGCCGCCTGAGCGGCCTGGTGGTGTGGCAGGAGACCCCGTTCTTCACCGCCCGCGAACGCGCCGCGCTGGCCTGGACCGAAGCGCTCACCCGCATCGCCGACACGCACGCGCCGGACGCGGTTTATGCCGAACTGGCGGAGCACTTCAACGCCTCCGAAATGGTGGCGGTGACGCTGGCGATCAACGCCATCAATGGCTGGAACCGCCTGGCGATCGGCTTCCGCAAGATGCCGGCACTGTAAGGGAGCGCCGCCATGCTACGCAAAACCCTGATCGTGGCGGCGGCAGCCGTCGCCGCGCTGTCCCTGACGCTGGGCGCCAGCGCCCACGAAGGGCACGACGCGCAGGACGCCGCCACCGGCAAGGAAGCCCGCGCCATCCTGCAGCGCCTGCCGCTGCCGGACGCCGTCGGCAAACACGGCGTGCTGCTGACGGTGACGTATGCGCCGGGCCAGGCTTCCATCCCGCACCGCCATCCGGGCTCGGTGTTCGCTTATGTGCTGGAGGGCGAGGTCGTGTCGCAACTGGCCGACGGCAAGCCCGTGACCTACAAGGCGGGCGACTCCTGGTACGAAACGCCGCTGATCGTGCACGCAGTGTCGCGCAACGCCAGCGCTACCAAGCCGGCCAAGCTGCTGGTCTACATGATGCTGGGGGAGGGCGATCCGCCGACCGTCCCGGTGGAGACGGCGTCATTCCCGCGTTAGTTTCATCTTGACCGACTGGTCGATGGTGCCCTCAAGGTGGGTGGCATCGATCCGTTTCACTTGCACCTGGTTGTCCTGGCAGCCGTTGATGACTTTAGAACCGTTTATATCGAAAGCCAAACTGTCGGCGGAAGCCGTTCGTACCGTGATCGGAGTGGGACGGCCCAGGCAGGGATTGTTTCTGCTGGTGGCGTTGCTGGCCCAGATCCCGCCCTGGCCCTGGACGGTCAGCGTCCCGGCGACGGCATAGCCATTTGCGCTGGTGAACTCAAAATGCCATTTGCCCTCGAAGGACGTCGGCTCCTGTGCGAAGACTGCGGCGGAGATCAGCGTACCAATCAGCAAGAATTTGTGTTTCATCACAACTCCCCTTGGTGTAGTTAGCCTGCTCAATGTGCACCCAATGCCACTCCCATGCTTGTCGACCTAGTTGAACTATAGACGCTTCGTCATGAAAATGCGGCTAATACCATGCAGGTCGGACTCTATTTCGCCAAAACTCACCCATCCGTTCTTTGCGTAAAACCCGGGCGCCTGGAAGCTGATGGTGTAGAGAACTGCCGAGCGGCAGCCTCGTCCGCGCGCTTCGTCTTCGAACGCTTGCAGGATTTTTGTGCCCAGGCCCGAACCACGCAGAGAATCCGGGAGATGAAACAAGTCCAGAAACGCCAGCCCAAGAGACGTTCTTCCGACGATTCCTCCCAAGACTTCGTTGTTGTCTGGATCTCGCACCATCACGCACAGGGGACGGCGGTCGTTTATGCCTGCTGCCTGGAGATTGAACTCATCCAGGCCTTTGCCAAGAACTTCTTCGAATTCGGGATCTGCGTTGTCGCTGACGACAATGACGTTCTGCTTCAAAGTATTTCCTTCTAAATGGATCGGCTTAGTACGGTTCAAACGCTATCCCCGCCTTGCTCAACTGGGACGTCAGCAGCCGATTCCACGCGCCTCGTGGCGACCAGACCCGCGCTACCGCTTGATACGCCTGTTCAGGCGCCTCGTGCGTTTGCGTTACGCGATACAGGAAGGTGAAGGTGGATGCACGCATATTGACCTGGCAGTGAATCAGCACCTTGCGGCCCTGAAACCGCTTCATCGCCGCGACGAATTGCTCGAAGTCGGCTTCGGTGGGTTCGCCGAATTCGATGGGGATGTTCACGAACTCCAGGCCCTGGCGGCGGACGATGTTCGCCTCGTCGGCAACAGCGTCGGAGACCGTGGGCGGCGCGAGGTAGATGACGGCTTGGAAGCCTTGGCTTCCCAGCTGGGCAAGGGATGCCGCAGTCGGTTGGCCTGAAGTCACCATCGTCGGCGAGATAACGACGACGTTGGGAGCCTGGATACCAGGTTCTTCAGCGCGGGCTCGTGCGCTATCCAGAGCCGAAGCCAGCACGGCGATCGCGATCAGGAAATTGCCGGGTAACGTGCCGATGCGCATGCGGTGGATCCTTATTGAAGTTGTAGTAGCTCAATTGCATCTTACACGTTGCACGTTATGGCTGGCGGCTTCAGCTCCGAACCGGACCTCAATCGAAGTGTCGCTCCGGTTGTCATGCCAGCAGAGGCTGGCGCGCGACAAGCCAATCGCTGGCACCCGGATCCCATGGAAATACGCCGGGAGTGCTTGGCCAAATGATCTGATAAGCTCGAAACGGCCGGCCCTTGTACAGCCAGCTCGCCCAGTGCATGTAGTCGGCAACTTGCTCGGAGGTCGCTGCGCCGATGACGCACTCGAAATCGCCGCCGAGCAGACCTGCGATGCGTGCCCCCGGAGCGATCACCCCGCACTCCTTCATTTGTCGATAGCATTCGTTGATGGCGCTGCAGGCAACGTTTGACTTGAGGCCGATGACAATCAGTTCCGGCATGCCGAGCGACTGTTCGATACCGATCGAATAGGCAAACGGCGGATGCTCGTCACTACGGCGTGCTTACGGCAGAGGTTAGTCGGACTTGTATTTCAGCTGTAGATGAATCCGTAGTTGTTGATAACATGAGTAAACCGTACGGCGTTCCATGCTTTTGTACAAAATATCCTAATTGCCTATATTTTCCTCCGGCACCGCTAAGGATTTGGTCGGCCTGTGGCTTCACATTCAAGCCTTGGTCATGCAAATGTTTCATGAATTTTTCAAAACCATCGTTTACCGTTTTGACGTCAGCATTTCTAGCCCAAGCAGCGCAATGGCTCTCTCCTGTAAGAACTATAATGAATTGGCCAATCGCATTCGGAATTCCCCAAACCTCACCCTCTTTTCCCTTTAACACAGCTTTTGAAAATTCCGCGTTAGCTCGCACAAATTTATTATCTTTAGCATAGCTGGATATATCCGAATTCTTCCCGGGATACTTTACACACGTGTCCATGTAGAGTCGAACAATAAAGTTTCCTTGCCGCACTGGTATATTTGTTTGGGCAGACGCAGGTGGAGTGCAAATGAAAATCAGAATGGCAAGCGTAAACAAATGGCGCACGGTTTCCCTCAATATTTCGTTGCCGACGTGGTATTTAAAGCTAAATTGGTGCAATGAATTCATTATTGGGGTTTTTGGTTTTATTACGTTTTTACTGACGAACTCAGCGGCGAGCTTGGTACTCAAAATTACCTGGTCGGGTTTTGGCCGATTCGGTAGTGAGTCGAACGTCTTGTGAGAACTTCACCGCAACGGAGAGTCTACTCATTGTTGCGGAATCAAGTCATTTAGTATGATAAAGTTTAATAACGCGTCCGTCTCTTTTTGATATTACGGCAGTAGCCACACCACCGACCCCACCTGATGGAACGCTACCAGTGATGGTCCACTGACCATTATTAAGCGCCGCTTGAAAAGGCCTCTCTGACGCTATCATTTTCTCGCCATAGACCGGGTTCCAAACTGCAATCGCTATTGCGATAGCCGTCTGTGCATCGGGCACTATGCCAGCCTTAGGCTGAAAGCCTGGCGTGTTTGCGGCTTCTTTTAGCGCATCGGAACCTGAGCCAGCGCACACACGGTCCGGTACCGCTAACGTGGCCATCAAAAAAATCGTGGCAAAACAATTTTTCATATGCGCACCAGCTTTCTCACAAAATTTCAATGACAGATCTTGGCCGCACTCGGCCGAATATATACGTGACAATTCGGGCGCGGCAACTGATGTGCATAGTTCGCGTGAACGGCACTACTGTTTGCAAATTGCTGGACATTGTTGATTCACCGCTATCGTAGCGTTGCAGGCCCCGCCTGGTCCCCGATAACAGACGCCTCCTGGCCCTGAATCTCGTGGGCCGCCTGGACCTGCGTATAGCGGACCACCTGGCCCCGCATACATTGGGCCACCCGGACCGGCATATGCTGGTCCTCCAGGTCCCGCGTAACATGCGCCGCCCGGAGACGTCGAGCAGGACGTGTCAACTTCCCCGGAGGCCGCCGGTAGTTTTTGCGTGGTCATGCAACCAGAAAAAGCGATGGCTAGAATCATCGCTAAGGAGGACTTAAGAGCTTTCATAAGATGCCCAAATGTAAGTTGTAGAAAATCAAAGAAATTCCATTCGTCAGGAGGCTGCTTCTGGTCGAACTCCTTTAAAGGCCGCCCAAATAGGCGGCGAGCAGACCATCTGAGCTTTCAATTCCGAGAACGTCCATTATTAATTCGAGTTCGGTACCGAAATGTTCACGCACTTCAGTATCCTCGTTCTCCACCAAGACTAAAGAGCGCTGAAACTCGGCAAGAACCCAGAGAGAATTGTCATGGGTGTGCCGAAGCCGCCCCGACGTTGACGTTTCGTAGAGGCGGTCAGATTTTTTAGGCTCTGACGGGTCAGTGCTTCTTTTTTTGAGGCCATGCCGCCATGCACACACCGCTGAAAACACCAACAAACGCTGCGCGGTACCAGTCAAGATCGTGGCTGCTACTCAAAAAATAAGTATAAATCAGGGTGCCGATTGCAGCACCTGTACCAGCCCCAAAGAATTTCTTCATATCCGTATTGTCGCTTTATAAATCAATAAAAAATAGAGCAAAAATAGCATGCCCGCTCTTGCATCTTGGCCGGTCCGCTAGCGGCGCCTGCCGCTGCCGCAGGTCAGCGCGTGGTTGGCTTTGCGTTCGAGGATGACTTCCTGGCGCTGTGCTTCTGTCAATCGGCGCGGCGAGTTGCCGCCGTGGGTGATGCTCAGTTGCTTGGTCTTCTCCGCAAACTCAATCTGCTGGCGATCGCGCGTGCACAATTCTTCGTCGCTCATCGCGTTGTTAGAGCGGTGGGCACTCGGGTTGTATGGCTGCTGCGTGGCCTTGGCGGCTTCTTCCTGGCTGGATGCGCGGCGTTCCGATGCGGTCTGCCGCAGCCAATTTTTGCGGGAAGCCTGCTCGCGTTCGCGCCAGGCATCTCTTGCTGCGGCGGTAGATGAGGTGGCTTGTACGCCTGACAGCGGCTGGACTTTTGCGTCGACGCCGTCCTGCGGGCGGTCGGAATAGTGGATTTTGCCGTTGGCATCCGTCCATTTGTATATCTCGGCCTGCGCGGGCAGGGCGGACAGCGCTAGCAGGAAAGGCAGGAAAATTTTCATGCGGCAACTATAAGCGCTTTCGGTACCGCAAAGGCTCACACATTGTCACAGCGCTGGCGCTATTCCAGCGAGTATCAGGTCTATCCCTGCGAGGAAATCGCTGCGGTCGTCGTGGTCGCGCAGATGGGCGGCCATGCTGCGTGTGAAGGTGTATTCGGCGGCGTCGAGCTGCGACCATTCGTCGGCCACAGCGCCCAGGAAGTCCGTCCGGTCCGCCTCGTGTTCGCGGGCGAATTGCGCGTTGGCAGCGTTTTGCCCAGCCACGCCCAGAATGTAGTGCAGCAGCGCGGACGCGGTCTGCCACAGGGCGCGGTCCGGCACGCCGAGCGCGCCGACTTGCCGGCCTATGCCTTCCAGGATGCGCACCATGGGCATTTTGCCGGGGCTGCGCGCCAGCTCGGCGCCCACCCACGGATGGGCGTCGATGGCGTCGAAAATGGCGAGGCCGGCTGCACGGATTTTTTCTCTGGGCGTGGCGCCGTCCACGGCGGCGGCCATTGCCTGCGCGATGATGCTGTCGCAGGCGGCGTTCAGCAGGTCGCCTTTGTTGGCCACGTGCCAGTAGATGGCGCCGGCGCCGGTGCCCAGCTGTTCGGAGAGGGCGCGGAACGTCAGGCCGCTTTCGCCGCTGCTGTCCAGCAGCGCGATGGATTGTTCGATGATGCTGTCTCGCGAGAGCGAGGCTTCTCCGCGCTGGGTGCGGCGTGTGTTCTTGATCATGCCGCATCTTGACATGCCTGGAGGCTTGCCGCAATATCTATGGAACGACGTTCCATAACTTTCCAAAAGGATCAAAATGACAACAATCAGCATCATAGGAGCAGGACTGGGCGGGCTGATGCTGGCCCGCGTGCTGCATGTGAACGGGATTGCGGCGACGGTCTACGAGGCGGACGCTTCGCCGGAAGCGCGCTCCCAGGGCGGCATGCTGGACATCCACGAGCACGACGGCCAGTTGGCGCTCAAGGCGGCCGGCCTGTTCGACGAGTTCACCAGCATCATTCATCACGGCGGGCAGGCCACGCGGGTGCTGGACAAGCACGGCAAGCTGCTGCACGAGATGGGGGACGATGGCACCGGCGGGCGGCCGGAAGTCCCGCGTGGCGAGCTGCGGCGCATCCTGCTCGAGTCGCTGCCCGAGGGGACGGTGCAATGGGGCCGCAAGCTCGCGGCCGTCACCCCGCTGGGCGGCGGGCGCCATGAACTCGTGTTCAGCGACGGCTTTGCAACCACCACGAAGCTGCTGGTGGGCGCGGATGGCGCCTGGTCCAGGGTGCGTCCGCTGCTGTCCGGGGCCAAGCCCGCCTATACCGGTTTTACCTTTATCGAGACCTGGCTTTTCGATGCGGACAATCGCCACCAGCCGAGCGCGCAGGCGGCGGGCAGCGGGGCCGGGTTTGCGCTGGCGCCGGGGCAGGGCATTTTTACGCACCGCGAGCCGGATGGCGTGCTGCATGCTTACCTCGCCTTGAATAAGCCGCTGGAATGGATAGCGCAGATTGACTTTGATGATGCTGCCGTTGCAAAGTCCCGTATCGCGGCGGAATTCGAGGACTGGGCGCCGGAGCTGAAGTCGCTCATCACGGACAGCGATACCGCGCCGGTGCCGCGTCCTATCCATGCGCTTCCGGAACGGCACAAGTGGGACCGCGTGCCGGGCGTAACGCTGCTCGGCGACGCTGCGCACGTGATGGCGCCAGCCGGCGACGGCGCCAACCTGGCCATGGTGGACGGCGCGGAACTGGGGCAGGCCATCGCGGCCAACCCGGGACAGCTGGAGGCCGCGCTTGCCGCTTACGAGCAGGCGCTGTTTCCCCGCGCCAAGGCGGCGGCTGCGGGCGCGCGCGAAGTCTTCGAGGTGTGCTTCGGCATGGGCGCACCGCAGAGCCTGGTCGGCTTCTTCACCGCGCACCAGGACCCCACAGATAAATAAACATAAAAGTTTACTTATCTGGGCGGCGCCGGTATATTGATGGAACTCTAGCAATCTGAGATTCATCATGAAAAATGCGCTACTGATCGCCGCCGCCTGCCTGCTGGCCCTGTTGTCCACCATCGGGGCCTCGCTTCCGTATCCGATTTTGCCGCCGCTGTTCGCGTCCGGCGCCGAGTCCGGCCTGAACCAGTTCCTGGGGCTGCCGCCCAAGCTGCTGTTCAGCGTGGCGGTGATGATCAACCCGCTCGGGCTGCTGATCGGCTCCACCGTGCTGGGCGCGCTGTCGGACCGCTACGGCCGCCGTCCCGTGCTGCTGGCCACCGGCCTGGGCGCCGCCCTCGGCCATGCATTGACGGCGGGCGCCATGCTGCTGGAGTCCTATCCCTTGTTCCTGGCGGCCCGCTTCGCCACCGGCCTGCTGGAAGGGAACGGCGCGGTGGCGCGGGCCATGCTGGCCGAGCGGCTGGAGGGCACGCTGCGCAACCGCGCCATCGGCTGGCTGAATGGCGCTTTCCACTTCGGCTGGCTGGCCGGGCCGCTGCTGGGCGGCTTGACGGTGGGCTTTGGCCTGACCGTGCCGTTCTGGATCGCCGCCGGCGCGCTGCTGGCCGTGGCGCTGGTGGTGATGGCGGTGCTGCCGCGCGAGGCGCCGTCCACGCTCACCACGTCCTGGTGGCAGGTGGCGCGCGACCGCCATTCACTGAATCTGCTCAAGCACACGGAGCTGCGCACGCTGTTCAAGCTCCAGCTGGCCGTGACCTGCGGCGTGACGGCGTTCTACGAGTTCTATCCGCTGTGGCTGGTGGAGGTGGGGCGCTACGACGCGCAGGGCATCGCCGCCATCAACGTGGGCCTGTGCGGCTTGATGACGCTGTCTTCGCTGTTCTCCGGCCGGCCCAGCGCCACGGCGCCGCTCAAGCGCGCTTCCTTGCATGCGTTCGGCATCGCTTGCGCGGTGGCGCTGGTGGCGCTGGGGAACCTGTGGGTGGGCATGGTGGGGATAGTGCTGTTTGGCTTGCCGAATTCCTTCTACAACGCGGTGGTGCAGAACTGGGCGTCGGACCGCTTCGGCGCGCATGGGCAGGGCGCGGTTATGGGACTGTTGTCGACTACTTTCTGTCTGGCGAATATACTGATGGCGCTTGCGGGGGCGGTGCTTACGCTGATCGACACCCGCCTTGTGCTGCTGCTGGGCGCCGCGCTGAGCGCTGCGGCAGCCTGGCAACTGCAGGCGTGGCGCTTGCGCCTGCCCCTGGCTGCTCCGATGACTTTGACTAAATCACCCGAATGAACACTGCCGACAATGTACTTTTCCTGCTCAAGACGCGTGGCCCGCAAACCGCGCAGAAGCTGGCCGAGCTGCTGGACCTGACTTCCATGGGCGCGCGCCGCCAGCTGGAGTCGGCGCAGGAGAAGGGGCTGGTTGCGTTTGAGGACGTGGCGGACAAGGTGGGACGGCCGTCGCGCCGCTGGCATCTGACCGAGGCGGGCCATGCGCGCTTCCCGGACCGGCACGCGGACCTGACGCTGCAGATGATCCAGCAGGTGCGCTCGCTGTTTGGCGAGGAGGGCATGGATAAGCTGATCGCGGCGCGGGAGCGGGAGAGCGAGGCGGTCTACAGGGCAGCGCTGGATGCGGTTGCGCCGCCGGCGCCGGCCGATGCGCTGGCCGGGCGCGTGGAGGCGCTGGCCCGCGCGCGCGATGCGGAAGGGTATATGGCGGAGACCGAGGTTCAGCAGGACGGGAGTTTGCTGCTGATCGAGAACCATTGCCCTATCTGCGCGGCGGCCACCAGTTGCCAGGGGTTTTGCAGGTCGGAGCTGCAGGTGTTCCAGCGCGTGCTCGGCGACGCCTGCCAGGTTGAGCGCGCGGAGCATTTGCTGTCGGGCGCGCGGCGCTGCGTGTATGTGATCCGGCCTGTGGCTTGATTGCGCCATGCGTGCGGCGCGGCGCCGGGTGCGGGCTTATACTGGCCTCATCGCAACGGGCATGGAGAATTGATATGGACGAGCAGCAGCGGCGGCAGTTTGTGAACGAGGTCTGGCAGCGTTTTGAGGCGGTGCAGGACTGGGCCATCGCCAACTGGCCGGACGCGGAGCATCCGCTTTCCACGTCCGACTTCGTGGAGGCGCGCAAGGAAATCCTGGCGCTGGGCCAGCCGGCGCATGCGCGCCTGCCGCAGTCCGGCGAACCCGAGCCGGAGCAGGGCGGCGCGCAGTATGTAGACGTTACTCCGGCGCCTTGGCCTTGATGCCGTGCGCCGCCACCCAGGCGGCGAAACTGATCACCAGCCCGCCCATCACGCCGCAGGCCAGTTTGTAGGCGCTGTCGAACAGCAGCGGCGCCACCACGCCCGAGATCAGCGCGAACAAAATCATCTGGATGAACGACTGCATGGACGAAGCCAGCCCGCTGTTGTTGGGGAAGTGGTTCAATGCGATCAGCGTCATCGGCGGCATGGCGATGGCCAGCGCGAACGAGTACACGAACAGCGGCAGCACGGCCCACGGCACTTCCGCCGCGAAGTAGTGGTTGTAGGCCATATTGGCCGCGCCCGCCGCGCCCATGATGGCGTAGCTCCACCAGATCTGCGCGTTCTGCGAATAGCGCTTGGCCAGCTTGCCGGACAGGCCGGAACCCACCACCGAGCCGCTGATCAGCGGGAAGAACAGCCAGGCGAATGCGGTCTCCGGCAAATGCAGGATGTGCATCACGAAGTAGGCGGCCGAGCCGATGTAGAGCGCAAAGCCGCCAAAAGCCATGCCCACGCTGATGGACAGCAGCAGGAACTGGCGGTGGCACAGCACTTTCCAGTAGTTGGCCGCGATAAGGCCGCCGTGGAAGGGATGGCGGTCCTGCTTGGGCAGGCTTTCCGGCAGCAGGCGCAGCACGGCGAAGTACATCAGGATGCCGAAGCCGGTCAGGAACCAGAAAATGGAGCGCCAGCCGAAGGACACTTGCAGCCAGCCGCCCAGGATGGGTGCGATGGCCGGCGCCAGGCCGAACACCATCATCACGTGCGACATGATTTTTTGCGCCTCGGCGCCCGAGAAGCGGTCCTGCACGATGGCGCGGCTGACCACCATGCCAGCGCCGGCCGAGAGCCCTTGCAGCACGCGGCAGGCCAGCAGCACGCCGAAGGACGGCGCCAGCGCCGCGACGATGGACGCGGCGATGTAGATCACCAGCGACACCAGGATGACGGGCCGGCGGCCGAAGGAGTCGGACATGGTGCCGTAGAACAGCATCATGAAGGCGAAGCAGAACAGGAACAGGCTGAGGGTCTGCTGGATGGCGATGGGGCTCGCGTTAAAGGCCAGGGCGATGGCGGGGAAGGACGGAAGATAGGTGTCGATGGCGAGCGGACCGACCATGGTGAGGCCGGCCAGCAGCAGTGTCAGCAGAATATTCATGGATGCGTTATTGTTACCTGGAGCGGTATTTTACGCCACGCGCCGCGCTTCTGCCGGGCGGGTGGCTAACGGCATATCGATATGCGGATTTCGCATATGGTATGCCGAATTTATTCCTTCGCTTTGCGCGGGCCGCTGATTAAGCTTCTACGCCATAACATTGTTTTTTTTGAGATTCCATGACTATCGATACCTATGACGGCACCGGCGTGCGCCCTGCGCACTGGAATTTGGGGCCGGTGATCGAGCAGCTGCGCATTTCGCGCGAAGCCACGCACAACATCCGCCACCAGGGCCGCGTGCGCGAGCTGCCGTCGCGCGAGGCGCTGACCACCATCGTCAACGGCCTGTCCGCCGTGCTGTTCCCCACGCATTACGGCCGCCCGAACCTGACCGACGAGAGTATCGACTACTTTGTCGGCGATACGCTGAACACCACGCTGAACCGCCTCACCGAGCAGGTGCGGCGCGGCCTGCAGTTCACCACGCAGCCGGCCGACGGCAACGAGGACGCGCTGACCGAGCAGGCCAACAACATCACGCGCGAATTCGCGGCCGGGCTGCCGGCAGTGCGCGCGCTGCTGGTGTCGGACGTGCAGGCCGCCTTCGCGGGTGACCCGGCGGCGACCTCGATTGCCGAGATCATGCTGTGCTATCCGGGCACCATCGCCATCCTGCATTACCGGCTGGCGCATTTGCTGCACCAGCTGGGCGCGCCCTTCATCGCGCGCCTGATCTGCGACATCGCGCACTCCAAGACGGGCGTGGACATCCACCCCGCCGCGCAGATCGGCGCCAGCTTCTTCATTGACCACGGCACCGGCGTGGTGATCGGCGAAACCGCCATCCTGGGGCAGGGCGTGCGGCTGTACCAGCACGTTACCTTGGGCGCCAAGCGCTTCCCGGCGGACGCCAGCGGTGTACTCATCAAGGGCACGCCGCGCCACCCTATCGTGGAGGACGACGTGGTGATCTACGCCGGCGCCACCATCCTGGGCCGCATCACCATAGGCGCCGGTTCCACCATAGGCGGCAATGTGTGGCTCACGCAAAGCGTGCCGGCCAACAGCAATGTGTCGCAGGCGCAGATGCGCAACGACTGCCGCTAGGCGCACCGGGCGGCCTCCCTGCGCGGCTGCCCGGTCAGTTTTTCCCGCAGCGTTCCCGGCGCGTAGTCGCGCTGGTAGCGCCCCCGGCGCTGAAGTTCGGGGACCACATAGTCCACCACGTCGCGCATCGATTCATGCGCGACGGCGAAGGCCAGGTTGAAGCCGTCTATGCCGGTTTCGTCCAGCCAGGCTTCCAGCTGGTCCGCCACCTGGGCCGCATCTCCCACCAGTACCGGGCCGCGTCCGCCCAGGCCGATGAATTCGGCCGCCTGGCGCACGGTCCACGTGCGGTCCGGGTCCGCCTGGCTGAAGGAGGCCAGCGCCGAGCGTCCGGCCTGCGAGTCCATATAGTCTATGGTGGCGTCCAGCGGATAGGCGCTGAAGTCCACGCCGGTCCAGCCGGATAGCAGCGCGAGTGCCGCTTCGATGTCGATATGGCTGCGGTATTCCTCGTGCTTGGCCCAGGCTTCCTCCTCGCTGGCGCCGGTGATGATCAGCGCCTGCGCGTAGATCAGCAGCCCTTCCGGCTTGCGGCCCGCCGCCACGGCGGCGCTGCGCAAGTCGTCCACGTATTTCGCCACCACGGCCTTGCTTGGGCCGCTGACGAAGGTCACTTCCGCGTGCTGCGCCGCGAAAGCGGTGCCGCGCTTGGAGGTGCCGGCCTGGAACAGCACCGGCGTGCGCTGCGGCGACGGCGCGCACAGGTGGATGCCGGGAACCTTGTAGTAGCGGCCTTCGTGGGCTATGGCGTGCACCTTCGCCGGGTCGATATAGACGCCGCGCTGCTTGTCGTTCACCACCGCGCCGTCTTCCCAGCTTTGCTCCCACAGCTTGCCCACCACTTCCATGTACTCGTCGGCCAGGTCGTAGCGTTCGTCGTGGCCGAGCTGGCGCTCCAGGCCCAGGTTGCGCGCGGCGCTGTCCAGGTAACCGGTGACGATGTTCCAGCCCATGCGGCCGCGCGTCAAATGGTCCAGCGTGGACATGCGGCGCGCAAAGGTGTAGGGATGCTCGTAGGTCAGCGCGCAGGTGACGCCGAAGCCCAGGTGCTCGGTGGCTTGCGCCATCAGCGGCACCAGCGCGAGCGGGTCGTTCAGCGGCACTTGCACCGCGTGCTTCAGCGCCGCCTCCACGCTGCCCTGGTAGACGTCGTACACGCCCAGCACGTCGGCCAGGAAGACGGCGTCGAAACGGCCCGCTTCCAGCAGCCGCGCCAGCTCGGTCCAGTGCTCAGGATCGGTGTAGCGGTGGCTGGTGTCGCGCGGGTGCGTCCACAGGCCGGGCGACTGGTGGCCCACCGTGTTCATCTGGAAGGCGTTGAAGCGTATCCTCCTGCTCATTTGGCCTCGAGCGCCAGCTGGTAGTCGGTCTTGGAGTAGTCCGCAAAGTGCTTGTTCGTCACGGCCAGGAATTCGCGCGAGCGGTAGGCCGCTTCGAGGTCCTTGGCGAACTGCTTGTTCTTGTCTGCCGTGCGTATCGCCACCAGGTTGATGTAGTTGGGAGAGATCTTCTCCGTCACCAGCGCTTCGCTCAGTTTCAGGCCCGAGGCCAGCGCGTAATTGCCGTTGACGAAGGAGTAGTCCGTGTCCTGCAGGGAGCGCGGCAGCTGCGCGGCTTCCAGCGGCACCAGCTTGATCTTCCTGGTGTTGGTGGCGATGTCTTTTTCCGACGCGCGGATAGGGTCGGTGCCGGCGCGCAGCTTCACCCAGCCCAGCTGGTCCAGCAGCACCAGCGCGCGGGCCTGGTTGGCCGGGTCGTTGGGCAGGGCGACGGTGGTGCCTTCTTTGGCGTCGGCCAGCGTTTTGTGCTTCTTGCTGTAGATGGCGATGGGGGCGGTGGGTATCGTCACCAGTTCGCTCAGCGCCAGTTTGTGTTCGCTGGCGAACTTCTTCAGGTAGATGATGTGCTGGAATACGTTGGCGTCCAGCGAGCCTTCGGCCAGCGCGAAATTGGGCTGCACGTAGTCGTTGAATTCCACCAGCTTGACCTTGTAGCCCTGCTTTTCGAGGATGGGCTTGATGCCCAGCTTGATCTGGTCGGCGTAGGGGCCGGCGCTGGTGCCTATCACCAGTTCTTTCGGGTCTTTGGCGTTGGCGGGCGCCGACGCGAGCCCCGCAACGAGGCCGATGGCGAGGCTGGCCGCAGCAATGGCGGTGGCGCTGAGGGCGCGCAGGACGAAGGTGCGGCGGCGGGCGTGGTGCAGTGATGGCATGGGATAGTCCTTGTGAAGTTAGCGTTTGTCCAGGCGGCTGGCGATGCGGTTGCCGGTGAACTGGATGGTTTGGACGATGGCGATGAGCACGGCGACGGTGGCGATCATGACGTCGGTCTCGAAGCGGTAGTAGCCGTAGCGGATGGCGAGGTCGCCGATGCCGCCGCCGCCCACCACGCCGGCCACGGCGGAGTAGGACAGGAAGCTGATGGAGAGCACGGTGAGCGCCAGCACCAGGCCGGAGCGGGCTTCCACCAGCAGCACGCGCAGCACGATCTGCAGTTCGGACGCGCCCATGGCGTGCGCCGCTTCAATCACGCCGCGCGGCACTTCGCGCAGCGCCTGTTCGACCATGCGGGCGAAATAGGGGATGGCGGCGATGGACAGCGGCACGGCGGCCGCCAGCGGGCCGATTGAAGTGCCCGCGATAATCCGCGTGAGCGGCACCAGCGCCACCAGCAGGATGATGAAGGGGAAAGAGCGCACGGTGTTGACGATCCAGCCCAGCACCAGGGAGGCAGGCTTGTTCTGCAGCGACTGGCCGTCGGCCACCAGGAATAGCAGCACGCCCAGCGGGCCGCCTATCAGCACGGCGGCGGACAGGCCTATGCCCAGCATGGTCAGCGTCTGGCCCAGCGCGGTCCAGAGCTCGGGCAGCAGGGAGATGAATTTTTCAAGCATGGACGGTCTCCTCGCGGGATGCAGCGGCGGCAGTAGCAGCAGCGGTGGCGGCAGCTGTGGCCGAGGCAGGGCGGAGGCTCGCCAGTTCGCGGCCCAGCGCGGTCTTGCGCACTTCGCCGCCTGTAAGCGCGAATTCCTCGGCGATGGCGCCGTCCTCGATCACGGCCACGCGGTCGCAGATTGCGTCCAGCACGGACAGCTCGTGGCTGACGATGACGATGGTGACGTCCAGCCGCTGGTTGATGTCCTTGAGCGTGGCCAGCAGCGCGCGCGTGGTTTCGGCGTCCAGCGCGGAGGTGGGCTCGTCGCACAGCAGCACGGCAGGCCCGCTGGCCAGCGCACGCGCAATCGCCACGCGCTGCTTCTGCCCGCCGGACAGCTGAGCCGGGTAGCTGTCCGCCTTGCCGCCCAGCTCAACCAGCTCCAGGCAGTCGCGCACGCGCGCGGCGATCTGCTCCTTGCTGCGGCCGCCGTGGATGCGCAGGGGGAAGGCCACGTTGTCGGACACGCTGGCGTTCTGCAGCAGGTTGAATTGCTGGAAGATCATGCCGATGTTCTGCCGCGCCGCTCGCAGCTCGCGCTTGCCGAGGGCGGTCAGCTCGCGGCCGTCGACCGTCACGCTGCCGCTGTCCGGCTGCTCCAGCAGGTTAATCAGGCGCAGCAGGGTGGACTTGCCTGCGCCGCTCTTGCCTATCAGGCCGAATATTTCACCCTCGCGCACTTCCAGCGACACGTTTTTGACGGCGTGGAACTGTCCGCCCTTGGGAAGGGCGAACGTTTTGCTTGCGCCACGGATTTGTATCAGCGGCGCGCGAGGGACTGGTGTGCTTATCGTCATTTAACTACCGTCATTCAGGAATATGCAGTGGGTTCGGGCAGCGTGCCTTGCAGCGCGTAGCGCCCCAGGTCGCGGTATTTGTAATCAATCGGGTCGTGCAGGGTATGCACGCGCACGTTGCGCCAGTAGCGGTCGAAGCCGTACTTGGCCGAGGTGGAACGGGCGCCGGTCAGCTCGAACAGCTGGCTGCTGATCTCAATGCCCGCCTTGTGTGCCAGCACCTTGGCTTCCGCGACGGCCACCGCCAGTTCGCCGCGCGTGCGGGCGCTCACATGCTCGCCCTGGGCAAACACGCGGTCCAGCTCCTGCGCCGCAAAGTCAGCCAGCACTTGCGCGGGCCGCAGCAGCGTCCATAGCTGGCCGTAGCGGTGCTGCACCAGCGGATCGTCGCTGGCCGCCGGCACGCCGGACTGGAACCAGGGCCGCGCTTCGTCGCTGGTGTAGGCGCGCGCCGCTTCGAACGCGCCTTCGCCTATGCCGAGATACAGGTTGGCCATGATGAGCTGCGCCACTTGCGAACGCAGCGTGGCGCGCGGCGTGGGCGCCTGGCCCGGCGCTTGCAGCACCAGCTCGGACGGCAGGCGCACGCCGTTGAAGGAGACGCTGCCGCTGTCGGTCTGGCGCTGGCCGAACGCGTCCCAGTCGGCCTGCACGCGTATGCCTTCCTGGCGCGTGGGCAGCACGGCGATCAGCGCGCTTTGCGTGGGCGCGTGCCAGGCGGACAGCGTGAGCCAGTCCGAACCCACGGAGCCGGAGGCAAAGCTTTTCAGGCCGTTCAGCTCAAAGCCGTTGCGCGCATCAGCCGCCGTGGTGCGCTTGTCCAGCGGGTTAAGCGCATTGCCCCAGAACAGGCGCTGTTCCACGGTCTCGGTCAGCAGGCGGCGCTGCTGCTGGGCGCTGCCGTATAAAAGGATGCCCGCCAGCTGCAGGTGGTGGAAGCCGAAGACGTGGGCCAGTGCGCTGTCGGCGCGCGCCAGGATGCGGATGACCTGATAGACCTTGCTCCAGCTGCCGCCCTGGCCGCCGTATTCGGTGGGGATGGACAGCGTGAGCAGGCCCGAATCGCGTATCCATTCACGTTCTGCGGCGGCGTGGCCGCCTGCGCGGTCGCGCTCAACGGCGTTTCCGGCCAGGCGCGCGGCCAGCGCAGAGGCGACGGCGATGGGGTCTTCGGCGAAGAAGTCTTCGTCCATGATACGAATTCCAGTGATGATGATGCGAACCAGTATCGCACCCGCTTTCCCGCCCCGTACACGAAGAAATACGGCTTTCCATATACGGAAATGTCATGCGCCGAAAATCAGATATCGATGCGTAAAACAATTCGTTCTGCTTTCAGGCGGACGCACTTAATCTGCTGAAAAACCAACACTTATCACGGGGAGAAAAATGAGCATCCTACTTCTTGGCGGCAGTCCTTCCATTCCATCCAGTTCCAGCCGCTTGCTGCTGCACATCGGCGACAAGCTGGCGCTGCATGGGCATACGCTGCAGCGTTTGCATGTCCGCGACTTGCCCGCGCAGGCTTTGCTGCATGCGGATTTTGAGGACGCGGCCATCAAGCGCGCCATCGAGGCGGTCGCTTCCGCGCAGGCCATCGTTATCGCGACGCCGGTGTACAAGGCCGCTTATTCCGGCGTGCTGAAGGCCTTCCTGGACCTGCTGCCGCAGGACGGGCTGGCGGGCAAGGTCGTACTGCCTATCGCCACCGGCGGCACGCAGTCGCACATGCTGGCGCTGGACTACGCGCTGCGCCCAGTGCTGCATGCGCTGGCCGCGCGGCAGGTGCTGACCAGCATATTCGCCACCAGCCAGCAGCTGGTCTGGCATGAGGAAGAAGGCCTCGCGCTGGCGCCGCCTATCGCCAGCCGTGTTGCGGCGGGAGTGGATGAAGTGGTCACGGCCCTGGCGCCGCTGGCCAAGCTGCGCACCAATGCCGTTGCCGCCTCGCCAGCCACGCACGGCGTACACATCACGAACGGCGCCCCGGTGCGTTCGCTGCAGGACTATCCATACACGGCAGCCACCCAGGCCGCGTAAAGAATGAACGCATATGAAGGAAAGCAAATGAATCATCCACTAAACAAGCGCGATGCGCGCCGCCGCACCCTCGGCCTGCTGTTCGCCGGCGCCGCCGGGGTGGCCGCCTCCGCCTTGCCTGGCATCGCCCAGGCGCAGGCCAAGCCGGTGCTGCGCATCGGCTACCAGAAATACGGCACGCTCACGCTGCTGAAAGGGCGCGGCACGCTGGAGAAGCGCCTGGCGGCCAAAGGCATCGACGTGAAATGGACCGAGTTCCCGGCCGGCCCCGTGCTGCTGGAAGGCCTGAACGTGGGCAGCATCGACTTCGGCACGGTAGGCGAAGCGCCGCCGATTTTCGCGCAGGCCGCCGGCGCCAATCTGGTTTATATCGGCAATGAGCCGCCGTCGCCTGCCAGCGAGGCGATCGTGGTGCCCAAGGACTCCAAGGTGCGGAATCTGGCCGAACTGAAAGGCAAGAAGATCGCCCTGAACAAGGGTTCGAATGTGCACTTTCTGCTGGTGAAGGCGCTGGAAAAAGCCGGCCTGGCCTACAAGGATGTGGAAGTGGTGTTCCTGCCGCCGGCCGACGCCCGCGCCGCCTTCGAGCGCGGCAGCGTGGACGCCTGGGCGATCTGGGACCCCTTCCTGGCTGCGGCCGAGAAGCAGCTGGGCGCGCGCGTGCTGGTGGACGGGCAGGGCCTGGTGGCGAACCACCAGTTCTACCTGGCGGCGCGGCCGTATGCCGAGAAGAATCCGGAGATCGTCCGCATCGTGATCGAGGAGCTGGCCAAGGTGGACGAGTGGGGCCTGAAGAACCAGAAGGAAGTGGCCGCCATCCTGGCCGGGCAGACCGGCCTGGATACGGGCGTGGTGGAACTGGCCGCGTCGCGCTACGCCTACGGGGTGAAGCATGTCACGCCGGAAGTGATCGCCGCGCAGCAGAAGGTGGCGGATGCGTTCGCGGGCCTGAAACTGATCCCCAAGCCGATCGCGGTCAAGGATGCGCTGCTGGCGTTTAAGCTCTAAGAGGAATTGTAATGTCGTTGAATATTTTCTGGTTCATTCCCACCCATGGCGACAGCCGCTACCTTGGCACCTCCAAGGGCGCGCGCACGGTCGATGCGGATTATTTGCAGCAGGTGGCCGTGGCGGCCGATACGCTGGGCTACGACGGCGTGCTGCTGCCGACCGGCCGTTCCTGCGAGGACGCGTGGGTGGTGGCCTCGTCGCTGATCAATGTGACGAAAAAGCTGAAGTTCCTGGTGGCGGTGCGTCCCGGCCTGTCCACTCCCGGCCTGGCGGTGCGCATGGCGTCCACCTTCGACCGCTTGTCGAATGGCCGCCTGCTGATCAATGTCGTTACCGGCGGCGACCAGGGCGAGCTGGAAGCGGACGGCCTGTTCGCCGACCACGCCAAGCGCTACGAAATCTCCGACGAGTTTATCCGCGTGTGGCGCGCTTCGCTGTCCGGCGAGGGCGGCGAGGCGGGCTATGATTTCGAGGGCAAGCATATCCAGGTGAAGGGCGCACGCACGCTGTACCCGCCGGTGCAGAAGCCTTATCCGCCGCTGTACTTCGGCGGCTCGTCCGAACCGGCGCACGAGCTGGCGGCGGAGCAGATGGATGTCTACCTGACCTGGGGCGAACCTCCCGCCGCCGTGGCGGAGAAGATCGCGGACATCCGCGCCCGCGCCGCCAAACATGGCCGCACGGTGCGCTTCGGCATCCGCCTGCACGTGATTGTGCGCGAGACCAACGAGGCGGCATGGCGCGCGGCCGAAGAACTGATCAGCCACCTGGACGATGAGGTCATCGCCAAGGCGCAGGCGGCGTTCGGCAAGATGGATTCAGTGGGCCAGCGCCGCATGGCCGAGCTGCACGGCGGCCGGCGCGACAAGCTGGAAGTGTCGCCCAATCTGTGGGCCGGCGTGGGCCTGGTGCGCGGCGGTGCGGGCACGGCGCTGGTGGGCGACGCGGAGACGGTGCATGCGCGCATCCAGGAGTATGCGGACCTTGGCATCGAGACCTTTATCTTCTCCGGCTATCCGCACCTGGAAGAATCGTACCGCTTCGCCGAACTGGTGTTCCCGCTGCTGGGCAAGGGCAAGGCCGCCACCGAGCAGTCGCTGAGCGGCCCGTTCGGCGAGATCATGGCCAGCAATATCGTGCCGAAGAAGGCGGCCTGACATGGCGGCCGCCAATACCGGAGCAAAGCAGGCGCGCGGCAGCGTATTTCCCTCGTCCTTCGCCTCGTCCCTGGCGCCGTGGATACTGCCGGCGGCGCTGCTGCTGCTGTGGGAAGTGTCGGCGCGCGCGGGATGGCTGTCCACGCGCGTGCTGCCGGAACCCTTGTCCGTGGCGCAGGCCTTCTGGACGCTGGCCGCGTCCGGCGAGCTGTGGACCCACCTGGGCACCAGCTTGTGGCGCGCGGGCAGCGGCTTTGCCGTGGGCGCAGGCGCGGGGCTGGCCCTGGGCCTGCTGACCGGCAGCTTCCGCCGTGCCGAAGCCCTGCTCGACACCACGCTGCAGATGATACGCAACATCCCCGCGCTGGCGCTGATACCGCTGGTGATACTGTGGTTCGGCATCGACGAAACGGCCAAGCTGTTCCTGCTGGCGGTGGGCGTGTTCTTCCCGGTGTACCTGAACACCTTCCACGGCATCCGCTCCACCGACCCCGGCCTGATAGAAATGGCGCGCAGCTACGGCGTGTCCGGCTGGCCGCTGTACCGCGACGTGATACTGCCCGGCGCGCTGCCGTCCATCCTGGTGGGCGTGCGCTTCTCGCTCGGCCTGGTGTGGGTGCTGCTGATCGTGGCGGAGACCATCTCGGCGCAAGCCGGCATCGGCTACATGACCATGAACGCGCGCGAGTTCCTGCAAACGGACGTGGTGCTGGTCGGCATACTGCTTTACGCCTTGCTAGGCAAACTGGCCGACCTGGCCTCGCGCGCGATGGAGAAGCATTTCCTGCGCTGGAATCCCGCATACCGTTGAAAAGGAGCGCCATGCTGCTCGCACCCACTTATTTTGAATCCGACCTGATTACGGACGCCCCGGCGCAGGAGCCGTCGTCCCGCCACGCCGACGCCGCACCGCTGGCGCGCGGCGCGCCCGAACGGCAAGGCGTCCCTGTCAGCATCTCCGCGCTGCGCAAGTCCTACGGCGCGCGCGAAGTGCTGCGGGGGATAGACCTGCAGCTGAAGGCGGGCGAGTTCGTGGCCATCGTCGGCCGCAGCGGCTGCGGCAAGAGCACCTTGCTGCGCGCGCTGGCTGGACTGGAGCAGGCCGACAGCGGCAGCATCGCCATGGGCGGGGGCAAGGCCGATCTGCGCATCATGTTCCAGGAAGCGCGCCTGCTGCCGTGGAAGCCGGTGCTGGAGAATGTGGCGCTGGGCTTGCCGCATGCGCTCAATGCCGCCGCCGCCGCGCTGTCCACCGTGGGCCTGGGCGAGCGCGCCGATGACTGGCCGGCCGCGCTGTCCGGCGGCCAGAAGCAGCGCGTGGCCCTGGCGCGCGCGCTGGTGCACCAGCCGCAGGTGCTGCTGCTGGACGAGCCCCTGGGCGCGCTCGACGCGCTCACCCGCATCGAGATGCAGCAGCTGATCGAGTCGCTGTGGCTGTCGCGCGGCTTCACCGCCGTGCTGGTGACGCACGATGTGACCGAGGCCGTGGCCCTGGCCGACCGCGTGCTGCTGATAGAGGACGGCGCCATCGCGCTGGACCTCGCCATCGATCTCCCCCGTCCCCGCGCCGCCGCGCGTGGCACGCCTGGTTTTGCCGCGCTCGAACAGCGCATCCTCTCCCACGTGCTGCGCGCGCACGCCTGAGCAGGGCATGCTACCTTTGGCAGATAGGCGCTTTGCGCGCCTGTCTGTACACTGCGCTCATGAATTGCTTCAGTCCTGTGGTTATAATCGATTTTTTCGATAGTAAACCGGTATATTTTCCGTTTTACAATCGATTTGCGCCAGCGCATAATCGCCGTCAATCACAAAGATAACGGGCATTTCGTCCGTCCTGATAATCATTATTGACTGGAGTCTTACTATGAAAAAAATCGTTGCTCTGCTGATCGCCGCTGGTATCTCGATGGCTGCCACCGCCGCCCCGGAAACCTACGTTATCGACGGCACCCACACCTTCCCACGCTTTGAGTACTCGCACTTCGGCTACTCGAACCAGGTGAGCCGCTTCGACAAAACCGAAGGCAAGATCGTGATCGACAAAGCCGCGAAATCGGGTTCCGTGGACGTGACCATTGATGCCAAGTCGGTCAACACCGGCTTCCCGGTCTTCAACAACCACATCCAGGGCGAAGACTTCTTTGACACCGCCAAGTTCCCAACCATCACCTACAAGTCGACCAAGCTGAACTTCGCTGGCGACAAGCTGGCATCGGTGGACGGCAACCTGACCATCAAAGGCGTTACCAAGCCAGTCACCCTGACCGTGACCTCGTTCCAGTGCATGCCGCACCCAATGCTGAAGAAAGACGCTTGCGGCGCCAACGCCGTAGCCAAAGTACTGCGTTCGGAATTCGGCGCCGGCAAATACGCTCCTTACGTGGGCGACGAAGTAACCCTGACCTTCGCTGTTGAAGCCGTCAAGGAATAAGCAGTAAGCAATATGCAGTAAAGCAGTGCCGGCCGGCCGCCATTTTGATGTGCCCTATCAATTTAAGGACTACAACATGAATCCGGTATTCACCAGGCTGGTACTGCCTGCGGCTTTGTCCGCAGCGTTCCTCACGCCGGCCTACGCGGCCGACCTCATCATCACCAACGGCAAAGTGGCCACCATGGTCAAAGAGGGCAGCTTTGCCCAGGCCGTGGCGATGAAAGACGGCAAAATCGAAGCCGTCGGCAGCAATGCCCAGATCCTCAAACTCAAGCAAGCCAACACCCAGGTGATCGACGCCGGCGGCCGCACCGTCATTCCCGGCCTGAACGACTCCCACCTGCACGTCATCCGCGAAGGCCTGAACTACAACGCCGAGCTGCGCTGGGACGGCGTGACCTCGCTGAAAAAAGCGATGGAAATGCTGAAGGAGCAGGCCGCGCGCACGCCGGAAGGCGCCTGGATCAAGGTGGTGGGCGGCTGGAACGAGTTCCAGTTCGAGGAAAAGCGTTTGCCCACGCTGGAGGAAATCAACGCCGCCGTGCCGGACAAGCCGGTCTTCCTGCTGTATCTGTACGGCCTGGGCTTCCTGAACCAGAAGGGCATCCAGACCCTGGGCTATAACAAGGACACCAAATTCAAGGACGGCGTGGTGGAGCTGGACGCGGAAGGCAAGCCGACCGGCAAGCTGATCGCCAAGCCGAACGCGCTGATCCTGTACACCACGCTGGCCAAGACCAATGTGCTGCCGCGCGAGCAGCAGCTGAACTCCACGCTGCACTATTACCGCGAGCTGAACCGCCTGGGCGTGACCAGCGCCATCGACGCGGGCGGCGGCGGCCAGAACTTCCCGGACGACTACGGCGTGAGCGTCGAGCTGGCCAAGGACGGCAAGCTGACCGTGCGCACGTCCTACTACCTGTTCGCGCAGAAGCCGGGCACGGAGCTTGAAGACTACCAGCGCTGGCTCACGCTGACCAAGCCGGACAGCAACCAGCATATGTTCTACGCCAACGGCTACACCACCGAGGGCGCGGGCGAGAACCTGGTCTGGAGCGCGGCGGACTTCGAAAACTTCCTGGAGCCGCGTCCGGACATGCCGGCCCATATGGAAGGCGAGCTGGAGGCCGTGCTGCGCCTGCTGGTGAAGAACCGCTGGCCGTTCCGCATCCACGCCACCTATGGCGAATCGATCGACCGCGACCTGGCGGTGATCGAGAAGGTCAACAAGGACATGCCGCTGAAAGGCCTGCGCTGGTTCTTCGACCACGCGGAAACCATCAGCGACGCGCAGCTGCTGCGCGTGAAAGCGCTGGGCGGCGGCATCGCCGTGCAGGACCGCATGCACTTCCAGGGCGAGCACTACTGGAAGCAGTACGGCGCGCAGACGCGCCAGATGCCGCCTATCCGCAAGATGCTGCAGATGAAGCTGCCGGTCGGACTGGGCACGGACGGCACGCGCGTTAGCAGCTACGGCCCGTGGCCGTCGGTGTACTGGGCGGTGACGGGCAAGACCGCAGGCGGCTTGAGCTTGTGGCAGCCCAAGGACATCCTGAGCCGCTACGAAGCGCTCAAGCTGATGACCGTGGGCAGCGCCTGGATGAGCGGCGAGGAAAAGCTGAAGGGCACGCTGGCCAAGGGGCAGTACGCCGACCTGGTGATCCTGCCGCAGGATTATTTCAGCATGCCGGTCGAGCAGATCAAGAACCTGGAAAGCGCGCTGACCGTGGTGAACGGCAAGGTGGTGTATGCGGGCAAGGAATTCGGCCAGTATGCGCAGCCGCTGCCGGACATCGCGCCTGACTGGAGCCCGGTCAAGCACTACGGCGGGTACCAGAACAAATGACGGGACTGCGCAAACTGGTGGGACCGTTTACGCCGGACCTGGGCATGCTGTTCGCCCGGGTCACCGGAGCGGCGCTGCTGCTGCATGTGCATGGCATACCGAAGATAGTGCATTACCAGGAAGAGCTGGCGCATATCGACGATCCGCTGGGCATGGGGCGCGCGCTGACCTTGTGGTGCGCGCTGTTTGCCGAGGTGTTCTGTCCGGTGCTGATTGCGCTCGGGCTGTTCACGCGGCTGGCGGCCTTGCCGGTGGTGTTTCTGCTGGCCGTGTCCATGGTGCTGGTGCATCCGGACTGGAGCATTGCGGAAGGGCAGTTCGGCTGGCTGCTGGTGATCGTGTTCGGCACCATCGCCTTGTCCGGCGCGGGGCGGTATTCGGTGGACGCACGTCTGGCGGGTTAGCGGCGCAGCCGCGTAATCCGCCAAGCGCTGCTAAACCAGCTGGAACCAGCCCAGCGCCGCCCCCGCCGCCAGCAGCCACAGCAAATGCAGCCGCGTGCGCCAGATCACCAGGCCGGCGGCTGCGGCCAGCGCCCACAGCGGCCAGTCCTTGGCCGTCTGCGCATTGGCGGTGGCCAGGATAATGCCGGTGGACACCAGCAAGCCCACCACCACCGGCGCCATCCCTTGCTTGAAAGCCCGCACGCCGCGCCGTTCGCGGTTGCGGTGCAGCCATTGCGAGGCCAGATAGGTCAGCGTGGTGCTCGGCAGCATGATGCCGCTCATGGTCACCACCACGCCCATCACGGCGGCAAACCAGCTGCCCGCGTTCAGGCCCACATTCCATCCCATCAGCGCCACAAACAGCACATTCGGTCCCGGGGCGGCCTGTGCAATCGCCACCGCGTCGTTGAACTGCGCCGGCGTGAGCCAGTGGTGCTGCTCGACCAGGTAGCGGTGCATCTCGGCCGTGGTGGAAATGGCGCCGCCTATCGACATCAGCGACAGCAGCATGTAGTGGCCGAACAAGCTGACCCAGTCGCTCAGGCTCAGCACGATATGGATGGGAGGGTTCATGTATTCAGCCTGCGGTAAGTGAGCACGCAGCACAGTCCGCCTATGCCCAGCAGCACATAGGCCAGCGGAACGCGCAGGAAGGCCACCAGGGCCACGGCGAGCACGGCGGCCGGTACGCTCCAGGACAGCGGCAAAGGGTGCTTGCGCAGCGTTGTGAGCAGCTTGAGGCCGGTTGCCGCTATCATGCCGGCGGACACCGCCGCCATGCCGCGCAGCGCGCCCTGCACGCCGGGATGGTCGGCGAAATGGGCGTGCAGCACGGCCAGCATCACCACCACCAGCAGCGGCAGCGTCAGCATGCCGGCCAGGGCCGCCATGGCGCCGCGCAGGCCGAAGTAGCGCGCGCCTATCACCAGCGACAGGTTGACCACATTGGGGCCGGGCATCACCTGCGCCACCGCCCATTCCTCGAGAAATTCTTCCTGCGTCAGCCAGCGCTTGCGCTCGACCATCTCGCGCTGGACCACGGCCAGCACGCCGCCGAAGCCTTGCAGGGCGAGAAAAGTGAAGGACAGAAACAGGTCGGTCAGCGACGCCGGGCGGGGGCGATCTGGAGGGATGTCGTTGCTGGATATCATCCTGCCATTATCCTTGACTTTGGGATTTATTGTTCGATACTCCTTTCACCGGGCCTTGCCGGCCCGCCCGACCTGTGAAGGATGATGATGGATGCAATGACACTTCCAGCCCAGTTTGCAGAACTGGCCCCGCCTCAGCAGCGCTCGGATGAGCGCTCAAGCGTGATCGTCGACAAGGGCATTGCAGTGCAACGCTGCTTCAGCACCTTGTGCGCGATCGAGTATCTCAAGTCCAACAATGTCGGCCCCGACGTCATCGAACGTGTGCTGCTGCACCCGGATCTGCGCCGAAAATTCTCCCATTAAGCCCTAATTTCTCCCATTTTTCCCGGTGCCGCATAACTGCCGCGCCGGGCGCACTTATGCACAAAAAATGATAATAAGAAAATGCGGAAATTTTTTTTGACAGCGCCAGCCATCCACTTCCAAGTGCTTGATTTGTAAGGAGATAAAATCTGCCTTCTGAACGGGCAGTTTGTAGAAAAGCCCATAGATACGGGCTGTATGGGCTGTCAAGTGGCCCTTATCCACAAAGATATCCACATTCGCTGTGGATATCGGAAAAAGCGCTTGAGAATCCGCCACTTAGCGCATGGCGGCGGCCGGATGCCGGGGTTTACGCGGCACGTTGCAGGAAGTTCGGGGGAAGATAACTACTGTATGGGAATACAGTGATTTGCATCAGTCCGGCTTGGCGCTGGCGGCCAGCTTGCGGCCCAGCAAGGATTCTTCCGTGCCGCCCAGCAGCGCCGCCGCCTTGGCGTTGATCTCGGTGATGCGGCCCTCGTCGTCCAGCACGAAGCGCACGCTGTTGTCGAGCCGGGCTTGCACTTCGGCCAGGTGGCGGTCCGCTTCCACCAGGCTGGCGTAGCCGCGCAGCGAGGAGATCACGGTGGTGAACAGCTTGCGCGTGGTCAGGTCGCTCTTGCACCAGAAGTCGTTGATGTCGTAGTCGAGGATAATGCTGTGCTCCAGCGCCTGGCCGGGCTGGCCGGTGCGCAGCACGATGCGCACCAGATGGTTGTGCAGGTCGTCGCGGATCTGGCGCGCCACCTTGAGGCCGGCTTCGCTGGTTTCCATGATGACGTCCAGCAGCACCAGCGCCACGTCCGGCGTGGTGCGCAGGATGTGCAGCGCTTCGTCGCCGCTGTAGGCGTGCAGGAAGCTCAGGCGGCGGCCCTGGAAGCAGGCATTGCTGAGGGAGAATTTGGTGACAACGTGCACATCGACGTCGTCGTCTACTATCAGGACGCGCCAAGGCGCAAGAGCGGGCGCGGGGCCGTTCTGCTCCGCATTGGCAGGTACATCTTCTTCTATCATCCAGTCAGCGCTGGTATCTTCTTTCACGTCCATGCACAAATCCCGTGGGGTAAAAAATCTGTTAGTGCATCTGCTTCCGTCAACACTATTCCTCGCCTGCATTTTTGTCAAAGGATTCTATCGGACGCGGTCCGGGGGCCTCAAGAGGCCCGCGCGGGCATGCGGAAAATATTTTTTCAATTGGCAAAAAAGCGGCGCGTGTACGGTTCAGCTGCCTTTGTAAGTCGTTGATTTTGTTGGGTTTAAAAATTGCCTGCCAAATTGGCATTTTATTGAAAGCCGCGCCGTTACTGGCTTTGCGGGCTGTCAAGGGGCACTTTTCCACACCGTTATCCACAGTTGGTGTGGATAAGCTGAAAAAGCGCTTTAAAAACGGCTCTTTACGCGCTTAAGCTGAGAAAAAGGCTGGCTTGTGGTTTTTACAGCTTGCCTTTCAATCGCTCCAGTTCGGCCATGAAGCGCTCGCACGCCAAAGCGGGCGGCCAGGGCTCCCACGGCGCGCCGCCGTAGACGGCGTGCAGCGGGTCGGTGTCGAGCACGGCGGCGCGTATCTTGAGCGTGCTGCGCACTTCCTCGCGCGACCAGCCCACCACGTGCACCGCTTCGCTGGCCGCCGCCAGGCGGTCGGCTTTCTTGTGGACGCGGTGCTGGCCCGGCGTCCACGCCGGCACGCCGTAGCGCAGGAAGACGGCCCGTTCCAGCCGCTGGCTCAGCTCGCGGAAGCTGTCGCCCAGGAAGGGCTTGAGCACCGAGATGCAGTCGAAGCCGAGCAGGCCTTCTTCGGCGTCGTGCAGCAGTTCGCGCAATTCCAGCACCGGGCTGAGTGCGGCGCCGGCCCAGCCGCGCCGCAGCTGCATCACCGTCAGCGAGTGCTGCGCCACCGACAGCGGCAGGGGCCAGGCCGAATGCCCGCCCCAGCGGTAGGTGCGCGCCAGGCCCAGGGCCAGGTCGCCATCGTCCCAGTCGAAGGGGGTGGGGTCGAGCAGGTCCAGCCTCTTGCCCGATGGCATACGGACCCAGGCGCGGGCTGTGTGGTCGGCGCGGCTCATCCGCTTATCCTTGTTCTTTGCTTCAAGGCCGCATTGTAATCCGAGTACGCTGAATAAGGAAATTGATATGCTTTTGGGCAATATCAACCCTGACCCCATTTTTCAGTGGGGCAAGGATTGCTGGAGCAGGGCGAGGACGGCGGCTTCTTCGGGGGCGTGGGCGGACTCGGCGGGGAGGCCTCCGCAGACCAGCTCGGCGCCGTCGAGGTAGGCGGCGAGGATGGCGGGGTGGATGTAGCACTTGCGGCAGATACTGGGGGTGTTGCCGAGCTGTTGCGCCACTGTTTCGATGGCGCGCACGATGTTCTTCCTGGCTTGCGTTTCGCTGTCGAACTTGCCGAACTCCTTGAGCGCGAGGGCGGCCAGGACGGTGCCGTGCCAGGTGCGGAAGTCCTTGGCGGTGTAGTCCTCGCCGCTGATGGCGCGCAGGTAGTCGTTGACGTCGGCCGAGTCTATGCTGTGGGTGGCGCCGTCGTCGCCGATGTATTGGAACAGCTCTTGCCCCGGCAGCTCGCGCGCGCGCTGGATGATGCGCGCCAGGCGGCGGTCGCTGACCGTGAGCTTGTGCACGATGCCGCTTTTGCCGCGGAAGTGGAAGGCGACGGCGCTGCCGTCTATCCGCACGTGGCGGTTGCGCAGCGTGGTCAGGCCGAAGGACTGGTTTTCGCGCGCGTATTCCTCGTTGCCGATCCGCATCTTCGTCACCTGCAGCAGGTGGACCACCGTGGCCAGCACTTTTTCACGCGGCAGGCCGGGCAGGCTGAGCGCCGCGTCCACCGCCGCGCGGATGGCGGGCAGGGCGCGGCCGAAGGCGAGCATGCGTTCGTATTTGACTTCGTCGCGCACGCTGCGCCAGCGGCTGTGGTAGCGGTATTGCTTGCGGCCGCGCGCGTCGCGGCCGGTGGCTTGCAGGTGGCCGTTGGCGTGCGGGCAGATCCAGACCTGCTCCCACGCGGGCGGGATGGCCAGCGCGCGTATCCGCGCCAGCGTGTCCGGGTCGCGCACCGGCTTGCCGCCGGCGTCCACGTAGCGGAAGCCTTTGCTGCCGCGCTTGCGGCTGATGCCGGGCTGGTCGCCGCTCACATAGCGCAGCCCGGCCGCCCTGGCGGTGGCGGGCGCGCCGGGAGGCGGTGCGGATTCGGCTGCTGCTGGCGGGTCGCGTTTCATCGCTGTCTTTCCTTGGAGGTGACGCGATGGTAGGGCAGTTCGGCCTGCCATTCCGTTCCCTGACGCACATAGGCCGCAGCCGGGCCGGGTGCTTAGCCGGCGCTCAGGCTGGTTTCGGTGGCGTGGCGGCTGTAGGCGCGCAGGTCGGCGCAGGCCTGGTCCAGGGCGGCGGCCACTTCGGGCAGGGACTCGACCACCAGCTGCAGCTCGCCGGCGGCGGACAGTTTTTCCAGGTCGTGGCAAAGGCTGTGCAGGCCGGTGTCGCTGAGGTAGCCCGCGCTGCCCTTGAGGGCGTGGAAGGCGGCCGAGGCGGCGTGGCTCTTGCCGCCCAGGGCGGCCTTGCGCGCCACTTCCAGGCGCCGTGGGGCTTCTTCCAGGAAGGCTTGTGTGATGCGCTGCATGTGCTTGGGCGACAGCCCGGCCAGCGGCATGATGCTGATCTTGCCGGGTGTTGCGGCGTCCGCACCGCCGCCTGCGCAGGCGAGCGGCTCCACGCCGAACTGGGCCGCCAGCTCTGCTTCGCTGGGCGCGGCGGAGGGGGCCGACGGGGCGGGGCCGGGCGACGCCAGCGTGTAGCCGGAATTCCAGTCTTCTTCCTCCGGCTCGGCGGCCGGCGGGCCGCACGGCGGCAGCTCGCGGCCGCGCGCGATCAGCTGGGCGATGGTTTTTTCGATCTGGTCGTACAGCAGCCGTTCGTCGACCGGCTTGCTGAGGAAGCCGTCCATGCCCACCGCCAGGTAGCGCGCGCGGTCGTGGTCGCTGGCGTTGGCGGTCAGGGCGATGATGGGCACGCTGGTGTCGCGCACGCGGTAGTCTTCCGTGCCGCCGCGCCGTATCAGGCGCGCGGCTTGCTCGCCGTCCATGCTGGGCATGCGGCCGTCCATCAGCACCAGGTCGTAGTCGGCGGTGCTGAGCGCTTCCAGCGATTCGATGCCGTTTTCCACCAGCACCACCTCGTGGCCCATGGCTTCGAGCAGGGTGCTGATGATGATCTGGTTGGTGCGCACGTCTTCGGCGCACAGGATGCGCAGGCGGTAGGCGTGGCGCTGTTCGCGCGGCGCGGCCGGCAAGGTTGCTTCTGGCGGCGTGCCCAGCGTGAGCGGCAGCGTGAAGTAGAAGCTGGAGCCCACGCCTTGCTGGCTGGCCACGCCGATCTCGCCGCCCATCAGTTCCACCAGCTCCTTGCAGATGGCCAGGCCCAGCCCGGTGCCGCCGTAGCGGCGCGTGGTGGACATGTCGGCCTGCTCGAATTTCTGGAACAGGCGCTCCATCGTGGTCTCGCTGATGCCGGGGCCGGTGTCGCTGATGCTGAACTGCAGCATGGTGACGCCGCGCTTGTCCTTGCCGGCGGCCGCTTCCAGCCGCACTTCGCCGCGGTCGGTGAATTTGATGGCGTTGCCGAGCAGGTTGAGCAGGATCTGGCGGATGCGGGTGGGGTCGCCCAGCACGTAGCGCGGCAGGTCCAGCGCCAGTTCGCGCCGCAGCAGCAGGCTCTTGGCGTCGGCCTGCGCCTGCAGGATGCCGATGGCTTCGTCGATCAGCGTGCGCAGGTCGACGCTGATGGTCTCGATAGCCAGCTTGCCGGCGTCGATCTTGGAGAAGTCCAGGATGTCGTTGAGGATGGCCAGCAGCGCCTCGCTGTTTTGCAGGCCGATGCGCAGGTATTCCTCGGTGCGGCCCTGCACGGTCTGGTCGCGCAGCGCGAACTTGAGCATGCCGATCACGCCCGCCAGCGGGGTGCGGATGTCGTGGCTCATGGCGGACAGGAAGTCAATGCGGTGGCGGCTGACGATCTCGGCGTGTTCCTTCGCTTCGGTCAGTTCGGCGGTGCGCTCGTTGACGCGCTGCTCAAGGTGGTTGCGCAGCAGGCGGATCTGGTCGGCCAGGGCGAAGGCCAGCAGCACGCCGTCCAGCGTGCCGCCGAGCAGCGTGAACAGCTGCGCGTTTTCCACGGCGGCCGGGATCAGGCCGATGTTGGCGGGCAGGATCAGCAGGCCGGGCAGCATCAGCGCGATAAAGCCGAGCACGAAGAAGCGCGCCGGCTGGTAGCCGTTCTTCCACACGATGACGCCGCTCGCCAGGGCCAGCGTCATCCACACCATGATGGCGACGGTGGCCAGCGTGTGCGCCCAGCTCAGCGCGATGAAGCAGCTGGGCAGCAGGGCCAGCGGCAGCACCAGGTTGATGGTGCTGAGCTTGTACAGCACGGGCGACCGCTCGCGCAGCTGCAAAAAGGTGCGGTAGAACAGCGTGCTCAGCACCGGCAGCAGGAAGAAGGGGATGTAGTGGACGTGCAGATTGTGCAAGCCGAACAGGTCGGCGGGCAGGTGGAAGGTCAGGCCCCAGCCGGCCGCGTAGCACAGCACGTAGAGCGAGTAGTACAGCGGCGCGCGTTCGCGCGTGTAGCTGTAGATGAAGAAATTGAATACGCCCAGCGCGAGCAGGGCGCCGATGGAGCCGATGATGAGGAAGTTCTCGCGCGCCACCAGCTGCAGGTAGGCGGGGCGCGGGGTGACGGCGAACACCGGCGTGCGGGCGTAGTAGGGGCTGCTGAAGCGTATCAGCACTTCGTAGCTTTCGCCGGGCTGCAGTTCGATGTCTTTGCCGTAGTGCAGCAGGTATTCGTGCGGGGCGCGGTAGCCGGACAGCAGGCGCTGCACCGCGCCGTCGGGGCCGTAGATGCGGGTTTCCACGGCGTCGATCAGGGTGTCGTTGGGGTCGATCACCCAGGCGGTCTGGCGGCTGTCGTTGCGCAGGCGGGCGTGCAGCCAGTAGCCGCCGCCCAGCAGGTCCACCTCCGTGGCGGGCCTGAGCGTGGCGAGCAGGGCGGGCAGGCCGGCCGCGTCGGCGGGGAAGGGCTGGTCCCCGGCCTGGTACAAACGGGCGCTGCGCATCAGGTCCTGCGATTGCGGGCTGGTCAGCACGGCCTGGCCGATGCGGGTGTCTGCCGTGGCCTGGGCTTGCGCGGGGAGGGCGGCAAGGACGAATACCAGTGCGAACAAACAGGCGGCAAGGCAAGGGAACAGCGCGCCGAGGCGACTGAATATCTTGCTGGCTGTACTCATGTTGTTTGCCAAGGGCATCGCGCTGGGATAGTAAAATGGCGGAAATCTTGCCTTATTTTAATCGACTATTCAGGGAAACCCTATTTTGATGATCTCTCCGGAACAAATCGTTGCCTTTCTGGCCGCTGCGGTGGTGATAACTGTGTCGCCCGGCCCGGACAATTTAATGGTGCTGGGCATGGGCATGTCGCGCGGACGCGTCAAGGGCATCGTGTTCGGACTGGGCTGCGCGCTGGGCTGTTTGAGCCATACGCTGCTGGCCACGCTGGGCGTGAGCGCGCTGATCGCGGCCTCGCCGCTGGCGTTCACGGCCCTGAAGGTGGCGGGTGGCGTGTATCTGATCTGGCTGGGCTGGGGCGCGCTGCGCAGCCCGGGCGGCGCGCGCGTGGAGGGCGGCGGCCTGCCGGACGAGTCGCTGCTGCGCCTGTTCGGCAAGGGGCTTTTTGCCAACAGTATCAATCCGAAAGTGGTGCTGTTCTTCCTGTCCTTTTTGCCGCAGTTCGTGGTGGCGGGCAACGGCCCGGTGAGCTGGCAGACCGCGCAGCTGGGCCTGCTGTTCACCTTGCAGGCCTGCGTGCTGTTCGGCCTGCTGGGCTATTTCTCCGGCGCCATCGGCAAATGGCTGAACCGCAGCCCGCGCGCCGGGCTGTGGATGGACCGCATTGCGGGCACCATCTTCATCGGGCTCGGTATCCGTCTTATTGTTGCGCGGTAGAGTTGCGCGCTAGTTGGCGACCGCCTCGATACGGAAGCGCAGCTCCAGTTCGTCCTGCACGGCCAGCGTCCCGCCCAGCACTGAAAAGGGCTTAATGCCGAAGTCGCTCTGCTTGAGCGTCAGCGTGCCGGCGGCGCTGATGCCGTTGGCGCGCGGGGTGAGCACGGCGGGGATGGCGTAGCGGCGCGTGACGCCGTGCAGCGTGATGGCTGCCTGCAACGGGCCTTCCGGCGTGCCGACGGCGCTCACCTGTACATACGGGTATTTTTCCGCGTCCAGCACCTTGGTGAGCATATTGTTGCGGGTGCCTGCGATGGCGTCCGCCGCCGGCACGGTGGTCATGCCGGCTTCGGCGCGCAGCGCGCTTTCATCCACGGTCAGCTGGTCCAGGCGGAAGCGGAATTCGGTGTGGCCGGGCTGGCCGCCTGCCGGGGCCACGGCCTGGCCTTCGATGTTGCGGCTGGCCACCACGTGGTCATGCCCGAGCCGCGCCAGCAGGCCGCCGCGCCGCACGGTGACGGCGATCAGGGAGTTGTTCTGGTCGATGCGCAGCGGCTGGCGGACGGCGGCGGGGGCGGCAGGTGCGGCAGGAGCTGGCGCGCGGGGCCGGGCGGGGGCGGCGGCTGGCGCCGGGGATGCAGGCGCGGACGCTGCCGGCGATGCCGGCGCAGGCGGCGTTCCCAGCGGCGCGGGGGCGCAGGCGCACAGCAGCGCGGGCAACAGGACCGCACCCAGTGTGGCGCGCGGCAGTGGCTTTTTTGCGATTGTTACTTTTCGAGAGTTTTGCAGGGGTAAGTTTGTCATATTCTGTGCATGAGACCTGAACGCAAACCATACCACCGAATAGCAGGGCAATGTCATGCGCCTGTCACGACGCTGTGAGATGATGGTTTCGCTCTCAAATCTCTCCCGATTTGAATCCCTTGGCCCGCAATGCAAAACATTGCGGGTTTTTTTTGCCCATTTCTCCCTTAGAGCTGGAAGACGCGCACCACCTGCGCCAGCGAGGCCGCTTCCTCCTGCAGCGAGGCGGCCGCCGCTGCGGCTTGTTCCACCAGGGCGGCATTCTGCTGCGTCACTTCGTCCATGCGGGTGATGGCGGTGTTGACTTGGGCGATGCCGGCGTTCTGCTCCTGGCTGGCCGCTGAAATCTCGGTCATGATGCCGGTCACGTGGGCCACGCTGGACACCACTTCGTCCATGGTGGAGCCGGCCTGCTGCACCAGCTTGCTGCCTGCTTCCACCTGTTCCACCGAGGCGTTGATCAGCTCCTTGATTTCCTTGGCCGCGCCGGCCGAGCGCTGCGCCAGGTTGCGCACTTCGCTCGCCACCACGGCGAAGCCGCGTCCTTGTTCGCCCGCGCGCGCGGCCTCCACGGCGGCGTTCAGCGCCAGGATATTGGTCTGGAAGGCGATGCCGTCGATGACGCTGATGATGTCCACGATCTTGCGCGAGGACTGGTTGATCGAGCCCATGGTCTCCACCACTTGCGACACCACCTGCCCGCCGCGCGCGGCCGTGTCGGACGCGGCCACGGCCAGGCGGTTGGCCTCCAGCGCGTTCTCCGCGTTCTGGCGCACGGTGGCGGTCAGCTGCTCCATGGCGGCGGCGGTTTCCTCCAGGTTGGAGGCCTGCTGTTCGGTGCGCTGGCACAGGTCCTGGTTGCCGGTGGCGATTTCGCTGGTGGCCGTGGCGATATGCTCGGCGCCCGCGCGCACCTGGCCCACCACGCCGGACAGCTTGCCGCTGATGCCGTTCATGGCGCCGCACAGTTTGCCGATTTCGTCCTTGCTGGTGGTGTGCAGCGTGACGGTCAGGTCGCCCTCGGCGATGCGTTCGGCCGCGTCTTCGGCTTCCACCAGCGGCCGCGTGACGTAGTTGCGCACCAGGAGCATCAGCGCCACGGCGAAGGCGGCCAGCGCGACAAAGCCGAACAGCACGTAGCGGTTGCGCAGGCGCACCGCGTCCATGGTGATTTCCTCGGCGTAGGCGCCGCCCGCAATCACCCAGTTCCAGTCCGGGAAGGCGGTGTAGGCCACCACTTTTTCGCGCGGCGAGGTTTCGCCCGGGTTCAGCCAGGGGTAGCGTATCAGGCCCTGCTTCTTTTCGATGATCTCCTTGATGAATTCGCGGCCGCCGGCGTCCCTGCTGTCGATGATGTTGGCGCCTTCCTTGGCCGGGTGCACCACCAGCGTGCCGGCCGCCTTGCCGGGCGTGGAGTCGAGCACGTAGAAGTAGCCGGTCTGGCCCACTTTGATGGACTTGATCTTGTCCTTGAGCGCGCGCAGCGAGGCGCTGACGTCGACGCCCACGAACAGGATGCCGATCACCTTGCCGTTCGCGCTGCGGATGGGGTCATAGCGCGTCATGTACTGCTTGCCGAACAGCGTGGCCAGGCCGGTGTAGTTGTCGCCGGCGCGCAGCTTGGCGTAGCCGGGGTGGGCGCGGTCGAGCAGGGTGCCGATGGCGCGCTCGCCGTTTTCCTTTTTCAGCGAGGTGGACACGCGGATGAAGTCTTCGCCGGTGGCGGCGAAGATGGTGGCCACGCTGCCGCTGTTGCGCTGGAATTTGTCCGGCACGCTGAAGTCCATATTGAGGACCTGCTCGCCGCTCTTCAGCGTGGGCGCGCTCTTGCCCGCCACGTCGCTGGTGGCGCTTTCGTCGAGCGTGAACTTGCCGTCGAAGGAGGCCGCCAGCATGCCGGCGTAGCCTGCCGTCTGCGCCTTGAGCGTGGTGTTGAAGATGTCCACCATGTCGGTCACGCCTTGCAGTTCCTGGCGCACGCTGTGGGTGCTGTTCTCTTCCAGCAGATTGGTGGTGGCGTTGCTGATCAGGAGGATCAGGATGCCGATGATGGCGCTGACCAGCGCGAAAGTGAAGGCGGTGATCTTGGCGCCCACGCCCCATAGGCGGGGATCGAATTTGCTGTCTCTCATGTTTGGCCCAGTCTGAATTGTCACTTTTATACTTGTCGGATTTAATGAAGTCCTAAGCCTTGTCTTCATCAATGCTGGCAAAGTAGCACCTGTAGCGCGCGGTCTCCTCCGTGCGCCAGGTTGCCATATCCCTTAGATGCGGCACGATATCCCCGCGCTCTAAAAAGCGTTTTGACCGGCTCCCTCCAAAGATCGCCGGTCTTTTTTTGCCTGGTGCTTTGCTATCCGCCTCGTGGGCGTTTTGTACGGGACAAAGCAGTTTCGCCTACACTGGCGGACACTGCAACCAAAAAAGGGTGTCCGATGATAGACCTGTACACGGCAGCAACACCGAACGGCCATAAGATTTCCATCGCGCTGGAGGAACTGGCGCTGCCTTACACACTGCATGCGCTGGACCTGGCCGCCAATGTGCAGAAGGAACCGTGGTTCCTGGCCATTAATCCGAACGGCCGCATTCCGGCCATCGTCGACCGCGGGGCGGACAATTTCGCCGTGTTCGAGTCCGGCGCCATCCTGATTTACCTGGCCGAGAAAACCGGGCGCCTGATGCCGTCCGACCCCAAGGGCCGCTCGCAGGTGCTGCAATGGCTGATGTTCCAGATGGGCGGCGTGGGGCCGATGATGGGGCAGGCCAATGTGTTCTTCCGCTATTTCCCCGAAAAGATCCAGGCCGCCATCGACCGCTACCAGGGCGAGAGCAAGCGCTTGTTCCGCGTGCTGGACGGCCACCTGGCGCAGCATGAATACCTGGCCGGCGAATACTCCATCGCCGACATCGCGAACTGGGCCTGGGTGCGCACGCATAGCTGGTCCGGCGTGGATGTGGATGGATTGCCACATTTGCAGCGCTGGCTGGCGCTGGTGGGCGAACGGCCGGCGGTGCAGCGCGGCATACAGCTGCCGCCGTCGCGGCTGGACCGCGCCTCCAGCCCGGAAAAAGCCGAGCAATTTGCAGCCGAAGCGCGCAAAATGCTCGAGACCGGACAATCACGCGAGAAAGGCGTCTGAGACATGAAACTGTACACGAGCGCGCGCGCACCCAATCCGCGCCGGGTGGCGATGTTCATGGCCGAGAAAGGCATCAGCCTGGATACGCAGCTGATAGACCTGGGCAAGCTGGAGAACCGCGATCCGGCTTTCCTGGCCAAGAACCCCTTTGGCCGCGTGCCCGCGCTGGAACTGGACGACGGCCGCGTGCTGTGCGAAACGCGCGCCATCTGCTCCTATCTGGAGGGGGTGTATCCGGAACCGAACCTGATGGGCGAGGGCTTCGAGGAGCGCGCCTTTATCGAGATGGCGGACCGCCGCGTCGAGCTGCATGTGTTCGCAGGTATCGCCAACTGTGTGCGGCATACCCATCCCGGCCTGGCGGCGCTGGAGCAGCCGCAGTTCCCCGACTACGGCGCGGCGCAGGGCGAGAAAATGCGCGAGTGGGCGCGCTGGCTGGACCAGACGCTGGCGGCCCAGCCTTACGTGGCGGGGCAGCGCTTCACCATCGCCGACATTACGGCGTTCTGCGCCATGGAGTTCGCGCGCGGGCTGATGAAGTTCCGTCCGGGCCAGGAAGGCATGGCGCATCTGCAGGCCTGGCGCGACCGCATGGCCGAACGTCCCAGCGCGGCGGCGGGCTGACCTCCCGGCCATGAGCGGCGCGCGCCCGTTACGCAAGTTCGCCAGGCGGCGGCTTGTGCTGCGGGCCGGCGCCGCCGTGGGCCTGGCTGCGGCCATGCCTGCGGTGACGGGCCAGCCGTCCAAGCCGCATGCGCCGCTCAAGGTGGTGGCCTTCAGCCTGGTTCCTTTCGGTCTGCTGGATGCATCGGGCCGGCCGGCAGGCATGATCGTCGATTTCCAGAAAATGCTGGCGGCCGAAAGCGGCCTGGCGATGGAAGTGCAGGTCGTGCCGTATCCGCGCGCCGTTGCCATGATGGTGGCGGGCGACGCGGACCTCCTGTTCAGCTTCCCCAATGCCCAGCTGCGCGAGCATGCGCACCAGCTGGGCGTGGTCGGTCACGTCGACGTGGTGGTGATGGGCCTGGCCGGTAGCCGCTACGGCAGCGCGGAGGAGCTGCGCGGCAAACGCGTGGGGCACATCCGGGGCGCCGAGTACGATATCGCGCTGCAGTCCGACCCGGCGGTGGCGCGCCATGAAACGGTTACCTACGAACAGACCGTGCGCATGCTGCTGGAAGGGCGCTACGACGCGATGCTGGGCGTGCGCCCGTCCTTCCTGTACACCATGCGGCGGCTGGGCGTGCCGCGCCAGAAGCTGGGGCCCGAGCTGGTGCTGCGCAAAGGCGAATTGCTGCTGCATTATTCCCGCAAGCGCTACCAGCCGCAGACGGCGGCCGCGCTGGTGCGCGCGCTCGCCTCACTGCGCGAGCGCGGCGCGCTGGCCGCGCTGTTCAAGGCCTACGAGGACGGCGGCATGCCGCCCTGAGGCCTGCCGCTTACAGCGCCTGGCGGTCCAGCCAGGCGTCGATTTCCGGCATGCGGTCGCGGATCACGGTGGCGCGGTACTGGATGCGCGAGATGGCCGTGTTGGTCTGGCTGCGCGCCGTGGCCGGCAGGTTGGCTTCGGCGTAGGCTTTCAGTTTGTCCGCCATGGCGGTATTGAGCGCGCCGCTGGCCAGGCCGGGGAAGTAGCCCGCGCGCGAGCTGCTTTCCACCAGCGTGTTCACCTTGGGCAGATTGGCGATGGCGAAATCGAAGGCGCGCTCGGTGTGCTCGCGCGACACGGCGGCGATGATGCCGGAGCCGATGGTGGCGTCCGGCTCGCCGCTCACGGCCAGCTCCAGCGCGCGCTGCGCCAGCGCGGGATCAACGCTCTCTCCCAGCAGGCCGTACAACTCCGCCTTGACCATGGAGGACTGCTCGGCCTTGGCTGCGGCGTGCAGTTGGTCCCAGACGCGGGCGTCCGCGTTGCGGGCCACCACGCCCAGCACCACGCGGCGCAGCTCCGCCGGCAGCGCCTTGGCGTCGCCGGCCTGCGCCGCGTCGTAGCGGCGGCGCGCTTCCACCAGCACGTCGTCGTCGCCCAGTGCGCCCAGCGAGTAGATCAGCTGTTCGCGCAGGATGGCGGTGGGCGCGTCCTCGCCGCTGCGGGCGTCCCAGCCTATGCGCGCCAGCACCGGGGCCATGCGCGAGATGGCGAAGGACGACAGCTTGGCGCGCGTGGCTTCGTTGTCGCGGGTGTAAATGCGCAGGTCGTCGAAGATGCGCGCGATGCGGCCCCACACTTGCGGCGCGGCGTCCACCGGCGTGGCGCGCGCCAGGCTGAGGGCGTCCGAGGCGGGCTGCTTGCCGGCCATGCCCAGCGCCCAGCTTTCGGTCATCAGTCCCAGCTGGTCCAAAGGCGCCAGCTTGCCGAAGCTGGCCGCCAGCGCGGCGTAGGCCTTGGGCGCGTACACGGTGCGGTAGTAGCCGGCCTGGCCGGCGTTCACCAGCAACGGGCCGCAGCCGGGCAGCGTGAGCGTGGCCTTGCCGCCGGTGACCAGGATGCGGCTCACGTCCTGCGCGCCCACGGTCTGCGCCAGCACCGGCACGCGCCACGACAGCGGCTTCTTGTTCGGCTTATCCTTGCTGTATTCGCCCTGCGTGAGCGTGACGCGGGTCTGGCCGCCCTGGCAGCTGTAGTCGGCCACTTTAATCAGCGGCACGCCGGGCTGCAGCGTGAAGTCGTGCGCGATGGCCGTCACCGGCTTTTTCGCGGCGCGCTCGATGTGCTGCCAGAGCTGATCGGACACCGCATTGCCGTAGGCGTTGGCCTTGATGTAGCCGCGCACGCCTTCGCGCCAGGCTTCCTCGCCCACATAATTTTCCAGCATGTTGATGACGGCGCCGCCCTTGGCGTAGGTGATCTCGTCGAAGGCGGCGTGCGCCTCCTCCACGGTGGCCACGCGCTGCACCACGGGGTGGGTGGTGGCCAGCGCGTCGCGCTCGATGGCGCTGTTGCGCCCGGCTACGCGGTTCAGCGAGGTTTGCCATTCCGGATGCAGCAGCGCCGTGGTGCGGCCCGCCATCCAGGTGGCGAAGCCTTCGTTGAGCCACAGGTCGTCCCACCAGCGCATGGTGACCAGGTTGCCGAACCACTGGTGCGCGGTTTCGTGCGCGGCGGTGCCGAAGGCTTCCTGCTTGTCGGCCTGGGTGGAGATGGCCGGGTCGAGCAGCATAATGGACTCGAAGCTCATGATGGCGCCCCAGTTTTCCATCGCGCCGAAGAACTGGCTGCGGCCCGGCGCGGCCAGGTTGTCCAGCTTGGGCAGCGGATAGGGCAGGCCGAAGTAGTCGTTGTATTCGCGCAGCACGGCTTTGGACGAGTCCAGCACGAACTGCGCCTGCGGCAGGCGGCCCTTGACGGTGATCACGCCCAGCTCGGTGCCGCCTTCGGTGGCGGTGGCGCGCTCGAAGTCGCCCTGGCCGAAGAACAGCAGATAGGTGGACATGCGCGGCGTGGTGGCGAAGCGCACCAGCTTGCGGCCGCCTTCCAGCGCGGTGCTGCTGGCGATGGGCATGTTGGAGACGGCCATCTGGTCCGCCGGCACGGTGGCCTCCAGCGCGAAGGTGGCGCGGAAGGCCGGCTCGTCCCACGACGGGAACATGCGGCGCGCGTCGGCCGCCTCGAACTGGGTGTAGAGCGCGCGCTTCTTGCCGGACGGGCTGTCGTAGTCGAGCGAGAACAGGCCGGCGGCCTGGTTGCCGATCTTGCCGCTGTAGTCGATGGCCAGCTGGTAGCTGCCTTTTGCCAGCGGCTGGGCGAAGCTCAGGCTGGCGGTGTGCTTGTCCGCGTCGACGGCGATCTTGCTGGCCTGCTGCACCGGCTGGCCGGGGCCGGAGGCGATGCTGGCGCTGGCCAGCGCCAGGTCCAGCGCGTGCAGGGTGATGACGGCGGTGGGCTCCAGCACGTCGATGGCGATCACCACGCGGGCGCTGAAGGTGGCCGCTTGCGCGTCCGGCGTCAGCGAGATGGCGTAGTGGGTGGGGCGGACATTGCGCGGCAGCTGGGTCGTGGCCAGGGTTGCGGCGGCAGCGGCCTTTGCGGCTTTCGCCGGCTTGGCCTTGGCGGCTTGCCCGGCCTGCGCCGGCGCGGCGGCGAGGGCGGTCAGGGACAGGATGGCTGCGGAAATCAGGCTGCGTTGCATGCAATGCTCCAAGGTTTTTGTCGATAGAGCAATGTAGCCGTATTGGCCAGCGCGGTCAATGCGGGGCTTCAGCCTTCCAGGGGCAGCAGCATGGTCAGCTTCAGGTCGTGGCGCTTGGCCAGGTGCAGCGTAATCTGCTGGAAGGCCAACGGCCCGCGCGCGGGATGCTGGAAGCGGCGCTCGCCGCCTTCGCGCCCCAGCACGTCCTGCAAGGTCCACAGCTCGCGGAACTCGCCGCTGCCGCGCGACAGTTCAGCAATCAGGGAGGCCAGCGGCTCCTGGCCGGCGTGCTTGCCGGTGTCGGCGCGAAATTCCGCCACCAGGCGCTGCGCGCGGTGGGGCCAGTCGACGATCAGGCTGCGCGCGGCGGCGTGGCCGAACATGAAGCGCAGCAGATTCGGCGGCCGGCCGTGCCGGTCCGCGCCGCCGTCCAGCCATCCGGCGAACAGGGCTGCCGCGTCCGCGTTCCAGGCGATGGCGTCCCATTGCTGGTCCAGCACGTAGGCCGGCGCCCGCACCGCCCGCACGATGGCGTCCAGCTCGCCGGGCGTGCCGCCGCCATGCTCGTGCGCTGCGCGCTGCGGGTCCAGGCGTTCGGCCAGGCTGAACAGATAGGTGCGTTCCGCGCCGCTCAGGTGGAGCACGTCGGCCAGCCGCGCCAGCATGGCGGCGGACGCGGACACCTGCCGGCCTTGCTCGAGCCAGGTCAGCCAGGTCGGGCTGATCCCGCACAGCTGCGCCAGCTCCTCGCGCCGCAAGCCGGGCGTGCGGCGCCGTCCGCCGCCGGGCAGGCCGGCGCTTTGGGGGCTCACGCGCTCGCGGTGGCGGCGGATGAACTCGCCCAGTTCATTGTTCATGGTCGCGTGCATGGAATCAGTTATACCAGGATAAGTTGTGGTCTTGTTACAGGATAAAACTACGCCTATTCTGCATCAACGCGTCCAACTGAGGAGAAATAAATGAAACAGCAAAGCTACGCCGCCCAGCAGTTCGGCAATACCGCCAGCAGTTATTTGAGCAGCAGCGTCCATGCGCAGGGGGCGGACCTGGCGGCGCTGCGCGCCATTGCCCAGGGCATGCGATCGCCGCGCGTGCTGGACCTGGGCTGCGGCGCGGGCCATGCCAGCTTCGCCGTGGCGCCGGCCGCGCAGTCGGTCGTGGCCTATGATTTGTCGGCGCAGATGCTGGAGGTGGTGGCCGGCGCCAGCCGCGAACGCGGCCTGCAAAACATCAGCACCCATCAGGGCGACGCGGGCAAGCTGCCCTTCGCGGACGCCAGTTTCGACCTGGTGGTGACGCGCTACTCGGCCCACCACTGGCCGGACGTGCAAGCCGCCCTGCACGAGGTGCGGCGCGTCCTGCGCCCGGGAGGACGCTTCGTCGCCATCGATATCACGGCGCCGAAAGAGGCGCTGTGCGACACCACGCTGCAGGCGGTCGAGCTGCTGCGCGACGGCTCCCATGTGCGCGACTACCGGGTCTGCGAATGGGGCGCCAAGCTGGAAAATGCCGGTTTTACGCACCAGCTGTCCAGCCAGTGGAAATTGACCATGCAGTTCAATGAGTGGGTGGCGCGCATGCGCACGCCGGAGCTGCGCGTGCAGGCGATCCGCAGCCTGTTCGATTCCGCGCCGGACGAGGCGCGCGCCTATTTCAGCCTGCAGGACGATTATTCTTTCGACATCGACGCCGCCATGTTCGACGCGGTTTGCGCGGAGCAGGGCTAGGCCACGCGCTTGTACCAGGGCTGCATGGGCAGCAGCGGGCGGTAGAAGGCGGCCAGCGCCTCGCTTTCGTCGAACTGGCGGTCCAGGGCCAGCACGCCGAACGGCGCCAGGCTGGCGTGGAACAGCTGCAGCACGCGCTGGCGCAGCAGCGGGCCGAAATCGGGCAGGGCGCGGCGGCACACGATGAGGTTGAATTCGTTGAAGGAGGCGTCCGTCACCAGGTTGTACTGCGCCCAGGTGATGCGGCTGCGCAGCTGCGGCAGCAGCACGGCGCGCTGGCCAGTGGTGTGGAAGTAGTCGGCCAGCCGCGCGCCGCCGCCGGCGCGCTCGTAGCCGGCCTGGTATTCGGCCAGGCGTTCCAGCGGAATGCCGTGGTCCTGCGCTTCGGCCAGCAGCTCGTCGCTGGCGACGGTGCAGTGCAGCTCGGTGCGCGCCAGCAGCCCCTGCTCGGCCAGCAGCACGGCCAGCGTCCAGGCCTGTTCGGCGCCGGCGCAGTCGGCCAGCCAGACCTTGGGCAGCGCGGCGCCGCTCAGGCAGGCCGTGGAGGCTTGCCGCAGCAGGCGTGCTTCTTCCGGATCGTCGAACATGGCGGCCGGGGGCACGTGCAGCGCGCGCAGCACGGCGCCGGCGGCGCGCGCATCGTGCAGCAGTTGGCCCTGCAGCGCGGACAGCGTGCGCAGGCTGCGCTGCTGCAGCAAGGCGCGCAGCTTGCGCCGCAGCGCGGTGCGCTCGTAGCCCCGGAAGTCGTAGCCGTAGCGCTGGAACAGGGCCTCGGCCAGCAGGTCCAGTTCCAGTTCCTCCACTTCCGGCGGCGCCTCGTGCCGCATCGGGGTTACATTGCCCATGGGCGCCCCATCAGTGCAGCCAGACGCGCATCAGCGACAGCAGCTGCGCCACGTCCACCGGCTTGGTGATGTAGTCGGAGGCGCCGGCGGCGATGCATTTGTCGCGGTCGCCCTTCATGGCCTTGGCGGTCAGCGTGATGATGGGCAGCGACTTGAACTTCGGTATGCGGCGGATGGCGCGCATGGTGTCGTAGCCGTCCATCTCCGGCATCATGATGTCCATCAGGACGATCTCGATGGTCGGGTCGCGTTCCAGCACCTCGATGCCGTCGCGCCCGTTCTCGGCGAAGGAGACTTGCATCTGCTGGCGCTCCAGCAGCGAGGACAGGGCGAAGATGTTGCGCAGGTCGTCATCGACGATCAGCACCTTGCGCCCGGCCAGGCCGCTGTCGGCGGCGTGGATCTCTTCCAGCATGCGGCGCTGCAGTTCCGGCAGGCTGGCCTGCGAGCGGTGCAGGAACAGCGCCGTCTCGTCCAGCAGCCGCTCGGGCGAGCGCGCGTCCTTGATGACGATGGTCTTGGCGTAGCGCTTGAGCCGCGCCACTTCCTTGCGGTCCAGGTCCTTGGCGGTGTTGATGACGATGGGCAGGTCGCGCAGCGTGGCGTCCTTGCCGATGATGTTGAGCAGGTCGAAGCCGCTGATGTCGGGCAGCGTCAGGTCCAGCACCATGCAGTCGAAGTGGTGGTCGCGCAGCGCCTGCAAGGCCTTTTCGCCGGAGTCCACCGCCACGATGCGCAGGTCGGCGTCGCCGATCAGGCTGACGATGGCGTCGCGCTGGTGCTGCTCGTCGTCCACCACCAGCAGGCTGCGCTTCCCGCCCAGCAGGAACTTCTGGATGCGGCTGAATTCCTCGGTCAGCGTCTCCTTGCTGACCGGCTTGTTCAGGTAGGAGATGGCGCCCTGGCGCAGCGCGCGTTCGCGCTCGCGCAGGCTGGACATCACATGCACCGGGATATGGCGCGTGCTCGGGTCGCGCTTCAGACGGTCCAGTACGGTGAAGCCGTCGATGTCGGGCAGGTCCAGGTCCAGCAGGATGGCGGACGGCAGGTAGTCGCGCGCCAGCGACAGGGCCGAGTCGCCCTGGTGGGTGACGATGCCCTTGAAGTTCTTCTCGCGCGCGTAGTCCAGCACCACCTTGGCGAAGCGCTCGTCGTCCTCGATGATGAGCACGGACGGGTCGCCCGGCGCCACCAGGGTGCGGTCGTCGAAGGAGCTGTAGACGGCCAGGTCGGGTTCCGGCTCGGCCAGCGCTTCAACCGCCAGCGGCGGCGGCGCGTACATGATTTTCGGCGGCTGCGCCGGCGCCCGGGTGGGCGGCTGGCGCGACAGGTCGTAGTTGACGAAGCCGGCGCGGTTGTAGGGCAGGAACAGCGTGAAGGTGGAGCCGCTGCCGACCACCGATTCGACGCGGATCTCGCCGCCCAGCAGGCGCGCCAGCTCGCGCGAGATCGACAGGCCCAGGCCGGTGCCGCCGTATTTGCGGGCGGTGGAGCCGTCGGCCTGCTGGAAGGCTTCGAAGATCAGCTGCAGCTTGTCGGAGGCGATGCCGACGCCGGTGTCGCTGACGGCGAAGGCCAGCACGCCGTCCGCATGCAGCAAGTTGGGGTGGTCGCTGGTCCAGCCGCTGGTGACCAGGCCGATCACCAGCGAAACCTGGCCGTGGTTGGTGAACTTGAAGGCGTTCGAGAGCAGGTTTTTCAGCACCTGCTGCAGGCGCGTGGTGTCCGTCATGACGGCGGTCGGCAGGTTCTCCGACAGCTCCACCGAGAAGCCGAGGTGCTTGGCTTCGGCCATGTGGCGGAAGGTGCGGTCCACGTAGTTGCGCAGGTTGGCGAAGCGGTATTCGGACACGTCCAGCGTGACCGTGCCGGATTCGATCTTGGACAGGTCGAGAATGTCGTTGATCAGCGTGAGCAGGTCGGAGCCGGAGCCGTGGATGGTTTTGGCGAACTCCACCTGCTTGCCGGACAGGTTGCCCTCCGGGTTGTCGCCCAGCTGCTGCGCCAGGATCAGCAGGGAGTTGAGCGGCGTGCGCAGCTCGTGCGACATATTGGCCAGGAACTCGGATTTGTACTTGGACGACAGCGCCAGCTGCGTGGCTTTCTCCTCCAGGGCAAGCTTGGCCTGCTCCACCTCGCGGTTCTTGCGCTCCACCTCGATGTTCTGCTCGGACAGCAGGCGGGCTTTTTCCGCCAGCTCCTGGTTGGTCTGCTGCAGTTCCTGCGCCAGCGACTGCGACTGCGTCAGCAGCGACTCGGTGCGGCTGTTGGCCTCGATGGTGTTGAGCACCACGCCGATCGATTCCATCAGCTGGTCCAGGAAGGACAGGTGGGTCTCGGTGAAGCGGTCCAGCGAAGCGATTTCAATCACCGCCTTCACTTGCTGCTCGAACAGGATGGGCAGCACCACGATATTGGTCGGCGGCGCGGCGCCCAGGCCGGAGCTGACCACGATGTAGTCGCGCGGCACGTCGGTCAGCCAGATGCGGACTTTTTCAAGCGCGCACTGGCCCACCAGGCCTTCGCCCGGCAGGAAGGAGGTGGGCAGCTTGCGGCTGGAACGGTAGCCGTAGCTGGCGATCATGCGCAGGCGGGCGTCTGTGTCGAGCGAGTCCATCATGTAGAACACGCCGTGGTGGGCGGACACCAGCGGCGCCAGCTCGGACAGGATCAGCTTGGTCACGGCCTGCAGGTCGCGCTGGCCTTGCAGCAATCGGGTGAAGCGCGCCAGATTGGTTTTCAGCCAGTCCTGCTGCGCGTTCTTCTGCGTGGTTTCCTTCAGGTTGCGTATCATCTCGTTGATGTTGTCCTTCAGGTAGGACACCTCGCCGCGCGCCTCCACCTGGATGGAACGGGACAAGTCGCCGCGCGTCACGGCGGTTGCCACCTCGGCAATCGCGCGCACCTGGTTGGTCAGGTTGGCGGCCAGCTGGTTCACGTTCTCGGTCAAGTCTTTCCACGTGCCAGCCACGCCGGACACATTGGCCTGGCCGCCCAGCTTGCCCTCCGTGCCCACTTCGCGCGCCACCCGCGTCACTTCCGATGCGAAGGACGACAATTGGTCCACCATCACGTTGATGGTGTCTTTCAGCTCCAGGATCTCGCCCTTCACGTCCACCGTGATCTTCTTGGACAAGTCGCCGCGCGCCACGGCGGTGGTCACCGCCGCGATGTTGCGCACCTGGCCCGTCAGGTTGGAGGCCATGAAGTTCACGTTGTCGGTCAAGTCCTTCCACGTGCCGCCCACGCCGGGCACATAGGCCTGGCCGCCCAGCTTGCCCTCGGTGCCCACTTCGCGCGCCACCCGCGTCACTTCCGACGCGAACGAGGACAATTGGTCCACCATCACGTTGATGGTGTTTTTCAGTTCAAGGATTTCGCCCTTCACGTCCACCGTGATCTTTTTGGACAGGTCGCCGTTGGCCACTGCGGTGGTCACCTCCGCGATGTTGCGCACCTGGCCGGTCAGGTTGCCCGCCATGGAGTTCACGCCGTCGGTCAAGTCCTTCCACGTGCCTGCCACGCCGGGCACGTTGGCCTGGCCGCCCAGCTTGCCCTCGGTGCCCACCTCGCGCGCCACCCGCGTCACTTCGGAGGCGAAGGAGTTCAATTGGTCCACCATCACGTTGATGGTGTTTTTCAGCTCGAGAATCTCGCCCTTCACGTCCACCGTGATTTTCTTGGACAAGTCGCCGTTGGCCACGGCGGTGGTCACGTCGGCGATGTTGCGCACCTGGCCGGTCAGGTTGCCGGCCATGGAGTTCACCGAGTCGGTCAAGTCCTTCCACGTGCCGGCCACGCCTTTCACCTGCGCCTGGCCGCCCAGCTTGCCCTCGGTGCCCACCTCGCGCGCCACCCGCGTCACCTCGGAGGCGAAGGAGGACAGCTGGTCCACCATCACGTTGATGGTGTTTTTCAGTTCAAGGATTTCGCCCTTCACGTCCACCGTGATCTTCTTGGACAAGTCGCCGTTGGCCACGGCGGTGGTCACCGCCGCGATGTTGCGCACCTGGCCCGTCAGGTTGGAGGCCATGAAGTTCACGTTGTCGGTCAAGTCCTTCCACGTGCCGCCCACCCCGGGGACATAGGCCTGGCCGCCCAGCTTGCCCTCGGTGCCCACCTCGCGCGCCACGCGCGTCACTTCGGAGGCGAAGGAGCGCAGCTGGTCCACCATCACATTGATGGTGTCCTTCAGCTGCAGGATCTCGCCGCGCACGTCCACCGTGATCTTTTTGGACAAGTCGCCGTTGGCCACGGCCGTGGTCACTTCGGCGATGTTGCGCACCTGCGACGTCAGATTACCCGCCATGGAGTTCACCGAGTCGGTCAAGTCCTTCCAGGTGCCGGCCACGCCTTTCACCTGCGCCTGGCCGCCCAGCTTGCCCTCCGTGCCCACTTCGCGCGCCACGCGCGTGACTTCGGAGGAGAAGGAGGACAGCTGCTCCACCATGGTGTTGGCGGTGGTGGCCGCGCGCAGGTATTGGCCCTTGAGCGGGTGGCCGTCCACTTCCAGCGCCATGGTTTGCGACAGGTCGCCCTTCGCCACGGCGCCGATGACGCGCGCCATTTCCGTGGTCGGCCGCACCAGGTCGTCGATCAGGGTGTTGACCGAGCTGATGATGGTCTGCCAGCCGCCGGCCACGTTGGGCACCGAGGCGCGCTGCGTCAAGCGGCCCTCGCGGCCCACGACGCGGCTCACGTCGGTGACCACTCTGACCATTTTTTCCTTGGTCTCGATGATCTCGTTCAGGGTGTCGGCGATCTTGCCGGGCATGCCGGTCCAGTCGGACGGCATGCGCACCGAGAAGTCGCCTTTCTTCAGCGCCATCAGGATCTGCAACAGCAGCTTGTTGTCGAGATCTTCGGCAATTTCGGTCATGTTGTTCATCGGGGTAAATCCTAGGCAAAGGTGGCGGACGATGGACGTAAAAGATACTCCGCTGACTACCGGAGTCAAGCAAATGTTGCTTAAAACGAAAACTTGGCGACATTGCCATTATGGCAACGTCGCCGCTGGAAACTAATTTCTAATTTAGAACTTTTTAAGTTTCCGGCGCGCACGATTGTGCGGGCTGAGCGGTTCAGCCCAGCTGCTTGAGCAGGAAGGCGTAGGTCAGCGCCCACATCTGCGCCTGCTGCTCGCTGTTGGCGGCGCCGGCGTGGCCGCCTTCGGTGTTTTCCCAGTACAGCACGTCGTGGCCCTGGTCCTGCATCAGCGCCGCCATCTTGCGCGCGTGGCCGGGGTGGACGCGGTCGTCGCGGGTGGACGTGGTGAGCAGCATGCGCGGGTAGCGCCGGGCGGCGTGGACGTTCTGGTAGGGAGAGTACGGCGCGATGTAAGCCCACTGCGCCGGGTCGTCCGGGTCGCCGTACTCGCCCATCCAGGAGGCGCCGGCCAGCAGTTGGTGGTAGCGCCGCATGTCCAGCAGCGGCACCTGGCAGACCACGGCGCCGAACAGTTCGGGCCGCTGCGCCATGACCGCGCCCACCAGCAGGCCGCCGTTGCTGCCGCCCATGATGCCGAGGCGGCGCGGGCTGCTCAGGCCGCGCGCGGCCAGGTCTTCCGCTACGGCGATAAAGTCGTCGAAGGCGCGCTGGCGGCGTTCCTTCAGCGCGGCCTGGTGCCAGCGCGGACCGAATTCGCCGCCGCCACGGATGTTGGCCAGCACATAGATGCCGCCTTGCTCCAGCCAGGCGGAGCCGGTGACGGCGCTGTAGAACGGTTTCAGCGAGACTTCAAAGCCGCCGTAGCCGTACAGCAGCGCCGGCCGCTCGGCGCCGGGCGCGGGGCCGGGGCCGGAAACCACAAAGTAGGGCACGGCGGTGCCGTCGGCCGAGGCTGCGTGCAGCTGCTGCACGCGGAAGGGGGCGGCGTCGAAGAAGGCGGGCAGGGATTTCAGCCGCACGCGCTCGTCGCTGCCGGCGCGGGCCAGGTAGAGCGTGGTCGGGGTCAGGAAATCGGTAACGGTGAGGAAGTAGTCGTCGCTGTCTATGCTGTCCAGGGCGCTGGCGTCCAGCGTGCCGAAGGCGGGCGCGTCCACGGTGCGGCGCTGCCAGGCGCCGTCCACGTGGCGCAGCTCGGTGATGCGGTTCTTTACATTGTCCAGCTCGTTGAGCAGCAGGGCCGAGCGGGTGGCGCTCACGCCGTCCAGCGAACTGGTGGCCGTGGGCGTGAACAGCACGGCGAAGGCGCGCTCGCCGCGCAGGTGGGCGCGGAAATCGCTGGCCAGCAGCGCGCCTTGCGGGTAGCGCACGCCTTCCACCGTCCATGCGGAGCGCAGTTCGATGATGAGCTGGTCGCGCACGGTGTAGGCGGTGGCGTCGTCCGGCTTGTCCACCCTGGTCAGCGTGGCGCCGTCGCGCAGGTAGAGCTCGTTGGTGTAGAAGCTCATGGAGCGCCAGATTAGCTGGAATTCGTGGCCGGGCGTGAAGTCCTTGGCCGCGCCCACGGCCAGGTCGTCCGGCGCGCCTTCGAATACGGTGGAGGCCTGCTCCAGCGGCGTGCCGCGCCGCCATTCCTTGACGATGCGCGGATAGCCGGAGCTGGTCATGGAGCCGGGGCCGAAGTCGGTGGCGATGAACAGCGTGTCGTGGTCTATCCAGGCGGCGCGGGACTTGGCTTCGGGCAGGGTGAAGCCGCCGCCGATGAAGCTGCGCGTGGCCACGTCGAATTCGCGCAGCACGCAGGCGTCGCCGCCGCCACGCGACAGCGACAGCAGGCAGCGCGCGCTGCGGTGCAGAAAGCTGGCGCCGGCCCAGACCCAGTTTTCATCCTCGGCGGCGGCCAGCGCGTCGATGTCGAGCACGGTGTCCCAGGCAGGTTCGGGCAGCAGGAACTGTTCCGGCGTGGTGCGGCGCCAGATGCCGCGCACGTGGACCGCGTCGCGCCAGAAATTGTAGTAATGGCCTTCGTGCAGGCTGACGTAGGGAATACGGTCCTGGGAGTTGAGGATGGTTTTGATGCGCGCATGCAGCTGCGCGTAGTGCGGCGTGCCTTCCAGCTCCGCCTCGGCCACGGCATTCTGGCGCCGCACCCATTCCAGCGGCGCCTCGCCGGCCACGTCTTCCAGCCAGAGGTGGGGATCAATATTCAGTTCAGCGGGCATGCGGTCTCTCCAGGCGGCAAGTGGGTTGGTCCGCCTATTGTGGCATGCCTGGGGACGGCTGGCTTAGGGCGGAGCGGGCTGCTGGCTGACCCAGACGGGGGCGGACCAGAGCAGGGTGCCGTCGTCCTGGGTGATGCGGGCGTAGTAGTAGTGCTCGCCGGGTTCCGGAGTGAGGGTGAGGCTGCCGCCGGAGGCTGCGCCGGCGAGCGGCAGCTGGGTGGTGGAGCCGCGCTTGCCGGGCACGCCGGAGATGATGGCCAGCGCGGCCACCTGCCTGCCGGTGGCGCTGGCGTGGCGCACGTCCAGCGTCAGCGGACCGCTGTTGCTGAAGCGCTCGCCCATCAGGTGGCCGTTGGCGGTGAGGACGATCTGGGCCTGCTTGTCCATGGTGGCGAAGACGCGCCGGGCGCGGATGGCGTCCAGAAAGGCGCCGGAGGACAGCGCGGTATTTTCCGGCAGCAGCACCGCCGTGCGGTTGGTGTAGGACATGCCCCAGTTGGCGCAGTGGTTGTCCTGGTTGCTGGCGAAGGCCACGTGGTAGCCCGCTTCCAGCAGCCGCTGGCAGGCTGGCTCGAAGTTGCTGCGGCGGCTCTCGCTTTCATCCGTATTGACGGAGAAGGCGTTGCTGTTCATGACCTCGCACAGCGCCATGGCGGCGTCGCCGTCCCCGGTGTAGCCCAAGGCCTTGCCGGCGGCGCGGAACTGGTTTTCTTTCGGATGGTTGAACTGGCCCAGCCAGCCGCGCTCGCGCATCAGGGTGTAGAGCGCGCCGTAGTTGCCCTTGGCGGTGGCGGTGTCGGCCAGCAGTTCGCCGCCGGCGTTGCGTTCCCAGCCCAGCAGCTCGGGACTGTTCAGGATGTTCAGGTGGCCGCCGCCGTTGATTACGCCCCATTCCATGCCGTACATGGCCAGGAAGTCCGGATGTGCGGCCGTGTAGGCGGCCGCCGCAGCAAGGCCGCTGCGGTACAGCCCCTTGGCCTGCTCCGGTTCGGCGGACGGATTGCCGCCGTCGGAGCCGTCGTACATGTGGTTGTGCTCGGACGCCATGAGGAAGTCCAGGCCGTGGCGGCGGGCGTAGTCGTAGGCGTCTTCCGGGCCGAAGGGGGCGCTTTGCGGCTCCTGCGCGCCGCTGCAATGGTCGAGTGCGCCGCCGCCGTCGCTGTGGCTGGTCTGGCTGTGCAGATTGCCGTAGTAGACCGTGTAGGGCAGGGCACCCGCAGCCGGCGCGGCTTCGGCGCGGCGCGGCGTGCGCGCGGTGGGCAGCGGACTGGACTGCGCCAGCGCCAGCGGGGCCGGCGTGCCGATGGCAATATCCCACAGTTGCCGGATGACTTCGCGCGATTTTCCGGCGCCGGTTTCGGCGCGCATGCGCAGCTGGTAGACGCCGCCGGGCAGGCCGCAGCAAACCACGGTGGCATCCGCCGCGCCGTCCCGCGTGGTAGCCGCACCACGCCAGCGCCGCACGGTTTCCCCTCGGGAATTGCGCAGCTCCAACTGCCAGGCCACCCGCCGCGCGGCCGCGCCCGGCAGCGAAAAATGCATGCCGATCAGGCCTTGCCCGCTGGCCAGGCGGCCCGGCGCCAGCAGCTCGGCCTCGAATTCCCGATGTTCCCGCTCTGCGGCCATGGCGCCGCTCCAGGCCAGGCTGGCGGCGGCTAGCATGATGGCGGGGCGTGAACGAATGAACATGATTTCCCTCCTGCTCAACAGGGTTAGAGCGGGAGCTTGAAAAATCGTTCACTTTTCTTTATCGCTTGCGTTTTGCTAGGCTGGGGGTATGGCCAGTTAACGCTGGTTGGGAAATGCTGTTTGATAGTATGCTGCTTTAATGCAAAACAACTGGAATGAAGTGGCCGTGAATGCGTAAACTGGGCGCCCTCCTCAAAAGCCTGATTAATATAAGGACTGTGCTCTGGGGCATAGGCCTGTCGCTGGCATTGTCGGTTGGCATGGTGCTGTATTCGAACGCGGCGCGCGCGGTGGAGGACGACGACCGCCAGCGCTTCGACAACCTGGCGCGCAGCACGCAGTACAGCATTTCCGCGCGCGTGAAATCGTACTCGGACGTGGTGCGCGGCCTGGTGGCCCTGTTCCAGACCAGCGACTCGCTCAGCCGCCAGCAGTTCCACGAATATGTGTCCACGCTGAACCTGCCGCAGCACTTCCCGGCCATCGAAGCGCTCAACTACGCCGTGCCGGTGCGCGACGCGGACCGCGACGCCTTTGTGGCCGGCGTGCGCAACGACCGCAGCCTGCATGCGGGCGGCTATCCCAGGTTCGACATCAAGCCGCCCGGCCGGCGCGACCAGTACACCGTGCTGCTCTACCTGGAGCCGATGGAGATGGTGATGGAGCGCTTTGGCGTCGATATCGGCGTCAATCCGGCCATTGCGCGCGCCATGGAGCTGTCGCGCGACACCGGCCAGATCAGCGCTTCCGGCCAGCCGGTGGTGGTGAAAAAGCCGGTGCCGCACATCGGCCTGGGCATGCGCCTGCCGGTGTACAAGCGCGGCATGCCGATACACGACGTGGAGAGCCGCCGCGCCGCCTACATCGGCTCGGTCGGCATCGGCTTCTCGGTGTCCAAGCTGGTGCAGGGCGCGATCGACGAAATGGCGATCCGCGAGGTGCACATGCTGCTGTACGCCGACAGCTCCGTCGACGTGGAAAAGCGCCGCCTCGCCATCGAGAAAACCGACCGCCTGCTGTACAACGACAACGGCTCCATCGAAGCGGCCCCGGCCGCCCCGGCCAATCCCGACGAGTATATGGAAGCGGTGCTGCCGATCGACTTCAACGGCACGCTGTGGAAGGCGCTGTTCCGCGTCAAGCGCGCCGACATGCACACCGGGCTGGACGCCTATTTCCCGTGGATCGCGCTGGCCACCGGCTTCATCGTCACCATGCTGATCTACGGCTACCTGCTGACGCTGTACTTCTCGCGCCGCAGCGCGGTGGAGCAGCGCCTGCTGCTGGACAGCGTGCTCAACAACGTGGACGCCCGCGTCTTCATGAAAGACCAGCAGCGCCGCTACATCTACGTCAACGCCAAGACCGCCGAGGCCATGGGCATGCCGGTGGAGGACATCATCGGCAAGAGCGACCGCGAACTGATGCCGCCGGCGCAGGCGGACGCGGCCTGGAACGAGGAACGCCAGGTCTTCCTGGACGGCATCAAGCGCGCCGGCGAGGAGCGCTATGTAGGGCGCGACGGCGCCGTGCAGCACCTGTGGACCGTGAAGGCGCCGGTGCATATCGACGGCGACGTGGCGGCCGTGATCGGCCTGGCCACCGACATCACCGAACTGCACAACCTGAAGGAGCAGGCGCAGGCGGCCAACCAGGCCAAGAGCGACTTCCTGTCGAATATGAGCCACGAGATCCGCACGCCGATGAACAGCATTATCGGCATGGCCCACCTGGCGCTGAAATCGGTCACCCATCCCAAGCAGCGCGACTACCTGCAGAAGATCTACCATTCCGGCCAGCACCTGCTGGGCATCATCAACGACATCCTGGACTTTTCCAAGATCGAGGCCGGCAAGCTGGAGCTGGAAGTGCTGGACTTCGCGCTGGAGACCTTGCTGGCCAATGTGTCCAGCCAGCTGGGCGAGAGCGCCGCGCGCAAGGAGCTGGAGCTGGTGTTCGAGATCTGGCCGGGCCTGGAGCACCAGTTGCGCGGCGACCCGCTGCGGCTGGAACAGGTGCTGCTCAACTTCACCAGCAACGCCATCAAGTTCTCGGAAAACGGCAAGATCTACATCCGCGCGCGGCCGGTGGAGGACCGCGACACCCACACCTTGGTGCGCTTCGAGGTGCAGGACCAGGGCATAGGCATGAGCCCGGAGCAGATCGGCAAGCTGTTCCAGTCCTTCCACCAGGCCGACACGTCCACCACGCGCAAATACGGCGGCACGGGGCTGGGGCTGGTGATCAGCAAGCAGCTGGCCGAGCTGATGGGCGGCACCGTGGGCGTGGACAGCGTGCGCGGCCATGGCAGCACCTTCTGGTTCACCGCGCGGCTGGCCAAGGGCACCAACTTCCTGGAGCAGCGCCACAGCGAAACGCTGCAGGCGGACGTGATGGCCACCATCCAGGGCGCCAACATCCTGCTGGTGGAGGACAATATTTTCAGCCAGCAAGTGGGGCAGGAGCTTCTGGAGGACGCGGGCGCCACGGTGTGCATCGCCAACAACGGCAAGGAGGCCATCGACCTGCTGCTCAAGGAGCATTTCGACTGCGTGCTGATGGACGTGCAGATGCCGGTGATGGACGGCTACGAAGCCACGCGCCTGATCCGTTCGCATCCCAAGCTGGCCGGCACGCTGGTGATCGCCATGACCGCCAACGCCGGGCGCGACGACCAGGCCCGCTGCATCGCCGCCGGCATGGACGAGTTCATCACCAAGCCGATCGCGCCGAATCTGCTGTTCATGGTGCTGTCGCGCTGGATGGTGCAGCGCGCGGGCGAGGGCACGCGGCCGCCGCGCAAGGACAGCCGTCCGGCCGTGTCCGCCGCCGCCGGTATCGAGACGCCGCTGCCGGAGAGCCCGGCGGACGGGGGGGCGGACCATGCCGCTGCAGCCGCAGCCGCCCCGCCGGCACCGCAGCCCGGCGGCGAGCTGTTCGACATCAGCGCGCTGGCGCAGACCTTCGGCAACAAGCACGACAAGATGCGCAAATACGCGCTGATGTTCCTGGACGCCGCGCGCGACGGCATGGTGGAAGTGAACCAGGCCATGGCCGACGAGGACATGGCGCGCCTGGCCGAGCTGGGCCACCGCATCAAATCCTCCGCCCGCGCGGTCGGCGCCATGAGCTTTGCCGAGCTGTGCCTGGCCCTGGAGCACCTGCCGGCGGACGCCGCGCCGGCCCAGGCCCTGCACATCGTGGCCCAGATGCAGCCGCTGCTGGACGTGCTGCAGGGCCATATCGCCCAGGAACTGAGCGCCCACGCGGCGGGCTAGGAGAAAAGTGGAAGCCAGCAATATTGATTTCGCCGGCCTGACTCTCCGGCCTTTTGCAGATTCGGACGCCGGGGAATTCGCCTGCGCCGCGAGCGAATCCGTCGATACGGTGGGGCGGTGGATGCCCTGGTGCTCAAGCGATTACAGCGCTCCCCAGGCGCTGGAATGGTTTGCCGACTGCCGCGCCAAACAAGCCGCCGGCGTGGCGTTCGAGTACGGCATTTTCTGCCAAGCCACTGGCCGGCTGCTTGGCGGGGCGGGCCTCAATGAAATCAGGCAGGACCACAAATTCTGCAACCTGGGCTACTGGGTGCGCCAGTCAAACCAGCGCGAGGGGATTGCGCTTCGCTGCGTGCAAGCGCTTTCAGCGCGGGCATTCGACGTGCTGGAACTGCATCGCGTGGAAATCGTCGTCGCGGTCGGCAATATTGCCAGTGAAGGCGTGGCGGTGAAAGCCGGGGCCGTCCGGGAGGGCGTGGCGCGCAATCGCCTGTACCTGTTTGGCAAGCCTATGTCCGCCCATGTGTTTTCACTGGTCTCCCGATGATGCAGGGCATGTGCAATGCGGCGGGGGAAAATATTTTCGAAAGCGTGTCGATTTTGTGCGCCGCCGTCCGTCGTTGGGATGAAGCACGACGGATTGCCCATTCCACCTCAACCAAGGAAACGCCATGAACAAGCAGATCATCCTCAACTTGCCAGTGAAGAACCTGGACAAGTCCAAAGCCTTCTTTTCCGCGCTCGGCTTTACTTTCAGTGACCGGTTCAGCGGCGAAAACGCGGCCTTCATGAATATTGCCGGCGACACCATCCAGGCCATGCTGACCACCGAGCCCTTTTTCCAGTCGCTGATCGGCAAGCCCGTGGCGCAGGCGAAGGAGGCCAATGAAGTCGTCATCTGCCTGAGCTGCGAGAGCCGGGAAGAAGTCGATAGCATCATCGCCAAGGCCGTCGCTGCCGGCGGCCGCACGCCGCACCCGCCGGAGGACCACGGCTTCATGTATGACCAGGGGTTCGAGGATATCGATGGCCACCTGTGGAACCTGGTCTGGACGGCGCCAGAGGCCTGATCTCGAACGGAGGACGTGATGGGACTCTTGACCTTCAGTATCAACGTCACCCTGGATGGCTGCATCGACCACCAGGAAGGCATCGCCGACGACGAAACGCACGCCTTCTTCACCCGCCTCATGGACGAGGGCGGGGCGATGCTCTGGGGCCGCACCACCTACGAGATGATGGAAAACTACTGGCCGGCGGTCGCCCGAGGCGACGTGGAGGCGCCGGCGGCGATGCGGGTATGGGCGGCCAAGCTGGAGGTCAAGCCGAAGTACGTGGTGTCGTCAACGCGAACCGACTTCAGTTGGACCAACACCCACCACGTCGCCGGCGACTTGCGCGCGGGCATACAGAAGCTCAAGGACGCAAGCCCGAACGGCGTACTCCTCGGCAGCGGCAAGCTGGCGGCCGAGCTGGACCGCCTGGAACTGATCGACGAGTACAAATTCCTGGTTCACCCCAGGATCGCCGGCCACGGCCCGACCCTGTACCAGAGCGGCCTGCCCGGCACGCGGCGGCTCGAACTGATCTCGGCGCAGCCGCTTGGCAACGGCGCGGTCGCCATGCATTACCGGCGCGCGCGCTGACCCGGACACGGATCATTCCCGTGAGGGAGGCAGTACGCGCGGGATCATGTCGGCCATGGCCAAGGTAAGCAAGTGACGCATGTGTTGTACCTTGTCCGCGCTGGTCTGCGCCTGAAACAGTTGCATGCCGGTAGATTCGAGCGATGGCTGCGTCATGACGACGGACTGCTTCGCGGTAGCCTCGTGCACCACTGCCAGCGTCGCCGCGTCCAGCAGGCGGACGCGCACATATGCGAAGGGCACCAGCATGCCGCGCGCTCCATCCTGCGTGTCCATCCGGCGCAGATTGATCATGTCGTCCACATAGAATCCCATGCCTTCCAGGACGCCCGTACCCTCGGAGCTATTGTAAAGCTGGAACTGGGCAATGCTGCGGAATTTGCTGATCAGGACCAAATGGGTGGCGCCCTGTGTTTTTAGCAAACTCTTCAGGTAGTCCCTGTCCTCCGTGTGTGCGTCGGGCCGCTCGAACATGTCGTTCTGCGCCCCGTACAGGCCCTTATCCTGTGTCATCATCAGACTCAGTTTGGCGCGGGGCTCGGTGCTGAGGATGGCCGCGCGTGCCGCGATAATGGCTGCCTCGTCGAAGATTTGATCCTCCAGGGTCAGCACTTGCGCAGGTGCATGATCGGTCCGGCTGCCAACCTGATGCCGGTTGGCGTGCAGCGCGAGTGTATTTCCTGCAAGAGACAACACCGCATAACTGCGCGGCGGCGTTTGTGCGTGGGTGGCTGCGCTCATCAGCATTGCAGTACCACAGACGATGGCGTGAATGACGCGGTTTAATCTCATTAACTGGCACCTGGAAGATGGATACGGCTTAGTTTATCAGTAATGTTGCCGTGCGGAAGTGAGAGATTTCAGCTGCGATTTTGCTATGATGGCAAGCCTACCCATCCACCGGAGGCTGCATCATGATTGAAACGTTCAAGATCGTTGATTTGCCGGCGCAGGCTGTTGCCTGCATCCATATCACTGTGCCCGCCACGGAGATCCAGACGGTGATGGGGCCCGGGATACAGGAGCTGTTCGCGGCGCTGCAGGAGCAGGGCGTGGCGCCGGCCGGTCCTTTGTTCACGCACCACTCGCGGCGCCCGACCGACAGCTTTGATTTCGACATCTGCGTGCCGGTGGCTGCCGCAGTGAAGGAGCGCGGCCGCGTCAAGGCGGGTACCATCCCGGCCATGCGCGCGGCGCAGACTGTTTATCAGGGCGCTTATGAGGGTCTGGGCGAGGCCTGGGGCACGTTCATCAATCAGATTGCCGACGCCGGCCACCGCGCCAAGGCGGATCTGGTGGAAACCTATGTGCTTGGTCCCGAAACCGGCGCGCCGCCGCCGGAGTGGCGCACGCAGCTGACACAGCCGCTGGAGTAGCCGCAAGCCGCAGGCCGCAAGCCGCAAGCTGCGGCCAGGCCAGCCTGGCTGCGCCAGCCATACAAAATCCGGCAGGCAACAGTGCAAGAGGTCTGCGGCAGTTGTCCTAGAATGGTTCGCTCACCAGCCCGGAGGAAGCGCACCATGGAAGACTTGCCTGGCACCAAAATTTCCCGCCGCGACTTGCTGATCGCGGGCGCGCTGTCCGCCACGGCGGCGGCCATGCCGCCGGTGGCGCTGGCGCAAGCCCATGCACAGGACGGCGGACAGTCCCCCGGCCTGCCGCCGGTGCGCTGCGCGTTCACCGTGAACGGCGTCCGCCAGGAGCTCAGCCTGGACGCGCGCACCACGCTGCTGGACGCCTTGCGCGAACACCTGCGCCTGACCGGCACCAAGAAAGGCTGCGACCACGGCCAATGCGGCGCCTGCACGGTGCTGCTGGACGGCCGCCGCATCAATTCCTGCCTGACCCTGGCGGTGATGCACGAGGGCGCGCAGATTACCACCATCGAAGGCCTGGGCACGCCGGACAAGCTGCACCCCATGCAGGCCGCTTTCATCAGGCACGACGGCTACCAGTGCGGCTACTGCACCCCCGGCCAGATCTGTTCGGCCGTGGCGGTGCTGGACGAAATCCGCCAGGGCAAGCCCAGCCACGTGACGCAGGACCTGGCCGCCAGGCCGCTGCTGAGCGCCGAGGAAATCCGCGAGCGCATGAGCGGCAATATCTGCCGCTGCGGCGCCTATTCGAACATAGTGGACGCGATCACCGAAGTGGGCGGCGCGGCGGGGAGAGCGGCATGAGGGCATTCACCTATCAGCGCGCGCAGTCCCCGGCCGAGGCGGCGGCGGCCGCCTTCCGCGCGCCGGGCAGCCGCTTCATCGCCGGCGGCACCAATCTGCTGGACCTGATGAAGCTGGAGATCGAAACGCCGCAGCATCTGATCGACGTGAACGGCCTGGCGCTGGACAAGATCGAGCCCACGCCGCAAGGCGGCCTGCGCATCGGCGCGCTGGTGCGCAACACCGACCTGGCCTCGGACCAGCGCGTGCGGCAGGACTACGCGGTGCTGTCGCGCGCGCTGCTGGCCGGCGCCTCCATGCAGCTGCGCAACCGCGCCACCACGGCCGGCAATCTGCTCCAGCGCACGCGCTGCGCCTATTTCTACGACACCAACCAGCCCTGCAACAAGCGCCAGCCCGGCAGCGGCTGCTCGGCCATAGGCGGCTACAGCCGCCAGCATGCGGTGGTGGGCGGCAGCGAGGCCTGCATCGCCACCCATCCCAGCGACATGGCGGTGGCCATGCGCCTGCTGGACGCGGAAGTGGAGACGGTGAAGCCGGACGGCGCCGCGCGCACCATACCCATCGTGTCGCTGCACCGGCTGCCGGGCAATACGCCGCACCTGGAAACGGCGCTGGAACCCGGCGAGCTGATTACCGCCGTCACCCTGCCCAAGCCGGTGGGCGGCAAGCATGTCTACCGCAAGGTGCGCGACCGGTCTTCGTATGCCTTCGCGCTGGTGTCCGTGGCCGCCATCGTCCAGCCGGACGGCAGCGGGCGCGTGGCGCTGGGCGGGGTGGCGCACAAGCCGTGGCGCATCGAAGCCGCCGAACAGCAACTGGCGCGCGGCGCGGCGCCGGTGGCCGCGCAACTGCTGGCCGGCGCCCGCACCACGCCGGACAACGCGTTCAAGATCCTGCTGGTGCAGCGCACCCTGGCGTCCGTGCTGGATGAAGCGAAGAAAGGCTGATGCGATGAAATTCACCACTCCCGCCACCACCAATCCCATCGACCAGCTCAGGGTGGTCGGCCGCGCCACCGACCGCATCGACGGCCCGTTCAAGACCTGCGGCGCCGCGCCCTACGCCTACGAGCAGCACGCCGCCGCGCCGGACGCCGCCTACGGCCATGTGCTGGGCGCGGGCATCGCCAAGGGCCGCATCGCGGCCATGGACGTGAGCGTGGCGCGGCGCGCGCCCGGCGTGCTGGCCGTCGTCACCGCCGCCAGCGCGGGCAAGCTGGGCAAGGGCAAGTTCAACACCGCCAAGCTGCTGGGCGGGCCGGAGATCGACCACTACCACCAGGCCATCGCGCTGGTGGTGGCCGAGACCTTCGAGCAGGCCCGCGCCGCCGCGCAGCTGATCAAGGTGAAATACGTCCGCCAGAGGGGCGCTTATGACCTGGCGCTCGTGAAAGACAAAGCCAAGGCGCCCAAGCCTGAGCAGGGGGATGCGCCGCCGGATTCGAAGGCCGGCAATTTTGATGCAGGCTACGCGGCCGCCCCGGTCAAGCTGGACGCGCAGTACACCACGCCTGACCAGTCGCACGCCATGATGGAGCCGCATGCGTCGATCGCGGTCTGGAAGGGCGACCACCTCACCGTGTGGACCTCCAACCAGATGGTGGACTGGGGGCGCGGCGACATGGCCAAGACGCTGGGCATCGCCAAGGACAAGGTGCGTATCGTGTCGCCTTACATAGGCGGCGGCTTCGGCGGTAAGCTGTTCGTCCGCGCGGAGGCGCTCCTGGCGGCGCTGGGCGCGCGCGCGGTGCGGCGGCCGGTCAAGGTGGCGCTGGCGCGTCCGCTCATGATGAACAACACCACCCACCGTCCCGCGACGATACAGCGCATCCGCATCGGCGCCGCGCGCGACGGCAAGATCAGCGCCATCGGCCATGAATCCTGGTCGGGCGATCTGCCGGGCGGCAAACCGGAGACGGCGGTGCAGCAAACCCGCTTGCTGTACGCGGGCGCGGACCGCATGACGAAGACCCGATTGGCCGTGCTGGACCTGCCCGAGGGGAACGCCATGCGCGCGCCCGGCGAGGCGCCCGGCCTGATGGCGCTGGAGATCGCCATGGACGAGATGGCGGAGAAGCTGCAAATGGACCCGGTGCGCTTCCGCATCCTGAACGACACCAAGGTGGACCCGGAAAAGCCGGGCCGGCCGTTCTCGCAGCGGCGGCTGATCGACTGCCTGCGCGGCGGCGCGGAGCGTTTCGGCTGGAACGCGCGCAATCCGCAGCCGGCCAGTGTGCGCGACGGGCGCTGGCTGGTGGGCATGGGCGTGGCGGCGGCGTTCCGCAACAACCTGGTGATGAAGTCCGCCGCGCGCGTGAGGCTGGAGCGCGACGGCAGCGTGACGGTGGAAACCGATATGACCGACATCGGCACCGGCAGCTACACCATCATCGCGCAGACCGCCGCCGAAATGCTGGGCGTGCCGCTGGCCAGCGTGGCGGTGCGGCTGGGCGATTCGGACTTTCCCGTGTCCGCAGGCTCCGGCGGGCAATGGGGCGGCAACAGTTCCACTTCGGGCGTGTATGCCGCCTGCGTGAAGCTGCGCGAGGACATCGCGCGCAAGCTGGGCTATCCGCCCGAGCAGACGGTGTTCGCGGACGGGCAGGTGAGCGCGGGCGGCAGCAGCACAAGGCTGGCCAGCCTGGCCGAGGCGGGCGAGATCACGGCCGAAGACAGCATCGAGTTCGGCAAACTGGACAAGGAATTCCAGCAATCGACCTTCGGCGCGCATTTTGTGGAGGTGGGCGTGGACGCGGCCACGGGCGAGACGCGCGTGCGGCGCATGCTGGCCGTGTGTGCGGCGGGGCGCATCCTCAATCCCAAGTCGGCGCGCAGCCAGGTGATAGGCGCCATGACCATGGGCGTGGGCGCGGCCCTGATGGAGCATCTGGTGGTGGACAAGCGCGGCGGCTTTTTCGTCAACCACGACCTGGCCGGCTACGAGGTGCCGGTGCATGCCGACATTCCGCACCAGGAGGTGATCTTCCTCGACGAGACCGACCCGGTTTCCTCGCCGATGAAGGCCAAGGGCGTGGGCGAGCTGGGGATTTGCGGCGTGGCGGCGGCGGTGGCCAACGCCATCTACAACGCCACCGGGGTGCGGGTGCGCGATTACCCCGTCACCCTGGACAAGCTGCTGGCCGGGATGCCGCCTTACGCTTAGCGCGGCCCCGGCTGCGCGCTGGCTATGCGGCCAGCGGCGTGGCCGGATCGATGTCGCGCATGACCGGGGTTTTGAATTCGAAGCGCTTGATTTCGCCCACCATCAGCACATAGCACAGGATGGCGACCGCCGCGTTGGCGCCCACGAACACCAGCGCGCCGGCGAACGAGCCGGTGGCCTGCAGGATGTAGCCGATCACAATGGGCGTGGTGATGCCGGCGGTGTTGCCGAAGGTGTTGAACAGCGCGCCGCTCATGCCGCCCGCTTCCTTGGGCGAGGTGTCGGCCACCACGGCCCAGCCCAGCGCGCCTATGCCCTTGCCGAAGAAGGCCAGCGACATGACCATCACCACCACCCAGTCGGCTTCCACGTAATTGCAGACGATCATGGACATGGCCAGCAGCATGCCGCCCACGATGGGCGTCTTGCGCGCCACCGACAGCGAGCGGCCGGACTTGATCATGCGGTCCGAGATCACGCCCCCCAGCACGCCGCCGAGGAAGCCCGCCACGGCCGGCAGCGCGGCCACGAAGCCGGCTTTCAGGATGGTCATGTGGCGTTCGGTGACGAGGTAGACCGGGAACCAGGTCAGGAAGAAGTAGGTCAGCGTGTTGATGCAGTACTGGCCGATGTAAACGCCCAGCAGCATGCGGTTGGCCAGCAGCTGGCGGATGCAGGACCAGGTGTCCAGTTTCTGCGTGGCGGCGGCCCTGTCCTTGCTTTCCAGGTCCACCAGCGCGCCGCCGGCCTTGATGTATTCCAGCTCGGCCGCGTTGATGCGCGGATGGTCCTTGGGGCCGTAGACGGTCTTCAGCCACAGCAGCGACACCAGGATGCCCAGCCCGCCCATGACGTAGAACACGCTTTGCCAGCCCAGCGAGTGCACCAGCCAGCCCATCAGCGGCGCAAACAGCACGGTGGCGAAATACTGCGCCGAGTTGAAGATGGCGGCGGCGGTGCCGCGCTCGCTGGTCGGGAACCAGGCCGACGCCAGCCGGCTGTTGCCGGGGAAGGAGGGCGCTTCGGCCACGCCGATCAGCAGGCGCAGCGAGAACAGCACGGCGACGGCGGCGGCCCCGGTGAAGAAGCCCACGCCGCCCATCATCATGGTGAAGGCCGACCACAGGAAGATGCTGAAGAAATAGGTGACCTTGGAGCCGAAACGGTCGAGCAGCCAGCCGCCGGGCAGCTGCGCCAGCACGTAGGACCAGGCGAAGGCCGAGAACACGAAGCCCATCTGCACCGGCGTCAGCCCCAGCAGCTTTTTCAGCTCGGGTCCGGCGATCGCGATGGTGGCGCGGTCGGCGTAGTTGATGGTGGTAACGAGGAACAGGATGGCCAGTATCATCCAGCGGACTTTGGTGGCCCTGGCGGGCGCGGCGTGTTGCAGTGTCATGCGAGTCTCCAGGCGAAAGCGTGGAGCCATGATATCCCAGACATCAGACATCGTACAACCAATTTGCGAAACCGTGCGGCGGCTCTGGCGCATTATTGCTTGCTGGAGCGATAATGGCATCCCGAGTGCGCCACCCTGCTGACTATATGGATTCAAGCATTACCCCAGGCCTGTTGATACTGCACGGCAACCAGATGGAACTGCTGCGCGCGGCGGTGTTCCAATGGCTGCGCAACCATCCGCTGGCGCCGCTGGAATCGGACATTTTCCTGGTGCAGTCGAACGGCGTGGCGGAGTGGCTCAAGATCGCGCTGGCCGAGGAAATGGGCGTGTGCGCCGCCAACCGCGTGGCGCTGCCGGCGCGCTTCCTGTGGGAGACCTATCGCGGCATGCTGGGGCGCGAACGGGTGCCGCGCATTTCCGCCTTCGACAAAGGCCCGCTGACGTGGCGGCTGATGCGTCTGCTGCCCACGCTCTTGTCGGACGAGTTGTTCGCGCCGCTGCGCCATTTCCTGGGCGACGGCGACCCGGAGCGCCGCCTGCAGCTGGCCGAGCGCCTGGCCGACTTGTTCGACCAGTACCAGGTCTACCGCGCAGACTGGCTCACGGACTGGGCCGCCGGGCGCGACGCGCTGCGCAACGCGCGCGGCGAAAGCGTGGCGCTGGCGCCGGACCAGCGGTGGCAGGGCGCGCTGTGGCGCGCGGTGATCGCCAGCGTGCCGGAGCAGGAGCGCGCCCTGGGCCGCGCCGACGTGCACACCGAATTCGTGGCGGCGGCCGCCAGCGGCGCCGCGCCGCAGGGCAAGCTGCCGCGCCGCATCGTGCTGTTCGGCGTGTCCGCGCTGCCCTACCAGACCTTGCAGGCGCTGGCCTCGCTGGCGCGCTACACGCAGGTGGTGCTGGCCGTGCCCAATCCCTGCCAGTTCTACTGGGGCGACATTATCGAAGGGCGCGACCTGCTGCGCAGCGCGCACCGCCGCCAGCAGCTGCGCAACGGCGTGGACCTGGGCATGATACCGCTGGAGGAACTGCACGCGCACAGCCATCCGCTGCTGGCGAGCTGGGGCCGCCAGGGGCGCGACTTCGTGCGCATGCTGGACGAATTCGACGCGGCGGCGAATGAAGCCGCACAGCTGGCGCTGGAGCAGGGCAGGGATGAAGACAGCGGCGCCGTGGCCCCGCTGCGCGTGGACCTGTTCAGCGACGGCGAGGGCGACACCATGCTGGCGCAGATGCAGGCCGCCGTGCGCGACCTGCTGCCGCTGTCGGACCACCACTATCCGCAGCCGCCGGACAGCGACCGTTCCATCGAGCTGCATGTGGCGCACAGCGTGCAGCGCGAAGTGGAGGTGCTGCACGACCAGCTGCTGGCCATGTTCGCCGCCGCCCAGCATTCGGACCGCCCGCTGCGCCCGCGCGACGTGGTGGTGATGGTGCCGGACATCGACGTCTTCAGCGCCGCCATCCACGCCGTCTTCGCGCAGCACCGGCGCAGCGACCCGCGCTACATTCCGTTCGAAATCGGCGACGTGAACGACCGCAGCGTCAATCCGCTGCTGGTGGCGCTGGAATGGCTGCTGCGCCTGCCGCAGCAGCGCTGCCGCCAGAGCGAGGTGCGCGACCTGCTGGACGTGCCGGCGCTGGCCGCGCGCTTCGGCCTGTCGGAGGACGACCTGCCCACGCTGGGCCTGTGGATAGAGGGCGCCGGCGTGCGCTGGGGCCTGGACCAGCAGCACCGCTCCGGTCTCGGCCTGGCCCCGGCCGGCGAGCAGAACGCCTGGATCTTCGGCGTGCGGCGCATGCTGCTGGGCTATGCCAGCGGCCGCGACACGGCTTTCGGCGGCATCGAATCCTACGGCGAAGTGGGCGGGCTGGATGCTGCGCTGGCCGGATCGCTGGCGCAGCTGGTGGAGGCGCTGCTGCACTGGCGCGCCCTGCTGGCGCAGCCGCGCTCCCCGGCCGAATGGGGCGTGCAGGCGCGCGCGCTGCTGGCCGCCTTCTTCGACGCGCGCGAGGAGGGCGACCGCCTCACGCTGGCGCTGCTGGACGACACGCTGAACCACTGGCTGGAAACCTGCGAAGGCGCGGGCTTCGACGAGGCGGTGCCGCTGGCGGTGTTGCGCGAGTCCTGGCTGGGCGCGCTGGACGAGCCCACGCTGGACCACCAGTTCGTGTCCGGCGGCGTGACTTTCTGCACCCTGATGCCGATGCGCGCGGTGCCCTTCCGCGTGGTCTGCCTGCTCGGCATGAACGACGGCGACTTCCCGCGCCGCGCCCGCAAGGCCGACTTCGACCTGCTGGCGCTGCCTGGCATGGCCCGCCCCGGCGACCGCTCGCGCCGCGACGACGACCGCTACCTGATGCTGGAAGCCGTGCTGGCCGCGCGCGACAAGCTGTATATCAGCTGGGTGGGCCGCCATGTGCGCGACAACAGTGAACAGCCGCCGTCGGTGCTGGTGGCGCAGCTGTGCGACTATCTGAAGGCGGGCTGGCGGGTGGACCTGGCCAGGCGCACCACCGAGCACGCGCTGCAGCCGTTCAGCCGCCGCTACTTCGAAGCGGGCGGCCTGCTCACTTATGCGGGTGAATGGCGCACGGCGCATGCGGCCGACAAGTCCGACAAGGCCGAAGATGCGGGCGCCGAGCCGTCCGCCAGCCTGCCGCCCTACGAGCTGGACCCGAACTTCCGCCTGCGCCTGAACCAGCTGGCCAGCTTCATGCGCCAGCCGGTGCGCTACTTCTTCCGCCAGCGCCTGGGGGTGATGTTCGCGGAAGCGGCCGTGGTGGGCGAGGACGAGGAGCCGTTCGCGCTGAACGCCCTGCAGCGCTACCAGCTGGAAGACATGATGCTGGACGACAGCGGCGAGCCCGAGCCGATGGCCGACGTGCGCGCCAACCTCACCGAGCGCGCCGAGCAGCTTGGCCGCGAAGGCCGCCTGCCGATAGGCCTGATAGGCAAGCAGGAGCAGCTGAAACTGGTGGAGGCGCTGGTGCCGGTGCGCACCGCCTGGCTGGAGCTGTGCGCGCGCTACCCGCTGCCCGCGCCCAAGCTGCCGGTCAGCCTGGCGTTCGGCGGCGTGCCGGTGGAAGACTGGGTGGACCAGCTGCGCAGCAACGGCGCCGAGAAGGTCTGGCTGGCGCAGATGTCGTCCAAGGCGGCCAGCAAATCGCGCGAGGAATACAAGGGCCGGGGCGACAAGCTGATCGCCATGTGGCTGCGCCAGCTCGCTGCGGCCGCGCAAGGCGAGTCCGTCACCGGCTACCTGGTGGCGCGCGACGTGATCGTGAAGATGGCGCCGCTGGAACTGCAGCCCGCGCGCGACGCGCTGGAACGGCTGGTGGCGATCTGGCGCGACGGCATGAACCGCCCGCTGCCCACCGCCTGCAAGACCGGCCTGGCGCTGGTGCAGGGAGGCGACCCGCGCGCCACCTACGACGGCGGCTTTGAAGTCAGCGGCGAGAACCAGGACCTGTGCCTGGCCCGCCTGTGGCCGGACTTCGCCGCCTTGGCCGCCGAACCGGAATGGACCGACGTGGCGCAGGAGCTGTACGGCCCGCTGGCCGACTGGATGGCCGGCCAGATAACGATTACGCCCATCGCAGGCGAGGACGAACAATGAGCTTGCTCGCACCACTGACCTTTCCGCTGCACGGTTCGCGCCTGATCGAGGCCAGCGCCGGCACCGGCAAAACCTGGACCATCGCCGCGCTGTACGTGCGCCTGGTGCTGGGCCACGGCGGCGAGCAAGCCTACGGCCGCCCGCTGCTGCCGGCCGACATCCTGGTGATGACCTTCACCCGCGCCGCCACGCGCGAGCTGTCCAACCGCGTGCGCGAGCGCCTGATCGAGGCGGCCGCCTATTTCCGGGGCCAGTCCGGCAAGCAGGACGGCTACCTGGACGCGCTGCTGGAATCCTATCCCTCGCACGCGGAACAGCAGCAGGCCGCGCACCGGCTCATGCTGGCCGCCGAAACGATGGACGAAGCGGCCATCTTCACCATCGACGCCTGGTGCCAGCGCATGCTGCGCGAGCACGCCTTCGACAGCGGCAGCCTGTTCGACGAGGAACTGGTGGGCGACGAGGGCGCGCTGTTCGAGGACGCCGCGCACGACTACTGGCGCCAGCACGTGTATCCGCTGAAGGAGGCCGCGCTGGGCCAGCTGCTGCGCTGCTGGACGGACGTGGAGGCGCTCAAGCGCAGCGTGCGCGAGCTGTCGCGCCGCAGTGAATTCATCAACGAGGCGGGCGGGGACGGCGCGCCGGCGGACGAAGCGCTGGACGCGCTGATCGCCCGCGTGCTGCGCACCCAGCGCTCGCAGCTGCTGGAGCTGAAGGACGGCTGGAGCGAGCGCGCCAACCGCATGGAGCAGTGGATAGCGCAGCAGCGCGGCGCCGCGCCCAAGTGCTTCAACGGCGTGAAGATGAAGCCGGAATCGCTGGTCAAATGGTTCGACGGCCTGCGCGCCTGGGCGCAGGACGACTACATGGTCTTCCCCGATATTTCGGACACGGCCTGGCGCCGCCTCACGCCGGACGGCATCGCCGACGCCTGCGCCAAGGGCTACAGCCCGTCCATCCCGGACGACTTCGAGGCCACCGCGCTGCTGGCCGAGGGCCTGAAGGGCATCGAGCCGCTGGAGCACCCGCTGTACCGCCACGCGGCGGCAGCCATTGCGCGCCGCATGGCGGAGCTCAAGCGGCGCTCGCGCCAGTTCGGCTTTGCCGACATGCTGGAGCGCCTGCGCGCGGCGCTGCTGGGCGAGAACGGCGCCGCGCTGCGCAAGCGCATCACCGAGCAGTATCCGGTGGCCATGGTGGACGAGTTCCAGGACACCGCGCCCATCCAGTACCAGATTTTCGACCAGCTGTACCGCGTGGCGGACAACGCGCCGGAGACGGGGCTGTTCATGATCGGCGATCCCAAGCAGTCCATCTACGGCTTCCGTGGCGCGGACATCCACAGCTACCTGTCGGCGCGGCGCGCCACGGAAGGGCGGCACTACCAGCTGGGCACCAACTTCCGCTCCACGGAGGCGCTGGTGGCGGCGGTCAACCAGGTGTTCCTGTATGCGGAAGGCGCGGCGCCGGGCGAGGGCCTGCCGCGCGGCGCATTCCGCTTCCGCAAGCCGGACGGCGTCAATCCGCTGCCCTTCGACGCGGTGGGCGCCAACGGCCGCAAGGAGCGCCTGGTCGGCACGCATGGGCAGCTGGAGGCGCTGATGGTGAGCTGCAGCCAGGCCGACGACATGAAGGCGGACGCCTACCGCGACTTCTTCGCCTGGCATTGCGCCGAGCACATCACGGCCATGCTGAACGATCCGCAAGCGGGCTTCGAGGGGCCGGACGGCTTCAAGCGCCTGCAGCCGGCCGATATCGCGGTGCTGGTGCGGGACGGGAAGGAAGCGGCGGCGATACGGCGCGCGCTGCAAAGGCGCAAAGTCATCAGCGTGTATTTGTCGGACAAGGACTCGGTGCTGGAGAGCGAGGAGGCGGGCGACGTGCTGCGCTGGCTGTCGGCACTGGCCAATCCGCTGGACGGCGCGCTGGCGCGGGCCGCTTTCGCCACCCGCACGGCGGGCCTGCCGCTGGCCGAGCTGGCGCGCCTGTCGGCGGACGAACTGGCATGGGAGCAGCGCGTGGAGCAGCTCAAGGCGCTGCACGTGATCTGGCAGCGCCAGGGCGTGCTGGCCATGCTGCGCCGCTTCATCCACGAACTGGATCTGCCGGCGGCCTTGCTGGCGCAGGCCGGCGGCGAGCGCAGGCTGACCAATCTGCTGCACCTGGCCGAACTGCTGCAGTCGGCCAGCCGCCAGCTCGACGGCGAGCAGGCGCTGATACGCTGGCTGGCCGAGCAGGTGGAGGGCGGCGGCGAGGGCGGCGACGAGCGCGTGCTGCGGCTGGAAAGCGACGCGGAACTGGTGCAGGTGGTCACGGTGCACAAGTCCAAGGGCCTGGAGTATCCGCTGGTGTACCTGCCGTTCGCCACCACGGCGCGCAAGGTGGACCGGCGCAACCGCAGCTTCTTCGAATACACCGGCGAGGACGGCAAGCGCAGGATAGACATGTCGCTGTCGGAGGAGGCGCTGGAGGCGGCCGAGGCGGCGCGCCTGGAGGAGGACTTGCGCCTGCTGTACGTGGCGCTCACGCGTCCGCGCCATTTCCTGTGGCTGGGCGTGGCCGCGCGCGGCGCCAGCGCGCTGCACGACTCGGCGCTGGGCTATCTGCTCACCGGCGGCGAGCCGCTGCCGGGCGCGGAGCTGCTGGCGCGCTGGGAGCAGGTGAAGGGCGGCTGCGCGGCCATCTCGGTGCGCGCGCTGGAGCAGGCGGGCGCGCTGACGGTGCTGAACCGCGTTGAACAGCGCCCGCAGCTGGTGGACGCGCAGCGTTTCGAGGGCGACTTCGAGCGCGACTGGTCGGTAGGCAGCTTCACCTCGCTGGCGCGGCGCGGCAACGCCCCGGCCCACGGCGGCGGCGCCGCACCCGGCCAGGCTGCGATGGCTGCGGGCGGCCAGCCCGGCAGCCGCCACGTGCCGCGCAGCGCGGTGGAGGAAAAGCTGCTGGAAGGGCTGGAGGCGGCGCCGGCCGTCCGTCCCGAGGACGCGCCCTGGCACCGCTTTCCGCGTGGCTCCGTGCCGGGCAACTTCCTGCACGAGCAGCTGGAGTGGATGGGGCAGGAAGGCTTCGGCGAGGTGCACGATGCGCACTTCGACGCCCGCCTGCTGCGCCGCATCGAGCGCGCCGGCTGGTCCAACCGCCAGGACGACACGCTGGCCTGGCTGCGCGCCATCGCCACCACGCCGCTGCCGCAGCTGGGGGCGTCGCTGTCCGAACTGGACGGGGTGCTGCCGGAAATGGAATTCTGGTTCCCCAGCGAGCGCCTGAGCACCGGCGCGCTGGACCGCCTGTGCCGCCGCCACCTGCTGCAAGGCGTGGCGCGGCCCTTGCTGCCCGAGCGCCAGCTGCACGGCATGCTGAAAGGCTTTACGGACCTAGTGTTCGAGCACGAAGGCCGCTACTGGGTGCTGGACTACAAATCGAACGCGCTGGGCGCGGGCGACGCGGCCTACCACACGCAGGCGCTGGCGGCGGGCATGGCCGAGCACCGCTACGACATCCAGGGCGCGATCTACATGCAGGCGCTGCACCGGCTGCTGCGCAACCGCATGGGCGGCGCTTATGACCCCGCGCAGCACCTGGGCGGCGCGGTCTTCTTCTTCCTGCGCGGCATAGGCAATGTCCACACGCGCGGCTGCTACCTGCTGGAACCGGCCCCGGAACTGCTGGACGGGCTGGACGAGTTATTGAGCGAGACTGAGCGAGGCACCACAGTTTGAACACCACCGACGACACCCACTCCACCGCGCTGCTGGCCCGGATCGACGCGCTGACCGAAGCAGGGCAGCTGCGCCGCCTGAGCGGCGCGTTCGCGCGCTTTATCGCCTCGCTGGGCCACAGCTCGCCGCCGCTGATGCTGGCCTGCGTGCTGCTGTCCGAGCTGGAAGGGCGCGGCCACAGCTGCCTGCTGCTGTCCGAGCTGGCCGGCGATCCGCGCGCCCTGCTGGGCTGGAGCGAGGAGGACTGGAGCGCCTTGCGCACCAGCGCCGGTCCGCTGCCCAAGTCCGCCGCCGCGTGGAACGCCATGCTGTACCAGTGCGACCAGGTGTGGCCGGTGCAGGACCTGGATTTCCAGCAGCCGCTGGTGCTGGACGGCGAGCGCCTCTACCTGCGCCGCTACTGGCGCGACGAGAGCACCGTGGCGCGCGCCGTGCGCGAGCGCGCCGCCGCGCAGCGCCTGGTGGACGTGGGCCGTGTGCGCCACTGGCTGGACACGCTGTTCCACCACGCGCCGCGCGAGGGCGGACCGGACTGGCAGAAGATCGCCTGCGCTGCGGCGCTGCGCAGCAACCTGGGCATCATCACCGGCGGGCCGGGCACCGGCAAGACCTACACCGTAGCGCGCCTGCTGGCGCTGCTGTTCGCCACGGCGGGCGGCGCCAGCGGCGCGGACCTGGGCAGCTCGGCCGGCGGCGTGCGCATTGCGCTGGCCGCGCCCACCGGCAAGGCTGCGGCGCGGCTCAAGCAGTCCATCGACAACGCGCTGGAGGAACTGGCCGAGCGCGTGCCCGAGCTGCGCCTGCCGGAACTGGCGGCCCGCATGGGCGCGGCGCGCACCCTGCATAGCCTGCTCGGCGCGCGGCCCGATACGCGCAGCTTCGTCCACCATCGCGGCAATCCGCTGGACGTGGACGTGCTGATCGTCGACGAAGCGTCCATGGTGCACCTGGAGATGATGGCGGCGCTGCTGGACGCGCTGCCGCCCAGCGCGCGCCTGATACTGCTGGGCGACAAGGACCAGCTGGCGTCGGTGGAAGCCGGCGCGGTGCTGGGCGACTTGTGCCACGACGCGCAGGCCGGCGGCTATAGCGCCGCCACGGTGGACTACATCCGCGCCGCCACGGGGCAGGAGATTCCGCCCGCCTTCCAGGGCGCGGCCGGTGCGCTGGCGCAGCAGACCGTGATGCTGCGCGAGAGCCGCCGTTTCGGCGGCCCTATCGGGCAGCTGGCGCTGGCCGTCAACGCCGGCGACGCGGCCGCCGCGCGCGCCGTGCTGGCTGCGGACAGCGGCGGCAAGCTGGCCTGGATGGATCCGGCGCAGCAGCAGGACGTGCTGCAGCTGGCGCTGTCCGGCTACCAGGACTACCTGCGCATGATAGCCAAGGCCGGCGCGGGCGCCGACATCGCCGCCGAAGAGCATGAGGCCTGGGTGCTGCAGGTGCTGCGCAGTTTCGAATCGTTCCGCATCCTGTGCGCGGTGCGCGAGGGGGAGTGGGGCGTGACGGGGCTGAACGAGGCCATCGAACAGCGGCTGGAGGCGGCGGGGCTGCTGCGCAAGCGCGGCGAATGGTATGTGGGGCGGCCGGTCATGGTCACCCGCAACGACTACGGCACCGGCGTGTTCAACGGAGATATCGGCCTGACCCTGCCGGATCCGGCGCGGGCCGGCTCGCTGCGCGTGTATTTCAGCGAAGGCGCCAGCATCCGCAGCGTGCTGGCCACGCGGCTGCGCCAGGTTGAAACGGCGTTCGCCATGACGGTGCACAAATCGCAGGGGTCGGAGTTCGCGCACACGGTGGTGGCGCTGCCGCGCGAAGGCGGCGCGGTGCTGGCGCGCGAGCTGGTCTACACCGGCATCACGCGCGCCAAGGAACACTTCACTTTATGCACGCCGTCGGCGGCGGTGCTGGACAGCGCCATCGCCCAGCGCACGCAGCGCGCGAGCGGCCTGCGTACCCTGATCAGCGAATAAGGCAGGCCGGGCGGCTCAGGCGGCGCGGCGGCGGCGCGGGCTCTTGGCCACCGGCGCCTTCTTGCGGCTGGAGGCGCGCATCACGCGCGGCTTTTCTTCTTCGCCGCCCGAGATGAAGCGGCGGATATTGAAGGCGTCCATCAGGCGCGCCGAGTTGGCCTTGGCGTTGAGCAGCACCACGGTGGCGTTCTTGCCGGCCGAGGTGATGCGCATGATCAGGCAGCGGCCCGCTTCTTCGGTGTAGCCGGTCTTGGACATGCCGATGTCCCAGCCCTTGGCGCCCACCAGGCGGTTGGTGTTGTGGTACTCCACCTGGCGGCCTTTGATCTTGATGACGTCCTTCTTGTCGGTGGTGATGCGGCGGATGTCTTCGTACTTGGCGGCGGCGGCGGCCATCTTCACCAGGTCGGCGGCGGTCGATTTGTTATTCGGCGACAGGCCGGTCGGCTCCTCTATCATGGTCTGGGTCATGCCCAGCGCGCGGATCTTGGCGTTCACGGCGGCCTTGAAGGCCGGCATGCCGCCCGGATAGGTGCGGCCCAGCGAGGCGGCGGCGCGGTTGTCCGAGGACATCAACGCCAGCTGCAGCACGTCGCCGCGCGAGATGGTGGCGCCCACCGGCACGCGCGAGGTGCTGTGCTTGAGCGTGTCGACGTCGACCTTGTCGATCTCGATTTCCTCGTCCATGTTCTGCTTGGCGTCCAGCACCACCATGGCGGTCATCAGCTTGGTCAGCGATGCGATCGGCACCACCGCGTTGGCGTTTTTCTCTACCAGGATTTTGCCGGTGTCGTCTTCGACCACCAGCACCGACTGCGAGCCGAGCGGCATCGCCATAGCGGCGGCGCTCAAGGACATCAGCAGGGCAACTACTGTTTTCTTGATCATTTTTTGTCTTCGGAAAGAGGGTATTCGGGCGGGGACGGCGGGACAGAAGTTTACTATCTGTGCGGCAACGTTTTCCCAAGATCGACAATACAGGAAATCGACTAACTCGTCTATTGAAACCGGCCCCGCAGCCTCTGCGCGGGACGAAAAAAAGCCCCGCAGGGGGGCTGCGGGGCCGTGGTGTGGCGAAAATGTCCGCCGGAGCTTACTTGGTGGCGAAAATCTTGTCGAATTCGCCGCCGTCGTCGAAATGCTTCTTCTGGGCCGCGCGCCAGCCGCCGAACACCGTGTCCACGCTCAGCAGGGTAATCGGCTTGAAGGTCGCGGCGTATTTCTTGGCCACCGTTTCCGAGGTCGGGCGCAGGTAGTGCTTGGCCAGGATTTCCTGGCCGGCGTCCGAGTACAGGAAGTTCAGGTAGGCGGTCGCTTCCTTGCGCAGGCCGCGCTTGTCGACCACCTTGTCCACCACCGCCACCGGCGATTCGGCCAGGATGGAGACGGCGGGATACACCACTTCGAAGTTGTCGCCGAACTCGGTGCGCACCAGCTGCACTTCGTTTTCAAACGTCACCAGCACGTCGCCGATCTGGCGCTGGGTGAAGGTGGTGGTGGCGGCGCGGCCGCCGGTGTCCATCACTGGCACGTTCTTGAAGATCTTGCCCACCAGCTCGCGCGCCTGCGCTTCGGTGCCGCCTTTTTTCAGCACCGAGCCCCATGCGGCCAGATAGGTGTAGCGGCCGTTGCCGGAGGTCTTGGGATTCGGGATCACCACTTTCACGTCCGGCTTGGCCAGGTCGGTCCAGTCCTTGATCTGCTTGGGATTGCCCTTGCGCACCAGGTAGACCACGGTGGAGTAGAACGGTGCGGCGCCGTGCGGGAACTTGGCTTTCCAGTCGGCGGCCACCAGGCCTCGGTCGGCCAGCAGGTCCACGTCGTTGGCCTGGTTCATGGTCACCACCGACGCTTCCAGGCCGTCCGCAACCGCGCGGGCCTGCTTGGATGAGCCGCCGTGCGACTGGTTCACGGTCAGCGTGGCGCCGGTCTTCTGCTTGTAGTCGGCGATAAAGGCCGGATTGATATCCTTGAACACTTCGCGCATCACGTCGTAGGAGACGTTCAGCAGCACCGGATCGGCGGCCAAGGCGTTGCCGCCCAGCGGCAGCGTGGCGGCGACGGCGATGGCGGCCAGCAGGCTGCGCCGTTGTAAATTACTTGCGCTAAATACGGAATTTTTCTTAGACATGGTTCGCTTTCGTAAAAAACATATATGCATGGTCTATAATTTCTGCCCGAAAAGATACGAATTGTTTGTTATATGCTTAGACTATAAGCGCTGGCAGGAAGCCCGGCCAGCGGCCCGACGGTTTTTCACCCGCTGGTGTATAGTCGGGCTGTGACGCCGCCCGGCGGGTAATTTTTTTGAACACACATGAGTCTTGAAATTCGTATTGCTGCACCGGAGGACGCTTTTGCAGCGTGCACAGTGCTGCGCCGTTCCATCACCGAGTGCTGCGTGGCCGACCATAAGGACGACCCTGCCATCCTGGGCGCATGGCTGGGCAACAAGACACCGCAGACCGTCGCGAGCTGGTTCGAATCCCCCACCAATTATTCGCTGGTGGCGCTGAAGGACGGCGCCGTGATCGGCGTGTCCCTGCTGACCGGCGCCGGCAAGCTGGCGCTGTGCTATCTGCTGCCGGAGGCGCGCGGGCTGGGCGCGGGCAAGGCCATGCTGGCCAAGGTGGAGGAAACCGCCTGCAACTGGGGCGTGAAGGCCGTGCAACTGCACAGCACGGCCACCGGCGAGGAGTTCTTCGCCAGCCAGGGCTATGTGCGCTCCGGCCACGTCCGCTCGCCCTACGGCGTGGACACCATCTTCTTCTGGAAGCAGCTCGACCGTGGCGCGGCGCCCGACGCCAGCCAGCGCAAGCGTTTCTGCAACTGCAATTCGGCCTGAGGCCGCCTTCCACCATCCCCATGACCGATATCGCAGTCTCCCGCCAGGACATTTTCCCGACCACGCTGTGGTCTTTCGACTTGAGTTTCTTGCAGCCGCATTTCCCCGTGTGGCTGAACGCGGTGCAGCAATGGCGCGCGGCGCAGCCGCAGCCCGCCGGCGGCAGCATGCGCAAGGGCTGGAACAGCAGTGCCAGCCTGTTCGAGCAAGCCGTGTTTGCGCCGCTGCACGAGGCGGCGCAGGCCTGTTTCGGCCAGGCTTTACAGGAAATGCAGTTGCCGGGCGCGGTGCGCTTCCGCATGGAGGGCTGGCTGGAGGTGCATGAGCAGGGCAGCTTCAATATGCCGCATGTGCATGCGAACCGTTTGCTGAGCGGATGTTTTTATCTGCAGGCGCCGCCGCAGTGCGGCCCGCTGCTGTTCCGCGATCCGCGCCCGGCGGTGGCGCTGGGGCAGGTGGCGGGACGGGGCGTCAACGGCGGCGGCCTGACGGCGGCGCAGCCCAGCGCGGGGCAGCTGCTGGTCTTCCCGAACTGGCTGGAGCAGCAGCTGGAACCGCACGCGGGCGGCGCGCAGCGCGTGGCCATAGGCATCAACGCGGTCGCCGCCTAGCCGGCAGGCGCCGGTCCCGCAGTCAGCACAGGGCGCAGGGCTGGCCCGCGCCGGCTTCGCTGCGGCTGCCGCGCGCGTTCAGCGCCGCGCCGTCCAGCACTTTTCCATCCACGAACATTTTCAATTCGCCCGGCACGAAGGCCACCCAGCTTTCATTGGACGTGAGCGGCTCGGTGGCGATGACGGCCATGCGGTCGTCCAGGTCATTGTGGTTGCGGAAGTCTATGCTGCGCTCGCAGTCCACCAGGCTGGCTACCGAGAAGGGGTAGGCGCGCGCCACGTAGTGCAGGCGGGTGGAGCAGTGCGCGAACAGCGTGTCGCCGTTGGAGAGCAGGAAGTTGAAGCTGCCGTGCACGGCGATCTCGGCGCTCAGCTCGTGCACCGCCACATACAGCGCGCGCCGGCTGGGCGCGGAGCGGAAGCGGTCGGCCAGACCGGACATCAGGTGGCAGAAGGCGCGTTCGCTGTCGGTGTCGCCTTCGGGCGTGTAGGCGCCGGCGTCGGGATAGAAGCTTTTCAGGTCGCCGTTGTGCGCGAAGGACCAGGTCTGCCCCCACAGCTCGCGCGTGAACGGATGGCTGTTCTCCAGCGCCACGCGGCCCTGCGTGGCCTTGCGGATGTGGGCCACCACGTTGCTGGCCTTGATGCGGCGGCGCTTGATGCGTTCGGCCAGCGGCGACTCTATCGTCGAGCGTTCCTCGGTGTACAGGCGGCAGCCGCGCCGGGTGTGGAAGGCGATGCCCCAGCCGTCCTTGTGCTCGCCGGTGCGGCCGCCCCGTTCGGCGAAGCCGGCGAAGGAGAAGCGCAGGTCGGCGGGTTTGCTGCTGTTCATTCCGAGTAGCTGGCACATGGCGGAGGCGCTGGTGGGCGATAGTGGCGATGGGATTACGATACCGTCGCGCCATGGGGCCGGGAACGAATGTTTCAGCATATGCATATACGCGGCTTGAAATGCTTGTGTCATGCGTATTCCGCATATGGAATGGCGAAACCATTCCTTCTGGCGCGCACGGCGCTCGGCTAATCTGGCGGCATACCAGCAATTGGAGCAGCGCATGACTTACCCCGTACTGAAGCAATACCTGGCCCGCCTGTCCGGCCAGGACAGCACAACCACCAGCATCTGGCTGGACGCGGACGGCCGCGCCCAGGGCCGCTTTTTCAATTGCACCATGACCAGCGCCTTCCAGCCGGTGCGCGAACTGGCGCAGGGCGGCGTGGTGGCTTACGAGGGCCTGGCGCGCAGCGTGTCGGCGGCCGACGAGGGCTTGTCGCTGTGGCGCTTGCTGGACCATGCGGCCAGCGACGACGAGTCCGTGGAGCTGGACCGCCTGTGCCGCATGCTGCACGCGATTAATTTCTTCCGCCAGGACGACAATGCGGGCGCGGACCTGTACCTGAACGTGCACGACAGGCTGCTGAGCGCGGTCAGCAGCAACCACGGCTACGCCTTCCAGCGCATCCTGGACGCGCTGGACCTTCCGATAGGGCGCATCGTGCTGCTGCTGCCGACGGTGACGGCGCAGCAGGGCTGGCTGCTGAGCTATGTGGCGGACAACTACCGCCGCAACGGCTTCCGCTTCGCGGTCAACGCGGCCAGCGCGCGCGAAGGGCTGCATCTGCTGGAGCGGGTGCGGCCGGACGTGATACGGCTGGACGCGCGCGGCCTGGTGGACGAGCAGGGGCTGGCGGGTTTGCTGGAACGCGCCGCCCAAGCCGGCGTGCGGGTGGTGTTCAAGCGGGTGGAGACGCCGGAGGCGCTGCTGGCGCTGCAGCGCATCGGCGCCGCGTCCGGGCAGGCGCTGCTGGCCCAGGGTTTCCTGCTGGATGTGCCGAGGACGGCGCTGCTGAATGCCGGCGAGGCGCTGGCCGCCGCCGCTTAAATTTTTCTTAAACCTGCAGCACATACTTAAAGAGGTTTCTCAACTCCCCCTGCTATACGCTATAGTAATCAATATCGTTACACTGGAATTGCTATGGTTACTCGCAGGGATATCTTACAGACAGGATTTGGGCTGACCGCCGCCAGTTTCATCGGCGTGCCCTTGCTGGGATGCGCGTCGGCGCCAGCCAAGGCGGTGGCGAAAGCGAAGCCCGCCGCCATCCATCCCGCGGTACAGACGGCCTCGGCCCCGGCACAGGTCCAGCCTGCATTGCAAACCGAGCTGGAACCGCCGCCGGACATTTTCGACGCGCAGCTGCTGGACATGGAATTCTGGCTCAAGCCGCGCACCCTGACCGTGACGCGACCCGCCAGCGGCGAAAAAGCCCGCCTGCTGTACTGGAAGGACGGCGAGGTGATCGACGCCGCCTACCAGGAGCTGTGCCACCTGCTGCGCGACGTGAACGGCAAGCAGACCGCGCCCATCGATCCCAAGCTGCTGGAAACGCTGTGGGGCACGCAGGCTTTCGTGGCGCGCTACGGCATCGAGAGCCCGGTGGAAATCCTGTCCGGCTACCGCACGCCGGATTCCAACAAGCGCCTGATCGAGCAGGGCGTGCCGGCCGCGCGGCAGTCGCTGCACATCCAGGGCAAGGCGGCCGATATCCGCATTCCCAATCTGAACGCCGAAGTGCTGGGCGGGCTGGTGCGCAGCTTCCGCCAGGGCGGCGTGGGCTATTACTACCGCAATACGCCGCAAGGCGGCTGGATCCACGCGGACACCGGACTGAAGCGCACCTGGAAAGGCTGACGGGGTTGTATGACCACAGCATGACTAATCCTGCGCGCCGGGTTACACTGCCGGATTCGTATAGTTTTACCGACAGGAAATCCATGCAGGACGCAGTAGACGCAGAGAACCATGGCGCGGCCAAGCCCCGCTTCCGCCCGGTGCCCTGGAGCGCGCTCGAGAGCCCGGCCGACGTCGAGCTGTGGATAGAAGAGCACAACCTCGCGCTCAAGGAGCACATCGCGCCCCATGAAACCGGCTATGGCGTGTGCTTCACGCTGGCCGAGGGCGGCACCATCCATATGCAGACCAGCGCCGACGGCGCCATTATCCTCGACGTGGACGCCGAGGCGGACTGGGTCGCGCCGCTGATCGCGGCCGTGGCGCAGGCCGAGCCGCCGCAGGGCGCCATGTGGGTGCTGCCGGACGACAAGCTGGTGCAGCTGATTATGGGCCTGAGCAGCCTGATCGCCACTTCAACGCTGGTGGCGGGCCACAATTTCGGACGCGGCCAGCGCCGCCGCTACTAATCGCCACTAAAAAACTGACAACAAGGATAAGCATGCGCACTTCCCGATACTCTTTGAAACTCGCCGCGGCCGGGCTGCTTCTGGCCGGCGCCATGGCCGGCGCGCACGCGGCCGACCTGCTCGAGACCGTCAAGGCGCGCGGCGCCATCAAGGTGGCGCTGGAAGGCACTTATCCGCCGTTCAACTATAAAGACCAGAAGACCGGCGAGCTGGCTGGCTTCGACGTGGACGTGGCGCGGCTGATCGCCGGCAAGCTGGGCGTGAAGACCGAATTCGTCACCTCCGAATGGGCCAGCATCCTGGCTGGCCTGCAGGCCGGCAAGTACGACGTGATCGTGTCCCAGGTGACGGTGAACCCCAAGCGCGAGCAGGCTTTCGATTTCTCCGTGCCTTACGAGTATTCGATGCCGCAGCTGGTGGTGCGCAAGGACGAGAAGGCGCAGTACGCCACGCTGGCCGACCTGAAGGGCAAGCGCGTCGGCGTGGGCCAGGGCAGCGTGTATGAGCAGCAGGCCAAGGCCGTGCCGGGCATCGAGGTGCGCAGCTATCCGGCCGCGCCGGAAAACCTGCGCGACCTGGCCGTGGGCCGGGTGGACGCGGCGCTGAACGACAGCCTGATGACGGCCTATCTGCTGAAAGCCTCGGACCTGCCGATCAAGGCTGGCGCCAAGGTGGGCAAGGTCGAGAAAGTGGCGGCCGCCTTCAAGAAGGGCAATCCGCAGTTCAAGGCGGCGGTGGACAAGGCGCTGGCCGATGCCGCCGCCGACGGCAGCCTGAAGGCCATTTCGGTGAAATGGTTCGGCGTGGACGTGAGCAAGGCGCCTTAAGCGATGGGGCTGCCGGAGCTGCAGGACTTATTCAGGGAGGCCGCCCCGGTGATGCTGACCGGCGCCGGCTATACGCTGGTGTATGCGGTGGCGTCCATGCTGGGCGGCGTGCTGCTGGGCTTTCCCACCGCCGTGGCGCGCATCCTGCCGTGGAAGCTGCTGGCCTGGCCGGCCGGTCTGTATGTCAGCGTCATGCGCGGCACGCCGTTGCTGGTGCAGATGTTCGTCATCTATTACGGCCTGCCCAGCGTGGGCATAGAATTCACCCCGGTCACGGCCGGCATCCTGGCGCTGAGCCTGAACGCGGGCGCCTACCTGTCCGAGAGCCTGCGCGGCGCCATCCAGAGCGTGGCGCGCGGCCAGTGGTGGGCCAGCTACAGCCTGGGACTGGGCTACTGGCAAACCCTGCGCCATGTGGTGCTGCCGCAGGCGCTGCGGGTGGCGGTGCCGTCCATGAGCAACACCCTGATCAGCCTGATCAAGGACACCTCGCTGGTGTCGGTGATCACCATGACCGAGCTGATGCTCACCACCAAGGAGCTGATCGCCACCACCTTCCAGCCGCTGCCGCTGTACCTGGCGGCCGCCGCCATCTACTGGGTGCTGAGCCTGGGATTCGAAACGCTGCAGCGCCGCGCCGAGCGCCACCTGAACCGCGCGCACGCGCGCTGAGCTTGTGGCGTAGCGTCCTCGCTTGCCGGAGCGGCTGGCTCGACATTGCCAAAGCGCCATGTTAGTCTAGGCTTCATGGATAAGGACACGCACGTTCCCGCAGCGGAAGCCGTTCCGCCGGTCCTGGGCCCTGTTTTTGGCGGCCTTGCCAGCGTGCGCGTGCACGACGCCGCGCTGTCCGGCGCCAGCACCGACGGCGAGGACGGCCTGGCGTTCAGCCCGGAGCGCCTGCGCTACGAGCAGGAACAGGGCTATTTCAACGATATCTACCTGCTGGCCCCGGTGGGCTATTTCGTGCTGGCCTTCGACACCACCTTGCTGCAGATGAACCTGGTGGGCGCCGACCTGCTGGGCCTGCAGCGCAACAACCCCGGCCGCGCCAAATTCCGCGACTACGTGGCGCCGCGCTTCCTGCAGGACTTCGACGCCTTTGTGCAGGGCGCGCTCAACTCGAGCACGCCGCAGCGCTGCGACCTGCAGATGACGCGCGGACGCGCCGGCGAGCAGGGCTATCCGGTCACGCTGCGGGCCAGCGCGGACGGCAGCGGCCAGGCTTTCCGGTTGGTGCTGGAACTGGCCGAGGGCAAGCTGGCCGCGCTGGAGCGCAGCGAGGAGCGCTTCCGCCGCATCGTGCACAGCGCGCAGGAGGGCATCTGGGAGATCGACGCGCAGTCCTGCACCTCCTTCGTCAATCCCAAGATGGCCAGCATGCTGGGCTACCCCATCGAGGAGATAGTCGATCAGCCGCTGATGGCTTTCATGGACGACGAGGGCCGCGCCATCCTGGAGCGCAATATCGCGCAGCGCCAGCAGGGCGGCGGCGGCGAGCGCCACGAATTCAAATTCATCCGCCGCGACGGCAGCGCGCTGTGGACCACCCTGATCACCAACCCCATCTTCGACGCCAAAGGCGTCTACTTGGGCGCGCTGGCGCTGGTGACCGACATCAGCGCCAGCAAGGCCTCGTCCGACCTGATCTGGCACCAGGCCAATTTCGACGCGCTCACGGCCTTGCCCAACCGCCATATGTTCCAGGACAGGCTGGGCCAGGAAATGAAGAAGGCCAAGCGCGAAGGCCTGATACTGGCGCTGCTGTTCATCGACCTGGACCAGTTCAAGCAGGTCAACGACACGCTGGGCCACGAGCAGGGCGACGCGCTGCTGGTGCAGGCGGCGGCCCGCATTGCCGATTGCGTGCGCGCCTCGGACACGCTGGCGCGGCTGGGCGGCGACGAGTTCACGGTGATCCTGGCCGGGCTGGAGCAGGTCGCCAGCGCCGAGCGCGTGGCGCAGAATATCGTGGCGGCGCTGGCGCTGCCGTTCGCGCTGGGCGGCGAGCAGGGCGAGGTGTCGGCCAGCATAGGCATCGCCTGCTATCCGGCCGACGCGGCCACGCCCGAGGAGCTGCTGCGGCACGCCGACCAGGCCATGTACGCGGCCAAGAAGGCCGGCCGCAGCCGCTACCACTATTTCACCCAGGACCTGCAGCTGGCCGCGCAGCACCGCCAGCGCCTGGCGGCCGACCTGCGCAGCGCGCTGGCGGCCGGCGAGTTTGAACTGGCCTACCAGCCCATCGTCAACCTGGCCAGCGGCATGATAGAGCGGGCCGAGGCGCTGCTGCGCTGGCGCCACCCGCAACGCGGCGTGCTGCATCCGGGCGAGTTTATCGAACACGCCGAGCACAGCGGCCTGATGGTGGAGATCGGCGACTGGGTGTTCCGGCGCGCGGCGGACCAGGCCAAGCAGTTCCAGGCCGCGCTGGGGCGTCCCTTCCAGATCAGCGTGAACCAGTCGCCGGTGCAGTTCCGCGGCGACCCGGCCTGGTGCCAGGGCTGGCTCGAGTACGTGGCCCGGCTGGACCTGGCGCCGCGCAGCATCGTCATCGACGTGACCGAGGGCATCTTGCTGGACGGCGCGGCCGAGGTGCTGCAGCGCCTGCGCAGCTACCGCGAAATGGGCTTGCAGGTGGCGCTGGACGACTTCGGCACCGGCTACGCCTCGCTGTCCCACCTGAAGACCTTTGACATCGACTTCCTCAAGCTGGACCGGGTCTTCGTGCAGGACATGGCGGGCGATTCGGGCGACCTCGCGCTGTGCGAGGCCATCGTGGTGATGGCGCACAAGCTGGGGCTGAAAGTGGTGGCTGAAGGCGTGGAGACGGCGGCGCAGCAGGCGCTGCTGCTGCAGGCCGGCTGCGACTACGCGCAGGGCTATGTGTTTGCGCACGCGCTGGCGCCGGACGAGCTGCTGGCGCTGGCGCGCAGCGGGGTGGCGCTGATAGGGAAGTAAGAAAGGCGGAGTCTAGCGCAGCGCTTAGCGCAGGCCGAGCAGCGCCATCACGCGTTCGCGGTTGATGCCGGTCAGCGCCGAGGTCAGGCTCAGCAGGGATGCATAGCTGGGTTCATTGGCCGCCACCACGAAATTCTGCGCCGCCTGGTCCATGCCGGCCGCGCTCACCTGCGGCATGGCCGACACGGCGCGCGCGCTGGCGTCGCTAAGGGCCAGGTTGACCTTGGCCAGCGCCGCTTCCACGTGGTTCAGCGCCTGGATCACCTGGCTCAGGGTCTGGCGGATGGCGTCGGCGTCGCTGGTGCTCCAGGTTTCCGGCGCAATGGCCGGCGCTTCCGGTTCGGTGCGCACGCGGTGCAGCTGGCCGGTGGGGAAGCGGATGCCGCCGCCCTGGATGGCCATGGTGTCGCGCACATTGGCCCAGGCCGATTCGGGCACGGTGAATTCGAGATCGCCGTTGTCGCCCATGCCCACGCTGATATTGACCGGCACCAGCGCCTGGTTGAAGCGCTGCAGGATTTCGTCGTCCGACAGCCCTGGTTCCAGTGCCACCGAACGCAGGCCGGCCGCGCCGCCGCCGACCGCGATGGCCAGCGTTTCACGCGCGCCGCTGCGCAGATTGCTCATATTCATGCCGCGCACCTTGAAGCGCTGCATGGACTGGCTGGAGTTGTAACCGAGCTGGCTGTCCAAGGTTCCCCCCGACGCATCCTGGCGGTTGCGCCAGGTGTCGCTGAACTGGCGCACGCGCGCTTCCACCTGGCCGTCGCGGCCGGCGCGGCTGGCCAGCTTGGCGCTCAGTTCGGCCTTCAGCATGCGCAGCTGGGCCGCGCTCTGCTCGAGGAAGTCCACCGCCTGCTGGGCGCCGGAAATATCGCTCTGCAAAGGCTGGTCCCAGTTGCTCACGCCGCGGCGCGGCACCGGCGCGGCAGCGCTGGCGCCGGCGGCAGGCGTGCCTACCGGCGCCGCCAGCGTGGTCTCGTCGACCTTGCTGGTGGAGCTGGTATTGCCTGCGGCGAGGCCGCTGGAACTGGGGCGCGGAGCGATTTGCATGCGAATTACAGTACGTTGAACAGGGACAGGTTGCTTACCTTGGCGTAGGCCTTGTAAGTGGATTGTAATGCAATATTGTAACCGTTTAGCTCGGTCGCGGCGACGCCGTAGTCGAGCTTGCCGATATCGGTCAGCGCCATCTGGTTCGACAGGCTGACGTTGCTGTGGTTGTCCTTCAGCGTGGCCAGGATGTTCTGCGAGCCGCCGAACGCGGCGATCTTGCTGGACACCAGCGTCATCGTGTCGTCCGAGCCGTCCAGCGCGCCTTGCAGCAGGGCGCGCATGGCGGGATCGTTGGGCGATACGCCCGGCACGGTCAGGCCCTCGAGCACGGAGTCGATCTGGTTCAGATAGCTTTCCAGGCCCTGCACATCCACGTTGGCGGTCTGCGCGATGCCGTTGCCGACCACGACTTCCTGCTTGCCGTTGTTGCCGGCGTAGCTGTAGCGCGCGCCCGGCGCCGCGCTGGCGTCGAAGCTGATGGCCGGCGTGGTGGTGAGGGTGCCGGAGAAAATGTATTTGCCTTCCTGGTCCTTGACGTTGGCGCTGTAGAGCATGCTTTCGCGCAGCGACTGCAGCGACGTGACCATGGACTGCAAGTCGTCCGGCGTGGTGCTGCCGCCGTCCAGCGCCCACACCATCAGGTCGCGCACCTGGTTGACGTCGCCGACCACGCTGGTCAGATAGGTTTCGTTCTTTTGCAGACGGATCTGCACCGCGTCGATATTGGCGGTGTACTGGCTGATGATGGCTTCTTCGCGGTTCAGTCGCGAAATGCGCACATTCGATACCGGATCGTCGGACGGCACCTGGATGCGCGCGCCGGAGGCCATTTGCGCGGTCAGGCGGTTCACTGCGTCCTGGTTGTAGGACAGCGAACGGTTCATGACGGCTTGAGACTGGGATGTGGCGATACGCATGGCGGCCCTCTTAGTTGAACATCGCCAAGGTGGCGTCGAACAGGTTGTTGGCCACTGCCAGCACTTTCATGTTGGCCTGGTACATATTCTGGAACTCCACCAGGTTGATCGCTTCCTCGTCCTGGTTCACGCCGCTGGTCGATTTCCAGTCGTCCTCGGACTGCTGGCGGATGGTGGTGGCGGTTTTCAGCAGCGCCTGGTTCTGCTGGCTGTCGATGCCCAGCTTGCCCACCAGCTGGGTGTCGGCGTCGCCCACCAGCACCGAGCCGATGGACGTCAGCGTGACCGGCTGGTTCTTGATGCCGATCAGCACCTGCAGGTTGGCGCTGTCGCCCGGCGTGCCGTCGGACGAGAAGGCCAGGTCGGAGGCCTGGAAGGCCGGGTCGATCTGCAGCATGCCGGTGGTGCTGGCGGCATTGAAGGAGAACAGGTCTTTGCCGGGATTGCCTGCCGTGTCGAAGCCGGCGCGCAGCTGGGTGTTGACCTTGTCGGCCATCTGCTCGGCCAGGTCCTTGATCGACTGCTGCAGCGGCTGCAGGATGTTTTTATCGTAGTCGGCCAGGCCGCCCATCTGGCCGCCCACCTTGGTGTCGTCCAGCTGGAACTGCGAATTGCCGAATTTCAGCGTGAGCACCGGGTCGCCGGCGGTGCTGACCAGGGAAACGGTGCTGGCCAGATTGCCCACCACCAGCGGCTGGCCGGTGCGCATCGAGACGCTGCGCGAACCGTCCGGCTGGTCGATCACTTCGATCGACACCATGGAGGCCAGCTGGTCGATCGCCATGTCGCGCTCGTCGACCAGGGCCGAGGTGTTGGTGCCGCCGGCGGCCGCGCCTGCGATGCCTTCGTTCAGGCGCGCGATATTGGCCAGGGTCTGGTTCATCGACGGCAGCAGGGCGTCGCGCTGCTGACGCACGGACAGGCGCTGGTTGGCCGTCACGTTGTAGATGCTGTTGAAGTGCTGCGACATGGAGTTGGCCGCCGTCACCACCTGCTGGCGCAGCGGGGTCGAAGTCGGGTCCACGCCGGCCGCGTTGAGGGCTTTGAAGAACTCGTCCACGCCGTTGCTCAGGCCGGACTTGTCGTCGCCCATCACGCGCTCCAGCTGCGACAGGTAGGGCTGGGTCTGGCTGTGCGCACCCAGGTCGGAGGCCGCGCGCCACATCTGCTGGTTCTTGTAGGAATCGGAAAAACGCAGCAAACCGCCCACTTGCACGCCTTCGCCGGCCTGTTTCGAGCCGAGGCCGGGCGCCATCGCATTGAGGAGCACGCCCTGGCGGGTGTAGCCCTTCGTTTGCAAGTTGGCAATATTTTGGCTGGTGGTGTTGAGGGCCGTTTGGGCGGCGATCGAACCGGACAGCGCGTTGCTGAGTATGCTCATTGGTGCTGGTCTTTCCTGGTGTAGGCTTGGACCAGTTGCTTTAAAGCATCATCACTGGTCCGTTAACTGATAAAGGCGACCACTTTTCGCGTGGGATTAAATGTTTTTGCCAGTATTTGCAGCGGGGGCCAGCGGCATGGGCACGCCGGGCTGCGCAGCAGGGGGCTGGGCCGGCGGGAGCAGCTGGCGCAGGATGGCGTCGGCCACGCCGAAGGCGCGCTGGCTGGCCATCTGGTCGGCCACCAGGTTGTCGGCCATGTCCAGCATGTCGCGGTTGATACTGTCCTTGTGCTCCTCGTCCTTGAGCGCCTCGGTGGAGCTGCGCATGCGGTGCAGCATGTCGCCGATAAAGAAGGATTCGAACTTGACGGCCGCCTCGGTGGCCTTGGCGCGGTAATGGGCGGCGGCGGGATCGGCGGCTTCGGTGGCGCTGGCCTCATTGGCCACCGGCGCCAGCGTGGGCTGCGCGGACGGACCTATGCTGAACTGGCGCGGGAGGATGGGGGCGAAACGGTCCATGGCGGTGGCTTTCTGTTAGATGACGACCAGTTCGCCTTCGATGGCGCCGGCCTGGTCCAGCGCCTGCAGGATGGCCATGATGTCGTCCGGCGAGGCGCCCAGCGAATTGACGGTGTCGATAATGGTTTGCAGCTTGGCGCCGGCCGGCCACTTGAACATCTGGCCCGAGCCCTGGTCCACGCTGACGTTGGACTGCGGCGTGACTTGGGTGGTGCCCTGGGCGAAGGCGTTCGGCTGGCTGACCTTGGACGACTCCGAGATCACCACTTTCAGCGAGCCGTGGGTGACGGCGGCGGCGCGCACGCGCAGGCCTTCGGCGATCACCACGGTGCCGGTGCGCGAGTTGAACACCACTTTGGGGTTCTCGTCGCCCACTTCGATGGGCAGGGTTTCCAGCTTGGCCATGAAGGCCACGCGCTGGGTGGGGTTCTCGGGCGCCACCACGTCCACGCTGGTGGCGTCGGTGGTGCTGGCGATGTCGCCGAACTTCTTGTTGATGGACTCCACGATATTGGTGGCGGTCTGGAAATGCGGGTGGCGCAGCGACAGGCGCACCGTGGGCTTGGTGGCAAAGTCGCTGGCGATTTCGCGTTCGATGGTGGCGCCGTTCGGAATCCGGCCCGAGGTGGGCGTGTTCACCGTCACCGAGGAACCGCTCTTGCCGGCGGCGGACAGGCCGCCCACCACCACATTGCCCTGGGCCAGCGCGTAGACCTCGTTGTCGGCCGCGCGCAGCGGCGTCAGCAGCAGGGCGCCGCCGCGCAGGCTCTTGGCGTCGCCCAGCGAGGACACGGTGATGTCGATGGCCTGGCCGCGCCGGTAGCCCGGCGGGAACACCGCGCTGACCATGACGGTGGCCACGTTCTTGCTCTTCGCGTCGGTGCCGTCCGGCACTTTCACGCCGAACTGCTTGAGCATATTGATCACGGACTGGCTGGAGAACTTGACCTGGGTCGAGTCGCCGCTGCCGTTCAGGCCCACCACCAGGCCGTAGCCCACCAGCGGATTGTCGCGCACGCCTTCGATGCTGACCAGGTTGCGCAGCGTCTGCGCGGCCCGGGCCGGCTGGGCGGAAAGCACGCCCAGCAGCGCGGTGCAGGCGAGGGCGGCGGAGACGAACGAGGTGCGGAAGGAGGTGCGGCGCATGGTGCTACCTTAGAACGGCATGTAGGGGCTGCTGAAGAAACGCGTCAGCCAGCCCGGGGAGTTGGCGTCGGCCAGGGTGCCCTGGCCGGAATAGGCGATGCGCGCGTTGGCGATGCGCAGCGAGGACACGCGGTTGTCGGCGTCGATGTCGGCCGCGCGCACATAGCCGCGCAGGCGCACGAATTCTTCGCCCTGGTTCAGGGTCAGCATTTTTTCGCCGGCCAGGCGCAGCAGGCCGTTGGGCATGACTTCCTGCACGATCACGGTGATGGCGCCGGACAGCGCATTCTGCTGGGTGCTGGTGGCGTCGCCCTGGAAGGTGCGGCCGGCGCTCAGGTCGATGCCGGCCTTGGGGCGTACCTTGCCCAGCAGGCTGGGCGCGGCCACGCTGACGCCGGAGTCCTTCTTGAAGGAGGTGCCGGCGCTTTTCGAGGCCTGGGTGGTTTCCTCCAGCAGCACGGTGACCACGTCGCCGACGCGGAAGGCGCGGCTGTCCGAGGTTAGCGAGACGCCGGAGTCGGCCGCGAACACGCCGCCGGAGGTGCCGCGCGGGGCGGCCGAGCGCGCCATGGTGGGCGCGTCGTCGAACGGCCCCGGCCGTACGGCCGGCGGCTGGATGGCGGCGCAGCCGCCCAGCAGCAGCGCGGCCAGGACGGGCAGGGCGGTTTTCATCAGCGTGCCGCCTGCGACAGGTACTGCAGCATATTGTCGGCGGCGGTGAGCACCTTGGTGTTCATCTCGTAGGTGCGCTGGGCGGCGATCATGTCGACCATTTCCTCCACCACCTGCACGTTGGAGCCTTCCAGCGCGCCCTGCTTCAGCTTGCCGAACTGGTCGGTGCCGGGATTGCCTTCGGTCGGCGCGCCAGAGGCGGCGGTCTCGGCAAACAGGTTCTCGCCCAGGGCCTGCAGGCCGGTCGGGTTGATGAACGAGGTCAGGGTCAGCTGGCCCAGCACGGCCGGGGTGGCGCTGCCGGCCACCGTGGCCGAGACCACGCCGTTTTCCGCGATGGTGATGGCGGTGGCGTTGGCCGGAATGGTGATCTGCGGCACCAGCGGCAAGCCGGCGCTGTTGACCAGGATGCCGTTCTGGTCAGGCTGCAGCTGGCCGGCGCGGGTGTAGGCCGGCTCGCCGTCCGGGCGGCGCACCTGGAAGAAGCCGTTGCCGTTGATGGCCACGTCGAGCGCGTTGCTGGTGTTCTGGATATTGCCGTTGGTGAAGATCTTCTGCGTGCCCACCAGCTGCACGCCGTTGCCCAGCTGCACGCCGGACGGCGCCAGCGTGTTGTTGCCGGCGCGCTGGGCGCCCGGCTGCTGTTCGATCGAGTAGAACAGGTCCTGGAAGGCCACGCGGTCGCGCTTGAAGCCGACGGTGTTGGCGTTGGCCAGGTTGTTGGCGATGGTTTGCAGTTTGGCGTCCTGCGCCTGCACGCCGGTCTTGCTGATCCACATTGCTGGATTCATGATAACTCCTTGATAGTCCTGTCGTTGGGTGGGCTCAGCCGCCGATCAGGCGGTTGCCGGCTTCAGCCATGCTGTCGCTGGCTTTGAACAGCTTCATCTGCATTTCAAAGGTGCGGTTCAAGCTCATGGTGGCGACCATTTCCTCGACCGCCGACACATTGCTGCCTTCGAGGTGGCCGGAGCTCACCTTGACGGTCTCGTCGGTGGCCAGCAGCTGGCCGTCGCGCGCCACCAGCAGGCCCGCTTCGTTCTTGGTCAGCTCGGACGCCTCGGCCTTCACCAGCTTGAGCTTGTCGACCACCTGCAGCTGGGCCGTGCCCGGCGTCAGGATGGACACCGTGCCGTCCTGGCCGATCTGCACCTTGGTGTGGATGGGCAGCGTGATCGGGCCGCCTTCGCCCAGGATGGGCATGCCGCCCACCGTCATGGCGCCGTCGGCGTCCAGCGTGATGGCGCCGGCGCGGGTGTAGCCCTCGCCGGTGGGACCCTGCACGGCGAAGAAACCGTCGCCGGCGATGGCCACGTCCAGCTCGCGGCCGGTCGACTTCATCGTGCCGCTGCGGGTGGTCACCGCGTTGGCCTGCATGTCGGCCATGTGGCGGTCGTCGTAGCCGTAGCCGCTCAGCGGGCGCGAGGTCGACAGCTCCAGGTTGGCCCGGAAGCCGGTGGTATCCATATTCGCCAGGTTGTTGGCGTGGACCTGTTGCCCGCGCAGCGCCCGTTCGGCGCCGCTCATGGCGGTGTAGATCAGTGCGTCCATGTAGTCGTCTCAGCCGGCGCTTACAGGGCTTGCATCAGCGACTGCAGCATGGCGCTCTCGGTCTGGATGACCTTGGAGTTGGCCTGGTAGTTGCGCTGCGAGGTCATCAGGCCGACCAGTTCGGTGGTCACGTCCACGTTGGACTGCTCCAGCGAGGCCACGCTCAGCGCGCCGGCCATGCCGTTGCCCGGGGTGCCGAACAGCGGCGTGCCGGAGTCGTTCGAGGCCAGCCAGCTGGTGTCGCTGACCGGGGTCAGCGAGCCCTCGTCGGGGAAGGTGGCGATGGTCAGCTTGCCTACGGACTGGCGCTGGTCGTTGCTGTACTTGGCCACCAGCGAGCCGTCCTTGGCCAGCTCGACGCCGATGAAGGTGCCCGAGGCGTAGCCGTCGGCCTTGTTGGTCGAGGTGGTCGCTTCGCCGGCGAACTGGGTGGTGCCGGTGTAGTCGACGGTCAGGTTCATGACCGCCGCGCCGTTGGCCGGATCGAAGGTCAGAGCGTGTTTAGGGTCGGGCAGCACGGTGGCGTCGATCGCGCCGTTGGCGTCGAACGGCAGCTCGATGTCCAGCGCCGGGTCCATGCCGTTGCCGTCCATGGCGTAGGTCACGCGCACGGTGTTGGTATTGGTCTTGATGAAGTACTGCGTCAGCGTATGCTGGTTGCCCTGCGAATCGTAGGCTACCGATACGCGCGACATGTTATAGGACTCCGGCGCCGGCGAGGTCACGGTCGGGGTGGTCGTAGGCGGAGCGAAGGGGCTCACGGCCGGGTCGATGGTTTTCCAGTCGGCCGACAGGTTGCTGACGTATTTCAGGTTGGTGCTGGCCACGGCCGGGATCTGGCCGGTCGGCACCTTCAGGTCGCCCATCGGGCCCAGGGTGGTGGAGGGCGGGGTGACGGAGAAACCCTGCACGCGGCGGTCCGACGCGTCGACCAGGTAGCCCTCGGTGCTGGCGTGGAAAATGCCGACGCGGGTGTAGTTGTTCTGGCCTTGGATGTCCTTGGTGACGAAGAAACCGCGGCCGTTGATGGCGGCGTCCAGGCCGATGCCGGTGTTGACCACGCCGCCGTTCTTGCCGATCGACTGGGTCACCGAGCCGATTTGCACGCCGGTCGCCTGGTCGCCCGCGTACTGCGACGCGAAGTTGGCGCGGCTGGACTTGAAGCCATAGGTACCCGCATTGGCGATGTTGTTGGAGATGGTGCCCAGTTGCTGGTTAATTGCCTGGATGCCGGACAGTGCGATATCGAAACTCATGGCGGATACCTTTCGTGGTGTACTGAGTTGTACTTGCTTGCTTGATTAACAAATGTTGTAAAGCGGTGCTTCAGTTGCTGGCGACGGCGCTGCCGGCCTTGCCGTTGAAGGCGGTGATGTAAGCCGGCGAGGTCTCGCCGACGTTGGCCACATTGAGCACCACCGCGCCGCCGGAACCGAGACGCACGCTGTTCAGGCGGCCGATCAGGTCGATCGAGGCGTCTTCCTTGCTGCTCGTTTCCACGCGCATCTTATAGTTGCCGGCCGGCAGGCCCAGGGCCTGCGGGTCGAGCGCGAAGGGCACCGCGCCGCTGGACTGCGCGCCCAGTTCGATCTTGTGTTCCTTGCCGTCCAGGCCGGTCAGCACCAGGGTGGTCTTGTTGCTGCTGGCCGCCAGCGTGATCTCGCCCTTGACCTTGGCGCTGTCCAGCTCCACCGAGGTGGACGCGACCTGCACGTCCGAGCCCACCTGCGCGCCCAGCGCCAGGACCTGCATGCTTTGCAGGATGCTGGCGTTGGCGCTGGTCAGATTGCCCACGTTCTGCAGCGCTTCGGTCTGCGACAGCTGGGTCAGCTGGCTGATGAACTGGCTCGGATCGCTGGGCGACAGCGGGTCCTGGTTCTGGATCTGGGCCACCAGCAGCTTGGTGAACATGGTGGACGTTTCGCTGCCGTTGGCCAGCGGATTGGAGCCGGCGGTCTGGGTGGCCGGTGTATTGGAGAAGAAATTCGTTTGCATGGCTTAACCTTCACCGAGTTTGAGCAGCGACTGCTGCATGGAGCGGATGCGACCCAGCACTTCCACATTGGTTTCAAAGGCGCGCGAGGCCGACATCATGTCGGTCATCTCGGCCACCTGGTTGACGTTGGGGTAGTACACCATGCCCTCGGCATTGGCCAGCGGATTGCCCGGCTCGTAGGCCTTGCGCAGCGGCTCGCTGCTCTCGACCACGTCCAGCACCTGCACGCGGCCGCCGTTGTCGGCGTTGGCGCCCTCGTTCATCACGGCCGCGAACACCGGCTTGCGCGCGCGGTAGGTCTGGTTTTCGTTGCCGGACACCGAGTCGGCGTTGGCCAGGTTGCTGGCCACGGTATTCAGGCGCACCGTCTGCGCCGCCATCGCCGAACCGGCGATCTGGGAAATGTCTTTGAAGCTCATGGGGATGCCCTATCGGCCGGGTGCTTGGCCGGGTTATTGACCATTGATCGCTTTGGCCAGGCCCTTGAGCTTCATATTGATGAAGGTCAAGCTGGTCTGGAAGTCGCTCGCGTTCTGCGAGAAGGCCGCCTGTTCGACACCGATCTCGACGGTGTTGCCGTCGCGGGTAGGGTGGTAAGGTACGCGGTAAAGTGCGTTGCCGTCCGCATCGAGTTCCGGCTCGCCGGTCTGCAGCGCCTGGGTCTGGGCCAGCGTGGCGGCGAAATCCATGTCCTGGGCCTGGTAGCCCGGTGTGTTCTCATTGGCAATATTCGACGCCAGGATGCGCGTGCGTTCGGCACGCAAATGGAGCGCATCGCCGTGCAGGCCAAGTGCGTCTTTGAAATTAATGCCCATTATTCCCTCCTGTCATAGATTCGTTGCCCATGTAAAATGGCGGCCGGACGCAAGCGCGCGCCTCAGCCCACATAGTAAAGGTATTGCCCATGTTCAACAATCCCATTTTACATCCGTTTATTGCCGCGTTGGCGATTGCCGTGCCAATATTTGGCGAAGCGGCCGTCACGCCCGAGCAGACTGTGGCGCTGGTGGAACAAACGGCGCGCGAGGCCTTGCTGCGCCAGGCCGACGCCAGCGGCCTGGCCGAGCCCGAATTCGAGGTGGCGGCGGTGCGCACCAGCCGGGTGCTGCCGGCCTGCCCGGCGCCGGTGGCGGTGGGGGTGCTGGACGCGCGCCAGGCCACGCGGCTGCGCCTGGTGGCCAGCTGCCCGGGCGAGGGCGGCTGGAAATACGAGTTCGTGGTGCGCGCCAAGATCACGGCGCGGGTGGCGGTGATGGCGGCCGAGGTGCCCAGCGGGCGGGCCGTCGAGGCGGCCGACGTGGCGCTGGAGCGGCGCGATATCAGCCTGGTGCCGGACGCCGTGTCCGACCTGGCGCTGCTGGAAGGCATGTCGGCGCGCCGGGCGCTGCGCAGCGGCGAGCTGCTGCGCCAGAACATGCTGACGGCGCAGCTGCTGGTCAAGCGCGGCGAGGCGGTGCGCATCGTGGCGCGCAACGAGCAGATCGAGGTCAGCATGGCGGGCGAGGCGCTGGATCCGGGCGCGCGCGGCGCGCTGATACGGGTGCGCAACAACAACGGCAATGTGATCAAGGCGCGGGTGACGGGCGCTGGAACGGTGGAACCCGCCGATTTGCCCGTGTCCATTCAGTCACCCAAATGATTTTTCATCTGTTGGACTTTGCCGGCTAGCTTGCTGAGCTTGTCGGCATACGTGGGGTCGGTGGCGTAGCCGCCGCGCGCCAGCGCGCTGGCAAAGGCGCGCGCGTCGCTGCCGGTGTTGAGCGCCGACTGGTAGCGCGGATTGGCCAGCAGGGTGCTGGCGTAGTCGTCGAAGGCGGCGGCCTGGTCGGGATAGCTGCGGAAGCGCTCGACCTTCTTCAGGGCCACGCCCTGTTCGTATTCGGTGGTGGTGGCGGACGCGACCGCGCCCTGCCATTGCCCGCCGGCCTTGATGCCGAACAGATTATTGCTGTTACCCACGGGATGCTGGCCCCAGCCCGATTCCAGCGCCGCGTGCGCGGCCACCAGTTCCGGCGCCACGCCCAGGCGTTTGGCGGCGTCGGCGGCCCACGGCTGTATGCTGGCGAGGAATTCCTGCTGGTCGGCCGTGGTGGCGCTGCCGTTCACACTGTTGTTCAGATTGTCGATGGCGCCGGCCGCGCGGGCGCGCAGCGCGGCGGCTGCCGTGCTCATCGCCTGCGAGGGCAGGGCGCTGTCCTGGCTGCCGGCCGTAGCGCCCCAGCCGCCCTGGATGGTGGCGGCCACCTCGCCCTGCACCTGGCGGAAGGCGGCGCCAAAGCCGCCTGCGCCGCCTGCACTGAAGCCGCCCAGGGTGGACAGGCTGGCCGTTGGCCGCATATTGCTGGCGGTGGCCGCCGTGGCGGCTGTGGCGGCGGTGGCCGGCATGGGCCGCAGCATGTCAGGCCGGCTCATAGAGCTGGTCCTCTCCATGCAGCACGCGCTGCATGATGGTGTATTGGTTGACGAGCAATTCGCTGTTGCGCTTGCCCAGGCGTTTGCATTCGAGCACGCGCAGTTCCAGCTGCTGCCATTGCTGCTCCAGGCGCGCGCGCGGCTCGGGCTTGAGCAGCGCGAACACCCGCTCCATCGACGGTTCGGGACCGAGCAGCTGCACCGCGCACTGCACGCGCTGGGCGCGGCGCGCGTCCATGGCGTCGACCAGGGCCGATACCGTGGCGGCGATTTCCTCCAGGCGGGCGCGCTGGTGGCGCACGGCCGCGTCGAATTGCTGTTCCAGCAAGTCGTGCAGTTCCGCGTAGGCCGCCATGTCCAGCGCCACGCCGTCAAGCAGCTGCTGCATGGCTTGCTGGCGCGTCGGGGCGGCTGCCTGCGTGGCTGGACTTGCTACTGAACTCACTTGTCGCTCCCGTGGAAGCGCTGGATCAGGCCAGCCAGCTTGTCCGGGTCGAAGGGCAGCTCGCCCTTGGCCAGGGCGTCGCGCAGCTCGGCCACGCGCTCGTGGTCCACCTCGGGCATGGCTTTCAGCGCGGCCAGCGCCGGCTGCAGCACGGCCGATTGCAGTTCGGGCGCGGCGGGCGCCCGGGCGGGGGCGTGCGCGCCGTCGGCCGGCGCGCTGTCGGCCACCCGCTGCACGGCTACGCCGTCCACGCCGCCAGTCGAAATTCTCATACGTTGACCCCTGGTCTTGGAAGTTTGCATAGTAACCCGCCTTACGCCGCTACGCGAAGTAAATGTTCAGTTCGCATTTCGCCCGGTCCCGTATTTGCCTTCCGGCCCCAGCTTGTTGCGCAGCTTTTGCAGCGATTCGGCATCCGGCAGCGCGGTGTCGATCTCGCCTTCCATCATATTCTTGCTGCCAGGCATGCCGAACATGGACGACACCGCCTTGGCCTGGGCCGTGGTCAGTATCAGCAGTTCGATGCGGCGGTTCACGCCGGCGTCGGCCTTCTGGGTGTCGATAGGCGCGCGGTCGGCCATGCCCACCACCTGCAGCACGCTGTCCTTGCGCATGCCGCCCGAGAGCAGCATGGAGCGCGCCGCCATGGCGCGGTTGGACGACAGCGTCCAGTTGGAATAGGCGAAATAGCCGGTGTCGCTGTACTGCACGGCGTCGGTGTGGCCCACCACCAGCATCTGGTTTTCCATGCGCTCGAACAGCGGGCCCATGCTTTTCAGCAGGTTGGCGAAGCGGTCGGTCGGCACGGCCGAGCCGCGCACGAACATGCCTTGCTTGTCGGTGTCGTGCAGCATCACGCGCAGGCCGTAGGGGGTGATCACCGACTCCAGGTTGGCCGCCAGGCCGGTCTCGGCGCTCAGCTTGGCCAGCGCCTTGGCCAGCTTGTGCAGCTCGCCCGGGGTTTCATAGCTGACCTTGTCCGGCACCTCGGAGGCGTTCTCGCCGCTGGCCAGGGCCTGGCCGGGCGAGTCGTTCTTGCCGCTGCGCGGCATGGGGAAGCGCTCGATCAGGCTGCCGCGCGGGCCGCCCACCTGCTCCGGCATCACGCCCTTGCCCTGGTCGGTCTTGTTGCCGTCGGCCTCGGTCAGGATGTGCTGCAGGCTTTCGGTATTGCGCGCCGCCATCAGCCACAGCACCAGGAACAAGCACATCAGCGCCAGGCAGAAGTCGGCGAAGGCTACCTTCCAGGCGCCGCCGTGGTCGTCATGCGCATGCTTGCCGCCGCCGCGCTTGACGATGGTCTGTTCATGTTTCTCATGCGGCTTTTGCACGGCCACCTCCACGGCGCGATCCGGACTCAGGCTCGCTGTCGCGGCCTTCCAGCTCGTTGATCCAGCGCTCCAGCTGGGCGAAACTCGGCTTGATGTTCAGCGGCACCAGGCGGCGCCCGGCGTCGATCGCCAGCAGCGGCGGCTTGCCGGCCACGTGGGTGACCAGCACCACTTTCACGCATTCCTTGTTGGACGCTTCCTGGTTGACCAGCTGCTTCATCACGTTGGCGATGGGGTCGAGGAAGCCGTAGCACAGGAAAATGCCGATAAAGGTGCCGACCATGGCCGCGCCCACGTGTTCGGCGATCTCGCCCGAGGTCGCGCCTTCGGACACGGTGTTCATGGTGATCACGATGCCCAGCACGGCGGCCAGAATACCGAAGCCCGGCATCGCCTCGCCGATCTTGGCGATGGACTTGGCCGGCTGGTTCAGCTCTTCGTGGATGGCTTCCAGTTCCTGCTCCAGCACGCCTTCCAGCTCGTGCGCGTTGATCTTGCCCATGGCCATCAGGCGGAAGTTGTCGACGATAAAGGCGAGCAGCTTGGGCTCTTCCAGCACCAGCGGGTAGCGCTGGAACAGCGGGCTGTCCTTGGGCGCCTCGACGTGGGCGTCGAGCGCCTTCAGGCCGCCGGCGGCCAGCTGCAGCAGTTCATACATCAGCAGCAGCAACTGGCGCTGGAACTCCGAGTCGTACTTTTTGCGGGTGATGATTTTCTTGACCTGCGTCATCATCTCCTTCAGCACGTGGGTGGGATTGCCGATCACAAGGGCGCCCAGGCCGGAGCCGGCGATGACGATGAGTTCGATCGGCTGCCAGATCTGGTGGAAGGCGCCGCCCATCATGAAGAAGCCGCCGAACACACTGCCGAATACGATTAAGATACCGATTATTTGCTGCATGATGTTACGCCTTTCCGCGTCATGGTCTATCAGGCGCTTTGCAGCACCGCTTTCATTTTATTCAGGGCCGCCTTGTTGAGCTGGCAGACGCGGGCGTCGGTCAGGTCCAGCACGGCGGCAATTTCTTTGTAGCTCAGCTCGAATTCGTAATACATCTGCACCACGCGCTGTTCGCGCTCGTCCAGGCCGCCCAGCGCCTGGGCCAGCGAGCGCCGCATCACCAGCTGGTCTTCCGGGCTGGGCGCGGTGTCGCCGCCGGGGCTGACGGTGTCCTGCAGCACTTCGTCGAAGCTGGCCATCATCTCGGCGCTTTCATCGAGCTGGTAGGCCTGGTAGTCCTCGGGGCTGATGCCCAGGCCGTCGATGATTTCGCGCTCGTCCGGCTCGCGCCCCAGCTTGCGGGTCAGCTCGCGCACCGCGTCGCGCAGCTTGTGGCTGTGCTGGCGCACCGCGCGCGGGCGCCAGTCCTGCCGGCGCAGCTCGTCGAGGATGGCGCCGCGGATGCGCAGGCTGGCGTAGCTGCCGAAGGCGCCGTCCGGCACGCCGTAGCGGCGCAGCGCCTCAAGCAGGCCCATCAGCCCGATCTGCTCCATGTCGTCGCGGTCGATGGCGCCGGCGATCTGCGAATTGAGCTGGCGCACGATGCGCTTGACCAGCGGCGCATACGACAGCAGGTATTTCTGCTCGTCGGCCACGCTGTGCGCCGCGGGCGTGCTGCCCGCCGCGCCATAGCTCTCGGCGTAGCTGTCTGCGTATTGCTCTATATATGCCATGCCCGCCCCACTTGTTACGGCCAACCGATGCCAGCCACGCCTACTCGAGGATCAGTTTCCCGATCATCACTTCCGAGAACGGCCGCTCGCGCTTGTCCTTGGCGTAGGTCTCGTCGAATGCCTTGTTCAGCTCGTCGGCGAACTGGTCGATCGACATGGTCGCCGCTTTCGACATCGGCAGCCCGGACAGCGCCTTGACGGCCACGCTGCGCAACAGCGGCAGATGTTCCTTGCATTCCTTCTCCTGCTTGGCCGTGGTGGCCACCACCAGGTCGGCCGACAGATAGTGCGTCACGACCTCGCCTTCGCCGCGCTTGAGCATGACGATCACCTTTTCCACAGTGATATATTTCGGTGGTTCGGTCTCGGCCTTGGGCTCCTCGTGCTTGACGGCCTTGCCTTCGCCGCCGGTGGCGGCCTGCTTGCCCATGTACCACACTGCGCCGCCGGCCACGCCGCCGCCCAGCAGCAGCACGCCCACCATCGCTATCACCAGTTTTTTATTCATCTATTCCTTACTCCCGTTCGGTCGTCATGGCAAAGGTGGGGGCGGCAGCCTCGTCATCGCCCAGGGCGCGGCCGGGGCCGCGCTGTTCCTGGTTCTGCCCCTGCTGGCGGCCGGAGCCGCCGTCGGCCAGCGACTGGCTGCCGCCGCGCGGCGAGGCCGACACGGTGACGGCGACATCGCTGAAGTTGCGCTGCGACAGGTCCTGGCGCACGCTGTCGCCGATGGTGTTGAGCTGGCGCAGCACTTCGCTGTTGTTGGCCGACAAGTTCACCTGCAGCGCGCCGGCGCTGTGGCGGATCGAGATCTCGATGGTGCCCATGTTCGGCGGCTCCAGGCGGATCACGGCATGGTCGTTATTGCGTTGCAGCGTCAGCTGCAGGCGGTCGCCCAGGGCGTCGCGCAGCGGCTGCTGCCATTGCTCGGGGGAGCCGGCCAGGCGCACGGCGTCGCCGCCGGCGGGCTGGGCCGCCGCCGCAGCGTTGAGCTGGTGGATGGCGCCGAAGCCGCCGGCGCTGCCGCCCGCATTGCTGCCGGCGTTGCCGCCGCCGGCCTGCGCGGCGCTGTCGCCGGCCACGGCGATGGCCGCGCCGCCCGGCGCCGCACCGGCCGCCAGGGCCGCGCCGCTGATGGTGCCCAGGTCGGCGCGCTGCATGGTGCTGCGCTGCTGGCCTTGCAGCAGCTGGTCGGCCGCCTGCTGCAGGGCAGCCGGAATGGCTGCCTGCGCCGCAGGCGCTGCGCTGGGAGCGGAGGTTGGCGCGGAGCTCGGGGCGGCGGTGGCGGCCAGGTAGGCGGCGCGCTGTTCGCGCGCGGCTTGCTGGGCCGCCTGCTGCACTGCCGCCGTGGGAGCGGCGGTAGGCGCTGCCGTTGGCGCGGAATAGGTGGCGGCCGAAGCGGGCGCGGCGGACGGCGCTGCGCCAGGCGCAGCCGACGGCGCGGCGCTGGCGGTGTAGGCGGCTGCGCCGGCAAACTGCGGCTGGACCGGGGCGGCGCTGGCGGCGGACGGTGCCGCGGTGGGGGCGGCGCTGCCGGACACCGCGCCTGGCGCGGCGCTGGGTGCGAAGGTCGGGGCGGCCGCTTGCGGCGCGCCGCTTGGCGCCCAGGTGGGCGCACCGGTTGGGGCGCTGGTGGCGGCGTAGGCGCCGGCAGGCTGGGCGCCATAGGCGGCGCTGCCGGCCGCGCCCACGGCGGCGATGCCTGCGCCGGCGGCCGGGCCGGGACCGGACGCCGGTGCGGAGGTTGGGGCGGCCGTCGGTGCGGCGGCCGGACCGGCGGTCGGCGGCAGGACCAGGGCCAGCATGGCGTTCATGGCGTCCAGGCCGGCGTTGCCGGCGCCGGCGCTGTCCGCGCCCTCATCTGCAGCCGGGGCGCCGGCGTCCGCCGCGCCGCCATCGGCGGCCGGTTCGGCCTCGCCCAGCAGCTGGGAAAACAACGGCAGCGCCACGGCGGCTGCGCCGGGCAGGGCCGCGCCCAGCAAGGCCAGCGCGGCATCGCCCGCGCCTGCGGCCGGGGCTGCGGTGTCCAGCAGGGACGGGGCAGCGGTGGGGGCGCCTGGGGCGCCATTTGAGATCATAGTCATGCAGTGGTTCCGGTGACCGCAGCTTCGCCGCGGATTGTTTCGCTGGGCTCGTGCCCGCTGGTCATGGCATAGGCCATCCAGCCTTCCTTGTTCGCTTGCATTTCGGCCAATTTGGCCGCCAGCTCGGCGCTGGCCAGGCCGGCGCAGTGCTCGGCCTGGCGGTGCAGCTGGCGCAGCGCCGCCAGCGCGGCGCGCTCGGCCGGGCTCCACGGGCCTTGCGCCGCCATGGCCGGCAGCGAGGCGGCCATTAACGTATTAATCGCCGCCAGCGCATTCCAGTCCGAGGAAGCGGTGGCGGCGCTCATTTTTTGCGCCATTTGCAGCAATGCCTGTTGCCTATCCATTCTTGGCCTGCACTCCGAGCCAGCCTTGCTTGATGGTGGTCAGCAGGCCGACGATCTCGTCGATGATGGCCGGGTCCATGTCCACCCCGGCGCGGTACAGGCGCGCCACGCAGTAGTCGTACAGGCGGCCCAGGTTGGCCACCACTTCGCCGCCCTGGTCGTAGTCGAGCGAACTGGACAGGCCATTGATGATCTCGGTGCACTTGTTCAGGCTGGCCGCCTTCAGTTCGTAGCGCTTGCCCACCACGTGGCCGCGCGCGCGCGCCAGCTCCTCCAGCAAGCCGTCGGTCAGCACCAGCACCAGCTCGACCGGCGAGGCGCGCGCCGTCTGCGCGTCCAGATTGACGGAGTGGTAACTGCTATAGGCTTCCTGGTTCATCATATTCTCTGGTGTGGGCGCGGCGCCCGGTTACGAGTCTTTGCTGTCGGCGAACAGGGCGGAGAACAGGCCGGTGTTCTGGGACATCTGGTTTTGCAGCGACTGCAGGGCGGTGAACTGCTGCAGATAGCGCTTGTAGGAGTTGTTGAACAGGCTGTCCAGCGCGTCCTGGCGGTCGGTCAGCGTGCGCTGCAGGCGTTCGTTGGTCTGGCGCCGTTCGCCGATGTGGCCGTCGACGCTGTTGGTCCAGGTGCTGATCAGCTTGTCCAGGCCGCCCAGCAGCGCGGACGTGTTGTTCAGGCTGCTGGTGCCGAAGATCTTGTCCAGCGCCGCCGGGTTGGCGGCGATGGCCGTGGCCAGGCGGTCGGCTTTGACCGCCAGGCTGCCGTCGCGCTGGGCGGTGATGCCGAACACCGGCAGGCTCACGCCGTCGGTGCTCTTGCGCAGCATATCCTGCATGCGGCTGCGCAGCGCCTTCAGGCCGGCGTCGTTGGCGAAGGGGCCGGGCGGCTTGTTGTTCGGGGTGTCGCCCACAAAGGTCAGCTCGTCCAGCACCTTGTTGAGCGCGTTGTAGGCGTCGACGAAGGACTGCACATTGTTCTTGGTGCCGGCGTTGTCGGCCGCCACGGTCAGCGTGGCGGGCACGCCGCCGGTCTGGGCCTTGGTGAAGGTCATCTTGACGTCGTTGACCACGGCAAAGGTGTTGGACGCCTGCTCGATGCGGTTCTGGCTGAGCGGATTGCCGTCCGGCGCGCCCAGCCACACCACCGCGTTCTGGGCGGTGACGATCTGGGTCTGCTTGCTGGCGTCTTGCAGCATGCCCTTCAGCGCCAGGTTGGTCACGCCGCTGGCGTCGATGGAGGCGGCATTGTCCTTGCCGGTGGCGTTCGAGGTCAGCACCAGGGTGGTGGCGCCGTTGACGGTCAGGGTCGAGGCGGTCACGCTGGAGTCGTTGTCGGCCGCCAGGTTGATGGCGGTCGCCACCTCCTGCGCCGTCAGCGTGCCGTCCAGGTTTTTGTCGGCGTTGACCAGGTTGACGTTGAAATTGGTGCCGTCGGCCAGCACCACGTTCAGGCTGCCGCTGCCGGCGGCGACCGTGTCGGTGATGCCGCCGTAGGCCACCTGGCCGGCCGTGGCCAGCTGTTCAACGTAGAAGCTGTAGGTGCCGGCGGCGGCGGCCGGGCCGGCGGTGGCGGTGCCGATATCGCTGCCGAAAGAGGCCGTATTGGCCAGCACGCTTTTTTTGCCGGACAGGGCCAGCAGGGCGCTGCTGAAGGTGCTCATCGCCGAGCTCAGCTTGCTGACGCCGCTGACGCCGTCGGCGGCGGCCTTGGTCTTGGTGTCGAGCAGGGTCTGCGAGGCTTCCGTGTAGCGGGTCGCCAGCTGCGTGGCCATATAAGCCGGGTAGTCTGGGCTACTGCTGCCTGGGACGGTGGTTGCCATGATGTGTGCTCCGGAGAAATTAGAGGGAAGTGTACAGTGCTAACAGGCGACCGAAAATGTTTCCCTATGAAATTTTTGTGGATTAGCCGGGTTTTTGACTGCGCAACCACAGTTGCGTTGCCAGTTCGTCATGCTGCTTGCGTTCCTGCGCGCGTTCATGGTGCACGGCGGCCTGCTGCTTCTTCTGCAGCACCTGGCCCAGCACTTCGCGCTTGACGAAGGCGGCGGTGAGGGCGCGCTGCGACACCGCCATGTCGGCCTCGTGCATGTTCAGGTCGAGGCGGTGGCTGTCGGCCATCTGCATCACGGCCTGCTTGTAGTCGCCGCAGTTGGATGCCAGCGCCATCGGCAGCTTGCCGCTCGCGCCGCTGTTCTGGTACAGGCCGGTGAGCCGGTCCAGGTTCTTCTGGTAGCGTTCGCGCACGCTTTCCTTGGCCGCCATTTCCGACTGCAGGCGCTGGACCTCGGTGGTGCGCAGGTCCACCAGCGTGGACAGGTTGCGTATCATGTGCGACGGGTTTTTCGGGGACTGGGTCATGCCATCAGCCTTTCCAGAGTGCTTACGCATGCCGCATAGGGCGCCGCTTCCTTGGTGCCCTGGCACAGGTAGTCTTCAACATGGGGGTGCAGGTTGACCGCCTTGTCCGTCACCGGGTCGGCGCCGGGCACGTAGGCGCCCAGCGGGATCAGGTCGCGCACGCGGTCGTGGCGCGCCATCGACGCCTTCAGTGCGCGCGCGGCCAGCATGTGCTCGTTGCTGATCACCTGGTTCATGCAGCGGCTGATGGAGGCGGCGATGTTGATGGCAGGATAGTGCCCGCGCTCGGCCAGCTCGCGCGTGAGCACGATGTGGCCGTCCAGGATGGCGCGCGCGGTGTCGACCACCGGGTCCTGCTGGTCGTCGCCCTCGGCCAGCACGGTGTAGATGGCGCTCATGCTGCCGTTCGGGTTTTCGCCGTTGCCGGCCGATTCCACCAGCTGCGGCAGGGCCGAGAACACCGACGGCGGATAGCCCTTGGTGGCGGGCGGCTCGCCCAGCGCCAGGGCCTGCTCGCGCAGCGCCATGGCGTAGCGCGTCAGCGAGTCCACCAGCAGCAGCACGTTCTTGCCCTGGTCGCGGTAGTGCGCCGCGATCGAATGGCACAGTTCGGTGGCCATGATGCGCATCAGCGGCGATTCGTCGGCCGGGGCAATCACCAGCACGGCCTTGCGCAGGCCCTCGGGGCCGAGCGACATCTCGACGAATTCGCGCACCTCGCGCGAACGCTCGCCGATCAGGCCCACCACCACCACGTCGGCCACGGTCTGGCGCGTGAGCATGCCCAGCAGCACGGATTTGCCCACGCCGGAGCCGGCCATCAGGCCCACGCGCTGGCCCTTGCCCAAGGTCAGCATGGCGTTGATGGCGCGCACGCCCACGTCCAGCGGTTCGGTGACCGGCTTCTTGCGCAGCGGATGGATGCGGGGCGGGGTGTACTCGAGCGGAAAGTCGCCGCCCAGCTTGCCCAGCCCGTCGATCGGCTCGCCCAGGCCGTTGACCATGCGGCCCAGCCAGCCCGGACCGATGGTCAGGCTGACTTTTTCCGGCGACGGCATCACGCGCGCGCCGGTGGTCAGGCCCACCGCCTTCTTGAACGGCATGAGGAAGGACAGCTTGTCGCGGAAGCCGACTACTTGCGCATCCAGCCATTCGCCGCTGACAGTTTCAATCTGGCAACGCTGGCCTGTGTGCATGGGGCAACCCATGGCTTCCAGCAGCAGGCCGGACGCCCCCACCAGGCGCCCGGTCGGGGTGGCCATGGGGACAGCGTCCAGCTCCAGCTTGCGCAAGGCATCGGCTATCATTCTTCGCTTTCGGACTCGTCGCCGCCATCGGCGGCCTGCAGTTGATTATCGACCTGTTCCATGACAGCAGCAAGACGTTGATGGCATCCGGCATCAACTTCATTGTCGCCGGCGCGGATGCGGCACTCGCCGATGTCGAGGCGGGCGTCCGGGATCAGGTTCCAGCGCTTGGTGCGCTTGGGGTCGAGATCGGCGATGCGCTTCAGTTCTTCCGGGTTCAGGTAGACGTCGATGTCCTCGCGGGTGGGCGGCATCGAGGCCAGGGTCTCGTCGACCAGGGCCATGATCTGCACCGGCTGCAGCGCCAGCTCGGCGCGGATCACCGAGCGCGCCACCTTGGCCACCAGGTCCACCACTTCCTTGCGCTGCGCCGCGCGGTAGTCGGCGCGCAGTTTCTTCAGGCCCTTGAGCATGGACTCGACGGGACGGGCCATGGTGTCGAAGCCGACCAGGGTCTCGTTGCGGCCTTCCTCGCGGCCCTGCTCGAAGCCGGCGTTGCGGCCGGCCTCGAAGCCGTCCTCCTGGCCGCGCTGCAGGCCGATCTCGTAGCCGTCGCGCTGGCCCTGCTCGAAGCCCTCGCTGACCGAGGCCTGCCACTGGGCGCTGTCGGTGCTCAGGCCGGCGCTGCCGCTGCCGCGGCTGGGCGGCGGCGCGAACTGCGACAGGGGCGGGAAGCGGTAGGGGCGGAATTGCTTCATCATTCAACCACCGTTTCGGCGAACAGCTGCACTTCGACCTCGCCGGCGTCGGCCAGCGCCTTGACGGTGGCCATGATTTCCTGGCGCGTCTGTTCGATGCGCGACATCGGCACGGGGCCGGCGCGGCGCATCATGTCCTCGAAGGCCTGGGCCTGGCGTTTCGGCATGGTTTTCAGCACCGCGTCGCGGATCGCCAGCTCGGCGCCCTTGAGCGCGATGGCCCACTGCTCCAGCGGCACTTCCTCGATCAGGCGCGACAGCGTGGCCTCGGTCTGGGTCGACAGGATCAGGAAGTCGTACATCGACAGCTCGATCTGGTTCACCACTTCCGGGTCGTGCGCGCGCAGCAGTTCCACGATCTGGGCGCGGTTGCCCGGCAGGCGGTTGAGGATCTCGGCGGTCTGGCGTATGCCTTCCACGCTGGTGCTCTGGCTGTCGAAGCTGCCCAGGCAGCGGTCCACCAGCTCGTCGAGCTCCTGCAGCAGGTCGCGGTCGATCTCGTCCAGGCGGGCCAGGTTCAGCAGCACCAGGTCGCGGCCCTCGAGCGGCAGCGCGTCGATAATCTGGCCGGCCAGCGCCGGCGGCAGGAAGGCCAGGAACACGGCCTGCATCTGCACGTGCTCGTTGGCAATATATTCCGCCAGCCATTTCGGCGAGGCCCACTGCAGGCGCGCCATTTTCGGGCGCAGCTCGTCGCCGTAGATGTTGTTGAGCACGGTATTCGCGATATCGTTGCCCAGCGCCAGGTCCAGCGAGCGTTTCAGGTAGGCGCGCGAGGCGCCGTGCACGCCGGACTGTTCGCGGTAGTCGTCGAAGAAGGACTGCATGGCGGTCTTCACCGCCTCGACCTTGATGCCGCTCATGCGCGACATCACCTGGGTCACCTCCAGCAGCTCCTCGCGCGACAGGCAGCGCAGCACGGCGGCGGCCGGCTCCTCGCCTATGCTCAGCAGCACGATGGCGGCCTGTTCAACCGGGGTCAGCCCCGTACCGTCGGGCAGTTCGTTATTGAGATCGGCCATTTTTCTGCATCCATTGTTTGACGACTTCGGCTACGCGTTCCGGCTCTTTTTCGGCCAGAATCTTCAGGTGATCGACCATCACGTCGACCGAGGAACCGGTCGGCGGCAGATCGTAGTTTTCCAGCAGCGGCACCACCGGCATGCCCGGCTTGGCGGCCGGCTGGCCTTCCAGCGTCTGGGCCTGGCCTTCCGCCAGCAGCCCGTCCGGCGTGCCGAGCGCGGGCGCGCCGGGGGCGGGCTGGGCGCCCGGTGCGCCGGCCGCCTGGCCGCCCACCACGGTGGCTTCGGCGGTGGCGCCGGAGCGGCCGCTGGCGTTGCCGCGCAGCGCCACATTGGCCGGCGCCGGCGGCGCGAAGCGCGCGGTGAGCAGGCGCATGATGGGGCGCAGCAGCAGCAGATAGCCGAGCAGGGCGCCCACCGCGTAGGTCAGCCAGGAGCTGAAGTCGACCACGGTGTCGCGCTCCTGCCACCACGGGGTGACGGCGGCCTTGGGCGGGAAGTTCATGGCGGTGACCACCAGCGCGTCGCCGCGCTCGGCGTTGATGCCCAGGCCGTTGCGCAGCACCTTGTCGATATTGGCCAGTTCGGCCGCGCTCCAGCCGGTCTTCGGGAAGGGCGCGGCGGCCTGCGCCAGCACCACGGCGATGCTTTGCTTCTCCAGCGTGCCGCGCGCGTGCTTGGTCTGCACGATGCTGCGGTCATAGGCGTACTGGCGGGTGGTGGCGTTTTTCTTGGCCGAGCCGTCGGGCTGCTGGTTGGGGTCGGTGGCCTTGCCGGCGTCGGCCGCCGGCGGGCGGTTCGACAGGGTGCCGGGCACGCCCATCACCAGGCGGTTGCGGTCCTGCTCCTCGCGCATGGCTTCGCTGGTCACCTTAGGCGTCTCGCCGTATTTCTCCACCGTTTCCTCGACCTTGTCGTTGTTCACGGTGGCCGTCACGCTGAGGCGGAAATTGTCTTCGCCGACGATGGGGCCGAGCAGGCCGCGGATATTGTTGCGGATGTCGTCCTGCAGGCGCTTGCCGTTTTCATTGGTGGCGGCCGAGGATTCGAAGCCGTCGGCCAGGTCCACGTGCGAGGACAGCAGGTTGCCGGCCTGGTCGACCAGGCTGACGCGGCCCGGGCTCAGGCTGGCCACGCTGCCGGCCACCATATTGACCACGGCGGCGATGGTTTCCGGCGACAGCTTCTGGCCCGGCTTGGTGGCGATCACCACCGAGGCGGACGACTTGTCGCCGTCGCTGGTGACGAAGGAGGTCGACTTGGCGATGGACAGGTGCACGCGCGCCGAGGCGATCGCGTCCAGCGTCATGATGGACTGCGCCAGCTCGCCTTCCAGGCCGCGCCGGAAGCGCACGTCCTGCACGAACTGCGACACGCCCAGCGGGTCGTTCTTGTCCATCAGCTCCAGGCCGGCCGGCAGCTGGGCCGTCACGCCTTTCGAGGCCAGCAGCATGCGCACCTTGCCCAGCATGGACTCGGGCACCAGCACCTGGCCGCTGTCCGGGTGCACGCGGTAGGGGATGTGTTCGCCGTCCAGCACCGTCATCATGTCGGCCGCCACCACTTTTTCGCGCGCGCCGAACACCGGCTTGTAGGCCGACTGGTCTTTCCACAGCACCATCAGCACCAGCGCGGTCACGCCTATGGCCAGCAGCAGGATGGGCGTGAGGTTCTTCAGCAGGGCGGGCGGCAGGGCGGGCGCGGCGCCGTCGCCGGAGCGCCAGCGTCCAAAAGCGGACTTGATGGTGTTGATCACTGTGGGCTTTCGCTTGGAAAGGTTTTATTCGAAACGGGAAGACGCCGGACTGCGCTGCCGCGGCAGCGCGGCCTCACAGCGGCAGTTTGATGAGTTCGTCGACCGCGCCCATGACCTTGTTGCGCACTTGCATCAGCATCGAGAAGGACAGGCTGGCCTCCTGGCTGGACAGCATGGCGCCCACCAGGTCGTCGCTGCGGCCGGCGTCGACGTCGGCCATTTTCTGGGCCGCCATCTGGTCGTCGGCGTTGACGCGGGTGACGGCGTCGCGCATCGATTGGGCGAAGGAGAAGCTGTGGTTGCCGGCTGCGCCCGGCAGCGCGCCGAACTGGGCCGCAGGGGCGATGCTGCTGGCCGACAGGTCGGCGGCGGCGTTTGTCAGGGAAGCCAGATCCGCCTGAATCAGGCTGGCAAATTCATTAGCCATGTTACCTCCACTTAATTGCAACGTTGCTTACACATGGCTACCATAGCCCCATGTCGGCCATATTCGGACAGTGCCCGGCGGAAATCTCCGGCTGCGACGCGTCTCAAAGCGGACTCAGAAGAATGATACATGCTGGAAATTAGTTCGGCGTGCCGGCGTGCGGCGAAACAACAAAAAAGCCGTGCCTGGACTGCGGCGTGGCGCGGGAAAACGACAGAATTTCCTTTTTAATCATGGACTAAGCGGGTGTTGGAGCGAGCGGCGGCTTTTTTTGTTGCATCGCGGCTGCAAGGCCGTCATGCTATGAATAAGCTTACCCGTTAGCAACTTTCCTGTAAAGCCCTACCGTAAGAAAACGTTTTATTGATCCGTAGCAATAGTGTCGGTTTTGCTGTAAACTCCGGCTCCGCTGCGGCGGGTACAACGTCCTAGCTAAACAGCTGCGATTTAAGCTAGGATATGGCATGCGGTTGTGCAACAATCTGCGTATCGCCAGCGTACCGGTAGCGTACCGACCAGACCACTGAAATGACCATCACACAACAGACTGCGCAACATCAAGTTCTGGACCCATGCCTGCTCGGCAGGCCTGTGCACCGGCTGCCGGCTTTTGCCGCCCAGCTCAAGGAAGATCTGGCCCAGGCCATGCGGCTCAACGTCAACCGCCGCTACTGGGGCAGCTTCCAGGTCGACAGCGTGGCGTTTGCCCGCCTGGACGGCGAGGAGATCGCGCTGCGCTGGTCCAATTTCTCGGCGCCGGCCGGGCAGATCGCCTTCTCGCTGGAGCGCAAGGTGCTGCTGGCGGTGCTGAACTACCGCTACGGCCGCGCCAAGAGCAATGCCGCCGCCGACGAAACGGCGGTGAAGGTGACCGCTACCGAAGAGCGCCTGGCCGTGGTGCTGGGCCTGCAGCTGGCCGGCACGCTGGCGGCGCGCATCGAATCGAATTTGCCGGCCTCCAACCTGCCGGCGCCGTCCGGCGCGGCGGAGCAGGCCGAGGCCGGCGGCCAGGGCTTCAAGCCGGTCGGCGGCGGCCTGCCGGCCAAGGGCGGCTGGGTCATCGCCGTCACGGTCAGCGACCCCGACAGCGCTAGCACGGAGCCGCTCACCGGGCGCTTCCTGTTCGCCCTCGACAAGCAGCTGATGGCCAGCGTGCTGCGCGGCCTGCAGCCCGAGCGCGACACCGCGCGCCGCGCCGCGCGCAACCAGGCGCCGCTGGGCGCGCGCCTGCAAGTGGGCCTGCAGGGCCGTCTGGTCAGCAAGGAAATGGAACTGGGCAACCTGTTCGACTTGCGCATCGGCGACGTGATCCCGATCAGCATGCACCGCGCCGAAGTGCTGCTGGACGATTCGCGCCTGTTCACGGCCGCGGTGAGCGAGCACAAGGGCAAGCTCTGTTTAACCTCTTTTGAAGACGTCGACTAACTCCATGATGAACATCAACGCAAACAGCACCAGCGACGCGCTGCTCGAAGACCTGTCGGAAGAAATGATCATCGACCAGGTCAGCAACGACCTGGCCGACGTGGCCCCGGCGCGCGGCGGTTCCGGCCGCCGCGACCTGCCGCAGATGATGCGCAAGATCCCCGTCACGCTGACGCTGGAAGTGGGCTCGGCCCGCATTTCGCTGCAGGACCTGATGGCGATCGGCCCGGACAGCGTGGTGGAGCTGGACGTGCTGGCCGGCGAGCCGCTGGTCATCAAGGTCAACGGCACCGCCATCGGCCGCGCCGAAGTGGTGGTGGCGGGCGAAAACTATGGTTTGAAGGTAATCGACCTGGACGGCCTGAATCTCGACATGATGGCGCCATGACGCTGGCTGCGCGCCGCGCCTGCGCCGCGGCAGGCGCGCTTGCCGCCTGCGTGCTGGCGAGCGCCCCCGCGCACGCGGTCGACCTGCTGGCCAATGTGGTGCCGGGGGCGAACACGGAACTGACGGTCAAGACCCAGATCCTGATCATCATGACCTTGCTGGGCTTGCTGCCCATCCTGGTCATGATGATGACCAGCTTCACCCGCTTCGTGATCGTGCTGTCGCTGCTGCGCCAGGCCCTGGGCCTGCAGCAGGGCTTGCCCAACCGCGTGGTGACGGGCGTGGCCCTGATCCTGACGCTGCTGGTGATGCGCCCGATCGGCGACCAGGTGTGGAAGGACGCCTTCGTGCCCTACGACCAGGACAAGATCGGCCTGCAGGAGGCGCTGAAGATCGCCGAGCGGCCGATTTCGCGCTTCATGCTGGCCCAGACCAGCAAAGCCGCGCTCAAGCAGATCGCCCACCTGGCCGGGGAGGACAATGTGGCCAAGCCGGCCGACCACGCCTTCACCGTCAAGCTGGCCGCCTTTGTGCTGTCGGAACTGAAGACCGCTTTCCAGATCGGCTGCCTGCTGTTCATTCCCTTCCTCATCATCGACCTGGTGGTGTCCTCGGTGCTGATGGCGATGGGCATGATGATGCTGTCGCCGCTGGTCATTTCGCTGCCCTTCAAGCTGCTGCTGTTCGTGCTGGTGGACGGCTGGACCTTGACCGTCAACACGCTCGTGACGAGCATCCAGGCCTATTAGCGATGGGGGCCGACCTATGCTGACCCCCGATATCGCGGTCGACCTGGTGGTCGAGGCGCTGCACGTGGTGATGGTGCTGGTGCTGGTGCTGGTGGTGCCGGGCCTGATCATGGGCCTGCTGGTGGCGCTGGTGCAGGCCGCCACCCAGATCAACGAACAGACGCTGAGCTTCCTGCCGCGCCTGATGGTCACGCTGCTGGCGCTGATACTGGCCGGGCGCTGGATGGCCGGCTACCTGATGGACTATTGCGTGTCCATCTTCACCCGCGCCGCCACACTGGTAGGGTAGGGCGGAGCGGCCATGGAATCCCTATTGGCCCAGTTGCTGCCGCTGCTCAATGCCTGGTGGTGGCCCTTCGTGCGCGTGCTCGCCATGCTGAGCGCGGCGCCGGTGCTGGGCGACGCCCTGGTGCCGGTGACGGTGCGCGTGCTGACCGCGCTGGTGCTGTCCATCCTGATGCTGCCGCTGACCGGCAATGCGCTGGCGATCGACCCCATTTCGATGCAGGGCGTGGCGGCCACGCTGGAGCAGGCCGTGATCGGCGGCGTGCTGGGCCTGGCCTTCCATTTCAGCGTGTCGGTGATGATGGTGCTGGGCTACCTGGTGTCGAGCCAGATCGGTTTCTCGATGGCGGTGATGAACGACCCCGTCAACGGCCAGTCCTCGGACGTGGTGTCGGCGCTGCTGTCCATGCTGGTGATTATTGTGTTTTTCGCCATCGACGGCCACCTGGTCATCGCCGGCGTCATCGGCGGCAGCTTCCAGGCCTGGCCGCTGGGCGGCGGCTACAGCCCGCTGCTGCTGCAGACCGTGGCCTGGAACGTGGCCTGGATCTTCGCCGCCGCCATGCTGCTGGCCGTACCCATCGTCTTCTCCACCATGGTGGTGCAGGTCGGCTTCGGCTTCCTGAACCGGGTGGCGCCCTCGCTGAACCTGTTCGCGCTGGGCTTTTCCGTGATCACCATATTCGGCCTGATGATGCTGGGCCAGGTGGTGCGCTTTATCCCCGAGCACTACATCCGCATGACCGGGCGGGTGCTGGACATGATACGGCAGCAGATGCAGGTGGCCCATGGCTGAGAACAGCACCGGCGACAAGTCAGAAAAGGCTTCACAGCAGAAGCTGAAGAAGTCCCGCGAGGAGGGACAGGTGGTGCGTTCGCGCGACCTGGCCACCGCGCTCGGCATCCTGGTCACGCTCAAGCTGTTCATCTGGCTGCTGCCGTCCTATCTGAGCGACTTCCGCGCGCTGTTCCACCTGAGCTTTGCCGAGTTCGACAGCCAGGGCTCCCTGGACAACACCCTGTCCATCGTCTTCAGCTCGTCGATGGCGCTGCTGATCAAGATGCTGCTGCCGCTGTTCGTGGTGCCGCTGGCCATCGTGCTGGGCGGCCTGATCCCGGGCGGCTGGGTGTTTTCCAGCAAGCACTGGGAGCCCAAGCTGGAGCGCTTCAACCCGGTGGCCAACCTGGGCCGCCTGTTCGGCGGCAAGCACGTCTTCGAATTCGGCCTGTCGCTGGCCAAGTCCGGCGTGCTGATCTGGGTGCTGGTGCATGTCGGCAGCACCAGCGTGCAGGACTACACGCGGCTGCAGGGCATGCCGCTCAACGAAGCGCTGCTGAGCGGCTCGGCGCTGATGCTGGACGGCCTGATGGCGCTGGTGTCGGTGTTCATCCTGTTCGCGCTGGTCGACGTGCCGGCCCAGGCCTTCTTCTACGCCAAGAACCAGCGCATGAGCAAGCAGGACCTGAAGGAAGAATACAAAAGCAGCGAAGGCCGGCCGGAAGTGCGCCAGCGCGTGCGCCAACTGCAGCGCGCGCTGGCCCAGCGCGCCGCGCGCAAGACCGTGCCGAACGCCGACGTGGTGATCGTCAACCCCGAGCACTACGCGGTGGCGCTCAAGTACGACGAGCAGCGCGCCGAAGCGCCCTATGTGCTGGCCAAGGGCGTGGACGAGATGGCGCTGTACATCCGCCAGATCGCGCAGGAGCACCAGATCGAGGTGCTGCCCCTGCCGCCGCTGGCGCGCGCCATTTACAATACCAGCCAGGTCAACCAGCAGATCCCGGTGCAGCTCTACCAGGCCGTATCGCAGGTGCTGAATTATGTGCTGCAGCTGAAAGCTTTCCGCGCCGGGCGCCGCAATGCCGAGCCCGGCCTGCCGACCGATGTCGCCGTGCCATCTTCCATGAGTGAGGTAATACCGTAATGAATTTCCTGAACCGTATCGTCGCAGAGCTGCGCCGCCACAAGTTCGCCACTCCGCTGTTCGTGATGGCCATCCTCGGGATGATCATCCTGCCGCTGCCGCCGGTGCTGCTGGACGTGCTGTTCACCTTCAACATCGTGCTGGCGCTGATCGTGATCCTGGTCAGCGTGTCGGCCAAGCGGCCGCTGGACTTCTCGGTGTTCCCGACGGTGATCCTGGCCACCACCTTGATGCGGCTGACGCTGAACGTGGCCTCGACCCGGGTGGTGCTGCTCAAGGGCCATGAAGGCACGGGCGCGGCCGGCCGCGTGATCGAGGCCTTCGGCAATGTGGTCATCGGCGGCAATTTCGTGGTCGGCCTGGTGGTGTTCGTGATTTTGATGATCATCAACTTCATCGTGGTGACCAAGGGCGCCGAGCGGATCTCCGAGGTGTCGGCGCGCTTCACGCTGGACGCCTTGCCGGGCAAGCAGATGGCGATCGACGCCGACCTGAACGCCGGCCTGATCAACCAGGAAAAAGCCCAGGCGCGCCGCAAGGACGTGGCCATGGAGGCCGACTTCTACGGCGCCATGGACGGCGCCTCCAAGTTCGTGCGCGGCGACGCGGTGGCGTCCATCCTGATCCTGATCATCAATATGGTCGGCGGCGTGGCCATCGGCTCGCTGATGCAGAACATGTCCTTCGGCGACGCCTTCCGCCAGTACGCGCTGCTGACCATCGGCGACGGCCTGGTGGCGCAGATCCCGGCGCTGCTGCTGTCGGCCGCGTCCGCCATCCTGGTGACCCGCATCAGCGATTCGGGCGACTTCGAGGACACGGTCAAGCAGCAGCTGCTGACCTCGCCGAGCGTGATCGGCGGCGCGGCCGGCCTGATGGCCATCCTGGCCGTGGTGCCGGGCATGCCGTGGCTGATGTTCATGACCTTCGCGGCGGTGCTGGGCTATGTGTCCTGGCGCCTGAGCAAGCGCGTGTCCGCGCCCGACACCAGCGCGCTGCAGGCCATCGAGGCCGCGCTGCGCGAGGAGAAGGTGCCCGAGCTGGAGTGGCAGAGCCTGCCGGCCGTGCAGCCGCTGCAGCTCACGCTGGGCTACAAGCTGGTGAGCTTGATCGACAAGGCGCACGGCGAGCCGCTGACCAAGCGCGTGCGCGGCGTGCGGCAAAGCCTGTCCGAATCGATGGGCATGGTGCTGCCGCCGATCGCCGTGCGCGACGACTTGGGCCTGAAGCCCTCGCAGTACGCGGTGGTGCTGAGCGGCAGCGTGGTGGCGCAGGCCGAGGTGTTCGCGGACCGGCTGATGGCCATCCCTTCGCCCACGGTGTACGGCAAGCTCGACGGCATACCGGGGGTGGAGCCGGCCTACGGCATGCCGGTGATCTGGATCGAGAGCAGCGAGAAGGCCAATGCGCTGGGCCTGGGCTACCAGGTGGTGGAGGCGCCGAGCGCCATCGCCACCCATGTGTCCAAGCTGATACGCGAATACCTGCCCGAGCTGTTCCGCCACGAGGACGTGCCCGCCATCCTGGAGCGGCTGACGGCGCTCTCGCCCAAGCTGGCCGCTTCGCTGGACAAGGCGCTCACGCACACCCAGCTGCTGCGCGTGTTCCGCGTGCTGCTGGCCGAAAGCGTGTCGCTGAAGGACATCGTGCCGATCGCCACCACCTTGCTCGACAGCTCGGAAACCACCAAGGACCCCATCCTGCTGGCGGCCGAAGTGCGCTGCGCGCTGCGGCGCCAGATCGTCACCGGCCTGTTCGGGCAGAAGTCCGAGATGCTGGCCTTTAACCTGGGCGGCGAGCTGGAGAACATGCTGCTGGGTTCCCTGAACCAGGCCCGCCAGAGCGGCAAGGTGGTGCTGGACAACTACCCGATCGACCCGCACCTGCTGGCCCAGCTGCAGGTCAACATGCCGGTGGCGCGCGAGCAGATGAAGCAGCAGGCCACGCCGCCGCTGCTGCTGGTGCTGCCGCAGATCCGTCCGCTGCTGGCGCGTTACGCGCGCCTGTTCGCGCCCGGCCTGAGTGTGCTGTCCTACAATGAAGTGCCGGAAAACCGCGAAGTGAGCATCATCGGCACGGTGGGCTAAGCGGCGCGCCGCCCGCCCGGGCCTGCGTGCGCGTCAGGCCGATTCGGAAAACAGGTCTTTGGGCTGCGGCGGTTGCGACAGCAGCACGGCCGTTTCGGCCATGGCCTTGAAGATGGACTGGGTCAGCATGGCGGTCTGCACCCGGGTGGGGTTGTTGTATTCCTCGCGCACCGGCGCCAGTTCGCGCATCAGGTGGCAGCGCACCAGGGCCAGGCCGTTGCGGCTGACGATGGCGGCCAGTTCCGGCAGCAGGTCGCGCATGAACTGCATGGTGGCGTTCTGGTTGGCGCCGATCTCGAGCACCACGCCGTCGCCGGCCGGCTCCATCTGCACCAGCACCTTGCCCATGCCTTCAATAAACAGTTCCAGCCGGATCGCCACGCGCGCGCGGCGGCGGCGCGGCTCGTCGGGCTGGCCGGGGTCGCGCGAGACCACGCGCAGCACCAGTTTCTCGGCGCCCCAGGCGTAGACGGCGAAACGCCAGGATTCCATTTCGCTCAGCATCATGGGCGCGGCGCGGCCGTCGCGCATGGCCGACTGGCCCTGCTCGGCCATGAACAGGCCGGACGGCAGATGGCGTCCGCGCGCCTGCTCCATCAGCGCGGCGCGCTGCTCGCCGTAGGTGCGCACCATGATGGCCCATGACATGGCCATGGTGGTGGCGTCCGGCTGCTGCCAGACCAGCTGGCGCGACATCTGCAATTGATCGGGGCGCAGCGCGGCCGGCTCGGCCATATTGGCCGCCTGCGCCTGCGCCGCATTGGCGAGCGACTTCAGGCCCTGCTGGACCAGTACCGCTTCTTGCGCGTCGGCCACGCCGTTCAGCGCCTGGGACAGGCCGGGCGGCAGCGAGAAGCTGGCTTCCTCGCCCGGCACATGGGCCACCGGCGGGATGGGGGGCGCTTGTCCAGGCTGTTCGCGCATCACCCGCTCGGGGATGTTGAGCGAGGAGCTGATCGGTGTAAGTCGGTATATTGCCATAAAGCAATCTTATCTTGCGCTTAAACGAAAAAAGCCAACCGGAAGCCCGGTTGGCTCTTGTCCTCCCGGGCGCGCTAGCGCCCTGGAAGCCCTTGCTATTATTGCAGCAGGGACAGAACCAGCGAGGACTGGCTGTTGCTTTGCTTCAGCATTGCGGTACCAGCTTGCAGCAGCATCTGGTTCGAGGTCATGGCTGCGGATTCCGAAGCGAAGTCCACGTCCATGATACGGCCGCTGGCGTTTTTGGTGTTGGTCGATACGTTCGACAGGTTGTTGTACACGTGGTCCAGACGGTTCGAAGCAGCACCCAGGGCGGAACGGGCTTTGGCTACGGAGTCGATCGCGGTTTTCAGCGTGTCGATGTTGCCGTTGGCGGCGGTGGAGGTGGCAACTTCGGTGCCGATGGCGGCGGTAGCGGTGCCGTCCGACTTGTAGTTGGCGGCGGCCGAGACGATGTCGGCGTGCATCTGGGTCAGCGAGTTGTCGCCGGCGGCGGTCAGGTCGACGTCCATGGTTTCGCCTTTGGACGAACCGATCTGGAAGGTCACTTTGGCGTTGAATTTCGAGTCGGCCTTGGTGCTCAGCAGGGTGGTGCCGCCGAACGAGGTGTTCGACAGGATGTTGCTCAGTTCCATGGTCAGTGCATCGTACTCGGACTGCATTGCGGTGCGGTCGTCGTCGGTGGAGGAGCCGTCGGCCGACTGGGTGGCCAGATCCTTCATACGCACCAGAATATTGGTGGTCTCGTCTAGCGCGCCTTCGGCGGTCTGCATCATCGAGATCGAATTCTGGGTGTTGCGCATTGCAACAGCCATACCGCTCGTTTGCGCTTTCAGACGGGTGGCGATCTGCAGGCCAGCAGCGTCATCCATTGCCGAGTTGATGCGGTAGCCGGTGCTCAGGCGAGTCATCGACGTCGACAGGCTGTTCTGCGTACGGGTGATCGAATTTTGAGCGGACAGCGCCGCGTTGTTAGTGTGAAGACTCAGCATGAATAACTCCTGATAGGTGGGTTCGATTCTAGAGCAGCGTTGCTTTGTTTGCGCTCTCCCAAGTACAAGACGACCGTTTCGCCCCGGGCATTAAATGCTTTAGAGAAATTTGTGAAAATTATTTGTTTTATCGTGGCCGGACAGCTGGCCGCCCCTGATTATGTTCCTAAAAGCACAACGGCGCAGGCCCTGGGGCGCTGCGCCGTTGTTTATTTTACATATTCGGATAGTTCGGGCCGCCGCCGCCTTCCGGCGTGATCCAGACGATATTCTGGGTCGGGTCCTTGATGTCGCAGGTCTTGCAGTGCACGCAGTTCTGCGCGTTGATCTGCAAGCGGTCCTGGCCTTCGTCGGTCTTGACGAATTCATACACCCCGGCCGGACAGTAGCGCGCCTCCGGACCGGCGTACTTGGCCAGGTTCACGTCCACCGGCACGCTGGCGTTCTTCAGCGTCAGGTGCACCGGCTGGTCTTCCGCGTGGTTGGTGTTGGAAATGAAGACCGAGGACAGGCGGTCGAAGGTCAGCTTGCCGTCCGGCTTGGGATAGACGATGGGCTGGAAGTTGGCGGCCGGCTGCAGGCACTCATGGTCGGCCTGGCTGTGGTGCAGGGTCCACGGCGCCTTGCCGCGGAAGATGAGCTGGTCGATGCCGGTCATCAGCGAGCCCAGGTACAGGCCTTTTTTCAGCCAGGGCTTCACATTGCGCGCCACGTGCAGCTCCTCGTGCAGCCAGGACTGCTCGAAAGCGGCGGGGTAGGCGGCCAGTTCGTCGTGCTGGCGGCCCGCGCCCAGCGCGTCGAAGGCGGCTTGCGCGGCCAGCATGCCGGACTTGATGGCGGCGTGCGAACCCTTGATGCGGCTCATGTTCAGGAATCCGGCGTCGCAGCCGATCAGCGCGCCGCCCGGGAAGGCCAGCTTGGGCAGCGACTGCAGGCCGCCGGCCGTGATCGCGCGCGCGCCGTAGGAGATGCGCTTGCCGCCTTCGAAGAAGCTGCGGATGGCCGGGTGGGTCTTGTAGCGCTGGAATTCCTCGTAAGGCGACAGGTACGGGTTCTCATAGTCCAGGCCGACCACGTAGCCGACCATGACCTGGTTGTTTTCCAGGTGGTAGAGGAAGGAACCGCCGTAGGTCTTGCTGTCCAGCGGCCAGCCGGTGGTGTGGATCACCAGGCCGGGCTGATGCTTGGCCGGGTCGATTTCCCACAGTTCCTTGATGCCGATGCCGTAGGACTGCGGGTCCTTGCCCTTGTTCAGGTCGTACTTGGCCATCAGCTGCTTGCCCAGATGGCCGCGCGCGCCTTCGGCGAACAGCGTGTACTTGCCGTGCAGCTCCATGCCCAGCTGGAAGTCCGGACCGGCTTCGCCGTCCCGCTTGACGCCCATATTGCCGGTGGCAATGCCTTTGACCGAGCCGTCGTCGTTGTACAGCACTTCGGCGGCGGCGAAGCCGGGGAAGATTTCCACGCCCAGCGCCTCGGCCTGCTGGCCCAGCCAGCGCACCACATTGCCCAGCGAGATGACATAGTTGCCATGGTTTTCGAAGCAGGCCGGCAGCGCGAAGTTGGGCGTCTTGTAGGCTTTCTTTTCGGTCAGGAACAGCACGCGGTCTTCGGTCACTTCGGTGTTCAGCGGCGCGCCCAGCTCCTTCCAGTTCGGGATCAGCTCGGTCAGCGCCTTCGGGTCCATCACGGCGCCCGACAGGATGTGCGCGCCCAGTTCGCCGCCTTTTTCCAGCACCACCACGGATACTTCCTGGTTCTTCTCGGCCGCCAGCTGCTTGATCTTGATGGCGGCCGACAGGCCGGCCGGGCCGCCACCGACGATGACGACGTCGTACTCCATCGCATCGCGCGGGCCGTATTGCTCTAGCAGGTTGTTAGCTTGGGTCATGTTTTATACTTTTATAAGAATGAGGTAAGAAATAAGCACGAGTGTGCTTCTTTCTCGCCAGTTTAGCAATATGGGCGCCATTTTGCGTGACAATCTTAGACGCCGCAATCTAATACTGGCATTTTGTGTAATCATTACGGACATGCTATCAACCGAAACAGGAGCAGCGCCGTGGGCATAGAAGTGAACTTTGAAGGAAAAATCGCGCTGGTGACCGGCGCCTCCAGCGGACTCGGCGCCCGCTTCGCCAAAGTACTGGCGCAGGCCGGCGCGCAGGTGGTGCTGGCCTCGCGCCGCATCGAGCGCCTGAAGGAGCTGCGCGCCGAGATCGAGGCGGACGGCGGCGCGGCCCACGTGGTGGCGCTGGACGTGACCGACTACGCCAGCATCAAGTCGGCCATCGCGCACGCCGAGACCGAGGCGGGCCAGATCGACATCCTGGTGAACAATTCCGGTGTCTCCACCACACAACGCCTGGTCGACGTCACGCCGGAGGATTACTCCTTCGTCATGGACACCAATCTGCGCGGCGCCTTCTTCGTGGCGCAGGAAACCGCCAAGCGCATGATCGCGCGCGCCAAGGGCGACCCGAAAAAGCAGCACCGCATTATCAACATCGCCTCGGTGGCGGGGCTGCGCGTGCTGCCGCAGATCGGCGTGTACTGCATGAGCAAGGCCGGCGTGGTGCAGATGACCAAGGCCATGGCGGTGGAGTGGGGCAAGTACGGCATCAACACCAACGCCATCTGTCCCGGCTATATCTCGACCGAGATCAACGAAGATTATTTCGCCAGCGAGCAGGGCCGCAAGCTGATCGACATGCTGCCGCGCCGCCGCCCGGGCAAGCCGGAAGACCTGGACGGCCTGCTGCTCTTGCTGGCCGGCGAGGATTCGCACTTTATCAACGGCGCCGTGATTTCCGCCGACGACGGAATGACGGCGATGTGAAAAAAAGCGGCGGGTCAACCGGCCCCGCCGCTTTTCTACAGTTGCACGCCGACCAGCTTGTGCACCAGCTCCGAGGAGGTGGCCGCTTCGAATTTGCGCATCAGCCTGGCGCGGTGCATTTCCACCGTGCGCGGGCTGAGGTCGATCTGGCGCGCGATGACTTTGCTGGTCTTGCCTTCCACCAGCAGGGCGGCGATTTCGCGTTCGCGCGGCGTCAGCTCCGCCGTCACCGGCCGCTTTTCGCTCACGTCCTCGAAGGTCCAGATGCCCGCGCCCAGCGGCTCCTTGGCCTTCAGCGCGTGCCCGCTCACGTGGCACCAGAACAGTTCCCCGCTGGCGCGGCGCATGATGCGCTCGTCCGAATAGCGGCCCTTGGCGTTCATGATGGGGATGATGCGGTCGCCGGTGCGCAGGAATTCGTCGGCCGACGGGTAGAGCTGGCAGAAGGACTTGCCCACCAGGTCGGCGCGCGCATAGCCGAACATGGCGGCCAGCGCCTCGTTGCACGACTGGATGGTGCGGTTCTCCGAGATGCACATTCCCACCGGCGCATGCAGGAAGATGGTTTCGTAGTCGATTGCGAGTGGTGCGTTCATCGTTGCGGGCCGGTAGTTCTACGGTATTGTGGAAACACTAGGCGTATTCTATGCTGATACCCCATGTGAACAACAGTGCAAGCTTATCAAAACATAAGGGAGATGTATGAATAAAGTTTATCCCGATGCCGCCGCCGCCCTGGCCGGCATTGTGCAAGATGGGCAAACCATCGCCGTTGGCGGCTTTGGCCTGTGCGGCATCCCGGAGGCGCTGATCGGCGCCCTGCGCGACAGCGGCGCCAAGCAGCTGACCGCGATCTCGAACAACGCCGGCGTGGACGGCTTCGGCCTGGGCCAGCTGCTGGAAACCCGCCAGATCCGCAAGATGATCGCCTCCTACGTGGGCGAGAACAAGGAATTCGCGCGCCAGTACCTGGCCGGCGAACTGGAACTGGAATTCACGCCGCAAGGCACGCTGGCTGAGAAGCTGCGCGCCGGCGGCGCCGGCATTCCGGCCTTCTTCACCAAGACCGGCGTGGGCACCATCGTGGCCGACGGCAAGGAAATCCGCGAATTCGACGGCGAACAGTACGTGATGGAGCGTTCGCTGGTGGCCGACGTGTCGCTGGTCAAGGCATGGAAGGCCGACAAGGCCGGCAACCTGGTGTTCCGCAAGACGGCGCGCAACTTCAACCCCAACGTGGCCGCCGCCGGCAAGATTACTGTCGTGGAAGTCGAGCAGCTGGTGGAGATAGGCGAGATCGATCCGGACGAAGTGCATACGCCGGGTATTTTCGTGCACCGCATCGTGGTCAACGCGGCGCCGGAAAAACGCATCGAACAGCGCACCGTGCGCGCCAACTGAGGAGACGGACATGGCATGGACTCGTGATGAAATGGCCGCCCGCGCGGCCAAGGAACTGCAAGACGGTTTCTATGTGAACCTGGGCATCGGACTGCCCACGCTGGTGGCCAACTATGTGCCATCGGATATCGAAGTGTATCTGCAGTCGGAAAACGGCCTGCTCGGCATCGGCCCTTTCCCGACCGAAGACGAAATCGACGCCGACCTGATCAACGCCGGCAAGCAGACCGTGACGGCGCTGCCCGGCTCTGCCTACTTCAGCTCGGCCGATTCCTTCGGCATGATACGCGGCGGCAAAATCAACCTGGCCATCCTGGGCGCGATGCAGGTGTCCGAGCACGGCGACCTGGCCAACTGGATGATCCCGGGCAAAATGGTCAAAGGCATGGGCGGCGCCATGGACCTGGTGGCCGGCGTGAAGAAAGTGGTGGTGCTGATGGAGCACGTGGCCACCGCCAAGGACGGCAGCACCTCGCACAAGCTGCTGAAGAAATGCGACCTGCCGCTGACCGGCGTGGGCGTGGTGGACCTGGTGATCACCGACCTGGGCGTGATGGAAGTGACGCCGTCCGGCCTGAAAGTGACCGAACTGGCGCCCGGTGTGACCAAAGAGCAGATTGCCGCCGCCACCGGCGCCGAACTGGACTTGTCCGCGCTGTAAGCCGGCGCCGCACCTCCCGGAAAGCACGCTGCGGCGTGCTTTTTTTACGCCCGCGCCGGCAAAACGTGGCTGCGCCGCCACGCCGGCGGGGCGGGCAGGGCGTAGGCCAATCAACAAGGTGATTCTTTTGGCAATGCGCGCCGCGCGCCGTTGACCTTGTCAAGACGGCAAATCGATACTTGGTGCTCCTACAAAAAATTAACAATCGGAGACACCATGACTATGTTGAAAAACCCCGCGGCCGGGCTGGCCGTGCTTTTGCTGGCTGCCGGCTGCGGCGGCAGCGATCCCGTGGCGGAACCCGGCCAGACCAAAACAGCCCTGCGCATGGGGCAGGCCGGCCCCGCCGCACTGGCCGAGGCGAGCAGCTTCGGCCTGACCTCGGACGCCAATTTCTACACCATCGACACCGGCGCCGGCCTGGTGTTCAAGATCCGCCGCCTGGACAACGGTGTCAGCACGCAGTCGGCCGGCGACATTGCATCCATGATCTACAACGGCGTGCAGTACCAGGACCAGTCGCGCGGCAGCCAGGTCAACTCGGGCTTCGACTACCTGTACACCGGCGTGTCCGCCGTCAGCGTGAGCGCCGAGGCGGTCGGCAGCGACTGCATCAAGGTCACGGTCGTGGCCGGCAACCTGACGCACTATTACATCGTGCGCAAGGGCGTCAACAACATCTACATGGGCACCTACTTCACCAGCGAGCCGAACACGCTGAACCTGGCGCGCTTCATCCTGCGGGTGCCGATCGGCGCGCTGCCCAACGGCCCGGTGCCGTCCGACCTGCGCGGCACCACCACCACGGTGGAGTCGGGCGACGTGTTCGGCCTGCCGAACGGGCAGACGCGTTCCAAGCATTACTCCAATATGCGGCTGAAGGACTGGCAGTACATCGGCGCCACCAGCGCCACCGCCGGCCTGTGGGTGGTGCGCGACAACAACGAAGGCAATTCTGGCGGCCCGTTCTACCGCAGCCTGCTGAACCAGGCCACCGCCACCAACCAGGAGCTGACCTATATCGTCAACTACGGCGAGGCGCAGACCGAGGCGCTGCGCACCAACATCCTGAACAGCTACACGCTGGTGTTCAACGACGGCAGCGCGCCGCCGGCGGTCGACACCTCCTTCTTCAGCGGGCTGGGCCTGGCCGGCTATGTCGGTCCGGAGGGGCGGGGCCGGGTGGCTGGTGTCGGCCTCAGCGGGCGCGATCCGGGCTATGAATACACGGTGGGCTTCGCCAACGCCACCGCGCAGTACTGGGCCAAGGCGGACGCCGCCACCGGCCATTTCGACAGTGCCGGCATGCTGCCCGGCACCTACACGATGAAGGTCTACAAGAACGAATACGCGGTGGACACGCGCAGCGTGACGGTGGCGGCCGGCGGCACGGTGGCGCTGAACACCATCGCCATCACGGCCGACCCGAGCGCGGCGGCGCCCCTGTGGCGCATCGGCGACTGGGACGGCACGCCGGCCGAGTTCCTCAACGGCGACAAGGTCACCACCATGCACCCGTCCGACGTGCGCATGGCGTCCTGGGCGCCGGCCGAGTACCAGGTGGGCGCCTCCAGCGCGGCCACCGGCTTCCCGGCCTACCAGTGGAAGGACGTGAACGGCACGCTGACCATCAAGTTCAACCTGGCCAAAAGCCAGATCGCCGACTACCAGCTGCGCCTGGGCATCACCGCCGCCTTTGCCGGCGGCCGGCCCAAGCCGCAGATCAACGGCTGGATACCGGCCAACCCGGCCGCGTCCACGCAGCCGTCCACGCGCACGCTGACGGTGGGCACCTATCGCGGCAACAACACCATGTACACCTTCACCGTGCCGGCTTCGGAACTGCAGGTGGGCCAGAACGTGCTCACGCTGACCGCCATCAGCGGCTCCAGCGGCGTCACCTACCTGAGCCCCGGCTACGCCTACGACGCCGTGGACATGATCAAGCAATGAAGGGAATGAACATGAAAAACATCCTGCAATGCGTGCTGGCCCCGGCCGGCGCCGCCATGCTGCTGTCCTGCGCGCTGCCCGGCTTCGCGGCGGCGGCCGTGATTGCCACGCTGGGCAGCGGCACGGCCGTGAAAACCGTCACCAACGCCGCCCATTTCGAACTCAACACCGCCATGGCCAGCGGCTATGTCGAGGATGGCCTGTTGTTCAGCTACACCGGCTCGTCCAGCAACAACGGCTGCGGCTACGCGGGCGTGAACTGCTACGACGCGCCGTCCGACCTCAGCCCCGCCTTCAGCGGCAACTACATGGCCTCGTCGGGCAACAATGCCTACATCAGCATCCGCCTGGCGAGCGGTCTGGATTTCTACAAGGTGGAGTTCGCGGCGGACAGCAGCTATCTGAACCTGAACGGCTACTGGAAGACTTTCAACGACGGCGTGCAGACGGCGGCCGGCAACTTCAGCCAGCCGCACGGCGCGGTGCTGGGCCTGGCCGACGTTGCGGGATTCGACGAGGTGCGCTACTACGCCTTCTCCACCGCGAACAAGCAAAGCGGCTTCAGCGGTAGCGCAATCGATGAGGTGAGAGTGGGCGTGCCGGAACCGGCGTCGGGACTGCTGATGGCCGTGGGCTTGTGGGGACTGATGGCGGTGCGCAGGAAGCGCACCGCCGGAGGGGCTAAGGCTAAAACTAAGGCTTAGGCGGCCTTGGCGGGTGCCGGTATCACGGCGGCCGGCTCTTCATTCATGGACGAAGGGTTGGCCAGCTCGCGGTGCAGGGTATCCATGTCCAGCTCGTTTTCCCACTTCGACACCACCACGGTGGCGACGCCGTTGCCGATGAAGTTGGTCAGCGCGCGGGCTTCGCTCATGAAGCGGTCTATGCCCAGGATCAGCGCCATGCCCGCCACCGGGATGGTCGGCACCACGGCCAGCGTGGCGGCCAAGGTGATGAAGCCGGCGCCGGTGATGCCGGACGCGCCCTTCGAGGTCAGCATGGCCACCGCCAGGATGGTCAGTTCCTGGCCCAGGGTCAGGTCGGTGTTGGTCGCTTGCGCCACGAACAGGGCCGCCATGGTCATGTAGATGTTGGTGCCGTCCAGGTTGAAGGAGTAGCCGGTAGGAACCACCAGGCCCACCACGGGCTTGGCGCAGCCCAGTTTTTCCAGCTTGCGCATCAGCGAGGGCAGGGCGCTTTCCGACGAGCTGGTGCCCAGCACGATCAGCAGTTCTTCCTTGATGTAGTTGATGAAGCGGCCGATCGAGAAACCGGTGAACTTGGCGATCGAGCCCAGCACGATGAAGATGAACAGGAAGCAGGTCAGGTAGAAGGAACCCATCAGCTTGGCCAGCGGCAGCAGCGAGTCGATGCCGTATTTGCCGATGGTGAAGGCCATGGCGCCGAACGCGCCCAGCGGAGCGACTTTCATGACGATGTTGACCATGCCGAAGATGGCGTGCGCCAGTTCGTCGATCAGCTTGGCCAGCGGACGGCCTTTTTCGCCCAGCAGCGACAGCGCGAAGCCGAACAGCACGGAAATGAGCAGCACCTGCAGGATGTCGCCCTTGGCGAAGGCGTCGATCACCGTGTTCGGGATGATGTTCATCACGAAGTCGATGGTGGACTGGCTCTTGGCTTTTTCGGTGTACTGGGCGATGGCCTTGGTGTCGAGCGTGGCCGGATCGACGTTGAAGCCGGCGCCCGGGCGCAGGATGTTGGCCACGAACAGGCCGATCACCAGCGCGAAGGTGGACACCACCTCGAAGTACAGCAGGGCCTTGCCGCCGACGCGGCCGATTTTCTTAATGTCCTGCATGCAGGCGATGCCGGACACCACGGTGCAGAAGATCACCGGGGCGATGATCATCTTGATCAGTTTGATGAAGCCGTCGCCGAGCGGTTTCATGGCGACGGCGTCGCCGGGCAGGTAGATGCCCAGCAGCACGCCGCACAGTATGGCAAACAAGACCTGTACATACAGGACTTTGTAGAATGGTTTTTTCATGATCGTACTCCCTAAAGACTCTCCAAGTGGAGCGATCATGCTGGAAACCTTATATTGCAGCTATTGTGGGATTCCCCATTGCGGTTAACCACAATGCGGCAATCCACAATAGCCAGCGGCGCCGGCGCCGCTTGGCGCGAGCTTATTGCGCCACCCAGCCGCCATCCATATTCCAGGCCACGCCGCGCACCTGCTTGGCCGCGTCCGAGCACAGGAACACGGCCAGCGCGCCCAGCTCCTCGGGCGTGACGAACTCGCCCGAAGGCTGCTTGTCGGCCAGCAGCGCGCGCTTGGCCTCGTCGTTGCTCAGGCCGTCCTTCAGGGCGCGCGCGTCCACCTGCTTCTGCACCAGCGGCGTCAGCACGAAGCCGGGGCAGATGGCGTTGGCGGTCACGCCGGTCTGCGCCGTTTCCAGCGCCGTGACCTTGGTTAGGCCCACCAGCCCGTGCTTGGCGGCCACATAGGCCGATTTGCCGGCCGAGCCCACCAGGCCGTGCGCCGACGCCAGGTTGATGATGCGGCCCCAGTTCTGCGCGCGCATATGCGGCAGCGCCAGGCGCGAGGTGTGGAAGGCCGACGTCAGGTTGATGGCGATGATGGAGTCCCATTTCTCGACCGGGAAGTCCTCCACATTGGCCACATGCTGGATGCCGGCGTTGTTGACCAGCACGTCGATGCCGCCGAATTTGTCGGCCGCGAAGGCGAACAGCGCCTCGATTTCGGCGGCTTTGGACATGTCGGCGTTGTGGTAAGCGGTCTGCACGCTGAATTCGCGCGCCGTGGCGGCCTGCAGCTGGGCGATTTCGGCGGCGTCGCCGAAGCCGTTGAAGACGATGTTGGCGCCTTCGGCCGCCAGTGCGCGGGCCATGCCCAGGCCGATGCCGGAGGTGGAGCCGGTGACGAGTGCGGTCTTGCCGCGGAGTAGGGTGCTGGCCATGGTTATCCTTCTAGAGTGAGACAGTTTGTCGGATGGGAAATGCGTGCGCTACACTTCTCCAAGATTTTAAGCGCAACGCCGGGTAAAATGTCGTAGTTGAAAAAAAGGAATGAGCATGATCGAGGCAAAAATAAAGTCTGTACAGTGCATTTCTCCCAGCGGCCTGCACCAGATGTCCTACAAGGAATGGGGCGACGAGGATAATCCCGACGTGCTGCTGTGCGTGCACGGCGTGACCCGCGTGGGCGACGACTTCGACAATATGGCGCGCGCCCTGGCCGGCGACTACCGCGTGGTGGCGCCGGACGTGGTGGGCCGCGGCCGCTCCGGCCGCCTGCGCAACCCCGAGCTGTACCGCCTGCCGCAGTACGTGGCCGACATGGTGACCCTGGTGGCGCGCGTGACCGCGCGCGGCCCGCGCAGCACGGTGGACTGGTTCGGCACCTCGATGGGCGGCCTGATCGGCATGGGCCTGGCCTCGCTGCCGGACAGCCCGATCAGCAAGCTGGTGCTCAACGACATCGGTCCGGTGCTCGACCCGGACGCGCTGCAGCGCATCGGCGACTACATCGGCCAGCACCTGCGCTTCCCCACCTTTGAGCAGGGCGCCAAGTTCGTGCGCGACGTGTCAGCCCCGTTCGGCCAGCACACGGACGAGGAATGGCACAAGCTGGCCGCCGATGTCTTGCGCCAGGACAATGACGGCCAGTGGGTGCGCCACTATGATATGGGGCTGGCCCAGCCGTTCCGCTCGGCCACGCCGGAATCGGCGCGCGCCGACGAGGCCATGCTGTGGGCCGCGTATGATGCGATCCGCTGCCCGACCCTGCTGGTGCGCGGCGCGCAATCGGACCTGCTGTCGCCCGCGACGGCTTTAAGCATGACGCAGCGCGGGCCAAAAGCCACGCTGGTGGAGATACCGGACGTCGGTCACGCTCCCACCTTCCTGCATGACGACCAGATCGCCATTGCCAGGAAGTTTTTACTTGACCTATAAACCTTTAGAAAGAAATAGTATGGAAATCACCCGCCTGCACGTTGGCAAACGCCTGTCCGAAGCCGCCATCCACAATGGCACCGTCTATCTGGCCGGCCAGATTGCCGACGATCCCAGCAAGGACATCACCGGGCAGACCCAGGAAGTGCTGGCCGCCGTCGACCGCCTGCTGGCCGAAGCCGGCAGCGACAAGACCTGCATCCTGAGCACCGCCATCTACATCAAGGACATGGCGCTGTTCCCGGCCATGAACGAAGTGTGGGACAGCTGGGTAGCCCAGGGCCACACCCCGCCGCGCGCCACTGTGGAAGCCAAGCTGGCCAATCCGGCCTGCCTGGTGGAAGTCGTGGTCGTGGCAGCGCAGCGTTAACCGGAATTTGGAAATGCCGCCGTCCCCGCGCCTGCGGGGCGGCATGATTCAACAAAGTAAGAGGTAACATGGTTTCTATCGCAGCGCTGAACAGCGCAACGTCGGACCAGCTGGTCCAGGGCCTGTCGGCCGAAGACGGCGCGCGGGTGCTGGCCGCGCTGGACATGGCAAGCGCAGCGTATGGCGACAAGACCTGCAGCAGCGGCCAGGGTGCGTTCGAATTCGCCGTCGGCGTGGCGAGCACGCTGGCCTTCCTGCGCATCGACGCGGAGACCCGCATCGCCGGCCTGATGTTCGAGGCGACCCTGCTCGATCCGGCCCAGGCCCCCCATATCGAACCCAAATTCGGTCCCGCCGTGGCGGAACTGGTCAGCGGCGTGCGCCAGCTGATACGCCTGCGCGAGCTGACCCAGAGCCAGCCCGCCAGCGCCCCCGGGCGCGGCCGCAACGCCGCCCAGCAGGCCGTGGCGCAGGTGGAAACGCTGCGCAAGATGCTGTTGGCCATGGCCAGCGACATGCGCGTGGTGCTGGTGCGCCTGGCCTCCTGCGTGACCACCTTGCGCTATTTCGCCGAAATCAAGCGCTTCGACGACCTGACGCGCGACTACGGCCGCGAAACGCTGGACCTGTACGCGCCGCTGGCCAACCGGCTCGGCATCTGGCAGCTGAAGTGGGAGCTGGAAGACCTGTCGTTCCGCTTCATCGAGCCGGAAACCTATAAGCGCATCGCCAAGATGCTGGAAGAAAAGCGCATGATGCGCGAGGGCTTCGTCACGTCCTCCATCACGCGCCTGCAGAACGAACTGACCAGCGCCGGCATTTCGGCCGAGGTGTTCGGCCGGCCCAAGCACATCTATTCCATCTGGAGCAAGATGCGCGGCAAGGAGCTGGACTTCACCGAGCTGTACGACGTGCGCGCCTTCCGCGTCATCGTGGCCGACGTGAAGACCTGCTACACGGTGCTGGGCGTGGTGCACAATATCTGGACCCCGATCCCGAAAGAATTCGACGACTACATTTCGCGGCCCAAGCCGAACGGCTACCGCTCGCTGCACACCGTGGTGACGGCCGACGACGGCCGCCCGCTGGAAGTGCAGATCCGCACCCAGGAAATGCACAACTTCGCCGAGTACGGCGTGGCGGCGCACTGGCGCTACAAGGAGGAGGGCGGCTCCAACTTCCAGGGCCAGAAGTACGACGAGAAAATCGCCTGGCTGCGCCAGCTGCTGGCCTGGAAGTCCGACGTGGCCGACACCGTGGTGGGCCAGGAGGAAGTGCAGCGCGAGTGGGTGGAAAAGCTCAAGTCGGCCTCGCTGGACGACCGCATCTTCGTGCTCACGCCGCAGGCGCGGGTGCTGGAGCTGCCGGTGGGCGCCACGCCGATCGACTTCGCCTACCACCTGCACAGCGACGTGGGCCACCGCTGCCGCGGCGCGCGCGTGGACGGCGTGATGGTGCCGCTGAATACCCCGCTGAAAAACGGCCAGACCTGCGAGATCATCACCGCCAAGGGCGCGCCCGGCACGGCGGGGCCGTCGCGCGACTGGCTCAATCCGGAATACACGGTGGCCACCCGCACGCGCTCCAAGATCCGCGCCTGGTTCCACGCCATTGACCAGCAAGAGACCTTGTCGCACGGCCGCACGCTGGTGGAGAAGTCGCTGCAGCGCGAGGGCAAGACGGCGGTCAACCTGGAGGCGCTGGCGAACAAGCTGGGCTTCGCCAAGGTGGACGACCTGTTCATCTCGGTGGGCAAGGAGGAATTCAGCCTGCGCCACGTGGAGCAGGCGCTGCACGACACGGGCGAGCCGGTGGAGGTGGAGGACGCCGTGGTGCTCGGCAAGAGCCGCGCCTCCAGCGTGGAGCAGGGTGCCAAGTCGGGCGTGCTGGTGGTGGGCACGGACGGCTTGATGACGCAGCTGGCCAAGTGCTGCAAACCGGCGCCGCCGGACAGCATCGTCGGCTTCGTCACGCGCGGCAAGGGGGTGTCCATCCACCGCGCCACCTGCAAGAACTTCGCGGAGATGCGCGCCAAGGCGCCGGAGCGCGTCATCGTCACCGAGTGGGGGCGCGCCGTCAACGAGACCGTGTACCCGGTCGGCATCTTCGTGCTGGCGGGCGACCGCCAGGGCCTGCTGCGCGATATCTCCGAGATCTTCTCGCGTGAAAAGCTCAACGTGATCGGCGTGAATACGCAGAGCGCGAAGGGGCAGGCGCGCATGACCTTCACGGCCGAAATCGGCTCGACGGCGCAGCTGCAGAAGGCCTTGTCGGCGATTGCGGAAGTGAGCGGCGTGCTGGAAGCGCGCCGGTCCTGATGCGGCGGTGGGCTAGGGCGCCAGCTCGGCCTGCAGGGTAACGTGGTCTATGCCGTGCCGCGCCAGCAGCACGGCCTTGATGTCGGCCAGGATGGCGGGCCAGGCCTGCAGGTCGCGCACTTCGATGTGGCCGATCAGCGCAGGATGGCCCGGCGCCATCGACCACACGTGCAGATCGTGCACCGAGACCACGCCCGCCACCTGTTCCAGGTCCGCGCCCACCTGCGGATAATCGATCTGCTCCGGCACGCCCTCCATCAGGTGGTGGTAGGACTCGCGCAGTATCGCCAGCGTCGATTTCAGTATCAGCAGCGACACCAGGATGGACAGCAGCGGGTCGATCCGCATCCAGCCCGTGTACCAGATCACCGCGCCGGCCACCAGCGCCGCGACCGAGCCCAGCAAATCGCCCATCACATGCACCAGCGCGGCGCGCGTATTCATGCTTTTCTTGTCGTGCGACAGCACCCACGCCACCACCAGGTTGATGGCCAGGCCGATGGCCGCCACCACCATCACCATGCCCCCCTGCACCTGCTGCGGCGCGCTGAAGCGCTGCACCGCCTCGAACACGATCCAGCCCACCACGCCCAGCATCAGCAGGCCGTTGACGAAGGCGGCCAGCGCCTCGGCGCGGCCAAAGCCGAAGGAGTAGCGCGCCGACGGCGGCCGCTTGGCGATCAGCTGCGCCAGCAGGGCCAGGCCCAGCGCGGCGGCGTCGGTCACCATGTGGCCCGCGTCCGAGATCAGCGCCAGCGAATTGGCCAGGAAGCCGGACACCGCCTCCACGCCGGCAAAGCCCAGCGTCAGCGCCACCGCCCAGCCCAGCACCTTCAGGCTGCGGTCGCCCACATAATGTTTGTGCTCGGCGTCGCCGTCGTGGTGGGCGTGCAAATGGGTGGTGTCGGTATGGGTGTGCATGGTTTATTTATAGGTGCCGCAAGTGATGACGTAGGAACCCACCTGGCGGAACCAGGCCGACTTGGCCTGCAGTTGCCGCGTCAGCGGGTGTACCCATTTATAGTCGACCGGACCTTGCTGGCCTTTGCTGGCTTTGTCCAGGATCTCGCGCACGAACAGCTTGTCGTCTTCGTCGCGGTAGTCGAGCACGTTGATGCCCGCTAAACGCGGAAGCGCGCCGTGCGCCATTACCTTACCATGCCTGTCGTAAATGACAATATAGAGGTCGCGGTGGATGAAGCGGCCTTTCGGGTTGCTGGCCTCGAAGAAGGTCTTGTCGGCGCCTTCGTCGGCCAGGTAGGCGACGGCCTTGTTGATGAGGGCAAGGGCCTCGTCGGGCGTGCCGTGTTCGGCGGCGCCTGCGCCCAGGCAGAACAGCGCCGCGGCGAAGAAAGTGAGCAACTGTTTCATATTTTTGGTGTTTCGTGTAACGGCTGAATATAGCATAGTGGGTTGGAGCAATGTTTTCACATTTGCCCCTTGCGGATACGATTTTCACTCTCTATAATGCTGGTCTTCGGGCGGTTAGTTCAGCTGGTTAGAATACTTGGTCGACATCCAAGGGGTCGGGGATTCGAATTCCTCACCGCCCACCAGAACATGTAGTAAGATTGTTTTAGATGTAAATGCAGTACAAGCGCAGTACAAAGGGCGGTTAGTTCAGCTGGTTAGAATACTTGGTCGACATCCAAGGGGTCGGGGATTCGAATTCCTCACCGCCCACCACCAACACTATGTAAGAGCGAGAAAGGCAATCCGGTTATGACACCGCGAACTACTACCACGGTTAGTAAGTAACGCTAGTCTCCGGCTTTCTTTTGCTATCACATTGAGAAAAACGCGGCTAGCCCGCGTTTTTTTTCGTCCGCATTTCCCTATACTTCTGTTTTATCTATTTTCCGGCATCCGCCGACTGGAGAGCATGATGGTTGCAGTCCGACTTCCCGATGGTTCCGTACGTCAGTTCGACGCCGCAGTGACCGTGGCCCAGGTGGCCAGCAATATTTCCACCAGCCTAGGCAAGGCCGCGCTGGCCGGCAAGGTTGACGGCAAGGTCGTCGACACGTCCTTCCTGATCGAAAAAGATTCCGACGTCGCCATCGTCACCGACCGCGACGCCGAAGGCCTGGACGTGATCCGCCACTCCACCGCCCACTTGCTGGCCTACGCCGTCAAGGAGCTGTTCCCGGACGCGCAAGTGACCATAGGCCCGGTGATTGAAAACGGCTTCTACTACGACTTCTCGTACAAGCGCCCGTTCACCCCGGACGACCTGGTTGCCATCGAAAAGAAAATGGCCGAGCTGGCCAAGAAGGACGAGCCGGTCACCCGCAAGGTGCTGCCGCGCGACGAGGCCGTGGCCTACTTCAAGTCGATCAACGAGCACTACAAGGCCGAGATCATTTCCTCCATCCCGGCGGACCAGGATGTGTCGCTGTACTCGGAAGGCAATTTCACCGACCTGTGCCGCGGTCCGCACGTGCCGTCGACCGGCAAGCTGAAAGTGTTCAAGCTGATGAAGCTGGCCGGCGCCTACTGGCGCGGCGACTCGAAGAACGAGATGCTGCAGCGCGTCTACGGCACCGCCTGGACCAAGAAGGAAGACCAGGAGCAGTACCTGTTCCAGCTGGAAGAGGCGGAAAAGCGCGACCACCGCAAGCTGGGCAAGCAGCTGGACTTCTTCCACTTCCAGGACGAGGCGCCGGGCCTGGTGTTCTGGCATCCGAAGGGCTGGACCATCTGGCAGCAGGTTGAGCAGTACATGCGCAATAAATACCAGGTCAACGGCTACCAGGAAGTGAAGGCGCCGCAGATCCTGGACTCCAGCCTGTGGGGCAAGACCGGCCACTGGGACAACTACCGCGAAAACATGTTCGTGACGGAATCGGAAAACCGTTCCTACGCGCTCAAGCCGATGAACTGCCCGGGCCACGTGCAGATCTTCAACAGCAATATGCGCTCCTACCGCGACCTGCCGCTGCGCTACGGCGAGTTCGGCCAGTGCCACCGCAACGAGCCGTCCGGCGCGCTGCACGGCATCATGCGCGTGCGCGGCTTCACCCAGGACGACGGCCACATCTTCTGCACCGAAGAGCAGATCGAGCCGGAAGTGGTGTCCTTCCACACCCAGGCCATGGAAGTATATTCCGACTTCCACTTCGACAATATCGAAGTCAAGCTGGCGCTGCGCCCCGACAACCGCATCGGCACCGACGAGGTGTGGGACGAGGCGGAAGAGGCGCTGCGCTCCGGCCTGCGCGCCTGCGGCGTGACCTGGACCGAGCTGCCGGGCGAGGGCGCCTTCTACGGCCCGAAAATCGAATACCACCTGAAGGATTCGCTGGGCCGCCCATGGCAGGTCGGCACCATGCAGGTCGACTTCTTCATGCCGCAGCGCTTGGGCGCCGAATACGTGGCGGCCGACAACTCGCGCCAGGTGCCGGTCATGCTGCACCGCGCGATCGTGGGCTCGATGGAGCGCTTCATCGGCATCCTGATCGAAAACTACGCCGGCGCGCTGCCGATGTGGCTGGCGCCGGTGCAGGTGTCGGTGCTCAACATCTCCGACGCGCAGGCCGATTACGTCAACGATGTGGCCGCAAAGCTGCGCAAACAGGGCTTCCGCGTGCAGACCGATTTGCGCAACGAGAAGATTACGTATAAAATACGCGAACATTCCGTCCAAAAACTGCCTTACATTCTGGTTGTGGGCGACAAGGAACGGGATGCCAATACTGTGGCCGTGCGGGCGCGTGGCAATGTCGATCTGGGCGTAATGACCCTCGACGCACTGGTAGAGCGGCTCCAGCAGGACGTCGCCGCCAAAGCCTGATCCTGGGGAAACCCACATACCGGCCATTCATCGAATTTTTAAAGGAAACTACAATAGCTACTGACAAGTCGCATCGCATCAATGGCGAAATCACCGCTCCCGAAATGCGTCTGAGCGGGGTTGAAAACGAACCGCTCGGTATCGTGAGCCTGGCCGAAGCCTTCCGCATGGCGGAAGAATTGAACGTCGACCTGGTGGAGATCGCCCCTACGGCGGTTCCACCGGTGTGCCGTCTGATGGACTACGGCAAGTTCAAGTATTCGGAGCAGAAGAAAGCCCACGAAGCGAAGCTGAAGCAGAAGATCATCGCCGTGAAGGAAGTCAAATTCCGTCCGGGGACCGATGACGGCGATTACAATATCAAGCTGCGCAACCTCATCAAGTTCCTCGATGAAGGCGACAAGACCAAGATCACGCTGCGTTTCCGCGGCCGTGAGATGGCGCACCAGGATATTGGTTTCCGCATGCTGGAACGTCTGAAGGCCGACTTGGAGCCGTATGGCCAGGTCGAGCAGTTCCCGAAGATGGAAGGCCGCCAGATGATCATGATCCTGGCCCCGAAAAAGAAGAAATAAGAAGAATTTGCGGAATCTGATATATAATCACGTTCCGCAAAATGTAGTGGCCGTTGCAAGGCTGGCCGCTGCATCAACAAGTGAAAGCAGGCCTCTAAGCGCAGCGTAGTGCTGCCACCTGCAATCCTGTTAATTTGGAGCTGCCCGTAAGAGGGCAGATGTGTTATGCCAAAAATGAAGACCAAAAGCTCCGCGAAAAAGCGTTTTCGCGTGCGTCCAGGTGGTACTGTGAAATCGGGTATGGCTTTCAAGCGCCACATCCTGACCAAGAAGACCACCAAAAACAAGCGTCAGCTGCGTGGTACCCGTAACGTCAACGCGTCGGATGTAACGTCCGTCATGCGTATGATGCCTACCGCTTAATCTCACACTCATTTAAGGAGCTAATATGCCTCGAGTAAAACGTGGGGTTACTGCGCGTGCCCGTCATAAAAAAGTACTGAACCTGGCCAAGGGTTACCGTGGTCGCCGTAGCAAGGTATACCGTATTGCCAAGCAAGCAGTTATGCGCGCTGGCCAGTACGCTTACCGCGATCGCCGTAACAAGAAGCGCGTCTTCCGCCGCCTGTGGATCGCCCGTATCAACGCCGCTTCCCGTGAGCATGGCGTGACGTACAGCGTATTCATGAACGGTCTGAAGAAGGCGAACATCGAGCTGGACCGTAAGGTTCTGGCCGATATGGCTGTGATGGACAAGCCGGCTTTCGCCGCGATTGTCAACACCGTCAAAGCACAAATCGCTGCCTAATATCAGCGTTTGATGCGTAGCGCTGCTTCCGGCAGCGCATGAGAGCGGGGCAAGGTGTGAACCTGTGCCCCGTTTTTAATTTCCAAGACAGGAATATTGCATGAACTCCCTGGAAGAACTGGTCGTCTCGGCACGTGCTGACTTTATCGCCGCCGCGGACGCCGCCGCACTTGAAAACGCCAAAGCCAAGTATCTGGGCAAGACCGGCCAGATCACCGAATTGATGAAGGGCCTGGGCAAGCTCGACCCGGACGCGAAAAAAGCGCAGGGCGCGCTGATCAATGCCGCCAAAGTGCAGATCGAAGCCGCGCTGACCGCGCGCCGCGACGCCATGGCCGAAGCCCAGCTGCAAGCCCGCCTGAACGCGGAAGAAATCGACGTCACTTTGCCAGGCCGCGGCCGCGCCGGCGGTGGCCTGCATCCGGTCATGCGCACCTGGGAGCGCGTGGAGGAGATCTTCCGCTCGATCGGCTTCGACGTGGCCGGCGGCCCCGAGATCGAAACCGACTGGACCAACTTCACCGCACTGAACAGCCCGGAAAACCATCCGGCCCGCTCCATGCAGGACACCTTCTATGTGGACGGCAACGACAGCACCGGCAAGCCGCTGCTGCTGCGCACCCACACCAGCCCGATGCAGGTGCGCTATGCGCGCAGCCACACGCCGCCGATCAAGGTGATCGCGCCGGGCCGCACCTACCGCGTCGACAGCGACGCCACCCACTCGCCGATGTTCCACCAGGTCGAAGGCCTGTGGATCGCCGAGGACATCAGCTTCGCCGACCTGAAGGGCGTGTACCTGAACTTCGTCAAGGCCTTCTTCGAGACCGACGACCTGCAGGTGCGCTTCCGCCCATCGTATTTCCCGTTTACCGAACCGTCGGCCGAGATCGACATCGCCTTCGGCAGCGGTCCATTGAAGGGCCGCTGGCTGGAAGTGTCCGGCTCCGGCCAGGTGCACCCGTCGGTGGTGCGCAACTTCGGCCTCGATCCCGAGCGCTACATCGGTTTCGCGTTCGGCTCCGGCCTCGAGCGCCTGACCATGCTGCGTTACGGCATCAACGACCTGCGCCTGTTCTACGAAGGCGACCTGCGTTTCCTGAAACAGTTCAACTGAGGCACCACGAATATGCAATTCTCTGAAAATTGGCTGCGCACTCTCGTCGATCCGAAAATGACGTCGGATGAACTGGCGCACATGCTGACCATGTCCGGCCTGGAAGTGGAAGAAGTCGAACCGGTGGCGCCGCCGTTCTCCAACGTGGTCGTGGGCCACGTGCGCGAAATGGCCAAGCACCCGGACGCGGACCGCCTCAACGTCTGCCAGGTGGACGTGGGCACCGGCACCTTGCTCAACATCGTCTGCGGCGCGCCGAACGTGCGCCCCGGCCTGAAAGTGGTGTGCGCCATGGCCGGCGCCGTGCTGCCGCCGGGCGCGGACGGCAAGCCGTTTGAAATCAAGGTGGGCAAGCTGCGCGGCGTGGAGTCGCAGGGCATGCTGTGCTCGGCCAAGGAACTGAAGCTGTCGGAAGAGGGCTCCGGCCTGCTGGAACTGCCGGACGACGCGCCGGTGGGCCAGAACTTCCGCGACTACTACGCGCTGAACGACCTCAAGTTCACCATCAAGCTGACCCCGAACAAGGCCGACTGCCTGTCGGTGCTGGGCGTGGCGCGCGAAGTGTCGGCGCTGACCGGCGTGCCGCTGGCGCTGCCGGTGTTCCGCACCGTGCCGGTCACCATGCAGGAAGTGCTGCCGGTGAAGATCTCGGCGCCGGACCTGTGCGGCCGCTTCTCCGGCCGCGTGATCCGCAACCTGAACGCCAAGGCCGCCACCCCCGAGTGGATGAAGCAGCGCCTCGAGCGCAGCGGCCAGCGTTCGGTATCGGCGCTGGTGGACATCTCCAACTACGTGATGCTGGAACTGGGCCGTCCTACCCACGTGTTCGACCTGGCCAAGATCCACGGCGGCCTGGACGTGCGCTGGGGCAAAGCCGGCGAGACGCTGAAGCTGCTGAACGGTAACACCGTCGCGGTGGACGAGTGGGTCGGCGTGATCGCCGACGACAAGGAGCTCGAATCGCTGGCCGGCATCATGGGCGGCGACGCCACCGCCGTGTCGCTGGACACCGAGTCCATCTACCTGGAAGCGGCATTCTGGTGGCCGAACGCCATCCAGGGCCGCGCCCGCAAGTACAACTTCTCGACCGACGCGGCGCACCGCTTCGAGCGCGGCGTGGACTACGCCACCACGGTCGAGCACATCGAGCGCATCACCGCGCTGCTGGTGGAAATCTGCGGCACCCCGGCCACGCAAGTGGGCCCGGTGGACGACCAGATCGTCAACGTGCCGCAGCCGAAGCCGGTGCAGATGCGCACCGCGCGCGCCCAGAAAGTCATCGGCGTGCCGCTGACGGACGAGCTGGTGGCCGACATCTTCAAGCGCCTCGGCCTGCAGTTCACCCTGGCGCAGGGTGAAAACGGCGGCGTGTTCAGCGTGACCGCGCCGTCCTACCGTTTCGACATCGAAATCGAGGAAGACCTGATCGAAGAAGTGGCCCGCGTGTACGGCTTCGAGAACATTCCCGCCGTGGCCCCGGTGGCGCCGAACACCATGCACATCGCGCCTGAAAACACGCGCTCCCTGTTCGCCGTGCGCCACCAGCTGGCCGACCTCGGCTACCAGGAAGTGGTGAACATGAGCTTTGTGGAAGCCCAGTGGGAACTGGACTTCAATGGCAACGACAACCCGATCAAGCTGCAGAATCCGATCGCCAGCCAGCTGAGCGTGATGCGCTCCTCGCTGATCGGCAGCCTGGTGGCCAATGTGCGCTACAACCTGAACCGCAAAGCCAGCCGCGTGCGCGTGTTCGAGCTGGGCGCCATCTACCAGCGCGACGCGTCGGTGCAGGACGGCCCGCTGAGCGTGGCCGGCTACAGCCAGCCGCAGCGCGTGGCCGCGCTGGCCTACGGTCCGGTGGCCGACGAGCAGTGGGGCCAGGACAGCCGCCTGGTCGATTACTTCGACGTGAAGGCCGACCTGGAGCACCTGTTCGCGCCGCAAACGCTGCGTTTCAGCAAGGCGGCCCACCCCGGCCTGCACCCCGGCCGCTCGGCGAATATCGAGCTGGACGGCAAAGTGATCGGCTTTATCGGCGAATTGCATCCGCGCTGGCTGCAGAAATATGACCTGCCGCAAGCGCCGGTGCTGTTCGAGGTGGATGCTATTGCCTTGCAGCAACGCAATGTGCCAAAATACAGCGAGATCTCCAAATTCCCCGGCGCCACGCGCGACCTGGCCTTGGTGGTGAAACAGGCTGTCCCGGCGCAGGATCTGCTCGACGCTTTCGCTGCCGCGCAGGCCGCGCACGCGCACGGCAAGTTAGTGCAAGCCATTGTTTTGTTTGATGAATATCGCGGCAAAGGGCTGGAATCGGACGAGAAATCGCTTGCTTTCCGCTTTAGCTTGCAAGATACTCAAAACACCCTGCAGGACGATGTGGTGGACGCAGTGATGAGCGCGCTGGCCGAGTCCGCGCAGCAAAAACACGGCGCCAAACTGCGCAGCTGACAGGCACAGGCATCCCAGGAATCCGGCCCTTGCCGGATTCCGGTTCTTTTTATAGGCAGGGCAGCAAAATTAATAATAACGACGTTGATACCGCCGTACTCGAGTCCGCTCTGGATGCCGAGCTGCACAGCGCGATGCTGGTGGCCAAGGTACGCCAGGAAGCGGAAAAGGACATGCCCACGCTGACCAAGGCGGAGCTGGCAGAGCTGCTGTTCGAGCAGGTCGGCCTGAACAAGCGCGAGGCCAAGGACATGGTGGAAACCTTTTTTGACGAGATCCGCAACGCGCTTGAGCGCGGCGAAGCCGTCAAGCTGTCCGGATTCGGCAATTTCCAGCTGCGCGACAAGCCGCAGCGTCCCGGTCGCAACCCCAAGACCGGGGAAGAGATTCCCATCACCGCGCGCCGCGTGGTGACTTTCCATGCCAGCCAGAAGCTCAAGAGCATGGTCGAGGAAAGCAGTCCCATGGCGCGTGCCGCCTGAGTGAGGCCGCAGCATGAACGATAGGCCAGGCAAGTCGGAACTGGTGGTGCTGCCGCCCATCCCCGCCAAGCGCTATTTCACGATAGGCGAGGTGAGCGAGCTGTGCGGCGTAAAGCCGCATGTGCTGCGCTACTGGGAGCAGGAATTCACCCAGCTCAAGCCCGTCAAGCGGCGCGGCAACCGGCGCTACTACCAGCATCATGAGGTGCTGCTGATACGCCGCATACGCGAGCTGTTATATGAACAAGGTTTTACCATTAGCGGGGCGCGCAACAAACTCGATAGCCGCAGTGCCGATCCGGCGCAGGCAGGGTATGATGAGTATGAGCGCCAGGCGCCGGCAGTGCAGGCGCCGCCGCTGGACCGGGACATGATACGCAGTGAACTGCAGGCCATACTTGCCCTGCTAGGCTGACAAGCCGGGCGGCCAGGATGGCGGCACCAAGGCGCGGACAGCGCCTTTTTTTTGGTACGAGCCATGCTACAGTAATAATATTATTATTTTGTAAGCGGAGCGCGGGACTTTCCCATACACGGAAGACACGAGGGAGCACATGATACGCGTTGCCATATGTGACGATCATCAAATAGTCAGGGCTGGCTTCAAGCAGATTTTCTCGTCCGAGGACGACTTTAATGTGGTGGCGGAAGGCAGCACCGGGCGCGAAGCGCTGGATATTGCCCGCCGCGAGATTTGCGACGTGCTGCTGCTGGATATCGCCATGCCGGACCAGTCCGGCATCGATACGCTGCGCACCATACGCCAGGGCCAGCCGGACCTGCCGGTACTGATTTTGTCCGGCTATCCGGCGCAGCAGTATGCGCTGAACCTGTTCAAGATGGGCGCCAACGGCTATCTGAACAAGGAATGCGAGGCCAACGAACTGATCACGGCGGTGCGCACCGTGCACCAGGGCCGCCGCTATGTGAGCTCGCAGGTGGGCGAACTGCTGGCGCAAAGCTTCGACCGCGACCCCAACACGGCGCTGCACACCGAGCTGTCGGACCGCGAGTTCCAGGTCTTCCTGCGCCTGGCGCGCGGCGCCACGGTGAGCGATATCGGCGTGGCGCTGTCGCTCAGCATCAAGACCGTCAGCACCTACCGCACCCGCATCATGGAAAAAATGGGCCTGCAATCGAACAGCGATCTGACCTATTATGCAATGAAGAACAACTTGCTGGATTAAGCGCGGGTCGAGGAAACCTGGGGCGCGCACGTTAGGAAACTGGTGCGGCGCAGCAAAAAACGGCAGGGTCTATAATGGCCCTGCCATAAAGGCTGCTCATCTAGCAAAGGATGCCTATCAGGATGTATTTCACCGTCGACGCGGCGCCCCACCACAGACTGCCCCTGTACAAGACCGTACTGTGCGTCACCTGCGCACTGATACTGATCGTGAACGGCTTCAGCCTGTTTCACAACCTGCAATCACTCAAGGGCGCCAACTTCCAGTTGAGCCAGTCCTCGCGGGTGGCGGAACGCCTGCAATACCTGAACGTGCTGGTGCTCGATGCCGAGAGCAGCATGCGGGGCTATTTCGTGTCCGGCAAAGAGGCCTACCTGGGGCCGACGCGCACCGTCACCGCCGAGACCGAAGCCGAATTCAAGGAACTGGAACTGCTGCTGGCCGACAGCCCCTCGCAGCTGAAAAACCTGGCCCAGCTGCACACCATCGTGCGCCGCAAGCTGGCGCTGATGGGGCAGTCGATCGAGGTCTACCGGCACGGCGGCCTGGACGACATCGTCAACATCGCCAAGGTCAGCGACGACCGCGCCTCGATGGACGAGCTGCGCCTGCTGGTGGTCATCATGGTGCAGGAGCAGAACGAAACCCTGGCCGCGCGCAGCGCCAGCTTCTACCAGCAATACCAGAAGACCGTGCTGCTGGGCATGGGCATCAACGCCGTGGCCATCTTTGTGCTGGTGATGTTCTACCAGCTGGTGCGGCGCAGCTTCCGCAACCAGGCCGCCGTCGAGCACGCCTTGCAGATGTCGAACGACACCCTCGAATCCATGGTGGCGCAGCGCACCGAGCAGCTGTCCGTGCTGTCGCGCCACCTGATCAGCATCAGCGAGGAGGAAAAAGTGCGCCTGTCGCGCGAGCTGCACGACGAAATGGGCGCCCACCTGACGTCCATCAGCATGGACCTGGGCGCCGTCATGCAGCAGCTGCAAAAGACCGATCCCGAACTGGCGGGCCAGCTCAAGCGCGCCCGCGCCACCTTGCTCGAGGCGGTGGAAATGAAGCGCCGCATTATCGAAAACCTGCGCCCCAGCCTGCTGGACAACCTGGGCCTGTGCGCCGCCATCGAAAGCTATTGCGAAGAATTCAGCCGCATGTCCACTTTGCCGTGCGAGACCGATATCGCGCGCCATATCGACGGCGTGGCCAAGGCGCGCGACGCCAGCCTGGCCATCGCCTTGTTCCGCATCGTGCAGGAATCGCTGACCAATATCCGCAAATACGCGCGCGCCACCAAGGTCACGGTGACGCTGACGTGCAGCGAGGAACTGCTGGTGCTGCGCGTGATCGACGACGGCGTGGGCATAGAGTCGAACACGCTGGTGAAGCCGATGTCGCATGGCCTGCTGGGCATGCGCGAACGCGCGCTGCTGCTGGGCGGCACGCTGACCATACGGCGCGGCCGCAACGACAAGGGGACCTGTATCGAGGTGCATATACCGCTGCGCGCCAAGGCTGATCTTGCCGAGCCGGGCCAGCCTAGCGGCCTGCCACGTCCACCAGCAGGCGATCGTACTCCGTCTTCGCCACCTTATAGCACTCGCCCGCATAGCGTTCCAAGCCTGAACGATCAATGACGGTGATGTTGCCGCGGCGGTAGGTGATCAGGCCGTCTTCCTGCAGCTTGCCGGCGGCGGCGGTGATGCTTTCGCGGCGCACGCCCAGCATGATGGAAATCATTTCCTGGGTCACTTTCAGCTCGTTGCTCAGCGAGCGGTCCAGGCGGTCCAGCAGCCAGCGGCACAGCTTCTGCTCGATCGAGCTGTGGCGGCCGCCGACGGCATTCTGCGCCATCTGCGCAAACAGCGCGTGGTTGTAGCGCATCAGCAGCTGGGGCAGGGCGCCGCCCTGGTTGAAGGCCTCGCGCAGATGCTGGGCTTTCAGGCGGTAGCCGTAGCCGGCGCTCTGCACCACCGCGCTGCACATGGCGCGCTCGCCGGGGAACATCGACACGCCCACCACGCCTTCATGGCCCACCACCGCGATCTCGGTGGTGGCGCCGTCCTCCATCACATACAGCAGCGAGACGATGGCGGTGGTGGGGAAATACACATTTTCCAGCTTGCTGCCGAACTCGAACAGCTCCTTGCCGAAGGGCAGGGTCACCAGTTCCAGGTGTTCGAACAGCGATTCCAGGACTTCACGAGGCAAGGCGGCCAGCAGTTCGTTCTGCTGTGTACCGCTATAGCTGACAACCGGCCGGGACGCAACTTTGAATTCCCGCGAGCCTATGGGCATCGTCTGGGAGAGCGACAGTTTTGCGGTATCGCTGCTAAGTTGAGTGTTGTTCATTTTATTCCTCACAGGCTAAGTACAGGGCCGCAAAGGACGCCGGTTTGCTATCTCCGGGTGGGCTTCTGTTCTCGCACCACTTTATCCATCGCGTTGTTAGCACTTTAGGCTTGTATGTGCCTGACGAACATAAGACGGGGCACCGCTCCCGTGTAGGCTGCATGCATGGCGCCTTGTCAGCCCAGTCCTACCGCAACAAATCGCGGCGGGGCACGCGGAACGCATACCGGCTTTACAAAACTGTCCCAAGATGGCTGCAGTTGGTCAAAAGGAGGATGCGATGGGGAACGATGAAAGCATGCGGCAATTCGGCCGGCAGCTGGGCCTGGTCGTGCTGGGCACGGCGTTGATACTGCTGGCGCCGCTGCTGGCGATGCAGTTCACCGATGAGGTGGCGTGGGACGGCTACGATTTTGCCGCCGCCGCCGTGCTGCTGGCGGGCGCCGGCCTGGTCTACCTGATCCTGGCGAGGCTGTTCCGCAGCGCGCGCAGCAGGCTGCTGCTGGGCATGGCCATGGCGGCGGTGCTGCTGCTGGCGTGGGCGGAGCTCGCGGTGGGCGTGTTCGGCACGCCCTTCGCGGGAAGTTAGCCCAGCAGGCGCTCGCGCTTGCGCGACACTATCGTCGGTTTGTTGGCGCTCCACTCGCGGGCCGGGGCCACGGTTTCCAGCGGGGCGGCGGGGCGCGGTGCGCCCGCTGCCGGGGCCGGGCCGGCGTGGCCGTCCAGGCGGAAGCGGCTCACCGCCTGGCCCAGCTGCGCCGCTTCCTCGTGCAGGCGGTCCGCGCCGGCCGAGGCCTGCAGCACCAGCGCGCCGTTCTGGCGCGTCATGTCTTCGATGCGCGCCAGGGCGTGGTCCACCTGCTCGATTTCGCTGCGCTGCACCGCTTCGGCGGCGCTGATCTGCTCGATGATGGCGGCGGTCTGCTGCACCGACTGCACCACCTGCGTCATGGTGGCGCCGGCCGAGTTCACCAGGGCGCTGCCGGCCTCCACCTGCTTGACCGAATCGCCGATCAGCTTCTTGATTTCCAGCGCGGCCGAGGCCGAGCGCTGCGCCAGGCTGCGCACCTCGCCCGCCACCACGGCAAAGCCGCGCCCCTGCTCGCCGGCGCGGGCCGCTTCCACGGCCGCGTTGAGGGCCAAGATATTGGTCTGGAAGGCGATGCCGTCGATGACGCCGATAATGTCGCTGATCTTGTCCGAGCTGGCGCGGATGCCGGCCATGGTGTCGACCACGGCGGCCACGCTGCGCCCGCCCTGCAGCGCAATGCCGGAGGCGCTGTGCACCAGCCGGCGGCCGCTTTCGGCGTGGGCCGCGTTGCGCTGCACGGTGGCGGTCAGCGCGCGCATCGAGGCCACGGTGGCGGACAGGTCGTCCGCCTGGGCTTCGGTGTGGCCGGACAGGGCGGCGTTGCCGCTGGCCAGTTCGTCGGCGCCGTCGGCGATGCGGCCGGCGCCGCTGCGGATATCGTCCACCAGCAAGGCCAGCGATTGCGTCATAGCGCCGAAGGAGTTCACCAGGCTGCCGATCTCGTCGCGCGCCGGCGAGCTGATTTCCACCGCCAGGTCGCCGGCGGCGGCGGCCTGCACGGCGCGGTTCAGGCTGGCCACGTCGCGCGAGAAGGACAGGTAGAAGCCGGCGAACAGCAGCGCCGCCAGCGCCAGCGCGGCGGCCACGCCGGCCAGCATCAGGTCGCGGCGCCACTGGTCGCGCGCCATGCGCTCGGCCAGCAGCTGGTCCAGCGCCGTGGCGGAAGCGGCCGCGAAGCCGTACAGCTTGCCGATGGCCTCGTTGCCGGCGGCGCTGAATTCCTTGCCGCTGGTCTGGTTGTAGGAGTTGCTCACTTCGTTCTTGTTGCGTTCCAAAAAGGCCAGCGCGGCGGGCACGGCCGCCAGGTGCGGCTGCAGCGCCGTTTTCAGCTGCGGGTTGTGCTGCAGTATGGTTGCGGCCTCGGCCGGCAAACGCTCCAGCTTGTGGCGCGCCAGCAGCGCGGTGGCGTTGACCAGCTGGTCCTCATTGCCTTCAAACAGGCCGCTGTCGATATAGGCTGCGCCGCGCGCGGCCAGCATGGACAGGTCTTCCGCCACTTGGGGCAAGGTTTGCTGGAAGGTGGAGATCAGGTAGTGGGTTTGCACTTCCGGGTCCAGGCTGAGGCTGGAGCGGTCCGCCACCAGCGTGCTCAGTTTGGCGAGCTGGCTCAGCAGTGTACCGTGCGCGTCCATACTGTCTTTCGGGCTTATAGTATTTTGACGATCAGCCAGCGTCTTCCACGTCTGGCGTACCGCAGTCCATTCCGGCAGGGCCGCCAGGCCGGCCGCGTCCTGCTGCCAATTGTCCAGCCGCTTCAGCCGGGTTTCGATATCGCCGCGCAGCGCCGCGCCGTCCAGCGGCTGGCGCGCGGCCAAGCGCAGCCTTTCCAGTGTGCGGTGCTGCTGCGCCAGCTGGCTGAGCTGTTGCAGCTGGCTGATGTAGGCCACGCCGCGCTGCTCGCCCTCCGTCACGGCCAGCGATTTGTGCAGTTCGTGCATCAGCAGCGCCGTCACCAGCAGCAGCGGCAGCAGGAAAACCAGCGTCACCAGTACGAATTTGGGGAACAGGCGCAGGCGCTGCATCAGGGCGATGGCGGGGCCGAACAGGGTATTCATCAGTATTCCACGTTGTAAGATTTCCACACTGCAATAATGCCTGCCGATTGTTACAACTTCGTGAATGAAAAGCCGGCTAGTGTGATTATTCGAGAGATTTTCCGACGCGAAACGTGCCATTCTTGGTAGAATTTTCCAAGTGGGAAGTTCAATTGTATTTTTATGAAGAAGTGACAAGAAGGGAGGCGCCATCAACCCCGTACTCTATTTCTATCTGGGCACTACTTTGCTGCTGCTGCTGCATTGCGTCAGCGGCGCGTATTTCGTCGCGTCTGGCAAGCGGAAATCGAAACAGGTGAAGGCGCTTTGCTTCCTGTCGCTGGCCGTCGTGACTTCCATCATGATCGCCTTGCTGTTCTTTGAGGTGTGCTTCTCAGGCAACATGGAATCCATCGACGCGCTGATGCTGATGGCGCCGCTGGTGGTCTGCGTGGCAGGCGACGTGCTGATGTACCGCCTGTCCTCGACCAAGGCCTACAGCACCACCGACGGCAATGGCCCGCGCGTCCGCACGCGCCGCCGCACCACCATCTGAACGGCGCCGCGCCGTTTCCGCCCTCTCCGGCACGGCTGTACATCGGCCGTGCTTGCCCTTATAGTGCCTGCAGGCGCAGCCTTGACTGCGTGAAACATGGGGCAGGCTATGCACGTATTACTGGTGGAAGATGACGCGGTACTGGCCGACGGCCTGCACCGCGTATTGAGCGGCCATGGCATGGCGGTCGACGTGCTGCGCAGCGGCACCGAGGCCGACGCGCTGCTGCAGCGCGCCGGCGCGGCCGAAGTGGCCGTGGTGGTGCTCGACATCGGCCTGCCCGGCATAGACGGTTTCGAAGTGGTGCGCCGCCTGCGCGCGCGCGGCAGCGCCATACCCGTGCTGCTGCTGACGGCGCGCGACGCCATCGAGGACCGCGTGCGCGGCCTGGAACTGGGCGCCGACGATTACCTGGTCAAACCCTTCGCCACCCCGGAGCTGGTGGCGCGCCTGCGCGCGCTGGCGCGCCGCAACGCGCCCAAGGCCGCCGCGCTGGCCATGGGCGACCTGGTGCTGGACGGCGGCACCAAGCGAGCCCGCGTCAAGGAGCGCGCCATCGAGCTGTCGGCGCGCGAGTGGGCGGTGCTGGAATACCTGCTGCAGCACGGCGCGCGGGTGGTGTCCAAGCAGCAGATCATCGACGCCATCCTGCCCTGGGGCGAGGACATGACGCAGAACGCGGTGGAAGTCTATATCTCCCGCCTGCGCCTGAAAATCGCCGACGCCGGCGTGACCATCCGCACCATACGGGGCTTCGGCTACATGCTGGAGCTGGCGCCGCATGCCTAGCATCCGGCTGCGCCTGCTCAAGTGGCTGATCGCGCCCATCCTGCTGATCAACCTGGCGGGCGGCGCCCTGACCTATATGCTGGCCTGGCTGCCGGCCCAGGCCGCGTTCGACCAGAGCCTGTCCGACGCCGCCGGCGCGCTGGGCGCGCGCCTGTCGGCCGCCGGCGGCGCCTGGCGTATCGACCTGCCGCCGCAGGCCGAGCAGGTGCTGCGCAACGGCGACGCCGACGCGGTCTATTTCGTGGTGCGCGACGGTGCCGGCCGCTTGCTGGCCGGGGACGCCGATTTTCCCGCGCTGGCCGGCGCCAAAGTGGCCGCCGCAGGCGCCGCGCTGGCCTACGACGGCGCCATGCGCGGCGAAGCGGTGCGCATCGCCACGCTGCGGGTGAGTGCCGCCGCCACGCCCGGGCCGGCCTACGTCGGCGTGGCGCGCACGCTGCGCCAGCGCACGCAGGTGCGGCAGGCGATTTTCCGCGCGCTGGTGCTGCTCGACAGCCTGTTCACCCTCGCTTGCGTGGGCCTGATCTGGTTCTCTGTCACCAACGGCCTGCGCCCGCTGGAGCGCATGCGCGCCGGCCTGAACGCGCGCAAGGGCGACCAGCTGGCGCCCATCGTGCAGGAGGGCGTGCCTTACGAGCTGGCGCCGGTGGTGCACGCCTTCAACGGCCTGCTGGCGCGCGTGAGCGAGGGCGCGCAGGCGCAGCAGGAATTTCTGGCCAATGTGGCGCACCAGTTGCGCACCCCGCTGGCCGGCCTGCAGACCCAGCTTGAATGGCTGGGCCATCGCCACGCCGAGGCGGAGACCGCGCATTCCATCCGCCTGATGCTGTCCTCCACCGAGCGCATGATACGGCAGACCAACCAGCTGCTGGCCCTGGCGCGCGCCGAGCCCAGCCACTTCGAGAAGACCCGCCTCGAGCCGCTAGCGCTGGACACGCTGGTGGCCGAGACGGTGCAGCATTTCGTCGAGCAGGCGGCGCGCAAGTCCATCGACCTGGGCTTCGAGCTGCAGCCCGCCCCGGTGCTGGGCGACCGCTTCCTGCTGCGCGACCTGATAGACAACCTGATCGACAACGCCATCCGCTACACGCCCGAGCACGGCACGGTGACGGTGCGCTGCATGCCCGGCGAGGCCGGCGGCGGGGCGCTGACCGGCGGCACTGTGCTGGAAGTGGAGGACTCGGGGCCGGGCATCGCCCCGGCGCTGCGCGAGGCCGTGTTCAAGCGCTATGTAAGGCTGGACGACAAGGTGGCCGGCAGCGGCCTGGGCCTGGCCATCGTGCGCGACATTGCGGCCGCGCATGGCGCCCGCATCGCCATTGCCAGCGCCAGCGGCGGCCAGGCCGGGCAGGGCGCATTGTTCTCGGTGCGCTTTCCGGCCGCCTGATTTGGCTGAAAGGCAGCCGAATGCGCAGCTAAATGTGCGGCTGTCAGGAATTTGTCAGTATTTCTTCAGGGAAATGCAAGCTAGGGGCGCTACCATGCTGTCATGACCTATGACAACATAACGGAGCGGACCAAGATGAAACGCAGCCAGCAAGGATTCTCGCTGATCGAAGTGATGATCGCCGTGGCCATCGTCGGCATCCTGGCCGCAGTGGCGCTGCCCGCCTACAGCAAATATGTGGTGCGCGCCCGGCTGACCGAGGCCTTCACCTCGCTGGGCGGCGCGCAGCCGGCCGCCGAGCAGTTCTGGGCCAACACCCGCAGCTACGACGGTTTCCAGAACGCCAGCAACTTCCCGGCCTCGACCGCCAATTTCGACTACACCCTTTCCAACGCCACCGCGTCGGCCTATGTGATCACGGCCACCGGCAAGGGCAAGGCTTCCGGCTTTACCTACACGGTGGACCAGAACGGCGGCCGCGCCACCACCGCCACGCCCGAGTGGGGCACCAGCACCAGTTGCTGGGTCGACCGTCCGGGGGGCGTATGCGGCAATTAAGCCGGCCTCGCCAGCCGGGCCAGGCCGGCCAGCGCGGCACCACGCTGGTCGAGCTGATGATAGGCCTGGCCATCCTGGCGCTGCTGGCGGCCATCGGCATACCCAGCATGGCGACCTGGATCAGCGGCAACAAGGCGGTCTCGGCCGGCGAATTCTATGCCGACGGCTTTGCCATGGCGCGCCGCCAGGCGGTGCTGCACAACGCCGCCAGCCGCATCGTGCTGACGCCGAACGTGAACAACGGCCAGATGGACTGGCAGGTCGACGTGTGCTTCCCGGCGCCGGGCGTGCCCTGCAACGACAGCAGCGGCACCTGGTCCACCACCAGCACGCCGGCGCCGTCCGATCCGGAAGGCGTGAACGGCTACAAGTCCGTGCTGCGCCCGGCGGACGCCTTGCCGCAAAGCGACATGCTGGCGCCCAAGCTGGAGCCGGAAGGCACCTCTGCCGTGTATTTCACCTCGCTGGGCTGGGTCGACACCGGCTATGCCGACCGCCTGAGCCGCATCCGCCTCGATCCGGCCGGCCCGCACGCCAATGAAATCGCGCCGGTGGCGGTGGCCGTGTCGCTGTCCGGCCTGGCCATCAAGTGCAACCCCGTCCTGGCCGCGCCCGACTCGCGCGCCTGCCCACCGTGAGCACGCCATGAAAAACTACCGTCTTCCCCGGCCCCCGGCCTACCGCCAGCGCGGCGTGGCCATGCTGGAAGCCATGATCGCCATCGTCATCCTCGCCATCGGCCTGCTCGGCACGGTGGGCTTGCAGGCGCGCTCGTATTCGGCGCTGTCGGACGCCAGCATGCGCGCCGAAGCCACCATAGCCGGCGAAAAGCTGTTCGGCATCATGAGCAACGACCTGCCCAACCTGGGCAATTACGCGCTGGCCGAAAACGGCACGCCCAGCAGCGCCATCGCGCCCTGGCTGGCGGAAACCAAGCTGCAGATCCCGGGCGCCAAGGTGGCGGTGCGGCTGGTGACGCAAAGCGCCACCACCACCATGGTGGAAATCAGCATCCGCTGGACGCGCAAGACCGGCTCCGCCGAGAACCGCCATGTGCTCACTTCCTATGTCGCGAGGGTGACCTGATGCGCCGCCTGTCTTCCATCTCCCGCCGGCGCGGCGCCGCGCGCGGCTTTTCCATCGTCGAACTGATGGTGGCCGTCACGGTCGGCATGCTGGCCATTATGTTCGCCACCCGGCTGATCGTGAATTCGGAACAGAACAAGTCGGTCTCGCTGGGCGGCTCGGACCAGATGCAAAACGGCATGCTGGCGCTGTTTTCCATCACCGAGGACGCGGCACAGGCGGGCTGGGGCATGAACGACGACCTGGTCGCCGGCTGCAACACCATCTTCTCCGACACCGGCGGCTACGCGCTGGCCTCCGCCGACCGCGGCGGCGTGGCCGTCACGCCGCTGGCGGCGGTGGTGATCACCAACAACGCCAACGGCTCGGATCAGATCAGCCTGAACACCGGCAGCTCGCCCACCGGCGTGGGCTCGGTCAAGGTCAGCGACAACTATGCCGGCGGCGACACGCTCAGCATCTCCACCGCCGCGCCCTTCGGTTTCCTGAAGGGCGACGCCATCGTCGTGGTGCCGGAGCCGCGCGGCGGCAACTGCGCGCTGGCCCAGCTCAGCGCCGACCCGCTCGGCACCGTGCTCACCTTCACGGCCAACGCTGAATCGCGCTACAACCGCAACGGCCTGGGCGCCGGCTTCACCGCCAACCTGGCGCGGGTCTACAACCTGGGGCCGGCGCGCAGCCTGGCGCTGCACACCTGGTCGGTGCGGAACAGCGTGCTGATGCTGCGCGCCTCCAACCTGGCCGGCGCCATGGCGGCGCCGTCGACGGTGGTGGAGGGCATCGTGGCGCTCAAGGCGCAGTACGGTTTTGCCAGCGGCGCCTTCAATCCGGCCACCGGCCTGCAGGTGGCGCAGTGGTCCAACACCATGGTCAACGCCGACGGCGACGCCGCCACCGGCAGCGCCGGCGACTACCAGCAGGTGGCGGCCATCCGCGTGGCCGTGGTGGCGCGCAGCAAGGTCCCGGAAAAGCCGTCGGCCGCCAGCGGCCAGTGCAGCGCCAGCACGGCCAAGCCGGTGGTGTTCGCCACCGCCAGCCCGGCCAACGTGACGGCGGTGCCGGTCACGGTGGAAGTGGCGCAGCCCGGCGACAGCGTGAGCTGGAAGTGCTACCGCTACCGCGTGTTTGAAACCATTATCCCTATCCGCAACGCGGGCTGGAGGCCGACATGGGAAAGCTGAACCCCGCTCCAAGGCTGCGCCAGCGCGGCGTGGCGCTGCCCGTCATGCTCATCATGCTGGCGGTGATGATGCTCAGCAGCATATACCTGCTGCGCTCGACCAATTCCAGCACCATGACCACCAGCAACCTGGCCTACGATTCCTCGCTGGCCAAGGCGGCCGACCTGGGGCTGCACACGGCCTTCCAGTTCCTGGCCACGCAGCCCAAGTCCACGCTGGTGGCGAATATCCCGGCGGCCGGCTATGTGGCCTCGATGGCGCCCAACCAGGGCGTGAACCACCCGGATTTCTGGGCCGGTTCGGCCTATGTGGACGACAGCGCCCATAACCGCATCCAGTACGTGATCCACCGCATGTGCATGCTGCCCGGCGCCTACAACTCGACCGCGCCGGCCAACAACTGCACCCTGGCGGCGGCCAAGCAGAAGGTGGCCAGCCAGACCGGCCTCGGGCTCAGCCTGTCGAGCGACCGCTCCGAATACGCCACCATGCCCGAACTGCACTATGTGATTACAGCGCGCATTTATGGTCCGCGCGGCGGCAACGTCGTGACCCAGTCCGTGGTGATGATGGGTCCTTGAGGCCCTTTAAGACAGGAAACAATATGAACAAGCTCACCTACAAGCCGGGGCTGGCAGCCGTGGTTGCACGCGCTGTCCTGGCCGCCGCTCTGGCCGCGTTGTCGGCGTCCCTGCTGGCGCCGGCCGCCTGGGCCGGCACCACGCAGATTGCGCAAGTGCCGCTGCTGAACATCGCTGGCACCGGCACCGTCAAACCCAATCTGATGCTGCTGTTCGATAACTCCGGTTCGATGGAGCAGCACTACACGCCCGACTACGTGAACGACAACCTGTGCCGCTCCAGCGCCAAGCTGTCGAACGGCATCATGGCCTGCAACGTTGGCCATCCGCCCTTCATGGCGGCCGATTTCAACCGCCAGTACTACAATCCCAAGATCCGCTACCAGCCCGCGATCAAGGCCGACGGCAGCTATTACAAGGAACAGACCTCGGCCAACACCACCGGCTGGACCAAGGTAGCCAGCGACGCTTTCGGCGTCTACAACAAGGACCTGTACGCCGCCAACGACACCGAAATCAACCTGCTGACCGAGTTCCCCGACCTCAAGTGGTGCGACCCGAACAACACCAGCGACTGCCGCGTCAACACCGCCACCTACAGCTATCCGGACAACACCTACCGCAGCGCGGTGGCGATTTCCACCAGTCCCTACTACTTCAACATCGCGGTGGCGGAATTCTGCACCGACGAGAGCATGACCACCTGCAAGTCCACGGCGGCCGGCGGCACGGCGCCGGCCGGCTACCCGGTGCCGGTGAAAGTGCGCTGGTGCAAGGAGACCACGCTGATCAACTGCCAGGCCAAGCGCGTCGGCAGCTACACCTATCCGCGCTATTCCACCGCCAGCGGCGGCGTGGCCGCCTTCGGCACCATCGCCATCGGCGCCACCACCAGCAGCGCCTCGATGACCATCACCAGCGTGACGATACCGGACCCGAGCACGGCGCGCACCATCACCAACGGCACCGTCACCGCGCCCGCCGGCACCAACACCGCGCTCAAGCAGCAAACCATGGCCAGCGCGCTGGCGGCCAGCATCATCGCCAAGACCGGGCTCACCAACCAGTACTACGCCTGCGTGAAAACGCCGATCGGCCAGACCACGGTGCCGCCGTGCTCCAGCTACGGCATTACCCTCACGGCGGAAAACGTGGTGGCGGTGGTGGCCGTGGTGTGCAGCGGCGCCAAGTCGGCCACGACCTGCCTGCCGGTCAGCGACAACAGCCGCGCCGGCTGGGGCATCACCGTCAACGCGCCCAGCGTGACGGTCACGCCGGCCGTGCTGCGCGTGTCGCCCACCGCCATCGTCACCATCTCCGGCACCACCTCCAATTCCGGCAGCCCAGCGCTGACGGACCTGAGCTGGGCCAGCACCCAGTTGATCTCCAGCACCCTGTCAATCGGCCGCAACGTCAGCGCTGCCTCCGCGACCACGGCCATCATCAACAAGATCGGCAACGGTGGCACCATCCAGGCCTACGCGGCAGGCAACAGCGTCACACCGACCTGCGCGGCGCAAAGCGGCAACAACAAGATCTGCCTGGTGCACACCACCATCAACAACAACGCCAACACGCCCAGCGGCGGCGGCGTGAGCGGCCTGACCTTCAGCTATACCGCCGGCGCCGGCTATGTGGCGGCCTCCAGCGCCGTGAGCGAGGCCATTCCCACCACCACCGCCGCCATTTCGTCGGGCAGCGAGCCGCCCAGCACCTTTGTGCGCGTCAACCTGACCTCCGGCTCGACCTACCCGAAAGGCCCGGACCGCATCGACTGCCTGGGCGCCTCCAGCTGCACCTACGCGGAGGAGATGACCAACTTCGCCAACTGGTACACCTACTACAAGAGCCGGCTGCAAATGATGAAGACCTCGGTCGGCATCGCCTTCGCCGCGCTCAACAGCAACTACCGGGCCGGCTTCGTGCGCCTGTCGCAAGCGGCGGCCGGCGCCACCATCGACATGAAGCCGACCGATTTCGTCGGCACCGCGCGCACCACCTGGTACAGCACGCTGTACAACACCACCACCAGCGGCTCGACCCCGATCCGCGCGGCGATGGACAATGTGGGCCGCATGTACGCCAATCTCAGCCCCTATGAATACAGCGCGGGCAACGAGGTGGTGCAGTTCCCCTGCCAGCCCAATTTCCTGATATTGACCACGGACGGCTACTGGAACGGCAGCTCCACCGCCAACGTGGTCAACAACGACAACGTGGAAGATCCGTCCCGTTTCTGCACCCAGGCGCGCGGCTGCGTCGACAAGCGCGACCAGTCCCAGCCCTCGATCTCGGACGTGGCGCTGCACTGGTACAACGGCGGCTCCAGCGACGGCACCGTGTCGTTGCGGCCCTCGCTGGAACCGGATATGACCAAGCCCGGCCAGGTGCCCGCCGCCGGCGGCGAGAACACCCACCTGCACATGAACACCTACACGCTGGGCCTGGGCATGGACGGCGTGATGACCTACGAGCCCAACTACGACACCGCGCCCAAGCCGGGCGGCGACTTCTACAACCTGATCACCGGCGCCGCCTCGGGCTGCCCGTGGAACGCCAACGGCGCCTATGTGTGGCCGGACCCGCAGACCTCCAGCACCGCCAGCACCGTGCAGGAGCGGGTGGACGACCTGTGGCACGCCGCCATCGCCGGCCACGGCAAGTACTTCAGCGCCAACGAGCCCAAGGAAGTGGTGGAGGGCCTGGCCTCGGCGCTGGCCAATATGCAGGTGACGGTGGGCGCGGCCGCCGCCGCCGCGACCTCGACGCCGAATATTTCGCTGCAGGACAACGACATCTTCTCGGATACCTTCACCACCGTGAAATGGTATGGCGAGCTGTCGGACAAGAAGATCGATCCGGCCACCGGCATCGTCGGCACCACGCCGGTCTGGACCACCTCGGACACGGTCGGCCCGCAGGCCGTGGCCGGCGCCGCCGGCACGCCGGCCACGGGCGGCGGGCGCACCATCTACATGCTGGACCCGGGCGGCGCCACCGCGCTGACCGAATTCCGCTACGCCAATATGGGCGGCTCGGCGCTGATGCAGGGCTGGTTCAGCAACAAGTGCACCGCTCTGGCGCAATGCACCTTGCTGTCGACGACGGACCGCGCCATCGTCAACAGCGGCGCCAATCTGGTGAACTGGCTGCGCGGCGAGCAGACCTACGCCAACGACGAGATCTTCCGCGCCTACAGCCTGACGGCCACCACGCCGGCCGGCCAGTCCGGTCCGGTGCCCATCGTGCTGGGCGACATCGCCTCGTCCAAGCCGGCCTATCTGCGCGAGCCGCGCAAGGGCTATCCGTCGGCCACCTACCAGGCCTACCGCACCAAGTGGACCGCCGACCGCGTGCCGACCGTGTTCACCGCCGCCAACGACGGCATGCTGCACGCCTTCCGCGCCTCGGACGGCCATGAGCTGTGGGCCTATGTGCCGCGCATCACCATGAAGAAGCTGCACGCGCTGGCCAGCACCACCTACGGCACCAACCACCAGTTCACCACCGACGGCTCGCCGGAAGTGGCGGACGTGGAGGTGGGCGGCACGTGGAAGACCGTGCTGGTGGCCGGCCTGAACGGCGGCGGACGCGGCTACTACGCGCTGGACGTGACCGACCCCACCGCGCCCAAGGCGCTGTGGGAAACCTGCGCCGACGCCGCCGTGTGCGCGCACGCCGACGCCGACCTCGGCCTGACCTTCGGCAATCCGCAGTTCGGCACCTGGCGCGGCCAGTGGGTGGTGTTCGTCACCTCCGGCTACAACAATGTGCCCGGCACCGACGGCGTGGCCGGCGGCACCGGCCGCGGCTTCCTGTTCATTATCGACGTGGCCACCGGCGCCATCCTGCAGAAGATCGACACCGGCGCCGGCAGCACCACCACGCCGTCCGGCCTGGCGAAAATCACCGCCATCACCAACAACCCGGCCACCGATCCGGCCGTGACCTATGTGTACGGCGGCGACAACGACGGCAATCTGTGGCGCTTCGACGCGGCCGCCGCGACGGTGCGCCAGATGGCCACCACCGGCGCGCTGCAGCCCATCACCACGCGCCCGGACATCACGCTGTGCGCGGCCCAGCAGACCAACGCCACCACCGGCGAGATCACCAATATCGCCCAGCGCGTGGTGCTGTTCGGCACCGGCCGCCTGCTGGACGTGCCGGACACGGTGAATGTCGACCTGCAGAGCCTGTACGTGGTGAAGGACGCCGACACCTGCAGCACCACGCCCTGCATCGCGGCGCGCGGCACCGGCATGGTCAAGCAGACGCTGGCGCTGCAAGGCTCGAGCAGCAACACCAACACCTACACCATCAGCAGCAATCCGGTGAACCTGGTGACGCAGGACGGCTGGTACTTCGACTGGTCGCTGAACAAGGGCGAGCGCATGAACCTGGACCCGAAAGTGGTCAGCGGCGTGGCCAATGTGGTGACCAATCTGCCGACCTCGTCTTCGTCGTGCTCGGTGGGCGGCACCAGCAACGCCTACGCGCTGAATGTGTGCAACGGCAACGCGGCGATCGGCAACATCGCCGGCAGCACCTTGTCGAACACCTCGGCGGCGGTGGGCTTCATCATCGTGCGCCTGCCCAAGGGCGAGCTGAAGATGATCACCACCACCGCCAAGGGCGAAACCCTGACCCGTCCACTGATCGAGCTGGAATCGACCGCCGCGCACCGCGCCGGCTGGCGCAGGATCAAGATCGATTAAGGAATCGATCAAGGCATCGGCAAGGCGAGATTGAGAGTAAGGCTGGCCCCGTGTAAAATAGCAGGTTTTACGCGGGGCCATTGTTATGGTCGCGAACATGGCCAACGACATCGACAACAGCATTCCAGACACCCCGGACGACGCGCCGGCAGCTTCCAGCGGCAAGACGCCCGCGCTGATCGCGCGCGAAACCCTGCGCCGCCGCACCTTCGGCATCATTTCCCACCCGGATGCGGGTAAAACCACGCTGACCGAAAAGCTGCTGCTGTTCTCGGGCGCGATCCAGATGGCCGGCACGGTCAAGGCGCGCAAATCGGGCCGCCACGCCACCTCGGACTGGATGGAGATCGAGAAGCAGCGCGGCATTTCCGTGGCTTCCTCGGTGATGCAGTTCGAGTTCCGCGACCACATCATCAACCTGCTCGACACCCCCGGCCACCAGGACTTCTCGGAAGACACCTACCGCGTGCTGACGGCGGTGGACTCGGCGCTGATGGTGATCGACGCGGCCAAGGGCGTGGAAGCGCAGACCATCAAGCTGCTGGACGTGTGCCGCATGCGCAACACGCCCATCGTCACCTTTATGAACAAGCTGGACCGCGAATGCCGCGATCCGCTCGAGCTGCTCGACGAGCTGGAATCGGTGCTCAAGATCCAGTGCGCGCCGGTGACCTGGCCTATCGGCATGGGCAAGAACTTCCGCGGCGTGTACCACCTGCTGAACGACGAGATCCTGCTGTTCCGCGCCGGTTCGGAAAGCGCCGACCAGGCGGTGGAAATCATCAAGGGCATAGACAATCCGCGCCTGCAGGAAATGTTCCCGCTGGAAATGGATCAGCTGCGCATGGAAGTCGAGCTGGTCAAGGGCGCGTCGCATCCCTTCGACCTGGAGCAGTTCCTGGCCGGCGTGCAGACCCCGGTGTTCTTCGGCTCCGCCATCAACAACTTCGGCGTGCGCGAGATCCTGTCGGCGCTGGTCGACTGGGCGCCCGCGCCGCGCGGCCGCGACGCCACCGTGCGCGTGGTCGAGCCGACCGAGCAGCCGTTTACCGGCTTCGTGTTCAAGATCCAGGCCAATATGGACCCGGCGCACCGCGACCGCATCGCCTTCCTGCGCGTGTGCTCGGGCCGCTTCGAGCGCGGCATGAAGGTCAAGCACCTGCGCCTGGGGCGCGAAGTGAAAGTGTCGTCCGTGGTGACCTTCATGGCTTCCTCGCGCGAGCAGGTGGAAGAGGCCTACGCCGGCGACATCATCGGCCTGCCCAACCACGGCAATATGCAGATCGGCGACTCCTTCTCGGAAGGCGAACTGCTGACCTTCACCGGCATTCCGTATTTCGCCCCGGACTTCTTCCGCCAGGTGCGCATCCGCAACCCGCTGAAGATCAAGCAGCTGCACAAAGGCTTGCAGCAGCTGGGCGAGGAGGGCGCGGTGCAGGTCTTCAAGCCGGTGCAGGGCGGCGAACTGGTGCTGGGCGCGGTCGGTGTGCTGCAGTTCGAGGTGGTGGCCAGCCGCCTGATGAACGAATACGGCGTGGACGCCGTGTTTGAAGGCACCAGCATCAGCAGCGCGCGCTGGGTGTCGTCGGACGACAAGAAGGCCCTGGTGGACTTCGAAGCGGCGCTGGGCCACAACGTGGCCTACGACGCGGCCGGCAATATGGCCTATCTGGCAACGTCCAGCGTGAACCTGCGCCTGACGCAGGAGCGCTGGCCCAAGCTGCAGTTCCACGCTACCCGCGAGCACGCGGCCAAGCTGACCTAAGCCGGACCAGGCCTTATTTGGCGGGGGTGGCCAGCGGCTTGCCCTTGTCCACCACGTACACGCCGGTCAGCTTCATGGTGCCGCTGCCGGTGTTGCGGGCGTCGTGCACCACGCCGGCCTTGATCACGAAGGCTTCGCCCGCTTTCACGCGGCGCGGGTCTTCGCCGTCGATCAGCAATTCTCCCTCGCCCTCCTGTATATAGCTGATCTCGTCGCCGGGATGGCTGTGGCGTCCCGCCACCGCGCCGGGCGCCAGCTCCACATTGGCCACCACGGCTTCCCGTCCGGGCACGGACACGTCTGCCTTGAGCACCACGGTGCGCTTGATGCCGGTGTTCTGCGCCTGCGCGGGCGCGGCCAGCGCCAGGGCGGCGGCCAGGGCGCATGCGGCCCGGGTCAATGTCGCTGTCATTGCTGTCCTTGCTGGGGGTGGGGATGCTGGGAATGGTGGTAATTCTGGTCGTTGCCGAACAGAATCGCGTCGAGTATGCTGGCCGACCAGCACAGCACGCAGGCCAGCGTGGCCGCCGTCATGGCCGGGCCGTTGGTGCGCGACGCGGCGATCTGCTGCGCGATCATGGTGATGTCGAAGGGCAGGGTGCCGTTGGCCAGTTGGCCTGCCAGCACATTCACCTGCACCGCCACCACCCGCAAGATGGTCACCGCGCCCGCCAGCGTGGGCAGCAAAAAGATGCAGCCGCGCGCGAAGCGCTTGAGCACCAGTATCTGGCCCAGGCCCGGAAATAGCAGCGCCGAAATCAGAGCCGCCTTGATCGATTGCTTCATGGCCGTCCTCCTGAACAATGAAGCCCTATCTTACTCTTTTTACAAAACAAGGGAAACTGCGCGGGATTCCTGTTCCAGCCGGCCGTTCCTGACCACCAGCACGCGCTCGGCCATGGCGATGGTTTCCGGACGGTGCGCCACGATAATGCGGGTCAGCCCGAGCGCCTGGATGGTGGCGTTGACGCTTTGCTCGTTGGCAATGTCGAGTTCGCTGGTGGCCTCGTCCAGCACCAGGATGCGCGGCCGGCGGTACAGCGCGCGCGCCAGCAGGATGCGCTGGCGCTGGCCGCCGCTGATGCCCATGCCGTTGTCGCCGGTGATGGTGTTGTAGGCCATGGGCATGGCTTCGATTTCCTGGTGCACCGCTGCCTGCTGGGCGCAGGCGCGGATGCGCTGCCAGTCCGGTTCCGGATCGAAGAAGCTGATGTTCTCGGCCACCGAGCCGGAGAACATGCGGTCCTCCTGCATCACCGTGCCTATCATCTGCCGGTAATTGCTCACGCCCAGCCGCGCCACCGGCACGCCGCCCACCAGCACATCGCCATGCTCGGGCGTGAGCAGGCCCAGCAGGATTTTGACCAGCGTGGTCTTGCCGCAGCCGGAGGCGCCGGTAATGGCGACGCAGGAGCCGGCGGCGATCTTCAGGTCCAGCTGCTCGAAGATCAGCGGTTCGGTGGGCGAGTAGCGGAAGGCCACGCCGCGCAGCTCCAGGCTGGGCGCTGTGGCGGGCAAATCGGGTTCGTCGGCGTCGTGCGGGCCTTCCGGCTCGGTGCCGGTCAGCACGATGTCGGCCACCCGTTCGCCGTGCAGGCGCAGCATGCGGAACTCCACCAGCTTGTCGATCAGCGCGCCCAGGCGCTGCGAAAACTGGTCCTGGTAGGCGATGAACGCGAACAGCATGCCCACCGTGAAGTGGCCGTTCAGCACGGCGCGCGCCGCCAGCCAGACCACCAGCACGCGCTCGGCGCCGAACAGCAGCGTGCGCGCGGTATCGTGGCTGATGCTCAGGCGCTGCATGCGCAGCTCGGCGTTGAACTGTTCGGCCAGGATGTTGAGCCAGCCGGCGCGGCGCTGCTCGCCCTTGCCGAACAGGCGCACGCTCTGGATGCCGTTCACCGTTTCAAAGAAATGCGTGGTCTGGCGCGCCGCATGGATGATTTGCTCGGCCGTGGCGTCGCGCAGCGCGTGCAGCAGGCTCCAGCGCAGCAGGGCGTACAGCGCCACGGCGCCCACGGCCACGGCGGCCAGCGGACCGCTGTACAGCACCATCATGGCCAGCGTGCCGGCCACCATCACGCCGTCCACCAGCGCCTGCACAAAGCCGGTGGTCAGCGTTTTCTGGATCGCGGCGATGGAGCCGAAGCTGGAGATGATGCGGCCCACGTGGCGCTTTTCATAGTATTCCAGCGGCAGGCGCATCATGTGCGAGAAGACGTTGCCGAACCACTGGAAATTCATGCTGGTGCTGAGCGCCACCACGAACCAGCCGCGCACCGCCGTCATGGCGGCCTGGATCAGCACCAGCAGCCCAAAGCCGAGCGCCAGCGTGGCCAGCAGGTCGCGGTCGGCCGACAGCAGGGCCTGGTCGACCACCCATTGCAGGAAGAAGGGCAGGCCGATGGCGATGGTTTCCAGCCCCAGGCTCAGCAGCAGGATCTGGCCCAGGCCGCGCCGCAGTCCCGTGATATGGCCCATCAGCCCGCGCAGCGTGAACTGCAGCTCCTGGCGCGCCGGGCGAAAGTCGCTGGCCGGACGCAGTTCCAGCGCCACGCCGGAAAAGTGTTTGCCGAACTCGGCCAGCGTGAGGCGGCGCCGCCCCACGGCCGGGTCGTGTATCACCACGTGGCGCGCCGACACCGCCACCAGCACCACGAAATGGTCCAGGTCCCAGTGCAGGATGCAGGGCAGGGCCAGTTCCGGCAGGTTGGCCGGCTCCAGCCGCAGCGGCCGGCTTTCCAGCTTGAGCGCGCGCGCGATGCGCATCAGGCTCTCCAGCGTGGCGCCCTTGCGCGAGATGGGGAAACGCAGCCGCAGCGCGGCCAGGCCGGTGCGGTAGCCGTGGTAGTCGGCCACCATGGCCAGGCTGGCCAGGCCGCATTCCGTCGCTTCCGTTTGCAGGAAGACCGGCGCTAGTCGGCGCCATCCCAGGTTGATCATTCAGCTACTTTCTTTATAAGCGTCCGCGCATGCCCAGCAGCGGTTCCAGCGCCCACTCGGCCAGCGTGCGGTGTTCCAGCACCAGCGTGGCGCCCAGCTGCATGCCAGGCATCAGGGGACGCCGCTGGCCGGCGGCGGTGATCTGTTGCGCGTCGAGCCGGACGCGGATGCGGTAGACGGGGTCGGCGGCGCCCAGGGCGGCGGCCCCGGCCGCGCCCGCGCCCGTGGCGGCGTAGCCGGCGGCGCGCTGCAGCTCGCCGAACGGCGCGGTGGCCTGCGAGATCTGGCGCACGCGGCCCGTGTATTGGCCGAACTTCTGGTAGGGGAAGGCGTCGTAGCGCAGCAGCACTTCGGTGCCGGGGCGGATGAAGCCGGCCGCGCGCGTGGGCACGTAGAGCTCGGCTTCCAGCACGCTGTCCTGCGGCAGCAGGCTGGCCACGCGCTGGTCGGCCGCCACCGCCTGGCCCTGGTCGAGCACGATGGCCGCCACGCGGCCGGGCTGGCCGGCCCGCACCAGCAGCTCGCGCTGGGCTTCGCTTTCGCTGGCGGCCTGCTTCAGCGCTTCTATGTCGCGCTGCAATTGCGACGCCTCGCGCCCGCTTTGCAGCGGCAGGTCGGCGCGGCTGGCGGCCAGCGCCACCAGGTCGCGCTGGGTGGCCAGGCGGCTGCCTTCCAGCGCCGCGATGCGCGCTTCCTGCTCCATCAATTCGGCCGCCTTGTCGCTGGCGGCGTTGCGCGAGACGGCGCCGTCGCGCGCGAGTTCGGCGACGTTGCTGCTCACTTCGCGCATGATCTGTACTTTTTGGCGGCGCAGCGCCAGTTCGCCGTCGATCTGGCGCAAGCTTGCGTCCAGGCTGGCCAGGCGCAGCGCCAGCTCCTCGCCCTTGTTGCCGCGCTGGCGGCCCTGCTGCTCCAGTTCCTGCCGCAAATGCGCGATGCGCGCCTGCAGCGACTGGTTGATGGCGGCCTGGGTGGCGCCGCTGGCGCTGGTGCGCTCGCTCGACAGCAGGTAGAGCGGGTCGCCGGCGCGCACCGCCTGGCCTTCGCCGACGTAAAGGCGGCTGATCACGCCGGCTTGCGGCGTGGCCAGGCGCACGCTGCCGCGCTCGGGCACCAGCATGCCGCTCACGGTTTCCTTGCGCGAAAAGCCGAAGTGCAGCGCGAAAATGATGATGGCGGCAATCAGGCCGCAAAAGAACAAGGTCAGCGCAGGGTAGCTCCAGGTGCGCGCCAGGATGACGGCGCCGTGCAGGCGGTGCGCTTTGTGGTGGATGGCCTGTTCGCGGAACAGGCTGTTCATGCTGGGCTTGTCATATGGGTATGAGACTGGGTGTAAGCCGGACCGGCCCGAAGGTGGCCCGGCTGCTTGGGATGACGTCCGCCCTTGGGGGCGGACTTTGCCTTAGCCGAGCACCGGCAGCGGAATGGCCACCGCCACTGCCAGCGTGGTGGTGACTGCCAGCGGGAAGCCGTCGTGGCCGATTTCCGGCGCGCCGGCCACCGACGCCACTTCAGCGGCGGACAGGCTGCGCATTGGGGCCGCGGCGGCAGGGGCGGCGGTGTTGCTGAAAGCGTTGCTCAGTACGGAGAAGATCGATTTCATGGTAAGGCTCCTAAATTTAACGGCGGTGGGAACTACTCAGGGAACGGACGTATGCATCCGGGGTACTGCAACTGCAAAAAAAATTCATGGCGCGCCTTTGCCGGGCGCGGCGGCGGACAATGCCCGCATGTAATGGACCTCCTGGTAGGCCATGCGCTGCAGGCGTTCCTGCTGCGCGGCCGCGGCCGCAAACGTGCCGGTGCACATGTGGGCGCGCACGTGCGGCGCCAGCAGCGCGTAGTCGGTGCTGCGTTCGGCCAGGCCGGCCAGCACCTGCTGCGCCTTGACGCAGGCGCTGCGCGCGGCGGCGCCGTTGCCGGCCGCCCGGTCGAGGTCCGCCTGCATCAGCAGGGCGTTGGCGAGTGGCGGACTGGGCTGGGTCGCGTCCTTGCGGGTCTGGTACAGCTGTTCCAGGATCGCCGTGCTTTCGGCCAGCTGGCGGCGGGCGTCGGCCAGCATGTCCAGCTTGAGCTGGGTGGCCGCCAGCGACTGCTGGGCCACCGCGGTCAGCTGCAGGATGCGGTCGTTTTGCGCCTTGCCGTCCAGCGCGCGCAGCGTGGCGAGGTTCTGCTGCAAGGCCAGCTGCTTGGGCAGCGCTTCGGCGGCATTGCCCAGGTCGCTGTCCAGGTCGTACAGTTTCAGCTGTGCCCAGTACAGATTGGTCAGCCAGTGGCGATTGCTGGGGTCCTGTTTCACCACGTCGCGCAGCAGGCTCTCGGCGTCGTGCAGATTGGCGCGCGCCTCGCTGCGCCGCCCCAGCGCCAGGCGCAATTCGCCCTGGTAGGTCAGCGCGTTGGCCAGGCGGTAAGTCCACAGCGCGTCGCTGGGCGCCGAGGTGTGCAGCGGGCGCACCAGTTCCTCTTCGCGCTGGTACAGGGCCATGGCTTCGCTCAGCAAGCCTTGCTTGGCCTTGGCTTCGGCCAGCCAGGAAATCGTGTTGGCCAGGTCGGCTGGCAGTTTCGGGGTGCCGGTGCCGGTGGCCAGCACGCGCTGTTTCAACTCCACCGACCTGGCGAAGGCGTCGGCGGCCGCCTCGTACTGGCTGCGGCGCATCGCCACCACGCCCAGGTTGCTGTGCGCAAAGGATTGCTCCATCCAGCCGTCCGCATCATCGGGGGCGCTGGCGGCCAGGCTGTTGCTGTGCTCGCGATATTCCTTGAAGAACTTTTCCGCCGGGTCAAGCTCCGCGCGCGACAGATGGATCTGCCCCTGGTAGAAGGCGTTGGCGCCGAGCGCCTTGTACAGCGCCTTGCGGTCGCTGCTGGCGCGCTCCAGCTTGAGCAGGATCGCGTGCGCGGCCTGCAGCGCCTCGGTGGCCTTGGCGGCGTTGGAGCGCGCGATATTCACCTCCGCGATGACGTGCAGGGCTTTGACGCGCTGCTCCAGCGTGGTGGGGCTGGCGTCCTTGCTTTGCGCGGCGGACAGATAGGCCAGTGCCTTGCCGCTGATGCCGTCGAGCAGGTCGAGGCGGCCCAGGGGGCGCAGTTTTTCCACGAATTCGCCCAGCATATAGCTCATCAGGCCTTCTGCCTCGGTGCGCTGCTGCTCGGCGTCGCGCTCGGCGTTGCGGGCGGCGATGCCGAGGATGACGGCCAGCACCGCCAGCAGGGTCACGCCCGCCATCATGGCCAGCTTGAGGCGCTCGGCCAGCTTCACTTTCTGCATGGACACGCGCACATATTCCTGCTCCTGCGGCGCCAGCGTAAAGCCGTCCATGTCCAGCAGCGCGCGGGCCTGGTTGACCTGGCTGCCGCGCGGCAGCAGCAGGTCGCGCGGGCGGCCGGCGGCGGCCCAGCGTTCAGCGTCGTGGCCGATGCGGGTGCGCACCTGCAGCGCGTGCCTGTGCTGTTCTATCCAGTCGGCCACGCGCGGCCAGCGCCGCAGCAGCGCCTCGTGCGTGACGCCGAAACTGGCCACGTCGCTGGCCAGTTCGCTGACGAACAGGCGCGCCTCGACCAGCGCGCGCACCAGCGCCTGCGCCTCGGCGCCGTCCAGCGAGGACCAGGCGGCGCGGCGCGCCGTGACCGGCCCTTGCTCTTCCGACAAGTCCACCAGCAGCGACAGCACATGGGGCAGGGCGGCGCGCTGCGACGGTTCCAGCGCCTCCACCACCTGCTCGGCGCGCGCGGCAATGGCGCCGTCGATGCCGCCCAGCTCGGCAAACACCGAGAAGCGCAGCGTGCCGTCCTCGCCGCGCTGGCGGTACAGCTCGTTCAGGCAGTATTGCAGCAGCGGCAAGGTGTCCGGGCTGCCGCGCGCGGCGTCGCACAGCACGTCGTCCAGGCTGGCGCCGCTGACCGGGTCCTGCTCGAAGCGCAGCTGCGCCGCGCGGGCGGGCTGGCGCACGATTTGCGCAATGTCCGCGCCCTCGGGCGGGCTCAGGTCGAAGTGGCCGCCGCGCGCCTTGAGCGCCATCAGCGCGGGCAGGGCGATCACATCCGGGTAGAAATCGTTGCGGCAGGCCAGCATCACCAGCACCGCGCCGGAGCGCGCCATCTGTTCCAGCAGGGCAATAAAGCGGCCGCGCGTGTCGTCGTTCATGCCGGGCGCGCGGAAGATGGCTTCCAGGCGGTCGATAAACAGGCCTACGCGGGGGCGGCGGCCGGCGTGGCGCAGCCGTTCCACCACTGCGTCGCTGTGCGCGCTTTCCAGGCGCTTGGCCAGCGCTTCGGCATTGTCGCCACTGAACAGCAATTTGCCGTCCAGTTCGGTATCCAGCAGCACGGCGGCCAGCGCCTGGAACAGCCCGCCTTCGGCCAGGTCGGCGCAGTCCATATACAGCGTGCATTCGAGCGCCACCGGCTCGGCCACGCTGCTCAGGCTTTTCATCAATTGCGGCAGCAGGCCGGCGCGCACCAGCGACGTTTTGCCGGAACCGGACGGACCCAGCACCAGTCCCATGGCGCAGCCGCCGGTGGTTTGCTTGCGCACCAGGTCGCGCAACTGGGCGATGGCCTGCATGCGGCCGAAGAATACGGCGGCGTGGTTTTCCTGAAAAGCTTCCAGGCCGCGGAAGGGTGAGCCCTGCAGCCAGCCGCCTTCGTCGGCGGCCACGTTGGCGGTGACGGGGGCAATGGCGCGGTAGCCGCGCTTGCGGATGGTCTCGATAAAGCGCGGTTCGGTGCTCGAATCGCCGAGCGCGCGGCGCAGCTGCGTGATGGCTTTGTGCACCGGATTGTCGCCCAGCTCAGCGTTGCCCCAGCAGCTCTGCAGCAGCTCTTCGGCAGGTATCACGGCGCCGGCGTGGCGGCACAAATAGCGCAAAACGTCCATTGCTCGCGGTTCCAACTGACTACTTTCATTTCCATTATGCAACGTATTGCTATCTGGATTGATTTGCCATTCGCCGAAACGAAAGCCCCTATCGCTCATTGTGCTGCCTATGATCAAATTATTTCTTGATAAAAATCAATGCCTTGCATCGCCGGAAGATTTCAGGAAGGCGCCGGAAGGTAATCAACATTACAGTACATCCATGCAATCAGGCTAGATATTAGCAGTTCCTCAAGAAAGAATATAAGATGTCAAACGTTTCCATGTTTACCTTTAGCAACGCCGTCGAGGCGGGCGGCATGCGCACCATGAGCTTGCCTCCCCACGGCTCGGCATTGCACTCGCCGGCCGCTTTGGGCGGCTACGATCTGGTCTGGGCGCTCGCGCCCGAGACCTTGCGGGGGCAGTTTGCCGGCTTGCAAAAATCCGGCAAGCTGCCATCCGAAGTGCTCGTCGGCAACCTGGAAGAGTCGGGCCTGGTGATAGGCGGACCGGACGCAGACCGGGTCCGGGTTGCCGTGCCGCAACTGACCCTGGACGCCGCCAATCCGCGCAGCGCCAGCCTGGAGCTGTTATTTACCAGCGGCAACATGAGCTTCTACAACGCCTTCGGCAACCGCAGCAGCGTGCTCAAACAGTCTATTGCTGGGTGGAAATTGACCTTCAATGTCAAACTGCAGCTGGCGCCGGTGACGCTGGACGACGCGCTGCGCGGCGCCAGCCCCGATTGCGCGCGCGCCCTGATGCGCTTCGACGAAACCCGCTACCGCCTGCACGCGCTGACCCTGGACTTCGACCATAGCGACCTGATGCACGCCGACGAGTCGCGCAGCAGCCTGGGCACGGACAATCCGGTGCTGGCTGGTAATTTTGTCAACTTCATCGGCGCCTGGCTGAAAGGCCTGGCGGAAACCGGCTCCGCCTTCGTGCTGGGCTACGCCGCCGTGCGCGCCACGCCGGGCGAGGACACGCTGAGCCGTTTGCAGGCCGGCAGCGTCAGCGTGGCGGCGGCCGGCACCCTGAATCTGCTGCATATGCTGGGCCGCAAGGCCAGCTCGGACGGCCGCGGCGTGGCGGGCGGCCCCGGCCTGGCGGCGGTGCGCCCCGGCTACGCGCCCGGCTGCGCGGCGCGCGCCGTGCTGTCGCGCGAGGTGTTTTTCAAGCGCTTCCTGAAACCGCTGCTGATCGACCCCATCCAGGACCGGCTGAACCAGCTGCCGGACTACCGCAACTTGCGCGTGGCGCTGGATGGCGGGCTGAACCGGGAAGAGTCGTTCAACGAGAAATCCGGCGTCTCGGCCACCATGGACAACGGCGTGCGCGCCCAGTTCGTGCCCAATTCAGGCGGCTGGGGCTACCGCGACCACGTGCTGCTGCACTGGCGCGAAGGCAACCGCCTGTCCCATGTGCGGGAGTCGGAGCAGGACCTGCAGTTCAGCGTGACCGTGTCCAGCCAGCCGGACAGCATGGGCGTGCCGCGCCTGACGGTTGACCTGTACAGCTCGCTGATGCGCTATGAATGGGACCGGGCCAGCCAGAAGATGGCGCTGTTCAACCGCAAGGTCAACCTGGGCAAGGGCTGGGCGCGCAGCACCATGCACTGGGCCATGCGCCTGCAGTTCCTGGCCGACGACCTGGGTGCGATCCGCGTGGCGGTCACGCCCAAGCGCTCGCCGGCGGCGACGGACTCCGGCGTGGTGGGCATGTATATGGTGTCGGACGCGCTGGGGCATTTGCTCAATATGAACAAGCTGAGCAATGAGTGGGAAGGCAACCCGGCCAGCCTGGGCGCGGTGCAGCAGGAGGTGGTGGCCGGTTTCAGCGTCGCGGCGACCGAGCTGTTCAACCAGATGGCCGGGCAGCTGGTGCTGCCGTCCGGTCCCCAGCCGGGCTGCCGCCGCGTGCAGCTCAACGAAGACGGCAATATCGAGCTCGACCTGGGCTGGTGAGAATGGCGGGTTAGCGCGCAGCGCGTAAGCCGCCATGGCGGCGCCGCCAATAAAAAACGCCCGGTCGAACCGGGCGTTGTCTTTATTACTCGTAGTCGCTGATCGGTGCGCAGCCGCACATCAGGTTACGGTCGCCGTAGACGTTGTCGGCGCGGCCCACGGAAGGCCAGTACTTCTGCTTGCGCAGCGCCGGCACCGGGAAGGCTGCCACTTCGCGGCTGTACTTGCGGTCCCAGTTGTCCGAGGTCAGCACTTCAGCGGTGTGCGGCGCGAACTTCAGCGGATTGTTCAGCTTGTCGAACTCGCCGCTTTCCACCTTGGCGATCTCGCCGCGGATCACGATCATCGCATCGATGAAGCGGTCCAGTTCGGCCTTCGCTTCCGATTCGGTCGGCTCGATCATCAGCGTGCCCGGCACCGGGAAGCTCATGGTCGGCGCGTGGAAGCCGAAGTCCATCAGGCGCTTGGCCACGTCTTCGTTGCTGATGCCGGTGGCATCGGTCAGCGGACGCAGGTCCAGGATGCACTCGTGCGCCACCAGGCCGTCATGGCCGGAGTACAGCACAGGGTAGTGCGGCGCCAGGCGGTGGGCGATGTAGTTCGCGTTCAGGATCGCGGTTTCGGTCGCTGCGGTCAGGCCTTCGCCGCCCATCATGGCGATGTACATCCACGAGATCGGCAGGATCGATGCGGAGCCGAACGGCGCGGCCGAGATCGAGCCGATGCCGTCTTCGCTGCGCACATAGCCGTTCGAGCGCTGGTTAGGCAGGAACTTGGCCAGGTGCGCGCCAACGCCGATCGGGCCGACGCCAGGACCGCCGCCGCCGTGCGGAATGCAGAAGGTTTTGTGCAGGTTCAGGTGCGACACGTCGCCGCCGAACGCGCCCGGCGCGGCAACGCCCACCAGTGCATTCATATTGGCGCCGTCTATATATACCTGGCCGCCGTGCGAGTGGATGATGTCGCACAGTTCCTGGATGCCGTCTTCGAACACGCCGTGGGTCGAAGGGTAGGTGACCATGACGCAGGCCAGGTTCTTCGAGTGCAGCTCGGCCTTGGCTTTCAGGTCAGCCAGGTCCACGTTGCCGCGCTCGTCGCAGGCGGTGACCACCACCTGCATGCCGACCATATTGGCCGAAGCAGGGTTGGTGCCGTGCGCCGACGATGGGATCAGGCAGATGTTGCGGTGGCCTTCGCCGCGCGACTGGTGGTACTTCTGGATCACCAGCAGGCCGGCGTATTCGCCCTGCGAACCGGCGTTGGGCTGCAGCGACACGGCGGCGTAGCCGGTGACGGCGCACAGCATCTCTTCCAGCTGGGCGATCATTTCACGGTAGCCCACGGTCTGCTCGTTCGGCGCGAACGGGTGGATGTTGGAGAACTCGGGCCAGGTGACCGGGATCATTTCGCTGGTGGCGTTCAGCTTCATGGTGCAGGAGCCGAGCGGGATCATGGTGCGGTCCAGCGCCAGGTCCTTGTCCGCCAGGCTGCGCAGGTAGCGCAGCATTTCGGTTTCGGAGTGGTAGCGGTTGAACACAGGGTGCGTCAGATAGGCCGAGCTGCGGGCCAGCGCTTCAGGGAAGCTGTTGTTCACGCCGGCTTCCACCGCGTCGAAGTCCGGAGCGGCAGGCGCATTGGCAATGCCGGTGGCGAACACGGTCCACAAGGTGGCGATGTCGTCGCGGGTGATGGTCTCGTCCAGCGAAATGCCGACGTGGTTGGCGTCGATCTGGCGCAGGTTCACGCCGTTGGCCTGGGCGGCCGCGTGCAGCGCGGCGGCGTTGGCGGTCTTGACGGTCAGGGTGTCGAAGAAGCTGTCGTTGACACTGTAGCCCAGGGTCTTCAGGTTGGCGGCCAGGATGCCGGTGTAGCGGTGCACGCGGTTGGCGATCTGCAGCAGGCCGGCAGGACCGTGGTAGACGGCGTACATCGACGCGATCACCGCCAGCAGCACCTGCGCGGTGCAGATGTTGGAGGTGGCTTTTTCGCGGCGGATGTGCTGTTCGCGGGTTTGCAGCGCCAGGCGGTAAGCCTGGTTGCCTTGCTGGTCGATGGTGACGCCGACCAGGCGGCCCGGCATCGAGCGCTTGAATTCGTCGCGGGTGGACAGGTAGCCGGCGTGCGGGCCGCCGAAGCCCAGCGGTACGCCGAAGCGCTGCGAGTTGCCGACCACCACGTCCGCGCCCCATTCGCCCGGAGGCGTGAGCATGGTCAGGGCCAGCAGGTCGGCCGCGACCACGACCATGGCGCCGGCGGCTTTCACGGTTTCAACGGCGGCGCGGTAGTCGCGCACCACGCCGTTGACGCCAGGGTATTGCAGCAGCACGCCGAAAGCGTCCGTTACGCCGGCCAGTTCGGCCGGGTCGAAGGTCTTCACGGTGATGCCCAGCGGCAGGGCGCGGGTCTGCACCACTTCCAGGGTTTGCGGCAGCACGTCGGAAGCGACGTAGAAGGTGTTCGATTTCGACTTGCCCACGCGCTGGATCAGCGTCATGGCTTCGGCGGCGGCCGTGCCTTCGTCCAGCATGGACGCGTTGGCGATGCCCATGCCGGTCAGGTCGGTGACCACTTGCTGGAAGTTCAGGATGGCTTCCAGGCGGCCTTGCGAAATTTCAGGCTGATAGGGGGTGTAAGCGGTGTACCAGGCCGGGTTCTCGAAGATATTGCGCAGCACGACGCCGGGCGTGTGGGTGTTGTAGTAACCCTGGCCGATCAGCGATTTGAGCACCTTGTTCTGCGAGGCGATGCCTTTCAGCTTGGCCAGCGCGGTGGTTTCCGGCATCGGCTCGTAGAACTGGCCGAGCGGCAGGGCGCTCTTGTTGCGGATGGACGGCGGCACGATGGCGTCGATCAGCGCGGTACGGGTTGCGTAGCCGAGCACGTCGAGCATTTGCTGCTGCTCGTTGGCGTCCGGGCCGATGTGGCGGGCGATGAAAGCGTCGCGCGCTTCGAGTTGGGTCAGGCTGGTACGGGTCATGATATGGGGGCGGGCAAAAAAGAGGGCCAGCGAAATGCTGGCCCAGGGGGCATACGGAATTAAGCTTCGGTGGTCTTGCCGTAAGCGGCGGCGTCGAGCAGGCCGTTGATGGCTGCCGCGTCGGCCGGCTTGATCTTGAACAGCCAGGCAGCGTAAGCGTCGGTGTTGATCGACTCAGGCGCGTCCACCACGGCGTCGTTCACGGCCACCACTTCGCCTGCGATCGGCGCGTAGATGTCGGAAGCGGCTTTCACCGATTCCACCACGGCCGCGTCGTCGCCGGCGCCGTAGGTGGTGCCGACTTTCGGCAGTTCGACGAACACGATATCGCCCAGTGCGTCCTGCGCGAACTCGGTGATGCCGACGGTCACGGTGCCGTCGGCTTCAGCGCGTACCCACTCGTGGGACTCGGTGTACTTCAGGTCTGCAGGAATATTGCTCATGTGTGGCTCCAGTTGGTTATGTTCGTAAAGTTGGGGTCAAGCTACCAGGATTTTACCGTTACGCACGAAGGGCAGCTTCACCACGGTGGCGGCCAGCTTCTTGTCGCGGATTTCCACGTGCACGGTGTCGCCCACGGCCACGCCGTTCGGTACGCGCGCCAGCGCAATGGCTTGCTGCATGGTCGGGCTGAAGGTGCCGCTGGTGATCTCGCCGGTCTGCTCGGAGCCTGCCACGATCACCTTCTGGTGCGCGCGCAGCACGCCGCCTTTTTCGCGCAGGATCAGGCCCACGAACTGGGCGTTTTGGCCCATGGCCTGCAGCGCGGCCTTGCCGGTGAAGTCGCGCTCGGACACCAGGTCGATGGTCCATGCCAGGCCTGCGTCCAGCGGGTTGACGGTTTCGTCCATGTCCTGGCCGTACAGATTCATGCCCGCTTCCAGGCGCAGCGTGTCGCGCGCGCCCAGGCCGGCAGGCTTCACGCCGGCCGCGTTCAGCGCGTTCCACAGCGCCTCGGCCTGTTCCGCCGCCACGCCGATTTCAAAGCCGTCTTCGCCGGTGTAGCCGGTGCGGGCGATCATCGCCTCGCCGAAGATGGTGTTCGGTACGAAGGCCACGTTGAACGGCTTCATGTCGGCGGTGGCGTCCTGCGAACCGGCGATCACTTCCCACACCTTGGCGCGGGCGTTCGGGCCCTGCACGGCGATCAGGGCCATGGCGTTGTCGCCGTCCCGGCGCTGGGTGATGGTCACGCCCGAGCCGGTGGCTGCGTTCTGCGCCTGCATCCACGCCACGTCTTTCTCGGCGGTGCCGGCGTTGACCACCAGGCGGAACCAGCTCTCGTTGATGAAGTAGACGATCAGGTCGTCGATCACGAAGCCTTGCGGGTTCAGCATGCAGGAGTAGAGCGCCTTGCCGGATACTTGCAGCTTGTCGACGTTGTTGGCCAGCAGGCCGCGCAGGAAGGCGCGCGTGTTGTCGCCCTTGATGTCGACCACGCACATGTGGGCCACGTCGAACATGCCGACGTCGGTGCGCACCGCGTGGTGTTCTTCGATTTGCGAACCGTAGTTAACTGGCATGTCCCAGCCGCCGAAATCGACCATGCGTGCATTGAGGGCGCGGTGTGCGGCATTGAGTGGGGTCGCTTTGAGCGTCATGGGGCAGTCCAATAGATATAGGAGTTAACAGAAGCAAAATGCACAGCACAATGCGACGAACCCCTCTGTCCTTGGTACCTGAGAGATAGCGGAATGGAATCCGCACGCCCCTTCGGTGGGCTGCTGGCGTGGTGCCGCAGCCGCTCTCCAGAGTTTGACCCAGCTGCGCGGTGCGCCGCTGGCCCTTGACCGGTCCTTTTGCCTGAGAGTTTTTGGGTAGTGCCCCTTCGGCGGCAACGCGAGTTTGCCCTCTCCCGATCAAGACTGAGGAATATATGCCAGAAGGGGCTTTATGTCAATCTTGCGGGGTAGGCGGGGGCGCCCGCTCCGGCGTGCTGGCGGTGATTATTGGTGACTTTTGCCCTCTGGCAAATCTGTTAATCTCATGGGAATTCACATGCCAAAAGGGGCCTCATGCTTTGCCCGGTTGACGACGCACAATTGAAGGTTGCCAGTTTTGGCGGCCACCAGATTCACCGCTGCCCGCAATGCCAGGGTGTGTCGCTGAGCGGCACCTTGCTTGTGCAGCTGCGCGCGCACACGGCGCTGCAGCTTCACAAGCAGCGCGACTCCGCCGGCGTCTGGCCTTGCCCTATGGACGGCCAGGCGATGAAGCCAATCGATTACAAAGGCGTGGCCATGGGTGCCTGCCGCCAGTGCCTGGGTCTCTGGCTCGAAGCCGGGCAGTTTTCCCGCCTGCTGGAACTGGTCGAGCCACCGAGGCAGGCGGATTTGTCGAACATAGGCAAGAGCTTGTCCGGCAGTTCTTCCTCCAGCAGCGTTGATGGGCTAGGGGATATCCTGGAATTTGCCTCCGACATTCTTGATGTTGTTGGAAATATCGCGGACTAAGGGTGCGTGCCTTGTGCCGCGCTGTGGATTAGGGGAAGTAGCCCACAATAGGCTGAATCGGCCAAAAGCTGTCGCCCAAGTAGAGAATGCAAGCTTATTTTTGGAACTGAAGATGCAAACAATTGAAATTGCTCGAATCATGAGGGACGGTGGCATAGATGCAGTGGCTGCATTGAATTCTGCCTTGGAGATGGCGCTTGTTGGCATCGCTCAAGAGCGAGCGGCCGAACTCAAACGCGCGACTGGCGACGCAATGGGGGAAATTTGCGAAAAAATCATCTTTCCCGCTGTTCGGACTTTCCCTGAACTTGAACTCGATCAACCAGGCTGGTCTGAAGTTGCTCGAGCACGTGTGCGAGCGTGCTTAAAGTTGGATGAGTAGTTGGTCGCCGGCAACTGGCGGCCACATGCTGACAACTATTGAGTTGCGACGATAAACGGACGGGGTGAGGTGAATGAGAAAAGTAGTTGGTTATATTGCCGGTATCAACTTTATTTGTTTCTTGGGCGGCACCGTATTCTTAGGCGGAGATGCATTGAGCGGCAGGATTGAAAACGGACTATTCTTCCTTTCCAGTCACGGAAAGCTAACCGAGGTGACTCAGGAAATTTTCAACTACAGTAAGTACCATGCCTTATCAGTATTCCTTCTCAACGGATTGGCATTGATTTTCATTTAGTCAAGAAATCTAAATGAAATCTATTTCTATTGATTTGGTTGGACTCACATTCGAGGGTCCTCAGCGTGCGCTTTGCGAGATTTTACAAAGGTCCGGAGAGGGGAGCTTTCACAACTCGTGAGTTTTCCATTAGCCAACAGACTATCCCGGGCGCCAACGGCCGGAACCTCCAGAAGCGGCCCGTCGGGTCGCGTGCGCCAACAGATTAGCCAAAAAAGTTGAGTGAAAAGTGAAAATTAGTTTCTTTAAGAAAAATGCAATGTACATTATGCCTGCACCATGGATTTTTTTGTCGAGCTTGGAATTCTGGATGGCAGCTCATAACGGCGGTGATACGAAGTACATAGCCGCAGTTGGTTTCGGTTGGTTAGCGGTGCTGTTCTATCTTGGTCAGAAGCGCCGTTATGAAGCGCTCCTGGCTAGCGAAAAATGAATCGTAATTTCGGCAGTTGACGGCCAGAACCGGACGACTATTGCACACCAAATTGATTGAAACTGGATATGGATTTAATGGCTAGTTATCTGTATCTCCCGCTTGTTGCGGCGTCGCTTGTTGTGTGTGCTGCACTTCATCCGGTTCATGCTGAAGACGGTTTCGGCATTGAGGACGACAAGTTGCGGCCAGTACCACCGGCCGTAGCGAAGGCTTTGCGCGCGCATGTCAGTAAAACAGACTACAAAGACTGTGCGCAGGGTATGTTCGTCGGCAGCACAGTGGACTTAGAGGGGAGCGGCCGGAAATTGGACTGGATTGCGAAGACAGCCGATGGATGTGCTTGGGGAGCAGCGACCGCAAAAATATGGGTATTAAAAAATGAGAAGATTCACTATCGAATTGTGCTGGACAGTGGGGGCCAAGGCGTAGCTCTGTTGAAGTCAAAGACTAATGGACTTCGGGACCTCAGAATGCCTAGTGCCACAGCCGGACATTATTCAGATGCATTACTCAAGTTCGACGGTTTGCGATATGAAGTGCTCAGGTCGTGCATCATTGATTGGCAGGATGCTGAAGAAATAAAGAGACATCCAGATGGTCAATGTCATGTAAATTAGCTGATGGCTCGTAGCGGCCAAGACCGGACACCCTCGTTTCGAGATTATATATGAGAAAAATCGTAATCTTTGTAGTTGCTGTTCTCTACGCGCAGTCTGCATCGGCTCAGACGATGGCGGTAGACAGCTTCATGGCGGACACCCTTCACCTTGTTGGTGGTTACTGCCAATTCGGCGCGCAGCGGGATACTATATTGGTCAGCGATTGGGATAAAAAGTTCTGGATGAAAATTGATGGCAAGATGGTCGCATTTCAAGGTAAAAAAAGCGATGCAGAACTGGAGAAGCAACTGAAAAATAAGCGCTGGCGAGAGACGTTTAAAGCGGCCGGCGTCACCGTGCAGCTGGACCTCGTCGAAACAGCGCGAGGCGATGACTCCGCTGCATTCCGAGGCTATATTGATGTCCAGAGAGGTGGCGTGAAGAAGCACTTCTTAGTTGCTGGTGGTTGCGGCGCATAACGGCCAGAAGCAGGCGCAGCCATAAAAGGAATGAAGTAATGGATTGGGCGCCGATTTCAGAAGTTGACTTATGGGACCTGGTGATTAAGGCAGAGGCAAGGATGTCGCCCCAGCTTTCTCGCCTGTGGCAGGCAATCAAAATAACTCCGCAGAAATGGAGTGAACAATCGTTCGGAAAAGCAGGCGATGGGTTTTGGGTGGTGGCTCTAGTTGGAAAGAATGTCATCTGGAACGATATTGAAGAGGGATTTAATCGCTCCTCATATCGACACCTCGGCGAGATTGCTGAATATTTCTGCAACCAAGATGAGTTGGAGGTTGCTGTTCAAGATGTACTGACACTCATCGAAACCGGAATCGACATCAATCCACGCTGTAGCGCGCCCGTTGCTGGAGTCTATCTGCCGCATAGCGGCTAACGGCCAGAAGCGGTCGTTCAAATACTAACCTCGACTGTCAAATGTTTAAATTCTTCAAGCAAAGATCTGCCGTAGAAGGCGACAAGCTGTATCGCATAACATTGCATGTCGGGCGTGGCACGAACACCGAAATGCCCGCTAACTTGATTGGAGCGTATGTTCCAGTTTTCGTTGGTGCAGATGGGCATGAAGCCGCAGCGTTCAAGGCAGTGGCGGCAGTGAGAAGCCATGGCTTCAGCTTCATCGATATTGCTGACGGCCAAATTCACGAACTTGACCCGTACCAATGGGATGCCTTCGTCATGGAGGCTTGGGCGGATTTTGTTACGGAGTTTCCTACTCAGTCAAATGTGATCGAATCATTACGGACCAACTTCGTTTTCATTGGCCCGTACGCATCATATGAGGCACAAATGTCCCAGACACGATAGATAAAGTCGACTGTCGAAGGTCCGCAATGGGGCGCGTTATTCCGGGCGTGACATTTCGTAAATTTTCCTTGTTGTCAACATGATATTCTAAGCACCAATGGCTGGGTCCGGCCAGGAACGGACGTTCATTTCCCCCTCGCTCGAAAGACAGAATTAGATGAACATTGCGATGTTGTATATCAATGGACTTGATGAGGAACTTGACCGCTTAACGCAAGTGTTAGGTTTAACCGAAACCTCAAGGTGGGAGGCCGGCGACACTATTCGAGCAGGAAAGACTCATCACAGTTCAGGCATTGAATTCGATTTGGCAGACGTGGCGACGCCACGTGATTTAATCTGTGCAGTTCGCGATTTTCTGCGTGGCTGGCGCGCTAAAGGTATATCTCTACAAGCATTTAATCTCAAGGGCGAACTTTCGATAGGCGTCGCAGTCGGAGACAGTAAGCAATTTACGGCGCATTTATACTTTTCCGTCGATGACGCACTGCTTCTCGGCACATTGGGAATTGAGTTGAGTATCGCCGCTTACCCGACTTCGGATGAGGCAAACGAGTGAGATGGGAGAGGCGCCCAGCAGGTGTTGTAAGGTCCACTACGGGGCGGCATCGGCCTGCCAGTGACAATGCGTGTATTTTTCGACTAAGCAAGATGTTATCCTGAGTAGCGACGGTCGAGTCCGGCCAAGAACAGACATTGGCTCTGGTTTTCCAAGTGCCAGATGCTAATTGAAGCAATAGTTAAGAGTAATATTAATGATTCCTTTTGAAGTAAGAGCCGATATACTTCGACGTATCCGTGATGCCGAAGCGGAGCACGGTGTACGAGTTTTGTTGGCCGTCGAATCTGGCAGCCGTGCTTGGGGTTTCGCCTCACCTAACAGCGATTACGATGCACGCTTTATCTACATCCATCCTAAAAACTGGTATGTATCGGTGGGACTAGAGGAGCAGCGCGATGTGATAGAGTATCCCATCGTGGATGACATCGACATCAACGGGTGGGACCTCAGGAAGGCATTGCGCCTATTCTGGAAGTCAAATCCCGCATTTGTAGAGTGGATCCAGTCGCCCATCATTTACACCGAGCAGAGCGGCTTCGCGGAAGAAGCGCGCAAATTGCTACCAGAGGTGTATTCATGCGAACGCGGCGTTTATCACTATCGCAGCATGGCCAAGACCAATTATCGCGGCTACCTGAAGGCAGATATGGTACCTCTGAAGAAGTATTTTTACGTACTTCGCCCGCTGTTGTCAGTGCGCTGGCTTGAACGCTATGGTACCGCTGCTCCTATCGAGTTCGGCAAACTGCTGCACTTGATAGAAGGCGAAACGGCTTTGTTAGCAGATATCGATGCATTGTTGGCGAAAAAGCGTGCGGCTCCAGAAATGGGGCTTGATAAGCCAGTCGCACGGATCAATGCCTTCATCGAGGCAGAGTTAACTCGGTTGGATGTGATTGCGCCAGAACATGTACAGCGTAGTGATGTGTTACCACAACTAAACCATTTGTTTCACCTCACGCTAGCACAAGTCTGGGCGTGACCCAGGTAACCTCAGGATGGTAAAAGTATTGATACTCTGCATTGTGCTGCCCACTCCGGTACCGAAACAACGCCGTTGTCGGCCAAAAACGGACGTTGAAAGCGACATCTTTGGACGCCTCCAACAGTCCATCCAAGGACTCTATTAAGGTAGTTAAGAATGATGAGATTCACCCAATACGTGCACTCTGCAACCTTTGTGTTGGTAGTTGGATTATGCACGGCAGCTCAGTCGTCTGCACAAGAGGCTACCCAAAAGCGGCCTGTCTCTGTTGATTATCGTGCATATATTGACACGTCTGGTTGCAAGCCAATTTGGCCCAAGGCTTCCATACGTAACGAGGAAACTGGTACTGTCACCCTGGCGTTTTTGGTGGACGCAGAGGGTACCCTTCGCGATTCGAAGATTGTAAGGTCGAGCGGATTTCGTGACCTCGACAATGCTGCTCATACCGCCCTGCGAGGATGCGCATTCCATGCCGCGACCGAAAATGGCAAGCCTGTGGAGTCTTGGATGAATTTCATGTGGGTCTGGAAGATTGAAAAAGCTGCAAACATTATGTAACTTCGATAGATAAGGTCGGCCGTTGCCGGCCAAAAACGGACGTTGAAAGCGACATCTTTGGACGCCTCCAACAGTCCATCCAAGGATTCTATTAAGGTAGTTAAGAATGATGAGATTCACCCAATACGTGCACTCTGCAACCTTTGTGTTGGTAGTTGGATTATGCACGGCAGCTCAGTCGTCTGCACAAGAGGCTACCCAAAAGCGGCCTGTCTCTGTTGATTATCGTGCATATATTGACACGTCTGGTTGCAAGCCAATTTGGCCCAAGGCTTCCATACGTAACGAGGAAACTGGTACTGTCACCCTGGCGTTTTTGGTGGACGCAGAGGGTACCCTTCGCGATTCGAAGATTGTAAGGTCGAGCGGATTTCGTGACCTCGACAATGCTGCTCATACCGCCCTGCGAGGATGCGCATTCCATGCCGCGACCGAAAATGGCAAGCCTGTGGAGTCTTGGATGAATTTCATATGGGTCTGGAAGATTGAAAAAGCTGCAAACATTATGTAACTTCGATAGATAAGGTCGGCCGTTGCCGGCCATTAGCGGACCTCGTTCGCAATAACAAGAAGGTGTCAATCTGAAGATGCATTTATCAATAAAAGTCGTTGGAATCATTTCTTTCTTAGGAACGATATTCATGGCAGCGCCTTCTACAGCTCTTGCCGGCAACGCAAAATCAAGTAACTGCTATTTGGTGCCGCCCCGTGACGATGGGGAGTCGGAAGAAGAACGGTCTCACTCAACGGCTCGGGCACTAATTAAATATGTAAAAAAATATTGGGATATCGCGATATCGGAAAAACCGGAGAAGGTCTCAATATCACGCGCAGAAGACCCATCTGGTGACGGCTCAGAATTGGATTTTTACAATGTAGAGTTCAGTAGTTTTGGCGCGGGCTTTTATCGCTATCCAGATGGAACTGCGATGCCATCTGGGCTTTCTACAACGTCTATCAAGTTCAATCTCCCATGTGGACTGAAGATAGGGCAATCGCAAAAGAAAGTGCGCGCCATCCTGGGGACACCTACACAAATTCAGCAGGAGTCTTTTATTTATGGGACCGGCGGTGACCAGAACGGTGAGGTAATTTTTACCTTTAAACGGGGAAAACTGAGCCAGGTGGCTTGGGCTTATGACACACACTAGCCGCTTTCTGCTGCTACCCTTGCCGTGTAGACGGCATCCGGCAAGAAGCAGCCCACTGGCCGCTAAAGTTTTCCACATCATTTCGCAATAGCCGGCACCAGATTTCAAGACCCGCTTCATAATCGGATTCGAACATATGGACATAGTCAAAATCACAAGCAATAAAAAATCTCGAGCGAGCAGGGCGAGACGCCCGATTAAAGCTTTCGTAGAATTGTATGAAGCCACTGACTCTGCTTTAAAAGAAGTGGTCGAACTGGGCGCAAGCGAAGCGACTATAGAGACTCTTGTAAAGAGTCATGTTATCAACGTCGTGACAGCAGTCGAGGTCTATTTTCGCGATATGCTAGATACCATTTTCAGATTATGCAGAGCTGAAACATTTGAAAATAAAATAAAAAAATTGCATGATAAAAGTTATAAGATAGATGACCTTCTAGCTATATATGTGAATCGCATTCATCCGCTAGAGTTAGTAGCGGATGGGTTGAGTTTTCAAAATATAGAAAATATTGAAAAGACCTTCTCCATTTTACTGGAGAAGCCATTCTTCAAGCAGACCAAGCAGCTTGCGTGGAGATTGGAAGATGCACCTGAAACTGAATCTAAAATACAATATTCGGATATTGAAAATCTTGAAGGTATTTTTCAGGAGCGTCATCTTTTAATACATAATCCCAGCAGAAATCTGAGCACGTCGTTAATCTCAACGCAGGAGCGAATTAACTCGGTACTTGGCGTAGTTATGGCCTCGGATTTGGTTTTAACAAACTTTATAAACGAAAATATTGACCCCGAATTATTATCCTCTAACTCAAACAGCGCGGGCGCCGATTGAACCGCGACCAGCTATTAACGCATCGCGCGTAATCACCGCGTATTGTTCACGGTCTGCTTAGGGGCGGAAACCGACGTTTGAACATCCCAATCCACTATTGAGGCAGCATTGAAGCGAGCGTTATTTATTTGTAGCCAGAACCGGCTGCGTAGTCCAACAGCGGAGGCGGTGTTCGCTGGGTGGCCGGGTGTCGAAACGGATTCCGCCGGTTTGGGCGGTGATGCGTCGGTGCCGCTATCGACTGAGCAGATCGCTTGGGCGAACATCATTTTTGTGATGGAGAAGGCGCATCGGAACAGGCTGTCGGTACGGTTCAAAGCGCACTTGAACGGCAAGCGCGTGATCTGCCTTGATATCCCGGATGACTACGAATATATGCAACCCGAATTGATTAAGCTGCTGGAAGCGAAAGTCGGGCGCTTCCTGCGCTAGTTTACTGACCAAGCAGCTTGAATGGCGGAGAAGCGTTCCGTTGTGCTGTAGTCGGAGCCGGTCATGGCTGATATCGAGGCCTTTATTGAGCCATGTGGCTGCACGCTTGGCAGCGCGGGGCCTGCGCAAGTGGCTAAGCCCCGCAAGGGCGTCATGCCGGATCTCGTCATTTACGGATCAAGTGCCTGAATGTCGGTTCGATGTTCCTGGAGTGCAGCAGGGCGATGATGTCTTCCAGCGTGGCGTCTTTTAGCAGCAGTCCGTCTTCGATTGCGGCGCTTGGGGGAGCTGCGGGCACGGGCGCAGAGGCGGTTGCCTGGACGGCCGGCGGCGCGGGCTGGAGCAGCTTCAGCGCATGCGCAAGCTGGGCTTCGCTGATGCTGTGCAGACCGTCCAGCAGCGCCGCTTGTCCGGCGGAGGGCGGCGGCATTTCGAGGCCGGACTCTTCCGCAAACGAGGCGCCCAGGCCGGGATTGATGAAGGCGGCCCATTTGCCCGTGCCGTGGTGCAGGCAGGGCGGCAGTTCCAGCGCGGCGCCGCTGGACGGCGGCGCGTCCGGCACATACTTGGTCCACAGTAGCGCGGCGAATTGCTGCGCGAGCGCCTCAGGCACCGGCGCGGCCAGCGACAGCCACAGGCCATAGCCGCTGTCGCCGGAAATGCTCACCGCCGGCGCCGGCAGGCCCAGTTCCGTCTGCAGCGCGTTCGCCACGTCGCACAGCTGGGTCCAGTGCTGGGCTTCCAGGCCGCCCGCGACGGGGCGGAAGTGGATGGCGATGGCGCGCGTGCGGCCGTCGGCCGTCAGCGGCAGCGGCACGCCGGACTGGCCTTGCACGCGCTGGGCCAGCAGGTCGGCACGGGCGGCGTCGCCCGCGTGGCCGGCGGGGAGATAGAGCCGCGTTAATTCTGAAATCAGATTCTGCATGTGTTTCCTTATGGTCCGACCCAGATTGTAGCGCGTGGCGCCGGTGTGGTTGCCTTGCGCACGAATGCCGCACTGTCCCGCTATGAGGGCGCGTGTTTTGTTAGAATCATTGCATGTATAAAAGTGAGGGTACATTCATGGAAGAACAGGACAAACTGCAGGGCCACGCTTGGTTCACGCTGTCCGGCGACGTCAACAGCGACATGGTGCACCGCATGTTCGACGCGGCGGCCGACATGAGCGAGGACATGGTGACCGACGCGCACGTGCTGCTGCAGTCGAACGGCGGATACGTGAGCGACGGCATTTGCCTGTATAACTACATGAGCAACCTGCCGATCCGTTTCCATATGTACAACGCCGGGGCGGTGGCGTCGATTGCGGTGATCGTCTACCTGGCCGGCCACAAGCGCTACGCCAGCAGCACGGCGCGCTTCATGGTGCACAAATCGCACGCCAGCGCGCCGTCCGGTGCGCGGCCGGACGCACTGCGCATCATCGTCGAGGGCTTGCAGGCGGACGACGCCCGCACCGAGGAAATCCTGCGCAGCCACGTCCAGTTCAGTGACGAGCATTGGCGCATTCACGCGTATTCGGACCTGCACCTGACCGCCGCCGAGGCGGTGAAGGTGAACATGATTAACAAGGTGGCCGACTTCCGCCCGCCGCAGGGGCGCCGGATCACCAATATCTGAAGACGAAGCAAATCCGCCCGGACCGAAGTGCCGGGCGGCGTACAGGCGCGGACAGCGGCGCGCTTGCTAGCGGTTGCGCGAACCGCTGCGGCTGGCGCTGCGGCTCACTTCGCTGCGTGCTTCCTCGCTGCGCGAGCGGCGGCTTTCTTCCTTGCGGTCGATGGCGCCGCCCTGGATGTCGGCGCGGCCTACCGAGGTCGAACCAGGGGTTCCGGATTGACGGCTGGCGCTATTGGCATCACTATCCCTCTGGCGCTCCGTGCGTTGCTTCGATTTCATGTCGCTGTCCTTTATCTGTGCAGTGAGGAAAAAAATCAAACAAAATCACCAATTGTTTCTTGCAGGCTATTGCCTTGCGGCAAGAATGTGCAAGAATGCGGTATCGCGGCTGTAATCATGAAACGAACAATGAAACGGACAGGCCGGCCGCGCAGCCCGTTCCACTCAGGTTAGACCATGCTTTCACATCCGACAACTCCGGCAGCGCCAAAAAAAGCGGTTACGCCGCGCCATGCGCTATTGGAGAACCTGATCGAGACCGTCAAGCGGCATGTGGGCGACCAATTCCTGGACTTTACGACCCGTATCGCCGGTGCGCTGGTGGATGCGGCCGATGGCAGCGGTGACGTGCGCGAGCTGCAAGCCCGCATCCGCGCGGGCAATCTGTTGCGTAATGATCACTACCGTTATCTGAACCTGGTCCTGAAGGAGCTGGAGCGCGGCCTGCGGCGCGAGATTGCCGAGCTGGCCCCGGGCACCAAGGCCAAGCCCCGCCAGCTGGACCAGCCGCTGTCGCTGGTGTCGATGGAGGAAATGGACAACAAGGTCACGCTGGAGGGGATCAGCAAGCCCTTCGAGGCGCAGTATTCGGATGCGCTGGCCACGCTGAACGTGCGGCTGGCTTTCCTGCTCGACCGCGACATCCTGCGCGTGAACCAGAATCCTTTCCGTCCCGACGTGTTTTTGCAGGCCTTGCAGCACGCCTGGCTGGAGTTCAATACCGACGAGGAGGCCGCCGGCCTGCTGCTGGCGCTGCTCAAGCCCGGCATGTTCATGGAATTGTCGGCCATGCTGGAGGAGCTGAGCCTGACCCTGCAGCGCAAGGGCGTGCTGCCAGGGGCGGCGGACAGCCATAAGCTGCGCAAGGCCGACTCGCACGACGCCAGCAGCGCCAGTCCGGCGCGCAAGCGCAAGCAGCAGGCCGAGTTGGCCCAGCAGCTGCGCCAGTTCTTCTCCGCCACCCAGGACAGCCCGCTGGACCCGGACCTGGTCATCCCCGATCTGCCCGATATCGCCAACCTGAAAGCGGGCGCGTGGGCGCAGGGCGCGGCCCAGGCGCCGGTCGGCGCTGTGCCGAACGACGTGGCGCAGCGCGCCGCGCAGGCCGCGTCCAAGCAGCCGCTGATGAATTACCTGGCGCAGATGCAGCAAAGCGCCATGCCTGCGGCCGGCTTCGCCATGGCGGGCGGGCAGGGCGGCGGAATGGCTGTGCCGTATCCCGGCTTCGCAGCCCCGTTCGCTCCAGGCGCCGCCACGGCCGGTTCCGTGCCGGCAGGCGGCTATCCCGCTGTTCCCGGCGTGATGGGCATGGGCGGTGCGCCAGCCATGCAGGCCGTGCCTGCGGGCGCGGTATTCGGCGGCTATGTTACGCCTGGCGCCGGGTTTGCCCCGGCCGAGGGCATGGTTGCCGTGCCGGCGGGCTTCGCCGTGCCGGGCGCCATGCAGGCGGGCACGCAAGGCGTGGCCTTGGGCGCGCAGGGCGCAGGCCTGCTGGGCCTGCTGAACGCCGCAGCCAGCGCTGCGGGCGTGCAAGGTGTCACCAGCCTGGGCGTTGCCCCGGACGCAGGCGCAGCCGTGGGCACTCCCGGCGCCGCGCCCAACGTGTTCTACCTGCCCAACATCAAAAAGAACGCCCCGGAAGGCAGCCTGACGCGCTCGGACGAAAGCACGATAGACCTGCTCTCGGCCATCTTCGACACGGTGTTCCGCGACCAGAACATTTCGCAGGAAATCCGCGACCTGATCCGCTTCCTGCAGATCCCGGTGCTCAAGGCCGCCCTGGTCGACAAGGACTTCTTCTTCCAGGACAGCCATCCCGCCCGCCGCATGATAGACCTGCTGTCGCGCATGGGCTGGGAGCAGCGCAAGAGCCCGGAAGATCCACTGTTCCAGGCCATGCAGCGCAGCGTCGAGCGCGTGGGCCGCGATCACGACCTTGAAGTGTCCGCCTTCAGTGAGGCCGTGGAGGAACTGGAAGCGTCCATCAAGGCGGAGGAAGCGGCGTCGGCCGCCGCCATCGCCGAGCCTATCGCCGCCGCGCTCAAGCAGGAAAAAATGGCGGTGGCCGCCAAGTCGGCCAGGAAGGCCGTCGCGCTGCGCATCGGCACCGGCGAAGTGATCGCGATGGTCGAGGCCTTCCTCGAGAACAAATGGGTGTCCGTGCTGACCATCGCCTACAGCGTGGAAGACGGCAAGCCGGGCGCCATACAGAACGCCACCCAGACCATGGACGACCTGATCTGGAGCGTCAAGCCCAAGATCAGCGCCGACGAGCGCAAGCAGCTCATCTCCAAGCTGCCCAAGCTGCTGTCCACGCTGAACAAGTGGCTGGACGTGATCAAGTGGCAGGACGCGGACCGCCTGCAGTTCTTTGCCGAGCTGGCAGAGTGCCACGCCTCCATCGTGCGTGCGCCGCTCGAGCTGTCGCCCGAACGCCAGGTGGAAATCGCCATGGAAGTGGCGCAGAAGGCGGCCGAGCGCCGCCTGGAGCTGGAGGCGCAAGCCGCGGCCGCCAGGGCCGCCCCCGAGCCGGAATTGCCGCTGGACGACGACGCCACCATCGAGGCCGACAGCCTGGCGCGCGGCATGTGGCTGGAATTCGACCAGGACGACGGCAGCACCCGCAAGGTCAAGCTCGCCTGGATCAGCCCGCTGCGCACGCTCTACATCTTCTCCACCAGTGCGCGGCAGGAGGCGTTCTCGCTGTCCGGCGAGGCGCTGGTGCAGAAATTCCGCGAGCGCAGCGTGCGCGCGGTGCGCACCGAAGGCGTGGTGTCGCGCGCGCTGTCCGCCGCCATGGGCGGCCTGGCCGTCAACGACGCCAGCGTGGACCTGCCGGCCGGCGTGGCCGCCTGATCAGCCCCGCTTCAGGGCGGCGATCAGGCCGTCCGACGCATCCTCAATATAGTCGAGCACCTGGTCGAAGCCGTTTGGGCCGCCGTAGTACGGGTCCGGCACCACGTCCGAATCGGAGTGGGTGGCGTACCGCATGAACAGGGCCAGCTTGTGCTGGTGTTCGGGCGGGCAGGCCGCTAGCAGGCGGGCCAGGTTGTCCTGGTCCATGGCCAGCAGGTGGTCGTAGCGCGCGAAGTCGCCGGCGGCCACTTGCCGCGCGCGCTGGACGCTCAGGTCGTAGCCGCGCCGGGCCGCGTGCTGCGACGAGCGCGCGTCCGGCGGATTGCCGACGTGGTAGGCGTGGGTGCCGGCCGAATCAATCTCCAGTTCCAGCCCGGCCGCAGCGGCGCGCTGGCGGAACACGCCCTCGGCCGTCGGCGAGCGGCAGATATTGCCCATGCAGACGAATAATACGGATTGTTGCTTGGCCATCGGACCTCCTTTGCTTGCGGACGCTTATTTTAATGCAGCGCCGGGCGCCGCCTGGTACTCGCCGCCGATATGCATGGCCGTGGCCGGGGCGGTCGCGGCGATGGCGCGCAGGCGCTCCAGCACCAGCGCGGCGCCGGGCGACAGGCTGCGCCCGTACAGCTGCACGATGCCGATCTCCGCGTACAGCGGCGGCGCATCGCCGAAACGGAGCGGCGCCAGGCGCCCGGCGGCCACGCGGTGCGCCACGGCGGCCTCGCTGGCGATCAGCACCACGTCGCTTTCGCAGGCCAGGTCGGCCAGCACCTGCACATTGTCGCACTCCACCACCACGGGCAAGGCCTCGTTCGCGTCCATGCCGAGCAGGCGGCGCAGCGCTGCCTGCAGGCCGGCCGGCAGCTTCAGCGACACGAAGCCGTAGCGCAGCAGATCGGCCGGCTGGCGCCCGGCCTGCGCCAGCAGCGGGTGGCCGGCGCGGCACAGGAAGCTGCCGTATTGCCGGCACAGCGGCGTGATCGCGATGGCGGCGTCCGGCTGGATGTCGCGCGTATCGGCCACGAAAAATTCGATTTCCTCGGCGTGCAAATGCTGCAGCAGGTAGCGCCAGTTGTGGCTGCCCACCGTCAGCTGCAGCCCGGGACGCTCGGCGCGCACGCTGGACAGCAGGGCAGGCAAAAAGGCCGCCGTCGGCAGCGGGCCCACGCCGAACGCAACCTGGCCGATCTCGCTGCTGCGCAGCAGGCCCATGTCGCGTTCCAGGCTGCGCATCTGGTACACCAGCCGGCGCGCCTGCGCCATGAAGCTGGCGCCCACGGTGGTCAGCGCCACGTTGCGGTTGTCGCGGTCGAACAGCTGCAGTCCCAGCTCCTGCTCCAGCGTCTGGATGCTGCGGCTGAGCGCGGGCTGGCTCAGGTGCACTTTTTCGGCCGCGCGCGCGAAGTTCAGTTCGTCCGCCAGCGCGATCGCGTGGCGCATGCGTTTAATATCCATGTCTGGAGCATAATGCAAAAGACGCATTATAACGATCAAAATGATGCATTGGACAGTTGGCGGGCACGTCCATAGACTCGGATGACTACAATAAACCCGGAGATCGTCCATGTCTTACAAAACCGTCCACGGCGCCGTGCTTGCCGCCATCGCCTTGCTCGCGGCAGCCCCGGCGCCCGGCGCCTTCGCCGCCAGCGGCCCCAAAGCCGCCACCGCCGCCACCGCCGCGCGCAATGCCGCCTTCGGTGCCGGCCTGCCGCTGGACGACCAGCAGGCCTTCGAAGACGCGCGGCGCGGCCGCATCGCCGCGCTGCCGCCCGGCGTGCTGGCCGGCGCCAACGGCCAGGCAGTGTGGGATGCCGGACGCTACAGTTTCATGCAGGGCGCGGCGCCCGCCTCGGTCAATCCCAGCCTGTGGCGCAATGAACTGCTGAACAACGAAGCCGGCCTGTTCAAAGTGGGCGAGCGCATCTACCAGCTGCGCGGCATGGACGTGGCCAATATGACGCTGATCGAAGGCGACACCGGCTGGATCGTGGTCGACCCGCTGACCTCGGCGGAAGCGGCCCGGGCGGGCATGGCGCTGGCCGCCGCCCACCTGCCGCGCAAGCCGGTGGTGGCGGTGGTGTACACGCACGGCCACGCGGACCACTTCGGCGGCGTGCTGGGCGTGGCCAGCATGGACGACATCAAATCCGGCAAGGTGCGCGTGATTGCGCCGGAAGGCTTTATGGAATCGGCCATCGCGGAGAATATCCTGGCCGGCAACGCCATGACGCGGCGCGCGGTCTACCAGTTCGGCACGGCGATCGGCGCGTCGGCGCTGGACGGCGTGGGCACCGGCCTGGGCAAGGCCGTCTCGGCTGGCACCATCGGCCTGCTGGCGCCCACCGACATCGTCAGCAAGACCGGCCAGGAAATGACGGTGGACGGCATGCGCTTCGTGTTCCAGATGGCGAACGGCTCTGAAGCGCCGTCCGAGTTCGTGTTCTACCTGCCGCAGCTCAAGGCGCTGTGCCTGTCCGAAGTGGTCAGCCACACCATGCACAACATCTACACCCTGCGCGGCGCCAAGATGCGCGACGCGCTGGGCTGGAGCAAATACATCAACCAGATGCTGGACCTGTTCCCGCAAGCCGAAGTGGCCTTCCGCAGCCACCACTGGCCGGTGTGGGGCCAGCAGCGCGTGCGCGCCCACCTGGCCAACCACCGCGACCTGTACCGCTACATCCACGACGAGGCGCTGCACCAGGCCAACCAGGGCGTGACCATGGGCGACCTGGGCAACGCCACCTTCATGCCCAAGGGCCTGCAGCAGGACCTGTCCACGCACGGCTACTACGGCACCCTGAGCCACAACCTGCGCGGCGTGTACGACTTCTACCTGGGCTGGTACGACGCCAACCCGGCCACCTTGCAGCCGCTGCCGCGCGTGGACAGCGCGCGCCGCCACGTGGCCGCGATGGGCGGCGCCGGCAAGATGCTGGCGCAGGCCCGCGCCGCCTTCGCCGAGGGCGAGTACCGCTGGGTGGCCGAGATGCTGAATTATCTGGTGTTCGCCGAGCCGGACAACCGCGCGGCGCGCGAACTGCAGGCCGACACGCTGGAGCAGCTGGGCTACCAGGCCGAGTCCGCCATCTGGCGCAACGCCTACCTGACGGGCGCGCGCGAGCTGCGCGAAGGCGTGGCGCCCGCGCGCATCACGGCGCAATCGCCCGAGATGCTGCAGGCGCTGCCGACCGAAATGGTGTTCGACTTCCTGGCGGTGCGGCTGGACCACCGCAAGACGGACGGGCTGAACGTGGGCATCAACATCGCCTTCACCGACAGCGGCGAGAATTATGCGCTGGAGCTGTCCAATTCCGTGCTGAACAACACCAAGGGCCGCGTGCTGCCGAACGCCGACGTGAGCCTGACGCTGACGCGCGAAGCGCTGTTCAAGATGCTGGTGGCCAAAGTGCCGCTGCCGCAGCTGATCCAGTCCGGCGCCGTCAAGCTGGCCGGCGACCCGCGCGCGCTGGGCGCCGTGTTCGGCAGCGTGGCCGAGTTCAACCCTGGCTTCAACATCGTCACACCGTAAAGCAGCGCTTCATTCGAGCCGGCGCTTACTGCGCCGGCTCGTCTTTGGCAGGCTCCTCCTGCCGTCCCTGTTCCAGCTTGCGCCGCGCGCGCAACTCCAGCTCCGTGATCTGCGCCTGCGCCATGCGCTGCATGTCCTGCAGCTCGATGATTTCCTTCATGATGGCCATGCGCGCGGTGGGATCCTCCGTCTCCATCAAGGCCTTGCGCAGCGCCTCGATCTTCTTGCCCAGCACCTTGATCTGCGACTTCAGCATGGCGATGCGCGAGGCCGAATCCATGCCCCCATCAGCCCGGCTGGCGCCGGCTCCGGTTCCGGTACGTATGTGCATTGCGACTCCAGGACAGAATGAAGGAAGCAGCAGTATATCCCCACCCGGCGCCGTAAACCAAAGCGGGGTCAGTTCTGTCATCACGTCATATGACGTGATGACAGAACTGACCCCGGGGTTGGGACGGGTTGGGACGGGTTATTCTGGGCGCATGCGCTCGCCGACCAGCAGGGCGGCGAGGCCGGGGAGCAGGAGGATGGCGCCGATCATGTTGACCAGGAACATGAACGCCAGCAGGATGCCCATGTCGGCCTGGAATTTCAGGGCCGAGAAGGCCCAGGTCGCCACCGAGACCGTCATCGTCACCGCCGTGAACACGGACGCGGTGCCGCGCTGCTTGAGCGCTTCGACGAAGGCGGCGCGCAGGCTGCGCCCGGCTTGCGCTTCGTGCTTCATGCTTTCAAACAGGTAGATGCCGTAGTCGACCCCCACGCCCACGCCCAGCGCTACCACCGGCAGCGTGTTGACCTTGACGCCTATGCCCAGCGCCGCCATCAGCGCGTTGCACAGGATGGTGACCAGGGCCAGCGGCAGGATGATGCACAGCGTGATGCGCAGCGAGCGGAAGGCGGCCAGGCACAGCAGGCTCACCGAGGCGAACAGCGCCAGGTTGACCCATTTGTCGGCCGCTTCCACCGCCTCGTTGGTGGCCGCCATCACGCCCACGTTGCCGCCGGCCAGGCGGAACTTCAGCTGTTCGGTGTCGTGCTCGGCCTTGAAGCGCTTGACCACGTCCACGATGCGCGTAATGGTGCCGGCCTGGTGGTCGGCGGTGAAGACGGCCACCGGCATGGCGGTGCAGCTGGAATTCATCAGCTCGTTGCCGAGCCGGGTGGCGAAGCCCACGCCCTGGGCGATCTGCGCGGTTTCCTCCGGCAGCACGCGCCATTTGATGAAGGTTTCGGCGTAGGCCTGGGTCACGCCCTTGACGAAGCCGGCCAGGCCGCGCACATTGGCCACGCCCGCTTCCTGGTTGAGCGTGAATTCCAGCTGTTCCATTTTCTCCATCACGGGGCGCTGCACGCAGGGCGATTCCTGGCCCTTGGCTTCGGCCACGATCTGCAGCAGGTCGACGCCGATGGCGAAGTGGCTGGTGATGAGCTGCACGTCGCGGTTGTAGCGCGAGTCGGCGCGCAGCTCGGGCACGCCCTTGCCGAGGTCGCCGATCTGCAGCTGGCGCGCCTGCCACAGGCCGCCGGCCAGCAGCGCGCCGCCCAGCACCAGCGTCAGCACGCCACCCTTGCGCGTGGCCAGCGGGCCGATGCGCTCCCACAGGCGGTCGCCGCCGGTTTCCTTGCCGGCGTGGCGCTGCGCCTCGCTGGGCGAGAAGCGCAGGTAGGACAGCAGTATCGGCAGCAGCATCTTGTTGGTCACGATCATCACCGATACGCCCACGGTGGCGGTGATGGCCAGCTCGCGCACCATTTCGATCTCGATGAAGGCGATTACGATAAAGCCCAGCGCGTTGGCCAGCAGCGCCATGGCGCCCGGCACGAACAGTTTCTGGAAGCTGTTGCGCGAGGCGGTCACGCCGTCGGCGCCGGCCAGGGTTTCCAGCTTCCAGGCATTGGTCATCTGCACCGCGTGCGAGACGCCGATGGAGAAGATGAGGAAGGGCACCAGGATGGACATCGGGTCCAGCCCCAGCCCCATCAGCGGCAGCAGTCCCAGCAGCCAGACCACGGGCACCATGGCGCACACCAGCGCGGCCGCGCTCAGCTTGAGCGAGCCGGAATACCAGTACAGCAGCAGCGCCGTGACCACGAAGGCGATGCCGAAGAACACCAGCACGCCGGCCGCGCCGGCGGCGATGTCGCCGATGGATTTGGCGAAGCCGATGATGTGCAGCGTGACCGGTCCCTGTTCGTATTTTGCGCGGATCTGCTCCAGCTTGGCGGCCACGTCCTGCAGGTCGAGGCGCTTGCCGGTGTCGGGATCGGTGTCCTGCAGGGTGGCCACCACCATGGCGGCCGTCATGTCGTTCGACACGATGCGGCCCACCCAGTCGGATTTCAGGGTGTTTTCCTTGACCTTGGCCAATTGCTCCGGCGTGCCGGCGTAGTCCGACGAGACCAGGTTGCCGCCACGGAAGCCGTCCTCGACCACTTCGTTGTAGCGCACGTTGTTGGTGAACAGCGAGGTGACCGAGCTGCGCTCCACGCCCTTGACGTAGAACACTTCGTCGGTGACCTTGCGCAGCGTGTCCATGAAGGCGGGCTGAAAGATTTCGCCGTCCTTCTGCTTGACGGCGATCAGGATTTTGTTGGCGCCGCCGAAGTCCTTCTGGTATTCCATGAAGGTTTGCATGTATTCATGCTTGAGCGGGATCATCTTGGTGAAGCCGGCCTGCACGCGCAGCTGGCTGGCGCAGTAGCCCAGCGCCACGGTGACCAGGATGAACAGCACCAGCAGCGCTTTGCGCCAATGGAAAATGTGGTGGGAGATACGGCCGACCAGGCCGCCGCTGTGCTTGCTCATGGTGTTCCTTTCGCGCCGGGCTTGGCCAGGCTGACTTGCTCCACGCCGGCCTCGCCGACGGCGACCAGGCCGCCGCCCTGCAGGCCCGATGTTTGTACGATCTGCGCCAGGCCTTTGCCGCGCGCGGTTTTGCCGAGGGTGAAGCTGCTGCCGTTGTCGGCGCTGACGGCCAGCAGGCCGGCGTTGCCGACCAGGACCAGGCGGCCGTCGGCGAGGCGGCTGCCGCGCATCAGGGCCAGCGAGGTGCCGGAGTCGACCTTGGTCCAGCTGGCGCCGTGGTCGGCCGAGCGATAGATATTGCCGCGCATGCCGAATGCCAGCAGGGCGCCGTCGGCGGCGGCGAGGGCGCCGAAGTAGGAGCCGGGGTAGGGCGAGCTCAGCGCTTGCCAAGTCTTGCCGCCGTCCGGCGAGCGCGCCAGCGTGCCCGATTCGCCCACCAGCAGCCAGTGCTGGCCGCTGGCCACGATCTGCGAAATGTGGCGGTCGAAGTCGGCGCCCAGCGGCTGGCGGCGGGTCCAGCTGGCGCCGCCGTCGTCCGATTCGAGGTAGAGGCCGAAAGCGCCCCAGGCGACGTAGCGCTGGCCGCCGGCGTGCAGCACGCCCAGCAGGGAGTCCTTGCCGGCCGTATCGGCGGCGACGGCTTGCCAGCTGTTGCCGGCGTCGGCGGTGGTGAGTATGGTGCCGCCGTGGCCCACGGCCACGCCGTGCAGGGCGTCGGCCATGGCCAGGCCGCTCAGCGTGCGGTTGGTGGCGGTGAAGCGGGTTTGCCAGCTGTGGCCGGCATCGTCCGACAGCAGCACGGCGCCGCGTTCGCCCACGGCCAGCAGGCGTTTTCCGGCCTGGACCAGGTCTTGCAGGATGATGCGGTCGGCGCGCACTTGCAGCGCGGGGACGGGGGCGGGGGCGATTTTGGCTTCGGCGCCGGCGTGCGAAGGCAGGGCGGCGGCCAGCAGAGCTGCCGCTGCGGTGGCCAGGACGCGCCGCTTGGCGCGCCCCACGGCGGCGCAGGTGGCCGCGTGCTTGGCGGTCACGGGGTGGTTCATGGTGAGTTCCTCTTGGCTTGCGGAAGGTGGCGGTGCGCGGGCAACGGCGGGTTACGCGGGTGAACCCGCTAACCCGCCCTGCGCGGGGATGCGGTGCAGGCGCGTAGGGCGGGTTAGGACGCAGTCCGTAACCCGCCAGGCTTTATTTGGTGCCGGCGCGGCGCAGCGCATCCGGCTGGAAGTCCGACCAGTTGCCCTTGACGCCGAACTTCCACGGCGTCTTGATCTCGTTGTCCAGCGTGGACACCAGGTAGTTGCCGTTGCTGAGGTCGTGCCAGATGTTCACGCGGTACCATGGCGCCATGGCGTCGTAGTACTGCATGGTGCCGTGCACGCCGATGCGCCACAGCTGGCCCTGGCCGTCGTAGGCGTCCTCATGCACCACGCCCCAGCTGTCCTCGTCCAGGTAGAAGGTGCGCTTGCCGTAGATGTGCTTCTGGCCCGCCTTCAGCGTCGCTTCCACCTGCCATACGCGGTGCAGCTCGTAGCGCATCAGGTCCGGGTTGATGGAGTTCTTCTGGATGATGTCGGCGTACTTCAGCTTCTTGTCCGACAGCTTGTAGCTGTTGTACGGAATGTACATTTCCTTCTTGCCCACCAGCTTCCACTCGTAGCGGTCCAGCGCGCCGTTGTAGGCGTCGTACTGGTCGGTCACGCGCATGGCCTCGGTGCCGTCGGAGATGTTGTCGTAGGCCAGGTCCGGCGCGCGGCGCACGCGGCGCTGGCCGGCGTTGTAGATCCACGCCTGGCGCGGCTCTTTCACCTGGTCGATCGACTCGTGCACCAAGTAGACCGTGCCCTGCAGCGTGGCCGGGGCGGTGAAGAAGCCCAGGAAGGAGAACTGGTGGTTGGGCGTTTTGGTGTCGAAATTGGCGTCCGACACGCGCAGCTCGCGGAAGCCCACGCGGTAGAAGTCGCCGTTGGCGCGCACCGGGAACCAGTCGTAGGTGCGGTCGAAGCCGCCGCCCAGGTAGCGCGTCATGTGGTTGCTCATGGCTTCCTGGCCCGTTTTCGGAATCGGGAAGGGCACGTGCGAGCCGCCCAGGTCGGTCATGGCCGAGCCTTCCAGCCTGACCTTGGTGGCCTGTTCCTTGGCCTTGTCCATCACTTCCTTGGGATAGGCTGCGCTGCGGTGGCTGGGGTAGACCACCATCTTGTAGCTGGGGTATTTCTTCAGCAGGGCCAGCGTGCCGGGGGCCAGCTTGTCCTTGTACTGCTCGGCGTTGGCGGCGCTGATGGTGAACAGCGGCTTGTCGGCCGCGTAGGGATCGGCATAGCCCTGGGCCGGGTTCCAGCCGGCCGGAGCCTTGGTCAGGCCGCCTTCCCAGCTGGGGATGGTGCCGTCCTTGTTGCCTGCTTTTTCGGCGCCGACCGGGGTCAGCTCCTTGCCCAGCTTGTCCGCTTCGGCCGGGGTGATGGCGGCCTGGGCGGAGAAGGCCGCCAGCAGCGCTGCCAGCAGCGTGGTGTGTAGTTTGTTCATGTTGCTGTCTCCAATTGCTTAGAAGGTGGCGCTGTAGGTCAGGCCGATATAGTCGTGGTCGCGCAGCGGGTCGTAAGTCGCCTTGTGGTTGAAGCGGGTGTAGCTCAGCTCAAGGTTGTGGCGCTTCTGGTAGCTCAGGCGCAGGCTCAGGCCCAACTGGCGGCGGTCTTCCAGCAGCTGGCTGTCGAGCGAATAGCCTTTCACGTTGTGCGCAAAGTAGACGGCGGGGTAGGCCGTCACGCCGGTGCCGGCCACGTTGCTGTATTCAAGCTGGCCGCGCACGCGGTAGCCCCAGGCCAGGTCGGTCACGAAGCCGTCGTTCTGGCAGCCGGCCGGGCTGGGGTTGGTGGCGCCGCAGGTGGAGCCGCCGTACAGCGGGTGGGACGAGGTGCCGAACATGAAGGCGCGGCCGTAGCGGATGGCGCCGGCGTCCTTATGGTCGGGCACGTTGTTGCCCTGCACGGCCAGTTCGGCGACCACCACGGCCTGCTGCGCGCCCAGCACATTGGAGAAGGTGTTCACGCCGTTGACCTGGAATTGCGTCTTGTGGAAGCGGTCGTAGCCTTGCACGTAGGTGCCCGGGCCCTGGGCCACGGCGGCGCGCGCAATGGCGCCCAGCGGGCCCGCGCCTTGCAGCGCCGCGCCGATCAGGTCGTTGCCGTTGCGCTGCACCGGCACGTTCGGCGAGTAGCTCAGTTCGGAGCCGATGGACCAGCCGCCCAGGTTGGTCGAGGCGCTCAGCGCGAAGGTGCGCACGTCTTCCGGGTATTCCCAGAACGCCTGCATGGGCTTGATGGCCGGGTTGGTCAGCGGGTTCAGCGCGGGGAGGGCGGCGAAGCCGGCCAGCGGCATCAGCAGCGGAATGGCCGGGTTGATGGCTTTCAGGTTGGTGCCCGCCAGGCCCGAGACGATGGGCGTGCGCATGTGCACATTGGTGGCGTACAGGCCGAACTCGGTGTCGATGGCGTCGACCGGGAAGCGGTAGGCGAAGCCGTACTGGCCGCCGTTGCTGGCCTTCTTGCCGTCCACGATGGGCACGTACATGCCGCCCTTGTAGGCGGCCACGCCGCTGATGCCGCCCAGCGGCACCAGGGTGGCGGCCTTGCAGGCGCCCGCGGTGGCCGAGATCGAGGTCTCGGTCACGGACCAGTAGGTGCCGCAGGAGTCGATCGAGGTGTTGCCCCACTGGTACTGGTAGAACGCTTCCAGCGAGTGGCCGCCGCCCAGGCCCATGCTGGCGGACAGCGCGCCCAGCGGCAGCAGCGCTTCCTTCAGCTCGGCGCCGGGCCGGCGCAGCGTGCCCAGGTCGACCGGGTTGAGGCCGTTCACGCCCTGGATGAACAGGCTTTCGCCCCAGTTGATGACCTGGCGGCCCAGGCGCAGTTGCAGCGGCTTGTCGGCCACCTTGAAGGTGTTGTAGATGTAGGCGTCCAGCAGGTAGGCGCCGTCGAACTTCTGCAGGCGTTCCAGGCCGGCGTCGCTCAGCTCGGTGTTCGGGGTGTAGCCATTGGCCATATTGCCGAAGCGGGCCTTGTGGTTCTTGCCGGCGTGGTCGTACCACAGCTTGGCGCGCACCAGGGCGCCCATGTCGCCGTTCTTCACTTCCAGCTCGGTGAGCAGCTTGAACATGGTGGAGATGCGGTCGCCCTTGTCGTAGTTCAGGTTGCCCGCGTCGTTGGGATGGCCGGCGGTGCCGCCGCTCAGGCCGATCAGCTTGCCGTTGCCGGCGGTGTAGCGGTCCGCGTCCGGGGCGGTGGCGCGCCACTGCTGGCCGGCGAAGATGGTGTTGTTCCAGGAGCCGCTCCAGCCGTTTTCCAGGTCGAATTCGGTGGCGCCTGCGCCGGCCGCATAGGCCGCCAGCGCGGCGGCGAGCAGACCTGGCAGGATGGTGTTCTTTTTAAAATGCGCTTGCATGTGTCCCCTCTTGGTATTGTGGTTTGCCGCTATTCGCGGCTAGTTAGCACAATAGGGGTTGCCAGGACGGCAGCTAATCCCCCGATCGGGGGAATGACGGCAGGGGCTAGCGGCGGCGCTTGAGCAGGCCGAGCGCTTCGGCCTGCGCCACCGCCTGGATGCGGCGGTCCACGTTGAGTTTGACGAAGATGTTCTTCAGGTGGGTCTTCACCGTTTCGGGGCCGATGCCGAGCAGGCGCGCCACCTCCTTGTTGGAGTTGCCCTCGGCGATCAGCTCCAGGATGCCGCATTCGCGCGGCCCCAGGCTCAGGCGCGCGTCGGCGCCCTTGCCGGGCGTGCCGCCGCCCGCGCCGGGGGCGGCCATGCCGCCGTACAGCGCCTGCCACGCATCGAGCACCCGCAAGGTGAAGGCGAGCAGCGGCGTGCCCGGCTCCAGCTTGGCGCGCAGCGCGGCCAGCAGGGCGCCCAGCTCGGGCCCCTGGTCCAGCACCGAGCCCATGATGCCGCCATCGGCCGCCATTTCCATCGCCTCGCGGCAGGTGCGCAGGGCCTGCACGTGCAGGCGCTGCCCCTGCAGCGCGATGGCCAGCGCCAGGCCGGCGCGGATGGCCAGCAGGTTGCTGTCCAGGGCCAGCAGCTCGGCCAGCAGCGGCTCCAGCACCTGCTGCGCGTCCTTGTAGCGGAACTGCTGCAGCGCGCAGTAGGCATCGCCGAAGGCCGCGTACTGGCGCACTTCGCCCAGCGGGTTGGTGGGCGTGTGCGGCGTGGCTGCGGCCAACTGGCGCAGCCGCTGCAGATACGCTTGCGCCTCGGCCAGCCGGCCCTGGCTCAGGTGCAGGCGCAGGCGCTCGAGCTGGACGGCGGCCACCAGCCGGTCCCAGTGGCGGCTGATGCCGATGTTTTCTGCCTGCTCCAGCAAGGCCAGCGCGCGCTCGTGGCGGCCCTGGCGCTGCGCCATGCGCGCCGCCGTCAGGAAGATGTGCTTGACGCTCTCGGCGAAACCCAGCGTGCACAGCACCTCCAGCCGGTTGGCCAGCAGCGCCTCGGCTTCGTCCAGTCGGTTTTGCTCGTAGCGGACATGGGCCAGCATGCCGGAGGGCAGGGCGGTGACGCCGCTGTCCGTATTCTCGGCGCCGTAGCCCAGCGAGATGGCGGCCGTGTAGCGCTGCTCGGACAGCGACAGCTTGCCGCGCACGCAGTCGCCCACGCCCAGCAGCACCAGGCGGTAGATGGCAGACAGCAGGTTGCGCCCGCTTTCGCCGTCCGGATAGGGCAGGTCGGGCGTGGCGTAGAAATCGGTCCAGCGGCCGGTGCGCAGCGCGCAGAAGCGCAGGACGTTGTACAGCGAGTTGTGGACCCAGCGGTCCGGCACCGGGTGGCGCAGGCAGTCCTCCGCGATGGCGCGCGCTTCCAGCGGCCGGTCCAGCAGGGCGTAGGCGGCGGCGCGGGCGGCGCGGCTGTCCAGGCGCAGCTGCTCGGTGTCGGCGTCGGTCTCGATGCCGTCCAGCAGCTTGACGGCGTCCGGGCAGGCGCAGGACAGGACGCGCGCCCATGCCAGCGCTATACGCAGCTGCACGGGCGGCTGCACCATGTGCGCTTCCAGCTGGCGTTCGCAGGCGATCAGGGTCAGGATGTGGCCAGACTTCACCAGTGGCATCGCGCATTCTTCTATCCAGGCATAGGCTTGGGCGGTGGCGCCGCCGTCCAGCGCGTGGCGCACGGCCGGCGACCACAGGCCCTGGGCGTGGTACCAGGCGGCGGCGCGCACGTGCAGCTCGGCCGCCAGCGCGGGGGACTGCTGCTGCAGGCGCTGGCCCAGGTGCTCGCGGATCAGCTGGTGGTAGGCATGCCACTGCCCTTCGTCGTCCAGCGCGGTGAGCAGCTGGCGCTGTTCCAGCTGCGCCAGCTGGCTGCGCGCGGCCTCGCTGCCGGTGAGCGCCACCGCCAGCGCCGGCGACAGGCGCTCGGGCAGGGCGGTGCGCAGCATGAAGCCGGCCAAGTCCGGTGGCAGCTGCTTGAGCAGCTCGCCCAGGTAGCCGTCGATGGAACGGGCCAGGCCGGCTGCGGACGGCGCCTGGCCGTCATGCGCATGGGGCGGATAGTGGGCGGCGCTGCGCCGTCCCTGGCCCTGCAGCGACAGCGACATCAGGCGCAGCGCGGCCGCCCAGCCCTCGGTCTGGCAGTGGATGCGGCGGCTATCTTCGGGCGTCAGTTTGTCGGCCGGGCTGGCGCTGAGAAATTCCTGGGTCTCCTCGGCGGTGAAGCGCAACTGGGCGGAGTCGATCTCCAGCAGGGCGTGCTGTACGCGCAGCGTATCGAGCGCCAGCGGCGCGCTGGCGCGCGACAGCAGCACCAGGTGCAGATTGGACGGCGCATAGCGCAGCAGGAAGGACATCAGCGCGTGGATTTCGGCCAGCGTGATGCAGTGGTAGTCGTCCAGGAACAGGAAGACTTCCTCGCCGCAGCTCACCACTTCCTCTATCAACATGGCCAGCGCCTGCTGCGGGTCGGCCAGCATGGACTGGGCGAACATGGCCATGCAGGCCGCGCCCAGGTCCGGATGGGCGCGCTGCAGCGCGTGGCTGGTGTAGTGCAGGAAGCGCTGCGGCTCGTCGTCGTCGTCGTCCAGCGACAGCCAGGCCACCAGGTGACCGCGCCCGGCCAGCGTGCCGGCCCACGCTTGCGCCAGCGTGGTCTTGCCGAAGCCGCCCGGCGCTTTCACAACTGTCAACAAGTGCGTTTCGATATCGTCCGCCAGGCCGCCCAGGCGGTCGCGTGAAATCAGGCCGCGGCGGTGCTTGGGCGGCAGCGTCTTGGTGGCGATCAGCGGGGCGGCGAGGGGGATGGCGGTGCTCATGCAGCCATTGTAGCGCCACCCGTGGGGGAGGCGGCGGCACTCCCCCATCATGGGGATGATGCGGAACCGGGCGCGCCCTCAGAATGGTTTCCAGCCCGTGCCGGTGTGCCTAATCCGCACCGCATGACGCTAATGTAGTCTCCATTCGCGGGAGGACTTATTCCTCCCGTTTTTTTTAGAGGACACCATGCACCCGCACGCAGACCCGGCGCCCAGCGCCGCGGAGGAAAGGGCGCGCAGCCTGTTCGCCGCCCAGCAACTGGCCTACGCCGCCGCCCCCTATCCCAGTGCCGCCCAGCGGCGAACCGCGTTGCAGGCGCTCAAGCGCCAGGTGCGGCGCTACCAGGATGCCCTGGCCATCGCCATGAATACGGACTTCGGCTACCGCACCGTGGCCGAATCCAAAATGCTGGACCTGTTGGCCTCCACGCTGGAGATCAACCACGCCATTTCCCACGTGCGCAAGTGGATGAAGCCCAGCCGCCGCCGCACCGAGCTGCTGTTCCTGACCAATTCCGTGACCGTGCGCTACCAGCCCAAGGGCGTGGTGGGCGTGATCGTGCCGTGGAATTTTCCGGTCTACCTGGCGCTGGGCCCGCTGGCGGCAGCGCTGGCGGCCGGCAACCGGGTGATGCTCAAGCTGTCCGAGCTCACGCCCGCCACCAACGCCGTGCTGCGCCGCATGCTGGGCGAAATCTTCGCGGAGGACCAGGTGGCCGTGCTGGCCGAGGAACTGGCCGATCCCACCGTCTTCACCGGCCTGCCGTTCAACCACCTGGTGTTTACCGGCTCGCCCGCCGTGGGCAAGCTGGTGATGCAGGCGGCCGCGCGCAACCTTACGCCGGTGACCCTGGAACTGGGCGGCAAGTCGCCCGCGCTGTTGCTGCGGAATTACAACGTAGCCGAAGCGGCGCGCCGCGTGGTGCACGGCAAGAGCGCCAACAGCGGCCAGATCTGCGTGGCGCCGGACTATGTGCTGGTGCCGCGCGAGTCGGTGCAGGCGTTTGCCGACGCGGCGCAGCAAGCGTATTCGGAATTCCACCAGACCGCCGCGCGCGCGCCGCAATACACCTCCATCATCAGCCCCGGCCACCATGCGCGTTTGCGCGCGTTGCTGGACGACGCCCGTGAACGCGGCGCCGCAGTGCTGCGCTGCGGCGAACCAGGCCGGGTGCTGCTGTCTGCGCGCCAGATGCCGCTGCACCTGGTGCTGGGCGCGGACGCCGGCATGCGCGTAATGAAGGAGGAGATTTTCGGTCCCGTGCTGCCCATCGTGCCCTACGACACGCTGGAAGAGGCGCTCGGCTACATCAATGCCGCCGAGCGCCCGCTGGCGCTGTACTGCTTCGGCCACGACAGGGCGCAGCGGGAGGAGGTGCTGCGCCGCACCCATTCGGGCGGCGTGACCGTCAACGACTGGGGCTGGCACGTCATCAACCACGACGCGCCGTTCGGCGGCGTGGGCAATTCCGGCATGGGCAATTACCACGGCGAGGAGGGCTTCCGCGAGCTGTCGCACGCGAAGACGGTGTTCAAACGGCACCGCTGGTTCCCTATCGATCTGTTCTATCCCCCCTACGGCAATTTGGTGCAGCGTCTGTCGCTGCGCGTATTCCTCGGCAAGGGCGACCCCATAGTGGCGCCGCGCATTGAACACGGCAAGGAGCAGGCATGAACACCAGTGAATTTGATTTTGTCATCGTGGGCGCCGGTTCGGCCGGCTGCGCCATCGCCGCGCGGCTGACAGAGGATCCGTCGGTCTCGGTCTGCCTGCTGGAGGCGGGCGGCCCGGACAGCAGCGTATTGATACACGCGCCGGCCGGGGTGGTGGCCATGGTGCCGCGCAAAATCAACAACTACGCCTTCGAGACCGTGCCCCAGCCCGGACTGAACGGACGCCGGGGCTATCAGCCGCGCGGCAAGACCCTGGGCGGCAGCAGCTCCATCAACGCCATGCTCTACGTGCGCGGCAGCGCATGGGACTATGACAACTGGGCCGCGCAGGGCAACCCGGGCTGGTCCTGGCAGGACGTGCTGCCGCTGTTTAAGCGCGCCGAGAACAACGAAGATTTCGGCGGCGACGACTTCCATGGCAAGGGCGGGCCGCTCAATGTGTGCTATCCGCGCCACGCCAGCCCAATCAACCAGATGTTCCTGGACGCCGCCGCCCAGAACGGCCTGGCGCGCGTGCGGGACTACAACGGCGCCAGCCAGGAAGGCGCGTTCATGTACCAGGTGACGCACAAGAACGGCGAGCGCTGCAGCGCGGCCAAGGGCTACCTGACGCCGAACCTGGGCCGCCCCAATCTGCAGGTGTTGACGCACTCCGTGTCGTCGCGCATCCTGCTGGAGCAGGGCCGCGCGGCCGGCGTGGAATACCACCACGGCGGCCAGCTGAAACAAGTGCGCGCGCGGCGCGAGGTGGTGCTGTGCGGCGGCGCCTTCGGTTCGCCGCAGTTGCTGATGCTGTCCGGTATAGGCCCGGCGGCGCAGCTGCAGGCCATGGGCATTCCCGTGGCCCAGGACCTGCCCGGCGTGGGCCAGAACCTGCAGGACCACATCGACCATGTGCAGAGCTGGAAAGTACCCAGCAATACCGAGACCTTCGGCCTGTCGGCGCGCGGCGTGGGCAAGATCGCCGCCGCCATGCTGGAATGGCGCAGCAAGCGCACCGGGATGATCACCAGTCCCTACGCCGAAGCAGGCGCATTCCTGCGTTCGTCGCCGAACGTGCAAGTGCCGGATTTGCAACTGGTGTTCGTGCTGGCGCTGGTGGACGACCACGCCCGCAAGATGCACCTGGGGCACGGCATCTCCTGCCACGTGGACTTGCTGCGGCCGCGCAGCCGCGGTGAAGTGAGCCTGCGCAGCCGCGACGCGCGCGACGCGCCCCGCATCGATCCGCGCTTCCTGAGCGACGAACGCGACGTGGAAACGCTGTACCAGGGCGTGTGCCTGCAGCAGAAAATCATGGAGTCGGCGCCGCTGGATCCGGTGCGCGGCGAGATGCTGTACAAGGTGCGCCTGGGCGACCGCGCCGCCACGATAGCCGATATCCGCAGCCGCGCCGACACCCAGTACCATCCGGTCGGCACCTGCAAGATGGGGCCGCAGGACGACCGGATGGCGGTGGTGGACGCCCAGCTGCGCGTGCGCGGCGTGGCCGGGCTGCGCGTGGCTGACGCCTCCATCATGCCCACCATCGTCTCGGGCAACACCAACGCGCCCAGCATCATGATCGGGGAAAAGTGCGCCAGCCTGCTGAAGGACGGCCGCGCCGCCGGCTAGAGGGTGGCCCCGCCCCGCAGCGCACGCGTTTTTGGCCTGAATCGGGCATTGAAATGGTATGATAGGCCACTTTTCATTGTGGCAATTCAATTCGTCCTAAAACGTGCGTCTATCTTCCATTAAATTGTCGGGATTTAAGTCATTTGTTGATCCCACCAATTTCCAGGTGCCCGGTCAGCTGGTCGGCGTGGTAGGTCCCAACGGCTGCGGCAAATCGAACATTATCGATGCCGTGCGATGGGTGCTGGGCGAATCGAAAGCGTCCGAACTGCGCGGCGAGTCCATGCAGGACGTGATCTTCAACGGCTCCACGCACCGCAAGCCGGCCGGCCGCGCGTCGGTGGAGCTGGTGTTCGACAACAACGACGGCAAGGCTTCCGGCCAATGGGGCCAGTACGCCGAGATCGCGGTCAAGCGCACGCTGACGCGCGACGGCACGTCCACCTACTACATCAACGGCCAGCCCGTGCGCCGGCGCGACATCCAGGACATTTTCCTCGGCACCGGCCTCGGTCCGCGCGCCTACGCCATCATCGGCCAGGGCATGATCTCGCGCATCATCGAGTCGCGCCCCGAGGAGCTGCGGGTGTTCCTGGAGGAGGCTGCGGGCGTGTCGAAGTACAAGGAGCGCCGCCGGGAAACCGAGAACCGCCTGCACGACACGCGCGAGAACCTGCTGCGCGTGGAGGACATCCTGCGCGAACTGAACGCCAACCTGGAAAAGCTGGAAGCGCAGGCCGCCGTGGCGCACCGCTTCCACCAGCTGCAGGCCGACCAGGACGAGAAGCAGAAACTGCTTTGGCTGCTGCGCAAGAACGAGGCGCAGTACGAACAGACCAAGTACTTCCGCGAAGTGGAGCAGGCCCAGACCGACCTGGAAGAGCAGACCGCCAAGCTGCGCAATGTGGAGCTGACGCTGGAGCAGATGCGCCAGTCGCACTTCGCCGTGGGCGACCGCCTGCACACCGCGCAAGGCCATCTGTACCAGACCAATTCCGAAATCGGCAGCCTGGAAGCGCAGATCAAGTTCGTGGTGGAGTCGCGCACCCGCTTGCAGAACCAGCTCGTCACGCTGGGCGCGCAGCGCGACCAGTGGCAGAGCCAGGCCGCCGAGTACGGCGAACAGATAGAGGAAGCCGAGTTCAACCTGGAGGAGCTGTCGGCCAAGGTGGAGCAGGCGCGCATGATGGCCGAGCAGAAGGCGGAGTCGCTGCCGGTGCTGGAAGCGGCCTGGCGCGCGGCGCAGGACAAGAGCAGCGAATCGCGCGCCCGCATCATGCAGGCGCAGCAGCAGCTGGAACTGGAGTCGGCGCACCAGCGCAACGCCAGCAATATCCTGAACGGCCTGGCCGTGCGGCGCGAGCGCCTGCAGCAGGAGAAGCACGGCCTGAGCCTGCCGGATTCGGCGCACCTGTCCAACCTGAAGATGCAGCTGGAGGAAAAGCAGCAGGCGTCGGAGGAACTTAATTACCACTTGGAAGAAGCGCTGGAGCAGCAGCCCAAGCTGGAAGCGGAGCGCCAGGACGCGCAGCTGCAGGTGAACGCCGAAGCGGCCGCCAACGCGCAGCTGGAAGCGCGCCTGAATGCGCTGCGCCAGCTGCAGGAACGCGTGCAGACCCAGGGCAAAGTGACGCCGTGGCTGCAGAAGCACGAACTGGACGCGCTGCCGCGCCTGTGGCAGAAGCTGCAGATCGAGGCCGGCTGGGAAACGGCGATGGAGGCCATCCTGCGCGAGCGCACCTCGGCGCTGCAAGTGTCCAATATCGAATGGGCCAAGCACTTCTTCAGCGACGCGCCGCCGGCCAAGCTGGCGCTGTTCGCGCCCGGCGCCAGCGCGCCGCCCATGCAGCAGGAGCAGCCCGGCCTCAAGCCCTTCATCACGCTGCTGAAACTGAATGATCCCGGCCTGCGCGCCGTGCTGCAGGACTGGCTGCACAACGTCTTCATCGCCGACAGTGCGGACACCGCCTTCAAGGCGCGCGCCACGCTGCCCGCCGGCGGCGTGTTCGTGACCGCGCAGGGCCACGTCGTCACCCAGTCCAGCGTGCGCTTCTACGCCGCCGACGCGGAGCAGGACGGCATGCTGGCGCGCCAGCAGGAGATCGACAACATCGGCAAGCAGCTGCGCGCCCAGACCATATTGGCCGACGAGGCGCGCGCCCGTTCGGTGCGCGCGGACGCCGCCGTGGCCGCGCATGCGCGCAGCCTGGCCGAGCTGCGCCAGAAGACGCAGTCGCTCACGCAGTCGGTGCACGCTTTGCAGCTGGAGGTGGTCAAGCTGTCCGAGATCGAGGCGCGCTTCAACCAGCGCAGCACGCAGATCGAGGCGGACCTGGCCGAAATCGCCGCGCAGGAATCGGAGCAGATGCAGGTGCGCATGGAGTCCGAGGAGAAGTTCGAGCAGCTCGATATGGAACTGGGCAACCTGCAGGGCGAGCATGAGGACGGGCAGACCGTGTTCATGGAGAAGGAACAGAAGCTGGCCGACGCCCGCCAGGCCCTGCGCGACCTGGAACGCGGCGCGCAGGAAGCGGAATTCGCCGAGAAGTCCCAGCGCAGCAAGATCGAGGAGCTGCGCCGCAGCATCGCCACCGCTACCACGCAGGCGGCGCAGGTGGCGGACAGCCTGCAGGCCGGGCAGCGCGAGCTGGAAAACCTGGAAGCGGGCACCGCCAGCGAAGGCTTGCAGGAGCTGCTGGAGCGCCGCACGCAGCAGGAGCGCGCGCTGTCGGACGCGCGCCATGAGCTGGACCAGATCACGCAGCAGCTGCGCAGCTTCGAGGACGCGCGGATGAACAACGAGCGCAGCCTGCAGCCGCAGCGCGACAAGATCATGGAGCTGCAGCTCAAGGAGCAGGCCGCGCGCCTGAACCAGGAGCAGTTCGCGGCGCAGCTGGCGGAGGCGGGCGCGGACGAGGCGGCGCTGGCGGACAAGCTGAACCCGGACATGAAGCCGTCCTATCTGCAGGGCGAAGTTACGCGCTTGAACAACGCCATCTCCATGCTGGGCGCGGTGAACCTGGCCGCGCTGGACGAGCTGGCGCAGGCGTCCGAACGCAAGAACTTCCTCGACGCGCAGAACGCCGACCTGACCGAAGCGATCAACACGCTGGAAGACGCGATTGCGCGCATCGACAAGGAAACCCGCGACCTGCTGCAAGACACTTTCGACCGCGTGAACGGCCACTTCTCCGAGCTGTTCCCGATACTGTTCGGCGGCGGCCAGGCCAAGCTGATCATGACGGGCGACGAAATCCTGGATTCCGGCGTGCAGGTCATGGCGCAGCCGCCGGGCAAAAAGAACGCCACCATCCATTTGCTGTCCGGCGGCGAGAAAGCGCTGACCGCGACCGCGCTGGTGTTCTCCATGTTCCGCCTGAACCCGGCGCCGTTCTGCCTGCTCGACGAGGTCGACGCGCCGCTGGACGACGCCAATACGGAACGTTTCTGCCGCATGGTGAAACGGATGTCCGACCAGACCCAATTCCTCTTCATTTCGCACAACAAGATTGCGATGGAGATGGCCAATCAACTGATCGGTGTGACGATGCAAGAGCAGGGCGTATCGCGCATCGTGGCGGTGGATATGGAAGCCGCCGCCAACTTCGCTTCTGAGGCACAAGCAGCATGACAGACCTTCAAATGAGTTTGATCGCGGCAAGCGGCGTGTTTATCGTCGGCGTTATCGCGTACAACAAATGGCAGGAATACAAAGCCAAAAAATCGGTTGAGCGGGCCTTCTCGTCCGACCATGACGACGTGCTGATGCGGCCCGACGGCGAACCCGCCGCACCACGGAACGAACCGAGCTTCTCGCTCGGCGAGACCGATGCAGCCGTAGCAGGCGCCAGTGCGCGTGCGCACGGCGGCGGCGCCGGCGGGGTGGGCGGCGCGGGCGAAGACGCCGGCGGCGAGCCCTACGCGCCTGCGCCCTCCGCGCACGAAGCCGGCACGCTCACGCCCGCAGCCGAGCAGGCCACCGCGCTGGTGGACCCGCTGATCGACTGCCTGCTGCCGCTGGCGCTGGAAGCCCCGGTGCGCGGCGACAAAATCCTGCCGGTGCTGCAGAAGCTGCGCCTGGTGGGCAATAAGCCTGTGCACTACATCGGCCTGCACGTGAACGGCGACTGGGAACCCATCGTCCACGGCGGCGTGTACACCGAACTGCAAGGCGGCGTGCAGCTGGCCAGCCGCAGCACGGCACTGAACGAACTCGAATACTCGGAACTGGTGACGCGTTTGCGTGCCATGGCCGACGAAATCGGCGCCGAACCGGCCATCCCGGACATGATGGAAGTGATGGCCGAGGCGAAAACGCTGCACCGCTTCGTCTCCAGCCACGACGCCCAGCTGGGCGTGAACCTGCACACCAACGGCGCGCCGTGGGCCATCAGCACGCTGCTGGGCGCCCTGGAAAAGCAGGGTTTCGACGTGCGTCCCGACGGCCGCTACGTGATGCCGGACGGCGAAGGCGGCCATCTGTTCTCGCTGTCGACCAATGTCACGCTGGCCGAGGAAACCACGCCGCGCCTGACGCTGCTGCTCGACGTGCCCTGCGTGGCCCCGTCGCGCGACGGCTTCGGCGCCATGATCGCCTGCGCCAAGTCGCTGGCGGGCCGCCTGGACGGCACCATCGTGGATGACTACAGCCAGGCGCTGTCGGACGAAGCGCTGGCCGAAATCGCCGGCCAGGTGCGCGACTTCTACGCCGACATGGAGTCCTCCGACATTCCAGCCGGTTCCACGCGCGCGCTGCGCCTGTTCTGCTGAGGGTGCGCAATGAGTGATATGGAATACCAGGCCAAGGTGGACCGCGCGGCCTGGCTGACGGCCGAATTGAACCGCCATCTGCACGCCTACCACGTGCTCGATGCGCCCACCATACCGGACGCCGAATACGACCAGCTCTACCTGGAGCTGCAAAAGCTGGAAACGGAACACCCCGAGCTGCAGAAGCAGGACTCGCCCACCTTGCGCGTGGGCGCGGCGCCGCTGCCGCAGTTCGCGCAAGTGACGCACACCGTGCCCATGCTGTCGCTGAACAATGGCTTCAGCGGCGAGGACGTGGAAAACTTCGACCGCCGCGTGCGCGAGGGTCTGGACGTGCTGCAAGTGGAGTACGCCGCCGAAGTGAAATTCGACGGCCTGGCCATCAACCTGCGCTACGAGAACGGCCTGTTCGTGCAGGCCGCCACCCGTGGCGACGGCTACACCGGCGAGGACGTCACCGCCAATATCCGCACCATCAAGGGCATTCCGCTGCGCCTGCACGGCGACAAGGTGCCCGCGCTGCTGGACGTGCGCGGCGAAGTGCTGATGTACAAGCGCGACTTCGCCAAGATGAACGAACGCCAGCGCGAAGCGGGCCAGAAGGAATTCGTCAATCCGCGCAATGCGGCGGCGGGCAGCTTGCGCCAGCTCGATTCGCGCATCACCGCGCAGCGCGCGCTGAGCTTCTTCGCCTACGGCATCGGCGCGCTGGAAGGCGCCGAGATGCCCGAATCCCATTCCGCGCTGCTGGAGTGGTATCGCGCGCTCGGCCTGCCGGTGGCCAAGGAGCGCGCCGTGGTGTGCGGCGCGCAAGGGCTGCTGGACTACTACGCCGCCATCGGCAAGGCGCGTCCGGACATGCCATACGAGATTGACGGCGTGGTCTACAAGGCCAACAAGCTGGCCGACCAGCGGCAGCTTGGCTTTGTATCGCGCGCGCCGCGTTTTGCGATTGCGCACAAGTTCCCGGCTGAAGAAGCCACCACCATCGTGCACGACATCGAAGTACAGGTGGGCCGCACCGGCGCCATCACGCCGGTGGCGCGCCTGGAGCCGGTGTTCGTGGGCGGCGTGAACGTCACCAACGCCACGCTGCACAACGAAGGCGAAGTGCAGCGCAAGGACGTGCGCGTGGGCGACACCGTCATTGTGCGCCGCGCGGGCGACGTGATTCCCGAGGTGCTGGCCGTGGTGCTGGAGAAGCGCCCGCAGCCCGAGCCGCCGCGCTATGTGCTGCCCAAGGTATGCCCGGTGTGCGGCTCGCACGTGGTGCGCGAAGAAGGCGAGGCCATTGCGCGCTGCTCCGGCGGCCTGTTCTGCCGCGCGCAGCGCAAGGAAGCCATCCGCCACTTCTCGGGCCGCCGCATGATGGACATCGAAGGCCTGGGCGACCGCTATATCGACAACCTGGTCGAATGCGACCTGGTGACCCGCGTGGCCGACCTGTACAAGCTCACGCTGGACGACCTGCTCAAAATGAAGCGCCTGGCCGACGAGCGCGAAGGCACCACGCCCGAGACCGTCCAGCAAGGCAAAATCGCCACCAAGTGGGCGGACAATCTGCTGGAGGCCATCGCCGCCAGCAAGAACCCGCCGCTGGAGCGCCTGCTGTTCGCGCTGGGCATACGCCACGTGGGCGAGTCCACCGGCAAGACGCTGGCCGAGTGGCTGGGCAGCTTCGGCCTGGTGCGCCGCGCGCCGATCGCGCTGCTGCGCGTGCTGCCGGACATCGGCGGCACGGTGGCCGAAGCCATCGCCGACTTCTTCTCCGAACCGAAGAACCAGGAGGCCATTGATGCGCTGCTGGCGGCGGGCGTGGCCCCGCAAGGCGAGCACGCGCCCAGCGCCAAGCTGCGCGAGAAGCTGGACGACGTCAAGCTGATGGCCGCACTGGGCATCCCTAAGATGACCGAGCCGCGCTGCCGCAAGCTGGTGGAGCAGGGCGTTACGCTGGAAAAGTTGGCGCAGCAGAGCATTTTCTCGGTCTACGGCCTGCCGGCCGACGTCGCCGCTGCGCTGGAAGAGTGGATGGCGCAGCCGGGCAACCGCGACCAGGTGGCCGCGCTGGACGATTTGTGCAAAGGTCTGCTGGCGTTGCTGCCGGAGGTGGCGGAAGCCACGGGCGCCCTGAACGGCAAGACCTTCGTTCTGACTGGCACGCTGCCGAACCTGAGCCGGGACGAGGCTGGCGCCATGATCGAAGCGGCGGGCGGCAAGGTGGTCGGTTCCGTGTCGAAGAAAACCGGTTATGTAGTGGCAGGCGCCGAGGCGGGCAGCAAGCTGGCCAAGGCGGAAGAACTTGAAATTCCCATCCTGGACGAAGCGGGCCTGCTGGCCCTGCTGGAGAATAATAAATGACCAAAATCCGCAAAGCCGTATTCCCAGTCGCAGGCCTGGGCAGCCGTTTTCTGCCCGCCACCAAGGCGCAGCCGAAGGAGATGCTGCCCATCGTTGACAAGCCGCTGATCCAGTACGCGGTGGAGGAGGCCGTGGCGGCCGGCATCACTGACATGATCTTCATCACCGGCCGCAACAAGCGCGCCATCGAAGACCATTTCGACAAAGCCTACGAACTGGAAGCCGAGCTGGAAGCGGCGCAGAAGACCGCGCTGCTGGAGCAGGTGCGCAACATCATCCCCAAGCACATCAACTGCATCTTCATCCGCCAGTCCGAGCCGCTGGGCCTGGGCCACGCGGTGCTGTGCGCGCGTCCGGTGGTGGGCGACGAGCCCTTCGCCGTGCTGCTGGCGGACGACTTCATGGACACCGACAACGGCGCCCGTCCCGTGCTGGCGCAGATGACCGAAGTGTATTCCTACGAGCGGGCCAGCGTGCTGGCCGTGCAGGACGTGCCGCGCGCGAACACGCGCCAGTACGGCATCGTCAGCGCCTCGCCTTACCAGAGCAGGCTGGAGCTGGTGTCCGGCATCGTCGAGAAACCGAAGCCGGAAGAGGCGCCGTCCACGCTGGCCGTGGTGGGGCGCTATGTCCTGTCGGGCCGCATCTTTGAATATCTGGAGCACCTGGGCGCAGGCACGGGCGGCGAGATCCAGCTCACCGACGGCATCGCCGCGCTGATGCAGCATGAACGCGTGCTGGCCTACCGCTATGACGGCACCCGCTACGACTGCGGCTCCAAGCTTGGCTACCTGAAAGCCACCACCGCCATGGGACTGAAGCACCCGGAGATGGGCGATGAATTCCGCAAGTATCTGCAGGAGATCCAATTGGAACTGGGGGCGAAATGACGGTCCGTGAAATCCTGAAGATGGGCGATCCGCGCCTGTTGCGCGTGGCCGAGCCGGTGCGCGAGTTCGATACGCCGGAGCTGCACGCCCTGATCGCCGACATGTTCGACACCATGCACGCGGCCAACGGCGCAGGCCTGGCCGCGCCGCAGATCGGCGTGAACCTGCAACTGGTGATCTACGGCTTCAAGAACAACGCCCGCTACCCGGACGCGCCGCAGGTGCCGGAGACGGTGCTGATCAATCCCGTGCTCACGCCGATCACGCAGGAGAAGGAAGACGGCTTCGAAGGTTGCCTGTCCGTGCCCGGCCTGCGCGGCAGCGTGGCGCGCTACAAGAAGCTGCACTACGAAGGCGTGGACCAATACGGCCAAGCCATTGTGCGCGATGCCGACGACTTCCACGCGCGCGTGGTGCAGCACGAAGTCGATCACCTGCACGGCATTCTCTACCCGATGCGCATCACCGACTTCAGCAAGTTCGGCTACACCTCGGTGATGTTCCCCGACCTCGATCCCAACGACGACGATTAAAGACGCGTAACCCGCCCTACGCGGGTTCGGCGTGTTCGACCATGAGCTGGACTTTGGTGGTGCCGTTGTATTCGTTGGCGTCGAGCCGGAATGCCACGCGGGCGCGTTCGCCTACGGATTCGGTGTGGCCGAACCAGATGGCGTCGTAGCGGGCGCCGTTTTTCTCCAACAGCAGCTTGAGGTGGCGCTCTTTCAGGATGCGCTGGCTCACCACGCGGAACTCGTCGCAGAAGACCGGCGGCGCGAAGCCCTGGCCCCACACCTGGCCGTCCATCAGCTCGATGAACTGGGTGGTGTAGTAGCCGTCTTCCAGTGGTCCGTCGGTTTCGATGACGCGCTCCAGCTGCTGCTCCGTCAGCCATGCCCGACCCACCGCTTCGAAGGCTTCCGAGAACGCGTCGAAGGCGTCGGCGCGGATGCTAAGGCCTGCCGCCATGGCGTGGCCGCCGAATTTGTCGATCAGGCTGGGGGCGCGTTTTGAAACCAGGTCCAGCGCGTCGCGCAGGTGGAAGCCGGGGATGGAGCGGCCGGAGCCTTTGATCCAGCCGTCGCCCGCCGGCGCAAACGTTATCGTGGGACGGAAGAACTTCTCTTTCAAGCGCGAGGCCACAATGCCGATCACGCCCTGGTGCCAGCTTTCGTCGAATACGCTGATGGTGCTGCTGGCTGCGGGTTCGAAACGGTCCAGGTGCAGCAAGGCCGCATCCTGCATCTCGGCTTCGATCTCGCGCCGTTTCAGGTTGATTTCATTGAGCTGCTGCGCCAGCTGCCAGGCGCGGTCTTCGTCGTCCGTGAGCAGGCATTCGATGCCGAGCGACATATCTTCCAGCCGACCGGCCGCGTTCAGGCGCGGGCCGAGCGCGAAGCCCAGGTCGAACGGCGTGGCGGTGCGCGCCTGGCGGCCGGCCACGCGGAACAGGGCGGCCACGCCGGGGTGCATGCGGCCCGCGCGCATGCGCTTCAGGCCTTGCGCCACCAGGATGCGGTTGTTCGGGTCCAGCTTGACCACGTCGGCCACGGTGCCCAGCGCCACCAGGTCCAGCAGGCTGTCCAGCTTGGGCTGGGTGGCGGCGTCGAACACGCCGCGCTTGCGCAGTTCGGCGCGCAGTGCCAGCAGCACGTAGAACACCACGCCCACGCCCGCCAGGTTCTTGCTCGGGAAGCCGCACGCCGGCTGGTTGGGATTGACGATGACGCGCGCGTCGGGCAGCACGTCGGCCGGCAAGTGGTGGTCGGTGACCACCACTTCGATGCCGCGCCGGTTGGCTTCGGCCACGCCGTCTATGCTGGCGATGCCGTTGTCCACGGTGATGATGATGTCCGGCTGCTTTTCGCGCGCGGTCAGCGCCACGATTTCCGGCGTGAGGCCGTAGCCGTATTCGAAGCGGTTGGGGACGATGAAGTCGACATTGGCGCCCATGGCGCGCAGGCCGCGCAGCGCGACGGCGCAGGCGGTGGCGCCGTCGCAGTCGTAGTCGGCCACGATCACCATGCGTTTTTGCGCGGCGATGGAGTCGGCCAGGAAGACGGCCGCCGCGCCGATGTGCAGCAGGCCCGATGGCGCGATCAGTGCCGCCAGTTCGCTGGACAGGTCCTTGGGATCGGTCAGGCCGCGCGCTGCGAACAGGCGGGCCAGCACGGGGTGGATACCGCCCTGGCGCAGCATTTCCGATTCGCGGAAGGGGCAAGGGCGGGTGGCGATACGGGTCATGGCGTGAGCTTGGTGAGGGCGGGCTTGCGCCAGAATTTGCGCAAAGAGCCCTTGGTGATGGTGAATTCGGCCAGCTTCAGGTGGCTGCTGAAAACCAGTTTCAGGCTGCCCAGGCGGCCGGTCTGCAGGGCCGCCAGCAGGGGCGCGAACCATTGCTGTTCGATCTGCTGCATATGCGCGAGCCACGGCGCCCAGTCGCCCGCCTTGCCGACCGGGATCAGTTCGCCCAGCACGACGGTGGCGTTGCCGGGCAGCGCAAGCACCTGCTCGGCGGTGGCGGCGCGCAAGGCGGGATCGGCCAGCAGCGTTAGCCATGCGGGGCAGTTGACAACCGCCAGCGCGCCTGCGTTGCCGGCCGCGCTTGCCGCAGCATTTGCAGGAGCGCCAGCCCACAGCCAGAACGAATTCACAGGCGACAGGCCGCGCTGCTGGCGCGCTTCGTTAACGGGGTGTTCGTGCCACAGCATCTGCACTTCGTTCTGCAGCTTGCGGAATTCGCGCTTGGCGTCGCCTTCCGGCATCCAGTCGCTCAGGTTGTCGCCCACGGCCACGTCCGGCGAGGCGGTGCGCAGGCCTTGCCAGTCGTCCGCGCGCATGAACCACATGTCCGGCGCGGCGTAGACCAGCGGCTTGCCGGCGTCGTCGAAGTAGGGCTTGATCAGGTCGAACAGCGCGCGCGCGTCGGCGCCGTTCAGATTGAGCGAGCGCGGATCGCCCAGTTCCATGTGGGTGCGCGCCAGTTGCAGATGCACCGGCTGCACGGCGAACCAGTAGCCTTCGGCCTGCGCCACGCCCAGCGCCTGCATCATGGCGGGAGCGAAGGGCGCGGTGTCGGACGGGCCTGCGGGGGCGCCTGCGGTGAGCGCGCGCGACAGCCACGATTCATGCGGCAGCAGGCGGTTGGCGCCGTCTTCCTCCGTCACGCGGTGCGTGCTATTGCGTTCGAGCAACATCGCCAGCGCCGGCACTTGCATAGCGCGGGCCAGGTCTTGGGCGAGTTCGGGCGGGGTGAGGGCGAAGGGCAGGACGAGGGTAAGCTGATTCATAACCCGCGATTGTATCAGCCCGCCGCCCCGGCTTGCGGCCACGGTGCGGTGTTTCACTCACGAAATGTAATTTGTATGGCACACTTCGGGCTCGGAACGTTTTTCACCTATGGCACCACTAACTACAAGGCCCATGAGCATCATCAAGAATCTGCCTTTCGAATGGCTGGTCGGCCTGCGCTACACGCGCGCGGGCAAGCGCAGCGGGCGTAACAGCTTTATATCGTTTATCTCGGCCATCTCCATGCTGGGCATAGGCCTGGGCGTGGCCGCGCTGATTGTGGTGCTGTCGGTGTACAACGGCTTTCAGAAGGAAGTGACCGAACGCATGGTGTCGGTGCTGGGCCATGTGGAGATGTACGACCTGCGCGGCGGCGGCCTGCGCGACTGGACCGCCACCGCGAAGGAGGCGTTCAAGAACCCTGAAGTGCAGGGCGTGGCGCCGTTCGTCGAAACCCAGGCCATGCTGGTGCACGGCAGCGACAAGCTGCGTCCCGCCATTGTGCGCGGCATTCTGCCCAAGGCCGAAGCCACCGTCTCCAGCGTGAGCAAGCAGTTCAAGCAGGGCAGCTTCGACACGCTGCAGCCGGGCTCCTTCAATATTGTGCTGGGCGTGGGCCTGGCCAAGGCGCTGGACGTGGAAGTGGGCGGCAAGGTCGCCATGGCGCTGGCGCAGAACGGCAAGGACATGATGGGCAGCGGCGCGCCCAGCATGCGCTACTTCACCGTCACCGGCATTTTCGAGGCCGGCCATAACGAGTTCGATTCCGGCCTGGCCTATGTCCACATCGGAGACGGCATGGAGCTGCTGCACCTGGAGCTGCCGTTCGCGCTGCGCCTGCGCGTGGCGGACGTGCAGCGCGCGCCGGAAGTGGCGCGCGAGCTGAAACGGTCGATGCCGGGCGAGCTGCTGGTGCGCGACTGGTCACAGCAGAACGCCAACTGGTTCGCTGCGGTGCAGACGCAAAAGAACATGATGTTCATTATCCTCACGCTGATTATCGCGGTGGCCGCCTTCAACCTGGTTGCCACGCTGGTGATGACGGTGACGGACAAGCAGGCCGACATCGCCATCCTGCGCACGCTGGGCGCCGCGCCGCGCTCGGTGATGTTTATCTTTATGGTGCAGGGCGCGCTGGTGGGCGTGATCGGCACCGCGCTGGGTGTGGCGGGCGGCGTGCTGCTGGCCATGAACGTGGACGTGATCGTGCCGGCCATCGAGCGCATGCTGGGCATGAAGTTCCTGGCCAAGGATATCTACTTTATCAGCGCCGTGCCGTCCGACCTGCGCTGGCATGACGTGGCCGTGATCTCCGCCACGGCGGTGGCGCTGGCCTTTGTCGCCACCCTGTATCCGAGCTGGCGCGCCGCGCGCGTGAAGCCGGCCGACGCCTTGCGCTACGAGTGAACCAGACCATGCTGAAGAATCTCCTGTCGAATTTGCCTTTTGAATGGCTGGTTGGCCTGCGCTACACGCGCGCCGGCAAGCGCAGCTCGCGCAACAGCTTCATTTCCTTTATCTCGCTGATCTCCATGGGCGGCATTGCGCTGGGCGTGGCCGCGCTGATTATCGTGCTGTCGGTGATGAACGGCTTCCAGAAGGAAGTCACCGGCCGCATGCTGTCCGTGCTGGCCCACGTGGAAGTGTTCAACACCGAAGGCGAGGGCATGCCAGACTGGGAGCAGCAGGCCAAGAACGCTTTCAAGAATCCGGAAGTGAAGGGCGCCGCACCGTTCGTCGAGACCCAGGCCATGCTGCAGCACGGCGGCGACACGCTGCGCCCTGCCATTGTGCGCGGCATCTTGCCCGAGCAGGAACCGAATGTATCGGATGTGGCCAAGCACACCAAGTACGGCGACTTCAACGCGCTGCGCCAGGGTGAGTTCAACATCGTGCTGGGCATAGACCTGGCGCGCGCGCTGCAGGTCAACCTGGGCGACAAGGTGACCATGGCGCTGGCGCAAGGCACGGTCACGCCGGCCGGCATCGTGCCGCGCATGCGCTCCTTTACCGTGACCGGCATCTTCCAGGCCGGCCACGCCGAGTTTGACGGAGGACTGGCCTTCATCCACATTGTGGACGCTGAAAAAATGCTGCGCCTGTCCGCGCCGGCCGGCCTGCGCCTGCGCCTGGCGGACATGCACCGCGCCCCGCAAGTGGCGCAAGACCTCAAGCCGCTGATGCCGGCTGGGATGGAGATACGCGACTGGTCCAAGCTGAACGCCAACTGGTTCGCGGCGGTGCAGACCGAAAAGCGCATGATGTTCATTATCCTGGCGCTGATCGTGGCCGTGGCCGCGTTCAACCTGGTGTCCACGCTGGTGATGACGGTGACGGACAAGCAGCCCGACATCGCCATCCTGCGCACGCTGGGCGCCTCGCCGCAATCCATCATGCGCATCTTCGTCATACAGGGCGCGCTGGTGGGCACCATGGGTGCGGCGCTGGGCGTGGCCGGGGGCGTGCTGGTGGCGTTGAATATCGATGTGATCGTGCCGTTTATTGAATCAACTTTGGGAGTGCAGTTCTTGTCTAGGGATATCTACTACATCAGCACCGTGCCTTCGGACATGCGCTGGCCGGACGTCACCCGCATCGGCGTGGTGGCGGTGGCGCTGGCCTTCCTGGCTACCATCTATCCAAGCTGGTGGGCGGCCCGTGTCAAACCTGCGGAGGCGCTGCGCTATGAATGAGCAATCCATCGTCCTGTCCTGCCGTGGGCTGGGCAAAACCTTCACCCAGGGCAGCTATTCGGTGCAAGTACTGAACGGCATCGATATCGACGTGCGGCGCGGCGAGCGCGTGGCCATCGTCGGCGCATCCGGCTCCGGCAAGTCCACGCTGCTGCACCTGCTGGGCGGCCTGGATACGCCGAGCGACGGCAGCGTGACCCTGCTGGGCAAGGACTTCGCCAGCCTGGGCGAGCGCGAACGCGGCGACCTGCGCAACCAGTCGCTCGGCTTCGTCTACCAGTTCCACCACCTGCTGCCCGAGTTCACCGCGCTGGACAACGTGGCCATGCCGCTGATGATACGGCGCATGAAGCGCTCGCAGGCGCAGGAGGAAGCGCAGAAGATACTCACGCGCGTGAACCTGGCCAAGCGGGTAACGCACGTACCGGGCGAGCTGTCCGGCGGCGAGCGCCAGCGCGTGGCCCTGGCGCGCGCGCTGGTGACGCAGCCCGCCTGCGTGCTGGCTGACGAGCCGACCGGCAACCTGGATCACGGCACCGCCGAACAGATCTTCGACCTGATGCTGGAGCTGTCGCGCACTTTGGGCACGGCCTTCGTCATCGTCACGCATGACCCGGAACTGGCCAAGCGCTGCGACCGCGTGCTGCGCCTGACCGACCAAGGCCTGCACCAGGAGAAGTAAGCATGTGGATAGACACGCACTGCCATCTGGACGCGCACGAATTCGGCGACACCTCGCTGGACGTGGCGCGCCGTGCGCAGGAGCAGGGCGTGGGCATGATCGTGGTTCCCGCCGTCGAGCGGGCCAATCTTGATATCGTCGCCAGCCTCGCGGCCAGGGCGGACAACGCCTGCTATGCGCTGGGCATCCACCCCATCTACGTGCCCCACGCCACCGAAGACGACCTGCTTGCCCTGCGCGCCCGCGTGGAAGCGGCGATGAACGACAGGCGCATGGTGGCGATAGGCGAGATCGGGCTGGACTTCTTCATCCCCATGCTGGCCGAACCGGCCATGCGCGAGAAGCAGGTGCATTTCCTGCGTGAGCAGCTGCGCATCGCGCGAGACTTCAATCTGCCGGTGCTCACGCACGTGCGCAAGTCGCAGGACCAGGTGCTCAAGCACGTGCGCCAGATCACGCCCAACGGCGGCATCGCGCATGCCTTCAACGGCAGCTTCCAACAGGCGCAGGGCTATATCGACGTGGGCTTCAAGCTGGGCTTCGGTGGCAGCATGACGTTCACGCGCGCGCTGCAGATACGCCGCCTGGCGGCCGAGCTGCCGCTGTCTTCCATCGTGCTGGAGACGGACGCGCCGGACATCTCGCCGTCCTGGGTCCACCCTGGCGTGAACACCCCGCAGCAGATTCCGCGCATAGGCGGAGTGCTGTCCGAACTGCGCGGCATCAGCGTGGACGAGGTCCGCGCCGCCACCGGCGCCAACGCGCGCGCCATCCTGCCGCGTATGGCCAGCCTGCTGCCGGCCTGAGTGAGTTTCGGTACGGTCGAGCCTGTTATACCGCCGCCATAAAGTTTGATTTTGATTAGTACGGCCCAAGCTGTGACCGCCATAATTACTTCAGTCCGGTTTCCCAACCGGGTTTCAGGCTTGTCCGCGCGGGTATATGATTCAATCTCAGATAGGCAAATACATCATCAGGTGGGGATGTGGGCAGTCGCCTGCCGATGTCGCTCAGACGATGCTCAGGACTCAGCAAATCGATCAACTGGCAGTTCTGCAAATGATTCAGCGGGGATTGACAAGATCGTGGGTTGAGGGGCGGCTGGCTTCGTTTTGCAAGGCGCGGGATCTGGCAGGACCTAAACTCATCAATGTACAGTTACTTCCTCGCATAGAGCTGTTGCGTACAATTCTGAAGAACTGGCCTTAGCAATGAACAGCACAGATTTACTCCGAGAGCGTCTGGTATTGCAGCTTTGTCAGCATTGGCAGCCTGCAATGCGCGCGCGCCTGCGTGCGCCCGCGCCGCGCCGCGAGATTGAAGCGTTTGAGGAGACATACAATGTCACCCTACCGGCTGAGTTTGCTGCATACCTTGAGTGCTTTGACGGGTTTAACCAGGACGATGACAATCAAGATGACACGGGCTTTAACTTCTGGCCAATAGCTGAGATATGCCCTGTTGGCGGATATGATGGTGGGAAATATCGATTTCCCAGCGACGAGAAGTATTTCTTGTTCTGCGACTACCTCGATTTCTGCTGGGCATATGCCATCTCGTTCGAGACTTCCAACATAGTGATGGTGGGTACTAACAGCGGCAAGCCGATACCAGTCGCTGACTCATTTGCGGAATTCGTCAGTATGTATATCCGCGACGACGCCCAGCTCTATCCGCCACTTGCGGTTTAGTTGCCGTCTTGTGATCGTTAGGATGGTCTCAGCGTGTGCGCTCTTTGATGAGTTTGTCATACAGATCTGGCTGGATTTTCTTGAGCTGGTCGAGAGCATCCATCGCCGCGCGCAAAGCGTTCGATTTTTCAGCGGCTTTAATTACTTCAATTTTTTCCACAGCGTTGGCCAAGTCGCTGACGGTGGCCAGGTTTGGCGTCTCTTTCCTTGCCAGTGCGAGAACAATGTCGTTCAGCCAGCCAATCTGGGTGCCGTAGCTCGCGACGCCCGAGACAACACGGTTTTCGATATTGGCATCCCCGGCAAAGTTGAAAGTCAGCGCAGGCGAAAACCATAGCGAATTTATCCGCTGCATAACGTCGCCTGTGAAAGGTGCTGTGAAAAACCACAGCGGATCGTATGAGGCAATCATGAATCCCCCTTGGTGATGGCTCAGTGCATGCAACTAGCATAGCACCTTGACTAAGTGGCAAATACGCGCTTTGTCACCATCAGGCTGATTGCAGTGCCGGGATACGACGTTTTAAGCGTGCTCAGAAGTCGCGGCAAGACGCTCGGTAATCTCGGCAGCCGTCTCGATTGCGGCCTGCTGCTGGGCGCCGACCAGTTCCGTGAAGGCACGTTGCTGGATGGCCGCAGCATTCTCTGCAAGTGCGACCATGCACGCCTGGGAAGCTTCGGTCCAGGCCTTGGTTGCGTGCTCTTGGACGATACGCGCGGAGCTCAACCATAGCTCATTACTGCTGTGTTGGAAGACGCGTTGGTGTATCGAAAACAACTGGTCCCAAATGCTATGGCCAACGGCGGACGTCGTTGGGCGCGAAAGTGCCGCAAAATTCGGAAAATAGGGGATCATGGAAGTTCCTTCGGCTATCGGGGGGGGATTGTGCGGTGCATCAGACCAGTATAGAAGGGCCTGCGATTAAGTGGCGTTCTGTACGGTTGAGGATATTCCAACCAGGGTCTCGCCATACTTCTATGCGTGAAGGCATTTTGAACGGCGAGAGCTTGATCTGGATTAGAACGCGCGGAAGCAGGTCTGGCAATAATCGGTTCTTTGCCTGGAACCGTGATGCGATGCGCGATACTCGGATTTGTCGGCGGTGCGGCGTGGTTGCAGACGCAAGCTACGCTGCCGCTGCACGCGCAGACAGCCATGTTGGCCGTGACTGCAGCCTTTCTGGGTATGCCTGCGGTGCTTCGCCTGCCGGGGCGTCTGGCCGTGGCGCTGCGCTGCGATGGAATGCGCCGGTTCCAGTCTGCATCGCGGCCGCTGTTCGGATTGCTGGCCGGCTTCGTCTTGGGCTTCTACTGGGCCGCCGTGTTGGCGCAAGCGGCGCTGACGCTGGAGCTGGCCAAGGCAGATGAGGGCCGCGACGTCACGCTCATCGGCACCATCGCCAACCTGCCCAACCGCTTCGAAGGCGGCGTGCGTTTCAATTTCGCGGTGGAACAAGTCGAACGCGGCGCGGTGCGCGTGCCGCCGCTGGTCGCTTTGTCCTGGTATGCGGGCTATCGCGGCGAGACCGTGCCGGTAGGCGACGTCCAGCCGGGCGAACGCTGGCGGCTTACGGTGCGCTTGCAGCGGCCGCACGGCAACGCCAACCCCTATGGCTTCGATTACGAACTGTGGCTGCTGGAGCAGGGCGTGCGCGCCACCGGCTATGTGCGCCAGGATGGCGGCAACCGGCGCCTGGCTTCTTTCGTCGCCAGCTTTGGCAACGTGGTCGAACACTGCCGCGCCGTGCTGCGGGAGCGCATTCTGCGCGCGCTCAAGGGCAAGGAATATGCGGGCGTGATAGTCGCATTGGTGGTGGGGGACCAGCGCGGCATTCCGCAGTCCGACTGGCAGGTGTTCAACCGCACGGGCATCAGCCACTTGATCAGCATCTCCGGTTTGCACATTACGATGATCGCCGGCCTGTTCGCGCTGGCCGCGTCGGCCTTGTGGCGGCGCTCCTTCTTCACGCGCGCGCAGTTACCGCTGCTGCTGCCCGCGCAGAAAGTGGCGGCGCTGGCAGGCATATTGGCGGCGCTGGTGTATGTGCTGCTGGCGGGTTTCGGGGTGCCCGCTCAGCGCACGCTGTACATGCTGGCGGTGGTGGCCGTGGCGCTGTGGACGGACCGGCTGGCGAGCGTGACGCATGTGCTGTGCCTCGCGGCCGGCGTGGTGGTGCTGCTGGATCCGTGGGCGGTGATGTGGCCGGGTTTCTGGCTCTCGTTCGGCGCCGTCGCCACCATCCTTTACGCGACGGTGGGCCGCACCGAGGTGCACCATGGCAGCGGCGTGGCGGTGCTGGCGGCCGGCGCCGCAGGCAATGGCGCGCTGCCGCTGCTGCAGCCGCGCCGCGCGCCGCTGTCAAGGCGCGAGCGCTGGATGGCGGATTTGAAGATGGCCGCGCGCGTGCAGTACGCCGTCACCGTCGGCCTGGTGCCGCTGACCATGCTGCTGTTCGCGCAGGTATCCGTGGCAAGTCCGGTGGCGAACGCGGTGGCCATTCCCGTGGTCAGCCTGCTGGTCACGCCGCTGGCGTTGGCGGGCGCGGTACTGCCGGATTTGCTGGCCGCGCCGCTGCTGAACCTTGCGCACGGAACCGTGTGGCTGCTGGCGCAAGCACTGCAATGGATGAGCGCCAGCCGCTTCGCGGTATGGGCCGCGCCCACGCCGCCGGCCTGGCTGTTCTGCTGGGCGCTGTTCGGCACGGCCTGGATGCTGGCGCCGCGCGGCTGGCCGCTGCGCTGGCTGGGACTCGTCACCTGGCTGCCCTTGCTGGCTGCAACGCCCAGCCATCCGCCGGACGGCGCATTCCGCGTGACCGCCTTCGACGTGGGGCAGGGCATGGCGCTGCTGGTGGAGACCGGCGGGCATCGCCTGCTGTACGACACCGGCCCCGCCTACGCGCCGGATTCCAATGGCGGCAACCGGGTGATCCTGCCTTATCTGCGGGCGCGCGGCATCGCCGCACTGGATGCGATGGTGGTGAGCCATGCGGATGCCGACCATTCCGGCGGCGCCCTGGCGATACTGGAAAATATCCGCGTCTCCTGGGCCAGCACCTCGCTGCCGCCGGCGCACGCCATCGTCCGCGCTGCGCCCCGGCACAAGCGCTGCGAGGCCGGGCAGGGCTGGACCTGGGACGGTGTGCGTTTCGAGATGCTGCATCCTTCCGCCGAAAGCTATGGCCATAAGGGACTGAAACCGAATGCCCGCAGCTGCGTGCTGAAGGTGAGCGCGGGCGGCAAGGCCATGCTGCTGGCGGGCGACATCGAGGCGGCGCAGGAGGCCGAGCTGCTGTTCCGCACGCCGGCCAGCCTGCCTGCCGATGTGCTGCTCGCCCCGCACCACGGCAGCGGCACGTCGTCAATACCGCCATTCCTGGCTGCTGTGCGGCCCGGGGTTGCGATATTCCAGGTAGGCTACCGCAACCGCTATCACCATCCCCAGCCCGCAGTCTTTGAGCGCTACCGCAGCCTCGGCATTGACCGCCTGCGCACAGACGAAACCGGCGCGCTAACGCTGGAGTTCAACGGCCAGCTCAGCGTGGAGCGCTACCGCGAAGCCAACCCGCGCTACTGGCGCCGGCCTTAGCGTTGAAAATCCAGCAACTGTCCGCATCTGGATACCCCATCCAACAAGCGAGCACAGCCATGATCTTTCCCCGCCATCCCAAGCCGGTTGTTCCCGCCAAGGCCGTCGCCACGCAGGTTGTGCAACAGAAGCAGGACGGCAAGATTATGGACAAGCACGTCCTCATCATTCCGGCTCCCACGCCGGTCGCGCCGCCCGTGCCGCCCTTGCCGCCGGCCAAGGAGTAAAACCCAGGCGCTATATTAATTCAATTAAAATGCGGGAAATTATAATTTCTGCTAGGGAATTATAATTTAATATTTTCTACTTTTGCCGAGGCCAATCTCCCATAAATATCAAAAATTAATCCTTGCCCGTCCGCAGCTAACATGTCATTATTATTTGAATAATATACAGGGTCAGCCGGATTGAATGGGAAGATTGCATATGAATAGCGATACTGCCGAACTTGAACAGAGTCTGTTGGAAACTGACTTTCCAAACGATATGCCGAGAAAAGGCATGCAGGATATCGTGACGGACGAATCGTCGTTTGGAATACGCCTGGTCGACACGCCGGAAGGACGGAATAAAGCCAGTATGCTGATACATAAAATGTACGCATGGCGGGGTTTGGCCGGCGCACATGAAATAACCAGCGACCCTAACCGCGTCACCTTAATGGCCCATAGCCAGGGCGACGCCGTTGGAACTTTAACGCTGGGACTGGATTCACCGTCCGGCATATTGGCAGACCAGCTGTTCAAGCCGGAAATCGATGTTTTCCGCGCCCAGGGCAAGCGGGTGTGCGAAATCACCAAGCTGGCATTCGACATGGGCTCGTCCTCGAAAAGCTATCTGGCGGCCCTGTTCCACCTGTCGGTGATCTACGCCCGCGACATCCACAGCTGCGACTACATCTTCATCGAGATCAGCCCCCGCCACCGCGGTTTTTTTAACCACAGCCTCGGCTTCGAGCAGCTGGGCGAGGAAAAGATCAACCCCCGCGTCAATGTGCGCGGCATCCTGATGCATGTGGCGCTCAGCTATATGACCGAGCAAACCCAGCGGTTCGGCGGCAAGGGCGCGGAAGCGGCCGGAGAGCGTTCCTTCTTTCCCCTGTTCTATTCGCCGCGCGAGGAGCAAGGCATCATCAACCGTCTCCGGCAGCGGAATTGAGCGCCGTGCCTGACACCGCCGCCGCTTTTTCCTACGAGCGCGCTTTCTCGCGCAATATCGGCTGGATCACGCCGGCCGAGCAGGCGGCGCTGCGCGGCAAGCGGGTTGCCATTGCGGGCGCCGGGGGCGTGGGCGGCTATCACTTGCTGGCGCTGGCCAGGCTGGGGATAGGCGCCTTCCACATCGCGGACTTCGACACGTTCGACATCGCCAACTTCAACCGGCAGGCGGGCGCTTTCGTGTCCACCCTGGGCCAGCCCAAGGTGGACGTGGCGGCGCGCATGGCGCTCGACATCAACCCGGAGATGGACCTGCGGATCTTCCCCGAAGGCGTGAACCCCGGCAATCTGGAGCAGTTTCTGGACGGAGTGGACCTGTACGTGGACGGGCTGGATTTCTTCGCCTTTGACGCCCGCGCGCAAACCTACGCAATGTGCCAGCAGCGCGGCATACCGGCTACCATGGCCGCGCCGCTGGGCATGGGCGTTGCCAGCTTGAATTTTATGCCGGGCAAGATGAGCTTCGAGGAATATTTCCGCTGGGGTAATCTGTCCGAGCCGGAAAAGGCTTTGCGCTTCCTGATAGGCCTGGCGCCGGCCGGCTTGCACCGGCCGTATCTGGTGGAGCCGTCCGCCGTCAATCTGGCCGAGCGGCGCGGGCCGTCCACGGTGATGGCCTGCCAGCTGTGCGCCGGCGTGGCCGGAACGCAGGCCTTGAAGATCTTGCTGGGGCGGGGCAGGGTGCTTGCGGCTCCACACGCTACGCAATACGACGCCTTCCTGGATAAATACGTCCACACCTGGCGCCCCGGCGGCAACCGCCACCCCCTGCAGTGGCTGGCGATCCAGATCGGCCGCCATTTTTACACCAAGAGCTTGCGGCAACAATGAAGAATCCGTCCGTCATCGAGCAAATACTGGATCTGGCGCGCTGGGCTCCCAGCGGCGACAACGTGCAGTCGCACCGTTTCCAGATCGCCGGCCCGCAGCATCTGGTCATCCACGCCCGGGACACCCGCGCGGACTGTGTTTACGACCTGGACGGCCACGCCAGCCAGATCGCCTTCGGCGCCTTGCTGGAAACTATCGCCATTGCGGCGACGGTGCACGGCCTGCGCATACGCGTGGTAAGGCGTGAGCGCCCGCCATCCGAGGATGCCTACCTGATATTCGACGTGTATTTTGAGCCGGAGCCCGGCCTGGCCGCCGACCCGCTGGCCGCACACATCACCACGCGCGCGGTGCAGCGGCGCGCCATGAAGACGCGCCCGCTTACCGGGCAGGAAAAGGCTGTGCTGGAGGCGTCCGTGGGGCCGGGGTATGCGGTGCGCTGGCTGGAAACCGGCAGCGAAAAGATGCAGGCGGCGCAGCTGATGTACCGCAATGCAAGACTGCGCCTGACCATGCCGGAGGCCTACGAAGTGCACAAGCGCATCATCCATTGGGGTGTGGCACGCAGTCCGGACCGGGTTCCTGACCAGGCCCTGGGCGCCGACCCGCTGACCCTGCGGCTGATGAAATGGGCGATGGCAAGCTGGGGCCGGCTGTCGACCGTGAATGCCTTGCTGGGAACCTGGGCGCCGCGCGTGCAAATGGATTTTGTGCCCAGCCTGATGTGTGCCGCGCATTTCGTGCTGCAGGCCAGGCAGGAGCCGCGCACCATAGACGACTTCGTCGCTGCGGGCCGTGCCTTGCAGCGCTTCTGGCTGAGCCTGACTGCGCTGGGCCTGTTCATGCAGCCGGAAATGACGCCGCTGATCTTCGCCCGCTATGTAAAAGAAGGACGCCGTTTCAGCCAGCTGGACCAGTTGCAGCGCCAGGCCGAGGCGCTGCGGCTGCGCTCCGAGCCCATGATTGCCGGCGACGGCCGCCATCCGGTATTCATGGGCCGCCTGGGCGAAGGCCCGGCGCCGTTTGCGCGCGCCGAACGCAAGCCCTTGTCGGAATTAATGATGGACTAGCAGGCAAAGTACACCCGATTATTTCCTCCCATCGGCGCCGCCCGGCGCCGATTCTCACACATTCTCTCTATCTGGTAATCCGCGCCTAATAATCGGCGTGATTTTCCGCGTATATTGCCGCTCTTTACAACCTGCTGTAAATAATATTATGTGATGGCGAGTGTATTTTAAATTTCCATTAGGAATTTAACTTTTCGATAATAAAACATATAACACTTCATGTTTTACATGTAAATAGAAGCTAGTGTCGGTAAACCTTACAATTAATATTTTATTAAAACTTGTAAACATATGATAGTTATTCTAAGTCGTTGTTAACGATGTATTTATTTTCTCTGGCACGGGGTTTGCTAGGGTGGCTGCGTGATCATATTTTCTAACTTGGTCATATTTGATGTCCATGAAAGTCACTTACCCCTCTGGAGAATAAAAATGACGAAAATTACTAAACGGCTGCGCAGTCTCGCAGTGCAGGCCATGGTGCTGGCCGGTGCGCTCAGTGCAGCCGAGGCGGGCGCCGTCTCGCTGTTCACTGTCAACCCCAATTTCGGCGGCGGGGTGCTATCGACCGCCGGCGCGCCGTTCCAGGCGACCGCCATCAATGGCTTCTCGTCGAACCGGATCGCCTATACCGGCAGCGGCAGCACCTACACCTCGGACGGCTACGCCTTCTTCAACGGCTTTGCTCTGAACAATACCGGCGTGTCTACCGGCCTCAGCCGTGTCAACCTGGACTACGGCCTTTACGCTGTGTTTCACCAGACGTTAGACTGCAGCGGCCCCCTGGCCCCTGGCGTGAGCTGCGGGGCGTCGAATATGTCGTTCGAGCTGTATGCCGATCCTGGTAACGACAACGTCTATACCGCCGCTTCGCTGGCCGGCAATCCGACCGTGGACCAGGCGGGCAGCGTGGACATACTGCTGGCGTCCTCCAACGTGGTGCACAGCGGCCTTGGCGGCCTGGACGCCCTGGGTGGCGCATACCAGAATCTGAACATCGGCTGGACTCTGACCGCCGCCGGCTCCGAGTACTTCTCATGGCCGTTCCCGTTCTACGACGCCGCCTTCACGGCCTTCAACAATACCTCGCAAGGCCTGAGCTGCGATACGCCGAACTGCGTAGGCGCGACTGTAGTGGCAATTGCTTCCGAAGCGGGCATCCTGGACTTCAACGCACGCGCCGTGCCTGAACCGGGCGCCCTGGCGCTTGCCGGCATCGGCCTGCTGGGCATGGTGGCTGCCCGCCGCCGTCGGCAGCCGGCTGCCTGATAACAGGCCGTAAGCTGCAAACACGGGCGGTTCCCTGCCGGGGTCGCCCGTGTCCCCCCAGCAGGAATGAATTAGAGCAAGCGTTCTATTTTTTTGCCGCAGGTCTCCTTACAATGGCCCCAAGGAGACACTACAAAAATGAACAAACCCAAGCTGCACTTTTCCCACGCCAACAGTTATCCGGCCGGCACTTACCGCCGCCTGTTCGAGCTGCTGGGCCAGCACTACGATATTTCCGCGCTGGACATGCATGCCCACAATCCGGCTTATCCGGTGGGCACCGGCTGGCCGCAACTGGTGCAGGAACTGGTGGACGAGCTGGAAAGCCGCTACACCGAGCCCGTGATCCTGCTGGGCCACTCGCTGGGCGGCATGCTGAGCGTGATGGTGTCCGCCATGCGGCCGGACCTGGTGCGCTGCGTGGTGATGCTGGATTCTCCCGTGGTGGCGGGCTGGCGCGCCATGTTGCTGCGGGTGACGCGCAACTGGTCGGTGGCCAACAAATTTTCTCCGGCGCGCTTCTCCGAGAAGCGCCGCAATGTATGGCCGGACGCGGAAGCCGCGCACCAGCACTTCGCCTCGAAAGAGATTTTCGCTGCCTGGGCGCCCGGCGTGCTGGAAGACTATATCGCCGCCGGCCTGAAGCCGCATCCGGACGGCGTGCAGCTGCGCTTCACGCGCGAGAATGAAACGGCGGTCTACCGCAGCCTGCCGCACCATATCGGCGGCCTGGTGCGGCGCGGCGTGAAGGTGCCGGCCGGCTTTATCGGCGGCAGCGAGTCGGTGGAAAACCGCCAGGCCGGCCTGGACGCCACCCGCCGCCTGGTCGGCGGCAATTTCCGCATCATCCCCGGCGGCCATTTGTTCCCCATGGAATCGCCCGAACTGACGGCCCAGGTGACGCACGAGATGATCTCGCAACTGCTGGCGCAGCAGGGGGCGGTGCGCAGCCAGCGGTCCCGCCAGCGGGCTTGAGCTTGCAAATTTGTTCTTGAAAGCAGGCCTTTCGCGTAAAATCCCGGGTGAAATGGCGTTGGCGCAAGCTGGCGCCTCCCTGCAATCTTGAGAAATGGTTTTTGCGATGGCAATTAAGAGCGACAAATGGATACGCCGCATGGCGGAACAGCACGGCATGATCGAGCCTTTCGAGCCGGGCCAGGTGCGGGCTGAAAACGGCCGCAAAGTGATCTCCTACGGCACTTCGTCTTACGGCTACGACATCCGCTGCGCCGACGAATTCAAGGTCTTCACCAACATCAACAGCACCATCGTCGATCCGAAGAACTTCGATTCCAACTCCTTCGTCGACATCAAGAGCGACGTCTGCATCATTCCGCCGAATTCCTTCGCGCTGGCCCGCACCATCGAGTACTTCCGCATTCCGCGCAATGTGCTGACGGTCTGCCTGGGCAAGTCGACCTATGCGCGCTGCGGCATCATCGTCAACGTCACCCCGTTCGAACCGGAGTGGGAAGGCTATGTGACGCTGGAGTTTTCCAACACCACGCCGCTGCCGGCCAAGATCTACGCCGGCGAAGGCTGCGCGCAGGTGCTGTTCTTCGAAAGCGACGAAGTGTGCGAAGTGTCGTACAAGGACCGCAACGGCAAATACCAGGGCCAGTCCGGGGTCACGCTGCCGAAGGCTTGATTTTCCTCAAGCCTGTTTCGGAAGGGAGAGGCTCTGCTGCGCGCAAGGTGTCAGAATTGCAAAGATTCGCTGACCCTGTCGACTGGAGAGTTCCATGCATAAGCGTACCTTCCTCATCACTTCCGCTGCGGCGCTGGCCTTTGCCGGCGCCGTGCTGCCGGGCTGCACCACCACCACCACTTCCGGCAAGGCCGATTCCGGCGCCGTGCGCACCGAAATCGACAATGGCGTCGATAGCACCCTGAACCGCCTCTATGCGGAGGTGAAGGGCTCGCGCGAGCTGGTGGCCAAATCCAATGCTGTCCTGGTGTTCCCGCGCGTGCTGGCGGCCGGCCTGGTGGTGGGCGGCGAGTACGGCAAGGGCGCTTTGCGCGTGAAGAACGAGCATGGCGGTTACTACAGCATGGCCTCGGCCTCGGTGGGCTTGCAGGCGGGCGCGCAGTCCAAGGCCGTGGTGCTGCTGTTCATGACGCAGGAAGCGTTCAGCAAATTCGGCCAGAGCAAGGGCTGGACGGCGGGCGTGGACGCGTCGGTGGCTATCATCAAGGTGGGCGTGAACGGCGAAGTCGACACGGCTACCGCCAACAGCCCGGTGCAGGCGCTGGTGCTGACCAACGCGGGCCTGATGGCCAACCTCACGCTGGAAGGCACCAAGATCTCGCGCCTGGAACTGTGAGCGCCGTCTTTACCTGGCTTTACACTTCGCAGGGTTGAGTCGCCGGAATTGGCACCGTTACCATCTTTATCAATGATAAAGATGGAGGTGTAGCATGGTGACGGCAATCAGTAGCAGCGGCGTAAGTTCGGCCAGTGCGTCCGGCAGCGGCGGTTTGAGCACGGTGGCGACGCTGCAAAAGCAGCTGGTGGCGCTGCAAAAGCAGCTGACCGAGGCGCAGAAGGACACCAGCGAGACTGGCCAGAAACAGGCGGAGCAGATCTCGCAGCAGGTTCAGGCCTTGCAGGCGCAGATCGCCGAGCTGCAGGCGCAGGAGGCGCAGAAGGCGGCGCAGGCCAGCCAGGCGGCGCAGGCGGAGACGGCGCAGCCATCGCAGCAGGCGAGCGCGCCGCGCTCGTCCAGTTCCACCGTCGGCAGCATTATCGATACGACTGCTTAGACCTTGCTCCGTTCCCCGTGGTCGTGCTGCGCAATCGGCAGCGCGACTTCCACGCACAAGCCGCCTTCCTCGCGGTTGCGGGCGGCGATGCTGCCGCCGTGCCCTTGCACCACTTGCTGCGCAATCGCCAGTCCCAGGCCGTGGCCTTCCACGTCCTTGAGCGTGCCGCTGCTGCGGAAAAACGGTTCGAAGATGGCTTGCAGGTCGGCCTGCGCCACGCCCGGGCCGTGATCGAGCACGCGTATCAGCAGGCGGTCCGTCGCTTCGTCCGTGTCCAGCTCCACGCGCACCGTGCCGCTGGCGGGACTGTGCTTGATGGCGTTGCGCACGATGTTTTCTATCGCGCGCGCCAGCAGGTCCGCCTGGCCGTTCACGGCCACGTCGGCGCTGCCGCGCAGCTCGATGGCCCTGTCGTGCGAGGCGGCCTCGAATTCGGCGTCGGCCACGATTTCGTCCAGCAGTTCGGCCATGCTGATGGCTTCCCCGGTGGCGGTGATGGGACCGGTTTCCAGGCGGGCCAGGGTGAGCAGCTCGCCCACCAGTTTGTCCATGCGCACGCTCTCGCGCTCAATGCGTTCCATGGTGGCGTGGGCCTTGTCCGGCTGCTGGTGTGCCAGGCCGATGGCCGCCTGCAGGCGCGCCAGCGGCGAGCGCAGTTCGTGCGATACGTCGTGCAGCAACCGGGTCTGGGCGTCCATCAGGCTGCGCAGGCGGGCCGTCATGCGGTCGAAGTCGCGTCCCAGGTCGCTCAGTTCGTCGCCGCGCTTGCCGGCGGCGTGGGCAAAGCGGGGCGCCAGGTCGCCTTGCGAGGCCGCTTCAAAGGCCTGCCGCAGCGAGCGGATAGGGCGCGCGAAGTACCAGGCCAGCAGGGCGGCGAACAGCAGGCTGGCCAGCACGGCGGCGGCGATGGGGATGAAAGGCGTCATGGGCTGGAAGCGCTGCGGCGGGCCCTGGGGGCCGCCGTTGGGGCCAGCGCCGGGACCGAAACCGGGGCCAGAGCCTGGGCCAAAGCCGGGGCCTGCCCCGGAACCGGGTCTTGGGCCGCCGGGGCCGGCCGCCTGCGCGCCGCCGGGGGGCTCGCCGCGGCCGGTCGGGCCTGGGGCCGCGCCAGCCAGGGCGCCGCCGCTGGATGGGCCGAATGCCGGGTTGGGGCCGCGCCAGTCGTTCGGACCGCGCCAGTCATTCTGATTGCGCCAATAGCCGGGATTGCGCCCTTCAAAAGGCACGCTGGCCATGCCGGCCAGGCTGCCGAGCAGCGGCGCGCCGCCCAGGCGTTCGCCCAGATGCTCGCGCGACGGCAGGAACAGCGTGTAGCGGTGGCCGTCCGCCGCCCGCACTTCGCGCACCACGCGCTGCGAGCCGTCCTGTTTCAGCAGGCGCCGCGCCTCCAGTATCATGCCCGGCTTGACGATGCGTCCGAGCAGCTCGCGCCCTTGCTCGCTGACCGCATACACGCGGTGCCGGTTCATATTCTCGAGCAGGCTTTGCAGCGCGCTCACGCCGCCGAATTCCAGCGTGGCGGCGGCCGACTCGATCGCGTCCTCGGCGCGCGGGCCGGTGTCGATATCCTGCTGCCGTGGCGGCGCGTTGTCGCGGTTCTTGAGCCAGATGGCGCCGCCTATGCCTACCGCCGCCACCAGCTGCGCCAGCAGTATGGAGAAGAAGAACTTCCAGAACAGACGGCCCACGGCTACTCCTTGATCAGCTGGTAGCCCAGGCGGTAGACGGTCTGCAGGCAGGAGCGGCCGTCGGCGATGGTGCCGAGCTTGTGGCGCAAGCTGCTCAGGTGCACGTCGATATTGCGGTCAAAGCGCGCCATTGGCCGGCCCAGGCCCTGCTCGGACAGCACGTTCTTGCTGACCGGCTTGCCGGCGTGGCGCGCCAGCACTTCCAGCAAATTGAATTCGGTGCTGGTCAGCTCCAGCGGCGCGCCGGCCCAGCTGGCGCGCCGCTGCTCGGGCCACATGGTGAGCTGGCCCACGGCCAGCGGCTGGGTGCCGCTGGCGTCCATCGGTGTGCCCAGCGTGCGGCGCAGGATGGCGCGGATGCGGGCGGTCAGTTCGCGCGGTGTGCAGGGCTTGGCCACGTAGTCGTCCGCACCCAGCTCCAGGCCCACGATGCGGTCGGTGTCGTCGCCGCGCGCGGTGAGCATCAGGATGGGCATGCGGCTGTGGCTGCGGATGCGGCGCAGCGTCTCCAGTCCGTTCATGCGCGGCATCATCACATCCAGCACGGCAATGGCGTACAGGCCGGACAGGGCGGCGGCCGCGCCGGCCTCGCCGTCGTGGGCGGTGCTGACCTCGAAGCCTTCCTGCTCGAGGTATTCGCGGAACATGCCCACCAGTTCGATGTCGTCGTCTATTAACAGTACCTTGCTCATTGCCGCGTGTTTCGTGGTTGTCGATTTACCCATCATAACAAACTCGATGCCGGCCGAAGCGTGCTTTTACCCCGATTTACACCCGCCGTCTTTACACCGATTTACGTTGTCCTAACTGCACTTTACATAGGCCGGCGGGACAATGGCTGCTCCTTACGAATCATCTGGAGCAGACATGAAAACCAAGAAAATCCACCTGCAACATCTTCTGCTGGCCGCCGCGCTGGCATTGCCGCTGGCGTCGCATGCGGCCAACGGCCTGTCCAGCGGCGACGAGGGCTTCGACGCGCCGCCTCCCGGCCCGCGCGCGGAAGGCGGTCCGGGCATGCCGCCCGGTGGCCCAGGCCCTGGCCCTGGTCGAGGCCCCGGCCCCGGCCCTCGAATGGGAGGACATGGCGGTCCACACTTTATGCACGGGCTGGACCTGAGCGAAGCGCAGCAGGACAAGGTGTTCACCATTCTGCACACGCAGGAGCCGCATGTCCGCGAGCAGTCCAGGGCGCTGCGCAAGGCGCAGGAGGCGCTGGACGCGCTGGGCAAGGCGGAGAAATTCGACGACGCCAAGGCCGTGTCGCTGGCGCAGGCCGCCGCGCAGGCCATGTCCAACCTGGAATTGCAGCGCGTCCGCACCGAACAGAAGCTGCTGGGCGTGTTGACGCCAGAGCAGCGCAAGCAGATGGATCAGCACAAGCCGCCGCGCCAGGGTTTCCCGGGCCGCGAAAAACCATAAATCGAGCAAGGAGAAAACGCATGACCATCAGTTCCCTGACTTCCAGCACTGCAGCCAGCCAGTTGAGCTATGTGAGCAAATTGGGTTCCGCCAGCGCCAGTGGTGAAAGCGGCCAGGTGGGCAATGGCCCGCCGCCGCCCCGGTCCGGCGGCGGCTTCATCGACGCCATTGCCAGCGTGCTGGAGTCGCTCGGCTTGTCGGAAGGCGATAGCGCCACGGCCGACAGCAGCAGCCCGGACGCCAGCAGCACCGGCAGCGGCAACGCAGCGCAAGCGCTGGGCGGCTTCCTGCATGAGCTGATGGGCGCCTTGCACGAGCAGGGCGCGTCGTCCTCGGAATCGTCGTCCTCGTCCGGCGACGGGCAGGCGTATGGGCCGCCGGGCGGCGCTGGCGGTCCTCGCGGCCCTGGTGGTCCCGGCAAGTTGGAGGCGGATCTGCAAAGCCTGATCGCCAAACTGGGCTCGTCCAGCGAGAGCGCCGGCAGCGAAGGTACGGAGGACAGCGCGGAGGATAGCGGCAGCGCGCTGCAGTCCTCGTTCCAGGGCCTGCTCGAAGCGCTCGGCAGCGACACGTCCAATAGCGGCAGCAAGCTGGCCAGCTTCCTGCAGGCGCTGTCGGACAAGCTGCCCAATGCGGGCACCAGCGGCAATCTGATCAACACCTCGGTATAAAGGAAGTTCAATGCAAACGCACGATCACGATCACGGCCTTGCTGCGGATCTGGACAAGATGATGCAAATGGCCGCTGGCCGCCGCCAGTCCCTGCGCTGGCTGATGGCCAGTGCGGCGGCCTTGCCCATTCTCGGCTGCGGCGGCTCCGGCGGCACGGACTCCACGGCCAGCAGCAGCACCAGCTCCGGCAACACCGGCACGAGCACGGGCAGCACCGGCAGTACCGGCAGTACCGGCAGCACCGGCAGCACCGGCGCCTGCAGCGTTATTCCCGAGGAAACCGGCGGCCCGTATCCGGCGGACGGCACCAACAGCACCAGCGCCGGCATCGCCAATGTACTGAACCAGAGCGGCGTGGTGCGCAGCGACATCCGCAGCAGCTTCGCCGGCATGAGCGGCACGGCGGCCGGGGTGCCGCTCACCATCAAGCTGAAGATCATCAACGCCAACGCCAGTTGCGGCACGGCGGGCGGCATGGCGGTGTATCTGTGGCATTGCGACCGTTCGGGCAACTACTCGCTGTATTCCAGCGGCGTAACCAACCAGAACTACCTGCGCGGCGTGCAGGAGGCCAACAGCAGCGGAGAGGTGACGTTCACCACCATCTTCCCCGGGTGCTACGACGGCCGCATGCCCCATGTGCACTTCGAGGTCTATCCCACGCTGGCCAAGAGCACGAGCGCGTCCAACCGCATCAAGACCTCGCAGTTCACCTTCCCCATGGGCACGCTCGCCGAGGTGTACGCGAACAGCGGCTACAGCGCCAGTGTGAGCAACCTGGCGCGCATCAGCTACGCCACCGACAACGTGTTCAGCGACGGATATTCCCTGCAACTGGCCACCATGACCGGCAACGCCACCGACGGCTACGTCGCGACGCTGACGCTGGCCGTGCTCGGCTAACCTCCCTCCGCGCGAAGTCCGCTTCGCGCAATTCCCCATCCCGGCGGCCGCCGCGAAGCCATCTTCGGCAACGCGGCGGCCGTTCCGTCTCAAGCGCGCAGGCACGCCGCTTGCAATGGCAGGTGTACACACGCCTGACCGGAGCTTCGCATGAACCGCCTGCTCGACTATCTGCCTGAACTGGACATTGCATTCCCCTCCGCAGCTGCCGCGCCGGCGGTGCCGTCGCAGGAGACCGACGCCGAAATGGCCTATGGCGCCGAACTGCTGGAGGCCGGCGGCGGCACCGGCGCCGGACTGGCGCCCTTCCTGGCCGGCCTGGTGGCGCGCTCCGGCGCGGCCGGGCGCGCCGCGCTGCGCATGCCGCTGGGCCGAGCGCTGATGTCGGCGCTGCTGCAGGCGGCAACGGCGGTCATGCCCTTCAGCAGCAAGGCGGCGCAGCAGCGGGGCGCCGCCATCTTCGGCCTGGAGCTGGAAGGACTCAGCCCCGAGGACAAGGAATTCGCGCTGGCGCGCCACTTCATCCGCCTGGCGCGCGAACTGATCAACAGCACGCTGGCGTCCGGCCCGCTCGGGCCGGACGTGGACAGGGCGGACGCCGAAAGCAGGGTGCAGGCGGCGCTGGCGCAGGCGGCGCGCAGGCACGCGCCGGGTCTGCTGCACAGCGCGGCACAGCAGGAGCCGGCAAGGGGACGCTGGCAGCGCAGCGGCAAGCGCATCGTGGTCCTCAATTGTTAACCACCATCGGGAGCTAATCATGCATGACATCGATCGTACCACCCTGGAATTCGGCCAGGAGATGGGCTATGAAGGCGAGCAGTACGAGTTCGGCCAGGGCGAATGGAGCGGCGAGGGGGGCTTGCTGTCCGAAGCGGACGAGATGGAACTGGCCAACGAACTGCTGTCCGTCACCAACGAGGCCGAGCTGGAACAGTTCCTCGGCAACTTCCTGAAGAAAGCCGCCTCGGTGGCCGGTTCCGTAATCAAGTCGCCCATAGGCCAGGCCGTCGGCGGCGTGCTCAAAGGCGTGGCCAAGAAGGCGCTGCCGCTGGCGGGCGGCGCCATCGGCGGCTACTTCGGCGGTCCGCTGGGCGCCAAGATCGGCAGCGGCCTGGCTTCGGCGGCGGGCGGCGCGCTGGGGCTGGAGGCAGAGGGCGAAATGATGGGCGAGGACCGCGAGTTCGAAGGCGCCAAGACCTTCGTGCGGCTGGCGGCGGACACGGTGAACCGGGCCGCCCAGGCGCGCGGCGGCGATCCGCGCGCGGTGGCGCAGGCTGCGGCCACGGCGGCGGCGCGCCAGCACGCGCCCGGCCTGCTGGCCAAGCCGGGCGCGCAGCAGGGCTGTGGCCCGCAGGGCGGCTTTGGCGGCGGGCAGCGCATGGCCGGCAACCGTGGCGGCCTGGGGAACGGGGGCGGCCTCGGGGGCGGCATGGCAGGCGGAAACGGCGGCGCGGGCGCGTCCGGCCGCTGGGCGCGCCAGGGCCGCAAGATCATCCTTTACGGCGCCTGAGTGCCATGGCCATCAGCTCCTACGCCCGGTGGATGCTGGCGCAAGAGGCGCGCTCGCTGCTCACGCGCCTGCGGCGCGTGCGTCCCTTCGTGCTGATCGAACCCATGGTACCGGCGGCGGCCTTGCTGCCGTCGGCGCAGACGGCGATCGAGACGCACCTGGCGCAAGGGCGGCGCGGGCTGCATGGCATGGTGATGGCATTCCTCGCCTGGCTGCAAGGTCCGGCCTCGCGCCACGCCACGGCGGAGGAAGCGCAGCGCCGCTTCACCTTCCTGAGGCTGAAGTTCAACGCCGCGCTGACCCAGTTCGATCTGTTCAACGACGTCATCACCCAGCGCAGCGAGAACAAGAACGGCGTGTGGCTGTCCGGGCTGGACGTGGTGTCGGCCGACGCGCTGGCGCTGCCGGGCCGCTACTACCGCGCGCCGCCGGTGATCTGCTATCTGGACCGTGGACCGGGCGCGGCCATCCGCCGCGCGCGCACCCGGCTGCCAGGGGGCGGCGACAACCCGGTGGCCATCGTGCGTGTGCCGCGCGAACGCATGGTCGGCAGCAGCATCGCCTCGTCGCTGATCCACGAAGTGGGGCACCAGGGCGCGGCGATGCTGGACCTGGTGAATTCGCTGCGTCCGGTGCTGCAGTCCATGCAGGGCGGCGGCGGCAGCGAAGGCACGCCGGCCCATGTGTGGCGGCTGTGGGAGCGCTGGATCTCCGAAGTGGTGGCCGACCTGTGGTCGCTGGCGCGCGTTGGCGTGGTGGCCACCATGGGACTGATAGGCGTGGTCAGCCTGCCGCGCGTGTTCGTGTTCCGGGTGAACCCGGAGGACCCGCATCCGGCGCCGTGGATCAGGGTAAAGCTCAGCTGCGCGCTGGGCGAGCAGCTGTTTCCCCATCCGCAGTGGCGGCGGGTGGCGGCGCTGTGGGAATCGTTCTATCCGCTGACCGGCTTGCCGCTCGACCAGCGCCGCCTGCTGCTGCAGCTGGAGGACAGCCTGCCGGCCTTCGCGGCGCTGCTGGCGCGGCACCGGCCGGCGCTGCTGCGCGGGCGCACATTGCCGGACGTGATGGCGGTGCGCGCGCGCCAGCCGCGCCGCCTGGCCAGCCTGTTCCGCCAGTGGAGCCGGGCGCCGCAGCGGATGTACGACGCCGCCCCGTCGCTGGCCTTTGCCGTGCTGGGCCAGGCCCGCGCCGACGGCCGCCTCAGTCCGGAGGACGAGAGCGTGCTGCTGGGCAGGCTGCTGACCCACTGGGCCTTGCGCAGCACGCTGGATCTGAACGCGCTGTGCGGCGGCGCGGTCCAGCTGCCGCGCCCCGAATACCGTAGCACCATCCTTTAAGGAGATAGACATGGCAAACATCAAGAACACGGCGGCCAAGGCGGATCTGCGCGGGGCGGTCCAGGTGACGGTGCGCGACAGCGCCACCGGCGCGCCGCTGGTCAACGCCGCCGTCAAGCTGTACAAGGCACACACCCAGCAGGGCGTGCCCATGGCGGACTGCGACGTGGACGAAGTGAGGAAGTGGCTGCCCGACGAGGCGCTGCTGGTGGCCACCGGCTTCACCGGGGCCGACGGCGGGGTGCTGTTCCCGTCGCTGGACGCCGGCGCCTACATCGCCGCCTACGACAACATCGTGCCGATGCGCATGGACGCGCTGTTCTACCAGTGCGCGGCGGTGCACAGCAACTGCACCGAGAACGTGTGCTTCGATTTCGCCTTCAATCCCCAGGTCGAGATCCAGTTCGAATCGAACTGCCGCGAAGTGGAGAACAACTGCGCCTTCGTCGGCGACAAGGCCAACGCCGAGGTGCACGTGGACGGCGACGGCCCGCTGGGCCAGGACGCGCTGCGCATCGTGGCGCGTTCGCCCTGGCAGCCGCGCGGCAGCGACGGCCGCCATTTCAGCACCACCATGCGCCGCGCCGGGCCGCAGCGCTTCGAGGCGCAGGTGCTGTTCGCGCGGCGCGGCCGGGCGGCCGGCGCGGCCGCCGGTGCCGGCATGCCGATGGCGCGCGGCGGCGGTCCCGGCGCCTCGCTGACGGCGGACCAGCTGGCGGGCGTGGTGGCGCCGGGGTCCATGGCGTCGCTGGGGGTGAGCTCGGACTTCGAGGCGGAGCAGCGCGTGCCGCAGCCCATCAGCGGCAACCTGGGCGTGTCGCTCACGCGCACCGAGACCGAGCCGACCGAGGACCTGCCGCTGTGGACCCTGATCCGCAACAGCACCGAGGCGCTGTCCTTCACCAATTACCTGGCTTTCCTGGACCAGCTGTTCTGCGACGCCAATGTGGCGGTGTCGGACTTCGAGCGGCTGCGCTTTGCGGGCAAGAACGCGGCCTTCAACGCCATCAAGTCGCGCCGCGCGCTGCCGTTCAACGATTCCGATTCCTACCGTGTGCTGAAGGCGGCCACGGAAGCCTTCGTGATGGTCAATTGCGGCGTGTTGAGCCTGCCGCTGGCCTTCAACCCGGCCGAGGACGCGGCCTACCTGGACCGGCGCGACATTCCCAACGGCGGCAGCCTGGCCGACGTGCTGGCCAACGAATACCTGGAGACGGTGGACGGCAACACGCTGGCCTTGCCCTACCTGGCCGTGATACGCCGCAAGCTGCCGGACATTCCCATCACCATACCGGGCAGCGGCAGCGAGGCGGACCTGTGCTTCGGCATTATCCAGGAGCGGCTGTCCAATCCCTGCCTGATAGAGCTGATCTGGTCCTACTGGATGGAGGAGGGCATGCTGGTGCAGACCATGAACGCCATCACGCAGCGCTTCCAGAACCTGCGCCCGGCCGGCACCGCGCTTGGCCAGGACCCGCTGGCCAATACCGAGATCGACATGCTGCGGCCGCTGAACAATCTGCTGTGGGGCTACACGCAGGACGAGCAGCACCGGCTCACCGTGGTGCGCCGCAACTACGAGTACGACCACCACTACGGCGTGCGGCTGGACGGCAAGGCCGTGCAACGCTTCCGCCCGGCCGACAGCCGCTCGAAATTCCTGGAGGCCTTCCACCATCTGCTGCGCCTGCTCACGTCCTTCTACCGGCAGGACGACGACACCACCGTCAAGGCGGACGCCTTCCCGGTTCTGAACGCGCTCAAGGAAGTGCACCTGATTTTGTCGCAGGGCGCGCACAACCAGTTCGGCGACCTGCCGTCCACCGCGCGCATCGAAATGCTGATGCAGCAATGGCTGCTGGGGCGGCCCGAGTTTCGCGAGTTCCTGCCCACGCGCGTGATGGTGGCCTACCCCGAGCCGTGGATGGACCGGGTGGATGCGATGAAGAAGCTGCAAGGGTGGACCGACACCAGCGTGATGCATTTCCGCTCGCTGGCCATGTTCGGCGAGCAGCTGCTGCTGTCCATCCGCTACGGCAACTGGAGCGACATCTACGAATCGACCCAGGCGTTCAACTGGGCGCGCTTCTGGCGGCCGCAAGCGCAAGGCTATATCCACGCCTACCGCGCGGCCACTGGTGTCGATCTGTCGGTCGACGGCGCGGACGTGGCCACCGACGCCACGCTGCCGTCCGTGCTGCTGCGCCAGCGCCTGGCCGCGCAGTTGGCCCGCGCCTGAGCCGGCGCGATGGCGGACCGGGATGCAAGCTGCGGGCAGGACTGCGGGGCCGCCGCCGGGGTACTGGATTTCACCAGCGCGCTGTATCTGGACATGCGGCATCCGTCCGGGGCGCTGGAGCCTTGGGAGTCGCTCACGCTGGGCAAGCCGGCGGCGCTGGAGCAGCCGCCCGGCGCCGCCGGCGTGGCGCGCGAGCTGGCGGTCTTGCTGGGCTGCGAGGCGGCGCTGCTGCTGCCGTCCACGCTGCATCTGTATTGGGACCTGTTCGCCATGCTGGCCGAGCAGACGGTGGCGCTGCTGATAGACGGCGGCGCCTATCCGATAGCGCGCTGGGGCGCGCAGCAGGCGCTCGCGCGCGGCGCCCCGATGCAGGTGTTCCGCCACGGCGACGCGGCTGGCCTCGCGCGCCTGGCGCGGCGCTGGGGCGCGCAAGGCCGGCGGCCGGTGGTGCTGGCGGACGGCTACAGCCCCGGCGCCGAACACCCGCCGCCCTTGTCCGACTATGCGGACATCGCCGCGCGGGACGGCGGCTGGCTGGTGCTGGACGACACGCAGCCGCTGGGTCTGCTGGGCCGGCGCGGCGGCGGCTCGGTCCCGCTCCACGGCCTGGCCGGGCCGCGGCAGGGCCGGGACAGCGCGTGGCCCTGCGGTGCGCCGCCTGGCCGGAGCGCGGGAAGGACGTCCGGCCGGGGCGCTACCCCGGTCTTGGTGGGGGCGTCGCTGGCCAAGGCGTTTGGCGCGCCGCTGGCGGTGCTGGCCGGAAGTGCGGCCATGCTGGCGCGTTTCGAGGAGCGCAGCCTGGTTCGTGTCCATGCCAGCCCGCCCAGTGTGGCTGCGGTCGCTGCGGCGCGGCGGGCCTTGCGCATCAACGCCGTTCGCGGAGGCGCTTTGCGGCTGGCTTTAAGGCGGCGCGTGCAGCAGTTCCGGGCCGGGCTGGCCGCCGCCGGTATTGCATGCTGTGGCGGCATGTTTCCGGTGCAGGTGGTGCCGCTAGCGGCCGGCGCCAATGGCCCGGCGCTGCAGGCCGCGCTGCGGTCCGAAGGCGTGCTGGCGCTGCTGCAAGGCCAGCGCGGCACGGCGCGGCTGACTTTTCTGCTGCGTGCAGGCCACAGCGCGCATGACGTGGCGCGGGCGGTGGCGGCGCTGGAACATCATATGAAGGAGCTGGCATGAATCATCAATTCGAAACCCTGCCTTTCGAACTGGAAGGCGAAATGGAATACGAGCGTGGCATGCGTCCGATGGGCGCCATGCGGGGTGGCGGCCGCGTCATTCCGCCGCGTGGCCGGCCGGGCTCCCGTGGACCGCGCGGCCCTTTCCGCCGGCCCTGGCCTGCGTGGCCCTACTACGGCCCGCGCTATGGCGGCTGGTGGCCTTACACTTCCGTCACCGTGCTGCCTTCCGATTCGGACGCGGACGAGCCGGACGAGCCGGGGGAGATGCCGCCCACCATCGCCGCCGCCATAGGCCGCCTGCCGGCGGCGCAACGGCCGGCCTACGTGGCGCTGGGGCCAATCACCGGCGCGCTGCGCGATCCCCGCGCCACCGGCCCCGGTTTCTACCTGATTGAATTTACCGTCAACGGCGTTCAGCGCGCCTACAGCGGGCAGACCGGCAATCTGCGGCGCCGCCTCCAGCAGCATGCGCTGTGCGGGCAGATGATGGGACTGCCGCTGGCCTCGCATTCGGTCTACGTGGCCCAATCGAGCCTGCCGGAAGCCCAGCGCCGCGCCGTTGAATACCGCATCCACGACGACATGTTCCGCACCAGCGCCGGCGTGCTGACCAACCAGCGCCGCGAACTGGAGGCGGAGCTGTTTGGCCATGAATGGCGATGAACAAAGGAGAGCATCATGTACTGCAAACAATGCAACTGCACTTCCTGCCGCAGCACCTCGGCCGGCGGTTTCGAAGTGATGGAATTCGAGTCCGCGCACGAGGGGCCGTTCAGCGAAGCACAGGAAATGGAACTTGCGATGGAATTGATGTCGGTCACCGGCGAAGCCGAGCTGGACCAGTTCCTGGGCGGCCTGTTCAAAAGCGCGTGGAAGGGCCTGAAGAAGGTTGGCTCGGCGATAGGCAAGGTGGCCAAGCCGCTGGGCGGCGTGTTGAAGGGGATAGCCAAGACGGCGCTGCCGATGGTGGGCGGCGCGCTGGGATCTTTCATCCCCATCCCCGGCGTGGGCACGGCGCTTGGCTCCGCGCTGGGCGGTGCGGTGGCCAAGGCGCTGGAGCTGGAGTTCAGCGGCATGGAATACGAACAGCAGGAGTTCGAAATGGCGCGCCGGTTTGTGCGCATAGCGGGTACGGCGGCGCAGCTGGCCGCCGGCGGCGACGGCAGCCCGCAGGCCGTGCGCAAGGCTTTGAGCGAATCGCTGCTGCAGCACGTGCCGCACTACGAGATGGCTGGTGAAATCGCCGGCGAGCAGGGCGAGGCATATGGAGGGCGCTGGCGCAAGCGGCGCGCGCAGCGCGGCTATGGCTATGGCTATGGTAGCGGCGGAAACGGCGGCGGCTTCGGCTGCTGATGCGGCGATGATAATCGACTGCCATTGCCACGCCGGTCCCGGCGACGGCTTGAGCGGCCCGTGGGACAGCGACGCGGGGCTGGGGCGCTACCTGTGCCGCGCGCGTGAAGCGGGCATAGACCGCTGCGCGCTGCTGGCCGCCTTCCACAGCGACTACGCTCGGGCCAACGCCGCCGTGGCGCGCATCGTGGCGTCGCGGCCGAAACAGTTTTATGGCTACGCCTTTGTGCACGCCGGGCGGGACCGGGGCCGGATTGCAGCCATGGTGCGCACGGCGGTGCAGGACTACGGCTTTATCGGCATCAAGCTGCACCGGCACGACGCGCGCATCAGCGGCGAAGTGTGCCAGGCGGCGCGCCTGTTCGGCGTGCCGGTGCTGTACGATCCGATGGGGGACGTGGCGGTGGCCGAGCTGCTGGCCGCGCAGTATCCGGATGTGGATTTCATCCTGCCCCACCTGGGCAGTTTTGCCGACGGCTGGGCCGCGCAGCTGGCGCTGATAGACCACCTGGTGCGGCACAAGAATATCTACACCGACAGCTCGGGCGTGCGGCGCTTTGATTTGCTGGAGCAGGCGGTGCGCCGCGCCGGTCCGCACAAAGTGCTGTTTGGTTCGGACGGACCATGGCTGCATCCGGGGCTGGAGCTGGAGAAGATACGGCTGCTGCACCTGCCCGAACGCGACGAAGCCCTGGTGTTGGGCGGGAATTTCTTGCGCCTAACCCGCCGTGCTCCAGGCCTTGCGGCGCAGCTGTAGCGCGCGGTCGGTCACGCCTAGCCGCACGGCGGCGCGCTGGTTGTTGTCGTTCTCCTGTTCGAGCACCAGCTGGATCGCCATGTCGCCGGCCGCCTGCGTGATGCGCCCCAGTCCCACGCCCAGGTCGACGGCGTGGCGGATGGCGCTGGCGAAGCAGCTGTCCGGCCACACCGTGGCGCCGCGCGGGCGCTCGTCCAGCGGCACGTCGCCTATGGTGAGCGGCCCCGGCCCGCAATGGCGGTGCCAGATGCGCGACACGGTCTGGCGCAGGTCGCGCACATTGCCGGGGTAGTCGCGCGTGAGCAGGAATCCCTTGAGCGCCGGGTCCAGCTCGCAGCACGCTTCCCCCTGCGCCAGCAGGCGGATGAAATGCTGCGCCAGCGGCAGGATGTCGCTTTGGCGTTCGCGCAGTGGCGGCGGACGGCAGCGCCAGCCGGCGATGCGGTAGTAGAGGTCGGCGCGGAAGCTGCCGTCGGCCACGCCGGCCTCCAGGTCGCGGTTGGTGGCGCACACCAGGCGGAAGCGGGTTGGCTGCCAGGTGTTGCTGCCCACGCGCTTGTACTGCTGCTCCTGGATCACGCGCAGCAGCTGCGCCTGCATGGGCAAGGGCAGCTCGCCCACTTCGTCCAGGAACAGGATGCCCCCGTCGGCCAGCGCAAAGGCGCCGTCGCGCGCGGCGGCCGCGCCGGTGAAGGCGCCGCGCTCGTGGCCGAAGAACTCGCTGCCCGCCAGTTCCGGCGACAGCGTGGTGCAGTCCACCACCACCATGTCCCTTGCCGCGCCGCCCGGCCCGAGCCGGTGTATCAGCTGCGCGATCTGCTCCTTGCCGGTGCCGGTCTCGCCGGTGATGAGCACGGACGACTGGGTGAACGCCGCCACCTCCACCACATTGCGCACCAGCGCGCGCCAGGCCGGGCTGTTGCCGACCAGGGTGGCTTGCACGGCCGCCGAGTCCATCAGCCGCTGCACCGCCTGCCAGCGCCGCAGCCGCGCCGCCGCCTGGGCCGCCACCTCGGCCGCCGCGCCGCCGGGCGGCCACTGCAGCAGGTCCGAGGCGCCCGCCGCCAGCGCGGCCCACATGGCGTCGGCACTGAGGGCGGGGCCGCAGCAGACGGCCAGCAAGGTGGCGCGCGCGGACAGCGCGGACAGCAGCTCGGCCAGCCTTTCGCTCCAGGCCTCAAACAGCACCACGCCCAGTGCATTGCGCGGGACTGCTGCGGCATCGCTCAGGCTGGCTGCGATGCCCAGCTTGGCAAGCTCATCCACCATCGCCAGGCCAGCCTCCCGCCGCGTCTGTTCGACCAGGTGCAGCCATACGGCGAGCGCGTCCGGACGTTCCATAAGCGTAGGCGAGAGGGTGAGGCGGCACTATAGATCCGCACCGCTCAGCAGCGCTTGATGTGCCGCAAAGGTGCGTGGTTCGGGCAAAAAAAAACGCCAGCGCTAGGGCTGGCGTTTTGCTGGTGCGCATGCTGTGGCGGGTTACGCGGGACCAGCCCGCTAACCCGCCCTACGGCTGCTTATTGCTTCACGCAGTCCACGAAGTAGTCGCGCTTGCCGTTCACTTCGCGCTTGACCAGGCCGTGCACGTCGGTCTCGAAGCCGGGGAAGCGCTCGTTGAAGTCGCGCGCAAAGCGCAGGTAGTCGACGATGGTCTTGTTGAAACGCTCGCCCGGGATCAGCAGCGGAATGCCCGGTGGATACGGCGTCAGCAGGATGGAGGTGATGCGGCCTTCCAGCTCGTCGATCGCCACGCGCTCGATTTCGCGGTGCGCCATCTTGGCGAACGCGTCCGACGGCTTCATGGCCGGGATCATGTCCGACAGGTACATTTCCGTGGTCAGGCGCGCCACGTCGTAGGCCTTGTAGAAGTCGTGGATCTGCTGGCACAGGTCGCGCAGGCCCATCTGCTCGTAGCGCGGGTTCGCTTGCGAGAACTCGGGCAGGATGCGCCACAGCGGCATGTTCTTGTCGTAGTCGTCCTTGAACTGCTGCAGCGCGGTCAGCAGCGTGTTCCAGCGGCCTTTGGTGATGCCGATGGTGAACATGATGAAGAAGGAGTACAGGCCGCACTTCTCCACGATCACGCCGTGCTCCGCCAGGTACTTGGTCACGATGGAGGCCGGAATGCCGGTCTCGCCGAACTGGCCGTCCAGCGACAGGCCGGGGTTGACGATGGTGGCCTTGATCGGGTCCAGCATGTTGAAGCCCGGCGCCAGCTTGCCGAAGCCGTGCCATTCCTGGCTGTCCTCGGTGAAGATCCAGTCGGCCTGCGAGCCGATGCCTTCTTCGGCGAACTCGTTCGGACCCCAGACCTTGAACCACCAGTCCTTGCCCCATTCCTCGTCGATCTTGCGCATGGCGCGGCGGAAGTCCAGCGCTTCCAGGATGGATTCTTCCACCAGCGCGGTGCCGCCCGGCGCTTCCATCATGGCCGCAGCCACGTCGCACGAGGCGATGATGGAGTATTGCGGCGAGGTGGAGGTGTGCATTAGGTAGGCCTCGTTGAAGGCGTCCCGGTCCAGCTTGACCGTCTCCGATTCGCGCACCAGCACCTGCGAGGCCTGCGACAGGCCCGCCAGCAGCTTGTGCGTGGACTGGGTGGAGAAGATCATCGATTCCTTGGCGCGCGGACGGTCCTTGCCGATGGCGTGCATATTCTTGTAGAAATCGTGGAAGGTGGCGTGCGGCAGCCACGCTTCGTCGAAGTGCAGCGTGTCGATCTTACCGTCCAGCATTTCGCGCAGGGTCTCGACGTTGTACACCACGCCGTCGTAGGTCGACTGGGTGATGGTCAGGATGCGCGGCTTCTTGTTCTTGGCGTCGCGCGCGAACGGGTTGGCGTCGATCTTGCGCTGGATGCTCTCCATCGAGAACTCTTCCAGCGGGATCGGGCCGATGATGCCGAGGTGGTTACGGGTCGGCATCAGGAACACGGGAATCGCGCCGCACATGATGATGGAGTGCAGGATCGATTTGTGGCAGTTGCGGTCCACCACCACGATGTCGCCCGGCGCCACGGTCGAGTGCCACACCATCTTGTTGGAGGTGGAGGTACCGTTGGTGACGAAGTAGGCGTGGTCGGCGTTGTAGATGCGCGCCGCGTTGCGCTCGGACGCGGCCACCGGGCCGGTGTGGTCCAGCAGCTGGCCCAGCTCTTCCACCGCGTTGCAGACGTCGGCGCGCAGCATGTTCTCGCCGAAGAACTGGTGGAACATCTGGCCGATGGGCGACTTCAGGAAAGCCACGCCGCCGGAGTGGCCGGGGCAGTGCCAGGAGTAGGAGCCGTCGTTAGCGTAGTGCACCAGCGCGCGGAAGAAGGGCGGCGCCAGGCCGTCCAGGTAGCTTTTCGCTTCGCGGATGATGTGGCGCGCCACGAATTCCGGGGTGTCCTCGAACATGTGGATGAAGCCGTGCAGTTCGCGCAGGATATCGTTCGGGATATGGCGCGAGGTGCGGGTTTCGCCGTACAGGTAGATCGGGATGTCCGAGTTCTTGTAGCGGATCTCTTCCACGAAGGCGCGCAGCGACTTCAGGGCGTGGTCGGTTTCTTCCACGGTGCCGCCGCCGAATTCCTCGTCGTCGATGGACAGCACGAAGGCCGAGGCGCGCGACTGCTGCTGCGCGAACTGGGACAGGTCGCCATAGCTGGTTACGCCCAGCACTTCCATGCCTTCTTTTTCCATCGCGGCGGCCAGGGCGCGGATGCCCAGGCCGGACGTGTTCTCAGAGCGGAAATCCTCGTCAATGATGACGATGGGGAAACGAAATTTCATTACTTGTCTCCAAAAAGAAGAACCGCCCCGGGCGAATATGGCCGGAGCGGGCTGGGCGAAAAAAAATAAGAACGGGATTCTCGCAGAAATTGCCGCCAACAGGGAAAAAAATTGCGCCGCGGGCGGCAGCGTCTTTCATATCAGTGGTGCACGGCGGCGGAACCGCCCATCAGCGCACCTATCGGGTCGATATGCAGCGCCGCGAACAGGCCCAGCGCAATCCCGGCGCCGGCCACCGCGTAGGCAGTGTACAGCAGCCAGCGGCGATGCGTCAGAAGGGTGATCGCCGCCAGCGAAATGGCGATCTGCTCGGCCGTGGTGGCCAGCGCCCATTGGTGGTGCTGGTGCAGCGCGGCGTCGGATTTCTTATTCCATTCGGACGACGAAGCCTCCCACTTTTCGGCTTCCTTCTTGATGTCTTCCTTTTCGCTGCGGTAGCGCGCCACTTCGGCCTTGTACTTTTCCGGGTCCACATTGGGCAGCGTCATGGCCAGTTCGGCCAGGTTCTGCTTGTTGGACTTGGCCTGGTAGTAGTTCCAGCTGTTGGCGGCCTGGGTCTTGTCGATGGCGGCGTTGTTCTTGAACAGGGCCGCCTCGTTCTGCGTGGCGCCGCCCTGGTAGCCGAACAGCGCGCCCACCGTGGCCAGGATGGCGGTGGTGACGGCGATATTGCCGGAGAATTTGTCGGCGCTGTGCGCGGCGTGCTCCACGGCGTGGTCGTGCGGGCCGTGGACGTGAAAACCGTGTCCTGACATGTGTGTATTCCTTGTTGGTTAGGCAGTTGCTGCGGCCGGACGGCGGCGCAGCGTGGCGAAGGCGTAGGGCAGGCCGTTGGCCGATGTGTATTCCTGGCGTTCCATCTGCTGCCATTCCTCGCCCAGCGGGGGGAAGAAGGCGTCGCATTCAAAAGTCTGGCCGATTTCGGTCACGATGAGCTGGTCGGCCAGGGCCAATGCCTCGGCGTAGATCTGGGCGCCGCCGATGATGAAGGCTTCGGCCTCGTCTTTCACCAGCGCGCGCGCTTGCTCCAGCGTATGCACGGCCTCCACGCCGTCGGCGCGCCATTCGGCGTTGCGGGTGATGATGATATTGCGCCGGTTCGGCAGCGGGCGGCCGATGGACTCGTAGGTCTTGCGGCCCATGATGACCGGGTGGCCGGTGGTCAGGCGCTTGAAGTGCGCCATGTCCTCCGGCAGCTTCCACGGCAGGGCGTTGTTGATGCCGATGCCGCGCTGGGCGTCTGTGGCGACGATGATGGTCAGTAGTGTCATTTGGGCGCGTCGGTATCTTGTGGTGCTTGGCCCGACATTATAGCTGCCCGCCGCCTGTTCCGCATACCCGGCACACACTGCTGAATAGCTGGAAAGTGCCATAATTTTAATTTTATGATTTAATTATTTTCCCTCACGCCGGCCGCTCCAAGGAGATTAAAATGAATTCAAGCAAGTTGGCATCTGCGATAAATATATTTTCCGGCGCGGAAAAATCGGATTCAAGTAAATTCAAAATCGAAGTATTGAATAAGGATTTACCGGATGGAATATGTCCCGCCGGTGCACCGCTGCTGGCGGGGCTGGCCCTGCTGGCGGCGCTGACGCTAACGGGAGGGAATGCCTGGGCGGCAGGCAGCGGCGTGCTGGACCTGTCCGCCTGGAGCTATGCGCTAACCGATCTGGCGCCGCAGGATGGCATCGCGCCCGGCATCGTGATTTCCGATTTGAGCAACGGGCTCACCTACCGTAGCAATATCGTGTATCAATCCATGTCGGAACAAACCTGGAATTCCCTGCCGCTGAGTTGGACGGGGGCCAGCGGCAGCGCTTTTTCGGTGAGTTCGGCCGCCGGCCTGTCGCTGGCCGCGCAGACGGCGGGACCGCGCATCAGCGCGACGGGCGAACGCAACTATGCGTTTAGCCTGTCGCCCAACACCGCGCTCCAGTTTTTCCTCACAGGCAGCGCGAGCGCCGCAGGGGATGCGGTGAACACACCGCAGGTATATGCTTATATGACTGCCGGACTGAATTCCACGCATGCCGCTGGCTATACGAGCGACAGCATGACGCTGAGCGTTCCCGGTAGCCGCGACTTTACGCTATTCGGCGCCCTCGAATCCAAGGGGGAGCAGGCGATCGGCACAATTTCGCTGAGCGCCGCCGCCATCGTCTGGCAAAACCCATTGCCCCCGGTGCCCGAGCCTGCAAGCTATGTAATGCTGCTGGCTGGATTGGCCTTGTTAATCAGGCTTGCAAAAGGACGCCTCGAAGGCTAGTCGCCAGCGCCATGTGTCAATGGAATTAATACTTCGGCAATGTCAACCTATCGCCACCCTTATTCAAATTTGTCCATGACATTCAAAGTTACGATGTCTGTTGAGTTAATGTAATTGCACTGCTTGTTGTTGAATTGCATCATGGAAACTGTTAAATATCAGGAAGCTGGCCGGATATTTTGTTTGGTGTGATTTTTGGAGAGAGTTAACCCGCTTCTTTTCTCGTATCGTGGCATCGGCGTACAGACTTTATTTCCTCTTCGGAAGTGAAATCTGGGCAAAATGTTAAATGATGCAGGAAGGAGACGGGGAATGAAGCATCCACTCAAGCATGCCTTGGGCGCGGTTGAACACGCCACGCTGGCGCTGGCGGACGGGACACTGTTTGAAGGCGTCTCCATCGGCGCCACGGGCCACACCAGCGGCGAAGTCGTGTTCAACACGGCCATGAGCGGCTATCAGGAGATATTGAGCGATCCCAGCTACAGCCGCCAGATCGTCACGCTGACCTATCCCCACATCGGCAACACCGGCGTCAACGGCGAAGACAACGAGTCGCCGCGCATCCACGCCGCCGGCCTGGTCATCAAGGACCTGCCGCTGCTGGCCTCCAATTTCCGCTCCTCGCAAAGCCTGTCCGCCTGGCTGCGCGGGCAGGGCATCGTCGCCATCGCCAACATCGACACGCGCAAGCTGACCCGCATCCTGCGCGAGGGCGGCGCGCAGAACGGCGCCATCGTGGCCGGCGGCGCCGGCGCCACGGCGGGCGAACGCGCACTGGCGCTGGCGCGCAGCTTCCCCGGCCTGGCCGGCATGGACCTGGCGCGCACCGTCAGCACCGCCAGCCCATACGAATGGCACGCCACCGAATGGCGCCTGGGCAAAGGCCACGGCCGGCTGGCCAGCGCGCGTTTCCACGTGGTGGCTTACGACTACGGCGTGAAAACGAACATCCTGCGCATGCTGGCCGAGCGCGGCTGCCGCGTCACCGTGCTGCCCGCCGACGCGGGCGCGCAGGCGGCGCTGGCGCTGCAGCCGGACGGCATATTCCTGTCCAACGGCCCCGGCGACCCGCAGCCCTGCGACTACGCGATCGAGGCCGCGCGCGAACTGATAGAACGCGGCATTCCCACCTTCGGCATCTGCCTGGGCCACCAGATCATGGCGCTGGCCTCCGGCGCGCGCACCGTGAAGATGAAGTTCGGCCACCACGGCGCCAACCATCCGGTGCAGGACGTCGCCACCGGCAAGGTGATGATCACCTCCCAGAACCACGGCTTCGCGGTCGATCCCGATACGCTGCCCGCCAACTGCCGCGTCACGCATATCTCGCTGTTCGACGGCTCGCTGCAGGGCTTTATGCGCACCGACCGTCCGGCCTTCTGCTTCCAGGGCCACCCGGAAGCCTCGCCCGGTCCGCACGACCTGGCGCCCTTGTTCGACCGTTTCGTCAACCTGATGGGGGGCCAGCAGCATGCCTAAGCGTACCGACATTAACAGCATCCTGATTATCGGCGCCGGCCCCATCGTGATCGGCCAAGCCTGCGAGTTCGACTACTCCGGCGCCCAGGCCTGCAAGGCGCTGCGCGAGGAGGGCTACAAGGTCATCCTGGTGAACAGCAACCCGGCCACCATCATGACCGACCCCGACATGGCGGACGTGACCTATATCGAGCCCATCACCTGGGAGGTGGTGGCGCGCATTATCGAGAAGGAGCGCCCGCAGGCGGTGCTGCCCACCATGGGCGGCCAGACCGCGCTCAATTGCGCGCTCGACCTGCACCGCCAGGGTGTGCTGGAGCAGTTCGGCGTGGAGCTGATCGGCGCCACGCCGGAAGCTATCGACAAGGCCGAGGACCGCGCCAAGTTCAAGGCCTGCATGAGCAAGATCGGCCTGGAGTCGGCCCGTTCGGGCATCGCCCACAGCATGGCCGAGGCCTGGGCCGCACAGGAGGAGCTGGGCTTCCCGGTGATTATCCGTCCTTCGTTCACCATGGGCGGCAGCGGCGGCGGCATTGCGCACGACGCGGCGGAGTTCAGCGCAATCTGCGCGCGCGGGCTGGAGCTGTCGCCCACGTCCGAGCTGCTGATCGAGGAATCGCTGATCGGCTGGAAGGAATTCGAAATGGAGGTGGTGCGCGACCAGGCGGACAACTGCATCATCGTCTGTTCCATCGAGAACCTGGACCCGATGGGCGTGCACACCGGCGACTCCATCACCGTGGCCCCGGCGCAGACGCTCACCGATAAAGAGTACCAGATCATGCGCAACGCCAGCCTGGCTGTGCTGCGCAAGATAGGCGTGGACACCGGCGGCTCCAACGTGCAGTTCGCGCTGAACCCGGCCGACGGCCGCATGATCGTGATCGAGATGAATCCGCGCGTGTCGCGTTCTTCGGCGCTGGCGTCGAAGGCCACCGGCTTCCCCATTGCCCGCGTGGCGGCCAAGCTGGCGGTGGGCTTCACGCTGGACGAGCTGCAGAACGACATCACCGGCGGCGCCACGCCGGCCTCCTTCGAGCCGTCCATCGACTACGTGGTCACCAAGGTGCCGCGCTTCGCGTTTGAAAAATTCCCCGGCGCGGACGAGCGCCTGACCACGCAGATGAAATCCGTGGGAGAGGTCATGGCCATAGGCCGCACCTTCCAGGAATCGTTCCAGAAGGCCTTGCGCGGCCTGGAGGCGGGCTGCGACGGCCTGGACGGCCTGCAGCGCTTCAGCACCGGCGCCGCCGTGATCGCCGGGCAGCTGGCCGCGCCCGGGCCGCAGCGCATCTGGTACCTGGCCGAGGCCTTCGCGCAGGGCATGACGCTGGACGAGGCGCATCGCCTGTCCCGTATCGATCCCTGGTTCCTGGCCCAGATCCACGACCTGGTGGAAGTGGAGCAGTGGGTGCGGACCCAAACGCTGGAAGGGCTGGACAAGCCGGTGCTGTACCGCCTGAAGCAGCAGGGCTTCGGCGACCGCCGCCTGGGCGCGCTGCTGGGCGTGTCCGAACAGGCGGTGCGCACCCATCGCCGCCTGCTCGGCGTGCGTCCGGTGTACAAGCGGGTAGACACCTGCGCGGCCGAATTCGCCACCCGCACCGCCTATATGTATTCGACCTATGACGAGGAATGCGAAGCGCAGCCGACCAATGCGCGCAAGATCATGGTGCTGGGCGGCGGGCCCAACCGCATCGGCCAGGGCATAGAGTTCGACTACTGCTGCGTGCACGCGGCGCTGGCCATGCGCGAGGACGGCTACGAGACCATCATGGTCAACTGCAATCCCGAGACCGTGTCCACCGACTACGACACCTCCGACCGCCTGTACTTCGAATCGCTGACCCTGGAGGACGTGCTGGAGATCGCCGCCATCGAGCGGCCCATGGGCGTGATCGTGCAGTACGGCGGCCAGACCCCGCTCAAGCTGGCGCTGGAGCTGGAGGCGGCGGGCGTGCGCATTATCGGCACCTCGCCGGACATGATAGACGCCGCCGAGGACCGCGAGCGCTTCCAGCAGCTGCTGCACCAGCTGGACCTGCGCCAGCCGCCCAACCGCACCGCCCGCACCGAGCAGGACGCGGTGATGCTGGCCGAGGAGATAGGCTATCCGCTGGTGGTGCGCCCGTCCTATGTGCTGGGCGGCCGCGCCATGGAGATCGTGCACGAGCGCGCCGACCTGGAACGCTATATGCGCGAAGCGGTGAAGGTGTCGCACGACTCGCCGGTGCTGCTGGACCGCTTCCTGAACGACGCCATCGAAGTGGACGTGGACTGCGTTTCGGACGGCGCGCAAGTGGTGATAGGCGGCGTGATGGAGCACATCGAGCAGGCCGGCATCCACTCCGGCGACTCGGCCTGCTCGCTGCCGCCGTATTCGCTGGCGCACGACACCGTGGCCGAGATCAAGCGCCAGACCGAGCGCCTGGCGCGCGGCCTGCATGTGGTGGGGCTGATGAATGTGCAGTTCGCGGTCCAGCGCAACAAGGTGGACGGCCGCGTGCGCGACCAGATCTTCGTGCTGGAAGTCAATCCGCGCGCCTCGCGCACCGTGCCTTTCGTCTCCAAGGCCACCGGCCTTGCGCTGGCCAAGGTGGCGGCGCGCTGCATGGCCGGACAGTCGCTGGCCGAGCAGGGCGTGACGGCGGAACGCGTGCCGCCGTATTTCAGCGTGAAAGAGGCGGTGCTGCCGTTCGCCAAATTCCTCGGCGTGGACACCATACTCGGACCGGAAATGAAGTCCACCGGCGAGGTCATGGGCTGCGGCCCCACCTTCGGCGAGGCCTATTTCAAGGCGCTGCTGGGCGCCGGCGTGCGCCTGCCGCGCGGCGGCCAGGCTTATTTGCGCGTGAAAAAAGGCGACCAGGCGCGCGCCGTGGCGCTGGCGCGCGAGCTGTCGGAGTTCGGCTTTGAACTGCTGGCCAGCCATGTGACGGCGCTGGTGATAGGGGCGGCCGGCATCGCCGTGCGCGAGATCGCGGACGAGCAAGCCCTGGCCATGCTGGCCAACAAGCAGATCGGCCTGGTGGTGCTGACGGTGGACGAAAAACGCAGCGCCATCGGCGCCTCGCGCGCCATGCGGGTGGCCACGCTGGGCTCGGGCGCGGCGTATTTCACCACCATCGCGGCGGCCGAAGCGGCGCTGGAAGCCATGCGCCATGCGGACGACACCACGCTGCTGTCCGTGCAGGATTTGCACCGGCAGGCGGCCAGGGCGCAGCTGGAAGCGCACGTGGCGCAGGCGGCGCGCGAAGCCATCGCGCTGGTCAGCGCAGCCGCGCGCGCCCGCCGCGAGCCGGACCCCGCCGACCTGGCCGCAGCCGCCACTGAAGTGCCGGAACGGCGCCGCGGTACGCGCGAACGCGCCGTGGGCGTACCGCCGCTCAAGCTCTTCATCCGCCAGCCGTTCACCGAGTCCGACCAGCAGCAGCAAGGCATGATCGCCGACATCCTGCAGCTGATCGACAGCGCCAACGGCCTGCCGCATCCCTTCCTCTACCTCACCGGCACCGAGGCGGAAAGCGCGGACACCTTCCGCACGTCCTTCGAGCGCAAACAGGAGCTGCCGTTCACGCCGAAGAACTTCCGCCGCCACCGGCTGCAATTGCTGCAGGAGGCAGACGTGATGATCAACATCCGCGTCGGCATGAGCGAGAGCAGCGCCTTTGAACTGGCCTACCACATCTTCCAGGGCCGGCGCACGCCGGTGCTGTTCCTGGTCTGGAAAGGCGCGCCGATCAAGACCACGCTGCTGCGCGAGCTGGATGACTTGTGCGACGTGACCTATATCGAATTTGAAGAAGTAGAAGAACTGAGGAGCGGCTTGCACCGCTTCTTCAATAGCAAAGCAGTAAAAATCCAAGACTAAGCAAGGAGTATCACATGTTGGCCAATATGAAGATCAAGAACCTGATCATTTTCGCCCTGGCGTTTCTGACGTCGCTGATCCTGGTGATCGGCGCGATGGGCATTTACAGCGCCAATCATTCCGTCAGCCTGCTCAAGGAAGTGACCCTGCGCGACCAGGAGAACGCCAACGAGCGCAACGCCATCCGGCTGGACATGGAAACCAGCCGCAGCCAGATCCTGCAGGCGCTGCAGCACAACACGGCCTTCGAGTGGTCCAAGCTGCACGACCATGCGCTCACCGTCCACTGGGGCATTATCGACGACGCCACGGCGCGCGCGGCCAAGAACTGGGAGCACTACCTGGGCAGCATCCAGTCGCCCGAGGAGAAAAAGCTGGCGCAGGAGTGGTACGAGAAAAGCGCGGGGCTGGGGCTGGAGAATATCAAGGCCGCAGCGGGCGCCATCAAGGCCGGGCAGTGGGACGATGCGGAGATGGTGCTGATCAAGAAGATCAACCCGTCCTACCGCGTGGGCGACGTGGCGCTGAAGGCGCTGGCGGAGTTCAGCGGCCAGCGCGCCAAGGAGAACGACGCCGCCGTGCAGGCCGGCGTGGACCGCACCCGCTATGCCACCATCGCGGTGCTGGCCGTGGGCGTGGTGCTGGCGATTGCGGTGGGCATGCTGCTGCTGGGCGCCATCTCCGGCCCCTTGCAGCAGGCCATGCAGATTGCCGTGCGCGTGGCGGAGGGCGACCTGACCGGGCAAATCGAACCGCACAGCAGCAATGAAATCGGCGCGCTGCTGACGGCGCTGGACAAGATGAAGGTCAGCCTGGCCGGCATCGTGGCCGAAGTGCGCAGCAGCACCGACACCATTTCCAGCGCCTCCGGCCAGATCGCGGCCGGGAATATGGACCTGTCCGAGCGCACCGGCGAACAGGCCGGCTCGCTGGAGGAAACCGCCTCGTCGATGGAGGAACTGACCGGCACCGTAAAGCAGAACGCCGAGAACTCGCGCCAGGCCAACAAGCTGGCGCAGTCGGCGTCCGAAGTGGCGGTCAAGGGCGGCATGGTGGTGTCGCAGGTGGTGGATACCATGGGCTCCATCAACGACTCGTCCAAGAAGATAGTCGACATCATCGGCGTGATCGACGGCATCGCCTTCCAGACCAACATCCTGGCGCTGAATGCGGCGGTGGAAGCGGCGCGCGCGGGCGAGCAGGGCAGGGGCTTTGCGGTGGTGGCCAGCGAGGTGCGCAACCTGGCGCAGCGTTCGGCGGCGGCGGCCAAGGAAATCAAGGCGCTGATCGACGATTCGGTGGACAAGGTGGGCAGCGGCGCCAAGCTGGTGGACCAGGCTGGCGCCACCATGCAGGAGATCGTCACCAGCATCCAGCGCGTGACCGACATCATGAGCGAGATCACCGAGGCCAGCCAGGAGCAGACCGCCGGCCTGGACCAGATCCACTCCGCCATCACGCAGATGGACGGGCTGACGCAGCAGAACGTGGCGCTGGTGGAGCAGGCCGCGTCCGCCGCCGACTCGCTCAGCGAGCGGGCGCAGGGCCTGGCGCGCGTGGTGAGCGTATTCAAGCTCGATGGCGCGCCAGCGCAGGCGGTGCGCGCAGTGCCTGCCCGCTCCATTGCAAAGGGGCCAGCCCCTGTGCGCAAGCTGTCCCGCGTGGCAGGCACACCGGCGGCATCCAGGGCGAAAGCCGAGGCGCCGGCGCAGAAGCCGCGCGCAGTCGCAAACGGCGCCGCCGGCGACTGGGAGGAATTCTGAGCCTGCCGGCCTAGAATTTATGGGTGATGCCGATACCCGCGCCTGACGGGTCCTGGCCCGCAGCCAGCCCCGGTATCGGATTGGCGGACAGGTTGTAGGCCGCGCGCGCTTCGTTGTTCGTGCGCGTGTAGGCCACCCACAGCTCGCTGCGCTTCGACAAGGCATAGCCGTAGCCCGCCGTGTACTGCACCGCGCCCGTGTCCGGGCCGGGCTTGCCAGCGCCGCCCACGGCGGTGGCGGCGCTGCCCGTGGTGTCCAGCGCGCGTGTCACAGAGGCGCGCCAGATGTGCGGGCCGCTGCTGTGCGTGGCGGCCAGCTGCCAGGCATTGCGGCTCAGGTGGCGCCCCGGCGCCGGTTCGTAGCGCAGCCGCTCGAAGGCGGCGCGCAGGCGCGTGCCGCCCATGCTGTAGGCCGCGCCCAGCTTGTGGCCGATGTCCGTGGTGCCGGCGGCGAAGTAGTCGCGATGCCGTTCGACTCCGTAGGCCAGATACAGCCTGGCGTCCTCATAGGTCACCAGTCCCGCTTCCATGCCGGGATTGGCTGCGCCGTTCTTTTCTTCTCGCGCGCTGATTGCGATGCGCGCATTCCAGCCCTGCCAGGGCGGCGTGGAGTATTGCACCAGATTCTTCTGGCGGCGGTCGAACGATGCCGGCGATACAGCGTTGGTCGCCGTGGCAAAGCCGTTGCCCATGATGGCGTTGGAAGCGAAGATACCCGCCGTGAAAGGGTCCACCGCGTACACGGAAACGTAGCGGTAGGGCGACTCCCATATCCCCAGCAGCAGCTGGCCGAAGCCGCCGCGCAGGCCCACGGCCGTGTTGCGCGTGAAGTCGCCGCCGCCGCCGGTATCGACCGCCACCGGCATCTCGATCTGGTAGAAGCCCTGCATGCCGCCGCCCAGATCCTCGCTGCCCCGGAAGCCCAGCACCGACAGGTCGTTCGATACGCGCTGCTGCCGCACGCCGCCGGCCGCCACGCTTTCCACGTTCACTTTCAGGAAGCCGTAGATGCTCACATTGTCCGCCGCCTGCGTGGAAGCGGCGCTGCCGGCGGCCAGCGCCGCGATTGCCCAAGCCTTCATTTTTCGTCTCCAGGTTGTGTGATGGAGCCGATGATAGACCCTTCGTTTTTCTATGTATACGGATAAATACAAATGTATTTAAAAGTATACATATAAATTTCGGCTGGTTAGAATGGAAAAGCAGATCAACCACCACACTGGAGTAACCATGAGCACCAAGCTACGCCACATCGCCATTTCCGTGCCCGATCCATGGAAAACGGCCGAGTTCTACGTCAACGCCTTCGGTTTCCGCAAGGTCGGCGAAACCGACTCCTCGCTTGCGCGCGGCGTCTACCTGAGCGACGGCGTGATGTCGATCGCGCTGCTGAATTACAAGACCGACGAAGCGGCCGGCGAGCGCGGACGGGACTTCGTCGGCCTGCACCACATCGGCATGTGGGTCGATGAAATCGGCGCCGCGCGCGCCAGCGCGGAAGCGGCCGGCGGCACTTACTACATGGGCGAAGTGCCCGTGAAGGGCAATATCTTCTATGAGGTGAAGTACCGCGATCCAAACGGCGTGATCGTCGATCTGACCGACCATGGCTGGGGCGGCGCCGTGAAGGATGTGGGCGCCGACGCGAGCAGCGCCGGTCCGGCGCTGCGCCACCCGGACCTGGTGGCGGACCGCAGCGGCATCAGCTAAGCGAGCGCGTGCCGCAGAGGGCCGCCGGCGAAATGCGCGGCGAGGTTGGCCAGCAGGACTTCATGCTGCGCCAACTGCGCTTCCGGCGAGCGGCCCGAAATGTGCGGCGTCAGTATCAGCGTGTCCATCAGGGCAGCACCCGGCGGCAGCGCCGGTTCATGCTCTATCACATCGAGCGCCGCCCCTGCGATGGCGCGCCGCTCCAGCGCCCGCATCAGCGCCGCCGTGTCCACCACGCTGCCGCGTGCGATATTGACCAGGAAACCCTGCGGCCCCAGCGCCTCCAGCACGGCCGCATCCACCAGGTGGCGCGTGGCCGCGCCGCCGGGGCAGGCCAGCACCAGATAGTCGCTGCTGCGCGCCAGTTCCAGCAGCGCCGGCACATGCCGGTAGGGCAGTTCCGGCCTGGGGCTGCGCGTGGTGTAGGCAATCTCCATGTCGAACGCCGCCGCGCGCCGCGCAATCAATGCGCCGATATTGCCCATGCCGACGATGCCCAGCCGCTTGCCGTGCACCGCAGGCCGCGCCATGCGGTGCGCCAGCCAGTGGCCCGCTTTCACCGCGCGGTCCAGCGCCGGCAGGCCGCGCGCGCTGGCCAGCATCAGCGCCAGCGCATGGTCCGCCACCGTGGCGTTGTTCACGCCCGGCGCATGCGTCACCGTGATGCCGCGCGCGTCGGCCGCAGCCAGATTGATGTTCTCGTAGCCCGCGCCATAGCTGCACACCAGCCGCAGCGCCGGCAGCGCATCCATCTGCGCCGCCGACAGGCCCGTGCTGCCGTTGGTGATCACCACGCGCACGCCGGCCAGCTGCGCAGCGCTGTTGCGCGCCAGCCGCTCCAGCGCGGCCGCATCCGGCAGCGCCGCCATGGGCCAGCGGCTCTGTATTTCTTCCACAAACGGCGCCGCCATGCTGATCAGCAGGAGCAGCTGCGGCTTCATCGACAAGTCCATTTTTCATCCTCCCTGGTTAAGTGAGGAAAATTTTCACACATTTAACTTGATATGTATACGGATAGAGATTATCGTATTCCCATCAACAACAAGGAGACAGAGATGTGGCATGCAATCGCAACATATGAACTGAAGCAGGGCGGCGCTGGCGCGAAACTGGCGCTGGTGGTGGACGAGGCCCTGTACGACGTCGGCCAGTTGGTGGAAGCCGGCGCGCTGGGCGTGGCCGGCAACCAGCCGCGCGTGGCGGCGGACCTGGACGCGGCCCTCGCTAACTGGGAGGCCGCCGCGCCGCTGTTCGGCCAGATGGCGCTGGCCCTGCCGGAACTGCTGCGTGCCGGCCGGGTGGCGGCGCTGGCGCCGCAGTCCTATCGCATCGGCGTGCCGTACACGCCGGGCCGCATCTTCGGCGCGGCGTCCAACTTCTACGAGCATGCCCGCGAGATGGGCACCGAACTGGCGCCGCGCGAAGAGAGCGCGCCGTTCTGCTTCATGAAGGCGGAGACCAGCATCACCGCCACCGATACCGACGTCGTCATGCCGGCCGATACCGAAAAGCTGGATTGGGAAGTGGAGCTGGGCGTCATCATCGGCAAGGCCTGCCGCAACGTCAGCGTGGAGGAGGCCTACGACTACATCGCCGGCTACACGGTGTTCAACGACGTTACCGCGCGCGACCTGAACCGCCGCAGCGACTATCCCTTCAAGCACGACTGGTTCCGGGGCAAAAGCCACGACACCTTCGGCCCCATCGGTCCGTGGGTGGTGCCGCGCGCCTGCATCGAGCGGCCGCAGGGCCTGCGCATGCAGCTCTCCGTGAACGGCGAGATGATGCAGGACGACACCGCCGACGCCATGATCTTCAACATCGCCGAGCAGATTGCTTACCTGTCCGGCATGCTGACGCTGAAGCCGGGCGACCTGCTGGCCACCGGCACCCCGAACGGCGTGGGCATGGGGCGCGGCGTGTACCTGAAACCCGGCGACGAGATGGTGGCCACCATCGAGAGCATCGGCAGCATCCGCAACCGCGTGGTTGCAGCGCCTGCGCGCAAGGAGGCGGCATGAGGTCCCGGCGCCTGCTGCGCCGGGCCGTCACCGCCACGGCGGCGGCGGCCGCGCTGGCCAGCGCCGCGCCCGCGCTGGCGGCGGACGCCGTGCGCTTCAACCTGGCCTGGCTGCCGCAGGGCAGCACCAGCGGCGTGCTGGTGGCCATCGCCAAGGGCTACTACGCCGAAGCGGGCCTGGACGTGAGCGCCACGCGCGGCTACGGCGGCCAGCGCACCGTCAATGAAGTGGACCAGGGCCTGTTCGAGTTCGGCTACGGCGATCCGATCAGCGTGATGCTGAACCGCGCGCAGGGCGGCAAGACCGTCATGGTGGGCGCCATCAACACGCGCTGGCCGGCGGCGCTGTGCTACGTCGAAAAGCCCAGCCGCAAGATCAAGACCATCGCCGACCTGAAAGGCCTGGTCATCGGCGGCGGCGCGGCCTCGCCGCTGCACAACGTGATCCCGGCCTGGCTCGCCGCCAACAACCTGCCGCCGGACTACGTGAAGCTGCTGCGCCTCGACCCGGCCGTGATCAACACCGCTTTCCTGGACGGTTCCATCGACCTGGCCGAATGCTGGGAAGGCGCGAACAAGCCGGTGCTGGAGCGCATGGCGCAGAAGAACGACATCAAGATCGGCGCGCTGCGCTACCGCGACTTCAAGCTCAACCTGTACGGCAACGGCATCGTCACCAGCGAGAAGCTGATCGCCTCCAATCCCGACCTGGTCAAGCGCTTCGTGGCGGCCACCTACCGGGGCTATGACTACCAGGCCAAAAACCCGGCCGACGCGGTGGAGCTGATCGCCCGCCAGCAAAAGCTGATCGACAAGTCCGTGCTGCGCCAGCAGATCGAGGAGACCAGCGAATTGATGCACGCCCCCGAGTCGTCCACGAAGAAGACCGGCTGGATGCACGACGAGCGCATGCAGGCCACCGCCGAATTCGTGAAGAAGGCCTTCAGCGTGACCGCACAGGTCAAGACGTCCGAAATCTATACCAACCGTTTTGTAGGAGAGTGAGATGGAAAAGCTGCGACCCAAGAAACTCGGACACCTGGTGCTGATGGTGCGGGACATCCACAAGTCCGCGCGCTTCTATACCGAAGTGGTGGGCTTGACGGTATCGGACTGGATCGGCGACCAGATGGTGTTCCTGCGCGCGGGCCAGGACCACCACGACCTGGCGCTGTCCCAGATTCCCGCCGGCTCGCCCGGCATGAACGACCTGCCGCACTATGGCCGCCCCGGCGTGGAGCACTTCTCCTACCTGGTGGAAGACCGCGCGGAGATCGACCGCACGGTGGAAGTGCTGAAAGCGCACGGCGTGGAGATCGTGCGCGGCATCGGCAAGCACGGCCCGGGCGAAAACCTGTTCCTGGTCTTCAAGGACCCGGACGGCAACAACGTGGAAGTGTATTGCGAGATGACGCAGATCCCGCCCGGCAGCGGCTACGAAGCCAAAGTCTGGGAGCGCAACATCGATTCCTTCGACCAGTACCGCTTCAAGCATTTCGTGGTGCCGCCGCCGCAAGCGGTGGTGGATGCGAAATCGGGCAAGAGCTGAGGAGGGCCCATGAAACGAACTGTGGAAACGGTGCTGTTCTGGGGCGCGTTCGCGCTGCTGTGGGAGTACGGCGTTGCGCTCAGCGGCGTGCGCAGCTATCTGATGCCGCCGTTGAGCAAGGTGCTGGCGGCGGGCTGGGAGCAGCGCGAACTGCTGCTGTCCGAATGCTGGGTCACGCTGCTGGAAGTGCTGGCCGGCTTTGCGCTGGCGGTGGCCGGCGGCGTGGTGCTGGGCGTAACGATCCATTTCAACGCCTTCGCGCGGCGCACGCTGTATCCCTTCATCACGGCGCTGCAAAGCATGCCGAAGATTGCGCTGGCGCCGCTGATGATCGTGTGGTTCGGCTACGGCTTCGGCTCCAAGCTGGCGTCCACCTTCCTGTTTGCCTTCTTCCCGCTGGTGATCGCCACGCTGGGCGGGCTGTCGGGCATTGCGGCCAACCTCGACGAGCACTTCCGCGCGCTCGGCGCTTCGCGCTGGGACACGCTGCTGCGCCTGCAGCTGCCGTCCGCGCTGCCCAGCTTTGTGGACGGCGTGAAGATCGCCATGCCGCTGGCGGTGATCGGCGCCCTGGTCGGTGAATTCATCGGCGCGGAAAAAGGACTGGGACACTTGATGACGCTGGCCACGGCCAACGCCCAGACGGATCTGATGTTTGCCGCCATCCTGGCGATCACCTTGCTGGCCAGCCTGCTGTACTGGGCCGTGGAAGTGGCGTCGCGCGCGGTGTGGTGGAGGGGGAAATCGGCATGAACCTGAAGATAATGAATACGCAGCATGGCGCACCCGCACCCGCATCCGGCGCCGCGCCGCAGGCGGACGTGATACGCGTGGCCAATGTGGTGAAGCGCTTCCCCGGCAAGCAAGCCGTCAACGCGCTGGAGGACGTGTCGCTGACGGTCCGCGACCGCGAGTTCGTCTCCATCCTGGGGCCCAGCGGCTGCGGCAAGAGCACCTTGCTGCGCATCGTGGCGGGGCTGGTCCCGCACAGCGAAGGGCTGGTCCAGGTGTGCAACCGCGCCATGGTGCAGCCGGTGGCGGAGATCGGCGTGGTGTTCCAGACCAGTAATATGCTGCCCTGGCTGACCGTGGAGCAGAACATGCTGCTGGGCGCCGAGCTGCGCAAGCTGCCGCGCGAGGCGCTGGCGGGCAAGGTGCGCGAACTGGTGCGCACGCTGGGCCTGTCGGGCTTCGAGAACAGCTATCCGCACCAGCTGTCGGGCGGCATGCGCCAGCGTGCCTCTATCGGCCAGGTGCTGGCGCTGGACCCGAAGATACTGCTGATGGACGAGCCCTTCGGCGCGCTGGACGCGCTCACGCGCGACCTGCTGAACGTGGAGCTGCTGCGCATCTGGCAGGAGCACATGAAGACCGTGCTGCTGGTGACGCACAGCATCCAGGAGGCGGTGTTCCTGTCCGACCGGGTGCTGGTGATGTCCGGCCGTCCGGGCCGCATCATCCACGACATCAGCATAGACCTGCCGCGTCCGCGCAAGCCGGAGCATGTGAAGACCAATCCGCGCTACGGCGAATACATCGCGCAGCTGAGCCGCATCATGGGGGTGTACTGATGCTGCCCTTCGAAGGCCTGCCGGCGCAGGACGCGGCGGCGCTCAGGGCCATGGGGCCGGTGTGGGCGGATGATATCAACCGGCACCGCGAGCAGGTGGTGGCGGCCTACACGCCGCTGCTGGCGGCTGCGGACCGGCGCGGCATCAGCGTCCATGCGGGACTGGTCTATGGCGCCCACCCGCGCCAGCGGCTGGACATCTACCGCAGCGCGGCCACGCCGGCGCGCGGTGCGCCGGTGGCGGTGTTCGTGCACGGCGGGGCGTTCATGCGCGGGAATATGAACAGCAACGCCGAAATCTACGGCAACGTCACGCGCTACATCGCCCGCCACGGCTACCTGGCGGTGAACCTCGAGTACAGGCTCGCGCCGGAAGCGCCGTTCCCCGGTGGCGCGGACGACGTGGCGCAGGCGCTGGACTGGCTGCGCGCCCATGCCGGCGCCCATGGCGGCAACCCGGAGCACATCGTGCTGATCGGCCATTCCGCCGGCGGCGCCCATGCGGCGAGCTACGCGCTGGACATAGGCGGGGCGGGCGCCGGCAAGCATGCGGGCCACGGCCTGTCCGGCCTGGTCCTGATCAGCGCGCGGCTGCGGGCCGATGCGCGCGCGGACAACCCGAACGCGGCCGGCGTGCGCGCCTACTGGGGCAGCGACGAATCGCTATATGAGCAGCGCTCGCCCGTCACCCATGCCGCCCGCCTGGACCTGCCCACGCTGGTCGCCGTCGCCGAGTACGAGAATCCGCACCTGGACGCCTACGGCGCCGAGTTCTTCCAGCGCGCGCAGCAAGCCGGCGCCAAGGGACTGCGCTTCCTGCAAGTCCCGGGCCACAACCACACTTCCATCGTCGCCCATCTGGACACGGCGGACCTAAGCTTCGGCCCCGCGCTGATCGACTTCCTCGACAGCACGCGGCCCCTATCCAATCAGGAGACTTGACCATGGCACCACCACGGCTGAGCGGCGCCTTCGCGCCTGCTGTCACCCCCTTCACGCCCGCGCTCGACATCGACTTCGAGGCCTACGCCGCGCACTGCCTCTGGCTGCAGCGGCAAGGCGCGGGCCTGGCCATTTTCGGCACCAACAGCGAAGCCAACTCGCTGTCGCTGGCCGAGCGCATGATGCTGCTGGACCGCCTGGGCGGGCGCGGCATCGATTTCACGCGCACGCTGCCCGGCACCGGCTGCAGCGCGCTGCCGGACACGGTTGCGCTAAGCCGCCACGCGCTGCTGCACGGCTGCGCCGGCGTGCTGGTGCTGCCGCCGTTCTTCTACAAGGGCGTCAGCGACGACGGCCTGTTCGCCTACTACGCGGAAGTGATCGAGCGCGTGGGCGACGCGGACCTGCGGCTTTTCCTGTACCACATCCCCGCCTTCTCCGGCGTGCCGATCAGCCTGGGCCTGATCGAGCGTCTGGCCAAACGCTATCCGGAGCAGATCGCCGGGGTCAAGGACAGCAACGGCGACTGGGCCAATATCGAAGCCATGCTGCGCAACTTCCCGCAGCTGTCGATTTTCCCCGCCTCGGAAAGCTTCCTGTCGCGCGCCATGCCGCTGGGAGCGGCCGGCTGCATCTCCGCCACCATCAATGTGAATGCGGCCGCCATCGCCTCGCTGTGCGCCAACTGGGCGGAGCAGGGCGCGCCGCTGGCGCAGCAGCAGGTGGACCGGGTGCGGCAGATCTTCCAGAAGTATCCGATGATCGCCGCGCTGAAGTGGGCCATCGGCCACTACCGCGACCAGCAACAGTGGCGGATACAGCGCCCGCCGCTGTCGCCGCTGAGCGCGCAGCAGCAGGCCGCGCTGCTGGCCGAGCTGGTCGCCGCCGGCTTCGCCATGCCGGCACTGGAGCAGGCATGAGCGCGGCCGTGCAGCGCATCGCGCCGCTGGGGCGCTACCCGGCCTATTGCCGCGCCGGGGACTACATCCACGTTTCGGGCATGAGCGCACGCCAGGCCGACGGCAGCATCGCCGGCGTGCGCCACCTGCCGCAGGGCGGCGTGGTGTTCGACGCGGCGCACCAGACCCGCGTCGTGATCGCCAAAGTGGAGGCGGCGCTGGCCCAGGCCGGCGCGCGCCTGTCCGACTGCGTGGCCGTCACCGCCTACCTGACCGACATGGCCGACTTCCAGGCCTACAACGCCATCTACGCCGAGCATTTCAACGGCCGCGCCGCCCGCACCACTGTCGGCGTGCAGCAACTGCCGCATCCGCACATGGTGGTGGAGCTGACGGTGGTGGCCTACAAGCCGCAGCCGGCCGGGGAGGGCGCATGAACGCCGCCCCGCCCCGGGTGGAGGACAGCGCGCTCGACCTGCTGTTCCGCCAGGCCCGCTCGCACAACGCCTGGCTGCCGCGCGCGGTGGACGACGCGCTGCTGGAGCAGCTCTACGGCCTTGCCAGGCTGTGCCCGACCAGCGTGAACGGCTGCCCGGCGCGCTTCCTGTTCCTGCGCACGGACCAGGCCAAGGCGCGCCTGCTGCCCGCCCTCAGCCCCGGCAACGTGGACAAGGTGCGCACGGCGCCGGTGGTGGCCGTGGTGGCCTACGACACGCGCTTCCACGAGCACCTGCCGCAGCTGTTCCCGCACAATCCGGGGGCGGGCGCCATGTTCGAGGCCAGCGCCGCGCTGGCCGAGTCGACCGCCTTCCGCAACAGCAGCCTGCAAGGCGCGTGGCTGATGCTGGCGGCGCGTGCGCTCGGCCTGGACTGCGGCCCGCTGTCCGGTTTCGACGCGGCAGCCGTCAACCGCGCCTTCTTCCCGGACGGCCGCGTCAAGGTCAACTTCCTCTGCAACCTGGGCTATGGCGACCACGCCCAGCTCTTCCCCCGCAGCCCGCGCCTGGACTTCGCCCAGGCCTGCACACTTTTATAGAAACCATGGACATCCTCTTATATATCGCGCTCGGCGCATGCGCCGGCGTGCTGGCCGGCCTGCTCGGCGTCGGCGGCGGCACCGTCATCGTGCCGGTGCTGACCTTCGTCTACACGGCCCACCACTTCCCGCCGGAATACACGCTGCACCTCGCGCTGGGCACGTCGATGGCCTCCATCCTGTTCACCTCCGTGGCCAGCCTGCGCTCGCACCACAAGCGCGGCGCCGTGGACTGGTCGGTGGTGCGGCGGCTGTCGCCCGGCATCGTGGCCGGCACGCTGGCCGGCGTGTGGCTGGCGGCGCGCATGTCCACCAATGTGCTTAAATTGATCTTCATCTGCTTCGCCTACTTCGTCGCCATCCAGATGCTGATGAACATCAAACCCAAGCCGACGCGCCAGTTGCCGCAAACCGGCGGCATGCTGGCCTCCGGCGGCGCCATCGGCGTGGTGTCCAGCTTTGTGGGCATAGGCGGCGGCACCTTGTCCGTGCCGTTCATGACATGGTGTAACGTGCCGCTGCACACCGTCATCGGCACCTCCGCCGCGCTGGGTTTCCCCATTGCCGCAGCCGGCGTGGCGGGCTATGTGCTGAACGGCTGGCGCGTGGCGGCGCTGCCGGAGCACAGCCTGGGCTTCGTCTACCTGCCCGCGCTGGCCGCCATCGCCATTGCCAGCATGCTCACGGCGCCGCTGGGCGCGCGCATGGCGCACGCGCTGCCGGTGGCCAAATTGAAAAAACTGTTCGCCTGCCTGTTGCTGATCGTCGGCACCAGGATGCTCACCTCGCTGTTTTGAAAGGATAGATGATGCAAGCCTTGTTCCCCTTCCACCTGGCCTTCTTCGTGCGCGACCTGGACGAGGCGCGCGCCTTCTACGGCGGCGTGCTCGGTTTCACCGAAGGCCGCAGCACCGGGCGCTGGGTGGACTTCGACTGCATGGGCCACCAGCTCTCGCTGCACCTGAAAGCGGACCTGCAGCCGGCCGCCGGCGCCGGCCTGGTGGACGGCGACGCGGTGCCTATCCCGCACTTCGGCATCGTGCTCGACATGCCGCACTGGAATGCGCTGGCCGAACGGACCCGCGCCGCCGGCGTGCAGTTCGTGGTCGAGCCCCACGTGCGCTTCGCCGGCCAGCCCGGCGAGCAGTCCACCATGTTCTTCTGCGACCCGTCCGGCAACGCGCTGGAGTTCAAAGGACTGGCTGCCCTGAACCGCCTGTTCGCGATATAGTGTAGGGCGGACGATTTTCACCAAAACAAAAAGATCGAGAACCATGGAAACCATTTCGATGCGGCTTTATCGCATCCTTGCAGACGAAATCATCAACGGCGCCGTCGAACCGGGCGCGAGCCTGGAAGAAAACGCCATCTCCGAGCGCTTCAAGGTATCGCGCACGCCGGTGCGCCAGGCGCTGCGCGAACTGGCCAATGCCGGCCTGGTCGAACTGCGCCCGCGCAAGGGCGGGGTGGTCATCAGCATCAGCCTGGACGAGCTGGCCGACACGCTGGAAGCGCTGGGCGAGCTGGAGGCGCTGTGCTGCCGCATCAGCGCCGAGCGCATGAGCGCCGTGCAGAAAAAGCAGCTGGAGCTGTTCCACCTGCAGGGCGTGGAGTGCATGGACCACGGCGACGAGGACGGCTACCTGGAACTGAACGCCAAGTTCCACCAGCTGATCTGCGCCGGGGCGCACAACAAGAGCCTGGCCGAGAGCATAGAAAAGCTGCGCGCCCGGCTCAACCAGTTCCGCGCCGCGCAGGGCGGGGTGGAGCGCCGCCTGGCGCAGTCGCACGACGAGCACGAAGCCATCGTCAACGCCATCCTGGCGTCCGACGCGGAACGCGCCTACCTCGCCATGCGCGACCATGCCCACCGTCTCAGCGTGCACGTGCTGGAAGTGATGCGCGAGCGCCAGGCCAGCCATGCGGCCTGAAGATACCGACCCGCTGCGCGCCGACCCGCCGCGTGCTGACCTCCCGCTGGTGGACGGCATGCTGCGCCGCCTGAAACTCAAGCCGCTGCTGATCTTCGACCGCGTGCTCGCCTCGCATTCCATCGCGCGCGCCGCCAAGGAACTGAACCTCACGCAGCCTGCCGTCACCAAGGCCATCCAGGAACTGGAGGGCGACCTGGGCGTGGAGCTGTTCGAGCGCACCAACCGGGGCGTGGTGCCCACCTGCTACGCCACCTTGCTGGGCGCGCGCGTCAAGTCCGTGATCGCCGAGCTGCGCTACCTCACCGATGAACTGAACGCCTTCCGCAGCGGCGACTCGGGCCACGTCATCGTCGGCACGCTGATATCCGCGTCCGCGCGGCTGCTGCCGCTGGCCATTTCCAAGCTCAAGGCCGAGCGGCCCGGCATCCTCATCACCGTGCGCGAGGGTCCGCTGGACCGCCTGTTCCCGGCGCTGGCCACCGGGGAGCTGGACCTGGTGGTGGGCCGCCTGCCCGAGGCCGACCTGCCGCTGGCGCGCATGTACAGCTTCCGCCACACGGAGCTGTTCCAGGAAGCGCTGTGCGCGGTGGTGTGGAGCGAGCATCCGCTGGCGCAGCGCGCCGGCATCGGCCTGCGCGAACTGCTGGCCTGGCCCTGGCTGCTGCCGCCGATGGAATCGCCGGCGCGCATCACCGCCGAGCGCCTGTTCACCGACGCCGGCCTGGCCATGCCGGGCAATATCGTCGAGTCGCTGTCGCTGCTGACCAATATCGGCCTGATGCAGTCCATGCAGGCCATCAACCTGATGCCGCGCGCCGTGGCGCAGCACTTCGCGCAAATGAAGCTGCTGGCGATACTGGAGCTGGGCGACATCGGCGCCTTCGGCCGCATCGGCTACTCGGTGCGCGAAGACCGCGCCAGCACGCCGGCCGCCGCCCGCTTCATCGCCTGCCTGACGCAGGCGGCCGGGGAGCTGTAGCGCGCTGGTATCAATTTCTGGAATATCCAGAGCCGAAGTATTCATTATATTTTATTGCCGTGTCTTTCTATACTCGTTTCCAAGCTGTACACGAGAACATAGGAGACCGACTTGAAACCTGCATCGCCAGCCCTGCTGCGCAACTACGTCGACGGCGAATTCGTCGCCAGCGCGGCTACCTTCGATAACATCAACCCGGTGGACGGCAGCCTGGCCGCCCAGGTCTGCGAGGCCGACCGGGCCACCGTGGAAGCCGCCGTGGCCGCCGCGCGCCGCGCCCTGCAAGGGCCGTGGGGCGCCATGAGCGTGCAGCAGCGCGCCGCCATGCTGCACAAGGTGGCCGACGGCATCGCCGCCCGTTTCGACGAATTCGTGGCCGCCGAGGTGGCCGACACCGGCCGCCCGCTGGAGCAGGCGCGCACGCTGGATATTGCGCGCGGCATCGCCAACTTCCGCACCTTCGCCGACCTGGCCGCCTGCGCCAACACGGACGCCTTCGAAATGGCCACGGCCGACGGCGCCGGCGCCCTGAACTACACGGTGCGCAAGCCGCTCGGCGTGGTCGGCATCATCTCGCCGTGGAACCTTCCGCTGCTGCTGCTGACCTGGAAGGTGGCGCCGGCGCTCGCCTGCGGCAACGCGGTGGTGGCCAAGCCGTCCGAGGAATCGCCCGCCACGGCCACGCTGTTGGCCGAAGTGATGCACGAGGCGGGCATGCCGCGCGGCGTGTTCAACCTGGTGCACGGCTTCGGCGCCGGTTCGGCCGGCCAGTTCCTCACCGAGAGCAAGGGCATCGACGCGCTCACCTTCACCGGCGAATCGCGCACCGGCAGCACCATCATGAAGGCGGTGGCGGACGGCGTGAAGGAAGTGTCGTTTGAACTGGGCGGCAAGAACGCCGCCGTGGTCTTCGCCGACGCCGACTTCGACGCCGCCGTGGCGGGCGTGATGCGCTCGTCCTTCACCAACTCCGGCCAGGTGTGCCTGTGCTCCGAGCGGGTCTACGTAGAGCGCCCCATCTTCGAGCGCTTCGTGGCCGCCATCAAGGCCAAGGCCGAGGCGCTGAAGATCGGCTACCCGGACGAAGCGGGCGTGGACATGGGGCCGCTCATCTCGCACGGCCACCGCGACAAGGTGCTGGGCTATTACCGCCTGGCGGTGCAGGAAGGCGCCACCGTGGTGGCCGGCGGCGGCGTGCCGCGCTTCGGCGACGCGCGCGACAACGGCGCCTACGTGCAGCCCACCGTGTGGACCGGCCTGCCGGACAGCGCGCGCTGCGTGACCGAAGAGATCTTCGGCCCCGTGTGCCACATCGCGCCCTTCGACGCGGAGGATGAAGTGGTGCGGCGCGTGAACGCCAGCGACTACGGCCTGGCCTGCGCGCTGTGGACCACCAACCTGTCCCGCGCCCACCGCGTGGCGCGCCGCATCCACGTCGGCCTGGTGTGGGTCAACACATGGTATCTGCGCGACCTGCGCACGCCGTTCGGCGGTGTCAAGCTCTCCGGCCTGGGGCGCGAGGGCGGCCGCTACTCGCTCGATTTCTATTCGGATGTGTCCAACATCTGCATCAAACTGTGAGGTCCGACATGCAACGCATCACCATCCAATCGCCCGCCATCGCGGCGCCGCGCTTCCGCTACAGCCCTTGCGTGCGCATCGGCGGCACCGTGCAGCTGTCGGGCATGATCGCGCTGGACCCGGCCAGCGGCGAGCTGGTGGCCGGCGGTCCCGGGGCCGAAGCGGCCGCCATCCTGCGCAGCCTGCAGCGCGCGCTGCCGGACTACGGCGTATCGATGGACGAGCTGCTCATCGCCCGCATCTACACCACGCGGCTGGACCTGTTCGGGGAAATCAACGCGGCCTGGGAAGCGGTGTTCACGCCGGGCGTGATCCCTCCGGCGCGCACCTCCATCGGCGTGAGCGCGCTGCCGCTGGGCGCCTCGGTGGAAATCGAGTTCACCTTTGTGCAGGCGGTGCAGCCATGAGCGCCGCCATCCAGCAGGCGGCGGACATGCTGTGGGACGCCCACCAGTACGGCGAGCCGTGCAAGCCGGTGCGCGAACTGATAGGCGAAGGCGGCGTGGAAGCGGCATATGCGGTACAGAAACTGAATACGGAGCGCTGGCTGGTGCGCGGCCGCCGGCTGGTGGGGCGCAAGATCGGCCTGACTTCGCTGGCGGTGCAGAAGCAGCTGGGCGTGGACCAGCCGGACTTCGGCATGCTGTTCGCCGACATGGCGCTGTGCGACGGCGAGGAAGTGGCGCCGGGCCGCGTGCTGCAGCCCAAGGTGGAAGCGGAGATCGCGCTGGTGCTGGAGCGTTCGCTGCCGCATGAACAGAACACGCTGGCCGACATCCTGCGCGCCACGGCCTATGCCTTGCCGGCCATCGAGATCGTCGGCAGCCGCATCGCCAACTGGGACATCCGGCTGGCCGACACCATTGCCGACAACGCGTCGAGCGGCTTGTTCGTGCTGGGCTCGCGGCCGGTGAAGCTGGACGCCTTCGACATCGCCGGCTGCGGCATGGTGATGGAGCGGCGCGGCGAGCAGGTGTCGGTCGGGGCAGGCGCCGCATGCCTGGGCAACCCATTGCGCGCCGCCATCTGGCTGGCGGATACCATGGCCCGCCTCGGCAGCCCGCTGCAGGCCGGCGACATCGTCATGACCGGCGCGCTGGGGCCGATGTGCGCGGCGCAGCCGGGCGACGTGTTCGAAGCGAGTATCGAAGGACTGGGCAGCGTGCGCGCCGCGTTCGGCGGGTTACGCCCTGCGGGCTAAGCCGCCGCAGAACCGCCAACAGCATCAAAAACAGGAGACAAAATGGAACACACAACGCAAGACGACCAGCGCTGGCCGGTCGCCATCATCGGCTCCGGCAACATCGGCACCGATTTGATGATCAAGGTATTGCGCAACGCCAGGCACTTGAAAATGGGCGCCATGGTCGGCATCGACCCCGAGTCGGACGGCCTGGCCCGCGCCGCGCGCCTGGGCGTGCCCATCACCCACGAGGGCGTGGCCGGCCTGGCCGCGCTGCCCGGCTTCGACAAGATCAAGCTGGCCTTCGACGCCACATCGGCCGGCGCCCATGCTGAGCACAACCGCCTGCTGCAATGGCATGGCGTGCGCGTGATCGACCTCACACCCGCCGCCATCGGCCCCTATGTGGTGCCGGTGGTGAACCTGGACCAGCACCTGGACAGCCCCAACGTGAACCTGGTCACTTGCGGCGGCCAGGCCACCATCCCCATCGTGCGCGCCGTGTCCCAGGTGACCAGGGTGCACTACGCGGAGATCGTGGCCTCCATCGCCAGCAAGTCCGCCGGACCGGGCACGCGCGCCAATATCGACGAATTCACAGAGACCACCTCGCGCGCCATCGTCACGGTTGGCGGCGCGGAGCAGGGCAAGGCCATCATCGTGCTCAACCCCGCCGAGCCGCCGCTGATGATGCGCGACACCGTGTTCTGCCTGGCCGACGCCGCCGCCAACGAAGACGAAGTGCGCGCCTCGGTGGAGGCCATGGTGCAGCGCGTGAACGCCTACGTGCCTGGCTACCGCCTGAAGCAGCAGGTGCAGTTCGAGCGCATCCCGGCCGAGCGCCCGCTGAACATCCCCGGCATAGGGCTGATGCACGGCCTGAAGGTATCGGTGTTCATCGAAGTGGAAGGCGCGGCGCACTACCTGCCGGCCTACGCGGGCAACCTGGACATCATGACGTCGGCGGCGCTGGCCACGGCCGAGCAGATCGCCGCCAGCGCGCTGGCAAAGTAAAGGATCAGACATGAGCAACAACAATCGCAAGGACGGCAAGATCTACGTCTCCGACGTGACGCTGCGCGACGGCATGCACGCCATCCGCCACCAGTACTCGCTGGAGCAGGCCGTGGCCATCGCCAGCGCGCTGGACGCGGCCAAGGTGGACAGCATCGAAATCGCGCACGGCGACGGCCTGCGCGGCTCCAGCTTCAACTACGGCTTCGGCGCCCACACCGACCTGGAATGGATAGAGGCCGTGGCCGAGGTGCTGCAGCATGCCCGCATCGCCACGCTGCTGCTGCCCGGCATCGGCACCGTGCACGACCTGGATGCGGCCTACAGCGCCGGCGCGCGCATCGTGCGCATCGCCACGCACTGCACCGAGGCCGACATCTCGCGCCAGCATATCGAACATGCGCGCAAGCTGGGCATGGATACGGTGGGCTTCCTGATGATGTCCCACATGACCACGCCGCAGGCGCTGGCGCGCCAGGCCAAGCTGATGGAGTCCTACGGCGCGCAGTGCGTGTACGTGGTCGATTCCGGCGGCGCCCTGTCGATGACCGACGTGGCCGAGCGCTTCTGGGCCTTCAAAGACACGCTCAAGCCGGAAACGCAAACCGGCATGCACGCCCACCACAACCTGTCGCTGGGCGTGGCCAACTCCATCGTGGCGCTGGAAAACGGCTGCGACCGCATCGACGCTTCGCTGGCCGGCATGGGCGCGGGCGCTGGCAACGCGCCGCTGGAAGTGTTCATCGCCGCGGTGGACCGCATGGGCTGGCAGCACGGCACCGACCTGTTCGCGCTGATGAACGCGGCCGACGACCTGGTGCGCCCGCTGCAGGATCGCCCGGTGCGGGTGGACCGCGAAACGCTGGCGCTGGGCTATGCCGGCGTGTATTCGAGCTTCCTGCGCCATGCCGAGGCGGCAGCCGCGCGCTACGGCGTGCCGGCCATCGACATCCTGGTGGAGCTGGGCAAGCGCCGCATGGTGGGCGGGCAGGAAGACATGATCGTGGACGTGGCGCTGGACCTGCTGCGCCGGCGCGGCGAGAAGGAGGCGGCATGAACGGCGCCACCGAAATGCTGCGCGGCGCGGACTGGCAGGGTGTGCGCGCCAGCCTGATCGCCGAACTGGCCGCCACGCTGGACGACGCTGCGCGCCTGCGCCGGGAAACCGATCCGCTGGCGCCGCTGCACGGCTTCACGCTGGAGCAGGCTTATGAAATCCAGCGCGCCTCCATCGCGCTGCGCCACGCGCGCGGTGAAAAGCCGGTGGGCGTGAAGCTGGGCTTCACCAGCCGCGCGAAGATGGTGCAGATGGGCGTGGACAGCCTGATCTGGGGCCTGCTGACGGACGCCATGCTGTACGAGGAGGGCGCCACGGTGCCGCTGGAGCACTTCATCCATCCGCGCGTGGAGCCCGAGCTGTGCTTCCTCACCAGCCGTCCGATCGACCGTCCGCTCACCTTGCTCGAGGCCGCAGGCTACCTGGCCGGCGTGGCGCCGGCGATGGAAATCATCGATTCGCGCTTCCGCAACTTCAAGTTCAACCTGGAAGACGTGGTGGCCGACAACTGCTCCTCGGCCGGCGTGGTGGTGGGCGAGTTCTCGGCGGACCTGGGCAATCTGGCCAACCGCGGCGTGACCATGCGCTTCAACGGCCGCCCGGTGGCCATGGGCAGCACCGGCGCCATCCTGGGCAATCCGCTGCGCAGCGTGGTGCAGGCCAGCCGCCTGGCCAGCGCCGCAGGCTTGACGCTGCCCGCCGGTTCGCTGATCATGGCCGGCGCCGCCACGGCGGCCGAGGCGCTGGCGCCCGGCCTGCACGTGAGCGTGGACATCGGCGGCCTTGGGCGCGCAGAATTTACTACCGGAGGCGCAGCATGAGCCAGAGCACAAGCACGCAAGCCCACCTGGTCGAAGGCAAGGCCCGGCCGCGCGGCAAATTCCCGCACCTGAAGCGCGCCGGCGGCTTCCTGTTCGTCTCCGGCACCAGCTCGCGCCGTCCAGACAACAGCCTGGCCGGCGTGGAGGTGGACGACATGGGCACCACGCAACTCGACATCCGTGTCCAGACCCGCGCCGTGATCGACAATATGCGCGACATCCTGGCCAGCGCCGGGGCCGGGCTGGAGGATATCGTCGAAATCAGCGCCTTCCTGGTCAACATGAACGATTTTGGCGGCTATAACGAAGTATATGGCGAATACTTCGACTACACCGGCCCCACGCGCACCACGGTGGCGGTGCACCAACTGCCGCACCCGCACCTGCTGATCGAAATCAAAGCCATCGCCTACAAGCCAGAATAATGGAAGCAACCATGTACAAATACGGCAAACCATTCAATTTCCAGCAGTGGATCGCGGAGCACGCGCACCTGCTGAAGCCCCCCGTTGGCAACCAGCAGGTGTGGCAGGACGCGGACTTCATCGTCACCGTGGTCGGCGGCCCGAACCAGCGCACCGACTACCACGACGACCCGCTGGAGGAATTCTTCTACCAGTTCAAGGGCAACGCCTACCTGAACATCATGCACGAGGGCCGGGTCGAGCGCATCGACCTGAAAGAAGGCGACATCTTCCTGCTGCCGCCGCACGTGCGCCATTCGCCGCAGCGCCCGGAGGCGGGCAGCCTGTGCCTGGTGATCGAGCGCCAGCGCCCGCAGGGCATGCTGGACGCCTTCGAGTGGTACTGCCTGTCGTGCAACCACCTGGTGCACCGCGTCGAGACCCAGCTGCAGAGCATCGTCAAGGACCTTCCGCCGCTGTTCGAGCGCTTCTACGGCGACGCCAGCCTGCGCGCATGCCCGCAGTGCGGCGAGGTCCACCCCGGCAAACTGGGGGCGAAATGACGCAAGCGAACAAGGTAATCGACATCCACAGCCACTTTTTCCCGCCCATCACGCAGGCCGAGGCGGCCGCGCTGGACAAGCACAAGGCGCCCTGGCTGCGTGTGCAGGACAACGGCCACGGCATGATCATGACCGGCGACCAGCCGTTCCGGCCCGTGTATTCGGCGCTGTGGGACCCGGCGCGCCGCATCGAGGAAATGGACCGCTCCGGCGTGGACGTGCAGCTGATGTGCGCCACGCCCGTGATGTTCGGCTACAGCTATCCGATCGACCTGGCGCTGCCGTGGGCCGAACGCATGAACGACTACGCGCTGGAACTGTGCGCGCACAATCCGGCGCGCCTGAAGGCGCTGGCCCAGGTGCCGCTGCAGGACATCGACGCGGCCTGCCGCGAAGCGAGCCGCGCCAAGGCCAACGGCCACGTCGGCGTCCAGATCGGCAACCACCTGGGCAACCTGGACCTCGACGACGAGGGCCTGCTGCGCTTCCTCACCCACTGCGCGCACGACGGCATTCCGCTGCTGGTGCACCCGTGGGACATGATGGGCGGCGACGCGCGCATGAAGAAGTGGATGCTGCCATGGCTGGTGGCCATGCCGGCCGAGACGCAGCTGGGCATCCTGTCGCTGATCATGTCCGGCGCCTTCGAACGCCTGCCCGAATCGCTGAAGATCTGCTTCGCGCACGGCGGCGGCAGCTTCGCCTTCCTGCTGGGCCGCGTGGAGAACGCCTGGCAGCAGCGCGACATCGTGCGCGAGAACTGCCCGCAGCCGCCGTCGTCCTACGTCAAGCGCTTCTACGTGGATTCGGCCGTGTTCGACCCGCGCGCCCTGGGCCTGCTGGTGGACGTGATGGGCGAGGACCGCGTGATGCTGGGCTCGGACTATCCCTATCCGCTGGGCGAGCAGGAAGCCGGCAAGCTGATACGGGACGCCGGCTTCGGCGCGCAGCGCACCGGCCGCCTCCTTGGCGGCAACGCCAGCGAATTTTTCGGCATCTGATCCATCCCCAACAAGAGCCGCGCGCAACCCGCGCCAAGCGGCCAACCGGAGACACACATGACACACCCTAACAGCGGCTTCGCCGCGATCGCCGCGCGCGAGGACGGTTTGCAGCGCGGCCTGTCCAGCGGCCAGATGTCGATGATCGCCATCGGCGGCGCCATAGGCACCGGCCTGTTCCTCGGCAGCGGCTTCGCCATCGGCTTTGCCGGACCCAGCGTGCTGCTCAGCTACGCCATCGGCGCGCTGATCGCCATCCTGCTGATCGGCTGCCTGGCCGAGATGACCGTGGCCCATCCCACGGCCGGCTCCTTCGGCGCCTACGCCGAGCACTATGTCAGTCCCTGGGCCGGCTTCGCGGTGCGCTACGCCTACTGGGCTTCCATCGTGCTGGCGGTGGGCACCGAAGTGACGGCGGTGGCGCTCTACATGCAGTACTGGTTCCCCGGCACGCCGGCGTGGATGTGGATCGCGCTGTTCTCGGCGGCGCTGGTCCTGGTCAACGCCATGAGCGTGGACGTATTCGGCAGCGTGGAATACCTGTTCTCGACCATCAAGATCGTCGCCATCGTCGCCTTCATCGTGATCGGCTCCTGGCTGGTGTATGCGGCGCCTGCGGCGGGGCCGATCGGCTTCAAGAACTACCTGCAGCACCAGGGTTTCTTCCCCAACGGCGGGGGTGGCATGTGGACCGGGGTGATCGTCTCCATCTTCAGCTACCTCGGCATCGAGATGGTGGCGGTGGCGGCGGGCGAGGCGAAGGACCCGCAGCGCGCCATCACCGGCGCCTTCAAGGCCGCCATGCTGCGCCTGGTGGTGTTCTACATGCTCACGCTGGGGCTGATGCTGGCCATCGTGCCGTGGACGGCGGCGGGCAACGGCCACAGCCCCTTCGTCATGGCGATGGAGGCGCTGCACGTGCCCGGCGCGGCGGGGCTGATCAACTTCGTGATCCTGGTGGCGGCGCTGTCGGCCATGAACAGCCAGCTGTACATCACCACCCGCACCATGTTCAGCCTGTCGCGCGCCGGGCAGGCGCCGGCGCGCTTCGGAAAGCTGAGCAAGCGCGGCGTGCCGGTGGCGGCGCTGTCGCTGTCGTGCGCCGGCATCGCCATCGCGGCGGCGCTCAGCGTGCTGTATCCCAAGGGTTCCTTCATGCTGATGATGGCCATCTCCATGTTCGGCGCCATGTTCACCTGGCTGATGATCTTCGTCACCCACTACTGCTTCCGGCGGCGCTGGAACAGGGAAGGGCAGCCCGCGCTGGCCTTCCGCATGTGGGCCTTCCCGTGGCTCACGCTGCTGGGCGCGGCGCTGATGCTGGCCATTATGGCAACCACCGCCTTCACGCGCGAGTTCGAAATGACCTTGCTCACCGGCGTGCCCTTCATGCTGGCCTTGAGCGCGCTGTATTTCCTGCGCTACCGCAAGCGCTGAGGCTTGGCGGGTTACGCGCTGCGCGCTAACCCGCCCTACGACTCCAACATTCACACCCGCGTAGGGCGGGTTAGGCGCAGCCGTAACCCGCCAACTCCGCCGCCAGGCTCCGCCACGCCCAGTTCTGGAATAAAGAATTGGAATATCTGGAGCCGAACAATTCATTTTCGCTTATTGCAACACCTCTGCATACTAGATTCATCGATAGGAGCAACCGTAATGAAACTGACCAAGCAAGACTGCATCGACCTCGATGCCCGCGACCAGCTGGCCGCGTACCGCAGCAAGTTCACCCTGCCGGAGGGCGAGGTTTACCTGGACGGCAATTCCCTCGGCGCCATGCCCGCCAGCCTGCCGGCCCGCATGCAGGAAGCCGTGGCCAAGGAGTGGGGCCAGGGCCTGATCCGCTCGTGGAACGACGCCGGCTGGATCGACCTGCCGCAGCGCGTGGCGGCCAAGGTGGCCCCGCTGATCGGCGCCACCGCCGCCGAAGTGATGGTGGGGGACTCCACCTCCGTCAACCTGTTCAAGGCGCTGGCCGCCGCGCTGCGCATCAACAGCGGCCGCAAGGTGATCCTGACCGAGAAGGGCAACTTCCCCACCGACCTGTATATCGCGCAGGGCATCGCGGAGCTGTTCGGCAGCGAAATCCGCTACGTCGATTCCGACCCGTCCGCCATTGCCGACGCGCTGGACGACAGCGTGGCCGTGCTGATGCTCACCCACGTGAACTACCGCAGCGGCGCCGTGTACGACATGGCCGCGCTCACCCGCAAGGCGCAGGCCGTGGGGGCCCTCGCCATCTGGGACCTGGCGCACAGCGCCGGCGCGCTGCACGTGGAACTGAATGACGCGAACGCGGACTTCGCGGTCGGCTGCGGCTACAAATACCTGAACGGCGGCCCCGGCGCGCCGGCCTTCGTGTACGTGGCGCAGCGCCACCTGGAGCAGGTGCGCCAGCCGCTGTCCGGCTGGCACGGCCACCAGAAGCCGTTCGACTTCGTGCAGCAGTACCTGCCCGCGCCCGGCATCAACCGCATGCAGTGCGGCACGCCGCCGCTGCTGTCCATGCTGGCGCTGGACGCGGCGCTGGACGTGTTCGACGGGGTGGACATGCAGCAGCTGCGCAACAAGAGCAAGGCGCTGGGCGACCTGTTCATCCGCCTGGTGGACGAGCAGCTGTCCGAATACGGCTTCGGCATCGGCTCGCCGCGCGACTGCAACCAGCGCGGCAGCCAGGTGGCGCTCACCCATCCGCAAGGCTACGCCATCGTGCAGGCGCTGATCGCGCGCGGCATCACCGGCGACTTCCGCATGCCCGACATCCTGCGCTTCGGCTTCGCGCCGCTGTATGTGCGCTATATCGACGTCCATCACACGGTGGACACCCTGCAACAGATTATGGCCAGTGGAGAGTGGAACCAGGAGAAATTCTTGACCAAAAAAGCAGTGACCTGATTTTTAGCTTGCCCTTGATACAAAATATAAAACGAGGAGACAAAAATGCAACTGAAAGCAACGGGAGTAGCAGTACTGGCGGCGCTGTCCGCCATGGCGATGTGCACGGAGCAGGCTGCGGCCAGCAATGTGACGATTTCGGGCGTCATCGACGTCAACGTGGAGCGCCTGTCCACGCCGAAGGAAAGCGTGACGCGCGTTTCCACCGGCGGCTTGAGCAACTCGCGCCTGGAATTCAGCGCGGTGGAGGACCTGGGTGACGGCAACCAGGCCTTCTTCCTGCACCAGATGCAGTTCGCGGCCGACACCGGCACCGGCCCCACGCCGCGCGAGACCTATGTGGGCATGCGCGGCAACTGGGGCCAGCTCGCGCTGGGCCGCCAGAACACGCCGTCCTACTGGATCGTCGGCTACGCGGACCCCAGCTGGTCGGGCGACTACAGCCGCGTGAGCAACAACCAGTACTTCTACGCCCCGTGGCGCGAAAGTAACGCCGTCTCCTACAACACGCCGGTATTCGCCGGCTTCAAGGGCCGCTTCATGGCCACCACCGGGCAGGAAACGGCGGACCACAACGGCCGCGTCATCAGCACCGGCGTGGAATACCGCAATGGCCCGCTGTACCTGGGCTTCGTATCCGACCACAAGGACATCAAGAACATCGCCAGCCCCAAGATGGAAAGCTCGCGCGACAACTACGTCTCCGCCACCTACCGCATCGACAGCGTCGAGCCGACCTTCATCTACCATACCTACAACGGCTACTACGCCTATCCGCCGTATGTGGGCTTCCAGACCAAGGGCTGGGACGTGCAGCTGGGCGCGCGCTGGAAGATAGCCGGCCCGCACGGCGCCTACATCAGCGCCGTGCACCGCCACGACAACGTGGGCAAGGACCTGACGGACGCCGACAGCTTCCTGGTCGGCTACAACTACCGCTTCTCCAAGCGCACCGACGCGTACATCAACTACGGCCGCGTGCTCACCAAGGGCAATCCGAAAGTGCCGTATCCGCTCACCTTCAACTACAACGGCAGCGCCAACCCCGAACGCGGTACGCAAGTGGGCCTGCGCCACGCGTTCTGATCTCCGACCAACTTGAATAGAAAGCCCACGCCATGAAGACGAAATTCATTCCCCAGCTGACCTTCACCCTGTGCGCCGCCGCCATCGCGAGCAGCGCATTGGCCCAGCAGCCGCGCAGCGGCGCCAACCTCAACGCGCCGGACGCGCCCGGCCCGAACGGCAAGGAGATCAAGCTGCTGCCCGGCGAACCGCCCATGCCGGCGCCGGGTTCCTGGGGCTACGACGCCAAGACCGGCAAGTTCAAGAGCCCGGACATGACGCCGGACGCCTACGGCGCCCATCCGGTCGAGGGCAGCCTGGGCTACCTGGACCAGAACCAGTACCTGAAGAACACCAAGGTGGAGAACTTCGTGCCGGAAGTGGCCGGCGCTGGCCACAGCTGGCAGGCCACGCTGGACTGGGACGGCCGCCGCTACCTGTACGACTACGAAACCTGGATGTACAACCTGTTCGACATCACCGATCCGAAAAACGTGAAAGTGGTGCAGAAGAAGACCTTCAAGACCAAGGAAGGCGAACACCAGTTCGGCCCCTTCAACGTGAAGTTCAACAAGAAGCTGAACAAGATGATCGCGGTGCAGTGCTACGAAATCTCGCGCTATGGCCTGATCTGGAACAAGTTCACCAATCCCGAGCAGGTGGAGAACGCGCGCAAGAAGCCCATGCTGCGCGGCTTCCGCATCTACGAGGTGACCAGCCCGCAGTGGACCGACTGGAAGCTGCTGTCCGAGACGGCGCTCGATGAAAGCCATTCGGCGCAGGACCCGGTGCAGGAAGGCTCCGGTTGCCAGGACGTGCCGGTGTATAACGGCGACCAGTACCTGTTCGTGGCCGGTGCGCCGGACAACAGCTTCGCCAACACCGAGTACAAGACCTATCTGCACGCCGGCGCGCAGCTGGTGTACGACGTGTCCGACCCGGCCAAGCCGAAGCGGCTGTCGATGTGGTGGGCGCCCGGTTCGCGCGTGGGCGAGGAAGAGGAATACAAGAAGAACCCGCGCGCCGGCAACAAGACCTCGTGGATGGGCGCGCGCATGCCGCTGTTCATTCCCAAGCCGGTGGAGCAGGGCGGCAAATACGGCTACGCGGCCATGGGCGGCTTCGGCTTCTACGTGATCGACATTTCCGATCCGAAGAACATGAAGCAGGTGGCGCACATCGACATGCCGGTGAGCGTGACCGGCACCGAGGGCGACAACATCGATGTAACCAAGGTGGAATCGACCGGCATGGTCTACTACAGCGGCTACCCGATGTCGGAAGACTGCTTCGAGCCGCTCAAGGCGATCTACTCGATCGACGTGCGCGATCCGCTGCATCCTAAGATCGCCAACGTGCTGCCGACGCCGACTCCGCCCAAGGAAGCGCCGTTCACCGACTTCTGCCAGCGGCGCGGCAGCTTCGGTCCCAAGCGCAGCGGCTACGCGGCTATCCAGCCGGGCACGCCGAACCAGCGCTACATGCCTTACTCGTACTACAACGCGGGGCTGCAGATCTTTGACGTGAAGGACCCGAAGAATCCTGTCATCGCGGGCTACTTCGTGCCGAAGATGATCGATGCGGCCAAGAAGACCACCGACGGCCAGACGCTCTCCATCCGCGCGCTGCCCAATCCAGTGCACAGCATCTTCGTCGAGTGGGACCGCAACCTGGTGTGGGTGTTCTCCAACCACGGCATCTACACCGTGTCCACCGAACTGCTGGGCAAGCCGGTGTTTGGCATGCCTCCTAAGAAGTAAGGCCGCATGACATGGCGGGTTACGCGTGCCGTTGGCGCGCTAACCCGCCCTACGCAGCAATCCCCTCCATTCAATTTCCCCCCTTCTTACCATGTTCGCTACCCTGCGCGGCCGGCTGATCGGCCTGTGCGTGTCCATCGTCGTGCTGGCCATGCTGGCCGTGGTGGCCGCCAACTATTTCACTACCCGCAGCCGCATGGCGGCCTCGCGGGACGCCCAGATGCGCCAGCTGGCCGCCAGCCAGGCGGCCGGCATAGGCGAATGGATCGCGGCACGCCGCGCCATCGTCTCGTCGCTGCGCGCTGCGGCCGCCAGCGCCGATCCGGCGCCGGTGCTGAAGGCTGCCGCGCTGGCGGGCGGTTTCGACAACACTTATATCGGCTATGCGGACAAGCGCACCGCGTCCTCGCGCGACGAGGCGGCGCCGCCCGGCTACGACCCCACGGCGCGGCCCTGGTACAAGCTGCCGGTGGAAGCGGGCGGCCCCGTCATCACGGCGCCGTATGTGGACGCGGGGCGCGGCCAGCTGGTGGTTACCTTCGCCGAGCCGGTGCGCGTGCCCTTACCCGGCGGGGCGCGCGGGCAGTCGATGCAGGCGGTGCTGGCGGCCGACGTGGCACTGACGGCCGTGGTGCGCCAGGTGCGCGCCATGCGGCCCACGCCCAACAGCTACGCCTTTCTGGCCGACCGCGAGGGCCGCCTGATCGCCCACCCGGACGCCGCGCTGGCCATGCGGCCGCTGGCGGAACTGGGCGGCGGCCTCACGCCGGCCATGCTGGAGCAGGCTGCCGGTGCGGCGGTGCAGCTGGGCGGGCCGCTCGGCGGGCGGGAAGCGCTGCTGCACGCGGCGCCCGTGCCCGGCACCGGCTGGACCCTGGCCGTGGTGCTGGACCGCGCCGACGCCACTCAGGACCTGGACGCGCTGCTGCGCAGTTCCGCCATCGCCGCGCTGCTGGCGGCGGGCGCCGCGTCGCTGCTGCTGCCGCTTCTCATCAGCCGCATGCTGCGCCGCCTGCAGCAGGTGCGCGACGCGCTGGCGGGCATCGCGGACGGGGAAGGCGACGTGACGCGCCGCCTGGACGAAAGCGGCAGCGATGAACTGGCCGAGATCGCGCGCGCCTTCAACCGCTTCGCCGGCAAGATCGGCACCATGCTGCTGCAGATCCGCAGCGCGAGCGAGGATGTGCGGCGGGCCGCCTCCGAAATCGCCGGGGGCAACAACGACCTGTCTTCGCGCACCGAAGTGCAGGCCGCGTCGCTGCAGCAGACCGCCGGCGCCATGCAGACGCTCACCGGCACGGTGCGCCAGACCACGGATAATGCGCTGCGCGCCGACAGCCTGGCGCGCAGCGCCTCCGAAGTGGCGGTACGGGGCGGCGAGGCCGTGTCGAAGGTGGTGGACACCATGGGTTCGATCAATGCGTCGTCGCGCAAGATCGTGGACATCATCGCCGTCATCGACGGCATCGCTTTCCAGACCAACATCCTGGCGCTGAACGCCGCCGTGGAAGCGGCACGGGCAGGCGAAGAGGGGCGCGGCTTCGCCGTGGTGGCGGCCGAAGTGCGCGGCCTGGCCCAGCGCTCGGCGGCGGCCGCGCAGGAAATCAAGACGCTGATTGCCGACTCGGTCCAGAAGGTGGGCAGCGGCGCCAGGCTGGTGGACCAGGCCGGCGCCACCATGGATGAAATCGTCGGCAGCATCCAGCGCGTGGCCGGCATCATGAGCGAGATCACCCGCGCCAGCCAGGAGCAGGCGATGGGCCTGGAACAGATTCACGCGGCCATCGCTCAGATCGACGGGTTGACGCAGCAGAACGCGGCGCTGGTCGAGGAGGCCACCGCCGCAGCCGACGCGCTGAACGAGCGCGCCCATGGTCTGACGCGGGTGGTCAGCGTATTCAAGTTGGATAATTCTTCACGGAAATAGTTATCGATGTATAATTATTTTTCCCCAAGACAATTTTATGCCACGCATTGCCGGCGCCAACCCTTCGATCAACGACCCCATGCTCACTTCCATCCGCTCCGCATTCACCGCTCTTTGCCTGCTGGCGTTCTTAAGCGCCTGCTCGAACCAACCCAGTGCCGCCGACGCTGAACGCGACGCGCAGCTGACCGCGAAGAACGACCTGCCCAGCGATGCCGCATTCGTGGTGGCCGATCTGAAGCGGGAAAATGGCTGGCCCGAAGAGCAGACCTACAAGATCCACTTTACCTATAACCTGAAAGCGAAGGTGGACTATCCGCAGCTGGTTGTCGAACTGCTGAAAAAGAGCGCGGCCGACATCAAGGCCATGCCGAAAGCGGACCGCGCCGCGTTTTCAATGCAAGTGGGGCTGGGCTCGATGATGGCCGCCATGTCGTCCGAGGTGCCCGATATCAAGGCCGAGATCGAGGGATACAGGCAGTACCCCGCCATCGTCGACTACATCCGTAGCAGTCGCGAACTGCAGGACGACACGGGCCTGCTGGCGTCTACGGTCTATCTCGCCACCACCGTCATGCAGAACTACGGTATCCAGAAGGGACAGCCGGCGGGAACCGCCATCCCGCGCCAGGTCACGTTCACCTACCGGAAAACTGAAAAGGGCTGGCAGAAGCTGAGCTGACCCGCAGCCGCTTCAGGCTTTAGGTACAGCTTTTACCTGCGGCACAGGCTCCCGATGGCCCCATCCGGGGCCGGGTTGGCGCAACGCTAGGGCTGCGGGGTCTCGATCAGCTCGCGCATGATGTTGAGGAATACCTGCAGCACCGGCGATGGATCGTCCTTGCGGTAGGTGGCGTACAGCGTGGTGCGCGGCGCCGGCTGCGCCAGGGCACGGTACACCACGCCGGCGTGGCCGAACTGCCCGGTGGAGGCGGGCAGCAGGCCGATGCCCAGGCCGGCCCGCACCAGGCTGAGCAGGGTCTGCACCTCCACCACCTGCTGGTACACATTGGGCGTGAAGCCGGCCTCGATGCAGCTCTGGTACAGCGAGGCGGCGAAGCGCGACTGGTCCAGTTTGAATGAAATAAAGCGCTCCTCGGCCAGGTCCTTCAGCGCCACGCGGGCGCGCTTGGCCAGCCGGTGCTGCTGCGGCAGCACCACCGCAATCGCTTCGCTCGACAGCGGCTCGCTGGTCAGCTCGGGATCGTTCGGTCCCATGCGGTAGAAGCACAGGTCCAGCCTGCGCTCCTTCAGCGCCGCCTGCTGCGCGGCGGGCTGCAGCTCGTGCAGCGTCCATTTCACGTCCGGGTAGCGGTCCTGGAACACGCGCAGCGCCTGCGGCAGCAGGCCCACCATCAATGAACTGATCATGCCGATTTCCAGCGTACCCCAGTGGCCGCGCCCGGCCTGGCGTGTCAGGTCCACCGCGCGCTCCATCTGCGCGAACACCAGCGCCGCCTGCGCCTTCAGCGCCACGCCGGCCGCCGTCAGTTCCACGCGGCGCTGCGTGCGTGTAAACAGCGGCGTGCCCAGCTCCGTCTCCAGCAGTTTGATCTGCTGGCTCAGCGGCGGCTGCGACATGTGCAGCCGCGTGGCGGCGCGGCCGAAGTGCAGTTCCTCGGCCAGCACGGTGAAGTAGCGGAGCAGGCGCAGATCCATATTCTCTCGATATCAATCGGTACTCAAGAATATATTGTACAAATAATTCGACGCTCACCATACTCATTTCAACAACAAGATTTGGGGAGACGAAAATGCAACTGAATGTCAACGATGAATTACGCAGCGTGAAGGCGCCTGCGGATACGCCGCTGCTGTGGGTGCTGCGCGACCACCTGGACCTGACCGGTACCAAGTTCGGCTGCGGCGCGGCCCTGTGCGGCGCCTGCACCGTGCACCTGGACGGCGAGCCGGTGCGGTCTTGCAGCACGCCGGTGTCGGCCGCCGTGGGCCGCAAGGTCACCACCATCGAAGGCTTGTCCGCCAAGGGCGACCATCCGCTGCAGCAAGCATGGCTGCAGGAAGACGTGCCGCAGTGCGGCTACTGCCAGTCCGGCCAGCTGATGTCGGCCGCCGCGCTGCTCAAGCGCAGCCCCAGGCCGAGCGACGAGGACATCACCAACGCCATGTCCGGCAACGTCTGCCGCTGCGGCACGTATGAGCGCATCCGCCGCGCCATCCACGTTGCGGCCGCCATGGCGCCCGGCGCAAAGGAGCAGGCATGAGCACCCTGCACAACACCGGACCTTCGCGCCGCACCTTCCTCAAATCGGCCGCCGTGCTGGGCGCGGGCCTGGCCGTCGGCTTCGTGGTCCCGGCCGCCGGGGCGCAGCCCGCCGCTGGCGGCGCGCTGGCGCCCAACGCCTTCGTGCGCGTGTTCCCCGACGACACCATCAAGCTGGTGGTGCACAAGCACGATTCGGGCACCGGCACCCGCACCGCGCTGGGCCTGGTGCTGGCCGAGGAGCTGGAGGTGGACCTGGAGCAGGTGGAGGTCATCACGCCCGAGCATCCCTTCTTCAAGGACTATATCCACCCGCAGTGGCATGTGTTTTCCACCGGCGGCAGCACCAGCGTGATGCTGGAGTATGAGACGCTGCGCAAGGCCGGCGCCAGCGCACGCATGATGCTGGTGCAGGCGGCGGCGGACCGCTGGCAGGTGCCGGCCGCCGAGTGCCGCGCGCAGGTCGGCAGGGTGCTGCACACGCCCACCCGGCGCCAGTTCAGCTACGGCGCGCTGGCCGGCGACGCGGCGCTGCTGCAGCCGCCCAGGGAGCCGGTGCTGAAGGCGCCGCAAGACTTCCGCCTGATCGGCAAAATGAGCCGCAAGCTCGATGCGCGCGCCAAGGTAACGGGCAAGCAGGTCTACGGCATCGACGTGAAGCTGCCCGGCATGCTGGTGGCGGTCATCCTGCGTTCGCCGGTGATCGGCGGTCGCGTCAGGCGCATCGACATGAAGAAGGCGCTGGCGGTGCCGGGCGTGCGGCAGGTGCTGAAGGTGCCTGCATCGCCGCCTTCCCTGCTGGGCGGCAACCAGGAGGGCGTGGCCGTGCTGGCGGACAGCTACTGGTCCGCCAAGCTGGGACGCGATGCGTTGAAGGTGCAGTGGAACGACAGCGAGTTCGTGCGCTTCAACAGCAAGGACATGCCGGCCAAACAGCGCGCGCATCTCGCCCGGCCCGACGCGCAGCTGGTGCGCACCATCGGCAAGGGCGACGCACCGTTGGCGCTGAAGCAGGGCGCCAAGGTGCTCAGCGCCGAATACACCATGCCCTACAAGGTGCCCAATCCGCTGGAGCCGGAATGCGTGGTGGTGGAGATCAAGGACGGGACCATCACCTACTGGGGCGGCCTGCAGGTCCCAAGCAACGTGCAGCTGGCGGCCAAGGAGGTGGCGGGCATCGGGGAAGACAAGGTGGTGCTCAGGGAGCTCACCGGCGGCGGCAGCTTCGGCGCGCGCGAATCGCGCCACTGGCTGCTGGAGGCGACCTGGCTGGCCAAGGCCACCGGCAAGCCGGTGAAGCTGATGTACAGCCGCGAGGACGAAATGCGCGCGCTGTTCTACCACGCCGCCAGCTATACCAAGGTGTCGGGAGCACTGGACGCGGACGGCAAGCTGACCGCGCTGCAGCTGCGCGCCGTGTCGCCCGCGTCGCCGGAGGAATGGGAGCCGGGCTATTACGACCGCAAGGACAAGATGGACTACAGCACCACGGAGGCCATCAGCCTCTGGGACTTCGCCTACCAGCCGGACAACGTGGACGTGGGCTGGGTGCGGCACGAAACCGGCATGCCCACCGGCTGGTACCGCGCGGTGAGCTTCATCCCCAACGTGTTCGCCACCGAGAGCTTCATGGACGAACTGGCGCACGCGGCCGGCAAGGACAGGCTGGAATTCCGCAAGCAGTACATGAAGGGCAGGCCGCGCCACGTGGCGGTGCTGGAGCAGGCCGCGGCCAAGGCCGGCTGGGGCAAGCCGCTGCCGGCCAACCGCGCGCTGGGGCTGTCCACCAACCAGGCCTACAACAGCTACATCGCCATCGTGGCCGAGGTGGAGAAGGTGGACGGTACGGTGAAGGTGCGCCGCATTACCTGCGTGGCCGATTGCGGGCTGGCGGTGCATCCGGGCAGCGTGCAGGAGCAGCTGTACGGCGGCATCATGTGGGGCCTGGGCCACGCGCTGTACGACAAGCTCGATATCGAAAAGGGCCGCGTGGTGCAGTCCAACTTCCACGACTATCCGGTAATGCGCATGGCCGACATGCCGGAAGTGGACATCACCATCATCCAGGGCGACGTGAACAAGCCCAGCGGGGTGGGCGAACTATCCAATCCCGGCGTGGCGCCGGCCATCGCCAACGCGCTGTTCGCGCTGACCGGCAAGCGGCAGCGCAGCACGCCGCTCGACTTTTCGGCTTAAGGGAGGCCGCCATGAAAAAGCGCCTGGTTGTAGCCATCACCGGCGCCAGCGGCGCTATTTACGGCGTGCGCATGCTGCAGGCGCTGGCGCGGCAGGACGAATGGGAAAGCCATTTGGTGCTGTCCGCATCCGGCGCGCTGACCGCCATGCACGAACTGGACATGGGCAAGGCGCGCATCGAGGCGCTGGCGGACGTGGTGCACAGCGTGAAGGACATCGGCGCCAGCATCGCCAGCGGCTCCTTCCTGTGCGAGGGCATGGTGATCGCACCGTGCTCGATGCGCACGCTCGCTGCGGTGGCCCACGGCCTGGCCGACAACCTGGTGACGCGGGCGGCGGATGTGATGCTCAAGGAGCGCCGCCGGCTGGTGCTGCTGGCGCGCGAAACGCCCCTCAACCTGGCTCACCTGCGCAATATGACGGCGGTAACGGAACTGGGCGGCATCATCTGCCCCCCGGTGCCCGCGTTCTACAACCGCCCGGTATCGATAGAAGACATTGTGGCCCACACCGTGGGCCGCACGCTGGATCTGTTCGGCGTACCGCACGATGGGATGGTGCATCGCTGGCAGGGTATCACTGCATAACAACACGGAGACGATATGAATCACAATAATATGATGCATAGCACCGGAACGGCAGGCATGATCCCGGTGACGATACTGACGGGCTTTCTCGGCTCGGGCAAGACCACGCTGTTGAACTATATCCTGACGGAGAAGCATGGCATGCGCATCGCCGTCATCGAGAACGAGTTCGGCGAGGTGGATGTGGACTCGGACCTGGTGCTGGCGTCGGACGAGGAAATCTTCCAGATGACGAACGGCTGCATCTGCTGCGTGGTGGACGTGCGCAAGGACTTGGTGCGCATCCTGCAGGCGCTGCTGGCGCGGCCGGAGCAGTTCGACCACATCATCGTGGAGACCAGCGGCCTGGCCGATCCCACGCCGGTTGCGGCCACCTTCTTCATGGATAACGACGTGGCGCGCCAGCTTCGGCTGGACGGCGTGGTGACGCTGGTCGATGCGCTGCACATCGAGGGCCACCTTGACGACCCCGCGCTGGCCGGCATGGACAACCAGGCGGTGGATCAGATCGTTGCGGCTGACCGCATCATCATCAACAAGACGGATCTGGTGGGCGCGGACGCCGTGCAGGCGCTGGAACGGCGCATGCGGCGCATCAACCAGGGCGCCCAGGTGTTGCGCTCCAGCCATGCGCAGGTGGACCTGAACCAGATCCTCGGCATAGGCGGCTTCGATTCGGGTGCCGCGCTGATTGATCCGCATTTCCTCGACGAGCATCACGATCACGGTGAGCATGGCCACGAGTGCAGCGAGCACTGCGAGCATGCCCCTGCGGCGCCGGAGGGCGTGTGCGGCCTGCCGGGAAATGGCGGCTACGGCGACGGGCGCGGCCACGCGCACGATCCGTCGGTGGAATCGGCCTCGCTGACGTACTCCGCGCCGTTCGAGAAACGGCAGCTGGACGCCTGGCTGGCGCAGCTGCTCGCCGCGCACGGCGACGACCTGTTCCGCCTGAAAGGCATCCTCGCCATCGCAGGCGACAGCCGCCGCTACGTGCTGCAGGCCGTCCACCGCGTGCTCGACCTGCGCCCGGCCGACGCCTGGCCACAGGGCGAAGCGCAGCTGAGCAAGCTGGTATTCATCGGCCGCAACCTGGACCGCGACTCGCTCAAGGCCGGCCTGGACTGGTGCCTGGCCATGCCCCAGCTGCAGGAGGCCTGACATGGACGCCATCCTCAACACGCCCCGGCTGGCACTGCGGGGCATCAGCAAACTCTATCCGTCCGTGGTGGCCAACGACGGCGTGGACCTGCGCGTCATGCCCGGCGAGATCCACGCCGTGCTGGGCGAAAACGGCGCGGGCAAGTCCACGCTAATGAAGATCATCTACGGCGTTACCCAGCCCAGCTCCGGCGAAATGCACTGGGAGGGTGAGCCGGTCCGCGTGTCCAGCCCCGCGCATGCGCGCAGCCTGGGCATCGGCATGGTGTTCCAGCACTTCTCGCTGTTTGAAACACTGACGGTGGTCGAGAACGTGGCGCTGTCCCTGCCCGGCAAGCCGGACCTGGGCGACCTGGCGCGGCGCATCCGCGCAGTGTCCGAGCGCTACGGCCTGCCGGTCGATCCTTGCCGGCTTGCGCATGGGTTGTCGGTGGGCGAGCGGCAGCGGGTGGAGATCATCCGCTGCCTGCTGCAGAACCCCAAGCTGCTCATCATGGACGAGCCGACATCGGTGCTTACGCCGCAGGCGGTGCGCACGCTGTTCACCACCTTGCGCCAACTGGCGGAAGAGGGCTGCAGCATCCTGTACATCAGCCACAAGCTGGACGAAATCAAGGAGCTGTGCCACCGCGCCACGGTGCTCAGGGCGGGCAAGGTGAGCGGCGGCTGCGTGCCGGCGCAGGAATCGCTGGCGTCCATGGCGCGCCTGATGATAGGCAAGGAGCTGCCGAAGTGCGCGCGCGGCGCTTCGATCGGGGATGGCGAGGTGCGGCTCAGCGTGCGGGCGCTGTCGGCGGAATCGCACGATCCGTTCGGCGTGGACCTGAAGGATATCCAGCTGGAGGTGAAGGCGGGCGAGATTGTCGGCATCGCCGGCGTGTCCGGCAACGGCCAGCAGGAACTGCTGTACGCCTTGTCCGGCGAGGCGCCGCTGAAGGATGCGGACGCGATCCGCATCTGCGGCACGGCGGCGGGGCGTTTGCCGCCGGGACGGCGCCGGTCGCTCGGCCTGTGCTTTGTGCCGGAGGAGCGGCTGGGACGGGGGGCGGTGCCGCGCATGTCGCTGGCGCGCAATGGCCTGCTCACCGCTTACGGCAGCGGGCTGCTCAAGTACGGGCTGATACGGTTCAAGGCCATGCGCGAGCTGGCGCAGAACTGCATCGAGAAGTACAACGTCAAGTGCGGCGGGCCGGACGCGCAGGCACGCTCGCTGTCGGGCGGGAACCTGCAGAAGTTCATCGTGGGGCGGGAAATCATGCAGTGTCCCAAGCTGCTGATCGTGGCGCAGCCCACCTGGGGCGTGGACGTCGGCGCCGCCGCCTTCATCCGCCAGGCGCTGCTCGACCTGCGCAGCTCGGGCACGGCGGTGCTGGTGATCTCCGAGGAGCTGGACGAGCTGTTCGAAATCTCGGACCGCATCGCCGTCATTGCAGGCGGGCGCCTGTCGTCCGCCACGCCGGTCCAGCAGACCAGCGTGGAAGAGGTGGGCATGCGCATGAGCGGAGTCTGGCAAGGGGACGAGGCGCCAGCCGCCGCCGGCGGGCCTGCTGCAGGCGCCTCTGCCGCTGCTGCTGCCGCTGCGGTGGCGGTGGGGCACGTCGGCGCCGTGCCGGGTGGATCGCTGCCCGGCGAATTGATGGCGGGCGAGCTGTCGCCCTGGGCGCAGGACGTGCGCGTGGCGCACCTGCCGCATCCGCCCCATGCACCGCACGCCGCCGGAAAGGAGCGCATCCATGCTGCTTAAACTCGAAGCGCAGCCCGCCGCGTCGGCCCGCATGCGCTACCTGTCGCCGCTGGCGGCGGTGGCGCTCACGCTGCTGGCCAGCTTGTTCCTGTTCGCCGCCCTGGGCAAGGATTCGTTCACCGGCTTCAAGGTATTTTTCCTGAACCCGCTGCGCGACACCTACGCCCTGACCGAACTGCTGCTCAAGGCCACCCCGCTGATGCTGATCGGCATAGGGCTGGCCGTAGGCTACCGCGCCAATGTGTGGAACATCGGCGCCGAAGGCCAGTTCATCATGGGCGCCATCGCCGCCACCGGCGTCGCCCTGCAGTCGGGCGAGGGCGGTCCCTGGACCTGGGTGCTGATGCTGGCTGCAGGCGCGCTGGGTGGCGCCATGTGGGGCGCGGTGCCGGCCCTGCTGCGCACCCGCTGGCGCGCCAACGAGATCCTGGTCACGCTGATGATGGTCTACATCGCCCAGTTCGCGGCCTCCTGGCTGGTGCATGGACCCTGGAAGAACCCGGAGGGCTTCAACTTCCCGCAGACCCGCATGTTCGCCGACGGCGCGCTGCTGCCCATCCTGATTGACGGCACGCGCCTGAACGCCGCCTTCCTGCTGGCGCTCAGCGCGCTGGCGGTGGGCTACGTCTTCCTCGAACGCAGCTTCTACGGCTACCAGATGCAGGTGGCCGGCGAGGCCGACGCGGCGGCGCGCTACGCCGGCTACTCGGCCAGCCGCGCCGTCTGGATCGGCATGCTGGCCGGCGGCGGCATGGCCGGGGTGGCCGGGGTGGCGGAAGTGGCCGGCCCCATGGGCCAGCTCACCGAATCCATCTCCAGCGGCTACGGCTTTGCCGCCATCATCGTCGCCTTTGTCGGACGGCTGCACCCGGTGGGCATCTGCCTTGCCAGCCTGCTGATGGCGCTGCTGTTCCTCGGCGGCGAACAGGCGCAGCAGTTCATCAACCTGCCGTCGTCCATCTCCAAGGTGTTCCAGGGGATGCTGCTGTTCTTCCTGCTCGGAGCGGACCTGTTCATCGGCTACCGGCTCCGCTTCGACCGCAACGCCAGCCTGGGGAAACTGCTATGGAAAACAACCTGATCGCGTCCATGCTCGCCGCGACCGTCATTTCCGGCACGCCGCTGATCCTGACCGCCATGGGCGAGCTGGTGACGGAGAAGGCCGGGGTGCTCAACCTGGGCGCCGAAGGCATGATGTCCATAGGCGCGGTGACGGCCTTCGCGGTGGCCTTCTCGGGCGGCAGCCCGGCGCTGGCCGTGGTGGCCGGCATGGCCGCCGCCTGCGTGATGGCGCTGGCCTTCGGCTTCCTCACGCTGACGATGATGGCCAACCAGGTCGCGTCCGGCCTCGCGTTGGCGCTGTTCGGCGTGGGACTGGCCGCCTTCATCGGCAAGCCCTTCGAGTCGACGCCGCTGCCGATGATCGCGCCGCTGGCCATCCCGCTGCTGTCGGACATACCGGTGATCGGGCCGGCGCTGTTCAGGCAGCAGCCCATGGTCTACCTGTCCTGGGTGGTGGTGGCCGCCGTGCTGTACTTCCTGTACCGCAGCCGCTGGGGACTGGTGCTGCGCGCGGTGGGCGAGTCGCCGTCGTCGGCGCACGCGGTGGGCTACCGCGTCATCACGCTGCGCTACGCCGCCGTGGCCTTCGGCGGCGCCATGGCCGGCATGGGCGGCGCCTTCATGTCGGTGTTCTACACGCCGCTGTGGGCAGAGGGCATGGTGGCGGGGCGCGGCTGGATCGCCCTGGCGCTGGTGGTGTTCGCCACCTGGCGGCCCATGCGCGTGGTGCTCGGCGCCTACCTGTTCGGCGGCGTGATGATCTCGCAGCTGTTCGTGCAGGGCTCCGGCCTGCGGCTGGACCTGCCGCCGCAGCTCATGTCCTCGCTGCCCTATATCGCCACCATCGTCGTACTCGTTCTGATTTCACGCAACGCCCACACCATCAGGCTGCATTCGCCCGCTTCGCTGGGGCAGCCATTCCGGCCGGACGCCTGAACCACTACAAGAAAAGGAGACGCATCATGCCGTACAAACTCAACCCGGCGCGGGCCGCCGCGCACCTGCTGCTGGCGGGCCTTGCGCTGTCCGCCCAGGCGGCCGAGCCCATGAAGACCTGCTTCCTGTACTCCAACCCCATCGGCGAGAGCGGATGGACCTACCAGCACGAGCTGGCGCGCCGCGCGCTGGCCGCCAGCATGGCGGACAGGATCACCACCAAGTACGTGGAGAACGTGGCCGAAGGTCCGGACGCGGAGCGCGTGATCCGCAACTTCGTGCAGGAAGGCTGCAAGCTGATCTTCACGCCGTCGTTCGGCTTCATGGAACCCACCATCAAGGTGGCGCGCCAGTCGCCCAAGGTGATCTTCATGAACGGCACCGGCTACAAGACCGCGCCCAACGTCGGCGCCTACAACGCGCGCTACTACGAAGGCCGCTACCTGGAGGGCGTGCTGGCCGGGCATGTCAGCAAGAAGGGCCTGGCGGGCTATGTCAGCGCCTTCCCCATCCCGGAAGTGCTGCAGGGGCTGAACGCCTTCACGCTGGGCATGCGCAGCGTGAACCCGAACGCGCAGGTCAAGCTGATCTGGGTGAACGCCTGGTACGACCCCGGCAAGGAGCGCGAGGCGGCCAACACCCTGGCCACGCTGGGCGTGGACCTGCTGACCTACGACACGTCGTCGGTGGCGGTGGTCACGGCGGGCGAGGAGAAGGGCATACCCACGGTGGGCTACTACTCGGACATGTCGCGCTTCGGCCCCAAGACCAACCTGACCTCGGTGGTACAAACCTGGACCACCTATTACACCAAGGTGATCGAGGACGTGCTGGCGGGCCGCTGGAAATCGTCGCAGACGGTGGGCGGCCTGCGCGAAGGCATGATCAGGATGGCGCCGCTGAACGCCTCCGTTCCCGCCGAGGTACGCGAGAAGTTCGCCGCCGTGGAGAAGGACATTGCCGAAGGCAGGCTGCATCCCTTCGCCGGTCCCATTTTCGACCAGGCCGGCAAGCAGCGCGTGGCGGCAGGCCAGGTGCTGGGCGCGGCGGAGCTGGACAAGATGAACTTCCTCGTCAACGGCGTGGATGGCACGCCGCCCAAATAGGACCGCACCCATGAGCAACCTTATCCTGATCAAGGATGCGCACAGCATCCTGACCGGCGCGCGCGGCGATGCGGCGCGCAGCGCAGCCAGCGATGTGCGCATCGCCGACGGCGTGATCACCCAGATGGGCAGCGGCTTGCGTCCGCAGCCCGGCGAGCGCGTGCTGAACGCGCGCGACTGCGTGATCTATCCCGGCTGGGTCAACACCCACCACCATCTGTTTCAGTCGCTGCTGAAGGGTGTCCCGGCCGGCATCAACCTCACGCTCAGCCCCTGGCTGCAGGCGGTGCCCTTCATCTACCGGCGCGCCTTCAACGAGGACAGGCTGCGGCTGGCGGCGCGCATCGGCATCGTGGAGCTGATGCTGTCCGGCTGCACCACCATCGCCGACCACCACTACATCTACTACCCGAACATGGGCTACGACGCATCGGCCGCGCTGTTCGAGGAAGCGGACAAGCTGGGCGTGCGCTTCATGCTGCAGCGGGGCGGCGGCACCGTCACGCGCAAGCTGGAGGCGGACGCCAGCACCTATGTGGAGCCTGAAACGCTGGACGGCATGCTGGCTGACGTGGAGCGCATCGCCAGCCGCTACCACCAGGGCGGACCGCGTCCGCGCACCCGGGTGGCGCTGGCGCCCACCACGGCCACCGTGTCCGTGGCGCGCGGCGAGCTGCGTGAAGCGGCGCGGGCCGCGCGGCGCATGAACGTGCCGCTGCACACGCACATGTCGGAAACGGTGAGCTTCATGGAGCATTGCCGCGCGGAGTACGGCTGCCTGCCGATCGAATTCCTGGCCGAGCACGAGTGGCTGGGACCGGACGTGTCGCTGGCGCACCTGACCCACCTGACCGACGCCGAGCTGCGCCTGCTGGCGCAGTCCGGCACCGGCATGGCGCACTGCCCGCAAAGCAATGCGCGCCTGGCGGACGGTGTGGCGCGCGCGCCGGACCTGCACCGGCTGGGCGGGGCGGTGTCCATCGGCGTGGACGGCGCGGCCTCAAACGAGGCGGCCGACATGCTGAGCGAGGTGCACTTCTGCTGGCTGATGCACCGCGCCCACGCGGGCGCCGCCACCCGGCCACGGCCGGACGGCGACGGCGAGGCCGGCGCGGACAGCGTGTCTGTGGAGCAGGTGGTGAACTGGGCCAGCGAGGGCGGGGCGCGCGTGCTCGGCTTCGGCGGTGTGGGCACGCTGCAGGTCGGGCAGGCGGCCGACCTGGCCGTGTACGATCTGGACTCGCCGCGCTACTTCGGCCTGCACGACATGGCCATCGGTCCGGTGGTGGCGGCGGGCAGGCCGCGCCTGAAGTGGCTGCTGTGCGGCGGCCGCGTGCTGGTGGAGGACGATGCGATTCCGGGCCTGGACATGGCGGCGCTGCGCGCCGAAGCCAGCGCGGACGTGCAGCGCCTGATGCAGCAAGTGTAGAAAGCGTGGCAAGCATCAAAATTCCGTTGACAGCACAAAGCGAATAACGGTATAAATAGTTTTAGTAAGTGGGTAGAAGCGTTCAACTGATTTCCGCAGCGGTGCAATGCCGAAGCGGGGCTCAGTGGGAGATTGCCTGCTGGCGGAGTACCCGTCAGTGGCCATTTGTCCTTCGCAAACGCGCCCCTGACAGTCCTCCAGATAAGCGAGGCGCACGTAGCAAGTGCGCTACCCCAACCTGAAGCATTGTGAGGAGAACCCCATGATCATCGACACCAGCTGCTACCCGACCAATCTGGTCGACCTGGCCTGGCGCCACGATGGCGACCCATTCACCGGCGAACGCCTGATCCAGATGATGGACGGACCGTACATGGTGAACGGCAAGCCGCGCCGCATCGATAAAGCCTTTATCCAGCCGCCGCAAGGCAACACCATCTACACCTACACGGACGGCGAAAAGACGGGCACCGAATCCATCGACGCCTACATGGCCTACACGCTGGAAATGGTGCGCAAATACCCGGACCGCCTGATCGGCTGCTTCGTCTACAACCCGCGCTGCGGCGTGCAGAACGGCGTGGAAGCCATCGAGCGCTACGTGACGGAGTACGGTTTCAAGATGGTGCAGTTCCAGGCCAATATGCACGCCTACCGCCCGGACCGCGCGCTGGACTGGCTGCGTCCCGCGCTGGCCAAGTGCGCCGAGCTGGGCGTGCTGGTCAAGCTACACACGGGCGACGGCCCGTACAGCATCCCCACCGAATGGGTGCCGATGATGAAGGAGTTCCCGACCGTGAACTTCATCATGGCCCACTTCGGCGTGCAGACCGGCGGCGTGTACTGCTTCGAGCCCTTCCAGCTGGCCATGGACATGCCGAACGTGTACTGCGAATCCGGCTGGTGCCTGCAGTCGCGCATCGTCGAATTTTCCAAGGTCCTGCCCAAGCACAAGATCCTGTACGGCTCGGACACGCCGCCGAACGAACCGGGCATGTGGCTGCGCCTCCTGGAAGTGCTGTGCTTCGAGCCGCCGCAGGGCCTGAACCTGGATGAGGACACGCTGGAAGACTACCTGGGCAACAACGTGGCACGCATGGTGGGCCTGGAAACCAGCCCGCCGCCGCGCACCGTGGCCGAAGCCGAGGCACGCCTCGGAATGAAACGTATCAACGACCGCTAACCGGAGCCACACATGATTATCGATACCCACCTGCACCCGACCAACCTGGTAGACGAAGCGTGGCGCCACACCGGCGAGCCGTTCAACGGCGAACGCATGCTGAAGATGATGGACGGCCCCTACATGATCAACGGGAAGCCGCGCCGCATCGACATGGGCTTCATCCAGCCGCCGCCGGGCAACACCGGCTACCGCGACGGCAACCGCCGTGGCCGCGAAGGCATCCGCGACTACATGGCCTACATCGCGGAGCTGTGCCACAAGTACCCGGACCGCTTCATCGGCAACTTCACTTTCAACCCGCGCTGGGGCCCGGAGGAGGGCGCGCTGGAGCTGGAGTACCACGTGAAGGAGTACGGCTTCAAGATGCTCAAGCTGCACGCCAATATGCACGGCTACCGCCCGGACCGCGCGCTGGACTGGCTGCGCCCCGCGATGAAGATGTGCGCCAAGTACAACATCGTGGTGCTGATCCATACCGGCGACGGACCGTACACGATACCGACGATGTTCTACCCCATCATCCGCGAATTCCCGATGGTGAACTTCATCATCGGCCACTTCGGCATCCAGACCGGGGGCAACTACTCGTTCGAAGCGTTCTGGATGGCGATGGACACGCCCAACGTGGTGTGCGAATCCGGCTGGTGCTTCCAGTCGCGCATCGTGGAATTCGCCAAGCAGCTGCCGCGCAACAAGATCGTGTTCGGCACCGACACGCCGCCCAATGAACCTGGCATGTGGCTGCGCGAACTGGAAGTGCTGTGCTCCCAGCCGCCGCACGGCATGGGGCTGGACGAGGACGGGCTGGAAGACTACATGGGCAACAACATCGCCCGCCTTTGCGGCATCAAGACCACGCCGCCGCCGCGCACGCTGGAAGAGGCGCAGCTGCGCCTGACCGACACCTATGCCGGTGTGAAGTAAGCAGCAAGCGGCGGCGCGCTGCAGGCGGGCGCGCCGCCGCACCAACCGAAAGAGGCAGACATGATCTCGCAAGACTTCCATCAATTCCTGCGCCAGTACCGCGAGCAGCATCCGGAGGACGTGCTCGCCGTGCGCGAGGAGCTCGAAAGCGGCCAGGACGCCACCGCGCTGGTGTGGCAGCTGGCCGCGCAGAACCGTCATCCGCTGCTGGTGTGCGAACGCGTGCGCGGCATCGATACGCAGCTGGTGACCAACATCTTCGCCTCGCGCGAGCGCGTGGGCCGCATGCTGGGCGTGGCGCCGGCCGGCATCCATGCCGAATACCAGGCGCGCAGCCGCAAGCTGGTGGCGCCGCGCTTCGTCGACAGCGGCCCGGTGCTGGACAGCGTGGTGCAGGCCGGCGCAGGGCAGGGCGGCATCGACCTGCGCACGCTGCCCATCATCCAGCACTTCGCCACCGACCGTGGCCCCTACATCACCAACGCCATCCTGGTCGCCGAGCACCCGGATACCGGTGTGGGCAACATGAGCTTCCACCGCTCCACGCTGCATTCGCCAACCGAGATCGCCACCAGCCTGCACTCGCGCGGCCACCTTTGGCGCTTGCTGCAGATCGCGCGCGAGCGCGGCCAGCCGCTGCCGGTGGCCATGGTGATCGGCGCGCACCCGCTGTTCATGCTGGCCGGCGCCGCGCGGCTGCCGTTCGGCGTGGACGAGCGCCACGTCGCCGGCGGCCTGCTGGGCGCGCCGCTGGACGTGGTGCGCACACCGAAGTACGGCCTGGCCGTCCCGGCCTACGCGGAGTTCGTGCTGGAAGGCGTGATCGATCCGGAAGCGCAGGTGCCGGAGGGCCCGTTCGGCGAATTCAGCGGCTATTCGTCGGACCGCTCCACCAACAACCTGCTGCGCGTGGAATCCGTGCTGCGCCGGCGCGATGCGCTGCTGGTCGACGTCGTCGGCGGCAACTCGGCAGAGCACCTGAACCTGGGCCGCATCCCGCGCGAATCCGAAATGGTGGAGAAGCTGCGCGAGCGCTTTCCCAGCGTCACCGCCGTCCATTACCCCAGCTCGGGCACGCACTTCCACGCCTACGTTGCGGTGAGGCAGATGCGCCCCGGCGAAGCGCGCCAGATCATGCTTGGCCTGCTGGGCTGGGACCCTTACCTGAAAACCGTGGTCGCGGTGGACGAGGACGTGGACGTCACGCGCGACGAGCAGGTGCTGTGGGCCATGGCCACCCACGTGCAGCCGCACCGGGACGTGCTGATCGTGGACGGCCTGCCCGGCAGCGCGCTCGATCCGTCCGCCTCCGGCATCGGCACCACCTCGCGCATGGGCGTGGACGCCACGCGCGGCCCGGACTTCGACGGCGTCCGCGCGCGCATCGCGCCGGAAGCGCTGGCGCGGGCCGACGCCATCCTGGCGCGTGCAATTGTGTAGGCGAATTGACAAACGCTGAGGTACGATGCTGCCAGCAAAACATTTTTGAGGAGCAGCAATTGAATTCGTTAAAACTGCTGGCCGTCGCCGGCCTGATGGCCATCTCCACCCTGGCGGTGGCTGCAGCACCCGCGCCCGCCACCGCAGCCGCCGCGCCCGGCGCAGCGCAAGTGAAGGCCGCTTACGATCTGCTGGCCGCCATGCAGGCCGAGAAATTGACCCGCACTGTGGCCGGCGGCAGCAAGTTCTCCAACGAGCAGCAGCGCCTGGCCTTCATGGCCAAGCTGGACAAGGTGCCTGCGGCGGAAGTCTACAACCGCCTGGCCGCGCCGGTGGCCAAGCTGGTATCGGCCGAGACGGCGATGGAGATGACCCGCTTCTACCAGTCCAGCTACGGCCAGAAAGTATTGCAGAAGACTTATAACGGCGGCCCGAGCATGTACGACGACGCGCCCAAGCCGACGCCTGCCGAAAAGGCGGAGCTGGCCAAGCCGGCCTACATCAAGGCCGACAAGGAGTTCCAGGCCGCCAGGCCCGCCATCCGCCACGAAGTGTTCGTGCTGGTGAGCGAGCTGGCCAAGGCAAAGTAAGCCTGCAGTCCGCTCGTCCACAAAGGGCTTGAACCCGGGCTTCCGGCGTATCATTGAAAAACCGTTAGCATATTGGCCAGATTGCCAATAATATGTCCGTTCGACCGACCTGATTTGCGGAGGCTGCAATGAAGATTTACATGGTTGTACTGGATACGCTGGCCGATTGGGAGATCGGCTACCTGACGGCGGAACTGAACAGCAAGCGCATGATGAGCGGCCCGGCTGCGGAGTGCGACATCGTGAAAGTGGGGCTGACTGCCGCGCCCATCGCCACCATGGGCGGCATCGTGATCAAGCCCGACATGACTTACGACGCCGTGCGCATGGAAGCGGAGGATCTGCTGCTGATGCCGGGCGCAGACAAATGGCAGGCGCCGGAGTGCGCGCCCCTGCTGGACTTCGCCAGGGACTTGATCGTGCGCGGCTATCGCGTGGCCGCGATTTGCGGCGCCACCATCGGCCTGGCGCAGGCCGGCGCGCTCAATGACAGGCAGCACACCAGCAACGACAAGGGCTACCTGAAAACGGTCTGTCCCGGCTACACCGGCGAGCAGCGCTACGTGGACTCGCCCGTCGTCCGCGACGGCAACCTGATCACCGCGTCCGGCCTGGCGCCGCTGGAGTTCTCCTACGAGGTGATGAAGATGCTCGGCCTGTTCCGGCCCGAGACCGTGGAGGCCTGGTACCAGCTGTATTCCACGCGCGAGCCGCAGTATTACGAGGCGCTGGTGGCGTCGATGAGCTGACGCGGGCGGATCCCGGCGCGCGGCCTGAAACCGGTCAGACGGCCATGGGCGCGGTGATCGGCGCGTGGTGCTGGTAGCCTTCCAGTGTGAAATCGGACGGTTCGATTTTCTCCAGCCATTCGGGCTCGTACTTGCCGGTGACGGCGTAGTCCGGCACGCGGTCGGAGATGACCAGCTTGGGCGCGGGGAAGGGCTCGCGCTTGAGCTGTTCCTGCACCATGTCCATATGGTTTTCGTAGATGTGGGCGTCGCCGATAAAGTAGGTGAACCAGCGCGGCGTGTAGCCGGTCAGGCGGCCCACGATCGCCAGCAGCGCCGCACCTTCGGCCAGGTTGAAGGGCGTGCCCAGGCCGATGTCGTTGCTGCGCACGTAGAGGCACAGCGAGATCTCTTTGGTGCTGGCGTTCGGAATGAACTGGTACAGCAAATGGCAGGCCGGCAGCGCCACCTGGTCCAGCACGGACGGGTTCCAGCCGTGGAACAGGATGCGGCGGCTGCCCGGATTATTGACGATGGTGTCCAGGCATTCGCGCAGCTGGTCGATGGCTTTGTACATCAGCACCTTGGCGACGCCGCCTTCTTCCAGCGGGGCCACCTGGCGGTAGCCTTGCTTCTGCGCGTCGGCGATCTGCGCGGCGGCGGACGCGTCGAGCAGCTTGTAGCCCGGCCATTCGCGCCACTGCACGCCGTACACGGGGCCAAGGTCGTCGGTGCCGGTGCGGTAGGGATTGTCCAGCCATTGCTGGTTTTCGTTGGCGTTCTGGTCCCACACCTTGCAGCCCAGCGCGCGGAAGTCGGCCGCGCTGCGCGAGGCGCGCAGGAAGGCGCACAGTTCGCCCACCACGGATTTGAACGCGAGCTTCTTGGTCGTGACGGCCGGGAAGCCGTCTTTCAGCAGGTCGAAGCGCATCATGGCGCCCGGTACGCTGAGCGTGCGGATACCGGTGCGGTTGTCTTGCCAGCTGCCGGTTTCCAGGACCGTTCGGATCAGATCAAGGTATTGCTGCATAAATTCTCCAACGTGGTGCTTGTTCTTCAGGGCCGTGAATTGTATCAGCGGCGGCTTAGCGTTTCACGCTACCACGGCCGGTCTTCTTGCTGGGGGCGATGGACTGCGCGCGGCCTTCAGCGCGGGCTGCCGACTTGGCGCCGCGTCCTCCGGCGACGATCACGCTGCCCTTGGGTGCGGACGGTCCCTGCTGCGCGGCGCCGCGGCCCCGGCCCTGGCCTTGGCTGCGGCCCGTCGCTTGTCCGCCGCCATGCGCTTCGGCCAGCGCGCGCAAGGCGGCCGCATTGCTGCCGCGCGAGCCTGGCGCCGGCATCTTGGGCGCTGCAGCCTGGGCGCCCGCGCCGCGCGGCTTGCCCGCCGCTGCGCCGCCCGCTGGACGCGGCGTCCCCGCAGGCTGGGCCGCCAATGCAGCCTTGCCGCCCGCAGGCCCGGTGAAGGGCCGTTTCTTCTTGCCGGCCGGCGCCTGCTTGGCGGCGGGCTTGGGCGTGCCGGTCTCGGGCACGCGGTGGTCCGCTTCAAAGCCCGATTCTTCCTCGCGGCGCAGCACTTGCCTGGTCAGCTTCTCGATGGCGGCCAGCAGGTCCACCTCGTCCGCGCACACCAGCGAGATCGCCACGCCCTCGGCGCCCGCGCGGCCGGTGCGGCCGATGCGGTGTACATAATCCTCGGCCACCGTGGGCAGGTCGAAATTGACCACCAGCGGCAGCGCTTCGATGTCCAGGCCGCGCGCGGCCACGTCGGTCGCCACCAGCAGCTGCACTTCGCCGGCCTTGAAGCGCTCCAGCGCGCGCAGGCGGGCCGGCTGCGGCTTGTCGCCATGGATGGAATCGGTGCTGATGCCGTGCACGGCCAGCGTCTTCACCAGCGCGTCCACGCCCTTGCGCGTCTTGACGAATACCAGCACCTGGCCCCAGCGCTGCTTCTTGAACAGGTGCAGGAACAGTTCCGCCTTGTGCGCCTTGTCGGTGGTGATGATCCACTGCTTGACCGACTTGGCGGCGGTGTTGCGCGGGCTGACCGAGATTGATACCGGATCGTTCAGCAGGATCTCCGCCAGGCTGCGCACGTCCTCGGAATAGGTGGCCGAGAACATCAGGGTCTGGTGCTCGTCGGGCAGGGCCAGCAGGATGGCTTCCAGGTCGTTTGCGAAGCCCAGGTCCAGCATGCGGTCCGCCTCATCCAGCACCAGCGACTCCAGCTGCTCGAACTGCACCGCGCCCTGGCGGAACAGGTCCAGCAGGCGGCCCGGCGTGGCCACCATCACGTCCAGGCCCTTGTTCAGCTTGGCGATCTGCGGCTCGATCGGCACGCCGCCATAGGCCACGTGGCAGCGCATCGGAATATTGCGGCCGTAGCTGCGGAAGCTTTCGTACACCTGTTCGGCCAGTTCGCGCGTGGGCACCAGCACCAGGCAGCGCACCTGGTTGGGCTCCGCGCGCTCACCCTCGCTAAGGCGCTGCAGCAGCGGGATGGCAAAGCCGGCCGTCTTGCCGGTGCCGGTCTGCGCGGCGGCCATCAGGTCTCGGCCCGCCAGCACGGCGGGGATGGCTTGCTTCTGGACCGGGGTGGGCGTGGTATAGCCTACCGTGTCCAGCATGCGCAGCAGGGGATCGATGAGGCCTAGGGATGCGAAAGTCATGGGGATCTTTATTGTTATTAGTAGGGAGCGGCCAGTTCGGCGCTCCACAGGGTAACGATGTCGTGCAGGCGCTGGTCGCTGATGGCGAGCAGGTTGTCGCCCACATACCATTCGGTGGCGCTGTGGCCCGGCAGCTGGGCATGGCTGACGCGGTTGAATAGCCACACGCCATGCTGTTCGGCGAAGGCGTTGCGGATGGCGAGCGCGCGTTCGCGGCTCACGGGCATATGCAGGTGCAGCAGGTTGGCGTGCGGCCGGGACGGATTCGGCGTGAGCAGCGGGTGGCTGCGCAGCGTCTCGAACAGCGCCTCGGTGCGCTTGAAGTAGTGCGGCATGGCGGCCAGGCGCGCGTCGAACTGCATGGCGGCGGCCACCACGTAAGGCGTGCGGTGGATCACGTTGCCGCCCTGGCGCTTGAACCATTCCTGCGCCTTGGCGACAAAGGCCGCGCCGCCCAGCAGCACCGCGCCGCCCAAGCCGCCGATGCCCTTGTAGAGCGACACGTAGACCGTGTCGAAGCCGGCGCAGATTTCGTGCAGCGGCTTGCCGTAGGCGGCAGCGGTTTCCCACAGGCGGGCGCCGTCCATGTGCAGGTGGATGCCGCGCGTGCGGCAGTAGTCCTTGATGGCTTGCAGCTCGGCCCAGCTTGGGCATTGGCCGCCGATTTCGCGCGCAGGCAGCTCCAGCGACACGGCGCCGATATGGTCGGGCAGGGCTTGCAGGTCTTCCAGCGTCCAGGGACGGTTCGGGTCGCCGATCTGCAAGGCCTGGAAATGGCCCAGCAGCTGGTGGTTGCCGCGTTCGTGCTTGAAGATATGGGCGGTGGGGTGCAGCGCGGCCAGCGGGCTGCCGCGCTCCATGCAGGCCAGGCGCAGCGCCGTCACCTGCGTCATGGTGCCGGTGATGCAGAACGTGGCCGCTTCGAAGCCCAGCAAATCCGCCACCTTGCGCTCGAAAGACTGGATCAGCGGACCTTCGCCATAGGTGTCATGCGCCACGTCGTTGGCGGCGCACCACGCGGCCATGGCGGCAAAAGCCTCCGCCGGCGCGGGTTGGCGATGGCCGGGCAATACGGTATGGCACATCTGGCGCAGTTCGGCGTCGGTCACGGGCAATCTCCTGAAAGAACGTGATTTTACAGGAGTGGGACTTTGACGGGGATTTCGGCCGGCGCCGCGTGCTTGCCCTTACGTCGCTGCGTGCACGCTGTGGACGTGGTGGAACTGCAGCGCCGCCAGGTTGGCGTAGATGCCGCCCAGCGCCACCAGCGAGGCGTGCGTGCCGGTTTCCACGATCTTGCCGTCTTCCATGACGATGATGCGGTCCGCGCGCTGCACCGTGGCCAGGCGGTGCGCGATGATGACCGTGGTGCGGCCCTGCATGGCCGCTTCCAGCGCGCCTTGCACCAGGCGTTCCGATTCCGCGTCCAGCGCGCTGGTGGCTTCGTCCAGCAGCAGCAGCGGCGGATTCTTCAACAGCGCGCGCGCGATGGCGATGCGCTGGCGCTGGCCGCCGGACAGGCGCACGCCGCGCTCGCCCAGGAAGGACTGGTAGCCGTTCGGCAGGCGTTCGATGAACTCGTGCGCCGCCGCCAGCTTGGCGGCCTGGATCACTTCCGCGTCGGTGGCGCCGGCGCGGCCGTAGCGGATGTTTTCCATCGCGTCGGTCGAGAAGATCACCGTATCCTGCGGCACGATGCCGATGGCGTCGCGCAGCGTGTGCAGTTCGAGCTGGCGGATGTCCACGCCATCGAGCTTGATGGCGCCCAGCTGCGGATCGTAGAAGCGCAGGAAGAGCTGGAACAGCGTGGTCTTGCCGGCGCCCGACGGGCCTACCACGGCGACGGTTTCACCCGGCTTGATGTCCAGCGACAGGTGCGACAGCGCGGCGGTGTCCGGGCGCGAAGGGTAGTTGAAGGTGACGTCGGCCAGCGTGAGCGAGGCGCCGTTGGCGGCGCGCGGCGGCAGCGCCAGCGGGTGCGCCGGGGACCGGATCTGGGATTTGACCGACATCAGCTCCAGCAGGCGCTCGGTGGCGCCGGCGGCACGCTGGGCTTCGCCCATCACTTCCGACAAGGCGCCGATGGCGCCGGCGACGATGGAGGCGTACAGGATGAACTGGCCCAGGTCGCCGCCGGTCATGCTCCCTTCCAGCACCGCGTGCGCGCCCAGCCACAGCACGAACACGATGGTGCCGAACACCAGCACGATGGCCAGCGCGGTCAGCATGGCGCGCGCGCGGATGCGCTTCATGGCGGTGACGAAAGCGCCTTCCACCGAGGCGCCAAAGCGCTCGGTTTCAATCTTTTCATGCGTGAAGGCCTGCACGGTGGGCATGGCGTTCAGGATTTCGCCCGCCACGGCGGAGGCGTCCGCGATGCGGTCCTGCGAGTCGCGCGAGAGCTTGCGCACGCGGCGGCCGAACATCACGATGGGCAGCACGGTCAGGATCAGCAGGCCGATGATGATGGACGACAGCTTCACGCTGGTGACGAACAGCATGGCCAGGCCGCCCAGGAACAGCAGCACGTTGCGCAGCGCCATGGAGATGCTGGTGCCCACCACCGCCTGGATCAGCGTGGTGTCGGTGGTGATGCGCGACAGCACCTCGCCGGTTTGCGTGGTTTCGAAGAATTCGGGGCTTTGCGTGACCACGTGGCGGTACACGGCGCTGCGGATGTCGGCCGTGACGCGTTCGCCCAGCCAGGACACGGTGTAGAAGCGCGCCGCCGTCGCCAGCGCCAGGATGGTGGCCACGCCGAACAGCGCCAGGAACACCAGGTTCACATGCTGGATGCTGCGCACCCCGGCGGAGGCGCCGAAGCCCAGGTCTATCATCTGCTTGAAGGCGGCCGGTATGGCCAGGGTGGCGCCGGCGGCCACCACCAGCGCCACGCCGGCCATGGCGAACTGCGCGCGGTAGGGGCGCAGGAAGGGCATCAGGCCCTTGAAGGCGGCCAGGCTGCCTTTCTTCAGTTCGCGGGATTCGCTCGGAGTGGATGGCGCGGCGGCGGTGCTGGCATTGCTGTTGATACTGTCGGTCATCGTATTGTTATTCGTAAGCGTATTCATAATTTCATGGGACTGGCATAACCGGTGAGTTCCAGGTAGCCGCGCCCCGCGCGCATGCCGTCACGGCTCACCGTGGCCGCGCCCTCCCAGTACACCGCGCCCGTGCTGCGGCGCGAATCGAGCTCCTGGTCTTCCTGCAGGGGCGCAATCTGCCACAGCGTGCTGCCTGTGGCCAGCTGGGTGGCGACGGGATACTCGGCATTGGTGCGGGGCGAACGCCACCGCCGCTGCGGGGTAAAACTGACCTGGTCCGGCGAGTAATGCGTGATCTTACCGGATGCATCGCGCCATGTCGCGTGCGCCCATAGTTTAGCACCGGTTTTGCTGCGGATCTGGAAAGCCATCAGGGCGCCGCCGTCGTCCAGGTTGGCGCCCAGCCAATCCCAGCCCGCCGCGTCGCTGTCCAGCACCTGCTGCGACCATTCGTGGTCCAGCCACGACACGCCGCTCACGGCCTGCGGCTTGCCCCCGCCGCGCGTGATGGCGCCGCTGGTCTTGAGCTGGGGTTCGCTGTAGTAGTAGCTGGCCTGCTGTGGGTCCGGACCCTTGCGGGAATAGCCGTTTTCGCCCTGCAGCAGCACCGGCTGGGTGGGGGCGAGCGTGAGGTTCAGCGTGAAGCTGGCGGCGGCCAGCGTGACCTGGTAGGCGCCGTCCGGGCGGCGCACCATGCGCCAGTCGTCCAGCTTCACGTCGGTGCCGCCGGCCTTGGCGTAGGCCAGGCCGAAACCTTCGCGGGCGCTGCGCTGGTCGTGCAGCAGCTTGCCCAGCGCCGGGTCGGACAGGGCGGCGTGCCCGATGATGAGCTGGCGCGGCGCGAATTTGCTGGGGTTGGCGCTGTCCGCGCCGGTGGCGCGGCGGAAGAAGGTGACCTGGTAGCCGAGGTCCTTGCCGTCCGGCGTTTTCAGCCAGCCGGTGACGTACCACCATTCGGTCTGGTAGTCCGGATGGGCGCCGAAGGACTGCGGGAAAGGCAGCGCGGCGCCAGCGGGCAGGGGCGTGACCTCGGCATGGCGCGGCGGCCCGGCCAGCGCCGGCATGCCCATCATGGCGGCGAACATCAGCAGCGCGCGCAGCACAGTGGCCAGCATCACCAGTCCTCCCGCACGGCGCGGATGGGCGCGCCGGACAGCGCCTGCCGGCCCGCCAGCAGCGCCGTCAGCGCGGCGGCGGCCAGCAGCGCGGCGGCCACGGTGCCCAGCAGCGGCCAGGGCAGATGCATCTGCATGGTCCAGTGGAAGGACTGCGGGTTCACCACGAACACCAGCACCAGGCTGATGACCCAGCCCAGCGCCGCCCCGGTAGCGATGCCCAGCCCCGTCAGCGCGCTGCCTTCCAGCGCCAGGATGGCCAGGATCTGCCTGCGCGTCACGCCGATATGGCGCAGCATGCCGAATTCCTTCGAGCGCGCCAGCGTCTGCGCCGAGAAGGTGGCGGCCACGCCGAACAGGCCCACAATAATCGCTATGGCCTCCAGCAGATAAGTCACCGCGAAACTGCGGTCGAATATCTTCAGGCTCATGGCGCGCAGCTCGGACAGCGCGCTCAGTTCCAGCGCTCCGCCGAACGGCAGCGCCTTCAGCGCCGCTTTGAGCTGCGCCATGTCGCCATCCTTTGCCAGCCACATGGCCGTGCTGTTGACTTCCATATCGCCCGTGATGGCGCGGTAGTCGGCAAGCCGCATCTGCACCGCGCCCGAGGAGCGGGCGTAGTCGCGCCAGACGCCGGCCACGAAGAATTCATGCAGGCCGCCCTGCAGCGGCAGTTTGAGCGTGCTTCCCGCCGTCACGCCGTACAGGTCCGACATGGGTTCGGACACCCACACCGGCCGCCGCCCGGTGGGCACGGCCACGGTGGGACCGGCCATGGCCAGCACTTTCTCGGCGTTGGCCGCATCGATATCGCGCGCCATCAGCAGCACGGCGGGCCGCTCCGGCGCCAGGCTCACGCCGCGCATGCGCAGGAAATCGACCCGGGCCACGCCGGGCAGGGCGCGCAGCTGCTCCTGTTCGCGCAGGCCCAGCCCCGCCGTGCCGCCGCCGCTGGCGCTGCTGGCGTACAGGTCGGCGGGCAGGATTTGCAGCAGCCAGTCGTCCAGCGACACGCGGAAGCTGGACACCATGATGGCCATCGCCACCATCAGGCTGAAACTGGACAGCACGCCGCCCAGCGCAATGCCGGCCTGGCCGGAGGCGTTCGCCAGCCGCGCCAGCGTGAGCGCCAGCACCGGCGAGCTGTCCACGCGGCTCGCCGTGGCGGCGCTCCAGCGCGCGTGCAGGAAGCGGAACACGGTGGACGACAGGCGCGGCATCAGGGCAATGGCGCCCACCAGCATCAGCGCTATCGACAGGTAGCCGAAGATGGGCAGCTCCCACAGCGGCGGCATTTGCGACAGCAGCGCCGCCAGCGCCAGGCAGGCCAGCCCCGGCCAGGCGCGCGCCAGGCGCGCCATGGCGGTTTCCTCGCTGCCGGACTTGAGCGCCACCGCAGGCGTGGCGCGCGACGCATCCACGGCGGGCGCCGCGCAGCCCAGCATGGCCACGCCCACGCCCAGCACAAAGTAGACCAGCGCCGCCACCGGCGTGAACTGCACCTGTGGCTGCACGCCGGCGAAATAGCCCGCGCCCAGGTCGCCGCCGAACAGGCGCAGCGCCGCTGCCGCCAGCCCGTAGCCCGCCGCGATGCCGATCAGCGAACCGGCCACGCCCAGCATCCAGCCTTCGAGCAGGATCTGGCGCAGCAGGCGGCCGCGCTCCATGCCCAGCACGCGCAGCAGCGCGAACTGGCTGCGCCGCCGCATGACCGACAGCGCCTGCGTGGAAAACACCAGGAAGGCGCCGGTGAACAGCGCCACCAGCGCGAGCACACTCAGGTTCACGCGGTAGGCGCGGCTCATATTGTTGTTGCGGCTGTTCTGGTCTTCGTCGTTCGGGCTGCCGACGTGGAAGCGGCCCGGATAGCCGCGTTCCAGCTCGCGCGCCAGCGCCGCCTTGAAGGCTTCGCGGTCCACGCCGCTGCGCAGCTTCAGGTCCACGCGCGAGAGCTGGCCCAGGCGGTTCAAGCGCCATTGCAGCGCGCCGATGTCCATCACCCCCAGCCGCTGCCCGGCGCGCACGCGCTGCAAGGGGCCGGCCACGCGCAGCGTCACCGCCTGCGTGCCCGATTGCAGCGCCAGCACGCCGCCCTGCGGCTTGAGCCAGGCCTGGGCGGCGGGGGACAGGAAGATGGCGTCGTCCGCCAGCGTGTCCGTCAGGTTCTCCGCGCCGGGCGCGCCCAGCAGGTCGGGCGTGACATGGCCGGCGCGGAACGGGTCCAGGCCGATAATCTGCAGGGCCGAGCGCTGGCCCGGCACCGACGCCTGCACGTCCAGCACGGGCGAGGCCACGGCCACGCCATCGCGTCCGGCCAGCAGCGGGTAGATCTGTTCGTCGAAAGTGGCTTCGGCGCCGCTCACCTGGACGTCGGCCTGGCCGGACAGGCTCTTGATGGCGGACGAGAATTCATTGAAGGCGGCCGCGTTGATCAGGTGGATGGCGAAGCCCAGCGATACGCCGATGGCGATGGCGGCAATGGCCGTGATGGCCCGCACCGGATGCGCGCGCCATTCGCCCAGCAGCAGCCAGCGCGACAGCCTGGCCCGGGACCCGCGCAGCGGCGGTGCGGTGTCTTGCCGCGCAGCGCTCAACTCGAACACACCAGCTTGACCTTGTCCGCCGCGCGCTGCGCTTTGATGCGGGCGTCTTCCTGGCGCTGGGGCTGGGCGCGGCGCAGGTCCTCGTCAGCCCACTTCTTGTCGAGCTTGACCTTGTCGCACTTGCGGCGCTGGGCCGCCGCCGCCCGGTTGATTGCGGCGTCTTCCCGCGCGCCGGCCGCCTCGCGCTTGCGGCGCTCCTTCTCCAGCGCGTCGGCCTGCTTTTTCATGCCGGCCAGTTCGGCGGCGGCCGCCTTGTCCGGCGCCGGAGCGTCCGGCACGGCGATCACGCTGGCCGTGCCGCCCTGGCAGGGCAGTTCCGTGTACGTGACCTTGCCGTCCACCGTGCATTTGTGGACCGTCTGCGCCTGCGCGGCCGCAGAGCACAGCACTAGCAGAAGGCCCAAGGCGCGCGGTGTCACAGTATTTTCCCGGGGTTCATGATGCCCTGCGGGTCCAGCGCGGTTTTGATGGCGCGCATCAGGTTCAGCTCCAGCGGCGATTTGTAGCGTGCCAGTTCCTCGCGTTTCAGCGCGCCGATGCCGTGTTCGGCCGAAATCGAACCGCAGAAGGCGGCCACGCTGTCGTGCACCACGCGGTTCACCGCGTCCTGGTTCTCCAGGAAGGCTTCGTTGGAGACGCCTTCCGGCGGCGCCACGTTGAAGTGCAGGTTGCCGTCGCCCAGGTGGCCGAAGCACACTAATTGGCAGGCCGGGAAAGCCTGCTGCAGCAGCGGCGCGGTGCTTTCGATAAAGTCCGGAATGCTCGATACCGGCAGCGAGATATCGTGCTTGATGTTCTTGCCCGCCTTGGCCTGCGCCAGCGGAATATGCTCGCGCAGCTGCCACAGCCCGAGCGACTGCGCCACCGAGGCCGCCACCACGGCGTCCTTGATGGCGCCTTGTTCCAGCGCGGCGCCTATCGCCCGTTCCAGCAGGCCGACGGCGTGCGCCTCCGATTCGCTGCTGGACAGTTCGAGCAGCACGAATTGGCCATGAGGCTGGCCATGCTGCGCGCCGCTGAAAGGGCGCGGCAGTTGCGGGAACTGCGTGGCCACCAGCTCCAGGCAGAACGCGGACATCAGCTCAAAGCCGGTCAGGCTGGCGCCGCAATAGTCCTGCATCAGCGCCAGCAGGCGCAGCGCGTCGGCGGGGGAATCCATGGCGGCCAGCGCGGTGATGCTGGCCTTCGGCTGCGGGTACAGCTTCAGCACGGCGCCGGTGATGATGCCCAGCGTGCCCTCGGCGCCGATATACAGGTCGCGCAGATCGTAGCCGGTATTGTCCTTGCGCAGGCCGCGCAGGCCGTTCCAGACTTCGCCCTGCGGCGTCACCACCTCCAGCCCCAGGCACAGTTCGCGCGCGTTGCCGTAGCGGAGCACGGCGGTGCCGCCCGCATTACTGGACAGGTTGCCGCCTATGGTGCAGCTGCCTTCGGACGCCAGCGACAAGGGGAACAGGCAGTCATGCGCCGCCGCCTCGTCCTGTATCTGCTGCAGGATGCAGCCCGCGTCCACGGTCATGGTGCGGTTCAGCGCATCGGTCGCGCGGATGCTGTTCAGGCGGGCCAGCGACAGCACCACCGCCGCGCCGCTGCCGTCCGGCACGCCGCCCAGCACCAGGCCGGTGTTGCCGCCCTGCGGCACCAGCGGGATGGACCAGCGCGCGCAGGCGCGCACCACCTCCGCCACCTGCTGCACGCTGCCGGGGCGCAGCACGGCCAGCGCCAGGCCGGTGTGGCGGCCGCGCCAGTCGGTCAGGAAAGGCGCCATGTCGGCGGCCGAGGTGACAACGTGGCCGTCGCCGAGCAATGTCCGGCAGTGGGCCAGGAAGGCATGGCGCATGGCGGTCGGCAGCATGGTCATTTCGCGGAGTTGACCCGGTTGACCTTGTCCAGCAGGTCCTTGGTAAGCTGCTTGGCGGCTTTTTTATAGGGCCGCACATACATGACGGCGCAGATGAAATAGACCGTCACGATCAGGGCCTCGCCCCAGCCCAGCCAGGCGGACAGCGTGCCGATGTCGCTCCAGCCCCGCACCACGCCTTCGGTGAAGTAGAGCAGTATCACCATCGAGGTCCATTGCAGCGTGTAGACGTCGCGCTTGATGATGCCGGCCAGCGGGAACAGCAGCGGCGCGGCCTTGAGCGCCAGCCAGGAGCCGCCCGGCTTGAGCGGCGCCAGCCACACTTCCCAGGCGATGCACCAGCAGATGAGCAGCACCATGCTGGCAATGGCGCCCCGGTGGAAGAATTTTTGCGACGTGGTTTCCATCATGTCCCCTGCAGCTTGCGGGCTGTCTCTGCCAGCCGGCGGCCCTGCGCCGTGGCCAGGCGTTTTTCATCTTCCGTCAAGGGCTTGTTGCCGTCAAGGCCGGACCAGTGGGTGGGGCCGTAGGGCGAGCCGCCGCTTTCGGTGGTCATCAGTTCGGCGTGGGTGTAGGGCAGGCCCATGACCATCATGCCGTGGTGGAGCAGGGGGATCATCATGGTCAGCAGCGTGGATTCCTGGCCGCCGTGCAGGCTGCCGGTGGAGGTGAACACGCAGGCCGGCTTGCCCGCAAGGGAGCCGGACAGCCATTCGGCCGAGGTCCCGTCCCAGAAATATTTCATGGCCGAGGCCATATTGCCGAAGCGGGTGGGCGAGCCCAGCGCCAGCGCCGCGCACTCGCGCAGGTCCTCCAGCTCAACATAAGGCGCCCCTTCCGACGGCACCGCCGGCGCGCTGGCCTCGGCCACGGTGGACACCGCCGGCACCGTCCGCAGCCGCGCTTCGCAGCCCGGCACCGCATCGATGCCCTGGGCAATCAGCTCCGCCAGTTTGCGCGTTGCGCCGTGGCGCGAGTAGTACAAGACGAGAATAATCAGATCGGGTGTGGTCATCTTGGTATTATAGGGCGCTTTGGCGTTTGGCAGAGCCGGCCGGCGCCGTGATAAGTGCATTTTCAACACAGGATTCAATGTTTTCCAAGTATATCTACCCGTTTTTGCAGTACATTTTCCGCACCTGTAACGTCGGCGTGGCGGTGCTGCGCGCCTTGTCGTGGCACGAGATCCGCGACATGTTCCTGTTCGCGCGCCGCCGCCTGAAGGAGGAGAGCCTGCCGCAAGTGGCCGGCAGCCTCACCTTCACCACGGTGTTCGCGCTGGTGCCGCTGCTGACCATCGCGCTGGCCATCTTCACCACCTTCCCCATGTTCACCACCCTGCGCAAGGCGCTGGAGGTGTATTTCGCGCAAAGCGTGATGCCCAAGCAGATCGCCACGCCCATCCTGAACAACCTCACCATGTTCGCCGCCAAGGCCACGCGCCTGTCCGCCGTCGGCGCGGTGGCGCTGGTGGTGACGTCGGTGGCCATGATGGGCATGATAGAGCGCGTGTTCAACCGCATCTGGCGCGTCAAGGCCGAGCGCAGCTGGACCCGCCGCATCCTGGTGTACTGGGCCATCCTCACGCTGGGGCCGGTGCTGGTGGGCGTGTCGCTCAGCATGTCGACCCATGTCTATATGGCCACCAGCGACCTGGTGGGCGATTTGCCCTTGCTGGGCGCGCTGCTCTACACCACGCTGTCGGTGGCGGCCACCACGGCCAGCTTTACGCTGATGTATGTGGTGGTGCCGAACCGCCAGGTGGACTGGCGCGACGCGCTGTGGGGCGGCCTGATGGCGGCGCTGTTCTTCGAGCTGGCCAAGCGCGGCTTCGCGGTTTTCATCACCCAGTTCCCCACCTATTCGCGCATCTACGGCGCGCTGGCGGCGCTGCCGCTGTTCCTGCTGTGGATCTACCTGTCCTGGATGATTACGCTGGTGGGCGCGCTGTTCACGGCGGCGCTGCCGGTGGTGAAGTACGAGCGCTGGTGGCACGAAGCCGTGCCGGGCGGCGAGTTTGTCGATGCGATGGCGATCCTGAAGGTGCTGCATGTGGCCGGCCATTGCGGGGACACGGCGCTGGTCAACTCGGCGGCGATCCGCCAGTCCACGCGCATGGGCTACGACGAGATGGATGCGCTGCTGGAACGCATGCAGGCGCAGGGCTGGGTGGGCAAGGTCAAGGCCGAGGCGCCGTCGCGGGTGCAGTGGGGCAAGCGCGTCAGCGAGGGCGCGGACAACTGGGTGCTGCTGGCCAATCCCGAGCGGCTGACCTTGGCCGATGTGTACCGCGTGTTCGTGTTTGGCGGCGTGGCCGTCAACAGCGGGGTGCCGGACGACGAGGAAGAAGAGCGCGACCGCCAGGCCGCGCGCGACGCCGCCAGCCTGGCGCGCCAGGTGGAGGAATCCGTCGAGAACGGATTGGGGCGGACGCTGGCCGAACACTTCGGCCCGCTGGACTGCCGCTGAAGCGGCCGCCAGCCGCCGTTGGAAGACTTAGTGCGGCTTGCGCTTTTCCTGCTGCACCAGGATGAAGGGGCTGACGACGCTGGTCCACAGGCTGGCGCCGGTTTCCAGCCAGTGCTGGGCTTGTTCGTCTGAGACTTTGGCGATCAGGCCGGCCGCCATCCATTGCGTGATGCTGGCCTTGTCGTCGTGCGAAATGCGCACGGCCACGTCGACCAGGTCCAGCTCGTCGGCGATCCATACCACCGTGCCGGAGGCAAAGTGCTTGATCAGCTCGGGCCACGGCAGGCGCGCGGTTTCACGGTTGATCTTGTCGCGCAGTTCGGTATCTTTTTCAGGTTTGGTTTGCATAGTGAAGCTCATAGGGTGGAGATGCGCGGTTGCGGCGCTCCCTGCCATGTTAACCGATAGGCCGCTCCTTTGCGAACATTGCCCACCAGCGCGGGCCGGAAGCAGGCCAGGTTGGTGCCGCCGGGACGCCGCACGCTGGGGAAGATCACGCCGGTCGAGCCTTCGTCCAGCAGCCGTTCGGCCAGCCGCTGCGACTGCACATAGCTGGCCGGGTCCAGGCAGTCGGCATAGTCCTCGCTGCCGCGCAGGTCGTGGAACGGCGCCGTGAAGTCGGCCAGCATGCACTGGTAGCTCACGCTGTCGTGGAAATAATCGATCTCGGCGTACTCCACCGTTTTGTGGAACGTGATCTCGGCCAGCGCCGTGTCGATGTCGAAGGCGCAGTACCATGCGCCGCGCTCGCCGTCGTTGAAGCGGCTGCCCTCCGGGCGCGCGTAGGTAAAGGCGGCATTGACGATGCGGTAGTTCGGTACCCGGAACACCAGCTCGTCTATACCTATGCCGGGCGCGCCGCCGTGCTCGGCGATCAGGCGCGCATTGGTTGCGTTGTCCAGGTCGAACAGGTCCAGCAGTTCGGCGTCGCTGCCGGCCAGCGGGGCCAGCACGGAATCCTCCACGTCGGCAAAGCGCGACTGGATCAGGCGGCAGGTATCGAACTGGCGCAGCTGCGCCAGCGGAGGCAGTGGCGCCGCCATCAAAGCCCGCCGCGCCGCGCGTCGACCAGCTTGCGCACCGTCTGCATGGCCAGCAGGCCGCCGCCCAGCATATAGGCCAGCGGTGTGCGGCCGCCGAAGATGATGTTCTTGTTGGGCAGCGTCACCCAGCGGTCGGCCAGTTCGTCGCCATACAGGATGTGCAGCGACTTGTAGATGCCCACCAGATAGGAAATGCGCGTGATGCGGTCCACTTCCAGCACGCGCTCCGGCTTCTTCTTCCAGTCGTAGTAGCTGCTGCTGGACAGGCCGCCCAGCAGTTCGCGGGCGTCCTCGTCGCGCACCGACCAGGCGTCCACCAAGCGGAAAAAGGCGGCCAGCGCGGACTTGGACAGGCGCTCGCGTTCTTCACGGGCGTTCAGGTCGACCGGGATCGTGGGTTCAAAGCGGCTGCGGGGGTAGCTAAAGGCGGTTTGCATAAATCCTCCGTTTCTGGATTATTTATACTCCGATTTCATTGGAAACGCAATTTCGAAAAATTCGATAATAGACGGGCAATTTTTCCGTTTTTCTTTTCAATCCGGCAGGTTCATACTTCATTTCATCGGCGCTGCAGACGTTGCAAACACGTTGCAAACACCCTGCAGACATTCGAAAAAACTGATTCATAACCTAAAGGAACTATCATGCCTATCGCCAAAGCCCAACCAGGTAAAGAACTGCTGAACGCTAACGACCACACCCTGATCATGATAGATCACCAGTCCCAGATGTCCTTCGCCACCAAGTCCATCGACATTAATGTGCTGCGCAACAACGCCGCGCTGGTAGCCAAGGCGGCGCGTGAATTCAAGGTGCCCACCATCCTCACCACGGTGGCCGCGAAAAGCTTCTCCGGCCCCATTTTCGACGAAATCCAGTCCGTGTTTCCCGAGCAGCAGCCTATCGACCGCACCAGCATGAATACCTGGGAAGACCAGCGCATTGCCGATCGCGTCAACGAAATCGGCCGGGGCCGCATCGTGCTGGCGGGCTTGTGGACTTCGGTGTGCATCGTCGGCCCCGCACTGTCGGCGCTGGACCAGGGTTTTGAAGTGTATGTGATTGCCGACGCCTCCGGCGACGTGAGCGACGAAGCGCATGAGCGCGCCATGCAGCGCATGATCCAGGCCGGCGCCAAGCCCATCACTTCGCTGCAATACCTGCTGGAACTGCAGCGCGACTGGGCGCGCGGTGAAACCTACGACGAAACCGTGGCCACGTCGATCGCGCACGGCGGCGGCTATGGCCTGGGCCTGATCTACGCCAAGTCCATGTTCAACGCTTCCGAAGGCCATTAAACCGGCGTAGTATCGAAGGCTCGCCGACCCTGTGGGGAGTATTGATGAGCCTTCGACAAATTGCCGCCTTATCGGCGCTGGCCTTGAGTTTCGGGCTGGCGCCCGCCGTTGCGCGCGCGGCGCCGTCCAACGCCGAGCTGGTCCAGCAAGTGGCGGAGACGGAACGCGCTTTCGCCGCCACCATGCGCCAGCGCGACCTGGCCGCCTTCACCAGCTTCCTGTCCGACGACGCCGTGTTTTACTCCGGTCCCACGCCCTTGCGCGGCAAGGAGCAGGTGGCGGCTTTCTGGAAGAAGTTTTACGACGGCAAGGAAGCGCCATTTTCCTGGGAGCCGGACCAGGTGGACGTGATCGATTCCGGCACGCTGGCCCATTCCTCCGGGCCGGTGTACGACGCCAAGGGCAAGCTGTTTGCGCGCTTCAACTCGGTCTGGCGCCTGGAAGCGCCGGGCAAGTGGCGCATCGTGTTCGACAAGGGCCAGGACCTCTGCGACTGCAGAAAATAGGGCGCGGTGTAGGACGCAGCCCCGCCGGGCCGCTGGGGGTGCGGCGGCGCACAGAGCCGGTCTATGCGGTGGGCAATCATGGGGTCATTCGATCAGGAGGCCCACCATGTACTCATCTATTGCACGCCGTTCATTGCTTTGCCTGGCACGCGCCGCGACTTTCGCAGCCACCCTGGGCGCCGCGCATGCGCAGGAACAGCCGCCCGAGGCCGCTGCTCCGCCAGCCGCCGAGGCAGTGGTGCAGCCGCAAGCCCGGCAGCACGGCATCACGCGCATCTCGCTGGCCGCCGGCGAGTTGCCGGTGGCGGCCCGTCCGCAGCCGGCTTACGCTGCACAGCAGCGGCCGCAGCGCCAGACGGAGCGCCAGATGGAGCGTGACGCCATCACGCTGCGCGCCGCCCGCGTTGCCATGCAGCTCAATGACGCCAGCCACCAGCAGCAAAAGCTGGCCTCGCTGCGTTAAGTCCTCTCAGAAACCGTAGCTTGCGTACACCGCCGCCGTGGGCGACGTCGTGCGCCGCGTCAGCGGGCTGTTCGCCGCGTCGCGCAACAGGCCGCTCACGCCCAGCATGCCGGTGACGGCCCAGCGCTCGTCCAGCTTGTGCTGCCAGCTCATCGCCACGTCGGCCTGGTACATGCCCGCCTTCGGCTTGTAGACCTTGTAGCCCGACTTGAGCGCCTGCTGCGCGCTGACCCCGTAGTAGGTCTGCGCATACTTCTTGTCCGCCATTTCAAATCCCAGGCTCAGCGTTACCGTGTTGCCCGCGTCCTTGAACAGCGTGCCGGTCAGGCCCGCGCCATAGGTGCCGCCGGTTTCGCGCGCACTCAGCGCCTGCGCCGTATGCAGGTTCACCGTCAGGCCCTCGAAGATGGCGTAGCCCGCGCTCAGGTTGGCCGTGGCGCTGCCTTTCACGTCGCCCATGCCGCGCAGGTATTTGCTGGCCTTGCCGCCGAAGGGCAGCTCGCCGTTCTCCTTGCGCGGCGCGCGGAAGCCCAGCGCCGCGCTATAGCTGAACTGGCCGGCGGAGCCGCCGTAGCCCAGGCCGCGCATGGTGCTGGCGTAGAAGCCGCTGGCGGTGGAATAGTCCAGCAGCAGCATGGGCAAGGCCATGTTTTCGTCCGAGCCGGAATAGCGCGGCGCCAGCGCGGCCCCGCCGCCAACGGTAATGACGGCATCGCTGCCGGCGAAGGCGCCGCCGCTCAGCAGGACGAATAGCGCGGGAGCCAGTTTCAGCTTGAATATCGAATTGCAGGTCTTCATCAGGTTTCCAATGTTGTGATTGAGTTGGGAAGCGCTGCAGTGTGCGGGGCGGGCATGAAGCGAATCTGAGCCTTTCATGAAGATTCCATGAAGACCGGGCTTTAGCTGATCTTAAGATCGCCGTGCTCTAATAGCGCCATGAAAATACTGCTGATAGAAGACGACCTGGACCTGGGCAACGGCGTGCGCATTGCACTGGCGGACCAGGGCATGGACGTGGTGTGGACGCGTCAGCTGGAAGACGCCGCGCGCCAGCTGGAGGCCGGCGGCTGCGACCTGGTGCTGCTGGACCTGGGCCTGCCGGACGGCGACGGCATCTCCTTGCTGAGCCGCTTGCGGCGCGAGCGGCGCGACTTGCCGGTCTTGATACTGAGCGCGCGCGACGCCCTGAGCGACCGCCTGCGCGGCCTCGATTCCGGCGCGGATGACTATCTGGTGAAGCCCTTCGAGCTGGCCGAGCTGCTGTCGCGGGTGCGCGCGCTGGCCCGCCGCAGCTATGGCTTCGATGGTGAAACGCTGGAACTGCGCGGGCTGGAACTGCACGCGCCCACGCGCCGCGTGAGCGTGGCGGACAAGCCGGTGGACCTTACCGCCAGCGAATACGAGCTGCTGAAAATGCTGCTGATGCGCGCCGGCCGCGTGGTGACGCGCCGCATGCTGGAGGAACAGGCTTTGCCGGGCGCGCAGGCCAACGCCAGCAATTCGCTGGACGTGCACATGGCCAATCTGCGCCGCAAGATAGGGGAGGGCTATGTGCGCACCGTGCGCGGCGTGGGCTATGTGATCGACGTGAAGGCGCCGGGCGCGGCGGGGCCGGCATGAACAGCGCCGCAGCCCTCGCCGCCGCGCCCTGGTGGCGCCGCCTGTGGGCCGCTATCGTGCAGCCCAGCCTGGTGCGCCGCCTGATGGTGGCCCAGATGGCGCTGCTGACGCTGTTGTGGACCATATTTCTCGGCTATATCAGCTACGAGATCGGCCATGACCAGGAATTGCTGCACGAAGACCACATCTACCACACCATCCTGGCCGTGGCGGACGACCTGGCGGACCAGCCGGACCGCCAGATGCACAGCCTGAAACTCATCGACCTGTCCCTGAGCAAGGGCTATGGCAGCGGCGATCCCAAGCTGTCGCCGTCGCTGGTGCTGATACAGGGCGGGCGCGAGATTTTCCGTTCGCCGCATGCGCCCGCGATCGACGTAGGCAATTTGCCGCTGGACCGCACGGAACTGGTGAGCCTGGGCGACCGCAAATGGCGTTTGCGCACCGTGCAGGCCGAGGGCAGCGGCACCCGCGCGGTGATGATGGTGCCGGCCGGCGGCTGGTATATCTTCGTCACCATCAGCATGCGCGGCTACTACCTTCTGCCTTTGCTGATCAACCTGCCGTTCCTGTTGCTGCCGGCCTGGCTCTCCATCCGTCTGGCCTTGCGGCCCTGGAGCAGCGTGGCGCGCGAAGTGGCCGCGCGCGGCCCGCATGCGCTCACGCCGCTGGTCTACACCGCGCGTCACCGCGAACTGGTGGCCATGGTGGACAGCATCAATGCGCTGATGCAGCGCGTGGCCGAAAGCGCGCAGCGCGAGCGCAGCTTTATTGCCGACGCGGCGCACGAGCTGCGCACGCCGCTGGCGGCCATGCGCGTGAACGTGGAGGCGCTGCACAGCCAGGCGATGGATGAACGTGAACGGCAGCTGCTGGCCGGCATCCTGAGCAGCGGCAACCGGGCCACGCGGCTGGTCGGCCAGCTGCTGATGCTGATGCGCAGCGAAGCCACGGACACCGGTCAGGATGCGCAGGAGCGCGTGCCGCTCGACGAACTGCTGCAGGACCGGCTTGCCGTGCTGTCCGGCCTGGCCGCCGCGCGCGGCGTGGAGCTGGAACTGGCGGCCGCGCAGGACGTGGCGGTGCGGGGCCAGCGCGAGAGCCTGATTTCGCTGGTGGACAATCTGGTGGAAAACGCCATCAAGTACGGCCCGGAGGGCGGCACGGTGCGGGTGGGCTTGGCGCTGGCGCATGGTGGGGAGGGCGCGCCAGCGATGGCGCTGCTGACGGTGGAGGACCAGGGGCCGGGCATTCCGCTCCCGCTGCGGCAGCGTGTGTTCGACCGCTTTTTCCGCGATCCGGCGCAAACCCAGAGCGGCAGCGGCCTGGGCCTGGCGATCGCGCAGGCCGCCGCAGCCCGGCACGGCGGCCGGATTGCACTGCTGGACGGGGAGGGCGGGGGATTGCTGGTGGAAGTGAGCTTGCCGCTGGCGGTTTGATCTCGCTGCTTGAGCCGGGATCAGCGCTTTTGGCGGGAGTTCATTTTGTCGATCAGCTTGGCCAGGTCGTCCTGCATGGTGGCCGACATGTTCAGGAACTGGCAGCCGATCTGCACCTGCTCGCCGAGCAGGAAGGAGCGGTAGGTGCGCGACAGGCGGATTTCCAGGTCGGCGATGATCACCGCGTCCGGGCCCAGTTCCAGGCGCACGCGCTGCAGCTTGCGGCCCACGTGCAGGCCTTGCGAGTCGCGCGGCGCGCAGCGCATGCCCACGCCGCCTTGCGAAAAGTCGTATAACTGCAACTCGTAAGGCTTGCCGTTCAGGACAAACGAGGCCGTGAAATAGACGCCCAGCGGCGTTTCCAGCCGCGCCGTGGCGCGCCGGTTCAGCACCTGGCAGCGCTCGGGAAACTCCAGCGGGATCAGATGCGGCTGCTCGGGCATCGAATTCCAGGCCGGGCCGGGCAGCGTGAACTGTATTTTGGCGCTGCGCAGCCAGGCCACGAAGGTGGCGCCGCCGGGCGGAATCGTCTCGCCCTCGTTCAGCTCCAGCACAAAGTGCGGCTGGTCCGGCGACACCGACTGGATGCGCGCCATCACCACTTCGGTACTCATGGCCGGGTAGACGGAGACCGCGTCGCCGTTTTCCGCCAGCACGGTCAGCGAATCGCCGATGTCGTCGACATCCGTTATTTCGTGCGGCTTGGAGCCAGCCGCAATGGGTTCCACCGCGTCTTGCAGCGCGGGCGGGCCTTTACGGAAGTCGTTAGGAATTGGATCGTTCACAGCAGCAAGTCTCTATAAGGGCGGTTCACCGGCCGGTCCCGGTAGTTTACAAGCATATCAGGACTTTGGCTTGCCAAATAGCAAGAAAACATAGCGAATACGGCAATTCTTGTGGTTAAAATTGCTCGTCGGCCTTCAGATAGCGCCACTGGCCTTCCGGCAAGTTGCCCAGCTTGACCTTGCCGATGCGCACACGTTTCAGCCCGACCACACGCAGCCCTACCATATCGCACATGCGGCGGATCTGGCGCTTTTTACCTTCGCGCAGGGTAAAGCTGAGCTGGTCGTCGTTCTGCCAGCGTACCTTGGCCGGCAGCAGGGGCTTGCCGTCCATCCACAGGCCATGGTTCAGCTTCTTCAGGTCCGCGTCCGGCAGCTTGCCTTCCTTGGTGTACTGTACCCGCACCAGGTATTCCTTGTCGACGTTGGTGTGTTCGCCGATCAAGGTCTTGGCCACGCGGCCGTCCTGGGTCAGCACCAGCAGGCCGACCGAATCGATGTCCAGGCGGCCGGCCGGGACCAGGCTGCGCAGCTGGGTGGGGTGGAACTGTTCCGGCGCGTCGCACTCGGCCCAGCGGTTTTCCGGCTTGATCAGCGCCACGGCAGGCGTGTAGCCGTCCTCGGCCTGGCCGCTGACGTAGCCCACCGGCTTGTTAATCAGGATGGTGACGCGCTTGGACTGCTCGGCGGCGGCCTGGCGTTCGACGGTGACGCGCTGGCTCGGATAGATTTTGGTACCCAGTTCGGACACCACCTGGCCGTCCACGCGCACCCAGCCGCGCGCGATCCATTCATCGGCCTCGCGGCGGGAGCACAGGCCCAGTTCGGACATGCGTTTGGACAGGCGTAAGAGTTCTTCAGACATTGTTCTTATTCGGTGAGGAGGAAGCGCAGGCTTAAACCTTGAGCGCTTCCAGTAAATCGGTTTCCAGCTGGAGCTGGTTGCGTGCGTTGTTGAGCGCGGCGCCGTCGACGAGGAACACGTCCTCGACCCGCTCGCCCAAGGTCATCACCTTGGCCGTGTGCAGGTTGATGCGGTATTTGGTCAGCACATTGGCGATCGAATACAGCAAGCCGGTGCGGTCGTTGGCCGCCACCGACAGCAGATAGTACTGGCCCCGTTCGTCCGGCCGCAGGTCCACGGTCGGCTGGATGGGGAAGGTGCGCGACAGGCGCGACAGGCGGCCCCTGGTCGGCACCGGCAGTTCGGCCTGCGACTGCAGCAGCTCGCACAGCTCATGCTCGATCAGGCTGATGATGTCGCGGTAGCTCTTGGCGAAGTTCTGCTCCGTCACCAGGAAGGTGTCCAGCGCGTAGCCGTGGCGCGTGGTGTGGATCTTGGCGTCCAAGATGCTGAAATTCTTGCGGTCGAAATAGCTGCAGATGCGCGCGAACAGGTCCGGCTGGTCCTGCACATACACGGCCACCTGCAGGCCTTCGCCTATCGGCGCCAGGCGGCACTTCACCACCGGCTTGGCGCTGTCCAGGCGGTCGTACAGGGCGCGCGTCTGCCAGGCGATGTCGGACGCGTCGTGGCGCAGGAAATAGGCCATGTCGAGCTGCTTCCACAGCGGCTCGTGCGCGTCCGGCGGCAGGCCGTACAGGCGCAGGGTGGCCAGGGCTTCCTGCTGGCGGTTCTTCAGTTCGCGGTCGGCCGAATGCGGTTCGCCGCCCAGCACGCGCAGCGTGATGCGGTACAGGTCTTCCAGCAGCTTGGCCTTCCAGGCGTTCCACACCTTGGGGCTGGTGCCGCGTATGTCGGACACGGTCAGCAGGTAGAGCGCGGTCAGGTGGCGTTCGTCCTTCACCAGCTTGGCGAAGGCTTCGATCACGTCCGGGTCCGACAGGTCCTGCTTCTGCGCCACTTGCGACATGGTCAGGTGCTGCTCCACCAGGAAGGTCACCAGTTCGGTGTCCTCGGCGCTCATGCCGTGGTCCTGGCAGAACTGCGTGGCGTCGGCCACGCCCAGCTTGGAGTGGTCGCCGCCGCGGCCCTTGGCGATGTCGTGGAACAGCGCCGCCACGTACAGCAGCCAGTGGTTGGGGAAGTTCGCCATCAGCTGGCTGCAGAACGGGTATTCGTGCGCGTGCTCGGTCATCGTGAAGCGGCGCATATTGCGCACCACCATCAGGATGTGCTGGTCCACCGTGTAGACGTGGAACAGGTCGTGCTGCATCTGCCCCACGATCTTGCGGAAGTTGGGCAGGTAGCGGCCCAGCAGCGACTGCTCGTTCATGCGCCGCAGCGCGTGCAGCATGCCCACCGGCGCCTGCAGGATGCGCAGGAAGTAGGCGCGGTTCACCGGGTCGTGGCGGAAGGCCGCGTCAATCTTGAAGCGCTCGTGCCACAGCGCGCGCGTGGTGCGGGCCGTCATGCCTTTCAGGGCGGGACGCTCGGTCATCAGCACGAACACTTCCAGCATGGCCGACGGCGTTTGCGCAAAGGTGTCGTCGGCCGCCATGTCGATGAAGCCGTTCACTTCATTGAAGCGGGCGTTGATCGGGGTTTGCTCGCAGGGCTGCGGGAACAGCCGCGCTTCGATGTTCTGCAGCAGGATGGAATTGAGCTGGGTCACCGTCTTGGCGGCCCAGTAGTAGCGCTGCATCAGGAACTCGCTGGCGCGGCGCATGTTCGGGCCGCTGCCTTGCGTGGTCAGGCCCAGCGTTTCAGCGATGGCGGTCTGCACGTCGAACACCAGGCGGTCTTCGCGGCGGCCGGCGTGCAGGTGCAGGCGCACGCGGATGTCCTTGAAGGCGCGCTCCTTCTCCATCAGCTGCTTCGCTTCGGTCTGGGTGATGAAGCCGCCGGTGGCCAGCGTGCGCCAGGAATTGGCCAGGCCCGCAGCCTTCACCATCCACAGGATCACCTGCAGGTCGCGCAGGCCGCCGGGGCTTTCCTTGCAGTTCGGCTCCAGGCTGAAGGGCGTGTCTTCGTACTTGGCGTGGCGCTGCTTCATTTCCAGCATCTTGGCGTGGAAGAAGGCTTGCGGGTCCATCTGCGCGTTGTAGCGCGTTTGCATCTCTTCGAACAGCGCCTGGTTGCCGCACACCAGGCGCGATTCCAGCAAGCTGGTTTGCACCGTGATGTCGGCCTGCGATTCGCTCATGCACTCGTCCACCGTGCGGATGCTGGAGCCGATTTCCAGGCCCAGGTCCCACAGCAGCTGCACCAGCTCTTCCAGGCGCGCGCGCGTGTCCGCGTCAGGCGCCTGGTGCAGCAGGATCAGCAGGTCGACGTCGGAATAAGGGAAAAGCTCGCCGCGCCCGAAGCCGCCCACCGCCACCAGCGCGGATTCGGGCGGCAGCGCCGCTTCCTGCCATGCCGTGGTCAGCACGCCGTCGACCACCTGGCGCAGGTTGCGCAGCAGTTTTTCGGGCATGCCGTCCTCGCGGAAACCGGCGATGACGGTCTGGCGGCCAGATTTGAGCTGGCTTTTCAGCTGCTCACGCAGCTCCTTCTTCATGGCGGCAGCGGGCATGCGTGGATCAGGCGGCGGCGGCAGTGGCTGCTGCGGCGGCGATGAACGCCGGCGGCGGCGGGGTGCCGGCCGACATGGTCAGCACTTCGTAGCCGGTTTCAGTCACCAGCACGGTGTGCTCCCATTGCGCGGACAGGCTGCGGTCCTTGGTCTTGATGGTCCAGCCGTCGTTCATCTCGCGGATTTCGCGGCGGCCGGCGTTGATCATCGGCTCGATGGTGAAGATCATGCCGGGCTTGAGCTCGTCCAGCGTGCCGGGGCGGCCGTAGTGCAGCACTTGCGGCTCGGTGTGGAACACCTTGCCGATGCCGTGGCCGCAGAACTCGCGCACCACGCTGTAGCCCGCTTTTTCGGCGTGCTGCTGGATGGCGTGGCCGATATCGCCCAGGTGCGCGCCCGGCTTGACCTTGGCGATGCCCAGCCACATGCATTCGTAGGTGATCTCGGACAGGCGCTTGGCCAGGATGGACGGTTCGCCGATGAAGAACATGCGGCTGTTGTCGCCATGGTAGCCGTCCTTGATGACGGTGATGTCCAGGTTCACCACGTCGCCGTTTTTCAGCACCTTGTCGCCCGGAATGCCGTGGCAGATCACGTCGTTGACGGAGGTGCAGATGGCTTTAGGGTAGGGGGTGTAGCCGGGCGGGCAGTAGTTCAGCGGCGCGGGGATGGAGCCCTGCACGTTGACCATGTATTCATGGCACAGGCGGTCGAGTTCGCCGGTGGTGACGCCAGCCTTGACGAAGGGAGTGATGTAGTCCAGCACTTCGGAGCCGAGGCGGCCGGCAACGCGCATGCCTTCAATGTCTTCGGCGGAATTGATGGTAATAGCCATGGGGTAGGTAATCTGTGAGAAATGTATAGGTGAAATTATAAACGACCCACCATCTTCTCGCGGGATTCATGTGCTTGTCGTATAGACAAGCCGTGGCTGCCCGGCCCCGGAGGGACGGATGCTACGGGAGAATGTAGCCGGACACTTTCCAGGCGCCATCTTTGTTGCGTGCCGGCGTAACAACTTCGGTGACGTTCGGTTTGTTGGCGTAGGTGGTGGAATAGACGATGACCACATACGCACCGTCCGGTGCGCCGGGGAGCTGGCTGGCGAAGGCCGCGGACTTCAAGCTCCGGCTCTTGACCTGCCCAAGTTGCTGCCTGATGGTCTGCATCGTCTGTACCCAGTCTGCCTGTGAGACGGCTTTTTGGATTGACTCGTCGGCCTCGGTCCAGGTAGCGGCACTCCGATTGGAGTCAGCCAAAGCCAGCCACTTCGCGGCCGTGGCCTTGGCCTGCTCAATATCCTCCGCGCTCTGCGCGTGGGCGGCCATGCAGACGGCCAGACTTGCGCCAGCCAGCAATTGCACAATGCGTTTCATTGCGGTCTTTCTCGAATTGTCTAAATGGTCACACATGCTGGTCGAGGAAGACCGGATTGCCGTCCGGGTCCAGCAGGATGGCGTAGGCGGGGCCGGTGGTGGTTTCGTCGGCTTCGGCGGTGAAGGCGACGCCCTGGGCCTTGAGCTGGCGCTGGATCTCGCGCACGTCGGTGAATTCGCCGAGTTGCTGCGCGTCCTGGTCCCAGCCGGGATTGAAGGTGAGGGTGTTTTTGTCGAGCATGCCCTGGAACAGGCCGATAATGTGCTCGCCGTTCTTGAGGATGACCCATTTGTTGGCGACGTCGCCGCCAAAGGGCTTGAAGCCCAGCTTTTCGTAGAACGCCAACGATGCATCGATGTCTTTAACCGCCAGGCTGACCGAGAATGCGCCGAGTTTCATAACATCTCCAAGGGTGTGGTTAGGATGATAATACTACAGCCAAGCCGGGCGCTTATGGCATGATGGAATACTTTAATTTGCGAAAGTAGTCATATGCGCATATATGCTGCCGCGATGGGCATGGTCTTGCTGTTGCTGCTGGGCCGGGCGCATGGCGCCGAATCCGTGCCGCCGATTGAGCTGAAGCCGGTCCAGGTGGCGCCGCAGGTCTATTATTTCCAGGGCCAGGCGGGCATGGCGAGCGCGGCGAACAAGGGCTTTATGTCGAACGCAGGCTTTGTGGTCACCCGCGACGGGGTGGTGGTGTTCGACGCGCTGGCCACGCCGGTGCTGGGCGCGGCCATGCTCCAGGCCATCGCGCGGGTGACGAGCCAGCCGGTGCGCCGGGTGATCGTGAGCCATTACCACGCCGACCATTTCTACGGCTTGCAAGCGCTGAAGCAGCCCGGTGTCGAAATCTGGGCGCACGGCGCGGGCAAAGCCACGCTGGCGTCGGACTTCACGCAGACCAGGCTGGCGGAGCGCCGCACGTCGCTGGCGCCGTGGGTGGACGGAGACACGCGGCTGCTGCCCGCCGACCGCTGGCTGGACTTCGGCCCGGACAAGGCCATCAAGTTCGAGCTGGGCGGCACGCATTTCACGCTGCTGGACGTGGGCGGCGCGCACTCGCCGGAGGACTTGATGCTGTACGTGGAGGACGCGCAAGTGTTGTTCGCGGGCGATCTGTTCTTCACCGGCCGCATCCCCTTCGTGGGCGATGCCGACAGCAAGGCCTGGCTGCAGGCGCTGGCGCGTTTCCCCGCCGGCCCCAAGGTGGTGGTCCCCGGCCACGGCCCGGCGTCCACCAATCCGCAGGCCGACCTGGCGCTGACCACCAGCTATCTGCTCTACCTGCGCGAACAGATGGGCAAGGCGGTGGCGGACATGCAGACCTTCGACCAGGCCTACCAGGTGGTGGACTGGCGCCGCTTTGAGCAGTATCCTGCGTTCAAGGACGCCAATCGCATCAATGCCTACGGCACCTATCTGCTGCTTGAGCGCGAAAGCCTGGGCAAATAATAAAATCAACTGAGGAGAAGTTCATGAAGCTGTTGCGTACTTTTGTGGCTGTACTGTTTGCGCTGTTCGCCGTGACCGGCATGGCCGCGTCCCAGATCAAGGTGGTCTACCATATCAGCAATAGCGACGTGGCCACCGGCGCCCTGAACAACATCCGCAACCACCTGAACGCCAGTCCCGGCGCCAAGATTGTCGTGGTCACGCACGGCCCCGGCATCGACTTCCTGCTGGACGGCGCGAAGAACGCCAACGGCAATCCCTACGACATTCCGGTGCAGGAACTGGCCGACCGTGGCGTGGAATTCCGCGTCTGCAAAAACACGCTCGATGCCCGCAAGCTGGACAAGTCCAAACTGCTGCCGGAGGCGAAGGTTGTGCCGTCCGGCGTGGCCGAGGTGGCGCGGCTGCAGGCGGAAGAGGGCTTTGTCTACCTCAAGCCTTGATATAATTGCCCTCCCTACCGTCGATGAGATTTCCGTGGATAACAGCTTAAGCAAAGAGCAGATGGCCGAATTGTTCGAGGAGGTGTCGAACGTCTTCTTCTTGCTGTCCGAACCCACGCGCCTGAAAATCCTGCATAGCCTGTGCCACGGCGAACGCGCGGTCAACGAGATCGTGACCGAGATCGAGGCCAGCCAGGCCAATGTGTCGCGCCAGATCAATATGCTGTTCCGCGCCAAGATCCTGGCGCGGCGCAAAGAAGGCACCCAGGTCTACTACCGCATCGACGATCCGGCCACGCTGGGCATTTGCCAGAGCGTCTGCGCCCGCGTGAGCGCCGATATCCTGGCCCGCAGCACAAACCGGCCCGAGCCGCAAGCCGCCGTCGCCTCCGCCAACGCCTGAAACGGTGTGTTTTTGCCACAGTGTAAAAACGCTTCGCAAATATGCGTGATTAGTCATATACTCCAGTTCAACACGCTTTGACGTGAATAAGAACGAGGAGACGGCATGGCCGGCGAAGCACCGAAGACGGGGCGCATACTGCGCGCTCCAGAGAATTTTGTGGACAGCCAGCTGGCGCTGGATATCACCAGCAAAGGCCTGGACGAGCAGCGGCGCGGCTTCCTGCGCAAGAGCTTCCTGGCGGCCGGCGCGGCCATGGCCAGCGGCACGGCTTTCGGCCAGGCCGCCGCCGGCGGCGATCCTGCCATCCTGACGCTGCCCGAGCATTCCAAAACCTTGGGCAAGCCGGTGGCGAGCAATCCCTACGGCATGCCGTCGCGCTTTGAAGGCGCGCTGCAGCGCCGCGAGTCGCCGGGCCTGACCCGCGTGAACGCGGCCTCGGTGTCGTTCACGCCGCTGCAAAGCCTGTTCGGCATCATCACCCCCAGCGGCCTGCATTTCGAGCGCCACCACCAGGGCTGGCACGACATCGACCCGAGCCAGCACCGCCTGATGGTGAATGGCCTGGTGCGCCAGCAAAAGGTCTACACGATGGACGACCTGATGCGCTTGCCGTCGGTCTCGCCCATGCACTTCATTGAATGCGGCGCCAATACCGCTATGGAGTGGGGCAATGTGGCGGTGCCGTCGGTGCAGTATTCGCACGGCATGCTGAGCTGCAGCGAATTCACCGGCGTGCCGCTCTCGGTGCTGCTGGACGATTGCGGCTACGACAAAAAGACTGCCCGCTTCGTGCTGGCGGAGGGCGCGGACGGTTCCGGCATGACGCGCACCATCTCCATCGACCGCGCGCTGGACGACGTGCTGGTGGCCTGGGGCATGAACGGCGAGATGCTGCGTCCCGAAAACGGCTATCCGCTGCGGCTGGTGGTGCCGGGCGTGCAGGGCGTGTCCTGGGTGAAGTGGCTGCGCCGCATTGAAGTGGGCGACCAGCCGTATGCCGCCAAGGACGAGGCCATCCACTATGTAGACGCCATGCCGGACGGGATGTACCGCCAGTACACCTCCATCCAGGAATGCAAATCCGTTATCACCACGCCGTCGGCCGGCCAGCGCCTGCTCGATACGGGCTTCTACAATATCACCGGGCTGGCCTGGTCCGGGCGGGGCAAGATCAAGCGCGTGGACGTGTCCGCCGACGGCGGCCGCAACTGGCGCACGGCGCGCCTGGAGTCGCCGGTGCTGTCCAAGTGCCTGACGCGCTTCAATATCGACTGGACCTGGGACGGCGCGCCGGCCGTGCTGCAAGCGCGCGCCATCGACGAAACCGGCTATGTGCAGCCGAAGATCAACGAGCTACGTGCTGTACGCGGCACGCGCTCCATTTATCACAACAACGCCATCCAGTCGTGGCAAGTGGCTGTGTCCGGGGAGGTGTCGAATGTCCAGGTTTATTAAAGCCGCCGTGGCGCTGCTGTGCGCCGCCGCTTCATGCACGCTGCTGGCCGCGCCGCCCTATGCCAACGTTGGCCGCAGCGCCACGCCGCAGGAAGTGGCTGCGTGGGATATCGACGTGCGGCCGGACTTCAAGGGCCTGCCCAAGGGTTCGGGCAGCGTGGTCAAAGGCATGGAAGTCTGGGAGGGCAAGTGCGCTTCCTGCCACGGCACGTTTGGCGAATCCAACGAGGTGTTTACGCCAATTGTGGGCGGCACAAGCAAGGAAGATGTCAAGTCCGGCCGCGTGGCGTCGCTGCGCGACAACAAGCAACCGCAGCGCACCACCATGATGAAGGTGGCAACCGTCTCCACACTGTGGGACTATATCAACCGCGCCATGCCGTGGACCGCGCCCAAGAGCCTGACCACCGAGGAGGTGTACGCGGTAACCGCCTACATCCTGAACCTGGCGGAAGTGGTGCCGGACGATTTTGTACTGTCGGATAAGAATATCGCCGACGTGCAGGCGCGCATGCCGAACCGGAACGGCATGACGCAGGCGCATGGCATGTGGGACGTGAAGGGCAAGGCCGACGTGCGCAGCACGGCCTGCATGAGCAACTGCGGCGACGTCAAGCTGCGCTCGGAACTGCCTGCGGCGGCGCGCAATGTGCATGGCGATCTGTCGGCGCAGAACCGCAGCTTTGGCGCGGTGCGCGGCGTGGACACCACGCAGCCCGCGCCGACGGCGGCGCTGGCCGGCAAGGCGCCCGTGGCTGGCGCTGGCGCCCCGGCTTCCGCTGCTGCCTCCGCTGTGGTTGCCGCGGCGCCCGCAAAGGCGAATGCTGGCGCTGGCGCTGGCGCTGGTGCGCAGGCGCTGGCCAGGCAGAACGCCTGTATGGCTTGCCACGGCGTGGGCAACAAGATTGTCGGCCCTGCGCTGCGCGACATCGCGGCCAAGTACAAGGGCGACGCGGGTGCGGCGCAGCGCCTGGCAGGCAAGGTGAAGGCGGGCAGTTCCGGCGCCTGGGGACCGGTTCCCATGCCGGCGCAGGCCCATTTGAAGGACGAGGACATTGCAGCAATCGTCGGCTGGATACTGGACGGCGCGAAATAAGCGCAATCAGTTAGCAGCCGGATTTATAACAACGGAGACAACTATGAATCAGAACCGACGTGATGCCCTGCGCATCGCTTCCATCTTCGGCCTCGCGGTGACGGCCGGCCTGCTCAAGCCGAGCGACGTGTTCGCGGCCGACTGGCAGGCGAGCATGTTCGACGCCAAATCGCTGGACGCGGCCTTGAAAGCCATGGGCGGCGACTCCTTCGGCGCCAGCGCCGACGTGGCCATCACCGGCCCGGACATCGCCGAAAACGGCGCCGTGGTGCCGGTGTCGGTGTCGAGCAATGTGCCGAACACCGAGATGATCGCCATCCTGGTTGAAAAGAACCCCAATCCGCTGTCGGCCAGCTTCAAGATCCCGGCCGGCACCGAGGCCGCCGTGAGCACCCGCGTCAAGATGGGCGGCACCTCGAACGTGCACGCGCTGGTCAAGGCGGACGGCAAGTGGTTCGTCGCCAGCAAGGAAATCAAGGTCACCCTCGGCGGCTGCGGCGGCTGATTAACCCAATATAAGGAAGACATCATGGGCAATCCAATGCGCATCCGCGCCAACGCCACCGGCGACACGGTGGAAGTAAAAGTACTGATACGCCACGACATGGAAACCGGCCAGCGCAAGGACGCGGCCGGCCAGGCCGTGCCCGCGCACTTCATCCAGACCCTGGTCGCCACCTGCAAGGACAAGGTTGTGCTGGACGCGCAATTTGGCACCTCCATCTCCAAAGATCCCTTCCTGTCCTTCAAGTTCAAGGGCGGCGCCAAGGGCGACAAGGTCGCCATCAAATGGACCGACAACAAGGGCGACAGCCGCACCGACGAAGTAGTGGTCGCCTGACCGGGCAGCGGCAAAAACAAGACCAGCAACATCAGCAACACCAGCAAGTGGCGCAGACCACCCACCTGACAAGAAACGGAGATGCAATGAAACGAACGAGCTCCTGCCTGATGGCCGCACTGGCCCTGTCCGCGCTGGGCACAGCCCTGGCGCAGACATCGGCCACCGATGAAATCGCGAAGTACCGCCAGCTGCTGGCCGACGGCAATCCCGCCGAACTGTGGGAGATGCGCGGCGAGGAACTGTGGAACAAGAAGGACGGCCCGCGCGAGGCCACGCTGGAAAAGTGCGACCTGGGCAAGGGGCCGGGTGTGCTGAAGGGCGCCTACGTTGAATTGCCGCGCTACTTCAAGGACGTGAACAAGGTGATGGACCTGGAGCAGCGGCTGGTGCACTGCCGCGTCACCCTGCAGGGGCTGACGCTGGAGCAGGCCACCAAGACGCCGTTCGGCTCCACCGCCAACCAGTCCGATATCGAGGCGCTGGTGTCCTACATCACCGCCCAGTCCAAGGGCATGAAAATGGCCGTCTCCACGCGCCACCCGCAGGAAAAGGCGGCTTACGAAATCGGCAAGAAGATGTTCTTCTACCGTGGCGGCGCGCACGACTTCGCCTGCGCCACCTGCCACTCGGCGAACGGCCAGCGCATCCGGCTGCAGGAGCTGCCGAATATCCTGAACAAGTCCAACGCGCAGGCGGCTTACACCACCTGGCCGGCGTACCGCGTGTCGCAGGGCGAGGTGCGCACCATGCAGCACCGCCTCAACGACTGCTTCCGCCAGCAGCGCTTCCCCGAGCCGGTGTACGGCTCGGACCTCATCACCGCGCTGACCATGTTCCTGGCCAAGAACGCCGACGGCGGCACCTACAACGCACCAGCGCTGAAGCGCTAAGGAGACCAGCATGATCCATAGCGTGAAACACAGTGTATTGATGCTGGCGTCCGCAGCCGCCCTCGGACTGGCGGCCCAGCCGGCGCTGGCAGCCGACTACGGCAAGCAGGCGCACGAGCTGATGAAGGCGGACTTCCGCTCCAAAGGCCCGGCCACCGTGGAGGGCGTGCTGCAGCAGGACGAGGCGCAGCGCCTGTGCAGCGAATATCCGTCGCAGGACAAGCGGCCCAAGAAGCTGGCGGCCAAACTGGAGGCCGACCAGCTCAAGCTGGTGAAGTATCCGTCCGACGACAAATTCCTCGGACGCTGGCAGGAAGGCGAGAAAATTGCGCAGAGCGGCCGTGGCATGCAGTCCTCCGACAAGGTGGGCTCGCCGAACGGCGGCAATTGCTACGCCTGCCACCAGTTGAGCAAGCAGGAAATCTCGTTCGGCAACATCGGCCCGTCGCTGTACCAGTACGGCAAGCTGCGCGGCCAGAGCGAAGCGATATTGAAATACACCTGGGCCAAGGTGTACAACTCGCAGGCCTACAACGCCTGCTCCAATATGCCGCGCTTCGGCCACAAGGGCATCCTCGACGAACAGCAGCTGAAAGACGTGATGGCGCTGCTGCTGGACCCGGATTCCCCGGTCAACAAGGACTGACGGCATGGGCATGAATCGACGCGACTTCGTCCAGGTGCTGGGCATCGCCGCCGCCGGCGGCATGGCGATCAATTCCCGTGGCGCGCTGGCGGCGCAGTCGGCCGACGTGCTGTACAAGCTGCCGCGCTACGGCAATGTGCACTTCATGCACTTCACCGACTGCCACGCGCAGCTCAAGCCGGTCTACTTCCGCGAGCCCAGCGTGAACCTGGGCCTGGGCGACGCGCAGGGCAAGATGCCGCACCTGGTGGGCGACCACCTGCTGCGCGCGGTGGGCGTGCAGCCGAACACGCCGGAAGCCTATGCCTTCAGCAGCCTCAATTTTGAACGCGCCGCAGCGACCTACGGCAAGGTGGGCGGCTTCGCGCACCTGGCTACGCTGGTCAAGCGCGTCAGGGCATCGCGTCCCGGCGCTCTGCTGCTGGACGGCGGCGACACCTGGCAAGGCTCGGCCACCGCGCTGTGGACCAAGGGCCAGGACATGGTGGACGCCTGCCTGGCGCTGGGCGTGGACGTCATGACGGCGCATTGGGAAATGACGCTGGGCGACAAGCGGGTGCAGGAAATCGTCGACAAGGACTTCAAGGGCAAGGTGGATTTCGTCGCACAGAATATCAAGACGAATGACTTCGGCGACCAGGTGTTCAGCCCCTACACCATGAAGGAGATGAACGGCGTGCAGGTGGCCGTGATAGGCCAGGCCTTCCCGTACACGCCCATCGCCAACCCGCGCCACTTTATTCCCGACTGGAGCTTCGGCATCCAGGAGGAGAATATGCAGAAGACCGTGGACGAGGCGCGCGCCAAGGGCGCCAAGGTGGTGGTGGTGCTGTCGCATAACGGCATGGACGTGGACTTGAAGATGGCTTCGCGCGTGCGCGGCATCGACGCCATCATGGGCGGGCATACGCACGATGGCATGCCTGCGCCTGTCATCGTCAGCAACGGCGGCGGCAAGACGCTGGTGACCAACGCCGGCAGCAACAGCAAGTTCCTCGGCGTGCTGGATTTCGACGTGCGCGGCGGCCAGGTGCAGGGCTACCAGTACAAGCTGATGCCGGTGTTCTCGAACATTCTGCCGGCGGACAAGGAAATGGACGCGCTGATCAGTCGCATCCGCGCGCCGTATGAAGGCAAGCTGAATGAGCGGCTGGCGGTCACTGAGGGCACCTTGTACCGCCGGGGCAATTTCAACGGCAGCTTCGACCAGCTGATCGTGGACGCGCTGATGGACGTCAAGCAGGCGGAAATCGCGTTCTCGCCTGGCTTCCGCTGGGGCACGTCGCTGCTGCCGAACAGCCCTGTACTGATGGAGCACCTGATGGACCAGACCGCCACCACGTATTCGCACACCACGGTGTCCGAGTTGAGCGGGGCGACCATCAAGACCATCATGGAGGACGTGGCGGACAATCTGTTCAATCCGGACCCGTACTACCAGCAGGGCGGGGACATGGTGAGGGTAGGGGGCATGACCTATGCCATCGACCCGAATGCGAAGATGGGCGGGCGGATACAGGACATGCGCCTGAACGGCAAGCCGATCGACGCGGCCAAGGTGTACAAGGTGGCCGGCTGGGCGCCGGTGGCCGAGGGCGCCAGCGGCGAGCCGGTGTGGGACGTGGTGGCGACCTGGCTGCGCAGCCAGAAGACGGTCAAGCCGCGCAAACTGAACGCGCCGCGCCTGATCGGGGTACAGGGCAATCCGGGCTTGCTGTCATGATGCGGAAGCTGGCGGCCTGGGTGCTGGCTTGCCTGCTGATGGCGTCTGCCGTCGGCGCGCATGCCGCCGCCAGCCTGCCGGCTTTCAAAACGCTTGAAGGCAAGGTGGTGAAGCCTGGCAGTTTGGCGGGCAAGACGACGGTGGTTGCGCTCTTTTCCAGCACCTGCCCGTTCTGCGCGAACGAGGCGCCCAAGCTGCAGAAGCTGTACCGGGAAAACCGGCAGGTGCTTGAGGTTGTCGCCGTCAATATCGAGGCGGGCGATCCTGCGCAGGCGGCCAAGGCCGCCGCGTGGGTGAAGCGGTTCGGGCTGACCCATCCGGTTACGCTGGACTACCGGGCCTTCGAGGCCGTGCTTGGCAAGCTCAAAGGCATTCCGGCGCTGTATGTGTTCGACCGGCAGGGCAAGCTCGCAAGGAGCGAAATAGGCGAGATGCTCGATGAGGATTTCGACGATATCGCGCGGGACGCGCAGCGTGCCGCCACCGCAGCCGCCCATGCGAATGAACCAGCGGTCCCGCTTGCGTCCGACCTGCGGCGTGACGCGCAGCTTGCGGCGCGTGCGGGCCTGCCGCTGGCGCTGTTCTTCACGCTGCCGGACTGCCGCCATTGCCACACCGTTCGCCACAGCTACCTGGCCCCTTTGCCGGGCAGCGCCTACGTCATCCGGGAAATTGAAGTCAGCGGCAGCCGCGCCGTGACCGCGCTCGATGGCGCATCTGTCACCCATGCCGCGCTGGCCAAGCGCTTCGGCGTCCAGTTTGCGCCGACCGTGCTGTTTGTCGGCCCCTCCGGCGAGGAGCTCGCGCCGCCGCTGAAGGGCGGCGACACCGCCGGCATGTACGGCGCCTACCTGGACGCTCGTTTCGCCACCGCCAGGCAGGCTATCAGCGCCTCCGCCACTCCCGCCAAGGAAGGAAAAGCCCCATGAAGAACGCCATCGCCAGCATGCTGGCCGCCGCAGTCCTGCTGGGCGCACACGCGACCGCATCGGCCAGCGATGCCAGCTACGCCATCCGTCTGATGACGCCGGAAACCGCGCTCAAGGCCGCGTCGGCAGCGCTGGCGTCCTGCCGCAGCGCCGGTTTCCAGGTGGCCGTGGCCGTGGTGGACCGCAGCGGCTTGATCCAGGCCGTGCTGCGCGACCGCTTTGCCGGCGCGCACACGCCGGAGACTGCCATCAACAAAGCCTGGACCGCCGCCAGCTTCAAAATGAACACCACTGCACTGGCGCAGGCCACGCAGTCCGGCTCCGCGTCGAGCGGCATCCGCCAGATACCGCGCGTGACGGCGGTGGGCGGGGGCTTGCTGATCGAGGCTGCGGGCGCGCCATACGGCGCCATCGGCGTCTCCGGCGCCCCGGCCGGGGATCTTGACGACAAATGCGCCCGCGCAGGGCTGGACGCCGTCCTGGATGACCTGAATCTCTGATTGCGCCGCGCAGCGCTTGCGCAGTTCGCGTCCAGCCACTATTCTCGCTGTTTGTTTGCCAGATAAGGGCGCGGCCATGCGCAGCACCATCCGAATCCATGCCATTTGCCTGGCCGCCGCTTGCTGCCTGGCCGCCGCCGCGTGTACAACCGCTACGGTCACGACCGGCGCCGCAGCCGTGCCGGCGCCACAATCCGCCAGCCAGGCCGCCGGCATCACCTGGGCACGCAAGGTGCAGCCCGGCGTGACGGTGACCGAAATCGAAGAAGCCTTCGCCAGCGTCGCTGCGGAGGACAATATCCGTGCGGTGGGCGAACTGGCGCTGTCCAGGGAGCTGGAACTGCGCTCCGGCCAGCCCGGCAAATTCCTCAAGGTCTATTCCTATTGCGACCCGGCCGCAGCCCGCCTCATGGTCGACTTCAATCCCAGCATGTCTGCGCTGCTGCCATGCCGGATCTCGGTGGTCGAGCAGGAGGACGGCCTGTGGATCTACACCATGAATATGGATATGCTGATCGGCATGCAGGGCACGATGCCGCCGCCGGTTGCCGAGACCGCGCGGCGCGTGCGCGCCAGCATCCTGAAAATGCTGGACCGCGGAGCGCGCGGCGAATTCTGACGGGAGCCACTACATGTATATTCCAGCCCACTTTGACGAGTCCCGCCCGGAAGTGCTGCACGACTTTATCCGCCAGCATCCCTTCGGCATGCTGGTGACGCACGGCGCGGCGGGGCTGGACGCCAACCACCTGCCGTTCGAACTCGACCCGGCAGGCGGCGAAAAAGGCGTGCTGGCCGCGCACGTGGCGCGCGCTAACCCGGTCTGGCGGGAATTGTCCGGCGGCGGCGAGGTACTGGTGGTTTTCCGCGCGGGCGACGCCTACATCTCGCCCAACTGGTATCCCAGCAAGCAGGAAACCCACAAACAGGTGCCGACCTGGAATTACATGGTGGTCCATGTCCACGGCAGGGTAACGGTGCGGGATGACGAGCGTTTTGTGCGCGGCGTGGTCGGGCGCCTGACCCGCACCCATGAAGCCAGCCAGCCCCAGCCCTGGAAGATGGCCGACGCCCCGAAAGACTATCTGGAGCAGATGCTCAAGGCCATTGTCGGCCTGGAGATAGAAATCACCCGCATCGAAGGCAAGTACAAGCTCAGCCAGAATAAGGATGTCAAAGACATAAGTTCAGCGGCCGCAGCGCTCCAGGCGCAGGGCGAGCAGCTGGTCAGCGCCGCCATGCTGGCCGCCGTCAAGGACTAGGACAGGCGGCCAAAGGTCAGGAACAGCCACGCCGCAGTAATCACCACCATGCCGGAAATGGTGACGCAGGACCAGGTGAAGAACCAGGCCGACAGCAAAGTGGCCTGCAGGGCGCGCTCGAACAGGAAGCCCAGCGCGAAATCGAAGGCCGCCACGACGGACCAGCGCCGCAGATACACCGGCAGGTAGCGGCTCATAAACCGGTTGTGCTGCAGCGCGGCGTGCCGTTCAAACAGATTGCGGGCGGCGCTCACGTCCCTGAATAGCCAGTCAAAGAACATGAAGCGATAGAGCAGGGTCCGGAAGGGCATCGCAGGACTTGCGGCTTCCTCTTGCTGCGGCGCGTCATTAGACATGTGTCCTCCAATGCAATCAAGTTCGGCATCTGTCGACCATGGCTCCAGCGTATCACGAAGCTGGCCGCTGCCGGGGTGCGGAAGCCAACATATCCGGTCGGCAGTTGCGAATTTGCGCTACCGTATTAAATATTGCCCATTTAGCCACTATTGCCGGGATGGCGGCGATTCTGATCCAGCTCCAAGGCGGGAACCCGCCTCCGGCACCCGCGCCGCGCTTGCCAAAAACCCCGTTTTCAGAGTAGAATTTCGGGTTGCTTGAATTTGGTTTTTGAGCAACGTAATAAATCCTTAATTTTTTAAACGCGAATCCGGTCGCCAAGGGTGCCTGTCAAAGGGTGACTGATCGGATTCCAGACCCAAACCCTGGAGCTAATATGTCCGTAACTATGCGTGAAATGCTGGAAGCCGGTGTCCACTTCGGTCACCAAACCCGTTTCTGGAACCCAAAGATGGCTCCGTTCATCTTCGGCCACCGCAACAAAATCCACATCATCAACCTGGAAAAAACCATGGGCATGTACCAGGAGGCGATGAAGCACGTTCGCCAACTGGCATCGAGCCGTGGCACCATCCTGATGGTGGGCACCAAGCGTCAAGCGCGCGAAATCATCGCTGCTGAAGCGCAACGTGCTGGCGTTCCTTACGTTGACCAGCGTTGGCTGGGCGGCATGCTGACCAACTTCAAAACGATCAAGACCTCGATCAAGCGCCTGAAAGACATGGAAGCGCAAGTCGAAGACGGTTCCGTTGAGAAGCTGTCGAAAAAAGAAGCGCTGATGTTCAGCCGCGAGATGATCAAGCTGCAAAAATCCATCGGCGGTATCAAGGAAATGGGCGGCGTTCCTGACGCAATCTTCGTCGTGGACGTTGGCTACCATAAAGGCGCCATCACCGAAGCCGCTAAACTGGGCATCCCAGTTATCGGCGTGGTCGATACCAACCACTCCCCAGAAGGCGTAACCTACGTCATTCCAGGCAACGACGACTCCTCGAAAGCGATCACGCTGTACGCTCGCGGTGTTGCCGACGCTATCCTCGAAGGCCGCGCGAATTCGAGCGCCGACGTGCTGGAAACGATCAAGGCCGCAGCTGGCGACGAGTTCGTAGAAGTCAGCGAACAAGCCTAATTGGCCGCCTGCCGCAAGGCAGGCATCCAAGCAGCAAATCAGTAGTTTAAAAGGGGTGGCATCTGCTCCCCCTTTTTTTTAACGACAGCGTATGGGCGTGCCGGCTTGCGAGCCACCCCATACCACTCACCGAACACACAGGAGAATTACATGGCAGCTATTACTGCAGCGATGGTAGGCGAACTGCGCGCGAAAACCGACGCGCCTATGATGGAATGCAAAAAAGCTCTGACCGAAGCCGAAGGCAATATGGACAAAGCGGAAGAGCTGCTGCGCGTTAAGCTGGGCGGCAAGGCTTCCAAAGCATCGTCGCGCATCACCGCCGAAGGCGTGGTGGCAACTTACATCGCCAACGGCGTTGGCGCGCTGATCGAAGTGAACTCCGAGACCGACTTCGTTGCCAAGAACGACGACTTCCTGAACCTGGCCAACACCGCGGCCCGCCTGGTTGCTGAAAACAACCCAGCCACCGTGGAAGCCCTGCTGGCCCTGCCAGCCGGCGAAGGCAAGACCCTGGACGAAGTGCGTACCGCCCTGATCGGCAAAATCGGCGAAAACATGTCGATCCGCCGCTTCCAGCGTTTCGAAACCACCGCCAAGCTGGCGTCGTACCTGCACGGTACCCGCATCGGCGTGATGGTTGAGTTCGAAGGCGCGGACGACCAGGTAGGCAAAGACGTGGCCATGCACATCGCTGCAATGAAGCCAGTGTCGCTGTCGGCTGACCAGGTTCCTGCTGAACTGATCGAAAAAGAGCGTTCGGTTGCCCAGGCTAAGGCGGACGAAGATGCAGCCCAGGCCGCAGCCGCCGGCAAGCCAGCCCAGTCGGCTGACATCGTTGCCAAGCGTCTGGAAGGTTCGGTACAGAAGTTCCTGAAAGAAGTGTCCCTGCTGAACCAGGCCTTCGTCAAGAACGACAAGCAAACCATCGAAGCCATGCTGAAAGCCAACAACGCATCCGTGAAAGCGTTCACGATGTACGTGGTAGGCGAAGGCATCGAGAAGAAGGTGGACGATTTCGCTGCTGAAGTTGCAGCGCAAATGGCTGCCTCCAAAGGCGCATAATTAAAAGCGGGCCGCAAGGCCCGTTTTTTTAAGCCCAAACCACTCGCTGCCACGCAAGCGGGTGGTGCAGTAACCGGCGGTACAGGTATCATAATGTTACCAGCCGGCAGAACGACCCGAATAAACCCAACTAAGGAGCCCCAGCTCATGTCAAAACCAGCCTACAAGCGCGTCCTCCTCAAATTGTCCGGTGAAGCCCTGATGGGCGACGATGCCTACGGCATCAACCGCGGCACGATCGAGCGCATGGTGGCCGACGTGGCCGCTGTCGCGAACCTGGGCGTGGAAGTGGCGGTGGTGATCGGCGGCGGCAATATCTTCCGTGGCGTTGCGCCCGGCGCCCAAGGCATGGACCGCGCCACTGCGGATTACATGGGCATGCTGGCCACCGTGATGAACGCGCTGGCCCTGGGCGACGCGCTCAAGCACGCCGGCGTGACCGCGCGCGTGATGTCGGCCATCGGCATCGACCAGGTGGTCGAGCCCTATGTGCGCCCGAAAGCGCTGCAATACCTGGAAGAGGGCAAGGTTATCGTGTTCGCCGCAGGCACCGGCAACCCCTTCTTCACCACCGACACCGCCGCAGCCCTGCGCGGCTCGGAAATCAGCGCCGAAATCGTGCTGAAAGCCACCAAGGTGGATGGCATCTACACTGCCGACCCGAAAAAAGACCCGAACGCGACGCTGTACCATACCATTTCGTTCGATGAAGCCATCGCCAAGCACCTGCAAGTGATGGATGCCACCGCATTCGCACTGTGCCGCGACCAGAAATTGCCGATCAAAGTGTTCTCCATCACCAAGCCGGGCGCGCTGATGCGCGTGATTCTGGGCGAGGATGAGGGTACACTGGTTCACGTTTAATTATTTACCAAGATATACAGGAGCACAGCATGTCCGTAGCTGACGTTAAAAAGAACGCGCAAGACCGCATGATCAAGTCGATCGACACGCTCAAGGCCGACCTGGCCAAAGTGCGTACCGGCCGCGCCCACACCGGCATTCTCGACCACGTGATGGTGGAGTACTACGGCAACCCAACCCCGCTGAGCCAGGTGGCCAACCTGACGCTGGTGGATGCGCGCACCATCGGCGTGACGCCGTTCGAGAAGAAGATGGGCGCCACCATCGAGAAAGCCATCCGCGACGCGGACCTGGGCCTGAACCCGTCCTCGCAGGGCGACCAGATCCGCGTGCCGACCCCGGCCCTGACCGAAGAGCGCCGCAAGGAGATGGTCAAGCTGGTCAAGAGCGAAGGCGAAGACGCCAAGATCGCCGTGCGCAACATCCGCCGCGACGCCAACGAATCGCTGAAAAAGCTGGTGAAGGACAAGGCCATCTCGGAAGACGACGAGCGCCGCGGTTCGGACGACATCCAGAAGCTGACCGACAAGGCCATCGTCGACATCGACAAGCTGCTGGTGGAAAAAGAGAAAGAAGTGCTGACCGTTTAAGGCCAGGCTGCCAGCAGCCCGGTTAGTATCGATATAGGGGATGGGCCGCGCAAGGCGGCCTGTCCTCATTTATGGCGACACCTTTTTGGCTTTAGAGTTCATGAAATATTCGAGTTCGACGACTGCGGTTCCGGATGCGCCCAAGGTGCCCCGCCACGTTGCCATCATCATGGATGGCAATGGGCGCTGGGCCACCAAGCGCTTCCTGCCGCGTGTCGCCGGCCACGTCAAAGGCGTGGAAGCGGTGCGCAATGTGGTGGAGGGCTGCGCGCTGCGCGGCGTGGAATACGTGACCCTGTTCGCCTTCAGTTCCGAGAACTGGCGCCGGCCGGAGGAGGAGGTGTCGCTGCTGATGCGCCTGTTCGTCACCGCGCTCGAGCGCGAGGTGTCCAAGCTGCACGCCAACAACATCCGCCTGAAGGTGGTGGGCGACCTGAGCCGCTTCGACGAGAAGCTGCGCGGCATGATCTCCGCCGCCGAACGCAAGACCGCCAACAACACCCGCCTGACCGTCACCATCTGCGCCAACTACGGCGGCCGCTGGGACATCATGCAGGCGGTCGGCAAAATGGTGGCGGCCCATCCCGGCGCGGCCGACTTCAGCGAAGAACAGCTGGCGCCGCACCTGGCCATGGCCTACGCGCCCGAGCCGGACCTGTTCATCCGCACCGGCGGCGAGGAACGCATCTCCAACTTCCTGCTGTGGCAGCTGGCCTACACCGAGCTGTACTTCACCGACACCTATTGGCCCGATTTCACCATCGAGAGCCTGGACGCGGCCATCGCGTCTTACCAGAACCGGGAGCGCCGTTTCGGCCGCACCGGCGACCAACTGGCAGAAAAGACCACCTGATGCTGAAAACCCGCATTATCACCGCCGTCCTCCTGCTGGCCGTCCTGCTGCCGGTGCTGTTCTTCAACTACTACCCGGCCGTGGCCGTGGTGGTGCTGGCGTTCTTCGGCGCGGCGGTGTGGGAAAGCTTCCGCCTGTTCAAGTCGCCCCGTCCGCTGCTGTCGGCGGTGATCTGGGCGGCCGCCTTCGGCTACACCTTTTTGCTGCACGGCCTGACTGGCCCGGTCACGTTCTGGCTGCTGCTCGGCTTCGCCATCTGGCTGCTGCGCTTCACGCCCACGCTGTACACCGGCCTGCCGCCGCTGGAAGGCATGGGCAACACCATGCTCAGCCTGGTGTACCCGATCACGCTGGTGAGCTGCTTCGTCGCCATCCTGGCGCTGTACCTGAAGTCGCCGCTGTTCCTGATTTCCGCCATGGCGCTGGTGTGGATCGCCGACATCGGCGCCTACTTCAGCGGCAAGGCCTTCGGCAAGCGCAAGCTGGCGCCGTCGATTTCGCCGGGCAAGTCATGGGAAGGCGCCATCGGCGGCGCCATCGCTGTGGTGCTGCTGTCGGCGCTGACGGTGCTGCTGGCGCCGTCCGTGGGCTGGCTGCAGGGTACTTTCGTGGTCGACCTGCAGGCCAAACGCGGCTGGGGGCTGACGGTTGTTATCCTGGTGGTGATCTGCGCGTTCAGCGTGATCGGCGACCTGTTTGAATCCATGCTCAAGCGCCGCGCCGGCATCAAGGACAGCAGCAACCTGCTGCCGGGCCACGGTGGTGTGCTGGACCGTATCGACGCGCTGGTGCCGGTGCTGCCGCTGGCCGCGCTGATTGCTGGCTGGGCCTAACCCGCCAAAATTGGCCATAGACTGGGCCACAGAAGGAAGAAGTATGCAACGCATCACCATATTAGGCGCCACCGGCTCCATCGGCGTGTCCACGCTGGACGTGCTGGCGCGCCACCCCGGGCGCTACTCGGTCTACGCGCTGAGCGCGCACAGCCGCGTGGAGGAACTGGCTGCGCAGTGCGCGCAATTCAAGCCCGCGCGCGCCGTGGTCGGCACCGCCGCCGCCGCCGCCCAGCTGCAAGCGCTGCTGCAGGCGCAGGGCCTGCGCACCGAAGTCGAATACGGCGAGGCCGCCCTGTGCGCCATCGCCAGCGCCGCTGAAACCGACACCGTCATGGCCGCCATCGTCGGCGCCGCCGGCCTGGCGCCCACCTTGGCCGCCGCCCGCGCGGGCAAGAAGGTGCTGCTGGCGAACAAGGAAGCGCTGGTCATGTCCGGCCAGCTGTTCATGGACGCGGTGCACGAGAGCGGGGCGGTGCTGCTGCCCATAGACAGCGAACACAACGCCATCTTCCAGTGCCTGCCGCAGCACTACAGCCGCGTGCCGGGCGCCTCCGGCGTGACCAAGATCCTGCTGACCGCGTCCGGCGGCCCCTTCCTCAAGCGCGCCGTCGACACCCTGGACACGGTCACGCCCGACGAAGCCTGCAAGCACCCGAAATGGTCCATGGGCCGCAAGATTTCGGTCGACTCGGCCACCATGATGAACAAAGGCCTGGAAGTGATCGAGGCGCACTGGCTGTTCGGCGCCAGCGCCGAGCAGATCGAAGTGGTGATCCATCCGCAGTCCGTGGTGCACTCCATGGTCTCCTACAACGACGGCTCGGTGCTGGCTGAGCTGGGCAACCCCGACATGCGCACCCCGATCGCGCACGCGCTGGCCTACCCGGAGCGCATCGCCTCCGGCGTGGCGCAGCTGGACCTGGCGCAAGTGGGCACGCTGCAGTTCGAGCGCCCCGACTTTGTGCAGTTCCCCTGCCTGGCGCTGGCGTTCGACGCGCTCAAGGCCGGCGGTACCGCGCCCGCGCTGCTGAACGCGGCCAACGAGGTGGCGGTGGCCGCCTTCCTCGACAGCCGCATCGGCTTCCGCCAGATCGACCGCGTGATCGCGCAGGTAATGGACGAGCTGCCGCACGGCGCGGCCGCCAGCATCGCCGCCGTGATGGAGCAGGACGGCCTGGCGCGCGCCGCTGCCGAACGTATCATCACCGGCCTGCGCGCAAAATGAACCTGCTCACGACCCTGCTGGCTTTCGCGGTCGCGCTGGGATCGCTGATCATCTTCCATGAGCTGGGCCACTACTGGGTGGCGCGCTGGTGCGGCGTGAAAGTGCTGCGCTTCTCGGTCGGCATGGGCAAGGTGGTGTGGTCGCGCCGCATCGGCCCGGACCAGACCGAATGGGCCGTGTCCGCGCTGCCGCTGGGCGGCTACGTCAAGATGCTGGACAGCCGCGAGGCCGACACCGGCCCGCTGTCCGACGCCGACAAGCTGCGCGAATTCACGCGCCAGAACGTGTGGAAGCGCATCGCCATCGTGGCGGCCGGCCCGCTGGCCAACTTCCTGCTCGCCATTTTCCTGTTCGCGGGCCTGTACATGGCCGGCATCGCCGAACCTTCGTCCAAGATTGCGCCGCCCGCCAGCGACAGCGCGGCCTATGTGGCCGGCCTGCAGGGCGGCGACATCGTCACCGCCGTGAACGGCGAGCGGGTGCGCGTGTGGTCCGACCTGCGCTGGGCCGTGATCCAGGCCGCCATCGACAAGCGCGGCATGGAGCTGGACGTGGACCGCCCCGGCAGCGGACGCCGCACCCTGCGCGTGCCCGCCAGCGCCATGGACGGCATGGACCTGGAGTCCGACGTGGCCGGCAAGCTGGGCTTCGGCCTGGCGCGCCCGCCCGCGCTGCTGGGCGAGATCCTGCCGGGCAGCGCCGCCGAACGCGCCGGCCTGCGCAGCGGCGACCTGATTACCGCCATCGACGGCAAGCCGCTGCAGGACTGGGTGGACTTCATCACCGTGGTGCGCGCCTCGAACGGCAAAGCGCTGGCGATGCAGGGCCTGCGCGGCGGCCAGCCGTTCGAACTGAGCGTGACGCCGGAGGTGGAGCGTAAAGGATCTGTAACAGTCAGTAAGATCGGCGCTTACGCCGGACAGGGCCCGGATATGATCGAAGTGACCGCCGGGCCGGTGGAGGCGGTGGGCAAGGGCGCCGCCAAGGTGTGGGACACCAGCGTGCTGACCTTGAAAATGATAGGGAAAATGGTGGTGGGCGAGGTCTCGTGGAAGAATGTCACCGGTCCCATTACGATCGCCGATTATGCCGGGCAAACCGCGCGGATAGGCGCTGCCAGCTACCTGAGCTTCATCGCGTTTATTAGCATCAGTCTCGGGGTGATGAATTTGCTACCGATTCCCGTTCTTGATGGTGGACTTTTACTGTATTATTCGCTGGAAGTTTTAACCGGGCGTCCTGTGCCGGAGCGTTTCGGCGAGATAGCGCAGCGACTGGGCGTTGGCCTGCTGGTGACATTAATGGCACTGGCGGTATTTAACGACGTGGTGCGCCTGCTTTAAATGTAGTTCCGTGATTTGAGCCATTGAATACCGCCAATGAAATTATATTCTGACCGTTTTGCCTTGCCTTCCTTTCGCCGCAGCCTGATCGGCGCCGCCGCCCTGGCACTCTGCTCCGGCAGTGCGTTCGCCATCAATCCATTCGTCGTGAAGGACATCCGTGTCGAAGGCATCCAGCGCACGGAGGCAGGCACGGTGTTCAGCTACCTGCCTGTGCGCGTGGGCGAAACCTTCGACGACAAAAAGAGTGTGGCCGCCATCAAGGGCCTGTACGGTTCCGGCATCTTCAAGGACGTGCGCCTGGAGCAGGACGGCGACGTGCTGGTGGTGATCGTCGAGGAACGTCCCGCGATCGCCAAGGTGGATTTCACCGGCACCAAGGAATTTGAAAAAGACATGCTGGTCAAGGCGCTGAAGGACATCGGCGTGGGCGAAGCGAAGACTTTCGACAAAGCGTCGGTGGACCGCGCCGAGCAAGAACTCAAGCGCCAGTACCTGTCGCGCGGCCTGTACGGCGTGAAAGTGACCACCACCGTGACCCCGATCGAGCGCAACCGCGTCAACATCGTGTTCGCCGTGGACGAGGGCGAAATCGCCAAGATCAAGCAGATCAACATCGTCGGCAACAAGGCCTTCTCGGACAAGGAACTGCGCGAGAACCTGGCGCTCAACACCGGCGGCTGGTTCAGCTGGTACACCAAAGCCAACCAGTACTCCAAGACCAAGCTGACCGGCGACCTGGAATCGCTGAAGTCCTTCTATCTGAACCGCGGCTACATCGAGATGCAGGTCGAATCGACCCAGGTATCGATCACCCCGGACAAGAAGGACATCTACATCACCATCAACGTGAGCGAAGGCGAGAAGTACAAGGTCGCCGACTACAAGTTTGAAGGCGAGATGTTCGGCCGCGAAGACGAGCTGCGCCAGCTGGTGCTGCTGCGCAAAGGCGAAATCTATTCCGGCGAGCGCCTGACCGCCACCAACAAGCTGATCACCGACCGCCTGGGCACCTTCGGCTACGCCTTCGCCAACGTGAACGTGGACCCGCAGATCGACCGCGAAAAGCGTGAAGTGAGCTTCACCTTCCTGATCGACCCGGGCAAGCGCGCCTATGTGCGCCATATGAACATCGCCGGCAACACCAGCACCCGCGACGAGGTTATCCGCCGCGAGTTCCGCCAGTTCGAGTCGTCCTGGTACGACGCCAACAAGATCAAGCTGACCCGCGACCGCGTGGACCGCCTGGGCTACTTCAAGGACGTGACCATAGACACCCCCGAAGCGCAAGGCACTTCGGACCAGGTGGACGTGCAGCTGACCGTGGTGGAAAAACCGACCGGCAACTTCCAGATCGGCGGCGCGTTCTCGCAGGCGGAGAAGTTCACCTTCTCGGCGTCGATCCAGCAGGCCAACTTTGCCGGCTCGGGCAACACCGTCGGCATCAACCTGAACACCAGCAAGTACAGCCGCACCATCGAGTTCTCGAACACCAATCCGTACTACACGGATGATGGCGTGAGCCGCTCGTTCGACCTGTACATCCGCACGCTGAACCCGCCCGCGCTGAACATCGGTTCCTACACGATCAAACAGCACGGCGGCCGTATCAGCTGGGGTGTGCCGTTCTCGGAAGTGGACACCGTGTTCTTCGGCGCAGGCCTGGAACGCTCGTCCATCACCACCGACGAGACCAGCCCGATCCGCTACCAGGACTACGTGCGCGACATCACCGGCAATCCGGTGGGCACCGCCAAGACCATCGCCGTGCCGCTGACCGCCGCCTGGGCGCGCGACAGCCGCGACAGCGCCTTGACCCCGACCATCGGCCAGTACCAGCGCATCAACCTGGAACTGGACGTGGTGGGCCAGTCGAAATACTTCCGCGCCGTGTACGAGCACCAGCTGTTCAAGCCGCTGCACCCGAAAATCACGCTGGCCCTGAAGGGCGAGATCGACTACGGCCACGGCATCGGCGACAAGCCCTACCCTGTGTTCAAGAACTTCTACGGCGGCGGTATCGGTTCGGTGCGCGGCTACCTGAGCTCCTCGCTCGGTATCGTCGACACCCGCTATGGCGACGCCCTGGGCGGCGCCTCGCGCCTGATCGGCAATGCCGAACTGCAGATGCCGTTCCCTGGCTCCGGCCAGGACCGCAGCCTGCGCTGGTTCGGCTTCCTCGACGGCGGCCAGGTTTACCAGGAAGGCCAGAAGATGCGCATCTCCGAGCTGCGCTTCTCCACCGGCTTGGGCGTGAACTGGATTTCCCCGGTGGGCCCGCTGAAGTTGAGTTATGCTAAGCCTTTGAATGCCAAACCCGGCGACCGCCTGGAACGTTTCCAGTTCCAGATGGGTAACGGGTTCTAATACGGAGAAACACCTTGAAGACTGCTTCCGCTACCGCATCGGCCAAGGCCGCCAAATACCTTGCCGTGCTTGCACTCGGCTTGAGTGCTTTGGCGCCGGCGCAAGCGCAGTCGTCCAAGATTGCGTGGCTTAGCACCGAGCGGATTTACAACGAGTCGCGTCTGGCCAAACTGGCCGGCGACAAGCTGGCCGAGGAGTTCAAAGGACGCGAGAAAGCCATGCAGGACCTGGCCTCGCGCCTGAAAGCGGCCTCGGAGAAGCTGGAAAAAGAACTGCCCGCGCTGGGCGAAGCCGACCGCGTGAAGCGGCAGCGCGAGTACTTCGAGCTGGACAAGGAGTTCCAGCGCCGCCAGCGCGAGTTCCGCGAGGATTTGAACCAGCGCACCAATGAGGAGCGCGCCGTCATTTCCGACAAGGCGACCCTGATCATCAAGCAGCTGGCGCAGACCGAAGGCTTCGACATCGTGCTGCAGGACGCGGTATGGGCCAGCCCGCGCATCGACATCACCGAGAAGGTGCTGGCGGCGCTCGACAAAAACAAATAAACATAGATTGGAACACCCCGATGGGCACTCGACTAGGAGAATTGGTCGAACGCTTGGGCGGGCAGCTGGTAGGCGATGCGGCGCTGGAAGTATCCGGCATCGCGCCACTGGCGGACGCCGGCGTTTCGCACATCAGCTTTCTCAGCAATAGCAAATTCCGCGCGCAGGCCGGCCAGAGCAAGGCCGCCGCCCTGATCGTCTCCGCACAGGACGACGAGACCGTGGCCGCGACCTACCAGGGCGCGCGCATCATCGTCAAAAACCCCTATGTGTACTTCGCCCGCGCGGCGCAATACTTCGAGTCGCTGACGGCCATCGTGCCCGAGCCGGGCGTGCACGCCATGGCGGCGGTGCATGCCACGGCCAAGGTGGACCCGACGGCGCATATCGGCCCCTTCGTGACGGTGGAGGCGGGCGCGGTGATCGGCCCCGGCGCCGTGATCGACCACGGCTGCTTCGTCGGCCGCGACGCGCAGGTGGGCGAGGGCACGCACTTCTTTGCCAACGTGACTTTCCATGCGCGCTGCGTCATCGGCAAGCGCGGCATCATCCATTCGGGCGCCGTGATCGGCACCGACGGCTTCGGCTTCGCCAACGAGGGCGGCGTCTACATCAAGATCCCGCAGACCGGCCGCGTGGTCATCGGCGACGACGTGGACATCGGCGCCAACACCACGGTGGACCGCGGCGCGCTGGCCGACACCATTATCGAAGACGGCGTGAAGCTGGACAACCAGATCCAGATCGGCCACAACTGCGTGATCGGCGCGCACACCGCCATGGCCGGCTGCGTCGGCGTGGCGGGCAGCGCCGTCATCGGCAAATACTGCACCTTCGGCGGCGCCGCCATGGTGCTGGGCCACCTGAAAATCGTGGACGGCGTGCATGTCTCGTCCGGCAGCATGGTATCGCGCTCGATACTGGAGCCGGGCCAGTACACCGGCTTCTATCCGTTGGCAAAAAACGCCGATTGGGAAAAATCTGCCGCCATAGTCCGCAATTTGCCGGGAATGCGCGATAAAATCCGCGCGCTGGAAAAAAACATTAAAACTAAAGAATAATCATGACCACTACCGAATTGAACACCCCCAAGACGATGGATATCTGCGAGATCAAGGCCTACCTGCCGCACCGCTATCCGTTGCTGCTGGTTGACCGCGTTCTGAACTACGAAGAGAACAAGTCCATCACCGCCATCAAGAACGTCACCGTCAACGAAGAGTTCTTCAACGGCCACTTCCCGCACAAGCCTGTCATGCCGGGCGTGCTGATGATAGAAGCGATGGCGCAGACCGCCGCGCTGCTGTCGTTCAAGTCCATGGGCATCAAGCCGGACGAGAACTCGGTGGTCTACTTCGTCGGCATCGACGGCGCGCGCTTCAAGCGCCCGGTCGGCCCTGGCGACCAGCTGAAGATGGACGTGGAAATCCTGCGCGTATCGCGCGGCATCTGGAAATACAAGGCGGTCGGCAGCGTCGACGGCCAGACCGCGGTGGAAGCTGAACTGATGTGCACCATCCGCAGCACCGCCGACGCGAGCCAGCCAGCGGGGCAGTAATGAGCAACATTCACGCAACCGCCATCGTTGACCCGAAAGCGCAGCTCGACAGCAGCGTGACGGTCGGCCCGTACTCGGTGATCGGCCCGAATGTGAGCATCGCGGCAGGCACCAAGGTGGGACCGCATGTGGTAATCGAAGGCCACACCACCATAGGCCGCGACAACGTGCTGTTCCAGTTCTCGTCCATCGGCGCCGCGCCGCAGGACAAGAAATGGGCCGGCGAGCCGACCCGCCTGGAGATCGGCGACCGCAACACCATCCGCGAATTCTGCACCTTCAACACCGGCACGGTGCAGGACAAGGGCGTGACCCGGCTGGGCAACGACAACTGGATCTCGGCCTACGTCCACCTGGCGCACGACTGCGTGGTGGGCAACAACACCATCTTCTCGAACAACGCCCAGATCGCGGGCCACGTGGAGATAGGCGACTGGGTCATCATGAGCGGCTTCGCCAATGTGCACCAGTTCTGCAAGATCGGCGCGCACGCCTTCGTCGGCATGAGCACCAGCCTGACCCAGGACGTGCCGCCCTTCGTGCTGCTGAACGGTAATCCGGCGGCGGCGCACGGCGTCAATATCGAAGGCCTGAAACGCCGCGGCTTCACGCGCGAGCAGATCAACGCCATCCGCGCCGCCTACAAAACGCTGTATCGCTCCGGCCTCACGCTGGAGGAGGCCAAGGCTGCCATGATCGAACAGGAGAGTGCCCTGGCCGAGGACGTGGCAGTGCACGCGCGCGCCATGCGCGAGTTCCTCGATACGGCGAATCGTGGCATCGTCCGCTGACATATCGGTAGCCATCGTCGCCGGGGAACCGTCCGGCGACGTGCTGGCCGCGCGCCTGCTGTCCGGCCTGCGGCCGCAGCTGCCGCAGGCGCGCTTCCACGGCATTGGCGGCCCGGCGATGATGGAGCACGGCTTCGAGTCGCAGTGGCCCATGGACAAGCTGACCGTGCGCGGCCTGCTGGCCGTGATACCCCGCTACCGCGAAATCAAAGGCATACAGAACTCCCTGCGCGACCAGCTGCTGGCCCAGCGGCCGGACGTCTTCATCGGCGCCGACTACCCGGGCTTCAACCTGGGGCTGGAAATGCAGCTGAAGGCGGCCGGCATTCCCACCGTGCACTACATCGGGCCGCAGATCTGGGCCTGGCGCGGCGGGCGCATCAAGAAAATCATCAAGGCGGTGTCGCACATGCTGGTGGTGTTCCCCTTCGAGGAGGAAATCTACCGCAAGGCCGGCGTGCCGGTGAGCTATGTGGGCCATCCGCTGGCCGAGCTGGTGCCGCTGGTGCCGGACGAGGCGGGCGCGCGGCGCCTGCTGGGCCTGCCGGAAGTCGCCAACGTGGTCACCATCATGCCGGGCAGCCGCATGTCCGAGATCAAGTACAACACCGTTGCGTTCATGAAGGCGGCGCGTTTGCTGCAGAAGCGCGACCGTTCGCTGAAGTTCGTCGCGCCGATGGCGGGCGAGAAGCAGCGCCAGTACTTTTTGCAGCTGGTGGAGGAAGCCGGCCTGCAGGACGTGGAGATCAAGCTGCTCGACGGCCAGTCGCACACCGCCATTGCGGCGGCGGACGCGGTGATGGTCGCCTCCGGCACGGCGTCGCTGGAAGTGGCGCTGTTTAAAAAGCCGATGGTGATCGCTTACAAGATGATGGCGCTGGAATGGCAGATTTTGCGGCATTTTGGCTACCAGCCGTGGATAGGCCTGCCGAATATCCTGGCGCGCGACTTCCTGGTGCCGGAGCTGCTGCAGGACATGGCCAGCCCGGAAAACCTGGCCGAAGCCATGTGGCGCCAGCTGAGCGACGCGCCGCACCGCCTGCACCTGGCGGAGCGCTTTACAGAAATGCACCACAGCCTGCTGCGCAACAGCGCGCAGGAAAGCGCGGCGGCAGTCATGAAAGTATTGAAGAAATGAAGAACCAACAAGCCGGCCTGTTCGACGATCTGCCCCGTTCGCTGGAGGAAATCATCTGCGGCGTGGACGAGGCGGGGCGCGGACCGCTGGCCGGCCCGGTCTACGCCGCCGCCGTCATCCTGCATCCGGAGCGCCCGATCGAAGGCCTGCGCGACTCGAAGAAGCTGACCGAAGCCAAGCGCGACGCGCTGGCGCCGCTGATCAAGGCACAGGCGATGGCCTGGGCCATTGCCGAGGCGTCGGAAGCGGAAATCGACAAGATCAACATCCTGCAGGCGAGCATGCTGGCCATGAAGCGGGCCATCGAGGCGCTCAGCGTTTCGCCCACGCTGGCCCTGATCGACGGCAACCGCTGTCCCGTGCTGAAAATCCAGGCCATCGCCATTATCGGCGGCGACGACAAGGAAGACGCCATTTCGGCCGCCTCCATCCTGGCCAAGACCGCGCGCGACGCGGCGCTGGTGCAGCTGCACGCCGCCTATCCGCAGTACGCCTTCGACCAGCACAAGGGCTACGGCACCGCGCTGCACCTGGAGCGCCTGCGCGAGCACGGCCCTTCGCCGGTGCACCGCCGCTCCTTCGCGCCCGTGCGCGAACTGCTGTTTGTTAAAGATTTGCTATGAAAACCATCACCTCGCGCGACAACGCGCAATACAAAGACCTGAAGCACCTGGCCACCAGTTCGCAGGCCCGCAAAAAAGCCGGCCAGACGCTGCTGGACGGCGTGCACCTGTGCCAGGCCTACCTGGAACTGCGCGGCCTGCCGGTGCAGTGCATCGTCAGCGAAACTGCGCTGAAGAACCCGGAAGTGGCGGACATCGTCGGCAAAATCGAGCATCAGCGCGGCCATACCATCGCCTTGCCGGACGCGCTGTACAACGCCGTCAGCCAGGTTGAGCACGGCGTGGGCGTGATGTTCCAGATCGACACGCCGGAACGCGCCGTGCCGGACGCCATGACGGTGTCCGCCGTGCTGCTGGACAATGTGCAGGATCCCGGCAACGTGGGTTCCATCCTGCGCAGCGCGGCTGCGGCCGGCATCAAGCAGGTGTATTGCAGCGGCGGCACGGCATTCTGCTGGTCGCCGAAAGTGCTGCGCGCAGCCATGGGCGCGCACTTTGTGCTCGACATCTTTGAAAACGTGGACCTGGCGCCGCTCATGGCCGCCTCCAAAATCCCCACGCTGGCCACCAGCGGCTACGCCAGCACCCGGCTCTACGACGCCGACCTGAGCAAGCCGGTGGCATGGGTATTCGGCCATGAAGGGCAGGGTGTGGCGGACGATCTGCTGTCGCTGGCCACGCAAACCGTCGTCATTCCCCACTTGGGCCAGGTGGAGTCCCTGAACGTTGCCGCATGCGCGGCAGTATGCTTTTTCGAGCAAGTCAGGCAGAATCAGCAATAATTAAAAAGTTTCTCTGGAGCAGGCATGGACATCGCGCAGTTGCAGTTTCTGGTAGCTGAAGGGGAGCCCGGCCAGCGCCAGGCGCTGGTGGACATGCTGCGCCGGCTAGGCGCCACGCAGGTTGCCGACGCCCCGGACGGCCACGCCGCCCTGCGCCATCTCAGCACCGGCTTCGTTCCCGCAGTCAATATCGCCATTCTCGACCTGGCTTTGCCGGGCATGGATGCGCTGGAATTGATACGCCGGCTGGCCGAAGCGGGCAGCCGCGCCGGTATTATTGTTGCAGGCGCGCAAAAATCCGATGTGCTGTTCTCGGTGGAAACCATGGCCCAGGCCTATGGCGTCGATTTGCTCGGCGCCATCGCGAAACCGGTGGGCGAGCAGCGGCTGCAAACCCTTATCGGCAATTACAGTGTTCCCGGCGTATCCACGCAAGGCCAGGGCGGACCGAGTTTCGGTTTTGCCGAGGTGGGGCGCGGATTGCAGGCGCGTGAATTCGATCCTTTCTTCCAGCCCAAAATAGAATTGGAAACCGGCCAGGTAAAAGGGCTGGAAATGTTTGCCCGCTGGCGCCATCCCGAACTCGGCGTATTGGGGCCGGCCGCATTCATGCGCGCATTGGAAGAAAATGGCCGCATCGATTTTCTCGACTGGAGCATGATAGAGAAATCGGTCGCCGCCTGCCGTTCGCTGCACGATAAAGGCATTCCGATTTCCGTTTCCATTAATGTGGACCAGGCGACCCTGGCGCATCCGCAATTCGTGGCGCAAATGGAAGCCTGCCTCGCGCGCCACCGTATTCTGGCCGATTATATTACTTTTGAAATGACCGAGTCGGCTGTATTATCCGCCGAGCCGCATTTCCTGGAACGGCTGCTGCGCTTGCGCATGCAGGGTTTCGGATTGGCTATCGACGATTACGGCACGGGCCGATCCAATCTTCAATTGCTGGCGGCGGTGCCATTTACTGAATTGAAAATCGACCGCAGTTTTGTCGATGGCGCCTCCCGCAAGCGCGCCATTAGCACCGTGTTGAAATCCTGTTTAACCCTGGCGCGCAGCCTGGACCGCCGTTCGGTCGCAGTCGGCGTTGAAACCAAGCAGGATTGGGATTTCCTCCAAGGCCTGGGCTGCACCTATGCCCAGGGTTATTACATCGCAAAGCCTATGCCGGTCGAGGAATTCCCCGATTGGCTGAACGACTGGCGCCAGTTCTTCTGATTCCCAAGTAGTCCCAGGTATTGCCGGAGCGGCCGCAGAGATGCGGCCGCCGTCGTTTCATAGGCAGACTAAGCCAGTTTCTGGCTTGAACAAGCCAGTTTCGGGCGTGAGGGAGGCGCGAACGCAGACCCTGGCGGCGCTTGCGCGGCGTTTATGAATATCGATTTGGGGAGGGGGTATTGCGGAGAGTGCTGCTGAATGGCGCCGCCGGCTGCGGCGGCGCCTGGTAATGCGGATTAGTAATCGCGCCGGTTCGGCTTGATTTCTTGCAGTATGGTGGTCGAAATCTCTTCGATCGATTTGGTGGTGGAGGACAGCCAGCGTATGCCTTCGCGCTTCATCATCATTTCCGCTTCATTGACCTCGTAGCGGCAGTTTTCAATGGACGCATATTTACTGCCGGCGCGGCGCTCGTTACGGATTTCCGCCAGGCGTTCCGGCGTAATGGTCAGGCCGAATATCTTCGATTTGAATTCATACAGCGACGACGGCAGCTTGCCGCGCTCGAAATCGTCCGGAATCAGCGGGTAATTCGCCGCTTTAATTCCATATTGCATCGCCAAATACAAGCTGGTAGGAGTTTTTCCCGAACGCGACACGCCTACCAAAATAACATCCGCCGACGACAGGTTCTTATGCGACTGCCCGTCGTCGTGCGCCAGCGAGAAATTGATCGCCTCGATGCGGTTTTTATATTCTTCGCTGTCGACGATATTGTGCGAGCGGCCGATGGTGTGCGTCGACTTGACGCCCAATTCCTGTTCCAGCGGCGCAACGAAGGTCTGAATCAAATCCATGTGCATGCCGTTGCACTTGCGGATTACCTCGGACAGGTCGTTCTTTACCAGCGTGGAAAAGATAATCGGACGCTGGCCGTCGGCTGCTGCGGCTTCATTAATCTTGCGGGCCGCGTCATACGCCTTGTCCAGCGTATCGATAAAGGGCAGGCGGATCTGGCGGAAGCGCAGTTCAAACTGGGTCAGCACCGAGTGGCCGAAAGTTTCAGCGGTAATGCCGGTGCCGTCCGAGACGAAAAAGACGGTACGCGCGGCGGCGGGTAGGGGCGGACGTTGTTCTTGTGTCATGGGGGAGTGCTCAGAGCTATGTTGTGAATCGTCAATTTGCGCCGCAGGCTGTAGAATGCACAGCAACAGTAAGATTGTGCTGCACGATGCCAAGAATAACAAGAATCAATATCGGCCAGCCTGCGTCAAGATTTCTATCATCAGTAAGGGTGTCACTATGACTAACGCAGCATTGAAGGAGCAGCAGAACGGAGACGCAGTCTACGTTGCCTCGTTTGAAAACTTGCGCATGACGGATGTTGAATCCGTCGGCGGCAAGAACGCCTCCCTGGGCGAAATGATCAGCCAGCTGGCTGGCGCGGGCGTCCGGGTTCCGGGCGGCTTCGCAACGACGGCGCAAGCCTTCCGCGACTTCCTGTCGCACAGCATCGACGGCGGCAAGCCGCTGGCCGAGCGCATCGCCGACCGCCTGGACGGCCTGAATATCGACGACGTGCGCTCCCTGGCGCAAGCCGGCGCCGAAATCCGCCAATGGATCGTGGACACCCCGTTCCAGCCTCGCCTGCAGGCTGAAATCGAGCAGTTCTACGCCCGCCTGGTGGCCGACTCCGAAACCGAGATGTCCTTTGCCGTGCGCTCCTCCGCCACTGCGGAAGACTTGCCGGACGCGTCCTTCGCTGGCCAGCAGGAGTCCTTCCTGAACGTGGTCGGCATTGAAAACGTGCTGGACGCGATGAAGCACGTGTTCGCTTCCCTGTACAACGACCGCGCCATCTCCTACCGCGTGCACAAAGGCTTCACCCACGCCGAAGTGGCGCTGTCGGCCGGCGTGCAGCGCATGGTGCGCTCGGACGTGGGCGCCGCGGGCGTGATGTTCACCATCGACACCGAATCGGGCTTCAAGGACGTGGTCTTCATCACCTCCAGCTACGGCCTGGGCGAGACGGTGGTGCAGGGCGCGGTCAATCCGGACGAATTCTACGTGCACAAGCCTATGCTGGAGCAGGGCAAGTCGCCTGTGATCCGCCGCAACATCGGCTCCAAGCTGATCAAGATGGAATTCACCGCCGAAGCCAAAGCCGGCCGTTCCGTCAAGACCGTGGACGTGCCTATCGAAATGCGCAACCGCTACTCGCTGAACGACGCCGAAATCGTCGAACTGGCGAAGTACGCCGTCATCATCGAGAACCACTACCAGCGTCCAATGGACATCGAGTGGGGCAAGGACGGCCGCGACGGCAAGCTGTACATCCTGCAAGCGCGTCCGGAAACCGTGAAGTCGCAGCAGAAGGCCACCGACGCGCAGCAGCGCTTCAAGCTGAAATCCACCGGCACCGTGCTGACCTCCGGCCGCGCCATTGGCCAGAAGATCGGCGCCGGTCCCGTGCGCGTGATCCGCGACCCGTCCGAAATGGAGCGCGTGCAGCCGGGCGACGTGCTGGTGGCCGACATGACCGACCCGAACTGGGAACCGGTCATGAAGCGCGCTTCCGCCATCGTCACCAACCGTGGCGGCCGTACCTGCCACGCGGCGATTATCGCGCGTGAACTGGGCGTGCCTGCGGTGGTGGGCTGCGGCGACGCGACCGACATCCTGAAAGACGGCACCTTCGTGACCGTGTCCTGCGCCGAAGGCGACGAGGGCAAGATCTACGACGGCCTGCTGGAAACCGAAGTGTCGGAAGTGGCGCGCGGCGAACTGCCTGCGCTGAAAACGAAGATCATGCTGAACGTGGGCAACCCGCAACTGGCCTTCGACTTCCAGTCGGTGCCGAACGCCGGTGTGGGCCTGGCCCGCCTGGAGTTCATCATCAACAACAACATCGGCGTGCACCCGAAAGCCATCCTGGAATACCCGAACATCGACGCCGACCTGAAGAAGGCCGTGGAGTCGGTGGCGCGCGGCCACGCTTCGCCGAAGGCGTTCTACGTGGACAAGCTGGCCGAAGGCATCGCCACCATCGCCGCCGCGTTCTGGCCGAAGAAAGTCATCGTGCGCCTGTCGGACTTCAAGTCCAACGAGTACAAGAAGCTGATCGGCGGTTCGCGCTACGAGCCGGACGAGGAAAACCCGATGCTGGGCTTCCGTGGCGCGGCGCGCTACCTGTCGGCCGACTTCGCCGGCGCCTTCGAAATGGAATGCGCGGCCATGAAGCGCGTGCGCAACGACATGGGCCTGACCAACGTGGAAATCATGGTGCCCTTCGTGCGCACCCTGGGCCAGGCTGAGAAAGTCATCAACCTGCTGGCCGCCAACGGCCTGAAGCGCGGCGAAAACGGCCTGCGCGTCATCATGATGTGCGAAGTGCCTTCGAACGCCGTGCTGGCCGACCGCTTCCTGGAGTTCTTCGACGGCTTCTCCATCGGTTCCAACGACCTGACCCAGCTGACCCTGGGCCTGGACCGCGATTCCGGCATGGAACTGCTGGCGGCCGACTTCGACGAGCGCGATCCTGCCGTGCAGGCGCTGCTGTCGCTGGCCATCCAGGCTTGCCTGAAGCAGGGCAAGTACATCGGCATCTGCGGCCAGGGTCCTTCGGACCACCCCGAGCTGGCCGTGTGGCTGATGGAGCAGGGCATCGAATCGATGTCGCTGAATCCGGACTCGGTAATTGATACTTGGCAGAAACTGGCAGCATTGCAATAAAACAAGTTGACGTGAAGGCGATTTGAGTTAGACTGGAGTTATTGGAACGTTTAGCAAAAAATCATCAAAACCTTACACATTGCAGCAAGAACCCTCGTCGCCTTCGCAGGCAGCGGGGGTTTTTTATTTTTCACAACGAGGAGGCATCATGTCTGACTGGAGTATGTGGCTGCTGGCGGCGGGCGTGCTGGTGGTGCTGGAACTGCTCACCGGCACGTTCTACCTGCTGATGATCGCCATCGGCATGGCCACCGGCGCGGCGGCGGCGTTCGCGGGCGCGTCCGGCCCGCTGCAGACGGTGGTTGCCGCCGTGGTGGGCGTGCTGGCCACGGGGCTGCTGTACCGCAGCAAGTACGGCCGCCAGAGCGGTGTGGACGCGGCGCTGGACCCGAATGTGAACATGGACATCGGCCAGACCGTCAGCGTGCCGGCGTGGCAGGACGGCGTGGCGCGCGTGATGTACCGGGGCGCGCTGTGGGACGTGGAACTGGCGCCGGGCGCAGCGCCGCTGGCCGCGCCGGGGCTGTACACGATACGCGAAGTGCGGGGCAGCCGGCTGATCGTCGGCGCCTGAACCTTGAATCTGCTAGTCAACAACGTGGAGAATTAAATGGAAATCGGCATAGGCAACGTCAGCTTTGTCATCTTTATCCTGTCGCTGGTATTCGTCTTCAAGACCATCAACGTGGTGCCGCAGCAGCATGCCTGGGTGGTGGAACGGCTGGGCAAATACCACGCCACGCTGGGGCCGGGGCTGAACATCGTGGTGCCCTTCGTGGACCGCATCGCCTACAAGCACGTGCTCAAGGAGATCCCGCTCGATGTGCCGCCGCAGGTCTGCATCACGCGCGACAACACGCAGCTGCAAGTGGACGGCATACTCTACTTCCAGATCACCGACGCCATGCGCGCCTCCTACGGCTCGTCCAACTACATTTCCGCCATCACGCAGCTGGCGCAAACCACCTTGCGCTCGGTGATCGGCCGCATGGAGCTGGACAAGACCTTCGAGGAGCGCGAGCACATCAACACCGCCATCGTCAACGCCATCGACGAATCTGCCGCCAACTGGGGCGTGAAGGTGCTGCGCTACGAGATCAAGGATTTGACGCCGCCGGCCGAGATTTTGCACGCCATGCAGGCGCAGATCACGGCCGAGCGCGGCAAGCGCGCGCTGATTGCCGCCTCCGAAGGCCGCAAGCAGGAACAGATCAACATCGCCACCGGCGAGCGCGAGGCCTCGATTGCGCGCTCGGAAGGTGAAAAACAGGCAGCCATCAACCGCGCGCAGGGCGAAGCGGCGGCGATTATCGCCATCGCCGACGCCACCGCCGGCGCGCTGCGCGAAGTGGGGGCCGCCATCCAGTCCCCGGGCGGATCCGACGCGGTGAACCTGAAAGTGGCCGAGCAATACGTGGAAGCCTTCTCTAAACTGGCCAAGACCAACAACTCGCTGATCGTCCCCGCCAACCTGGGCGACATGAGCGGCCTGATCGCCACCGCGATGCAGGTGGTGAAGACGCAAAAGAGCTAGGCTCCCGGCCTGCTGTCCGTATTGGGCTGGCTGCTAGCGGTGTTTCTCTTATATCCCGAATCGTATATCGAACCCGCAGCCGCCGGCCCCGAGCCAGAGTTGCAGCAGCGCTGCCGGAAAGCGCTGAGCACCCAGCGCACCCCTTAGACGCAATGAATCCTGATTTCATGCTGGCCTGCTTTTTCGCCTTTGCGATATGTGAATGAGCAGGATTTCAGCTTGTCCGGGAGCGGCTTCGAGAGCGTGACTTCATTGTGGGTGCCGTAGCCGCACTCTAGCCACTTCCCGTTTGGAAAAGGTCTATCAAGGTCATACGTGTATGACCATTCCTGTTTGCCGGGCTTGCTGGTAAATTCAGCAAGATCCCCGCGCATTTCGGGCGGGCCGCTGATTGGGGCTGCAGAGTTTAGAAAGAGCTCGGATCTTAAGGTAGAGGTCCAGCCGGGGACCTGCGCCGTAGAGATGGAAATGGATAACGGGCAGCTGACCGGTACCGGCGCCGCGATGGCAGCGTGAGCCGTCGCGGCGACGAGGAGGCTGAAGATTGTCGGCGTGTTCATCGCACTCATTCGATTACAAAAAAGGCGTCGGCATTATCGCTTCCGTGGCGCACCCGCATATAGATGCACGAATGCGACACATTGATGCGAGCTAATTAGTTCCCCTTTGTTTCCCGGTTCGAAGCGAACCTGAGTCAGTTTGGGTCTCGGCGGGGCGGGCGGTTTTGGTGAAAGTCAATGAAGATGCTTGGTCTCTGTCTCCGTTTGACCGACGTCATGTGGTGAAGACACAAGGGCTTGACCGATAGCGGTCTGCCCGTTGGAGATGGCCATGCCGGCATGGGGCGCCGGCACAGCCTGGTAAGCCTATCTTATTGCGGAAGGCCTTCGACGATGCGGAAGTCGCGTTCGGCGCCGTCGCCCAGCGCTACCAGCGATGCCGCGTAAGCCGGACTGGCATACGCTTCACGTGCCGCTTCGATGGAGGGGAACTCGATCACCACCGTCAGTTGCTGCACGCCGTCCTCTTGCACCTCCGGCCGCGCGTTGAACACCAGCGCGCGTCCGCCGGCCGCTTCGATCGGTGGCCGCGCCAGTTCGGCGTAGGCCTTCACTTTCGCCTGGTCCGAGATCGACCGGTACGCGACTACCCAGTATGCTTTTTTCATGCTGCTCTCCTTACCATTTGCCGTTGTGGGCGCCGCCATCGACGCGCAGCACTTCGCCGCTGACTTGCTTGGCTTCCGTCAGGTACACCACGGCTTGCGCGATGTCTTCAATGCTGGCGGTTGCATTGTTCGGCGCCAGCGACTTCAGGAAGTCGGACGGGATGCCGCTGGTGAGCGGCGTGTCGACGATGCCGGGCGCAACCACGTTGACGCGGATGCCTTGCGGCGCGAACTCGGACGCCAGGCTGCGCGTCACGGCCTCGATGCCGCCCTTGGTGATCATTGGCACGGCGGCGGTCAAGGCGCGGTTCGGGCTGCCGACCAGCGTGCTCGAGATGCCGACTATGCTGCCGCCGCGTTCCTGCGCCAGCATCTGCTTGATGACCAGTTGGCTGATGTACAGGTAGCCCTCCAGGTTGGTGTGCGACAGCGCGGCGAAGTCTTCCGGGGTGTAGTCGAGGAAAGGCTTGGCGATGAAGATGCCGGCATTGTTCACCAGGCCGTTGATGCCGCCGAACTGTTCCACGGCGGCCGCTACCACCTTGGCGGCGGTCGCGAACTCGCCGATGTCGCCATCCACCAGCGCCAGGTGAGCGGACGGTTTGAAGGCTTCGGATTTGCTGATGCTGCGCGAGGTGGCCACCACGTTGTAGCCGCGCGCCAGGAATGCTTCAACAATGCCTGCGCCTATGCCTTGGGAGGCGCCGGTCACGATGATGGTTTTCTGCTGTTGGGTCATGCTGTGCTCCTGATGGGTGGTTGATGATATGAACTTTACTTCCAACCCGGCGGCCAATAAAGGCCTCCCCAGGAGCTACTGTTATTACATGGTGTAATGAATTTCCTGGGCGCTGCTGCGGCTGGCCAGGTATTCGGACATCCAGTACAGCAGCGCCAGGCCGGGGAAGGCTGCGCCGGCCAACAGGGCGGCGTGCCAGCCGTAGCTTGCGTAGACCCAGCCGCCCAGCGCTGAACCGAGCGCACCGCCGGCGAAGAACAGCGCGAAGTACAGGCCGTTCAGGCGGCTGCGCACTTCGGCGCCCAGGCTGAAGATGGCGCGCTGGCCCAGCACCAGGTTGGCCGCCACGCCCATGTCGAGCACGATGGAGGCCACGGCGAGGATGGCCAGCGACACATTGCGCATGGCCACCGATTCCGGCGCAAACAGCGGCAGCAGGAAGCTGGCTATCCCCAGTACCAGCGCGGCGGCGGTGGCCATCAGCGTGTGGCCCGAATCGGCCAGCTTGCCGGCGATGGGCGAGGCGATGGCGCCCGCCATGCCGACCAGGGCGAACACGGCCACGCCGGTTTGCGACAGGTGGAAGGCGGGCGTGGCCAGCATCAGCGGGGCGACGGTCCAGAACAGGCTGAAGGCGCCGAACAGGCCAGCGTGGTAGGCGGCGCGGCGGCGCAGCACGGGCTGCGTCAGGAACAGTTGCCACAGCGAAGCCATCAGCTTGCGGTAGGGGACGGGCGAAGCCGGCACGCGCTCGGGCAGCTTGCGCCGCAGCACCGCAGCCAGCACCACGATGGCGACGGCGGCGCCGCCAAACACCACGTGCCAGCTCGACGCGTCCGCCACCAGGCTGGCCACCGGCCGCGCCAGCATGATGCCCATCAGCAGGCCGCTGACGACCTTGCCCACGGTCTGGCCGCGCGTGGCTTCCAGCGACAGGTGGGCCGCGAACGGCACCAGCACTTGCGCGGCTACCGAGCCCAGGCCGATAGCCAGCGCGGCGGCGAGGAAGCTCCAGGCGCTGGTGCTGCTGGCGGCGGCTGCCAGCGCGGCGGCGGTGAACAGCAGTGCGCCGACCACCAGCTTGCGGTTTTCCAGCAGGTCGCCGAGCGGCACCACGAACAGTAGTCCTATCGTATAGCCCGCCTGCGTAAGCGTGACGATCAGGCCGGCGGCTTGCGGCGACAGCCCGGTGGCCGCGCTGATCGGCCCCACCAGCGTTTGCGCGTAGTAGAGATTGGCGACGATCAGCCCGCAGGCGATCGCCAGCAGCCAGACCATGCCTTTGGAAATGTCCTTGTTCATTTTTGCCTCTCAGAATGGGTATTCGATGCAGTCCATTCTAGGCAGAAGCCGTGTCCAGATAATTAGGGCATAATCCTCATACACTTTTCACTTAATCTGAACAATGGATAGGCTAAAAGCCATGCAAACTTTCGTCCGCATCGTGGAAGCGAACAGCTTCACGAAGGCGGCGGAGACGCTGAACCTGCCGCGCGCGGCGCTGACGGCCACCATGCAGAACCTGGAGGCCTTCCTTGGCACCCGGCTCCTGCAGCGCACCACGCGCCGCCTGTCGCTCACGCCGGACGGCGCGGACTACTTCCGCCAGTGCGTGGAGATCCTGGGCGCGGTGGAGGCGGCCGAGGCGGGCTTCCGTGGCGCCAGCGCGGGCCGGCTCAGGGGCAAGCTGCGCATAGACCTGCCGGGCACGCTGGGCCGCCGCATGGTGATGCCGCGCATCGCCGAGTTCTGCACCGCCTATCCCGAAGTCGAGCTGGTGCTCAGCCTGACCGACCGCATCGTGGACGTGGTGCAGGAAGGCGTCGATTGCGCGCTGCGCGTGGGCCAGCTGCAGGATTCCTCGCTGGTGGGGCGCCAGATCGGCAGCATGCGCTTCCTGACTTGCGCCGCTCCCGGCTATCTGGAGCGCCACGGCGTGCCGCGCACGCTGGACGAACTGGCGCAACACAAGGCCGTGGTGCACTTTTCCGGCCGCACCGGCCGCGCCTTCGACTGGGATTTCCAGGTCGATGGCAAGGTGGTGAAGGCCGATATGGCGGGCGCCATCTCCGTCAACGACGCGGACGCCTATCTGAGCTGCGCCTTGCAGGGCCTGGGCCTGGCGCAAGTGGGCGCCTACCAGGCGCGTCCGCATTTGCGGGCCGGCGAACTGGTCGAGGTGCTGCCGGCCTGGCCGCCCGTGCCCATGCCGATTTCGCTGCTGTACCCGCAAGGGCGCATGGCCGCGCCCAAGCTGCGCGTGTTTGCGGACTGGCTGAGCGGCCTGTTTCAGCAAGAACCGGATCTCCGGCTGTGGGAAGTGTAATAACATGGCGCCTATCGTAAATTCAGGCAGACAGGAAAGAATATGGGTACTTGGGCGGTAGGCGCATTCGGCAACGACTTCGCGCTGGATTGGGCGCAGGATCTGCAGGAATCGAAGGACTTGTTCTTCATCGAGGACACGCTGAACAACGTGCTGTCGCCGGACAGCGCGGAGTATCTGGAGGCGCCGTTCGCGGCTGAGGGTCTGGCGGCCGTCGAAGTGCTGGCGCGCCTGTACGGCAAGCCCGGTGAGCAGGATGAAAACACCGCCGACGTGGACGCCTGGGTGGCGGAAGTGAGCCAGAAGACCACCAAGCGCCGCACGGATTTGATCGAGAAATCGCAGCGCGCCATCGCACACATCCTGTCCGAGCGTTCCGAACTGCGCGAATTGTGGCAGGACAGCGAGCACTACGATGACTGGCGCGCGGCGGTCACGGATCTGCAAGCGCGCATCGCCGGCGCCGTGCAGTAGCAAAAATTGCAATTGCCGATACGGCCTGCCCCTGCAACATAATGCGACGCTTTGTATCGTAATGTTTGCCATTGCCCCAGCACAATGGCAAAGTGTAGCTTGTCGACAATAAAGAAGCAGAGCATATCGTGGGGACCACGCTTTACACGGCCAGCGTGCCGGTGTTCATACATTATCTGCAGCAGTTGCATGCAACGCTGCGCGTGGCTGAGAATCATGGGCGGCGCACCGGCCGCGCACTGGTGGGCGCGGCGCTGGCGGAAGGGATGTTCCCCTTCGCCCAGCAGGTAACCACGGCCTGCACCTTCGCCGTGCGCGCCTGCTGCCCGCTGCTGTCGGCGGACTTGCCGGTGCTGGGCGGCGGCGACCAGGACTGGGACCAGCTGCGCGCCCGCATCGCCGCCACGGTCGATTTCCTGGAAGATGTGCCCGAAGACCGGATCGACGCGGCTGAGGACATGCAGGTGGTCACCACGGCCGGCCTGGTGTCGCCGGTGTTCTCCGGGCGCGACTACGTGCTCTCCTATGCGCTGCCGAACTTCTTCTTCCACCTCGTCACCGCGCACGCCATCCTGCGCAGCCAGGGCGTCCCCGTGGGCAAGGAGGACTTCGACGGCTACCACCAGTACCAGGCCGGTTTCAGCTTCCCTCAGGCGAAATAAAGCGCCTTGGGTTAGCATGGCGGCATGCAGATCTATTCCGAACACGAAGCCAGCGCCGGCGTCGCCGCGCTGGACGGCTTCCTGGCGCGCCATGGCAAGGTGCTGGTGCTCACCGGCGCAGGCCTGAGCACCGCTTCCGGCATTCCCGATTACCGCGACAAGGACGGCGTGCGGCGCGGCCGCGCTCCCGTGCAGGGGCCGGAGTTCCGCCGCTCGGACGCCGTGCGCCGCCGCTACTGGGCGCGCAGCATGGTGGGCTATCCCACGCTGGCGCAGGCCGCGCCGAACGACGGCCACCGCGCGCTGGCGGCGCTGGAGCATGGGGGCAGGGTGGCCGGGGTCATCACGCAGAACGTGGACGGCCTGCACCAGCGCGCGGGCAGCCGCAATCTGATCGAACTGCACGGGAATATACACGGCGTGGTGTGCCTGGCATGCCAGGCGCAGTATGCGCGGGCGGAGATCCAGCACCAGCTGCTGCGCGAGAATCCGCAACTGGCCGCCGCCGACGCCCAGCCGCTGCCGGACGGCGATGCGCAACTGGAACCGGAGGCGCTGGAGCACTTCCTGGTGCCGCACTGCGCCCGCTGCGCAGGCGTGCTGCAGCCGGACGTGGTGTTCTTCGGCGACACCATCCCCAAGCCGCGCACCGAAGCGGCCCTGCAGGCCATGGCGGACGCGGACGCGCTGCTGGTGGTGGGTTCGTCGCTGATGGTGTTTTCCGGCTTCCGCTTCTGCAAGCTGGCCGCCGAGACGGGCAAGCCCATCGCCGCCATCAATGCGGGCGTGACGCGGGCGGACCATCTGCTGTCGCTGAAAGTCGCCGCGTCCACCGAGACGGTGCTGCCTTTGCTGGCTTAGCGCTGGCGCGGCCTACAGCCGCATCATCGGCAGCGGGCTCAATGGATGGCTGAGCAGGCGCCGCCAGGACAGCTGCAGCAGCCGCTTGTGGAAGCCCGCATCGGGAAAGGCGCCGAACACTTCGCGCAGGAAGGCGCGCGGCAGGCCGTGGGATACCACGCCGTGCGTCACGTCCACCCAGTCCGCGCGGCGGAAGGTTTCCACCAGCGGCGGCGTGCCCGGCGCGCAGCGCGTGATCTTGTGGTGCTGGCCTATCATGCCCAGCACTTCGCCGCGCCAGCCGCTCAAGCCCTTGCTGTCCAGGTAAGCGGCGGCCAGCATCTCGGATGGGGGCAGATAGTCGAAGGTGCGCGCGGTCCAGATGCCCAGGTCGTGGAAAGCCACCGCAATGGCCAGCTTGGGCGTGCGGTCCGGCTGCGCGGGCGACAGGGCAGTACAAAAATTGAGCACGCGGTATGCGTGGTTGCGGTAGGCCTGCAGATCCAGGCCCAGCGCAGTTTCATGCTCTTGCAGCAGATCGTCCAGCAGCTCAACCCGGGTGGCGATCATGGGCGGCGCTGCTTAGTGCTGCATCAGCATCGAGCGGACGATGCCTTCCTTGGCCAGCGCGTAGTCATGCGCGGCCAGCACCAGGTTGGTGTTGGGCTGGATGACCTTCACATTGACGAACACCATGTCGCTGGTCTCCGCATAGGAACCCACCACGATGGCTTGCGCATTGTGCTGCTGCGCCACCTGGCCGATTTCCCGGGTGAGCATCAGCTCCCCCTGGCCGCGCTTCAGGTAGACGCTGGTGCGCAGCTTCATCTCCACCATGCTCAGGTTGCCCTGCGACAGGCGGGTGGAGATCTGCTCGGACACCAGGCGGCCCAGCGTGGTGGTCTGCTCCAGCGCGTCGATATTGACCACGGTGGCCATGATCAGCGGCTTGTCCGCCAGCAGCTTGCCGCTCAGCTGGGACAGCAGCGTGTCCGCCGCCTTGTAGTTGGACGCGATGAACTGGTTGGACGACACCGTGGCGTAATTGGTTTCTTCCTTGGCCGGGGTGCTGGAGCAGGCGCCCAGCAGCAGCGGCAGTGCGGCAGCGCACAGCATGGCGCACAGCGGCGCGAGTTTGCGCATTATCGGTCACCCTTGACTTGGAACGTTTTCAACAACCTGGATTCTGGCGGCGCTTCCGGCGGAATGCCGTACAGGGTGCGGTCGCTGTCGGCCACGTAGTAGGCCGAGCTGTTGCGCGCATAGTAGCGGTACTGGTCGGACACGGACACGGTCACCAGCAGCTCGGTCTGCGGCGTGGAGCCGGCGTCGAACTTGGCGTGCTGGTACTGGTAGGCGTCGTAGGCGGCCACGCCGGCGATTACGCCAAGCACGGGCTTGACGGCGGTAAGCGCCAGCACGCCGGTGGCGATGGCGGTCGGTTCGCCCGGATAGCGGTACTGCGTGCGGCCCGGCGCGAAGGTCAGCGCCTGCACGTCGATATCGATCTTGAAGGAGCCGGCCGGCGTGCGCGACACCACGTGGCCGTCGCGCACCAGCGCCGACACCAGCTGCGCCGACAGCGCGCGCTGGAACGGCGACGCTTGCGGCGGCGGTTCGGCGATGAAGAAGGGGCGGGGCGGGCTCTTTTTCAGGTCCGCCGCCAGGCCCTGCTCGATGTGCTGGGCGATGGCGGCCCAGTGCGCGCTCGCTTGCAGCGTGTACTGGTTGCTGGTTGGGAAGTTATTGGCGACCGGGGCCGGGCTGTACGGCGTTTGGGGAATCTGCCGCCCGGCGCAGCCGGCCAGCAGCGCGCCGGAAATCAAGATTGCTGCCGTTTTCGTCACCATTTTGTCCTCGCCTCGTGAATTAGTGCTGCCACGCCAGTTTACCATGACAGTTTCTAGATAGAAATGTCTGCGGCGGTGAAACCCGGCGCGGCGGCAACGCCGTGGCGCATTAGCGACGGTGCTGCTTCATGGCCGAGGCCACTTCGCGGGAGGCATCGCGGTCTTTCTCGGTGGCGCGCTTGTCGTGCTGCTTCTTGCCCTTGGCCAGGCCGATCTCGCATTTCACGCGGCCGCCCTTGTAGTGCAGGTTGAGCGGCACCAGGGTGTAGCCGGAGCGCGTGGCCTTGCCGATCAGCTTGTCGAGCTCGTTACGGTGCAGCAGCAGCTTGCGGGTGCGCACCGCCTCCGGGCTGATGTGGGTGGACGCGGTGGGCAGGGCGCTGATATGGGCGCCGAACAGGAACAGCTCGTCGCCCTTGATGGTGACGTAGGCTTCCTTGATCTGCACGCGCGCGTCGCGGATTGCCTTCACTTCCCAGCCTTCGAGCACCAGGCCCGCTTCATAGCGGTCCTCGATGAAGAAATCGTGAAAGGCTTTTTTGTTATCGGCAATAGTCATGGGTGGTGGGTAAAACAGTGCGGGTCGGTTAAACTACGGTTTCGCCGCGCGCGGAGCGCGGATAAACCAACATCATAGCAAACGGTAACACAATGGCAGTAGTGCACAAGTCGGTTATCCTGGGCTACAGCGCGGAACAGATGTTCGAGCTGGTGGCCAAGGTCGAAGATTATCCCAAATTCCTGCCTTGGTGTGGGGGCGTTGACGTGCGCGAGCGCGGCGAGAACACCGTGGTGGCCAGCCTGGCCATCCATTACCACGGCATCCACCAGAGTTTTACCACGTCCAACGTGAACACGCCGCCGCACAGCATGAAGATGAAGCTGGTGGACGGCCCTTTCAAGACCCTCGACGGCACCTGGACCTTCAAGCCGCTGCGCGAGGACGCCTGCAAGGTCGAACTGGACCTGCACTACGAATTCTCCAGCCGCCTGCTGGAACAGGTGGTCGGCCCCGTGTTTGGCATTATCGCCAACAGCATGGTCGACTCTTTCTGCAAGCGGGCCGACACGGTTTATGGCGGCTGACCAGATCAACGTCGAGGTGTGCTACGCCACCAGCACGCTGCAATTCCGCCGCGCGCTGCGGCTCGAGGCCGGCGCCACCATCCAGCGGGCGCTGGACGTGAGCGGCCTGGCGCTGGAAGTGCCGGGCGTGGACCTGGCCGTGATGGCGGTCGGCATCTACGGCAAGAAGAAGACGCTGGACACGGTGCTGCGCGAGCACGACAGGGTGGAAGTCTACCGCCCGCTGATCGCCGACCCCAAGAACGCCCGCCGCCGCCGCGTGCGCAAACCCGAATAGCGCGCCGCCCTCATGCGCCTCGCCATCCTGCTGTTTCTGCTGCCGCTGCTGCTGGCCGGCGTGGCGCTGTGCGTCTACCGCCTGTGGTTCAAGCTATGCAGCGTGCGCACGCAAGGGCGCGTGGTGGGAACGGTGGCGCGGCCCTGGAAGTCCACCGATCCGGACAACGAAGGCATCCACTACCACAGCGTGATCGCGTTCCAGGTTGGGCAGGATAGCCACCAGTTCGAGAGCAGCTGGCAGCACAGCGAGCCGCAGCCTGTTGGCCTGCTGGTGAACGTCGAGTACCGCGCCGCGCGGCCTTCGATGGCGCAGGAGAACGGCGGCTGGCTGATGTCGGCCATCGTCTTGCTGATGGGCGTTTGCATGGCTTGCTTCGCCGCGCGCGTGCTGGCCGACCTGCTGCGATAACGGCGCTCAGCGCGGAATGCGCGCCGTGAACACGGTGCCATTCGTGCTGTCCGATTCCACTTCCAGCGTGCCGCCGTGGCCCACCGTGATTTCGCGCGCGATGAACAGGCCCAGGCCTATGCTGCGCGGCGAGCGGCCGTTGCCGCCGTCGTCGCTGGGCAGGCGCACCATGGGATCGAAAATCGCCTGGCGCGCCTCGGACGGTATCAGCTGGCCGAAGTTTTGCACCGTCACGACCACCGCATCCGCTTCCCCGGCCGCCCTTATGGTGACGGGCGCGCTCAGGTCGCGGTACTGGGCCGCGTTGTTCAGCAGATTGGACAGCACCTGCTGCATGCGGTGCCGGTCGAACTGCGCGTGCAGGTCGCCGGAGGCGGTGAATTCGAACGGGCAGCCTGGGTGGACCGCGCGCGCGTTCTCCAGCGCCGCCTGGCATATTTCGGCCAGATCCATCATCTCGGCGGCAATCGGAATTTCGCCGTCAAGCTGCACGCGCGCGTACTCCAGCAGGTCGTTGATCATGGACGTCATGGACGCCACCCCGCGCTGCACTTTCTGCCCCACCTCGCGGCTCTTTTCCGGTTCCAGTGCACAAGTGGACAGATAGGAGCCGGCCAGCGAGATGGTGGCCAGCGGGCTGCGCAAGTCGTGGCCGAGGATGGCCAGGAAAGTGTCGCGCGCGGCCTGTGCCCGGCGGGAGTAGGTGACCACCGATTCGGCCAGCGCCTGGTCGATGGCTTCGTTGAAGCGCACCATATCGCTCGCCATGGTCTCCGTCACCGCCGACAAGTGCGGCAACCACAGGCGCAGCACGGTGGCGCGCAGCGCGCGGAATTCGGCCGTCAGCTGGATCAATGAAAAACCGCTCAGCTGGCGCAGGGTGCCGTGGGTGGCGGCCGCGCTCTCCGGTCCGGACGCTTCCGGCGCCAGGCCGCGCGACTTTTCCCGCTGCTGGTGCGGCGTCTGGGCCGTTTCGATCTCGGCGGCGATGGCGGTGAGGATGAGTTTCGCGTGGTCCCTGAGAGCCAGCGAAGACATGTGGCTGGCCGACGGCCCCTGGGTACGGGCGAACGCTTCCCATTCAGCCAGTATGCCCTCCAGGTGCTGCGTGATAAACAGGGAAAGTCGCATGAAAGGGCATTGAGGCGTTTAGTTGAGGAATCATAACCCATATGTGAGGCCGCGCACGGAGAGCGGGCGCGGACCAGGCTAGGGTGGCCGATTCAGAACCTGCCGAGAGACCGCCATGGATCAGCTCAAACCCGCCGCCGAACTCGCCGCAGCCGCAAGCAAGCCCTATCCGAACGACAGCGCCGAATACCGCGCTGCCCGCACTGCGCTGCTGGCCGAGGAGATCGAGCTGCGCCGCCACATCGAGCGCGTGGCGGCGCAGCGGCGCGCCTTGCCGCCGGGCGGCGTAGCGCCCGATTACCTTTTCAAGAATGAAGACGGCGCCACCGTGCCGCTGGCCGCGCTGTTCGGCCGGCACGACACGCTGGTTACCTACTTCTGGATGTACGGTCCGCAGCGCGAGCGTCCATGCCCCATGTGCACCGCCTTTCTCGGCGCGCTGGACATTCCCGTGCGCGACATCTCGCAGCGCGTGGCGTTCGCGGTACTGGGCCGCTCGTCGGTGGAGCGCCAGCTGGCCTTCGCGCGCGAGCGAGGCTGGCGCAACCTGAAGTTCTACGCTACCTCCGGCGACGAATTTGCGCGCGACTATCGCGGCCTGGCGCCCGATGGCAGCGAATGGCCCGCGCTGGACGTATGGGTGAAGGACGGCGCGAAGGTGCGCCATTTCTGGGGCGCCGAGATGGGCGGCACAGAAGACCCGGGCCAGGACGCGCGCGGCGCGCCCGACCCCACGCCGCTGTGGAATATTCTCGACCTCACGCCGGGCGGGCGGGGCAGCGGCTGGTATCCGGCGCTGGCCTACGATTAGCGGCGCAGCTTGCCGCGCACGTCGACCGTGAATGCGGGCAAATGCAGCTGCACCGCGGCGGCCGGTGCGTCGGCGGCGCTGGCCAGCGTGACCATATAGCCGCCTTCCGCGACGCGCCAGGTCTTGCTGGCACTGTCGTAGACGCCCAGCAGGCGCGGATCTATCTTTAGCGTTGCGGTGGCGCCTGCGCCCGGCTGCAGCGCCATCTTGTCCCAGCCGCCCAAACGCTGCGGCGCTTCCCAGCCGCCCGCCAGCGGCGCGACGTAGATCTGCGGCACGGCCTTGCCGGCGCGCGCGCCGGTGTTCCTGACGCTGAACGTGACCGACAGCGCGCCGTCCTTGAATTGCGCCGCCAGGCCGCTGTAGGCGAAGCTGGTGTAGGACAGGCCGTGGCCGAAGGCGAACAGCGGCTTGCGGCCAGTGAGGTCGTGCCACTTGTAGCCCACCGCCGCGCCTTCGATATTGTAGTCAGCCCGCTGCTGGTCCGCCTCGATGGCGGGGCGCGGCAACTGGGCCTCGGAGGCGGGGAAGGTGGCGGGCAAGTGGCCGGAGGGATTCACCTCGCCGCTCAGCACACGGGCGATGGCCACGCCGCCGCGCGTGCCGGGATACCAGGCCTGCAGCACCGCGCCCACGTTCGCCAGCCAGGGCATGGCGACCGGGCCGCCGGTTTCCAGCACCACCACCGTGCGCGGATTGGCGCGCGCCACGGCGGCGATCATCTCGTCCTGCCCGTCCGGCAGCGACAGCGAGGGCGCGTCCACGCTTTCGGCGGTCCACTGCGTGGCAAAGACGATGGCGACGTCGCTCGCAGCCGCCAGCGTGGCGGCAGCGGCGATATCCTTGCCGTCCAGGTAGGCCAGCCGCGCCTTGCTGCGCGCGGCCAGCGCCTGCATGGGCGAGGAGGGATGGTAGACCATGGGGCCGGGGAACTCGGCCGGGCCTTCGTTGGGCACCGCCATGCCGCCGTGCGCATGGACCTGCGACGAGCCGCCGCCCGACAGCACGCCCTTGTCCGCATGGCCGCCGATGATGGCGATGGAGCGCGCGCCGGCGGCGAGCGGCAGCAGCGCGCCGCTGTTCTTCAGCAGCACCATGGCTTCCTCGCTGCCGGCCTGCGTCACGGCGGCGTGCGCGCCGAAGTCTATGCTTGCTTCCGGTTCGATTCCAACCGGGTGGTCCATCACGCCATGCTCATACATGGCGCGCACGATGCGGCGCACCATATCGTCCAGCCGCTGCTGCGGCACATGGCCGTTGGTCACCGCTTCGCGCAGCGCATCGCTGAAATAGGCCGAGTGGTCGAAAGGCCAGCCGGACTGCTGGTCCAGCCCTGCGTTGGCGGAAGGGATGGTGGAATGCACCGCGCCCCAGTCCGACATCACATAGCCCTTGAAGCCCCAGTCCTGCTTGAGCACTTCGTTGAGCAGGTAGGGGTTTTCGCAGGAGTACACGCCGTTCACGCGGTTGTAGGCGCACATGACGGAGCCCGGATCGCCGCGCTCGATGGCGATCTGGAAAGCCAGCAGGTCCGACATGCGGGCGGCCGCGTCGCCCAGCTCCGAACTGACGGTGAAGCGCTTGGTCTCCTGCCCGTTGTAGGCGAAATGCTTGACCGTGGCGATGATGTGGTTGGACTGGATGCCGCGTATCTGCTCGCCCGCCATCACGCCGGCCAGCAGCGGGTCCTCGCCCGCGTATTCGAAATTGCGGCCGTTGCGCGGGTCGCGCATCAGGTTCACGCCGCCGGCCAGCATGACGTTGTAGCCGGACTGGCGGGCTTCCTTGCCTATCATGGCGCCGGCCGCGTAGGCCAGCGCAGGGTTCCAGGTGGCGGCGGTGGCCAGGCCGGAGGGCAGGGCGGTGCGCCCGTAGGGCTGTTTGGAACTGCTTTGCGTGGCCACGCCCACGCCCGCATCCGCCTGCCATTGCGGCGGCAGGCCAACCCGGGCCACGCCGGGCACGTAGCCGGCAGAGTCGCGCCGCGATTCTTTCGGCGCAATGTGGTTCTTCGGTTTGAAATCGGTGGCGAAGTAGCCGAACACGGTCTGGATCTTTTCCTCCAGCGTCATGCCCTCCACCATGCGGGCGGCGCGCTCGTCCGCGCCGGGTGCGGCCTGCGCGGGGCAGGCCAGCGCCACGGCCGCGAGGAAGGCCAGCAGGCCCCCGCTTGCAACTGCGCCTGCCGCCCGGGCCGTCATGCCGGAACGAACACGTTGAGGTTGTAGGTGGCGCCCGGCGTGATGTCCTTGATGTGGGCGGACGGCAGGAACTGGCCGGCATGCGTGACCATCACTTCCTTCACGTCGGTACGGCGGATGTCGAGCACGAACTTGGCGCCACGGAACAGGCGCGTCACCTTCATGCCGTTCCAGCCCTTGGGCAACTGCGGCTTGATGCGCAGGCCTTCGGCGTCGCCCTGCAGGCCGCACAGGCCTTCGATAAAGCAGCGGTAGGCCCAGGACACGGTGCCGGTGTTGAACAGCTGGCTGGAGCGGCCCGCCTGCTTGGGGTACTGGTGCCAGGCGCCGCGATAGTAATTGGGAATGAACACCGGCAGCTGGCCGCGCTGCAGGTAGTCCGCCTCGGTGGGGCCGGGTATCATCTGGCGCAGCAGCTTGTAGGCGCGGTCGGACTCGCCCACGGTGTACAGGCTGTAGATGTAGAACACGGACGCGTGGTTGTACACCGCACCGTTTTCGGCCGAGCCGGGATGCTTCTGCGTGACGCGGCCCACGTCCTCGCGCATGGCGCTGAACGGCGGCGCAAACATGGCCACGCCATACGGGGTGCTGAGCTGCTCATCCACCTGCGCCAGCATTTTCGCGCGCTGCTCCGCGCTGGCCGCGCCGCCCAGGATGGACCAGGCTTGCGGATTGAGCCAGATGCGGCCTTCCTTGTCCTTGCTGGTGCCGAAGGTGACGCCGTCGTCGGTAATGCCGCGCGAGAACCAGTCGCCGTCCCAGAAGTGGGTGTTGGCGGCGGCGTTCACCTCGGCCGCGCCTTCGCGGTAGCGCGCTGCGCGGTCTTCGCGGCCCAGTTGGGCGCACATGTCGGCCCACAGGTTCAGGGCGTAGGCGGTGGCCACGGTCAGCCAGCCGGACACGCCCTTGCCCTTGTAGCCCACCATATTCATCGGATCGCACCAGTCGCCCTGGGCGATGAAGCTCAGGCCGCGCTCGTCGCGCGCTTCCAGCAGCCAGTCCATGGCGCGGCTGATGCGCTCGAACACGGTCTGCTCCACGCCGTCCTCCGCGCCGCGCACCGGCGTGCGCAGCATGGCGTAGTCGCCGGTTTCGTCCAGGTAGGTTTTCAGGCACACCGGCAGCCACACGCAATGGTCGGTGTGCGGCACCTGGTTGATGTACTTCAGCTCCGCGCCTTCCACCAGCAGGATCCCGTCCGGCATGGCGCCGTTGGCTTCCTGCTGCGACAGCGCGTGCAGGAAGGCCGCACGCGCCACCTGGGGCTTGATGAAGCTCATGCCCATATTGTCCTGCAGGTAGTTGCGGGTCTGCGGGTCGGTGGTCAGGCGGTTCACGTCGCCGTGGTAGTAGACCTGGCGCGCCAGCCAGTTGTTGACGAAGTTGTCCAGTTCCGCGTCCGGCGTTTCTATCTGCAGCACGCCACGGCCTTGCTCGATGTACCAGGCGTAGTCGCGCTTCGCTTCGGCAAAGCCGGACTGGCTCAGGTATTTGCCGCGCATGGCGCGGATTTCCGCGTCGTCGAAAGCCGGGCCAAAGATGAAGCGCAGATCGCGCTCGCCACCTGCGTCCAGGGCCAGGCGGTACTGCACGGCGGCCGTCGGCGTTTCATAGCGCGCGTCGCTGCGCTCCAGTTCTTCGCGCTGGATGCCGGACGGCGCGTGCAGCCCGCCTTCGCCCTCGAAGGCCTGCTGCATGGTCTCCCAGGAATCCGGCGGCGTCTCGCACAGGAAATAGGTGCGGTCCTTGAAGAATTTGTTCTTGAAGTAGTCCGCCACCTTTTGATACGGGGTGATGCAGCTGGCCACCACGCCGCCCAGGTCCACGCGGTATTCGGCGGACTGGTTCATCCACGACATGTAACCGATGGGGAAGTAGGGGTAGACGCTGATCCTGCGCGGGCGGCCCGACAGGTTCACCACCTTGACCGACCACAGCTCCACCACGTCCTGCGTGGGCAGGCTCAGGGTCAGCTCCACGCGGATGCCCAGGTGCTCCACCGTCCATTCGATATCGCTCTTGCCGACCGAGAAGCGGAAGCTGTCCACCGGCGCGCGCACCGGCTCGTAGGGCGCGGAAAACAGCTCGCCGCTTTCCTCGTCCTTGATGTACACGAAGCGGCCCGGATGGTGGGCGTAGTAGTTCTGCTCCGGCTGCATGAAGGTCTTGGCCTCCAGGTTGGGCGCATAGGCGTACTTCGCGGGTTCCGGCTGCATGAACTGCGCGGTGGCGTAGCCGCGGCAGGTCACTTGTATCATCATTTTCTGGTTCCACAGGAAGCCGCCCGCCTTCGGCATGGCCGTCGGGCTGGTCAGTTCATAGCGGTCGCCATCGTGGGTTGGGCGTAGCATGGGTATCTCCGGTATATCTGTAAGCTTAAACTTCCGCCTTGCGGGCGGCCAGTTCAGACTGGATCTGCTCCAGTTTTTGTTGATCAAGGTTGTAGAAGAACATCACGGCCACGGCGAGCGCGGCGAAGAAGGCCGGGATCAGCGACATCAGCCACACGATGCCCGCCTGCGAGCCGGTGGACTGCGCCGCGTTGGGCACATAACCCAGCGCCGTGAACAGCGAGCCGATGACCGCCACGGCCAGCGCGGTGCCCAGCTTCTGCGAGAAGGTGGCGGCGGCAAAGGTCATGGCGGTGGCGCGGCGGCCGGTGCGCCATTCGTTGTAGTCGGCCGTGTCGGCATACATCGAGAAGGCCAGCGGCGACTTGGGGCCAAGCACGAAGCCGAGCGCGATCTGCAGCGCGAACATCAGCCAGACCTGGTCCTTTTCGACAAAGAAGAAGGCGCTGGAGAGCACGGTGGTGCAGCTCATGAGGATGATGAGCAGCTTCTTCTTGTCGATAAAGCGCGTCATCAGCGGCGTGAGCGAGGCTCCCGCCGCAGCGGCCAGCATATAGGCCGGGACGAAGCTGGCCATGAGCTCGGGGCGGCCGACGTAGTACTTGAAATAATAGGCGGCGGTGGAAGTGCGCAGCGTGATCGTCATCATGATGACCAGCGCCAGGAAGAACAGCACCAGCCAGGGGCGGTTGCGGGCCAGGTCCTTGATGTCCTGCGCCACGTTGCTCTTTTGCGCAGCGGCGGGCGCGATGCGCTCGCGCGTGTTGGCGAAGGTGAGCACGAACAGCGCGGTCGCGGCGATGCCCCAGGCCAGCATGGTGAGCTGCCAGCCTTGCTTGTCGTCGCCGCCGCCCAGCAGGCGCACCATGAAGGGCGTGGCGGCGGTCACCAGCGTGCTGCCGGCGAAGGCGAAGATGAAGCGCAGGCCGTTGATGGTGGAGCGCTCCTGCGGATCGCCGGACATCACGCCGGACAGCGCGTTGTAGGGGATGTTGATGGCGGTGTAGCACACCATCATCAGCAGATAGGTGCCGTAGGCCCAGGCGGTCTTGCCGTCGTGGTCCAGGTCCGGCGTGGTGTAGGTGAGCACGGCGGCGGCGGCCAGCGGCACGGCCATCCACACCAGGTAGGGGCGGAACTTGCCGTAGCGCGTGGTGGTGCGGTCGGCCAGCGCGCCGATCAGCGGATCGGTGAAGGCGTTGACGATCTTGATCATGAACAGCATGGACGCCGCTGCGGCGGCCGAAATGCCGAATACGTCGGTGTAGAAGAACAGCAGGAAGGTGGCGATATTGGTCCAATAGAAATTGAAACCCATATCGGCAATGCCGTAGCTGAACTTCTCGCGCCACGACAAGGGAGTGTTGAGTACTGCAGCCACGGAGTGCTTTCGGTGATGGGGGACGGGCAGTTTAATCCATAGGCGGAGCAGCGGCGGGTTACGGCTGCGCGTAACCCGCCGTGCCGGAGCCGATCAGAAGTCGGCGGTCAGGCGTGCGCCGAAGGTGCGCGGCGCCAGGTACATCGCTTGCCATACCGGACGGTCGCTCGCTGCCGGCGGCAGGTTGACGATGTTGACGGTGGTCTTGACGTCCTTGTTCTCCAGGTTCTGCACGAAGGCCTCAACCTGCCAGTGCTTGTCGCCAGCCGGCTTGTAGCGCACGGTGAAGTCGCTGCGGGTGTAAGCCTTCTGGCGGTCCGGCGCGCCGTCGTTGAACACGTCCAGCCAGCTCGCGGTCTCGTAGTGCGTGTTGATGCGCGGCGAAATGCGGGCGCCGCTATCCAGGTTGAAGTGGTGCTGGTAGCCCACGTTCAGCGAGAAGTGCGGAGCGTGCGGCAGCTCGTTGCCCTTCAGGTCGCGCACCTTGCCGCCGTTCGGGCCGGGCAGGTTGTTGTAGCTGGAGTTGTTCGGGTCCGCCGTCAGCAGCGTATCCATCTCCGTGCGCTGCAGCGACATGGCCACGTTCAGCGTGTCCACCGGCGTGACGCGCGCCGTCAGCTCGCCCTCGATGCCCTTGGCCGTTGCGCCCTTGGCATTGGCGGTCAGCAGGAAGCTGGCGCCGTTGGGGAAGGTGGTCGGCACCGAGATCTGGTAGCCCTTGAAGTCGGCGAAGTAGATCGAGGTGGCCCAGGTGACTTTGCCGCCCATCAGCTTGCCCTTGGCGCCCAGCTCGTAGCTGGTAAGCGTTTCAGGCTCGGTGTGCACGCCGCCGTCGGTCAGCACGCCGGACTTGTAGCCGGTGCTCACGCTGGCGTAGGCCATGATGTCCTTGGTCACGTCATAGTCCGCCTTCAGCAGCCAGGTCGGCTTGCTCCACTTCTGCTGGCCTTCGTTGTTCAGCGCAGGCTTGCCGTCCGGGCCGATGACCGACGGGTTGGGCACGAATCCCACGGTGCGCGGATCGTCCTGCGGCGTGATCGGCAGGCAGGCCTTGGTGGTGCCGGGCTGCGTGGTCGGGCAGTAGAAGTTCACGCCGCCGCGGTTGTGCTTCTCGTCGAAGGTCTTGCGCAGGCCGCCGGTGATGCGCAGGGCGTCCGACACGTTCCAGGTATCCTGCGTGAAGAAGGCGTGCGACTTGACGTCCTGGTTGGGCTGCACGAAGCTGTTCTGCGTCAGCGCAGGCCAGCCGCACGTGGTGCAGCCGTAGCCCACCTGGGTGCCGGACCATGCCGGCTGGTCCAGGCGGATGCCGGCCTTTTCGTGGAACACATAGGCGCCCACCAGCCAGTCCACGGTCTTCTTGCCGGAGGACTTCAGGTTCAGCTCTGCGCTGGCGTTGGTGTAGTGCTCCCAGTTGATGCGTGTGTTGCGCAGCACGCCGCCGGTGGTGTTACTGGTCGGGACGGTGTAGCCGCCGCGCGCGTCGAACTGCATGGCGCCGTCGGTGCGCTGGGCGCCGGCGATGAAGGCCAGGTCGATGTCCTGGTTCACGCTCCAGTCGGTGCGGGTGCGGATGGTGTCCACTTTGCGGTGCAGATACGGCGCGATCTGGATCAGGGCCGACCACAGCTTCTCGCCCGGACGCGGTTCCTGGTTCAGGTTCATGGACGGCGTGCCGTCGTCGCGGAAGGTCTCGAAGGACAGGTCGGTGCGCAGGTTGCTGGTCGGCTGCCAGGCGGCGGACAGGCGCAGCGCCTTCTGGTCCTGGGCGTTGTACTTGTCGCCGCTGGTGACGAAGGCGTTCTTGTCCAGGCCCGGCGTGTTCGGCGGCTGCTGGTAATCCACATAGCCGTTGTGCGACTCGCCGGCGTAGGCCACGCGCAGCGCGAAGGTATCGGACACCGGCAGGTTGTACATGAAGCGCGTGCCGGTGCGGTTGTAATTGCCCAGCGTGATCTCGGCGCTGCCTTCGCTCATGCCGAACTTCGGCTTGGCGGACACCATGTTCACCGCGCCGGCGGTGGAATTGCGGCCCCACAGCGTGCCCTGAGGGCCGCGCATCACTTCCACGCGGTCCATATCGTACAGCAGGGCGGTGGCGCCTTCCGCGCGCGGCGAGTAGACGCCGTCCACGTAGACGGACACTTCCGGGTCGGCCTGCTCGGTCTTGGCGCCATCGTTGCCGATGCCGCGCATGGTCAGCAGCAGCACGGCGTGGTCGCCCTGGCTGGTGGCCTGGAAGCTTGGGGACAGGTGGGTCATGTCTTCCAGGTTCTTCACGTGCGCGTCGTCCAGCGCGGCGCCGCTCAGGGCGGTGACGGCCAGCGGGGTTTTCAGCAGCGAGGTGGAACGCTTGGTCGCGGTGACGATGACTTCCGCCACGTTGCCGCTGTCGGCAACGGCCTTGGACGCGGCGGGCGCGTCGTCGGCAGCGTAGGCGCCGGACACGTGCGCGGCCATGGCCAGCAGGGAAGTGGTCAGGATTGTGTGGCGTGAAATATGCATTTCGTCTCCTTGTTGGATGTAGTTATGGATTGCTGTTGAGAATATCGGTGATGAGCTGCGGCAGATCCTTGCGGATATCCAGCGTGATGCCGGCCTCGTCGGCTTGCAGCGGTTCGAGCACGTTGAGCTGGCTGTCCAGCAGCGACAGCGGCATGTAATGGTTGATGCGGGCCAGCATGCGGTTGGCGATCAGCTCGCGGTCGCCGGCCAGGTGGGCGAAGCGCAGCTCCGGATCGCCCTCGCGCAGCAGGTCGCGGTAGCGGCGCTTCAATGCCGAGCACGACAGCACCAGGCTGGCTCCGGTTTCGCGGGCGTTGCGGATCTCGGCCATGAGCTGCAGCAGCCACTCGGCGCGGTCGGCGTCGGTCAGCGGCGTGCCGGCCGACATCTTGGCCACATTGGCCGGCGAGTGGAAGGCATCGCCCTCCAGGAACTTGGCGCCGATGCGCTCCGCCAGGCGGCCGCCCACGGAGCTCTTGCCACAGCCGCAAACCCCCATCACCACCCAGCGCGTCGATTTCGTTTTTTCAGTCATATAGGCCCTTTTTGGTAGCGCTATCTGTTAGCGCTATCAGTGGGCCGGATTGTAACGCTGCGACAAAAAATGTAAAGCGAATTCGATGCTGCATCGCACAACGCAGGCGGCCTGAGCCGCATTCGGGGTCAGACCCCGAATGCGGCTCAGCTTGGATGCGTGAGCGGCACGGGCAGGCGCTTTCGCGAGCTCTGCCGCACTTGGGGTCAGACCCCGAATGCGGCTCAGCTCGGATGTGGGGGAGGCGGGGTCAGGCGCTTTCGCGGGCCATGAGGGTGAAGCCGAGGTCGATCTGGGTGGCGGGCGGCTGCTCGCCGCGGATGACGCCGCGCAGCAGGCTGGCCGCTTCGAAGCCGACGCGGTAGCGCGGCGTGCCTATGGTGGTGACCGACGGGTTCATCCAGGCGGAGGCGGGCAGGTCGTTGAAGCCGCAGATGGCGAGCCGCTCGGGTACGCTGATGCCGCGCCGCTGGCATTGGTAGATGGCGCCGTGCGCCAGGTCGTCGTTGCAGCAGAAGATGGCGTCGCAGTCGGGCGTGACGGCCAGCATGCGGCCGACCAGCTCGGCGCCCAGCGCGATCGTCGACGGGTCGGCCACCATCAGCTCCAGCCTGGGGTCGGCCAGGCCGGCTTCTTCCATGGCCTTGCGGTAGCCTTCGGCGCGCTTGATGGTGCGCTCGTCCAGCTGCGCGCCCATGAAGCCGATGCGCTTGTAGCCCTTGTCTATCAGGTAGCGCGCCATGGTGTAGCCGGCCTGCACCTGCGAGAAGCCGACCGACAGCTGGCCCGGGCTGGCCGACAGGTCCATCATCGACACCACCGGCACGCGCGAGGTGTCCAGCATTTTCTGCACGCCCTTGCTGTGCGACAGGCCGGACAGCAGGATGCCGTCCGGATTCGATTGCATATAAACGTTGAGCAGCTTTTCCTCCTCGGCGTCCGAATAGCGGGTGTTGCCGATGAGGATCTGGTAGCCGTAGGGGTCGAGCGCGTCCTGGATGCCGGCCAGCACCGCCGTGAACACGGCGTTCGACAGCGACGGCACCAGCACCACGATCACGTTTGAACGCGCCGAGGCCAGCGCGCGCGCGGCGCGGTTGGGCACATAGCCCAGTTCTTCCACCGCCAGCTCGACCCGCGCGCGCAGCATGGGCGACACGAGTTCGGGCTGGCTGAGGGCGCGCGATGCGGTCATGGTGGCGACGCCTGCGCGTGCTGCAACTGCTGCAAGGGTGACTCGGCCGCTGGCGCGGCTCTTGCTGTTGTGTGGTTTGGTCATCCGGTATTTTTCTTGGTTTTTGGTAGCGATAACATTATTTTATACTGCGGCGGGCCATTTATTTAGAGCAATTTGCCAAAGTTTTCTGCGCCCGCTTGGCGCGTTCGGCGCGCTGCTCGTCGGTGAGGAAGCTGCGCTCGCCGTTTTTGTCGTATTCGGTCATGCGGTTGCCGGAGTTGAGCGCGGCCTGGTTGCTGCGCGCGGCGTCGCAGTTGGCGCTGCGCTCGGCCTGCTGCGCGGTTTCCTGTGCGGCCTTCTGCTCGGCGGCCTGGCTTTCGGCTTTGCGCTTGGCGAACTCGGCATTGCGCTCGGCCAGCGTGGGCGGGCGCTTCACCTTGGCTTCGGCGCCTTCCGGCGCAGCTTCGGCCGAACCTGCGGCGGGCGCTGCGGCAGGCGCGGCCGGCAAGGCGGCATTGCCGCCCTGGCCGCGCGGCTGCTTCAGGATGCGGTTCTGCGGCACCGACGGCGGCGGCGGCTGGTCGGACAGCTGCTTCAGGCCTTTGTCGTCCAGCCACATATATTGGGCCTGGGCCAAAGCGGGCATGGCCAGCAGTGCCAGCAATCCCATCAGCGGCGCGCAGGCCAGTCGGTAGTGTTTCATAGTGGCTAGGTCCCTTTATCTCTTGCGGCAGATTCTCCATGTATTCCCGGCAGTGTCAACCCGCGCCGCCATTTTTCCCGGGGGTAAAGACGTAGAGCGTGACTTACTGTATAATCGACTTTTGCGCCTATAGGAAATCGTACTATGCGTTTACTTCAAAAAGCACTCACGTTCGATGACGTGCTCCTCGTCCCTGCGTACTCCAATATTCTGCCTGCGGATACGTCTCTCAAAACTCGCCTGACCCGCAACATTTCGCTGAATATTCCGCTGCTGTCGGCCGCGATGGATACCGTTACCGAAGCCCGCCTGGCCATTGCCATGGCACAGGAAGGCGGCATCGGCATCATCCACAAGAATCTGAAGCCGAAAGACCAAGCCCGCGAAGTAGCGCGCGTAAAGCGTTTTGAAGCAGGCGTGCTGCGTGATCCGATCACGATCCCGCCGGACATGAAGATCCGCGAAGTCATCAAGCTGACCGAACAGTACGGCATTTCCGGTTTCCCCGTGGTTGAGGGCAACCAGGTGGTGGGCATCATCACCAACCGCGACCTGCGCTTCGAGCAGGAGCTGGACGCCGAAGTACGCGCCAAGATGACCCCGCGCGACAAGCTGGTCTACGTGAAAGAGGGCGCCGATACGGCCGAGGCCAAGCGCCTGATGAACAAGCACCGTCTGGAGCGCGTGCTGGTGGTGGACGACGCCTTCAACCTGCGCGGCCTGATCACCGTGAAAGATATCCAGAAGTCGACCGAACACCCGAACGCCTCCAAAGACCAGCACGGCAAGCTGCTGGTGGGCGCGGCCGTGGGCGTGGGCGCGAAAGATGAAGAACGCATCGAGCTGCTGGTTGCCGCCGGCGTGGACGTGCTGGTGGTCGACACCGCCCACGGCCACTCGCAAGGCATCCTGGACCGCGTGAAGTGGATCAAGACCCGCTTCCCGCACGTGGACGTTATCGGCGGCAACATCGCCACCGCAGCGGCCGCCAAGGCGCTGGTGGAATACGGCGCGGACGCGGTCAAGGTCGGCATCGGCCCGGGCTCCATCTGCACCACCCGTATCGTGGCCGGCGTGGGCGTGCCGCAGATCACCGCGATCTCCAACGTGGCCGAAGCGCTGGCCGGCACCGGCGTGCCTTGCATCGCCGACGGCGGCATCCGCTTCTCGGGCGACATCTCCAAGGCACTGGCTGCGGGCGCGTCGACCGTGATGATGGGTTCCATGTTCGCCGGCACCGAAGAAGCGCCGGGCGAAGTGATCCTGTACCAGGGCCGTTCGTACAAGTCCTACCGCGGCATGGGTTCGCTGGGCGCGATGTCGGACGGCTCGGCCGACCGCTACTTCCAGGACGCCACCATGAAGGCCGACAAGTTCGTGCCTGAGGGTATCGAAGGCCGCGTCGCCTACAAGGGCAGCGTGCTGGCGATCATCTTCCAGCTGGTCGGCGGCGTGCGCCAGTCCATGGGCTACTGCGGCTGCGCCACCATCGACGAGCTGCGCGAGAAAGCGGAATTCGTCGAGATCACCTCGGCCGGCATGCGCGAATCGCACGTGCACGACGTACAGATCACCAAGGAAGCGCCGAACTACCGTTCGGGCGAATAAAGCTTCCCTCAAACGCCGGCGTGCTCCGCCGGCGTTTTCATATTTCCTCTTAGTTTCTAGCGCTCATCCATGCACTCTAAAATCCTCATTCTCGATTTCGGTTCCCAGGTTACCCAGCTGATCGCCCGCCGCGTGCGCGACTCCGGCGTGTTCTCCGAAGTCTATCCCTACGACATCGGCGACGACTTCGTGCGCAACTACGGCGCCGCCGGCGTGATCCTGTCGGGCAGCCACAATTCCACGCTGGAAGGCGACTCGCCGCGCGCGCCGCAAGCCGTGTTCGAGCTGGGCGTGCCGGTGCTGGGCATTTGCTACGGCATGCAGACCATGGCGGCCCAGTTGGGCGGCAAGGTCGAGAACGGCCTGGTGCGTGAATTCGGCTACGCCGAAGTGCGCGCCCGCAACCACACCAAGCTGCTGGACGGCATCAACGACTTCGTCACGCCGGAAGGCCACGGCATGCTGAAAGTGTGGATGAGCCACGGCGACAAGGTGCTGGACATGCCGCCGGGCTTCAAGCTGATGGGCGACACGCCAAGCTGCCCGATCGCCGCCATGGCGGACGAGGAGCGCAACTTCTACGGCGTGCAGTTCCACCCGGAAGTGACGCACACCGAGCAGGGCAAGGCCATGCTGGGCCGCTTCGTGCACGAGATCTGCGGCTGCAAGTCGGACTGGAACATGCCCGACTACATCACCGAGGCGGTGGAGAAGATCCGCGCGCAAGTGGGCACGGACGACGTGATCCTGGGCCTGTCGGGCGGCGTTGACTCGTCCGTGGCCGCCGCGCTGATCCACCGCGCCATCGGCGACCAGCTGACCTGCGTGTTCGTCGACCACGGTCTGCTGCGCCTGAACGAAGGCCAGATGGTGATGGACATGTTCGCCAAGAACCTGGGCGTGAAAGTCATCCGTATCGACGCGGAAGACCAGTTCATGGGCCATCTGGCCGGCGTGACCGATCCCGAGCAGAAGCGCAAGATCATCGGCCGCGAGTTTGTGGAGGTGTTCCAGGTCGAATCGGGCAAGCTGGTCAACGCCAAGTGGCTGGCGCAAGGCACCATTTATCCGGACGTGATCGAGTCCGCAGGCAAGGGCAAGAAGGGCCAGACCATCAAGTCGCACCACAACGTGGGCGGCCTGCCGGACACCATGAAGCTCAAGCTGCTTGAGCCGCTGCGCGAACTGTTCAAGGACGAAGTGCGCAAGCTGGGCGTGGCGCTGGGCCTGCCGCATGACATGGTCTACCGCCATCCCTTCCCGGGCCCGGGCCTGGGCGTGCGCATCCTGGGCGAAGTGAAGAAGGAATACGCCGACCTGCTGCGCCAGGCCGACGCCATCTTCATCGAAGAACTGCGCAACACGCCTTACGAGTTCGTGGCCGGCCAGGCTGTGAACACGGAAGAGCTGCCGAAGAACTGGTACGAGGCGACGTCGCAGGCGTTTGCGGTGTTCCTGCCGGTGAAGTCGGTGGGCGTGATGGGCGACGGCCGCACCTACGAATACGTGGTGGCGCTGCGCGCCGTGCAGACCCAGGACTTCATGACCGCGCACTGGGCGCACCTGCCGCACGCGCTGCTGGGCAAAGTTTCCAACAGGATCATCAATGAAGTACGCGGCCTCAACCGTGTCGTCTACGATATTTCCGGCAAGCCACCAGCGACGATCGAGTGGGAATGATTTCAGATCCGGCAGCGTAACGCAGCTGCCGGCGTCCCGCAGAGACTAAGCCCCTGATTTCAGGGGCTTTTTTTTCATCTCTCTGGCAAAAGCTGGCAGGAATTGGCAAGGTCAAGCAAAACCGTTTGATGGCACTCAAGATGGCATGAGCTGGAAGGCTCATGATTGACGGTGGCATACCATCATCACGGTTTTAGCCTGTTTGCTGGTATTTTTGCGGGTATTTTTGATGCTAAATGATTGATTTTATTGTGAAAATTGGCGTTCATTTCTGACGCTCGAAATGCTGGTACTGGAGGGGCACATGCTAACCGACACCAAGCTAAGAAATTTGAAACCGGCGGAGAAGATGTACAAGGTGAACCGGCCCGGGATTTTGAGAGGCTCCTGGGTTTGAGTCAGGCCGAGATGGCTTGGCTCGAAAGTTGACGATAGTAATTCATTTCAGCTTCTGCCGGCGGGATGTGGCCAAGCGGCTCCAGCAACTGGTGATGATTAAACCAAGACACCCATTCCAACGTGGCCAGTTCGACGGCTTCGCGGGTCTTCCAGGGAGCGCGGCGGTGGATCAGTTCGGCCTTGTACAAACCGTTGATCGTTTCGGCTAAGGCGTTATCGTAGCTGTCGCCCTTACTGCCAACCGATGGCTCGATACCGACTTCGGCAAGGCGTTCGCTGTACCGAATCGACACATACTGCGACCCCCTGTCGCTATGGTGGATCAAGGCGTCGTCACGCTCTGGCTGCCTGGCGTAAAGGGCCTGCTCCAACGCATCGAGCACAAAGTCTGTGCGCACCGAACTGCTCACGCGCCAGCCGACGATGCGGCGCGCGAACACCTCGATGACGAAGGCTACATAAACAAAGCCCTGCCAAGTCGATACGTACGTAAAGTCCGACACCCACAGCTGGTTAGGGCGATCAGCCCGGAATTGGCGATTCACCCGATCCAATGGGCAAGGCGCGGCAGCATCGCTGACCGTGGTGCGCACGACCTTGCCGCGTACCACCCCGCGTAGCCCAGCCCGGCGCATCAAGCGCTCCACAGTGCAGCGAGCCACCTCAAAGCGCTCGCGCAGCAGTTGGCGCCAGACCTTCTCGGCACCGTAGACACGGAAGTTGGTTTCCCACACACGGCGGATGTGAGAGCTCAAAAAGTCATCACGGTGGGCGCGGGCACAGCGCAGCGCCGGATTGCGCCGCAGAGCGGCGTGACGCCAGTAACTAGACGGGGCTACTTGCAGCAAACTGCAAAGCCGCTCGACACCGTACATGCTGCTGTGTTGACCGATAAAATCCATCAAGGCTTGAAGCGGCGGTCGAGCTCCGCCTGGGCGAAAAAAGCACTGGCCAGGCGCAGGATTTCATTGGTCTTGCGCAGTTCCTTCACTTCTCGCTCCAGGGCACGGATTCGTTCTTGCTCGGCGGTTGTTGGCCCGGCACGCAGGCCGGAATCAGCTTCATGCTGCCGTACCCAACGCCGCAGGGTTTCTGGCGTACAGCCGATCTTGTTGGCGATGGACGTGATCGCGGCCCACTGCGAATCGTGTTGGCTGGCCGATTCCTCGACCATGCGCACCGCGCGCTCCATCACCTCGGGGAATATCGTGCAGATTTCTTGTTCATGGCTCCATTCTCTCAAAGATTGGAGCCTCCCAGATTTCCGGGCCGGTTCAGAACATGCCTGGCGTGACGTTTAAGGAGCTTCTCTGTGGTTCGCCTGAACGCTTTCTTCCCTGGTGAGAGATTGACAGCATTGAGCCGCCAAGCGTCATCTTCCATTCTTCCGACCTGGTGATGAGCGCACCTAACTTGCTTGGCCCCCATGTAACCACTGATTGACCTTTGTTATCAAAACCTGAATACCAAATGTTACCACCTTGCATCATTTTTGAGGGCTTACGTGTTGGCGCTGATTGAAAACTGACCCACCCTGCTGATTGAATTTTGATCCAGGGGCGGGGCGCCGCGTTGCTGCTGTGCTGGAAGCGATAAGAGTCATTCCCCGTCTCGACAATGTGGCAGTGGTGCGTCAATCGATTCAGCAGCGCCGTGGTCATCTTGGTGTCGCCGAACACGGCCGACCATTCCGCTGTCAATGTGATTATTGGTGAGATTTGACGGTGCCCTATCGATTACAATGATTGAGTTTCCGATGCGCAATAGGCTGTGCCATAACGGCGATTCGCATGCTGTCTCTCAAATTCGCCATATCAAAATTAATGAAACCCCAAAACTGCCGTTGCGCGAGGGCGGTGTGCGCTTGAGGACCGCGCGTAGGGTGGAAATGGTGCTGTTCATGGACGGGTATTGAAAACATTCCGGAATCGAATTCAACGTCCCTCAAAATCTGTTAGATCACTTCAAACGAAATTTCCTCACATTATGCAGTTGCTCGACGATCCGTTAAAACTTGTTGCTCCAGCAATTGTTATTGCTGTCCTGATTTACCTATTTTGGCAGTTTTGGCATCGCTATCGCAATCCCGCAAAAGAACTTGCAAAAGCACTTGGCGAGAGTGCGGTACAGATTCACAACATAAAGAAGCTTGCTAGGTCAGCCCGCCGGGAAGCCGCAGGGCAGGTCTTCGAACAAAGCGTATTTCGGCACCAATGGAACGAATTTCAGGAAACGCTGCACGATCAATTTACTGAACATGGCGGTGAGCGTGTCATTTCGCAGACCCGTGCGACGGTTCCCGCTTCTCTGTATTTCTCTACCCAGAGCATCATCGACACGCCATTGCGGACCGAGTACTTCCGACACTTACCCGGCATCATGACCGGCCTCGGCATCATCGGGACATTCTTGGGCTTGATGTTAGGCTTGGGACAGTTTGATCTGGGCGCGCCTGAGAAGGTGCAGGAGAGTGTAACTGGGCTGATCCACGATGTGTTCTGTGCATTCATTGGTTCGCTTTGCGCGATTGCCTGCGCAATGGCCGTGACCCATATCGAGAAGGAATGGCTGCGCGTATGTTACGAGCGGCTTGAGAAGATGATCGATGCGGTAGATGGTTTGTTCGATGCAGGCGTCGGCGAAGAATACCTTGCCGATCTGGTGCGCACTAGTCAGGAAAGCTCTGTCCAAACACGGATGCTGAAGGACAGCTTGGTCACCGACCTGCGGGAAATGCTACAGAATCTGGTGGAGACCCAGGTTCGAGAAAACCTAAAGCTGGCTGAGACGCTGAGCGGCAGTTATCGCGAGTCTGGCACTCTGCTAGCTAGCCAGATCAGCGATAGTATCGAATCCAGCTTCCGCGACCCCCTGCAGCGCATAGCCGACTCAGTATCGGCCGCCAGCGGTGATCAGTCCCAGATGGTTGGGACTATGCTGCAAGACGTTCTCGTTGCGTTCATGGCCAAGTTGGAAGGCACTTTCGGGCAGCAGTTCCAAGGCATGTCGGCCATGTTGGAACAGTCGGTGGGCACTATGCAAAGCATGCAAAGCGGACTGGCCGCGCTGGTCAACGACTTGCGCAGCGCTAGCGAAGAGTCGAGCCAGGCAGTGTCACAGCAGTTGGCCAAGACAATACAGAATATGCACAGCAGTCAAGAGGTCATGCAGGCCTCGCTGGACCAGATGGTGAGAACGTTGGGTACCGCAGTCGACAGCATGGGCAACCAGGGTGTCGAGGCCGGCAGCAAGATCGCGGCGCAGTTGGAGCGAATGTATGCGGACGGGGAGTCTCGCCAGCAACAGATGGCGGATCAGATGGAGTCTTTCGTTCAGCAGCTCCGCGATAGCGTCGGCCGCGGCCAAGCAGACACTATCGATCAGATTGCTGGCACAGTTCGCCAGTTGGAGAAGCAGATGCAAACGATGATCGATGGCGTTGGTCAATCGATCACGCGTGCCCAGGAAGATGGGTTGCGCAGTGTGTCCAGTGCCTCGGATGCGCTCACTGAACGTATCGAAACTATGTTCGCCACTCTCGATAATGGCCGAGTGGAGATGGACCATGCTGCGCAGACTGCGTTGCATACTTTCCAGGAGCAGGCCACTTCCGCCCTATCAGGCTTGAGTGCAGAAGTACGCTCACTGGTCGAACTGGTGGAGCGTGAACGGCACGCCATGCGGCAGACCATCGATTCACTTGGAGGCCAGACTGAGCGTAGCCTTCTGGGAATGCAGGCCGGTGCCGACAAGATGCGCTTGGCTGCGGACCGCTTCGACGTTGCCGGTGCAAACATTCACGACACGTTGCAGTCAAGCGGCGAAATGGTCTCCGCCCTGCGGGCTAGCTCGGTTGAAGTTGCGGGTACCACTCGAGACCTTGCTTCTGTCGTAGCTGACTATCGCGCCAGTCGCGACGTAACTGTGCAAAACATGCAGACCCTGCAAGCTGTTATTGAGACTGCGCAGAGGGAGGCAACGTTGCGTGAAAAGGCTGTCGGGGACTTGATGCGTTTAAGCGAGCAGATTCACAAATTGAACCACGAAACGAATGAGTACCTGGACCAGGTATCAGGTGTGCTTGGGCGTAGTTTCGATGAATTCGGAAACGGGGTTGAACGCACATTGGCGAAGACCATGGGGGCGCTTGACGCCGAGTTGGACAAGGCAGTCAGGTCACTTGCCGGCGGCGTCGAGACGGTATCGGAGCATATCGAAGATTTGTCGGATGTGCTGGGCAAGGCGTCGCTTCGCGTTGTTAAGGGATAACGATGTTCGGGATGCGCGTCGGTAGTACGCAACGACCTAAGGCCGAGGGTGAAAAACCGTTCTGGATCTCCTACGCCGACCTGATGACGGCTCTGATGATTCTATTTTTAGTTGTCATGCTTGCTTCGTTGATTCTGATGACGAAGCGAATCGCGGCGGCTGAACAGGGTGAAAAAGCGCGCGCTGCCGACATCAGCAGCATGTGCAAGCGCCTACAGTTAAAAGCAACGGAACTAAATCGCCACATACATGTGGACTGCAAAGACAATCGCATCAATTTCGGGGAGGCTGGGCGGTTTGGCCATAACGACTACCGGCTCGGGCCTGACGGTCAGCTGGCCTTGCTCCAGGTTGTTCCATTGGTCATCGAGACTGCGGCCAGCGAGGAGGGGAAAAGATGGTTCAAGCAAGTCCTCATTGAAGGCTTCACGGATACCGACGGGTCGTATTTGTACAATCTGCACTTGAGTTTGCAACGCTCGGAATGGGTCATGTGCACCATGCTCGATGACCGGTCTTCCGCAAAAGCGAAGCTCAGCAAAAATGAGCGACGGCAAATTCGTGAGCTATTCCTGACAGGCGGCGTGTCCTTCAATAATGCGAAGGACAGCAAGGAGGCCAGTCGTCGAGTTGAGCTGCGGCTGCAGTTCTACGGATTGAAGGATACTGCACCCGCCGAGCGCCCGACCGCATTCGAGGGGGAAGGAGCTGAAAAATGCCTCCTGCAGTGAACGCTCCACGCGGTACACTGCTGCAATCGCTGTCGCGTGATCTAGCCCGCCCGTTGCAACGCTTTGGACGCGATAGTGACGGCATCATGGTGCCACTGCCGGCACCTAACAAGCTCAGAGCACAGGCGGAACGACTTTCGCTTTTATTCGAACAGGGAGCCCCCCTGGCTCCGCCCCTTCAGCAGCGAATTAATGCGCTGGCGCGCCTGCGTCGCGGCGCAGTCGACCTCTCGCGGCGCGAGTGGGGACTGATCACATGGGGACTTTGCGACGACTGCGGCGCCAGTGGATTGCCAATTGAGGAGCAGCCACTGTTCGATGCCGTCATTGCGCATGTCGACAATTGGATCACATCTCAAGAGGTGCCGCGCAAAGGCTGGTTCGGCCTGCTCAATAGTTATTTCTCGTATCAGCGGTATGCTGAGGAGAGCCGCAACTGGCTGAGGTTGCGGCATGTCTTGGTGCGTGCGTTGCCGATCCTGCTCGCGGGGCTTAAACGGCCTAAACTTTGGTCCAGAATGCTTGCAGCGCACCCTGATATTTTCACGGACGACGCAGGGCATACCCTGCATCGAACCATCTTTTTCGGCACTCAAAGTGAACAAAATGAACTTGACGCAGGTTTGCCGATTCCGGAGAGTAGTTGGTTGTGGCGCCGCATTGTCGCCCGCCAGATCAACTACCTGAATGCATTGGGCGATTCGGAATTCATGCAGCTGATTCCTGCAATGTTGAGTTTCCTCGGTACCAAGCCTCTGTACGCAGACCATATCATGGCGGCACTGCTAACTCGTTATTGCCAGTCAAGTCAACGCGCGGAAACGCACGAGCTGTTAAAGAACGAATCGTTTGCACGGTGGGGCAACCCGCAGTTGCGCGGATCCACACGATGGGCCAGTGTCGAGGCGCCCGTGCGAAACATGGTATTGCGCTGGTTCGCGAAAGACGACCTCGAGCACTTCTTCAGCCTCTTGCAGGGCAATGGGCAGGTTGACCAAGCGCGCCTGCGTTATTGGTTGCGATTCGTCGACCAAATATCGTACACGCGGATTTTGCTTGGAGCAGAGGCCATGACTAGTCCGGATCCCGAGTTTCGAAATTTCCGTGCAAAAAATGCTGCGCGCTGCGGCCAGCTCACGGGTGGGCCAAGTCACAACAACGCCTTTGTCATGCGCATCAATGACCACTACATCGTGGAATTTTCCGGCACCGGCAACGCCTGTTACGCCTATGCTGAGCAACAAGTACCTTTCAAGCCCAATGCGCGAACTCTGCATACCATGCACGACCTGAAGCATAAAATGAAGGACGCCTATGGACAGGTGACAAATACGATCACCCATAGAGGAAGCTGGCAATGGAGTGCGGACCAGTTCCTTGCGCATCGAGGCATCCGGCCGGGAATGGCCGGCCAGGCAGAAGCTGTTGAGGTGCAAAGCTATCAGCCGAAATTTATTGTGCCGAGCATACCACTGGCCAATGAATCCCTCGTCAAGGCCCTGGCTCCCCCCGAGCCAGCGACGAAGGTCCTGGATTTATCCAACTCCGTTCCACCGGAGGAGACAGTCAAACTAGCGTCTACCTCATTTCTGCCGGCAAATTCCAAGCCTTCTCTGTCAAGCGCTGTAAAAATTGCCGTTGAGTTAGCACGTATAAATCGTGTCAAGGTACAGGACAACCTCGCGAAAGGCGGCGCCTTTTGGGTGCTAGCGAATGACCCAAAATCGGTGTTGGGGCGCGAACTTGTTCAGCTCGGAATGACCTTTAACCCAGGTAAAGGATTTTGGATCAAATGAGCTTTTGGAATATATTTTCTGGGGGTAAGGCGAATCCGCCTGCCGTCGCGACGCGCGCTGCGCCGCTGGCACTTTCTTTCGAGGAAGAGGGTGTCATCTACGCACCTGTGACGGACGCAGATTTAGCTGACAGCGGCCTTGCCAACCGCAGCGCAATGGCTTACCTGCGTCAGCTTGAACAGGAAGGCTGCGTGACGCTTTTGGTTGAGGACTGGTTGCTTCCCTGGGAGCAGATTTACAAATTACTCCAAGATCCAGAGCAAAGCGGCGGTTTGGCTCTGCTTGCGCTCCCCCCAATATCGGCTATTACTCCCGTCTTGGCCAGCACTGGCAGCCTGTCGGATGCCACTTTTAAAGTGACAATCCATGGGTGGATCGATGAGCATGGTGAGCTGATTGGTCCCACCTTGCCGCGCCAAGGTGCGGTATGTATGCTCCACTCCGAGCAAGTGCTTCTGCCCGAGTCAGTTTGGCGTCTGGTGAGTGCAGTTAGGGAAATGCAGCGCGCACAACAGATCGCGGCCGGTGAGAAGACCAATCAGCTTGGCTGGGCTGCCATTCGTAAGCTAGCCAAGCAGGCCAACGCACGGATGGATGGATTCCTGGCCCGTACTGTGGTGTTACGCCCAGACGCACTGAAACTACATCTAAACCGACAGCTGATCGGCGGCGAGCAGGTGATTGAGGTAACCCCCGAATTTGCGGAGCAACCAGCGGGTTGGCTAAGCTCGTTTGACCGACTCCAGCGAGTGCCGGAGCGATACGTTATATCAGATTCGGATGGCGGCATAACGCATGTGCTGATCACGCCAGAGGTCAAAGCTATATTGGATGAGGTGCGTTCGATGCCAGGGCGCCGCGTATCGGGCGAGAAAGCTTCTCTATTCCTGAAGAATCCATACGCATTCCTAGGCGCTGAGGCAGCCGAAGTGCTCGACCCGGACGAGTATGACCGGTCGCTGGAAGAAGCGGGCATTTACTTCTACCACTTCGCTGTCGAACCGAAATTCGCGCTTGATGGAACACTGGTGACCATAAATCTGATTTTGTCGGCACCGTCGGAGAGCGTGCCTCCGGTCACACTGGATCTCAGCGACCCGATCAACATGGGTAGATTCGTTAACGAAGTGGGCCACAACTTGATCGCCGAACTTCCCTGTGCATGCTGGAAGGGATATGAGCTCGACCTGTCTGGGTTCGGTCAAAAGGATCTGAGCGATCTTGAACGGCTGCAGCAGCGTTGGGCCCAGCAGATGGCGGGTCAGGACCTGGGCGGTATCCTCGACTTGGACCAGTACGGTGATCGAGTGGTCGGCATAGGTCCAGCTCAAAAGGTCGTCTCGCCATATCTGCAAAAATCATCTTCTGAGAGTTGGCTTCCTGAGAGCTTGTTGAACGACCTAGGAATGGACGGGCAGTTGCTCAGCAAATGGGATACATCAAACCAAGCGCATTTTGAACAATTCAAGAGCAACATCGCGTCAGCCACCGCAGCTGGCGAGCCAACGGCGCGCCTACCCGGCCCGGAGCTTGAGATTGAACTGCTTACCGCACAACGGATCGCCACGGTGTGGGGAGAGCGATTCAAGGAGATCAACGAGCCAAGTTCACCGAAGGACACCGAGCGCAATGTGCTGCTGGTTGCGGGCAATATCGACGAGGTGGATTACGGGCAGAGCCGTGGGGAATTGATCCGTCTCGGATTGGCAGCCAGCCCGGACCTGCCCACATCCTTGCTCCCATCGACGGTGCTACGAGAGCACCAGCTGAAAGGCGTCGGCTGGTTGCAGCACCTTTACGGGCTGTCACCGCAGATCACATCGGGTTGCATCCTTGCCGACGACATGGGGCTCGGTAAGACTTTGCAATTACTGGCGTTCATTGCGTGGTATCTGGAGAACGAACCTGACGGCCCGCCGGTGCTGATCGTCGCTCCTGTATCTCTGCTCGACAACTGGGAGCGGGAGATGCGGAATTTTCTAATTGCGACGGTCGCTGACGAAGCGCTCAAGCTGTATGGACAGGCTCTGCAACATGCTCGCACTCACAAGAGTGAAATCCCAACAACAGTCCGCGCGCTCGGCATCCAGAACTTGCTCCGTTTCGGCTGGCGCCAGAATAAGCGAGTTGTGCTGACGACATACGAGACTCTGCGCGATCAGGAATTTTCGCTGGCACGGCAAGAGTGGGGCGTTGTAATCTGCGACGAAGCGCAGAAGATCAAGAACCCGGCGGCGCGCGTTACCCAGGCTACGAAAGCACTGAAAGCACGTTTTCGAATTGCCTGTACCGGCACGCCCGTTGAAAATTCGTTAACAGATCTTTGGTGTCTGTACGACTGGGTCCAGCCCGGTTTGCTCGGTTCGCTAAACGAGTTTGGTCGCAACTTCCGGCGCCCGATCGAAACGCGTGACGAGCAGGGCCTGGCTGCCCTCGATGAGTTGAGGGCGATAATCGAGCCGCAGTTGCTGCGCCGGACCAAGCAGGATGTGGCAAAAGAGCTTCCTGCAAAAATCGAGGACGCTGGCTGCAAGGCATTGCAAATGAGCGACCTCCAAAATCGGTTGTATCGCTCCGAGATTACAAGCTACCATGACAAGCGTCAGCTGCAGGAGCACCTCGGCGAGCAAAGCGCCATGATGCTTGGCTTGCTGCATACACTGAAGCTCATTTGTGCCCATCCACATTCTGTCCGGCCGGAAGGGGCACCGATGGCGGCATCGCCGAAACTTCGCTGGACCATACAGAAGCTACAGGCGATTAAGGCGCTTGGCCAAAAGGCAATCATCTTTACGGAGCTGCGCGACATTCAGCGCACGCTTCAGTTGGCGATCGTTGACGAGTTCGGGTTCAGGCCGGAAGTGATCAATGGCGATACGAATGCGTCTGGTGAACGTGGGCCAACGCGCCAGAAATTGATCGACCGTTATCAGCAGCAGCCCGGCTTCGGCGTAATTATTTTGTCAACCACGGCGGTAGGCTTCGGTGTCAACGTCCAGGCCGCGAACCATGTAATCCATTTCACCAGGCCATGGAACCCTGCCAAGGAGGACCAAGCCACTGACCGTGCCTACCGCATAGGACAGGAGCGGGATGTGTACGTCTACTATCCGACTGTGGTGGCGGACGGTATAACGACCTTTGAGCAAACCCTTGATCAACTGCTCACCCGTAAACGTTCGCTCGCCACGGACATGCTCAACGGCAGCGGTGATATCGAGATTGCAGAGTTCTCAAATACTTTGTAACCTCAACATAGAAACACCCGGATTTTCACCATTATTTGCATAATGGTGAAAATCCTGTTCCTCGTTAGCGCAGTCTTATCAGTTTCTGATATGAAACGTGTACTTTTGCTGGGGGGCACAGCGATATTATCGCCGTCGAGTACACTGTATTGCGTCGCCAAGCAGTGGAAACCACGACCCAGGGTTCTACCTCGCGACACGAACACAGTTGTCCTCATGACCTGGAGGCAGGGCCCGAGCGGATGCTAACAAAGGCGATGGCCTCCGTTCTCACCGCTGTTGCTAGTGTACAATTGGACCCAACTTCAAGGCCGGTATTCCGGCCTTTTTCAATCTAGGCGAAACCGGTTAACTGGTACCGCCGACGGACTTTAATTTATTGCGAAAATGGCAACCAAACTTACGCTCGAAGCCCTCGAATCATGGCTGTGGGAATCCGCAAATATCCTGCGCGGTTCCATCGACTCATCTGACTTCAAGAACTACATCTTCGGCCTGCTGTTCCTGAAGCGCTTCAACGACGTATTCGACGAGCGGGTTTCCCAGTTGATGCAGGAGGACGGCCTGAGCGGCAAGGAAGCAGAGGACGAGGTCGTAGACAAGTGGGGGCACTTCCCACTGAGCGCCCGCTGGCCTGACCTGATTGCCCGTACCGAGAACATCGGTGAGGCGCTGGACAAAGCCTTCGCCACAATCGAGGCAAACAACCCTGAACTGCAACATGTGCTTACTGCCACCCAGTACGGCGATAAGCGCGTGCTGTCGGACGCCACCTTGCAGCGCCTGCTGCGACACTTCAACCAGTACAAGTTGGGTAATGCCGACCTGTACAAGGCCGACATGCTGGGTGACGCTTACGAGTACCTCATCAAGCAGTTCGCCGACGACGCAGGCAAGAAGGGGGGCGAGTTCTATACCCCCAAGGCGGTGGTGCAACTGGTGGTGGAACTCATCGACCCGCGACCGGGCCATGCCGTATATGACCCCACCTGCGGCAGCGGCGGCATGCTGGTGGAGAGCGCGCACCACGTCGCCAATCTGCCGGATGGCACCATCATGGGGAAACCCAATGTGCTGCTGTTCGGTCAGGAAAAGAACCTCGGCACGTGGGCCATCGCCAAACTTAATCTCTACCTGCACAACATGCGGGCTGAGATTGAACGGGGCGACACGCTGGTCGAACCCAAGCACCTTGACGGCGATTACTTGAAGACCTTTGACCGGGTGATTGCCAATCCGCCGTTCTCCGCCAAGTCATGGTGGTCACCACTAGAACTTGCCAATGAGGCGGAGCAGGAGGGCGATAAGAAGATCAAAGCTCCTAATTACAAACAGGTCAATGACCCCTATGGCCGGTTTGTATATGGCATTCCACCGCGCGGTTACGCCGACCTCGCCTTCGCCCAGCATATGCTGGGTAGCCTAAAAGCTGATGGTCGCATGGGCATCATTCTGCCGCATGGGGTGTTATTCCGTAGCGGAGAAGAAGGCAAGATTCGTGAGGGATTGCTATTCGGCACCGACGCTGCCCATGGCAGCCAACCCGGCGACCTGATTGAAGCCATCATTGGATTGCCGTCGGCACTGTTCTACAACACTGGAATCGCAGCGTGTGTGCTAATTCTGAACAAGCAAAAGCCGAACGCGCTGAAGGGCAAGGTCATCATCATCGACGCCAGCCAGGATTGCCTAGCAGGCAAGGTTCAAAATACCCTCCGCGCCGAGGACATCGACCGCATAGTTTGCGCTCATAAGTCAGCCTTTGACCAACAGACCGAACTTAATAATTATTGCCGAGTCGTAACAATTGACGAAATTCGCGGCAACGATGGGAATCTTAATATTGTCCGCTACATCGACAACGGTGATGCCGAAGAAATTGTGGATGTGGCCGCGACGTTGGAGCATCTAGCTTTGCTGGCTGAAGCTGAGGGTCAAATTGATGCGAGGCTGAATAAATATCTGGTGGAGCTGGGGTTGGTGGAGGCTGGGGCATGAAGGTGCCGGTGAAGTTAGGGCTTCAGCAGCTTCCGGCTGGCTGGGCGATGAAGTCGATTGGCGATGTATTGAACGTTGTGGAACGCCCGGTGAAAATGGCCAGCGACCAACAATATCGGCGGGTCACCGTGAAACGCCGCCATGGTGGAATTGAGTTTCGAGACGTGCAGCTAGGGCGCGACATTAAGGTAAAAAATCAGTATTTGATAAAGGCTGGGGACTTTCTAATTTCGGAACGGCAAATTGTGCACGGTGCTTGCGGCATCGTGCCAACTAGCCTGGAGGGGGCACTTGTCTCCAACGAGTATCTCGTCCTTGAACCCCGTGCAGGTTTCGGAGTTCGCTACTTCAGTTATCTGGTTCAACTTCCGAAGTACGCTAGGTTATTTCTTCTGTGCAGCCAAGGTGTAGACATTGAGAAGTTCCTATTCAAGTCCAAGGACTGGCTCAAGAAAGAAATCCCCGTCCCTCCATTCTCTGAGCAGGAGAAAATCGCAGCTATCCTTCGGGGCGTGGACGACAAGCTGAATGTGATTGCCCTCCAGATTCAAGCCACGCAATCCCTCAAGCAAGGCTTGATGCGAACTTTGTTTAGCCGAGGTGTCGGCACTCCAGATGCTTCCGGTCGTTGGATTGCGCACTCTGAGTTCAAGGACAGTGAACTTGGCGAGATTCCGGTCGCGTGGGACGTGAAGGCGCTCGAGGAGCTTTCAGACTCAATTACAGTGGGTATCGCAACCTCTACGACTGAGCACTATGTCGAAGATGGCATCCCTCTCATTCGCAATCAAAATATCAAGCGAGATTTTTTGGATATGACTGACTTATTAAAAATCTCTGAGGTCTTTGATGGGAAAAACAAGAGCAAGAGAGTTCAAGGAGGCGACATTTTAACCGTTAGAACAGGTTATCCGGGTGTCTCTTGTGTAGTACCCGAAGGACTTGGGTACTTGCAAACCTTTACTACGCTCATCACTCGTCCGAAACAAAAGTTAATCAGCCCGCACTTTGCCTCACGTTACTTTAATTCACCACAAGGTAAAGGGCTGATGCTGCACCAGGCAGCCGGAGGGGCGCAGCAAAATATCAACGCGGGAAACCTGAAGAAGCTATTGGTTCCAGTGCCATCGCTTGTTGAGCAGCGACGGATTGCCGAAATTCTCGCGGCTGTAGATGTCAAGTGCGACAGTCTTGCCGACAAGAATAGGCATTATCAAGCACTTAAACGCGGCCTCATGCAAAAACTGCTAACGGGTGAGTGGAGTGTATCGCTGTATGAGCGCCAAGATATTGCCATCGCCGCCTAATTAGGTAGACCAAGAAAACGTACTGAAAGGACGTATGCATGGGGGATGCAGAAAAATCAGGAGTCGAAATTCCGGCAGTTAAGTCACTTGTAAAGCTAGGCTACATACATTTTCCCAGCAGCAAAGTGGAAGTCGAACTGCGTCATCTGGCCCCAGTACTTGAAAGCGTTCTTCGCCCTAGACTTCTGGCGCTGAACCCATGGTTGCAAACCGCTCCTGGCGGTGTCGGTGCGGCGTTGATTGAACTACGCAAGCGCGTGACCGACGACCTGCTGCCCGCGAACAGGATGTTCTGGGAGCAGGCGCTACATCGCTCCGACATCCAAGTGAAGCATGCCGACGGCAGATTGCGCAGCGTGCGTTTTTTCGACACGACCATGGCCGCCAACAACGACTTCCACGTGGTTGACCAGTACGTCGGCAAGAATGCCGACGGTGACCTGTACCGCCCCGACCTGCTGTTATTCATCAACGGTCTGCCGCTGGCCATCATCGAATGCAAGGCCAGCCATCACCGATTGGATGAGGCGCTCGCGCAACTGGACGGTTACCAAGCCAGCTTCCCGGCGCAGTTCGTATTCAACCAAGTCTGCGTGGGCCTCAACCGACGTGAGGGCTTGTATGGGGCCATACTGACCAAGCCCGCCTTCTATGCGAGATACAGGTTGCAGGAAGCTGAACTCGCGGCCGTGGTCAGCGCGCTGGGTTCTGACCCGAGCGAACAAGACCAGTTGCTGTGGGCGCTGTTCGAGCCGACACGTTTTCTCGAACTTATTACCCATTTCGTACTGTTTGAAGCCCGCGACGGCAAGACAGTGAAGAAGCTGCCCCGTTATCAGCAGTGGCGAGCAGTACGTAAGACCATCTCTCGACTGACGGCACCCAAGCCCATGGGCGGTGTCGTGTGGCATACGCAGGGCAGCGGCAAGTCGCTAACCATGGCGCTGCTGGCGCGGATGCTGCGTGCCGACAGCACTGGCCTGAACAACCCTACCGTGCTGGTGCTTACCGACCGTAAAGACCTCGACAAGCAAATCTTCGACACCTTCCACGCCGTGGGCATCAAGGCCATTCAGGCGGTGTCGGTCGATGGGCTGGTCAAGCTGCTTGGTAACGATTACGGCAGCGTGTTTACCAGCACCGTCCAAAAGTTCCAAGAGAGCGAACAACCGAGCGATACCGGCAACGCGCCCCCAGATGATGACGACATCCTGCAAGCGACCCGGCATAGACGGGTGCGTGAGGGGAAGGACTTCTTCATGGTCGTAGAGCGCAATCTCCACTTCGGCCAGTGTGACGCCGATGGCGTGATGCTTGATGCAAAGTGGGAAGAAGTCAGCCGGGAGAAGGTCAACTTCCGGGTACTGAGCGCCAAACCCAACTTCTACGTGTTGGTCGATGAAGCACACCGCAGTCAATATGACTTCCTTGCCGCCTTCATGCGCGCCAGCCTGCCGCATGCCAAGTTCATCGCCTTCACCGGCACACCGCTGCTGAATGACGACAAGCACACGCTGGCCGAATTTGGCGGCGACGCTTACATTGACGAGTACCGGCTGCATGAAGCGGTGGCAGACGGTGCGACCCTGCCCATCAAGTACCAAGATGCATGGGTGGCACTGGCCCCCAACGCCAAGCTCGACCAAGCCTTCAAAGACCAATTCTCCAAAGAGAATGAAGCCAGACAGCAGGCACTGAAGAAGGAACTGCTGGCCAGATGGCGGCAGGCAGGCGACCGCATGGAACAGGTGGCGACGCATTTGGCAGAGCACTTTGTCGCCAACGTGCAGGCCAAGGGGCTGAAGGCCATGCTGGTGTGCGATGGTCGTGATATGGCTGTGCGCTACAAGGACTTGCTCGATGACTTGATGAAGGAGCGCAAGGCCAGCGGCCTGCCAACCTTCGAGAGCCGGGTAGTCATCTCGCTCGCCAGCGTGACCGCATCGCGGACAGGCTTAACGGTGCAGGAGGAGGCTGCCGAATACAATCTTGACCCAGAGCAGATTCAGACCATCGAAGAACGCGTCAAGGGCGAACTTAAGGCTGGCAAACAGCCGGTCGCACTACCAGCAGAGCAGGTTGCGAACTTCGTCAGCAAGCTTTTCCCGCTACCGTATGGTGATGAAGGAAAGGGGCGGGATGGTCAGCCGCACGCAAACAATGTCGGTCTTATTATCGTGTCCGATATGCTGTTGACGGGCTGGGACGCGCCGATTGTCGGCACCATGTACCTTGACAGGCCGTTGAAGGAACACACGCTGTTGCAGGCGATTGCGCGGGTCAATCGCACTATGGCTGGTAAAAATGCTGGCTACATTGTCGATTATCACGGCGTGGTGGAGCACCTCGACCACGCCCTGAAGATTTACGGAGGCGAGGTCCAACCAACCCAAGTCTGGGAAGGCGTCGAGAGTGAACTGCCAAAGCTGCAAGCAACACTCGACCTCATCCTTAAGCTGCTGCCGAAGAAGCATGACCCGGTCGGGCAACGTGAGGATTACAAGGATGACGCTGAGCGCTTCCTTGACCCTACAAGCAGGCTGGATGCGGTGGAGGACTTCTTGGAATTGGCCAAGCGGTTCAACCGCAGCATCGACATCATCCTGCCCGATGTGCGCGGCGTGCCCTTCAAGCCATACTTCACACTGTTTGCAGAAATCCGTCTGATGCTGCGTGACAAGCTGCCCGGCAACACCTACCGGGAGCGCATCACGAAGCTGGAATCGGTCCTGTTGCAGCAGTTGCTGGACGAATACATCGACGCCAGCCCGGCCAAAAGTCTGCTGGGCAAAGAAGTGTCGATTCTGGATGCCAGCGACATGGCCCGGTTGAAGAAACTTGCCAGTCCCGGCAGTCAGGCGCTGGTCATGAAGAACCAGTTGAAGCACACTATTGTCACTGGTAGAGACAAAGACCCTGCCTTCTTCGATAAGCTGGCTGAGGAACTGGAGAAGCTGCTGGCGGAAGAAGCCGCTGGCCGTATCAGTCAGGCCCAATTTTTGGAACAACTCGACCTGTTCGGTCAGCGTATCAAAGACAAGGACAACACCGGCTTCGTCCACCCTGCCCACTCGGCGGTGTATCACTACTTGGCCGCATTGCTGTCGGAGGAAACCGCGAGGGTGGCAACGACCAAGCTCTTTGAAGATATTAACCTGAGTAGCGCGATGTCAGCCGGTAACTGGAAACAGATGCATGACCTGCACCCAGAAATTCGCGACCTGCTCCGCAAGTTGCTGATGCCATTGGCCGGTTGGGAGCGCTCGGTTGCCAGAGACCACTCCGCCCGAATTTTAGACATTCTCCTTAAGAACTGACTATGCCCCTCTTGCAGTACGGCCAAACCGTCATCGACTGGCGATTCCAGCCGGACGCCAATTTGAAACGGCACTATGTGACCGTGGAGCGGGGTCTGCCTGTGCTGTTACGTGGGCCAGTTGTCTCAGAGCAGGAACAGGAAGCCCTTGTGCGTCGTCGTGCACGCTGGATTCGGGACAAGCTAGAGATGGTGAATCTGACGCAGTCCGACGACGACATAGTGACGGGGAGCCGTCTGCGCTATTGTGGTCGCACCTACTTCACCGAGGTACGCCACGTGCCGGGCCTCATCAAGCCCCGCCTGACCTTTACGGCGTCGCGCTTCGTTGTCGAGAACCCGAGCGGCATCAGTATTCAGCCTGCTGCCCTGGAGCCCGTGCTGGAATCTTTCTACCGCGACCGCGCACATGAAAAGCTGCTGGTTCGGGTACGCCATTGGGAACGGCAAACTGAACTGAAGGCGCGGGGGGCTCGGGTCCGCCACTTCCAGAGCCGGTGGGCCAGTTGCAATGCGCAGAACGTATTAGAGTTTCACCCACGTGTAATGGAGTTACCCTCGAGCGTTCAGGATTACGTGATTCTGCACGAACTCTGCCATACGGTGGAGAAGAATCACACGAAGGCGTTCTGGGCCTTGGTGGCGCGGCACATGCCAGAGTGGATGCGACAGCATGAAGTGCTGGAACGGGCCGTGTTTGGGGGAACAGTTTGACTGGAGGGGGAACCAATACAAATTGTTTCTTCGTTCCCGTTATCAGTAGAATCAGCTAGGGATAGCACCGCTGCTTGGAAATACGTAATTTGATGCACTTCACCGTGGTGGTATCAGTTTGCGCCTTTGGCTTGGATTTCACCATTATCTGCATAATGGTGAAAATGGGCCACGCTCAAGCTGGGATTTACTCAAAGGAAGCGCCCGACCCCTGCATTCCAGGCGACCGGAGCGGGACAGACTTCCAGTCTGCGCGAACAACCTGATGGTAATTGGGATCGCGGACGGGGGCCGGTCGATGCCGAAGGCAGGGCTGCGGAGGTGGCGGACTGGAGAAACGACGTTGCGCCGCCTTGCAGATGCTTGCGCACTGCCGCGCCGACGTTGGCACTTGTATCGGCACGGTTACCGCGACGGTCAGCGTACAAAATGATTGATTAAATATTTGAAGAGGCGGTAAAACTACATGGCTGTAACGACCCACTGAATTCCTGCTCACGTCGTAATTGAGGAAATTGACGGTGGGTACAAAGATGGGCTGCACAATTATTCATCAATTCATTTTTTAGGGGCAGTCGACAGGGACGCCGTCGGAGTCGGAGAAGTCGTACTATTTACTTGAGCTGTGGCGATAGGAGCGATAACTACGCTTGCAATTGGTCCTGGCTTGGGAAATAGAAGCTCAGCGCCGGTGAGACTCTTCTTGAATGTTCCGGTAATGGAGAGACTATCTAATGCAATTTCATCAAAGGTTTTTTTTGATTTTTCAGTCATGATTCCCTCACTTGGTGATGTTTAAATTACTCATGGCAATGACGATGCCAAGAATAACAGTTAGCATAACTGCTATTCCAAAAAAAATCTTCGCTGCAAAATCTAGTGCGTCAAGTAACGAACTGTCGGCATGTTCATTTTGAGCAAGCCTCATCGCATAAGGTTTGTTCTTTTGAAATACAGCCAACAATAAACTAGTAGTCACGATGAAGCAGACAATTGCCGCGATAAAAAGAAGAAGGATCGGTAGAGTTTTTACTTTTTCTATTAGGGAAACCAACAAGGCGATTCCTCCGCCCGACAAGGTGAACATACTTTTATCAAACTCTAGCGAAGTGTTAAACCACGCATTAACACCCGCAGCGTAGTATTCCACACTCTTTAGCTTAAGCACGTCATCCGACAACTGCAGTTTTACGGCAGCTAGTTCTAATTGCAAGGCGGCAACTTCCGCATCTGAGAGTGGTGTAGTCATAAAGCAATTTTAGCTCAAGTTATGGATCATGGGGAGATTTTGACATCTGAATCGCTACCAGGTCTGTTCTCTGCTAGAAGTTCTCGAACCCATCCCTTTATACGTAAGTCGGTTCATTCGTAAGGGGGCTCGAAAGACCTCTTTTTCTCGAAGTCGGCTCTATATAAATCAACGACTTACAATGTGAAATGCTGAAAGCAGCAGGGCGAGGAGCCCTTTTGTCGAAAAATCGAGGTATTTCCTAAATATCTTGATCCGGTTGGCTGTATCTGGCTGTTGTGCTGGACCTGTACGCGCGCAAGGTGGTCGGTTGGGCGATGGCGCCGAGTATGCCCGCCAAGCTGGTTTTCGATGCCTAGAACATGGCCATCCAGCAGCGGAGGCCCAGGCCAGGCCTGATCGTCCATTCGGACCGGGGCAGTCAATACGCCAGCGAGCTTTACTAGGATCTGTTGGCCGAGCATGGTTTCGTTTGCAGCATGAGCCGGAAAGGGAACTGCTGGGATAACGCCGTGGCAGAGCGCTTCTTCTTGACCCTTAAAACGGAGGGCGTCTGGCAGCGCCAATACGCCAATCACGGCGAGGCCAAGATTGACATCACCGACTACAGCGTCGGCTTTTATAACTGCAAGCGCATCAACTCAGTACTGGGCAATATGCCGCCCACCGTCTATGAACGAAAAATGGCAGTACATGAACCTATCGTTGTGTCCGAAATTACTTGACCACTGCAATCTTTAGGCACTTCCAATTGTTAAACTTGTCAGTAAGCTGAACAATGCAATTACTTTCAGTCAATTTGGGGAAAATTTGGGGCAATGGAAAATCATTTAAGATGCCTTCAGCGCATTCGCCACCAGAAGTAGGGCGGTTTTGCCCCGCGCTGTCGTAGGTGATGGTGATCTATGGTTACGCCGGTGCCGGTTCGAAATTTGCACGCATTGGCTTCCTTGAAGCGCAGGTGTAAGATTATGTGATTAGATCTATGGCTTCCGCCCACAATCCACCTGCCGCTCCCCGCTGGTACTGTGGATGGTATTGCCGAGATAGAAGTCGGGAAATTCTTTGGATTTCAATCGCTTACGTCATCGGGCGATCATCGAGGGGGAATGATATAAGCCACCGAAAGCCCGTGACTACACGGGCTTTCTTTTTTGCTGCAGCGTGCTAGCGCCAGGACAGTGTCCCCATGTTCGAAGAATAGCTTTGGGCCGGGCCGCGCCGGCCCAGCCAGCCCACCAGACCCAAGCCAACCAGCAGCATGCCATATGTTGCTGGTTCCGGCACTGGCGAAGGAATCATCAAGGCGAGTGTGCAACCGAGGTCGCCGCAGATTTCCGCCCCAACCGTACCGTTGTCGCTGATGGCGAACACCTGGGTGAGCGTGGAGCCGGTTGTCTGCGAGACTACGAGACTCAGATCCACCACCTGACCGAGCCTGTCGTACAGCATGAAGCCTTCATTAGACTCGCCGAGTATGGTACCGGTACTGTTCATGTCGGCCACCGAGCGCGTGAAAATCCCGCTCAGGTCCGTCGTCACGCCGTTGTGGTAAAGGAAGCCCTTGGCCGTGCCATTGGGGAGATAAGCTGTCCCGAGCACCGATCCGTCGTCGGCGATACTCAAAGCGGCGCTGGATGTGGCGCCCGACGGCACGCCGAGGTCGGTCATGACGCCGTCTTTGTATATGAAGGCATGCGTGGCGTAACCGGAGTCGCTGGTGTGCGAATTTCCAACGATCGCGCCCGCGTCGTTGATGTCGGTGGCAAACGAATCGCGGCCGCCCAGGGTGCCCAGCTCGGTTGCTGCGCCATCGCTGTAGACCATGGCGCGGTAACTGAACACTCCGGTATTCATGGCGTAGCCCACGGCCACGCCGTGGTTGTTGATGGCAAGCGCAGTGGATGAGCGGCCATCGTTGAGCAGAGTCGTCGTCTGTCCATTGGCCAGCAGCGCGGCCATCCCGCCGGGCGCCGTGCCTGCCATGACCCCGGCATTGTTAATCGCATGGATATTGGCGAGCTGGCTGCCGAGGTAGGAGGCCCCGTGCTTGTCGTATAGAAAGGAGGTTCCTGGCAATTCCGGCCCAAAGCTCACATACCCGGTTACCTGATTGCTGTTGTTAATGGCGGAGATCGTGCCACCGGAGCTGTACTGCCACTCCGTCATGATGTTGATGTAGTTGAACGTGTAGGGCGCGGCCTGGGCCATGGCTGGCAATAACAAGGCCAGCACTACTGCTTGCGCACGCGCGGCGCGACTTGCAAGTTTCATGTCCATCTCCTGTTCAGGGTCCTTCGCGGGTGGACAGACAATATTAGCGGGCCGGACCAGCGCATGATTGCTTTGTTGTCAGGTTTTCCTATTTATTCGCGTTGTGATTTTCTGTGATAAGTGTGCGCACCAAATGGTGCTATTGACACTGCCTCTCAGCGTCGCCAACCGGATGTTGCCGTTTTGCTAGCATGTCGTAAGGGAAGGTGGTATCGTGGCGAACTATTTCCCACCGTTATTGTCTCTATCCGCTTATGCATACGTCGTCCCGTCCGACTCTGTCCGTCCTTTCTTCCACTATCGCCGCGCTCCTGCTGAGCTGGCAAGCGCAGGCTCAAACCACTGAGGCCGCGCCGCCGAAAGCCAGGGAGGAGGCGAAGCCGCCTGCGGCCAAGCTGGCCGCGCAGCCCGCGGCTCCCTCCGACACCCCGCAGCCAGTGGTGCCGCCGGCGGCCGTGGTGAATGTGGTCAGCGAGCGCCAGAGCAACCGCATCGACCGCCAGGTGTACGACGTCAAGGCCGACGCCAGCACGGCGGGCGCTTCCGTGGGGGATGTGCTCAACAACGTGCCGTCCGTGAGCGTCGATCCGAACGGCACCGTGCGGCTGCGCGGCAGCGAGCGCGTGACCGTGCTGGTCGATGGCAAACCGACCGCCCAGATGCAGGGCGAGAACCGCGCTGCCGCCATCAATGCGCTGCCGGCGGAGAACTTCGAGTCGGTGCAGGTGATTAACAACCCCGGCGCGGAATTCGGCAACGAAGCGGGCGGCGGCCCCATCCTCAACCTGATCTCGCGCCGCTACACCAAGCCGGGCGGCAATGGCACCGTCGCCGGCAACGTCGGCCCGGCGGGACGGAAGAACGCCTTCGCCAACGGCAGCTACAGCGCCGGTTATGCGTCGGTGAACGGCACGTTCAACTACCGCCGCGACGGCAACGAGACCGACACCGACAGCACGCGCGAGCGCATCGATCCGGCGAGCGGCAGCGTGAGCCGTTTGCACCAGACCGCACAGCGCAGCGGACTTACCGACTTCATCCAGGGCGGCATGGGCGGGCGCTACAATTTCAATGAGCGCGACACGCTGACCGGCTCGCTGTCCTTGAATAAGCGCGGCAATGATTCCCGCAGCAGCGAACACCTGACGGACTTCGGCACCGGCAGCGCGCCCCTGGTCGATTACCTGACCCGCCGCAGCGCCAGCGGCGACGCCCTCAACCACGAAGTCGTGGCCGGCTGGGAGCGGCGGTTCAGCACCGACGGTGAAAGCCTGAAGGCCGATCTGCGCCATTCGTCCAACACCAACAATGTGGACACGGCGGCCATGTACCAGCCCGTGCTGTTGCCTGCCGCCGGCGCGCCGTTGCTGCGCAACTACACCCAGAACGTGGAAACCCGCGTGCGCCTGACCGACCTGAGCACCGATTACTCGGGCAAGGCCGGCCCCGGCTTCCTGACCGCGGGCGGCCGCTGGCAGCGCACGCGCCAGGCCAGCGATTACCGCTACCTGTTCCTGGACAGCGGCGCATTGGACACCAAGCGCAGCAATCTGTTCGAGCTGGAGCAGGATGTCACCGCCGCCTACTCGACCTATGAGCTGCCGATCAATGCGCTGTGGTCCTTCAAGGGCGGCCTGCGCGTGGAGCATACCGAACTGAACCTGGATCAGGTGACCACCAACGTCCAGGCCGGCAACAGCTACACCAACTACCTGCCGAGCCTGTTCCTGACCTATAAGCTGGACAAGTTCTCCAACCTGCGTTTCTCGTACTCGGACCGCATCTCGCGCCCGGCCTCGGGCGACCTCAACCCCTTCGTCAACTACGTCAACGAATACGCCGTCACGTCCGGCAATCCGCGCCTGCATCCGGTCAAGCTGCATTCGCTGGAGCTGGGTTACGAGACCAAGATCATGGGCCTGATGCCGGCCAGCCTGCGCGGCTACATGCGCCACGAGTCGGACGTCATCACCGAGCGCCGCACCTTCATCAGCCCCACCGCGCTGCTGACCACCAAGGAAAACCAGGGCGACCGCCAGGCCGGCGGTGTCGAGTTCTCCATCATGGCCATGGTGCCGCCGAACATGAAGTGGAACGGCATCTCGCTGCCCGCCATCCGCTTCATGTTCAATGGTAACTGGGGCTTTATCGAGCAGGACCGCCTGGGTACGCTGGGACCGACCGGCGAGAAGCGCCGCACGCCGTCGCTGCACCTGCAGGGCGGGGCGCAGTGGACGATCACGCCGGAAGACACGCTGACCTTCATGACTTTCCGCCAGGGCAAGCAGCTGTCGGGCGAAGGCTACCGCGAGCCGTTCAGCATCGTGAACCTGGCGCTGGAGCACAAGTTCACGCCGCGCCTGTCGCTCAATATCCGCGCCAATGATGTGTTGCAGACCACCGACCAGCGCTTCCGCGTCGACACCGCCACCCTGCGCGAGCGCACCGGCGTGCAGGTGCACCAGCGCCGCCTCTACATGGGCCTGCGCTACACCTTCGGCGGCGTGACCGGCAACGATGCGGTGCGCAATGCGATGCAGGCGGCCGGCGTGAATCCGGACAGCCAGGCGGCGAAAGACGCGATGCGCATGATGCAAGGGCAGCAAAGCCAGCAGGGCCAGCAGGACAAGCCGACCCAACCGGAGAAGCCTGCGCCTGAGAAAAAGAATTAAGGGGAAGGGCGGCCCTGCCTGCCGGCTGGCAGGGCCGGGCGCCTTCAGGGAAGGCTCAGAACTTGTACTGCAGGTTGGCGAACATCGAGCGGCCGCGCGGGTCGCCGTAGGTCGGATCCCAGGTCACTTCAAAGTAGCGCGACTGGTTGGTGAACGGCGGCGGCGTGTCGGCAATGTTGATGACGCCGGCGCGCAGCTTGAGCTGTTTGGTGAACGCGTAGCTACCCGTCAGATCCCACAGCGAATAGGCTTTCACCTTGCGGTCGTTCCAGCCCGGGTCGGCCAGGCCCGGCACGTTCTGGTCGAGATAGCTGGAGAAGAAGGTGTTGCCCAGGCTCAGGTTGACCGGGCCCTGGGTCCAGTCCAGATTGACCTTGTGGCGCCAGCGCTGCACGGCCTTGTCGTCGCGGAACACGCCCAGGCCATCGGCCATCGGCGAGTTCGGATCGGACTGGAATTTGTACTGGGTGACCAGCGTGCCGTTCAAGCTGGCGCTGAAGCGGCCCATGGAGGTCGCGTCGCCGCGCCAGTTCACCGCCATATCGAGGCCAGAGGTGTTGAGCTTGCCACGGTTCTCTTTCTTGAACTGCAGGTAGGAAACCAAACCGTCCTCGTCGCGCACCACGATTTTCGGATCGTTGTAGTAGACCGGGTTGTCGAACACGGTCTGCTCGCCGATTTCCGAAATGATGTCGGACTTGCGGATAATCCAGTAGTCCAGGCTGCCGTTCCAGTTCGTGTTCGGTTCCACCACCAGGCCGGCCGAAAACTGTTTGGACTTTTCCGGCTTCAGCTTTGGGTTGCCGTAGCGGTCCAGATCGAACTGGGCAACTTCACCCGACACCGGGTCTTTCACGAAGCTGGCCGTGGTGCCGGAACGTACCGGCAGGAACAGTTCGGCAATCGACGGCGCGCGGAAGCCGGTGCCGTAGGAAGCGCGGCCCAGCACTTCCTTGTTCGGACGGTAGCTCACGGCGATTTTCGGATTGGTGGTGCTCAGTTGCGGCGCGGACAACTTGGTCAGCGGATCGTGCACGGCCTTGTAGCGGTCATGGCGGATCGCGAACTGGCCTTCCCATTCCTTGCTGAAGGGCGCATTGATCTCCGTGTAGATGCCGGCGATGTCGCGCGAGTTGGACGAGTCGGCCAGCAATTCGTCGGAGCTGGCGCGGTCGCCCTGCACGTCGTTGGTGCGCAGCGCTTCGGTGGAGGTGAACGCGGTCTTTTCGCGCCGAAGTTCGGCGCCCACGGCCAGCATGACATCGCCGCCGGGCAGCGCCATCAGCGAGCGCGTCAGCTTGCCGTCGACGCTGTCGCTGGTGCCTTTGGAAATGCGCGCCGCGCCGTTGATCTTGATCGAATCCATGAACTTGCGGCCCGAGTCGTCCGTGGCCGGGACAAAGGGGTTGTACTTGCCGCTGGCGATGCCAGCCAGCATTTTGGTGCGCGACACCCAGCCATCGATATCCAGGTCGGTGGCCTTGTTCACGCTGTGGTTGTAGGCCGCGTCGTATTCCCAGTCGCCTGCCTTGCCGGTCGCGCCCACCACGAATCGCGACGCTTTGCTCGTCACCTCCGAGGTGCGGCGGCCGGCGTCCGACAGGCGGAAGCGGAAGGTGACCGGGGTGGTGATGCCGGTCTTGGCTTGCAGATCGGCTGGCAGGAGGATGCCGTTGCTGGCGCTGATGCTGCTGGAGGTGGCGGGAGAGGCGGCGTAGCTGGTTTCGGCTTTGCTCAGCAAAACTTCCGCAAACACTTGGTGGTTGTCGCCCACCAGCGCGGTGGCGCGGCCGACGAAGCTCTGTTTTTTCGATTCCGGATAGACTTCCGAGTCGCCCATATAGTTGAACGAGCAGCCTTCCGAGCCGCCGGGGCCGAGCGGACGCACCACGTTCGGACTGCCGTTCACGCAGCTGCTCCTGCCGAAATTGACGCGCCGCCCCTGCGATGGCACATAGGTGCCGCCGGGGCCGGCGCCCTTCAGGTAGCCCGATTTGTTCAGGGTCGCCAACTGGGCGGCAGTCAGGTCGACGTTGGCCGGGAAGGAGTAGCTCGACAGCTGCGGCGACAAGCGGTCGGGCAGGCTGTATTCCTGCATGAATTCGCGTTGCGAGCTGGCCAGCCGGTCCGTCTGCTGCAGGTCCAGCGCGCCGAACACATTGAAGCGGTCGGTGCTCAAGGCGCCAAAGCCGCCGGACAGCGAAGCGGACTTTTTGCCGCCGCCGCCTTCGTCGGTGCCCAGCGCATACAGGCTGGCATCGCCGCCCTGGTAATCCTTGCGGGTGATGAAGTTGATCACGCCGCCCATGGCGTCGGTGCCGTAGATCGCCGAGGCGCCGTCCTTGAGCACTTCCACGCGCTGGATGGCACCGGCCGGAATGTTGTTCAGGTCGACGCCGGAATTGTCGCCGGGGCTGGCGAAGTTGGCCATGCGGCGGCCGTTCAGCAGCACCAGCGTGCTCGAGACACCCAGGCCGCGCAGGTTGGCGCCGTTAAAGCCGCGCTGGCCGCCCATGACGTCGCTGACGCTGGCGCCGTCGGTCAGGCCGCCCACATTCGAGGAAATCTTTTGCAGCAGTTCGGCTGCCGTGGTCACTCCGGACTTGTCGATATCTTCGCGCTTGATGATTTCAACCGGCAGCGCCGCCTCGCCCTCGATGCGCTTGATACTGGAGCCGGTGATTTCCACGCGCGGCATGGTTTGCGCGTAGACGCTCAAGCCCATGCTGCCAAGCGCGAGCAATACGGCATGGGTGCAGCGGGAGCGGCGGAATGCAGACGCCTTGTGCGTGCCAGGTATTTTCATGCGATCAGTCCTCGTAAGTGGTTTCAGTGCCTGAGCGTTGTGCGGCGCGCGGGCGGCAGGGCCTGCGCGGCTGGCTCAGTGTAAAAGCCGCGTCACATTGTTGCAAAAAAAGCAGCTAGCATGTGTTGCGGGCTTTCCACAATACGAGGTCTAATTCAGAAGGCGCGGACGTAGTTGAGGGGCGTATGGTCGGCCAGTGCGCGGCTGTTGACATTGCCGAGTTTCCACACGTAGTCGCGGACGTAGTCCACGTGAGCGCTCGCGCGGTCTATCTCGATGGGCTGGAAGATGCGTTCATCGGTCCATGTCTGGCGGGCGCCTTGCCGGTCGATATAGCGGATGGCGCCGACGTGTTTGTAGCCGATCAGGTTGGGCGGGATCATCGTGACGACGTCGCAGCAATTGACGAAGCGCCGGACCCGTTGTTCCGCGAAGGATTGCGCAAAAGCCGGATTGCCGACGCGGGGCGAACCAAAGGTGATCAGTGTCGCCTGCGGGCAGAGCGCCGCCGCCAGGGTGGCCAGGGCCGCGCCAAGGCTGTGTCCGGTGAGCCAGAGTTTGGCGCCCTTGTGTCCTTCCAGCCAAGGCAGGATATCTTTGTCCCAGATACTGTCGAGTGCGTAGGCGAATCCGCTGTGCACCGCAGCCTCTCCGGGGAGGCCGCGCCACCGGCGCAGGATGAGGTCGGCGTCGGTGCCGATATCGGTCGGGTCGTCCGGTTGCGTGCCGCGAAACACAAGAAACACGTCGCCGCCCGGCTTCAGGGCGGCAAAGGCTTGGGTTCCCGTGCCGGAGTCGTAAAAGTGCTTCGCATACTGCAGGCCGCCGCGTTGCAGGGCTTGCTGCAGTTCTTCCAGTCCCTCGCCGGATTGTTCAAACCGGATGTAGGCCAGCCGGGACAGTTCCGCACAAACGCCATCCTCGTCGAGCGGTTTAGGACTGGGAAAAACGGTGGGCTGCGATTCCGGATGCAGCAGCGCTTGGCGGCTGGGCGCGTAAGGGATCATGTTTTCTCCGTTTGCAAAGTCGGCCAGTCGCCTAATGCCAAATGGCCTTGGTGCGTGACAGCCATTCTTCCCGTTCGTCCAAGCCGGTTAATCCGCCGTTGATTTTAAGCGTAATGCCCCGGACGTCATCTTTGTCGGCGAGGGCATTGCAGCCTTTTTCGGCCCACTCGGCGGCGGCGATCCATAAGCACCAATTCGCATCGACTACGCTATCGGGAAAAGTAACGAAGTCAGGTGCGTGCGGTAGCCTTTTCCGCAGTTCGACGGTTGCGTGGCGATAGCTGTCTTTCCCCGTCAATTGCATCGGCCCGCGCCCCCGGTAGGTGTAGCCATCTCCCGGCGCGGTATTGCCCATGCGGTTGCCATACACTTCATTGGCCAGTTTTTCAGGGTTGTGGGCAAACAGCGCGGGATCCAGTGGACCCTTGGGTTTGAACCTCTTTGGCCAGACCACGCTCAAACGCTGGGCGCTATAGTTGAGATTTTCAAACTGTATCGTCAGTCCGCCGGATTCGTGCAGTATCTGGGCCATGAAATGCGCCAGCCGCAGCGCGTTGTCCGAGATGCCGTAAAAGTCGATGACAGCCTGTCCCTGCTGTACCGCATCCCGGTAGCTGGAACGTATGCTGGGCGCGAGCTTCGATACCTGTGCAACACTTATTGTGACCATGGCCGCCTTCTCCTCAGAGTACGTTGTCCTTGCCCAGAGAATCCCCCTTGCGCGAAAAATACTCGACGTCGATGCGGGTGGGGGCTGCTTCGATCCTGACGAAATTATCTTCGGAATAAATTGCAGACGGCGTGTTCACCTTCCATTGGCTGCCGGTGTCCGTGTTGAGAAATTTGTCGAAGCCAAAATCGCCCCGGTCCATATGCGGATAGGGCCAGAAAAATGACGAGGAGACGAGCTGGCGGATATAAATACCCGCCCCGAGATCCACTTTGCAGGAGAATGAGCAGTGCACATCGCCCGAAACGAACACAACATTCGGAATGCGGTGGGTGATGACATGGGAGATGATGGTGTCGCGCTGGGCGATGAAGTTGCCCCATTTATCATCCCTGTCGTTGATCAGGTCGGGAATAAAGGGAACGGACGACACAATGAATTTGATGCGGCCGCTGCCATCGTTCAGCCACGCCAGCAGCGCATTCAACTGGGTGTCCTTAACCATTTGCACTGCACCCTTGGCCAGGCTGCGCTCGGTACGCGCATCCATCACAAACCAGTCGGCGCAGCCATCGCTGAATTGATACCAGAAGTGGGTCAGCGTGCCTGAAATCCGGCCGTCGGGCGTCGCCTGGAACAGCGGGCCGTGGCTGCATTGATAAATCTGGTAAGCGTGAATCGCGTTGGGGTAGAGGGTCAGGCGGTCCTTGGTGCTGGCCTTGCTGGGCCAGTTGTCCTCGATTTCGTGATCGTCGAGTATCATATAAGTCGGCACTTTGCCCATCAGCTCGCGGATACCCTGCTGGCCAAAGACGGTACGGTAGCGTTTCAGGAACTGGTCTATTTTTTCGTCTTGTCCGAAGAAATTCAGGTCGTCCGCGTAAATCTGGTCGCCTATCATCAGCAGGGCATCCACGCCGAGACCCTGGCTGATTTGGCGGGCGATGGTTTGAAACGTCTTGTCGCCCCGGTCATCGAATATGCTGCCGCCAAACAGCCGCAACAGATAGCGGCACGAGCCGACGACATAGGCGCGTGGGGCCTTGCCCGGCGCGGCGGCGCTGACAAAGGATGAAAACTGCGTGTGCCATTCCAACTGGTCTTCCAGGAATTTTTTTACGCTATCGAGTTCTTCGTCGGCAAAGAACCAGCCCGCGCGATATTCGTAGCGGGTATGTTCATCCAATCCGCTCAGCGAGAAAACGCCGGACATATCGAAATGCGGCTCGAGCTTGTTGAAAATCGGCGCGGACCAGGAATTCGTGCCTGGCAGGCGATATTGCACGACACCGAAACAGCGCCGCGCAGTATCGCCCTGGCTTTCAAATTCCCCGCGGAGCCAGATGCGGGTTTCGGTAGCCGTGGTGTAGCCAATGATGGGGCCAAGCGTGGGATAAGCGACTTTCATGGCGAGCCTCTTAAAGTCCTACGTCTATAGGAGCATTCCTACAACGTATTATGCCCACGAAAAATTGCCCGGTTTCTCACCAATAGTAACAATGCTATTCCCCGGTGTTGCCGGCGGTTTCAAAGGCCAGTTCGTAGTGCAGGCTGAATCCGGCAAGTGCCCCGCGTATGGCGGCGTTCAGTTCGGGAAGCTGGTCCGCGCTGGCAACGGCGCGAATGCGGGCCAGCGGCGCCGGCGCCGGGACGCAGCACCACGAAGACCACGGGCAGCTCGCCGGCATAGGCGTCCGGTTTGCCCACTGCTGCGGCGAACTGGACTGCGGGATGCCGCATTGCCATACACGGCACGGCGGACCCGGTGGTGCCGTTTGCGCAATCGGCGGCGCTGCATGAGGCGCTGTCGCGCGCCGGCGTACGCAAGTGCTCTTGCCGCTGCCGGGGGCCAACCACGGCCAGTTCTCCGCGCGGGCTGCGCGCTGTTGCGATATTTTGCAAAGACGCTTATGAAAATGCCATGCGCAGGAGGCGCCGTCTCAGCTCCAGGACGATAGGCTCGGTGGAATCAGCAGCAGCAAGGCCATGGCCACGTAAGCCAGCTGCAGCGGCAGCAGCCATCTGGCCCAGGTAATCCAGGGCACGCGCGCCAGCGCAAGCACGCCGACGGTGATGCCGGAGGTGGGGATGATGGCGGTGGTCAGCTCGCCGAACTGGAAGGCGAGGACGGCGGTCTGGCGCGTGATTCCCACCAGGTCCGCCAGCGGCGCCATGATGGGCATGGTCAGCGAGGCCTGGCCGGTACCGGAGTGGATGAAGAAGTTGATCACGGTCTGGATGCCGAACATTTTCTGCGCGGCGAACACGGGGCTGGAGGACTGCACCAGCGGCATCAGGCCGTGCAGCATGGTGTCGATGATGTTGGCGTCGCGCGCCAGTATCATGGTGCCGCGCGCCAGCGCGATGATCAGCGCGGTGCCCACCAGGTCGCGCGCGCCGTGCACGAAGGCCGCCACCAGCCCGTCCGAATCCAGGCCGCCGATTACGCCGATGACGATGCCCATCACCAGGAACAGCGCGGCGATCTGTTCTATATACCATCCGAACTGCACTACGCCCAGCACCATGCCCGCGAGCGATGCGGCGAATACCCACAGTACCAGCTTGTGTTTGGCCGTCATGCCTTCCAGTCCAGCCAGGCCGCCCTGGTTTTCGGCGCGTTTTTCCAGGTCGAGCAGGTAGGTGGGGCTGAGTTGCGGGTGGCGCTTGATGCGGGCCGCGTACCACATAAGGAAGAGCGCGGTGATGGCCGTGGCCGCCAGCCAGCAGATCAGCCGGTAGTGCAGGCCGGAGAACACCGGCACGCCGGCGATGCCTTGCGCGACGCCGACGTTGAACGGATTCAGGAAGGCGGCCCCGAAGCCGACCTGCGAACCGAGGAAGGGAATCGATACGCCGGTGATGGTGTCGTAGCCCAGCGCGAGCGCCAGCGGCACGAAGATGAGGATGAAGGGAATCGCCTCCTCGTTCATGCCGAATGTCGCACCGCCCAGCGAGAACAGGGTGATGAAGACCGGGATCAGCGCAGCGCGCACAAAACGCGAGTGCTCGTGCGCGCGGGCGATGGATTTGATCAGCGCGTCGATGGCTTCGGTCTTTTGCAGAACGGCGAAGGCGCCGCCGACGATGAGGATGAAGCCGATGATCAGGCCCGCTTCGGCAAATCCCTTGATGGGCGCCATCAGCAGCGCGGGCAGGCCTTGCGGGTTGCTGTCGATGTAGTGGAAGGTGGCCGGGTTGATCAGCTGCTTGCCGTTGACCAGGTGGGTGTCGTATTTTCCGCCCGGGATAATCCAGGTGGACAGGGCGATCAGCGCCAGGATGGCGAAGACCAGTACGTAGGTGTTGGGGAGGCGCAGTTTCATGGCATTCCTATTGGCTGAGCAGGTCGCCGGAGCGGAACGCCTGTGCGCCCGCCACCTTGCCGATGTTCCAGCCGCGCAGCACATGGCGGTGCGCGCTGCGGGCGAAGAATACGCCGTCCACGGTGCAGCGCACGGTGGTGGCGGCGCCGCTGGCGGGGTCGATGATGTCCGCCAGCGCGTCCCCTGTGCGCACCCGTTCGCCCAGGGCGCGGGTGTACACGAGCACGCCCGCGTGCGGCGCCAGCAGGGCCTCAACGCCTTCCAGCGGTGTGGCGGCGCACAATGCCAAAGGCAAAGGCGAGGACAGGGCGTCCGTTTCGCCGGCCAGCACACCCTCGCCCGCGAGGAAGCGCAGCAGCGCGTTCGCGTCCTGCTGCGCCAGCTCGTAGCCCACGTCCATTTCTCCGCGCAGCTCAACCGTGGCGGCCATGCAGGCCGGCGGAATGGGGATGGCGTCGCCGAAGTGGGCCTGCAAGTCCCACCACAGGCGGCTGCACGCTTCATCGAATGGATCGCCGCCGGCGGCGGTGGACAGCAGCACGGCGTGTGCACCTGTCAGGCGTGCCAGCGGCGCCACCGCGTCCGCCAGCGGCGTGCCCGCGTAGATATGGAGCACGGCCTCGTTGTCGCAATGCAGGTCCAGCACGATGTCCGCGTCGATGGCCATTTCCTGCAGCAGTTTTTTATGTGCCTCGCCGTCCGAACGCGGCTGCCATGCCGCCACCGACTCCAGCGCGGCGCGGCGTATGGCGCGCACATTGTCTTCGGCGTTCGCGCCCAGCAGGCCGTGCAGCGCCACTTTCAGGTCCTCCGCCACATGCTTGTACGCCCGGTTGAAGTTGACGCCCGTGCCCAGGTCGAAGCGGCCGAACGGCGCGCCGTGGATAGCTTGCGACAGGCCGATGGGATTGGCCGCCGGCACCAGGATGATTTCGCCGCGCACCTTGCCCGCCGCCTCCAGCGCCTCCAGCTGCTTGCGCAGGAACTGCGCCACCAGCATGCCGGGCACTTCGTCGGCATGCAGCCCCGCCTGGATGTAGGCCTTCCTGCCGCTGCCCGGCGTGCCGAAGCGGTAAGTGGTGAGCTCGAACCGGGCGCTGCTCTGGGGCGCCGAAATAATGTGTTTTTCTGTTCGCATGGTGTGCCTTGTTGTTGACCTGGAGTGGTGAAGTGCGGCCGATTATGTAGCAGTTTTTTCACAAAGTAAATTCATGTAAATAAATTTACAGAAAATGTTTGAGTTTTGTTTTTGTTATGCGTACAGTTGCGCTATCGATGATCGCAACAGGAATACGCCGCATGAAAAAGTCCGTCCACGAATCGCAGTCGCCCGAAGTGGCCTTCGCCCATTCGGAGCTGGGCCAGGCGCTGATACGCGTGCTGGGCGAGGGGTCTTCCTCCTACCGGACCATTGCGGACTACCTGCTGCGCAACCAGGTGCGCGTGACGGCGCTGGGCATTGAAGAACTGGCCGAGAGCTGCCAGGTGTCCACCGCCACCATCAGCCGCTTTGCGCGCGACATCGGCTTCAAGAACTACGCGGCCATGCGCGGCGCGGTGGCCGAGGTGCTGCAAGGAGTGCTGCAGCCGGTGGAAAAGCTGCGCAACAATATAGAGCGGCGCGAAGGCGCGGCGTCGCCCGCCACCGAGAGCCTGGAATTCGCCGCCGCCAATATCGGCGCCACCGGCAAGGGTTTGTCGCTGACTGAAATGGACAAGGTGGTGCACAAGCTGACGCGCGCAGGCACGGTCTATGTGATGGGCTTCGGCCTGTCCACCCACCTGGCGGGCCTGCTGGCCATGCACCTGCAGCCTTTCTGCCCGCACGTGGTGGAAGTGGCGGGGCACGGCGGCACCGAAGTGGCGGCCGGCCACCTGGCCACCATCACCGCCAAGGATGTGCTGATCGTGATTTCTTTCCCGCGCTATGCGCTGGACGTGATAAGGCTGGCCAATTTCGCGCGCAGCCGCCAGGCCAGCATTGTTTCGCTGACGGACTCGCCGGCCTCGCCGCTGGCTGAGCTGGCGGACCACGTGCTGTACGCGCAGAGCAGCCATCCGGTGCTGCCCAGCAGCTCGACGGCGGCAGTGGCGCTGATCGAAGCGCTGGTGGTGTCGCTCATGGTTTCAAACAAGGACAATGTGGAGAAGGCCGCCCGCCTGACCGAAGCAATTTCGGCCTACCTCTACGGCGCCGACGCGGCCTTGCCCGCGCGGCCAAAAAAGAACGCCAGATAAGAGGCGCAAGCGGTTCCAACAGCGGTATCCACAACTAAAATCCAAGGGAGTTGCAATGAGTCTGTGTCACGAGACGGGCGGAGCTATGCCCAAAGCAAATGTGCTGTCCTGTTCCATACGCCTGGCCTTGGCCGTCGGCGTCGGGGCGGCTGCCGCCGGCGCCCATGCGCAGAGCGCCGCGCCGGCCCAGGCGATCCAGCGGGTGGAAATCACCGGCTCCTCCATCAAGCGCATCGACGCTGAAACGGCGCTGCCGGTGCAGGTGATCAAGCGCGAAGACATCGACAAGTCCGGCGTCACCACGGCGGCCGAGCTGCTGAAGAACATCAGCGCCAACACGGCGCCGCTGTCGGACGGCGCCAGCATCACCGACGGCACCTCGGGCCAGCGCGGCTTCAACGGCGCCAACCTGCGCGGCATCGGCGTGTCGTCCACGCTGGTGCTGCTGAACGGCCGCCGCCTGGCCAACTTTGCCTCCCCCGGCGACAACGCGGGCGTAGACCTGAACAATATCCCGGCCGGCGCCATCCAGCGCGTGGAAGTGCTGAAGGACGGCGCTTCGGCCATCTACGGCACCGACGCCATCGGCGGCGTGATCAATTTCATCACCCGCAAGGACTACACGGGCCTGGACCTGAACGCTTCGGCGGCAGGCACGCAGGAAGGCGGCGCGGGCAAGCGCACGGCCAGCATCAGCGGCGGCTTCGGCAGCCTGGCCACGGACCGCTTCAACGTGTTCGGCGTGCTGGACGTGCAGAAGCTGGACTCGCTGCGCTCCGGCCAGCGCGACTTCATCAAGGAGCGCCCGCTGGCGGCCAATCTGCCCGCGCTCATGTCCAGCAACACCTATCCGGCCAATATCGACATCTCGTCGGCGCAGCGCAATGCGCTGATCAAGGCCGGCGTGCTGGCCGCAGGCAGCACCGCCACCCGCATCAATCCGGCCGCGCCGGACTGCGCGCCGCCGGCCACCGTGTACGCACCCTCCGGCCCTGGCGGCAAGCTTGGTTGCAGCTACGACTACATGGAAGACACCGAGATCTACCCGGAAGCGAGCAAGATCGGCTTTGTCGGCCGCGCCACTTTGCAGCTGGGTGCGGACAACCAGCTGTTCTTCGAGCTGGTGCAGTCGCAGGCCGAGAGCCGCTACGTGCTGAGCCCCAATCCGCAGCGTATCCGCAACCTGCCGGTCAGCCTGCTGCCGGAAAAATATCGCGCCGCGCTCACCGGATCCGGCCTGCCGACGACCTTCAGCGGCATCCGCTACCGCATGACCGAAGCGGGCAACCGCAGCAACGAAGTGACCAGCGACGCGCAGCGCCTGGTGCTGGGCGCGAACGGCACCCTGGGCGGCTGGGACTACGACGCAGGCCTATCCCGCGCCGAGAACAAGGCGGTGGACGAATATGTGGACGGCTATGTGCTCTACGACCGCTTCGAGGCGGGCGTGCGCTCAGGCGCCATCAACCCATTCGGCCCATCCAGCCAGGCCGGGCGTGACCTGATCAACAGCATCAAGGTGAACGACGAAGCGCGCAAATCCAAGGGTACGTCGACCGCGCTGGACGGCAAGTTGTCCAAAGCCCTGATGGCGCTGGAGGGCGGCGACCTGGCCCTGGCGCTGGGCGCCGAACTGCGGCGCGAACACACCACGTTCACGCCGTCCAAGCTGCTGCTGTCGAATAACATCGCGGGCGACCGCGATTCCGGCCTGGCCGCAGGATCCACCACCGACCTGAAGGCCACGGACGACAGCCGCACCGTGCGCTCGGCCTACGCCGAAATCAACGCGCCGCTCACCAAGCAACTCGAAGTGCAGGCCGCGCTGCGCCACGACCGCTACAGCGAAGTGGGCTCCACCACCAATCCCAAGCTGGGTGTGCGCTGGCAGCCTGCGCGCGAACTGGTGCTGCGCGGCTCGGCCGGCACCGGCTTCCGCGCGCCGTCGCTGGCGGACCTGAAGCGTCCCACCACCTACGGCAGCGCGTCCAGCTTCCTGACCGATCCGCAGTGCGTGAAGCAGGGCCTGGACAGCATAGACGGCTGTACCGACCAATGGCCGGTGGAGCGCCGCTCCAATCCAAACCTGAAGCCGGAGAAGTCGCGCCAGTTCTCGCTGGGCGCGGTGCTGGACGCGGGCGCGGGCCTGTCCTTCAGCGCCGACTACTGGAACATCCGCAAGTCCGACGTCATCAGCACGCTGGGCGAGCAGATCATCGTCGACAATCCGGCCAAGTACAACGGCAAGTACATCCAGCGCGACGCGGACGGCTTTATCACCAACATCCTGCTGCAGAAGGAAAACCAGGGCAGGCTCAATACCGCCGGCCTGGACCTGGGCTACGACTACAAGGGCGCGCAGACCAGCGTGGGACGTTTCAGCAATAATTTGAGCGGCACGCTGATCGTCAAATATGACCGCCAGTTTGGTCCCCTGGAGGCTACCCGCAGCAACCTGGGCCTGTTCCTGAACGACCAGGTGATACAGCGCTGGCGCCACCGTATCAGCTTCGGCTGGGACCAGGGGCCGGCGAGCCTGACGCTGGCGAACCAGTTCTCGTCCGGCTACCAGGACCAGAACACCACGTATGACCCGGCCAGCGACAAGGTGCTGCCGTCGCGCCGCGTGAAGGCCTATTCGCTGTGGGACCTGACCTCCAGCTGGAGCCTGAGCAAGCAGCTCAAGCTGCGCGCCGGTGTGCTGAACCTGGCGGACACGGCCCCGCCGTACTCCAACCAGGCTTACTACTTCCTGGCTGGCTATGATCCGACCTACACGGACCCGCGCGGACGCAGCGCTTTTGCCAGCGTGAGCTACAGCTTCCGCTAGAATGGCAGACCGCGCCGGCGGCTCCGCCGGCGCGGCTTAATCTAGGAGAACCGGATGGGTATCAAGTTTGCTGGCCGCGCTGTACCGGCCATGGCGGCGATGTTGGCATGCCTGCTGCTGCCGGGCGCGGCGTTCGGGGCGGAGGCGGCCGCCGCTGCTGCTACCGTTGCTGCTGCATCGGTGGAGCAGGCCGCTGCGCCCGCCGGCACGCTGGTGATCGTGGGCGGCGCGCTGCGCGCCGACAATGCCGACGTCTGGTCCCGCATCGTGGCGCTGTCCGGCGGACCGGGCGCGCGCATTGCCGTGCTGCCCACCGCCGCAGGCAATCCCGCCCGTTCCGGCGAGCAGATTGCAGCCGCGCTGCGCCGCTACGGCGCCGATCCGTTCATCGCCCCCATTGCGCCGCGCATGGCAGGAAGCGACTACCGCCAGGCCGCCGAGGACGCGGCGCTGGCGCAGCGCATCCGCGAATCCGGCGGCGTGTATTTCGCCGGCGGCGACCAGGGCCGCATCACGCAAGCGCTGCTGCGCGCCGACGGCAGCAGGACGGCGGCGCTGGAGGCGATGTGGGACATGTACCGCCGTGGCGGCATGGTGGCAGGCACCAGCGCCGGCGCAGCCATTATGAGCACCACCATGTTCGACGACGCGCCGCCGGTGTGGGAAGCGCTGCGGCGCGGCCTGCAGCCGGAAAAATCGCTGTCGCCGGGCCTGGGCTTCATCGGCGGCAGCGTTTTCATCGACCAGCATTTCCTGATCCGTGGACGGCTGGCGCGCATGGTGCCGGCTATGATGAACAAGGGCTACCGCGTGGGCTTCGGCGTGGACGAGAACAGCGCGCTGGTGGTGCGGCAGCAGCGCCAGGCCGAGGTGATAGGCTACAAGGGCGTGCTGATGGTGGACCTGTCGGAAGCGGCGGCTGCGCCGGTGGCCGGCGTATTCGGCGCGCGCGCGGTCAAGCTGAGCTACCTCGATCACGGCGACCAGCTGGACCTGGCCACGGGCGTGCACAAGCCCGGGCCGGACAAGGAGGCAGCCATTGCCGCAGGCGATCCGCCCTCGAACAAGGGGCCGCTCTACAGCAACGACATCCTCGGCAACAACGCAGTGCTGGACCTGATGGAGCGCCTGGTCGACAGCGACCAGCAGGAAGCCTTCGGCCTGGCCAGCGGCGATCCGCGCAGCGCGGCGCCGGAAACCGCGTTCGGTTTCCGTTTCACGCGCACGGCGCAGACGCGCGCCTATCCTTCATCCACGTCCTCCGCCTACTCCATCCGCGACGTGCTGCTGGACATCGTGCCTCTGCCCATGCGGCGCGATCTGCAGTCGCGCTGACCGTGGCTGCGCAGCAGGGGCTGGATGGCGTGCGCCGCGATCTCGACTTGCCCGCGCAGCTGGTTCGCCTGGGCCAATACGCTCTTTGGCGAGATGATCCTCAAAATCCTCGACAAGCGTCCTGGCATGCTGGCTTGAGCGGCGCCGTGCGGCTTGCGAGCGGCGATCCGAACCTGAGACAATACTGCTTTGTCCACCAGTGCCCGGCCGTGGCTTGAAGGTAAACCGATGTTTGAGCAGGATCTTTTTGGGGACGTGCCAGCGCCCGCTCCCCGTGTTCGCCAGCCCCGTGCACCGGTTACAGGGCCGAAGCATTCCTGGTTCTTTGCCGTGCGTCCTGCTCCTGAGGATGCCGCGCGGATCGATGCGTTTGCGCGCAGCCTGCTGGCGGCGCATGGCGTTACCGGCAAACGCCTGGGGCCGGACCGGCTGCATATCAGCTTGGACGCGGTGGGCGACGACATAGCCGCAGCCGAGCTGGATGCGGCATGCCGCGCGGCGGACGCCGTGCAATTGTCCGCCTTCGATCTGCGCTTCGACTCAGCCCTCACGTTCTCCGGTCCCCAGGGGCCGCTGGTGCTGCTGGGCGGGAAAGAGGAGGGCGGCCTGGGCGGCGTGCACAGGCTGCGCACGGTGCTGGGCTGCGCCATGGCGGACCAGGGCTTCAAGCCGTCGCGCTCCTACGAGCCGCATATGACGCTTTGCTATGACCCGCACCATCGCCTGCCGGCCACGCGCATTGAACCCATCGGATTCCGCGCCGCCGAATTCGCCCTCGTCAAGAGCCACATCGGCCTCTCCCGGCATGAAGTGGTGCGCAGCTGGGCGCTCGCAGCGGGGCGTTGACGCCCTGATTCCTGCAGTTCGTCGCATTGCCCGCTGGCCGCAGCTTGCAAAAAATATATTATGATTCCCGGGCTGTCCGCATGGTGCGGACCCCGCCTCATTCCAAGGAGTCAATACATGTTCAAGCCCTCGGCCATTTTCGTCGCCACGCTGATCCTGCTGCAAACGCCCTACCTCGCCGCCCAGGAGGCGCCGGTGGCCGCAGCCGCAGCTGAACCATCGTTCGCCGAGCGCTTCGACGCCGTCATCGGCTCCAACTACAAGGCCACCGATCCCGGCATCACCGTGCTGGTGGCGCGCGATGGCAAGCCGCTGCTGCGCAAGGCCTACGGCATGGCCAATATCGAGAAGAAGCAGGCGATGACGCCGGAGATGTCGCTGCGCCTGGGATCGATCACCAAGCAGTTCACCGCCGTGTCCATCCTGATGCTGGCCGACGAGGGCAAGCTGTCGGTCCAGGACGACATTACCAAGTATCTGCCGGATTATCCGACCAAGGGCAAGAAGATCACGATTGAACATCTGCTGACGCATACCTCGGGCATCGTCAGCTACACCAGCAAGCCCGGTTTCATGGCCGCCATGAACACCGACCTGACGGTGGCGCAGATGATAGACACGTTCAAGAACGACCCGCTGGAGTTCGAGCCGGGCACCCGCTACGCCTACAACAACTCGGGCTATTTCCTGCTCGGCGCCATTATCGAAAAGATTTCCGGCCAGAGCTACGCCAAGTTTGTCGAGCAGCGCATCTTCGTCCCGCTGGGCATGGCCCAGACCGCCTACGAAGGGTACGAGCGCACGCCGCCGCTGCGCGCGGCCGGCTACAGTAAGAAGGGCGACGCCTTCGAGCCTTCCGCGCCGCTCAGCATGGCGCTGCCGTATGCGGCGGGCTCCCTGGTTTCGACCGTGGACGACTTGAACCGCTGGGACCAGGCGATCGCGCAGGGCAAGCTGCTCAAGCCGGCCAGCTGGAAAATGGCCTTCACCCCGTACACGCTGGCGGACGGCAAGTCCACCAACTATGGCTATGGCTGGGCGATCGGCAATCTGAAGGGCAGCCCGATGATGGGACACGGCGGCGGCATCAACGGTTTCGCCACTTACGCCCTGCGCCTGCCGCAGGAGAAGGTGTATGTCGTCGTGCTGGGCAATGCCGATTCCGGCAACGTTGCGCCGGAGATGATGGCCATGAAGGCGGCCGCGCTGGTTATCGGCAAACCCTACACCGAGTACAAGGAGATCACGCTGGACGCCAAGGCGCTGGCGGCCTTCGCCGGCGTGTACGGCGGCCCCGGCCCTGAAACGCGCACTATCCGCGTCGAGAACGGGCGGCTGTCGATGGCGCGCAGCGGCGGCAGCACCACGCTGCTGCGGCCGCACTCGGAGAATGGCTTCTTCGTCGGCAAATCGCTGATCACCGCAGATTTTGCGCGCGACGCCAAGGGCGCCGTGACGCAGGTGACCGTGTCCCGGGACGGCAATTCTACCGTCTATCCGCGCACCGGCGACGCCGCCGCGCTGCCGGCGCGGGTTGAAGTCAAAGTGGCGCCGGCGGTGCTGGACGGCTATGTCGGCAAATACCAGCTGGCGCCCAACTTCATTATCGAGGTGCGGCGCGAGGGGGAGAAGTTCATCGCCCAGGCCACCAACCAGCCGCCGTTCGAATTGTTTGCCACTAGCGACACAAACTTTTTCGTCAAGGTGGTGGACGCCCAGGTCAACTTCACCAAAAACCCGGACGGCAGCCATGTGCTGGTGCTGAACCAGGGTGGACGCACCATGCCGGCGCCGCTGGTTAAATAGGCTTGGGCGCCACGAAGGCCACGCACTCCTCGAATGAGCGCAAGTCCATGTCGACGGCGGACTGGATGGCGGCGACGGTACCGGCCATTTCGTCGGCCGGCAGGAGTATGGCCGCCACCAAGGCTTGCGGTAGCAGCGCGCGCAACGCGCCTATGGCTTGCAGCCACGCCTCCAGTTCCTCCGGCAGCGGACTGGGAACGATCACCGTCGATATCAGCGCGGCCTTGCCGGGATCGTGTTCTTCGTAAGGCAGGGGCAGGGCGACGCTGCGCGCGTCGATGCCGGCCTCGCGCAGTGCGCGCGCCAGCAGTTCGCTGATCACTTCGTCGCGCTCGGAGGGCAGGCCGGCGCACAGCACAATGGAGCGCTGCGGCACGTCGAGCGAGCCTTGCCAGCGGCCAAGGCGGGCTTCGCGCAGCCGCCGCAGATGCGCGCCGACGTTGGCGTCCAGCAGCGAAATGCGGCGCCGGCTGCGGCCCGGCGCCGCGCCGCTGGGCGCCAGCGCTTCCGCCACTTCCGCCACCGTGGAGCGCAGGTGGTCCTGCTGCCTGGCGTCGATGAGGCCGAGCCGCAGTTCGGTGGCTGCCAGCCCCAGGCCGGGCACCAGGATCTGATCGCAATAGCGCGCGAAGCTGGCGCGCCGCAGCAGCGCGGCGGCGTCGCGCAGAATGGCGCCGGTCTCGCCGGACAGGGCGCGTTGGAAGAAGCGTTGGGCGGCCGTCACGTCCGGCGCCTGCCCAAACAGGATGGCCAGCGGTTCCAGCGCCCGCACGTGGCGTCCCGCCACCACCAGGCATACCGTCAGCGGCGTGGAGATCAGCAGGCCCACCGGACCCCATACCGTCCCCCAGAACAGCGCGGACACCACCACCGCCAGCGGCGACAAGCCGGTGCTGTGCCCATACACCTTGGGCTCGACCAGGTGCGCGACCAGCAGTTCCAGCACGCCGAAGGTGGCAAGGCAGGAGAGCGCGAGGCGCCAGCCGGGGTCAATGGCGGCGGCGAAGCAGGCGATGGCGGCGCCGGCGGCCAGCGCGCCGGCATAGGGAACAAAGCGCAGCACGCCGCACAAGGCGCCCCATAGCAGGGCATGGGGCAGGCCGAGCGCCCACAGCGCCAGGCCGATGGCGGCGCCGAAGCAGATATTGACGACGAACTGGCAGAAAAAGAAGCGCGACACGCCGCGTGCCGCGTCGGCCAGCGCGCGCACCGTGCGGCTCACGTCGCCCTGGCCCGTCAGCCGGATCAGGCGGTCCTGCAGCGACTCATGCTCCAGCAGCATAAACATCAGCAGCACCAGCACCAGGCCGGCCTCGCCCAGCGGCGCCCAGGCCAGCGTGGCCACGTGGGCCAGCGCGTCGCGCGGTACGGCGGCAGGCGGGGCGGGCGGGGCGGCAGCGGGGGCAGGGGCAGGGGCAGGGCCGGAAGCCGCGCCGGGCGCCTGCAGCGGCGCCACCGCGTCCAGGCCGGCCGTCACATGCGCGAACGGACGTTCCACGGCGGCCCGCAGCTGCTCCGCCTTCAGCTGGATGGCGGAACGGTACTGCGGCAGCTCGGCGCTCACGCTCACCAGCTGCGTGGCCAGTATCAGGACGGCGCCGGCCAGGCCGCCGCCTGCCAGCAGCAGCGCGGAGATCATGGCGGGCAGGCGTCCCATGCCAAGGCGACCAAGGGAGCGGATCAGGGGCGCGGCCACCAGGCTCAGGATGGCGGCCAGGGCAAGCGGCTGCAGGACGGCGCGTCCAAAGTGGAGCGCCGCCAGCAGGCAGCAGGCGCTGAGGACGGTGGATGCGGGCAGGCGCGCGGCGGGTGAAGGGCTGACGGAGAGGGGCACGGGGTGGAAAGCGGCATGGAGAAAGGCTTGCAATCATAATGACGCATACGTCATTTTGCAAGCGGAATGCCATTTCATATTGACTTTAATGTCATCATGACATAGCATTCGTTTGTGCCGGAAACGCGGCACAGTCACTGCATTGAGAGATTCTGCCATGTCATCAACCGTTGGACGCCAGGTGCGGCCACCCTGCCTGCGGGAGTGCTGGCTATGAAACTACGCCGCGTTACCTTCGGCTTTTCCGGTATTGCGCTGCTGTCGCTCGCGCTCAATGCGGCCTTGCTGGGGCTGATACTGCGCACCCATGGCGAGGCGGTGCGCGCCCAGGAGCAGCGCCAGCGCGCGCATGCGCTGACCAACGGCCTGCAACAGGAAGCTGGGCAGCTGGCCACCTATTGGAAGGACGTTGCGGCCGGACGCCCCGCGTTGCGGCGGCAGTCCGCCGGAGGCGGCTTTTCCGCAGCGGCGCGCCTGCCTGCGCAGGGACTGGGCGCCGCCGAGTTGTCGGCCCTGGCGCGCGTGCAAGCCGCAACGGCCGCTCTTCAGCGCCTTGATCTCCAGGCCTTCGATGCGGTGCGCGGAGCAGGCAGCCGCGGCGCGCGGCTGGAACTGGCGGGCGCCCTGGTGCACAGCGGCCCATACCAGCAACTCCAGTCCACCCTTGCGGATGCGCTGGCGGAGCTGGCCGGCGCTACGGAACTGCGCACGCGCGCCCAGCTCGAGGCTGCGCAGCAGCGGCTCGACTATCTGATCACCGCCACGCTGGCCTGCCTGCTGGGCTGCCTGGCGCTGGTGCTGGCCGCAGCCTGGGTGCTGCAGCGGCAGGTGCTGCGGCCGATACGCGCCTTGTCGCGCGCGGCGGCTGCGCTGGCCGCAGGCGATTACAGCGTGCGCGTGGGCGGGCCTGGGGCGTCCGAGGAACTGGGCGACGCGTTTGGCGTGCAGGAACTGGCGGCGCTCGGCAGCGCCTACAACGGCATGGCCAGCGCCATCGAACGCGACTTGCATCAGCGCGCCACCGTGCAGCAGGAACTGGAGCGGGCGCGCCAGTATTCGGACGACGCCAGCCGCGCCAAGTCCATGTTCCTGGCCAATATGAGCCACGAAATCCGCACGCCCATGAACGCCATTATCGGCATGGCCTATCTGGCCCTGCAAAGCGGGCTGACGCCGCGCCAGCACGGCTATGTGGCGCAAGTGCACCAGGCCGCGACGGCCTTGCTGGCCTTGTTGAACGATATCCTGGATTTCTCCAAGGTGGAGGCGGGCAAGATGGAGCTGGCGCCGGCGCCGTTCCAGCTGGAGCAAGTGCTGGCCGACGCCCTGGCGCTGGTGCAGCCGCGCGCGCAGGAAAAAGGGCTGGAGCTGGTGCTGGACCTGGGCGAGCGCGAGCTGGTGGCCGGCGGCGGCATGCTGGTGGGCGACGCGCTCCGCCTGGGCCAGGTGCTGACCAATCTGCTGTCGAACGCGGTGAAGTTCACCGAGCAAGGCAGCATCCGGCTGCTGGTGCAGCTGGAGCGGCAGGAGCAGCGTGAGGCCGGCAAAGTGGCACTGCATTTCACCGTGCGCGATACCGGCATCGGCATGGACAGTGCGCAGCTGGGCCGCCTGTTCCAGGAGTTCACCCAGGCCGACGGTTCGGCCACGCGCAAGTATGGCGGTACGGGCCTGGGCCTAGCCATTTGCCACAAGCTCGTGGGCCTGATGGGCGGGCGCATCTCGGCCGACAGCCGGCCGGGCGACGGCGCACGTTTTTCCGCCGTGGTGCCTCTGGAGCGCGCACCGGCCGGCCCGGCGCCGGAGCCGGTCTTGCCACCAGCCGTTGCCGGGCTGCGCGTGCTGGTGGTGGACGATCTCCCCGCTGCCCGGCTGGCGTTGCAGAACCTGTTGCGCGCTGCGGGCGTGGACGGCGCGATCGACGTGGTGGCGGGACTGCCCGCTGCGCGTGCGCGGCTGGAAGCAGCGCAGCAGTGGCGCCGTCCCTATCAGCTGTTGCTGCTGGACTGGGACTTGCCGCAGCAGGACTGCGCCGCCTGGCTGGCGGGCATGGCGGCCGAAGGGCTGCCGCTGCCGCCCGTGGCGGTGCTGACCGTGGGCGATCCGGCGCTGGCCGAGGAGGCTTGCACGGCGGCGCATTTGCAGGGCTGCCTGGCCAAGCCGGTGCAGCCGGCCGGTTTGCGGCTGCTGCTGGCCGGCGTGCTGGGTGTGGCGCTGCCTCTTCCTTTGGCCCAGGCTGCGCGGGCGCCGGGTTTGCATGGCATGCGGGTGCTGCTGGTGGAAGACCAGCCGGCCAATCGCCAGGTGGCCTGCGAGCTGCTGGCCATGCAGGGTGTGCAGGTGGACGCGGCGGAACATGGGGCGGCAGCGCTGGAGCGCTTGCGGGCTTGCGGCCCGGGGCATTTCCACGCAGTGCTGATGGACGTGCAGATGCCCGTGATGGACGGGTATGAGGCCACGCGGCAGTTGCGGCAGGACCCGCGCTTTGCAGGCTTGCCCGTCATTGCCATGACTGCCCATGCCCTGGCCGAAGAACGTGAGCGCTGCGCGTCAGCCGGCATGACCGGCCACCTCTGCAAACCGGTTGAGCCGGCCGCGCTGTACGCTGCGCTGGCGCGGCACTTTGACGGCGCGGAGCTGAATCACTTTGCCGGTCCATTACCGCAGCCGGCGCAGCCGCAGCCACCGCAGCCGCCGCCGGATACAGGGCGGCTGGCGGCGGTACCGGGACTGGACGCGGCGGCAGGCTTGCGGCGCGCAGGGGGGCAGCTTGCGCTGTATCGCAGCCTGCTTGCGGATTTCGCACTGGAGTACGCAGGCTTTCCCGCCGCGCTGGAGGCACATCTGGCGGACGGCAGCTGGCAGGAGGCCGAGCGCCGGGCGCATACGCTGCACGGCCTGGCCGCCACACTCGGGGCGGAGCGGGTGGGCGCGCTGGCAGCGCAGCTGGAACGCGATTGCCGCGCGGGCGCGGGAGCGGCAGCCAACGCCAGCCTGGCGGGTCTGGCGCCGCCGTTGCTGCAACTGGCGGCGGCGCTTGGCGATACGCTTGATGCGGGGCCTGCGGCCGCCGCCGACGTGTCCCAGGATACGGCGCGGCTGCCGGCCGGCGTGTGCACCGCAGCGACGGGCGCGCAGTCCGCCCCGCCGGACGATTGGCTGCCGGGCTTGCGCGCCATGCTGGCGGCGTGCGACAGCGGTGCGCTGGCGCTGTGGGCGGCCTGCCGGCACGAAGGCGAAAGCCTGCTGGGGCGGGCCGCCGCGCGCCGCCTGGGCAGGGCGCTCGACCAATTTGACTTTGACCAGGCGCTGGCGGTGTTGTCCGCCGCGCCGCAACCGGAACCTGCATCATGACCGCTTTCCCCGACTTGCCGCCGCGCGCTACCGTGCTGGTGGTGGACGACACCCCCGCCAATCTGAGCTTGCTGGCCAGCCTGCTGCAGGGCGAATACCGTGTGCTGCTGGCCAATAACGGGCACAAGGCCCTGACCCTGGCGCGCACCGAGGCGCCGGACCTGGTGCTGCTCGACGTGATGATGCCCGGCCTGGACGGCTACGAAGTGTGCCGCCGGCTGAAGGCCGAGCCGCAGTTGGCGCGCGTGCCGGTGCTGTTCCTGACCGCGCGCGCAGGGCAGGAGGACGAGGAGCGCGGCCTGGCGCTGGGCGCGGTGGACTTCATCCACAAGCCCATCAGCCCGCCCATCGTTGCGGCGCGCGTGAAGGCGCAGCTGGCGCTCAAGTCCTGGCAGGACCACTTGCAGCGGCGCGTCGACGAAGGCCTGGCCGACATCCACCAGCTGCAGGACGCGTCCATCGACGTGATGGTGTCGCTGGCCGAATTCCGCGACGAGGACACCGGCAACCACGTGCGCCGCACCTCCGAATTCGTGCGCCTGCTGGCCTGCGAGCTGGCGCTGCTGCCTGCCTACGCGGACGTGCTGACGCCGGCCACCATCGGTCTGATGGCCAGGTCGGCTCCGCTGCACGACATCGGCAAGATCGCCATTCCCGACCATATCCTGCTCAAGCCGGGCAAGTTCGAACCGCATGAATGGGCCGTGATGCAGACCCACGCCCAGCGCGGCTGCGACATGCTGGCGCGCGCGGGGCGCCAGATGGGGGCGCGCGGTAAATTCCTTGAACTGGCCATGCAGATCGCCGGCGGCCACCACGAGAAATGGGATGGTTCCGGTTATCCGCGCGGCCTGGCCGGCGAGGCGATTCCGCTGGCGGCGCGCCTGATGGCGGTGGCCGACGTGTTCGACGCGCTGATGGCGCGCCGTCCCTACAAGGAGCCCATGCCCGCCGCGCAGGCGGCCGAATTCATCGTGCGCGGACGCGGCGCCCACTTCGACCCGGCCGTAGTGGACGCCTTCGTGCGCATCCTGCCCGCCTTTGAGGAGGTGGCGCGCCGCCTGGCAGACCCGCACGAGGAAATCGCGGTCCTCAAAGCAGCTTGATGATGCGCAGCTGGGTAAAGCTGCCATGCTTGGCGTGCCGCGACGAGGTGGTGTCGATGTACTGCAGCGTGATCACCGCGTCCAGCACGGGCACCTTGGTGGTGAAGTAAGCGCCCGCGTTGGTGGAGCGGAAGCGGCTGGCGCCGAAGGGGTTATTGTCGTCGTCCTGGTACTGCTGCACGCGCAAGGCGTGCAGGCCGACCACGCCGATCGGCGTCATATAGCCGGCCGCCAGTTCCAGCCCGGCCCAGTTGCCGCTGCGTAGCTGGTTGTCGCGGTTGCGCGTATTGAGGCCGAGCGACAGCTTGGCGCCCAGCGCCACTTGCGGCGTGGGCAGGTAAGCCACTTGCAGCGCCGGGCGCAGGGTGCGGAAGTTGCCGGTGCCGGTGTCCGGGTCGGGCGCGGCGTTGTATTTTCCGGTGGGGAGCACCAGCGCTGCGCCCGCCAGCACGCGCCACTGCTCGCGTACCAGCTGCCAGCCCATCATGAGTTCGGCGTCGCCGGCCCCATGCAGCGCGCCCGAGCTGGCGGCGCCCTGGCCGGCCAGGCCGGCCTGGTACTGGCTGTTGAACTGTCCCGCCACGCCGGCCTGCACCGCCGGCGGTACGGCCCCCGGCCAGGATAATGCGGGCGTGGCGCCGTTCAAGCCGATCTGCTGGTCCTTGCGGATGAAGGGCAGGTCGATCACGGTCAGCAGCCGTCCGCCGCCGTACTGTGCTGCGCTCACATAGGCGACCGCCACGTCCCAGCGCGTCATGGCCCCGTAGCCATGCACCGTTGCGCGCGTGGCGCCGTAAGAGGGCTGCAGCGCGCCCGGCAGGCCGGGCACGGCCAGCGTGGCGCCCGGCAGTGTCAGCACCAAGTCCTTGCCGTCGTCGCCCGACACGCGGCGCACCGGCACGCGCGTGAGCGCCGTGCCGATTGCCCATCCGGTCTGGTCGGGCGGGGCGAAGATTTCGCCGCCAAGGCTGCCGGCCAGGTTGTAGCGCGGTTCGAAGCCTTCGGCGGCATGACCGGCCGCGCTGGCTGCCAGCAAAGCCAGGCCTACGCTTTTATTTTTCAGGCTCATGCGTGTCTCCTTCATCGTTGTTATAAATCGTTGGTAAAAAAACCGCCGCCGTCCGTTGAGCTGAACGGCGGCGGGAAAAGCCCCCGCCGGCGGAGCGTCACCCGGCCACGGCGGGGGCCAAGGGAGCAGTGGCTGCGGCCTGGCGGCCCAGCAAATCCAGCGTGTCGCGCACCAGCGCATCAAGCGCGGCCAGCGGCCCGTCATCCAGCACCACGCGGTCGGGGCGCACGGCGGCCACCCATCCCACCGGCGCGGCGCCAGGCACCAGGTTGCCGCTCATGTCCTCCCACGCGCCGCCGCCCAGGCCAGCCTGGCCGCGATGGCCCAGCGCCACGATCTGGCCGCCGGCCGCGCGCCAGGCGGCCTGCAGCTGCGGGTCCAGCCGCGCGGCCGGATCGCAGCCGAAGCCCACCAGCGTGAGCGCGTTGCCCAGGCCCTCGTCGCTGGCCACGCAGGGTGCGCCGGCGGCGCGGCGCAGCCAGCCTTGCGGCAGCTGGCCGCCGCGCAGCAGGCGGGCGCCGCCCCGGCCGCGCCGGAACAGGCCGTGCTTGAAGCGGTTGGCGGGCTTGAACTTGAGTTCCTCGAACACGGCGCGGGTGGCGGGAAAACGGTGCAGCACGCCCATCAGGCCGTGCACCAGCAATGCCGTGGCGCGGTTGCGGGGCATGACCAGCGCGCCCATCATGCGCGCCATATTGATGATGGCGCGCGCATGCGGGCGGCGCTCGGCGTCGTAGCTGTCGAGCATGGACAGCGGCGCGCGCCCCTGCGCCACCCAGGCCAGTTTCCAGCACAGGTTGGCCACGTCGCGCAGGCCGGCTACCAGGCCCTGGCCGACGAAGGGTGGCGTGATGTGGGCGGCGTCGCCGGCCAGGAACACGCGGCCCTGCGAAAAGCGGTCCACAATGCGGGCATGGAAGCGGTACACGGCGGTGCGTTCGATGCTGCATTCGCTGGCGTCGCACCAGGGGGCGAGCAGCTTGCGGATGGTGTCCGGGTGCTCCATCTGCTCGCGCGTCTCGCCCGGCAGCAGCATGAACTCCCAGCGCTGGCGGTTGCCCGGCGCCGGCATGTGCGGCGAGGGGCGGCGCGGGTCGCAGAAGAATTCAATGTGCTCGATTGGAACCGGGGCGTTGCGCACGTCCACCACCAGCCAGTCCTGGGTGAAGCTCTTGCCTTCGAAGCCCATGCCGAGGTGGCGGCGCACGAAAGAGCTGGCGCCGTCCACTCCCACCAGGAAGCGCGACTGCACCGTGGCAAGCGAGCCGTCGGCTTGGCGGATAGTGGCGCGCACGCCGTGTTCGTCCTGCGTGTAGTCCACCAGTTCGGCGCCCAGCGCGGTTTGCACGCAGCCGTACTGGCGCAGCCGGTCGCGTAGCACGCGCTCGAGTTCCGGCTGGTAGAAGGTGACCAGCTGCGGGTGGCAGTCGATCTGTCCGGCCGTGTTGGCGCGCGCGTACTGGCCGAACAGCGGCGAGTGCATCTGCACCTCGGCCACGGCGCAGGTGGCGAAGGCGCCGTCCTCCAGGCCGGCCATCTGCAGGATGCGCAGCGCTTCGTTGTCCAGCACGATGGCGCGCGGCGCCATGAAGATCTCGGCAGCCTTGTCTATCACCAGGGTGCGCAGGCCGTAGCGGCCCAGCAGATTGGCGGCGGTGGCGCCGACCGGACCCATGCCGCACAGCAGCACGTCGACGGTGGCGGGCAGTTGCTGGCTCATGCTGCGTCCTTTCCTGCCTGCGGCAGCAAGTCGAGGGGGAAGGGGAAGGCCGACAGCAGGCTGCGCGCCAGTTCCGCATCGGCGCCGGCGCAGCGCAGCCGCACCACGGTGCCGCGCGCCGCATCGGCCTGCACCGCCAGCTCGCCGGCAATGCCGTTGGCGGCCAGCAGCTGGCCCAGCACGTGTTCGGCGGCGCGCAGGCGCAGTTCGGCCTTGGCCAGCTTGCCCACCGCCGTCAGCGGCAGCTGCGCCAGCACTTCCACCCGCACCGGGGCTGCGGCGCGTTCGGGCACCAGTTCGCGCGCGGCGGCCTGCAGCGCCTCAGGCGTGGCCGCGAGGCCCGGTTTCAGGGTCACATAGGCCACCGGCAGTTCGCCGGCGCGGGCGTCGGGCTGGCCCACTGCGGCCGCCAGCGCCACGGCCGGATGGCGCAGCAGCGCGTCCTCTATCATGGCCGGGTCGATATTGTGGCCGCCCCGGATGATCAGGTCCTTGGCGCGGCCGGTCAGGTGCAGATGGCCTTCGCCGTCGAGGTAGCCCAGGTCGCCCGTGTTGAGCCAGCCGGGTTTGAGCCAGATGCCCGCGTTGTCGCGCTCGCGCAGATAGCCGGGGAAGACGTTGGGGCCGCACACGCCGATCACGCCGACCTCGCCTTCATGGCAGGGACGCGTGGCCAGCCCGTCGGCGTCCACCTGCCAGGCTTGCAGCGCCTGGTGCGGCAGGCGCAGGCCGACGCTGCCCGGGCGGCGCTGCACGCCGGACGGATGGATGGCGGCGATGCAGGCCGTCTCGGTCAGGCCGTAGCCTTCGCACAGCGGAATGCCGGCCACCGCTTCGAAGCGGGCCGCCACGTCGGGCGGCAGGGGCGCGGCGCCGCAGAAGGCCTGGCGCAGCGAGGAGATGTCCGCGCCGCCCAGCGGCAGGGCGGCCAGCGCGGCGAAGATGGTGGGCACGCCGCTGAAGGTGGTGGCGCGGAAGCGCTGCACCAGCTGCCAGAAATTGGCCAGCACGCCGGGGCCACGGTAGCCCTGCGGCGTGAGCAGCACCACTTCCCAGCCGGCGTGGAAGGCGCCCAGGCCGGTGACCATGGCGCCGTTAACGTGAAACAGCGGCAGGCCGCACAGCACCACGTGCGGGTCCGGCTGCAGGCGCGCGAGCATGGCCGCCACAAAGACCTCGTTGCGGTGCGTGTGCTGCGCCACTTTTGGCAGGCCGGTGGTGCCGCCGGTGTGGAAATAGGCGCATACGTCGTCCGGCGCCGGCGGGCGCGCGCACAGCAAATGCGACGCGGGCTGCCGCTCCATAGCGGCGGCGAAGGACAGCAGGCGCAGGTCCGGGCGCGGCGCGGGAAGCGCCGCCGTCGCTGCTTCTGCTGCCTCTGCCGCCTCTGCTGCGCCGTTCCCGTCCATGCCCGCCACGTAGATGGTGCGCAGGGTTGGGCAGCGCGCCGCCACGGCCATGGCCTTGTCCCATATGTCGCTGCCGGCTTGCGGCGCCGTCGTCACCAGCGCCTCTGCGCCGGTGGCCTCGATGATGGAGGCGATATGCGCCACATCCAGCATGGGGTTGACCGGCGCGGCGATGCCCGCCGCCTGCGCGCCCCACAGCGCGTAATGGGTTTCGGGCAGGTTGGGCAGCAGCAGGGCCACCGCCTTGCCGCGCCCGATGCCGGCGCTGTGGAAGGCGTTGGCGGCTCGGGTGACCCGTTCGAACAGTTCCTGGTAGCTCACGGCGGACGCCGGCGCGCCGGGCTCGCCGCTCGGCAGAAAATGCAGGGCGGTGCGCTGCGGGTGGCGCGCGCCGGCCTGGCGCAGCAGTTCATAAGTGGTGTGCTGGGGCAGCGCGTCTTGCCAGCCGGCCGCTTCCATTGCGTGCACGTCGGCCAGCGAGCGCACGGGGGCGCGCGCCGCTGCGGCGCTGGTGGTGGGGTGGTCCATTGTTTGTCTCCTTCTGGTTTGTTCAAGTCATATAGGGAATCAGGATGGCGCGGCCCGGCAGCTGCTGCTCCACGTGGCGGTGGGCCTCGGCCGCGCGCGGCAGCGTGAAGCGCACCGTTTTGGTGGACTGCTGCAGGTGCGGCGCAAGTTCGGCCAGGTGGGCCAGGGTGGCGGCGTCGGGCCGGAACACGGTCCAGGCGTAGTGCGCGCCGTCCGGCACGCGGGCCGACATGCGGCGCTTTTCCAGCCAGGCCCCGCCCATGCCCCCGGCCAGTCCCTTGCTGTCGAGCAGGCCGAGGAAGGGATGGACGGTGGTGGCGTGGCCCAGCGCGCCGGGGGCGAGCAGGTCCAGCAGGGCCGCCTCGTCGTCCCAGCTGCCGAAGTTCAGCGTGGCGCTGAAGTGGCAGGGCAGGGCGCGCAGCGGCGTGGTGCGGCGGTCCAGCACCGTGGCCGCGCCGGCCTGGCGGCAGGCTTCGCGCCGGGCGCCGGCCACGGCGGTCACGCGCGCGCCCATGGTGTGCAGCATGCGCAGCGCAATCAGGCCCAGGCCGCCGGAGGCGCCGTGCACCAGCACTTCGCGTCCGTGCACGCTGCTGCGCGTGATGCCGGCGCCGGCCAGCGCGCGCGAGACGGTGAGGAAGTTGTAGGGCAGGGCGGCCAGCTGCTCGGGCGGTACGCCCTGCGGCTGGTGCTGCGCCATGGCGGCGTCCACCACCACGTGGGTGGCGTGGCTGCCCTGGCTGGAGGGCGGCTTGGCGCCGAACACGGCGTCGCCTTCGCGGAAGGCCGTCACGCCGCGTCCGACGGCGCATACGGTGCCGGCGAAGTCGTTGCCCAGCACCAGCGGCAAGCGCGCCGCGCCCAGCAGCGACAGCAGGCGGCGGCCGTAGCCGGCGCGGCGCCGGGTGTCGATCGGGTTGATCGACGCCGCGCGCACCCGCACCACGATCTGGCCGCGTCCCGGAACCGGCAGCGGAAGGCTGCGCATCTGCAGCTGCTCCGGGCCGCCGAACTGGCCGAGCACGGACGCCAGGCCGTTGCCGTTGTTGGCGCCGTAGCTGGCGGCGCTCATGGCGCCACCACGCGGTTGCGCTGGCAGCCCAGGTCGAGCGCGCCGTCCTCGCTGCCGATTTCGGCCGTGATCACGTCGCCCGGCTTCAGGTAGGCGGGATTGTCCATGCCCTTGCGGATGAACAGGCGCCACTTGGCGGCGTCCGACAGCAGGTGGCGCATCACCCACATGGCCAGCTTGCCAGGCGCCCGCGCGGCGCAGCCGGACGGCGTGCCGGTGGCGATCAGGTCGCCGGGCTGCAGGTCGTGCAGGGCCGACAGCTCGGTGAGGGTCTGGTGCGGCTTGAAGATCATGTCGCCGCAGTAGGCGTCCTGGCGCAGCTGGCCGTTCACCTTCAGGCGCATGCGCAGTTCGGGCCAGCGCCGCCACTCGTCCGGCGAGAGCAGCAGCAGGAAGGGGCCGGTGGGACCGAAGCCCCGGTAGCTCTTGCCTTTGTAGAACTGGGCCTGCGGCAGCTGCACGTCGCGCGCCGAGATGTCGTTGACGATGGTGACGCCGGCCAGCCATTCGTGTAGCCGGTCCGCCGCCACCGCGACCGGCCGGCCGACCGGACGGCGCAGCACCAGGCCCAGCTCCACTTCGTAGTCGAGCAGGCGCACGTGGGCCGGACGCACGATGTCGGCGTCGGCCGGGGCCAGGCAGGACGGCGCCTTGGTGAACAGGGTGTTGAAGGGAATGCGCGACGGGTCCATGCCGGACTCGCGCACATGGCTGGCGTAGTTGATGCCCTGGCAGATGAACTGGCGGTCCGCGCTGACCGGCGACAGCAGCGCCAGCGCGTCCAGCTCCAGCGTGGCCTGGTCCGGCGTGCTGGCCCAGGCCTGGTCCAGGCCTTCGGTGACGAAGCCGGCGGTGCCGGCGTAGCGCTGCGGCAGCAGCGCCACGCGCCGGCCGTGCACCACGCCCCAGGCGGGGGCGTCGTCGTGCAGAAAATGAATAACTTGGACAGCCATACAGTACTCCTTGAATATGCGGTATGCGTAGAAAGGCGCGGCCCGGCCTTACAGCCAGGGGCGCGCGTTTGCCATGGCGCCGCCCAGCAGCTTGAGGCGGCCCAGCGACAGGCGGCCCCGCAGCAGCAGGCGCAGCACCTTGACGATGGTGCCGAGATTGCGCTGCACGCCCATGGAGGCGGGCACGTCGTCGCCCCAGGCCCAGATGCCGGACAGCTCCAGCGGCACGTAGTGGGTTTCATGGCTGGCGGTGAACATGTCGCCGTCGGTGTAGTGCTCGAATTCCATGCCGTCCGGGTCGTACCAGTAGTCGAACAGCTGGCTGCCCAGGATGTGGCGGCCTATGCCCCACATGTGGCGGTGCCCCTGGGCGCGCAGCACGTTCTGGCCCTGGCCGAGCGCATCCAGGTCGACCACTTCGTAGGCGCTGTGCTCGTACTTTTCCTCGATGCCGCCGGCCAGCACGAAGCTGTGGTGGTCGGCCGGGGTGTCGCCCAGGTCGAGCCGGAAGAAGGCCAGGTTGGGCGAGCCGTCGGCCAGGTACTGCACGTCGGTGGGGATCAGCCCCAGGTGGCTCATATACCAGGCGGCCATGCCGGCGAAGTCCACCGTCTGCAGCACCACGTGGCCCAGGCGCGCCACGGCGGCCGGTTCCAGCGGCGGGCGCACGGTGGCGTTCACGCGGCGCACGTCGCCGTGGCTGTTGGTCTGCGTGTGCAAGGGCGCGCGCAGCGGCAGCGCGGCCACCCGGTCCTGGCCGGTGACCAGCCAGAGCAGGTTGCCGGCCGGGTCCACCAGTTCCAGGCCGCTGCCGCCGCCGGGAATCTCGGCCGATTGCAGGCGCCGCGCGCCGCCCTGGGCTTCCACTATTTGCAGCTGGGCCTGGGAGGACACCGTGAAGGCCGCGCCCAGGTAGCGCGAGCGGGGGCCGGGCCGCGCCAGGTAGATGGCCGGCGCGCTGCCGTGGCCGCGCATCTGCAGCTGGCCGTCGCTGCGCGCCACGCGCAGCATGCCGAAGTCGGTGAGGAAGGCCTGGGCCGCGTCCAGGTCCGGCTTTTCGAACATCAGAAAAGCCAGGGACTCGGCCTTGGCCAGCGCCGCCGGCCGCTGCAGCGGCACTATGCCGTCCGGCAGGGCGCTTTGCGGATAGGACGGCGGCGTGCGCAGCGCGGCCGGGTAGGTTTGTTTCATGGGGGTCTCCTGTCTGATCCGCAGCACACAAGGGCTGCGGGTTTGTTTGCAATAGTGACAGTGCCGTCATAATGACTGGTGTGTCAAATAGAATTTGCGTACAATGGCCGCGAAGGACAACCATGACTACAGACGAAACACAGAACCACCGCACCCGCGTCGCCGCCAAGCGGCGCGAGAAAACCCGCGCCAGATTGCTGGAGAGCGCGCTGCTGGTGTTCGCCCAAAAAGGGCCGGGCGCCGTGATCGAAGACGTGATTGCCCGGGCGGGCATGGCGCGCGGCTCGTTCTACAACTACTTCCGCACCAATGAGGAATTGCTGGCCGCCGTGGCCAATGAGATCAATGACGAACTGCTGCGCGCCATCGATCCGGTGGTGCTGCGTTGCGACGACCCGGCCGAGCGCATCGCCTGCGGCACCCGGCTGCTGCTGCACGCGGTGCGGCGCTTTCCGCTGTACGGCAGCTTCATGGCGCGCCTGCCTTTCCCGGCCGCCAACAGCAGCCTGCTGGGCGCGCGCTTTCTGGCGCGCGACGTGGAGCAGGGCGTGGCGGCGCGCCGCTTCGGCGACATCGGCCAGCGCGTGGGCGCCGACATGCTGGTGGGCGTGATGCTCAGCGCGGCCTGCTCCACGGCGCGCGAACCGCTGGCGCCGGACTATCCGGACGCCAGCGCGCGCGCCATGCTGCGCGCGCTGGGGCTGCCCGAGGCGGAGGCGGCGCGGCTGACGGCGCTGCCGCTGCCGGCCTTCGAACTGCCGCAGGCCTCGCTGCTGCGGCGCACCCAGCTTTTCAGCGGCGAGGCCGATCTGGTATGATCGCGTTTTCGTCAAACTGACAGCTAACTCAACCTTACCCGGAGCGCCCATGGCCGACAAACCCACTGACCACCGTCCCCGCGTGGCCGCCGAGCGGCGCGAGCGCATGCGCAGGCGCCTGATCGAGAGCGCCATGATCGTGTTCGCCGACAAGGGCGTCGGCGCCAGCGTCATTCCCGACGTGGTGGCGGCGGCCGAGGTGTCGCAGGGCTCGTTCTACAATTATTTCCGCACCAACGAGGAACTGCTGGTGGCCGTGGCCGATGAGCTGAGCGGCGAAGTGGTGCAGCTGATCGAGCCGGTGGTGGGCGGCGTTGCCGACCCGGCCGCGCGCGTGGCCACCGCCTTCCGCTGCTATCTGCACCTGGCGCGCAGCAACCGCCTGCTGGCGCGCTTCCTGGCGGCCGCCGGCATGCGCATGCTGGTGCAGAACAACGCCACCTTCCGCTACCTGCCTGCCGACCTGCAGGAAGGGCAGCAGCAGGGCGTGTTCGCGCCCGGCCCGCTCGAGATCCTGCTCGACCTGGTGGGCGGCGCCGGCATGGCGGCGCTCGACCGCATGGCGCGCGGCCGCGTGGCCAAGGACTATCCGGACCAGATCGCGGCGGCCATGATGCGCATGCTGGGCATGGGCATGGAGCAGGCCGCGCAGCTGACCACGGGCGCCTTGCCCAAGCTGGTGCCGGCCGCCGATTCCCTGCTGGCCCGCGCCCAGGCCCGCGCCGCCGCCCAGGCGCCGGCTGCTGCCTGAGCGGCCCCTCTCTCCCTCCGCGCTTCTCCCCCTTCCTTCGCTGCCGTTCCGGTTTTTTCCGGCTGGCCCGTGCCCCCGCACGGCGCCGGCCGCGCCGTGCTTGCCGATCAAACTGTATTCAATGTCAATCTGTATTAAACGTCATAATGACAATTGCGTCGTTATGGTATATAGTTCAGATCACCTGACATTGGAGGACTTTTCAAGTGAACCTGAATTTTAGAAAAGCGGCCCTGGCCGCAGCGCTGGCGGCCCTGCTGGCCGGCTGCGCCAAGGAAGCGCCGCCCCGGCACGAGGAAGTGCGCCCGGTGCGCACCATGGTGGTGGGCGAAAGCAGCGGCACCGTAGGCGCCAGCTACTCGGGCGAGATCCGCGCCCGCTATGAAAGCCAGCTGGGCTTCCGCTTCGGCGGCAAGATCGTGGCGCGGCTGGTGGAGGTGGGCAGCCATGTCAAGCGCGGCCAGCCGCTGCTGCAGCTCGATCCGGCGCAGGAAACCCTGCAGCTGGCCGCCGCCAGCGCCGAGGTGGACGCGGCGCGCAGCCGCGTGGGCCAGGCCAAGGTGGACGTGCAGCGCGCCGAGAGCCTGCTGGCGCGGCAGTTTGCCTCGCAGGCCGAGGCTGACCACCAGCGCCTGGCGCTGCAGCAGGCCGAGGCGCAGCTGCGCGCGGCGCTGGCGCGCCAGCAGCTCAACGCCAACCAGCGCGGCTACACCACCCTGGTGGCCGACCGCGACGGCGTGGTCAGCGCGCTGCGCGCCGAAGCAGGCCAGGTGGTGGCCGCCGGCCAGCCGGTGGCCGTGGTGGCGGCGGACGGCGAGCGCGAAGTGGTCATCAGCGTGCCCGAGGCCCGCGTCGAGGAACTGCGCCGCGCGCGCCAGCTGCAGGTGGGCGTGTGGGCGCATCCGGGCAAGAGCTGGGGCGGCACGCTGCGCGAGCTGGCGCCGGACACCGACAGCGTGACGCGCACCTATTCCGCCCGCATCGCCATTGCCGATCCCGATCCGGCGCTGCTGCGCCTGGGCATGACGGCCTCCGTGCTGGCGCCCGTCGTGGACGGCCAGCGCGCCATCCGTCTGCCGCTGACGGCCATCGTCGACGGCGGCGGCCAGCGCAAGGTGTGGGTGGTGGACGCCAAATCGCAGCGCGTGGCCGCGCGCGAGGTCAAGCTGGGCAGCGCGCAGAACGACAGCGTGCTGGTGACCGGCGGCCTGAAAGGCGGCGAAACGGTGGTCACGGCGGGCGTGCACATGCTGCAGCCGGACCAGCGCGTGCTGCTCGCCGGGGGCGCGAAATGAAGGGCGTGAACCTGTCCGAATGGGCGCTCAAACACCAGCAGATGATAGCCTTCCTGCTGTTGCTGCTGTCGCTGACCGGCATCCTGGCCTACCGCAGCCTGGGCCAGAAGGAAGACCCTGACTTCACCATCAAGACCATGGTGGTGCAGGTGAACTGGCCCGGCAGCTCGGCCCAGCAGATGGCCGACCAGGTGACCGACCCGGTGGAGCGCAAGCTGCAGGGCGTGGCCGAGATCGACTACATGTCGACCTACGTCAAGCCGGGCGAGACCCAGATCAAGATCAATCTGCGCGAAGCGGTGCCGCCGTCGGCCGTGCCGGACGTGTGGTACCAGGTGCGCAAGAAGCTGGCCGACATCAACCACACCTTGCCGCAGGGCGTGCAGGGGCCGTTCTTCAACGACGAATTCGGCGACACCTTCGGCAATATGTACGCCCTGACCGGCGACGGCTTCGACTACGCCGACCTGCGCAAGATGGCCGACGCGGCGCGCAACGAGTTCCTGCGCGTGGGCGACGTCAACAAGGTCGACCTGGTGGGCAAGCAGGAGGAGCGGGTGTTCGTCGAGATGTCGACCGCCAAGCTGGCCTCGCTGGGCGTGGACCCGGCGCTGATCGCCGCCACGCTGGCGCAGGCCAACGCGGTGGCCGCCGCCGGCACCGTGCAGACGGCCGCCGAGCAGGTGCGCCTCACCGTCAGCGGCGAGTTCGACTCGGTGGACGGCATCCGCGCCATCGGCATCCGCGCCGGGGAGCGCACCTTCCGCCTGGGCGACATCGCCGAGGTGCGGCGCGGCTTTGCCGAACCGGCCGTGATGCGCATGCGCTTCAACGGCCAGCCCGCGCTGGGCCTGGCCGTGAGCATGCGCAAGGGCGGCGACGTGATCAGCCTGGGCCGGCAGCTCGACGAGACGGTCAAGCGCATCCAGGCCAGCCTGCCGGTGGGCGTGCAGATCCACGCCGTGAGCGACCAGCCGCGCGTGGTGGAGCACTCGGTGCATGAATTCAAGAAGAGCCTGGCCGAAGCGGTGCTGATCGTGCTGGCGGTGAGCTTCTTCTCGCTGGGCGTGCGCAGCGGCCTGGTGGTGGCGCTGTGCATTCCGCTGGTGCTGGGCATGACCTTCCTGGCCATGTGGATCATGGGCATAGACCTGCAGCGCATTTCGCTGGGCGCGCTCATCATCGCCCTCGGCCTGCTGGTGGACGACGCCATCATCGCAGTGGAAATGATGGCGCTCAAGCTGGAGCAGGGCTGGGACAAGACCCGCGCGGCAACCTACGCCTACACGGCCACCGCCTTCCCCATGCTGACCGGCACCCTGATCACCGCCGCCGGCTTCCTGCCGGTGGGCTTCGCCAAGTCCGGCACCGGCGAGTATGTGTATTCGCTGTTCCAGGTGGTGGGCATCGCCCTCATCCTGTCGTGGGTGGTGGCGGTGCTGTTCACGCCCTACATCGGCTTCAAGCTGCTCAAGGAGGAAGCCCACGCCCACCACGACGAGAACGCGGTCTACCAGCGCGGCTTCTACCTCAAGTTCCGCAAGGTGGTGGACTTCTGCCTGCGCCGCCGCGGCTGGGTCATCGCCGCCACGCTGGCCGCCTTCGCCGCCTCGCTGATGCTGTTCAAGGCCGTGCCGCAGCAGTTCTTCCCGTCCTCGGACCGTCCCGAGCTGATGGTGGACCTGTGGATGCCCAAGGCCTCCACTTTCGCGGCCAGCGAGGGCGAAGTGCGCGAGCTGGAACGCCAGCTCAAGGCGGACCCGGACATCGAAGCGGTGACCAGCTTCGTGGGCGAGGGCGCGCCGCGCTTCTACCTGCCGCTGGATGTGCAGACGCCCAACCTGAACCTGGGTGAAATGATGGTGATGACCAAGGGCGGCGAGGCGCGCGAGCGCGTGGTGGCCAAGCTGCGCAAGCTGCTCGACGAGCGCTTTGCCAATGTGCGCGGCCGCGTCAACCGCCTGGAGAACGGCCCGCCGGTCGGCTATCCGGTGCAGTTCCGGGTGTACGGCAACGACCCCGCCAAGGTGCGCGAGATCGCCGCTAAAGTGAGCGCCGTCGTGCGCAGCGAGCCGCACGTGCGCGCCGTGAATGAAGACTGGGCCGAGCGCGTCAAGCGCATGCGCGTGGACGTGGACCAGGACAAGGCCCGCGCCCTGGGCGTGAGCTCGGTGCAGATCAAGGCCGCGTTGCAGGCGTCGCTGTCCGGCACGCCCATCACGCAGTACCGCGAGGACGACCAGTCCATCGCCGTGACGGCGCGCCTGGTGGAAGCCGAGCGCTCCGACCTGAACAACCTGAAGGACGCCAGGATCTATCTGCGCGAGGGAAAATTCGTGCCGGTGTCGCAGGTGGCGCGGCTGTCGCTGGACAGCGAGGAGAGCGAAATGTGGCGCCGCAACCGCATCCCCACGCTGACCGTGCGCGCCGACATCGCGGGCGCCCAGGCGCCGGACGTGACCAACGCCATCTGGCCCAAGCTGGAGGCGCTGAACAAAGAGCTGCCGCTGGGCTACGGCATCGAGACCGGCGGCGCGCTGGAGTCCAGCGCCAAGGCGCAGGCCTCGGTGTTCGCCGTGATGCCGGTGACCGTCATCGTGGTGCTGCTGCTGTTGATGGTGCAGCTGCAGGACATGAAGAAGATGGCGCTGGTGCTGCTGACCGCGCCGCTCGGCCTGATCGGCGTGGCGCTGGTGATGGCCGCCTTCCAGATCCCGTTCGGCTTTGTGGCCATGCTGGGCGTGATCGCGCTGGCCGGCATGATCATCCGCAATTCGGTGATCCTGGTGGTGCAGATCGACGAGGACGTGTCCCAGGGCACGCCGCTGTGGGACGCCATCGTGGAGTCGGCCGTGCGTCGCCTGCGCCCCATCGTGCTGACCGCGCTGGCGGCCATCCTGGCCATGGTGCCGCTGACGCACTCCGTGTTCTGGGGGCCGATGGCCTGGGCCATCATGGGCGGCCTGGCGGTGGCCACGCTGCTGACGCTGTTTTTCCTGCCCGCGCTGTACGCGGCCTGCTACCGCGCCGTGCGCCCGGTGCGGGCCTGAGGAGATCGAGATGAAGATAAAGATGAAGATGAAAGCCCTGCCGGCGGCGCTGGCCCTGGGCCTGCTGCTTGCGCTGCCGGGCGGCGCGGCGCGCGCCATGGACGTGGCGGAAGCCTACCGCCAGGCGCTGCGCAACGACCCGGCCAGCCTGGCCGACGAACAAGCGCTTGCGGCGGGACGCGAGAAGGCGGTGCAGGGCGACGCGCTGCTGCTGCCGCGCGTCAGCCTGCAGGCCGGCGTGAACCGATTGCATTACCGCCAGAACGGCGACGGGGCGGCGCAAGCCGCGCTGCAGGCTTCCGGGCTGGCGGCCGGCACCGCCAGCGGTACCACTTCGCAGGCCGGCGTGCAGCTGGTGCAGCCGCTGTACGACATCGGCGCGGCCGCCGGGCGGCGCCAGCTGCACGCGCAGACCGCGCTGGCGCAGACCCAGTTCGCGGCGGCGCGCCAGCAACTGGCGCTGCGCGTGGCGCAGGCCTACTTCGGCGTGCTGGTGGCGGAGGAGACCCTGCGGGTGGTGCAGGCCGAGCTGGCCGCCGTGGGCCGCCAGCGCGAACGCGCGCAGGCCCGCTTTGAGGTGGGCCAGGACCGCGTGACCGACGTGCATGAGGCGCAGGCGCGGCTGGACGCCGTGGCCGCGCGCGAAGTGGCGGCGCAATCGGTGCTGGAGCTGCGCCGCGCGCAGTTCCGCGAAACCACGGGCGCGCCGCCGGAGCACCTGGCGCCGCTGGCCTCCCGCTTTGTGCCGCGCGCGCCGGAGCCGGCCGCGCTGGCCGAATGGCAGGCGCGCGGCGCGGCCGGCAGCCCGCTGGTGCAAGCGCGCCTGTCCGAGCAGGCCATGGCGGGCGCCGAGCTGTCCAGGCACAGCCTGGCGGCCCGGCCCACGCTGGATCTGGTGGCCAGCTACGGCGCGCGCCAGCAGCATGGCAGCCTGTCGCCGCTGGTGGCGCCGGACGGCGACCGCAGCGGCTCCATCGGCCTGGTGCTCAACGTGCCGCTGTATGCCGGCGGCGCCCTCGATTCGCGCCAGCGCGAGGCGGTGGCCCGGCTGGGCCAGGCCGGCCAGCAGCTGGCTGCGGCGCAGCGCGACGTGCGGCTGCAGGTGCAGGAAGGCTATCTGGCCGTGGCCACCGGCGTGTTCCGCGTGGCGGCCCAGGAGCAGGCGCTCGCTTCGGCGCGCAGCGCGCTGGAGGCCACCACGCGCGGCCGCGACGTGGGCACGCGCACCGCGCTGGACGTGCTGGACGCCCAGCAGCGCCTGTTCGCGGCGGAGCTGGAACTGGTGCAGGGCCGCGCCGACTATTTGATGGGCCGTCTGCGCCTGGCGCTGGCGGCCGGCGGCCTGGACGAGGACAGCCTGAACGGGCTTGCCCCCTGGCTGGAGCGCTAGGACTGCGCGCGCGGTCACCGCGCGCAAACGCATATGCGTAGATGAATATGCGCCCGCCCCGCACACGTCCGCCGGCGGGGAGGCGCTTACCGAACAGGGCGGCTTAGCAATCAGCAGGAGACAGCACATGAAACTGAACATTGCGCAGTTTGCCCAACTGGCCCGCAACGCCGGCCAGGCCGGCCGCCAGCGGGAGCGCCCGTCCGAGGCCTTTCAGGCCGCCATTGATTACTTCCGGCTCGATGTCGGGCGCCAGCGCGAGCCTGCCGGGCCGTCCCAGGCTGTCCGGCCGGACTCCGGCGCATGCGCGCCGGCCCCCCTCAATCCAAGCAAATAGCGAGAGCAGCATGCGACAAAACCTTCCCGTCACCAGCGTCGAATATCCGCTGGCGGACGGCAAATACATCGTGTCCAAGACGGACCTCAAGGGACGGATCACCTATGTGAATCCCTACTTCATCGAAGTGAGCGGCTTTTCCGGGCAGGAGCTGGTCGGCGCGCCGCACAACCTGGTGCGCCATCCGGACATGCCGCCCGAGGCCTTCGAGGACATGTGGCGCACGCTGCGCGCGGGCTTGCCGTGGAACGGCGTGGTGAAGAACCGCCGCAAGGACGGAAGCTACTACTGGGTGGACGCGAGCGCCACGCCGCTGCAGGAGGGCGGCGCGGTGACGGGCTATTTGTCGGTGCGCCGCAAGCCCACGCGCGCCCAGGTGGAAAGCGCCGAACGCATCTACCGCAGCATCCGCAGCGGCAATCCGCAGCGGCTTGCGCTGCACCAGGGGCAGGTGGTGCGCAGCGGGCTGGCCGGACTGGCCTCGCGCGTGCTGGCTTCCTCGCTGCGCTTGCGCATCGCCGGCGCGCTGGCCTTGATCGCCTTGCTGTTCGCCGCCGTCGGCGTGGCGGGCCTGACGCAGCTGGGCGGCGGCCTGGGCGCTTTCTTCGCCGGGGCCGGCGCGCTGGGCGTGGCGGCGATAGCGCTGCTGGAGTTCACGGTGCGGCACGGCGTCGGCATCCCCATGCAAAGGGCGATCGCGGCCGCGCGCGCCATTGCGGGCGGGGACCTGAGCCAGAACATCGCCACCACCCGCAGCGACGACGTGGGCCAGATGCTGCGCGCCATGCAGCAGATGAACGTGAATCTGCTGGCCATGATGGGCGACGTGCGCGGCAACGTGGACACCATGGCCGCCGCCACGCGCGAGATCGCCGACGGCAATATGGACCTGTCGGTGCGCACCGAGCGCCAGGCCACCAACCTGGAGGACACCGCCTCCAGCATGGAGCAGCTGGCCCTGGCCGTGCGCCAGAACGCCGGCAACGCCCAGGCGGCCAGCCAGCTGGTGGGGCAGGCCTCGGTGGTGGCGGCGCGCGGCGGCGAGGCCGTGGCGCGGGTGGGCGCCACCATGCTGGAGATCAGCAAGGCGGGCAAGCGCATCGAGGACATTATCGGCCTGATCGACGGCATCGCCTTCCAGACCAATCTGCTGGCCCTGAACGCGTCGGTGGAGGCGGCCAAGGCCGGCGAGCAGGGGCGCGGCTTTGCCGTGGTGGCGGCCGAGGTGCGCTCGCTGGCGCAGCGTTCGGCCGGCGCGGCCAAGGAAATCAAGCGCCTGATCGACGACACGGTGCGGCGCCTGGAAGCGGGCAACCGCCAGGTGGCCGACGCCGGCGACACCATGGCCGGCATCGTCGCGGCGGTGCGGCAGGTGGACGGCATCATGGCCGACATGGCGCAAGCCAGCGCGGAGCAGAGCAGCGGCATCGACCAGATCAACCATGCGGTGGCCGACATGGACAGGAACACCCAGCAGAACGCGGCCCTGGTGGAGCAGTCGGCGCAGGCCGCCGGCAGCCTGCGCGAACAGGCCGACCACCTGCGCGCGGCGATCGCCGTGTTCAGGCTGACGGCCGCCGCCCCCGAGGGCGGGCGCCGCGTGCTGCCTTTCCCCGCCGGAGGCCGCCGCCCGCGCGCGGCCACGCCGCCTTCCAGCGTGGCCTACACCCGCCGCTAGCACGGCGGGCGGCGGCGGGTGTGGCAAAAGTTGCCTTTCGTGGTTCGTCTTATGTCTTATAGAAGACTTGTTGAGGTACAATAGCGCACAGAACTGGCGGATGCGTCCCGGCGTCCGCCGCTATTAACCGAAACTGAAGGAGTTTTTCATGCTAGCTGCCTACCGCGACCACGTCGCCGAACGTGCTTCCCTCGGCATTCCCGCGCTGCCGCTTTCCGCTGCCCAGACCTCGGAACTGGTCGAACTCCTGAAAAACCCGCCGGCCGGCGAAGAAGCCTTCCTGGTCGACCTGATCACCTACCGCGTACCTGCCGGCGTGGACGACGCCGCCAAGGTCAAATGCGCCTTCCTGGCCGCTGTGGCCAAGGGCACTGAAACCAGCCCGCTGGTGTCGCGCGAACTGGCGACCCGTCTGCTGGGCACCATGCTGGGCGGCTTCAACATCAAGCCTATGATCGACCTGCTGGACGACGACGTCGTCGGCCAGGTCGCGGCCGAAGGCCTGAAAAAGACCCTGCTGATGTTCGACTACTTCCACGACGTGAAAGAGCTGGCCGACAAGGGCAGCGCACGCGCCAAGGAAGTGATCCAGTCCTGGGCCGACGCCGAGTGGTTCACCTCGCGTCCTGAAGTACCGCAAAGCCTGACCCTGACCGTGTTCAAGGTCTCCGGCGAAACCAACACCGACGACCTGTCGCCGGCGCCCGACGCCACCACCCGTCCGGACATTCCGCTGCACGCGCTGGCCATGCTGAAAAACCCGCGTCCAGGCATCAATCCTGAAGAACCGGGCAAAATCGGCCCGCTGAAGCAGCTGGAAGCGCTGAAAGCCAAGGGCAACCTGGTCGCCTACGTGGGCGACGTGGTGGGCACCGGCTCGTCCCGCAAGTCCGCCACCAACTCGGTGCTGTGGTTCACCGGCGAAGACATTCCTTTCATCCCGAACAAGCGTTTCGGCGGCGTGTGCCTGGGCGCCAAGATCGCCCCTATCTTCTACAACACCATGGAAGACGCCGGCGCGCTGCCGATCGAACTGGACGTGTCGCAGATGGAAATGGGCGACGTGATCGAACTGCGTCCGTATGACGGCAAAGCGCTGAAAAACGGCATCGTCATCGCCGAGTTCACCGTCAAGTCCGACGTGCTGTTCGACGAAGTGCGCGCCGGCGGCCGCATTCCGCTGATCATCGGCCGTGGCCTGACCACCAAGGCGCGCGAAGCGCTGGGCCTGGCGCCGTCGACCCTGTTCCGCCTGCCGCAGAACCCTGCCGACAGCGGCCGTGGCTACTCGCTGGCCCAGAAAATGGTGGGCCGCGCATGCGGCATGCCGGAAGGCCAGGGCATCCGCCCAGGCACCTACTGCGAACCGAAGATGACCACCGTCGGCTCCCAGGACACCACCGGCCCGATGACCCGCGACGAGCTGAAAGACCTGGCTTGCCTGGGCTTCTCGGCCGACCTGGTGATGCAGTCCTTCTGCCACACCGCCGCCTACCCGAAAGTGGTGGACGTCAAGACCCACCGCGAACTGCCCGCCTTCATTGAAAACCGTGGCGGCGTGGCCCTGCGTCCGGGCGACGGCGTGATCCACTCGTGGCTGAACCGCCTGCTGCTGCCGGACACCGTGGGCACCGGCGGCGACTCGCACACCCGTTTCCCGATCGGTATCTCCTTCCCTGCGGGTTCGGGCCTGGTGGCCTTCGCGGCCGCCACCGGCGTGATGCCGCTGGATATGCCGGAATCGGTGCTGGTGCGCTTCAAGGGCGAAATGCAGCCCGGCGTCACCCTGCGCGACCTGGTCAACGCCATTCCGCTGTACGCCATCCGCCAGGGCATGCTGACCGTGGACAAAAAGGGCAAGAAGAACATCTTCTCCGGCCGCATCCTGGAAATCGAAGGCCTGCCCAAGCTGAAGGTCGAGCAGGCGTTCGAGCTGTCCGACGCGTCGGCCGAGCGCTCCGCCGCCGGCTGCACGGTGCACCTGGATAAAGAGCCTATCATCGAGTACATGAACTCGAACATCACGCTGATGAAGTGGATGATCGCGACCGGCTACCTGGACAAGCGCACCCTGGAGCGCCGCATCCACGCCATGGAAGCCTGGCTGGCCAACCCTGAACTGCTGGCGCCGGACGCGGACGCGGAATACGCCGCCGTCATCGAAATCGACCTGGCCGACATCCACGAGCCAGTGGTGGCCTGCCCGAACGATCCGGACGACGTGAAGACCCTGGGCGAAGTGGCCGGCGCGAAGATCGACGACGTGTTCGTCGGCTCCTGCATGACCAACATCGGCCACTTCCGCGCCGCCTCCAAGGTACTGGAAGGGAAGTCCGACATTCCAGTGCGCCTGTGGATCGCGCCGCCGACCAAGATGGACGCGCAAGTGCTGACCTCGGAAGGCCACTATGGCACCTTGGGCCGCACCGGCGCGCGCATGGAAATGCCGGGCTGCTCGCTGTGCATGGGCAACCAGGCGCAGATCCGCAAGGGCGCCACCGTGATGTCGACCTCGACCCGCAACTTCCCTAACCGACTGGGCATCGACACCAACGTCTACCTCGGTTCGGCCGAGCTGGCGGCGGTATGCTCGGCCCTGGGCCGCATTCCGACCAAGGCGGAATACATGTCGCACATCGGCGTGATCGCCGACAACGCGGACGACATCTACCGTTACATGAACTTCGACCAGATCGAAGAATTCCGTACCGTGGCAGACTCCGTGCAGATGTAAATCCAGGCACTCCGCAAAAAGCCCCTGAAATTTCAGGGGCTTTTTTTTCGCGGCAGCGAAAGCAGGGCCAGCTGGGCCGCGCCAAAGCCGGCCACGGCGGCCAGCGCGCTTGGCCCCACAGGCCCAAGGCGGAACAGCTGGGCCAGCGGCGGCACATAGATGGCCGCCGCCAGCAGCGCCAGCGCGGCGCCGCACAAAGTCCAGAGCATGCGGTTTTCGCCGCGCAGCACCCGGCTGCGCTCCGATCCGTAGTTGCGGCTGGCCAGCATGAGCAGCAGGTTGCCCGTCACCAGCACGGCGAAGGCGATGGTGCGCGCGCTGTCGGCGGGCAGGGCGGTCAAGGCCCATGCATAGGCCGCCGCAGTCAGCGCTAGCGTGCACAGTCCCTGCTGCATCGCCAGCAGCAGTTCGCCGCGCCCGAAGATGGGCGCGCCGGCCTTGCGCGGTGGCCGCTGCATGAGGCCGGGATCTGGCGGCTCGTTCTCGAACGCCAGTGAGCAGGCCGGGTCGATAATCAGTTCCAGGAACACGATGTGCATGGGGTAGAGCACGGTGGGCCAGCCCAGCAGTACGGGCAGCAGCGCCATGCCGGCGATGGGCGCGTGCACCGCCATCACATAGGCCAGCGATTTGCGCATATTGGAATAGATGCGGCGGCCCGCTGCGATGGCCTGCACGATGGAGGCGAAGCGGTCGTCCAGCAGCACCATGGCGGCCGCTTCGCGCGCCACGTCGGTTCCGCGCCCGCCCATGGCAATGCCGACGTGCGCGGCCCGCAGGGCGGGCGCATCGTTGACGCCGTCGCCGGTCATGGCCACGATGTCGCCGCCGGCCTGCAAGGCGCGCACGATGCGCAATTTCTGCTCGGGCGCTATGCGGGCGCAAATGCTGGCGCCGCGCAGCCGGACGGCCAGCTCGGCGTCGTCCAGGTTAGCCATTTCGTCGCCGCTCAGGATGGCGCCTTCCGCCATGCCGGCCTGGCGGCCTATCGCGGCGGCCGTGGCGGGGTAGTCGCCGGTCACCATCAGCAGCCGTACCCCGGCGGCGCGGCAGGCCTGGACCGCTGCCGGCACGTCGGCGCACAAGGGGTCGCGCAGGGCGATCAGGCCGGTGTATTGCAGGTCCAGGCCTGCCGCGCTGGCGGGCCAGCCCGCCGCCGGCATCGCCGCCAGCCGGGCGCTTGCCAGGGCCAGCACGCGCAGGCCGTTGCCGGCCATGGCCTGCGCCGCTTGCTGCATGGCGCGCAGTCCGGGGCCGTCCAGGCGGCACAGCGCGGCGACGGCTTCCGGCGCGCCTTTTGCTGCAATCACATAGCCGCTGCCGCTGTGCCAGACATGGCAAACGCAGCGCGTGGCGGCCGAGAAGCCGTATTCATACGCCAATATCCAGTCAGGGTGCAAATGCGCGCTGCCGGCAAGGGCCGCCTCGCCCAGATTGTGGATCGCCTGTTCCATAGGGTCTGCCGCTCCCGTGCTGCTGGCCAGCATGGCGCATTCGGCGGCGGCGTGGAATGGCTCGGGCAGCACGGGCCGGGCTGGCTGGGAGGGCAGGTCCAGCCGCGCCCCGTCCGCAGTTTGCAGGGCCGCCACCTGCATGCGGTTTTCGGTCAACGTGCCGGTCTTGTCCATGCACAGCACGGTTGCCGCGCCCAGGGTGTCGAGCGCGGCCAGGCGCCGCGTCAGTACCTTGGCATGGGCCAGCCGCCAGGCGCCGAGGGCCGGAAAGACCGTCAGCACTACGGGGAATTCCTCCGGCAGGGCGGACATGGCCAGGGCGATGCCGGCCAACAGCGCTTCCAGCCATCGCCCATGCTGGTAGCCGGCCAGCAGCACCAGCAGTACGCTCATCGCCAGGCCCAGCACGGCAAAGCGGCTCGCCAGCCGTTGAACCTGGCGCTGCAGCGGTGCGGCCTCGGGCTCCAGTCCATGCAGCGCGGCGCCGATGCCGCCCATGGCGCTGCGCGCGCCGGTGGCGGTGACGCGCACCAGGCCGTGACCCTGCACCACCAGGCTGCCCGCGTAGACGAAAGGCAGGCCGTCGCCGCCGGGCGGAGCGGGCGGCAGCGCTTCGGCCACCGGCTGCTTCTGCACGCTGACGGCTTCGCCGGTCAGCAGCGATTCGTCGGCCAGCAGGCCGGGGCCGGACAGCAGCTGGCCGTCGGCAGGCACGCGGTCGCCTTCGGACAGCAGGAGCAGGTCGCCCTCGACCAGCTCGCTGCTGTCGATCCGGCGGCGCTGCCCGTCGCGCAGCACCAGCGCCTGCGGATTGCTCAGCTTGCGCAGGCTCTCCAGCGCGTGCGCGGTCTTGCCTTCCTGGTACAAGGTCATGCCCAGCGTGGCGGCGAACATCGCCAGCAGCACCATGCCCTCGGCCGGTTCGCCCAGTATCAGGTACAGGACGGCGGCGGCCAGCAGCAGAACGAACATGGGTTCGCGCGCGCTGCGGCCCAGGATGCGCTTCCAGGCCGCGCCATCCCTGGGCATGGCGTTTGGGCCGTCGCGCTGCAGGCGGCTGGCCGCTTCCGCGCTTGCCAGTCCTTCATGCTGCTGTATGGGTGCTTGCGCTGTGGAGTTCATTCTGCCGATGGTAGCAAGGAGGTCAGCGCGATTTGTTGATCTGGATCAAATTGCAGCCATGCCGCCCGATCCGCAAACCAGCTTGGGATGCCGCGCTGGTAAGGGTAAATTTGATCCAGATCATGGATCGGGGAGCGGCCGGCGGTCATAGTTGGCCATGATTAACGATTTGCAGGAGCAAAGTATGCGCAGCACATTCCCCCAGGGGACCATGATAGCCGCCGATGTTATGGCGCGCCTGCTGGTGACAGTGGGGCCTGAAGCGACGCTGCACCGCGCCGTCAGCCTGATGCTGAAACACCGCATCAGCGGTTTGCCGGTGGTCGATGCGGCCGGCAAGCTGCTGGGCGTCTTGTCGGAGAGCGACCTGCTGCGCCGCACGGGGGCGGGCCGCGACTGGAACGGGGCTGACTGCCTGGCCGGGGACGCGATGACCGCGCCAGCAATCAGCGTTGCGCCCGACACCCCGCTGCAAGAGGTGTCGGCGCTGATGGAGAAGCACCATATCAAGCGCGTGCCGGTTCTGCGCGACGGCCGCCTGGATGGCTTGGTCAGCCGCGCCAATCTGGTCCAGGCCATGCTGCGGCAACTGCCGGTGGCGGGCCCGGCGCCGCAGCGCGCTGGGGATCGGGGCGATGCCGCCGAAAGCGCGGGACAAGGCGGCTCGCTGAGCCTGGTGGGCACGGCGGCGCTGGAGCTGGACGCCGATATCGGCGCGCTGGGCATCGCCTTGATCGACATGCTCAGCCTGCGCAGGTCGCAGCGCTTGTTCAGCACCAGGGAATTGTCGCGCTACAGGCTGTCGCGGCTGTTGTGGGCGGCGTTCGGCATCAACCGGCCCGCCGATGGCTGCCGCACAGCGCCTTCGGTGTCCAACGCCCAGGAAATTGATGTCTACGTGGCGCTGGCCAGCGGCTGGTACCGCTACGAGCCGGTCGCGCCATCGCTTATCCTTTGCGGCCGGGAGGACATCCGCGCCGCGACGGGCAAGCAGGACTTCGTGGGCAGCGCGCCCGTGAATCTGCTGTACGTTGCCAATCTGGAGCGGCTGGCCAGCGAAGACCACGCCGCGCGCCTGCTGCACGCCGGCATAGACGCGGGCCATATCAGCCAGAACGTCTACCTGTTCTGCGCGGCCGAAGGCATGGCTGCGGTGGCGCGCGCGTGGTTCGACCAGGCCGAACTGGCGCGCGTCATGGGCTTGCTGCCGGGCCAGCGCGTCATCCTGGCGCAGACCGTAGGCTATCCGGCCGGGCATGACGCCGAACCGCCGCCCAAAGAGAGCGTGGCGTATTAGTGCGACATCAGGACAGGCGCCGGCATGCTGGCCAGTAATGTCCTGGTAACGCCGCCCAGCAGCGTTTCGGCGAGCCGGCGGTGTCCATAGCCGCCCATCACGATCAGGTCGTCGCGGGTTTCCCTGGCGATGGCCAGCAGGGCATGGCCTAGCGGCGCGACGGTATGCTCGCAGCGCACCTTGGCACGCACCCCGTGCCGCGCCAGGAACTGCGCCATGGCCGGACCGGGCGCAGGGGCGCCCCCTTGCGCATGGCGCGCATCGTTGAGCAGCAGCAGGGTCGCATCCTGCGCCATTTTCAGGAGCGGCAAGGCATCGCGGATGGCCCGCGCCGCCGCGCGGCTGCCGTCCCAGGCCAGCAGCGGACTGCGGAAGGGCGGCGCGGCGGCTTTGAAGGCGCTGTCGCGGCTGGGCACCAGCAGCAGCGGGCGGCCGCAGCGCAGCAGCAAATTCTGGGGCAGGTCGCGGATTGCCCCGTGCGGATCTTCCTCCGGTCCGCCCTGGCTCAGTACGACGAGATCGTGGAAGGCGGCCTGGTGCAGCAGGGCCTCTTCCGCCACATCGTTTGCCAGGCGCGGCGCATATTGGCGCAGGCCGCAAGCCAGTGCGGCCGCTTCGAACTCCTCCAGGCCCGCGCGCGCGTCTGCGCGCCACAACGCCAGCCGCTCGGCGGCCTGCGGCGGCAGGCGCGCGGCGTCGGCGGGCAGCGCGTAGCGGGACACGCCCGTGCAGGCCAGCCCTGTCAGGTGCGCATCGCACGCCAGCGCGAGCCGCGCCGCCAGCGCCATGCGCGCGGCGGCGTGCGGCGACAGGCTGGCATGCACCAAAATCCGTTTGTATGCCATGGACACTCCTTTGAGGGGCGATGCGCCGCCGTTCAATGCGACATCAGCACGGGCAGCGTCATCGATTGCAGTACCCGGCGCGTCACGCCGCCCAGGATGATCTCGCTCCAGCGCTGGTGGCCGTAGGCGCCCATCACCAGCAGGTCGGCGCTCAGGTCGGCCGCCAGCGACAGCAGGGCGCTGCCGACGTCGATGCCGTCCGCCGTGGCGTGCTGCTGCACCTCCACTTTCACTCCGTGCCGCGCAAGGTAGAGCGCTATATCGGCGCCGGGCACGTCGCCGTGCACGCCGTACTGCCGCTCCGCGTCGAACACCGCCAGCGTGACCTGGGCGCTGCGCTTGAGCAGCGGCAGCGCGTCGGTGATGGCGCGCGTGGCGGCGCGGCTGCCGTCCCATGCCACCAGCGCATGCCGGTCGAGATGCGTAAAGACGCAGGCGTAAGGCACCATCAGCACCGGCCGGCCGCCGTTCAGCGCCACATACTCGGGCAGGCTGCGCAGCAAGCGCGGGCCGCTGGTGTCGGGGCTGGTCTGGCTCAGCACCACCAGATCGGCGTAGTGCGCCTGCTGCACCAGGCCGAAGTCCGGGTCGTCGTCGGTGTAGCGGGTTTCATAGCTGATGGCGGCGGCGCTGGCCAGCTTGTCGAACTGCGCCAGCGCCAGCCGGTTGTCTTCCTTCACTTTGTCGAACACTTCCTGCGGCACCGGTGCGCCCCAGGTCATGCCGCCGCTGCGGTAGAAGTCCATGGCCAGGCCGGACAGCGCCGCGCCGGTCAGGTGGGCTTCCTGCCTGCGCGCCAGCTCGGCAGCGAACTCGATGCGCGCTGTGGCGTGGGATGATTGATCCACATGGACCAGGATGGATTTGTATGACATGGCAAGCTCCTTGAAATTCGCCGCATGCAATCGATGGGAGAGAGTTTCAGGCTACCAAAGCCCATGCGGAATTTTTATGATGCAGATCAAATTTGCCCGCATCGGCCGCCGCCGGCCCTTTTTGGCGAAAACTTTGATCTGCATCAAGTTCCGGGGCTGACGCGCCCGCAGGCGGCCGATAGAGTGATGTGGCCGCTTAACAGGACGGCCATGCCGTGCCGTCCTGCAGCGTGCACACTGGGGGACGACCATGCAACTGCAATTCCTGGGGGCGACCGGCACCGTGACCGGTTCCAAATATCTGCTCACCGCCGGCGGCGCGCGCATGCTGCTGGACTGCGGCCTGTTCCAGGGCTATAAGAACTTGCGGCTGCGCAACTGGGCCGACCTGCCGGTGGCGCCTGCGGACATCAACGCGGTGGTGCTGACCCACGCCCACCTGGACCACAGCGGCTATCTGCCGCTGCTTGTCAAGAACGGCTTCCGGGGCAGGATTTATTGCAGCGAAGCGACTTTCGACTTGTGCAAGCTGCTGCTGCCCGACAGCGGCCGCCTGCTCGAAGAGGAGGCCGGCCACGCGAACCGCCACGGCTATTCCAAGCATGCGCCGGCGCTGCCGCTGTACACCGAGCACGACGCGCTGAACGCGCTGCGCTATTTTTCACCGGTGCCCTTCGGCAGGACGTTCGAGATCTGCGGCAAGCTGTGCGGCCAACTGGCGCTGGGCGGCCACATCCTCGGCGCGGCCATCGCCACGATAACCGACGGCACCCGCACGGTCACCTTTTCGGGCGACCTCGGGCGTTTGCACGACGCCATCATGGCCGAACCCAGCCATGTCGCCCGCTGCGACTACCTGGTGCTGGAATCGACCTACGGCGACCGCCTGCACGACCCCGCCGATCCCGCCGTGCTGCTGGGCGAGACCATACGCCAGACGGCCGCGCGCGGCGGCGTCACCATCATTCCTGCCTTCGCGGTCGGACGCGCCCAGTCCATCCTGTACGCCATCCACCAGCTCAAGCAGCAAGGCCGGCTGCCGGCGTCGCTGCCGGTGTACCTGAACAGCCCCATGGCCACCGACGCCACGGCGCTGTACCAGAAGCACCGCAAGCTGCACCGGCTGGACCACGGCCAATGCCAGGCCATGTGCCACGCGGCGCACATCGTCAACAGCGTCGAGGAATCGATTGCGCTCAACCAGCGGCAGCTGCCCATGGTGATCATCGCGGCCAGCGGCATGGCGACCGGGGGCAGGGTGCTGCACCATCTCAAGGCCTTCGCCGGCGATCCGCGCAACACCGTGCTGTTTGTCGGCTTCCAGGCCGGCGGCACGCGCGGCGCGGCAATGCTGGCGGGTGTGCCCGAGATCAAGATCCACGGCGAGTACGTGCCACTGCGCGCCAGCGTGCGTCAGATCGACAACCTGTCGGCGCACGCCGACGCGGGGGAAATCCTGAGCTGGCTGGGCCATTTCCAGCAGCCGCCCAAACGCACTTTCATCACGCATGGCGAACCGGCCGCGGCCGACGCGCTGCGCCACCGCATCGAGGAGCAATTGCACTGGGACTGCCGGGTGCCGGACTACCTGGAACGGCAGGAGCTGGCGTGAAGCGCGCGGCAGATGGCGGTGCGCCCATGGCCGGGCTGCTGCTGCACCGGCTGGGCATCGACACCTACCAGGAGCCCGTGGTCTACTTGCGCAGCGACAGCCCGGTATGCAAGTCGGAGGGCTTCGAGGCGCGCTCGCGCATCGAGGTCTGGCGCGGCGACGCGCACATCCTGGCCACGCTCAACGTGGTGCACGGCAGCCTGATCGGCCTGTACCAGCTGGGTTTGTCGGAAGCGGCCTGGCGCGCGCTGGGCGGCGCCGACGGCGAGCCGCTGCGGGTGGCGCACGCGCGGCCGGTGCTGTCGCTGTCGGCGGTGCGGGCCAAGATCTACGGGCGGCCGTTGGGGGCCGAAGCGGCCGCCGGCATCGTGCGCGACGTGGCGGACGGACGCTACTCGGAAATCGAACTGGCGGCGCTGATCACCGCCTGCTCCGGCGACCGCATGGACCTGGCCGAGACCATCGCGCTCACGCGCGCCATGGTGGCGGCCGGCCAGCGCCTGCAGTGGCCGGGCGGGCTGGTGCTCGACAAGCATTGCGTAGGCGGCTTGCCGGGCAACCGCACCACCTTGCTGGTGGTGCCCATCGTCGCCGCCTGCGGGCTGACCATACCCAAGACGTCCTCGCGCGCGATCACTTCGCCGGCCGGCACCGCCGACACCATGGAGACGCTGGCCCCGGTGGCGCTGGACCTGCCCGCCATGCGCCGGGTGGTGGAGCGCGAGGGCGGCTGCATCGCCTGGGGCGGATCGATGTCGCTCAGTCCGGCCGACGACATGCTGATACGGGTCGAGCGTCCGCTCGGCCTGGACAGCGACGGCCTGATGGTGGCCTCGGTGCTGTCGAAGAAGGTCGCGGCCGGCTCCACCCACGTGGTGATCGACATGCCGGTGGGGCGCACGGCCAAGGTCAGGTCGGCGCAGGCGGCAGGCGCGCTGGCGGAGCGCTTCACCAGCGTGGGCGAGGCACTGGGCATCGCCGTCAGCGTGGCCGTCAGCGACGGCAGCCAGCCGGTGGGGCGGGGCATCGGGCCGGCGCTGGAGGCCTGGGACGTGCTGGCGGTGCTGCAGAACCAGGCCGGCGCGCCGCAGGACCTGCGCCAGCGCGCCTTGACGCTGGCGGCCAGCTTGCTGGAACTGGGCGGCAAGGCGGATGCCGGGCAGGGCCTGGCGCTGGCGGCCAGTGTGCTCGACAGCGGCGCGGCCTGGGCAAAGATGCAAGCCATTTGCGCCGCCCAGGGCGGCATGCGCGAGCCGCCGCGCGCCGCCTATACCCATGTGCTGCCCGCGCTGCACCTGGGCCATGTCACCGCCATCGACAACCGCCGCCTGGCGCGCCTGGCCAAGCTGGCGGGCGCGCCCAAGGCGCCGGCGGCGGGCCTGGAGCTGCATGCGCCGCTGGGCACGCTGGTGCGGCCGGGCCAGCCGCTGCTGACGCTGCACGCCGAATCGCCCGGCGAACTGGCCTACGCCTTGGCATACGCGGAGAGCGAGGACACCATCTTTACGATACAGGAGGGCTTATGAACGTTATCGTGGCGGCGCTGCCCGGCGCCGAAGCGCTTGCCGCCGCCCTGCGCGCCGGCATGGGAGGCGAGGACGGGCAGCTGCTGCTGCACCGCTTCCCCGACGGCGAGACCTGCCCGCAGTGGGGCGCCAGCCTGGCCGGCCGGGACGTGGTGCTGGCGGCGGCGCTGGAGCGGCCGGACGACAAGATCATGGCGCTGTACCTGAGCGCCTGCGTGGCGCGCGAGCTGGGCGCGCGCAGCGTCGGCCTGGTGGCGCCCTACCTGCCCTATATGCGGCAGGACGCGGCGTTTGCGCCGGGCCAGGGCGTCACGTCGCGCCACTTCGCCCGCCTGCTGGGCGGCTGCTGCGACTGGCTGGCGACGGTCGATCCCCATCTGCACCGCCACGGCAGCCTGTCCGAGCTGTACGGCATCGCCACCGAGGTGGTGCCGGCGGCACCGCTGATGGCGCGCTGGATCGCGGGCAATGTGCCGCGGCCGGTGCTGGTGGGGCCGGACCAGGAGAGCGGGCAGTGGGTGGCGCAGGTGGCCGCGGCCGCCGGCTGCCCCTATACCGTGTTGAGCAAGGTGCGCACCGGCGACCGCGAGGTGGCGGTGTCCGTGCCGCAGCTGGCCGAACTGGCGGGCGGGACGCCGGTTCTGGTGGACGACATCGTGTCGACCGCGCGCACCATGATGGCGGCGCTGGCGCAGCTCAAGGCAGGCGGCTTTGCCGCGCCGGTCTGCGTCGGCGTGCATGCGCTGTTTGCCGGCTGCGCCTATGCCGAGCTGCTGGCGGCCGGCGCGGCGCGCGTGGTCACCTGCGACACGGTGCGCCACGCCAGCAACCGCATCGCGCTGGGCGCCCCGCTGGCCGCCGCCGCCGCGCGCCTGCTGCACCAGTTGAACCAGCAGCGCTGACAATTCAGACGCGCATGTTCTCCACCATGTAATCGATGAACACGCGCAGCTTGGGCGAAGCGTAGCGGCTTGCGGGCCACAGCATGGAGAAGGTCACCGTCTGGTCCATATAGCCGTCCAGGATGGTCTGCACCCGGCCGGCCTTGAGATCGTCGGCGATGATGAAGGTGGGCAGGAAGGCGATGCCTTCGCCGCGCAGCAGCGCGTAGGTGATGGCTTCGATGGTGCTGCAGGTCATGCGCTCCTTGAGCTGCGGCTCGGCTTCGCCGGCGGCAAGCTTGAAGGGCCAGCGCTCTATCCGTCCGCTGGCGGGGAATTTGTGCAGCAGGCAGGCGTGCTGCGCCAGCTCGCGCGGATGGGACGGCACGCCGTGCCGCTCCAGATAGGCCGGCGCGGCCACCACCACCTGCGGGCAGCTGCCGATGCGGCGCGCGGCCAGGCGCGAGTCCTCCTGGGTGCCGGTGCGGATCACGGCGTCGAAGCCTTCTTCTATGATGTCCACCATGCGCTCGGACAGGTCGATGTCCAGCGCAATCTCCGGATAGCGCTGCATAAAGCCCGTCAGCGCCGGCATCACCAGGCCGGTCAGCTGCGGTGTGCTGACGCGCAGGCGCCCGCGCGGCGCGCCCGACATCTCGGACAGCTCCGCCTCCGCCGCCGCCACCTCGCCGAGGATGCGGCGGCAGCGCTCCAGAAACAGCTCGCCCTCCGTGGTCAGCGTGATGCTGCGGGTGCTGCGGTGGAACAGGCGCACCGCCATCTTTTCCTCCATGCGGGCGATGCTTTTGCCCACCGCCGAAGAGGACACGCCGAACTGCCTGGCGGCCTTGGTAAAGCTGCGCGTGTCGGCCACGGTCACAAATATTGAAATGCCGCTGAGGCTATCCATGGAGGCTATTCCGGAAGTTTTTGTCCGATATCTTGGGAAGGCCGGCCCGTTTATCTTTGCCGGCCAGCCCCGTACATTGTCGGCATGGCGTATGCCTTTCCTTTTTATCCTATCCTATTCGAGAAGACCATGTCCAAACTAATGTCTGAAGTAACCGTCGGCGCTTTCAATTTCTCCCACCGCGTGGTGCTCGCGCCGCTGACCCGCATGCGCGCCGAAGCGGGCGCCATGCCGGGCCCGCTGATGGCGGAATACTATGCGCAGCGCGCGTCCCAGGGCGGCCTGCTGATCGGCGAAGCCACCATCGCCGCCGAGAACGGCAACGGCTACCTGGGCGCGCCCGGCCTGTACGACGACAGCCAGATAGCCGGCTGGAAGCAGGTTACCAGCGCGGTGCACGCCAAGGGCGGCAAGATCTTCCTGCAGCTCTACCACGCTGGCCGCCAGTCGAACAAGGACGTGCAGCCGGCCGGCAGCATCCCGGTTGGCCCTTCGGAAGTGCCGCACGGCGGCGTGGCCTACACCACAGAAGGCTGGGTGCCCAACACGCCCAACCGCGAGCTGTCCATTGCCGAAATCGAAGGCCTGGTCGAAGCCTTCCGCCAGGCCGCCATCCGTGGCAGGGAAGCCGGTTTCGACGGCGTTGAGATCCACGCCGCCAACGGCTACCTGTTCGACCAGTTCCTGCAGGACGGCAGCAACAAGCGCACCGACATCTACGGCGGCTCGTTCGAAAACCGCGCCCGCTTCCTGCTCGACACCACGCGCGCCATCATCTCGGTCTGGGGCAGCGGCAAGGTGGCAGTGCGCATAGGCCCAAGCGGCAGCTGGGGCGACATGTCGGACAGCGATCCGGAAGGCCTGTTCACCTATGTGGCGCAGCAGCTTGCGCCGCTGAACCTGGCCTATCTGCACCTGATCGAGCCGCGCATCGCCGGCAATATCGAGGACGAGAGCAGGGACCAGGCGCCGGTGGCCGCGCAGCTGATACGCAAGCACTACAAGGGCGCCATCATCGCCGCCGGCGGCTTCAGCCAGGCTTCGGCGGAAGCCATTTTGCAGGCGGGCGACGCCGACATGGTGGCTTTCGGCCGCCACTTCATCGCCAATCCCGACCTGCCGGAGCGCTTCCGCAACGGCTGGGCGCTGAACGCCTATGACCGCCCCAGCTTCTTCGGCGGCACGGAAATCGGCTACACCGATTATCCCTTCCACCAGGCCGCCTGAGTTGCGGGGGCCGGGCTGTGGTTTGCCCTGGTGCTTTGTTGCGTATGAGGCAGCACTGTGTGCCCCTGTACAGGCCTACCGGCCCGCGCCCTGACTCTCTACGATAAAGACGTGCAATTTGCTGCCAGTCGCCCGACTGGTTGGCCCCGAGCAGGGCCGTCTTTAAGGAGAGTCATGATGTTTACCGTAGATAAAAACGCGCGTGCCGAACACACCGAGGAACTGGTCCCGTCCCGTTACGCACTGCAGGTTGGCGAGATCGACGTGCTGGTGGTCAGCGACGGCGTGTTGCCGCTGCCCACCGCCACCATGGCCACCAACGCCACGAAGGCCGACTTGTCGGCCTGGCTGGATCACATGTTCATGCCGCAGGAGGCGTTCGACTGGCCGCTCAATGTGCTGGTGGCGCGCAGTGGCGAGCAGATCATCCTGGTGGACACAGGCCTGGGTTCGCAGTTCTCCGGTTTCCCGCGCGCCGGCCAGTTCCCCGCGCGGCTGAAGGCCGCCGGCATCGACCTGTCGTCCGTGACGGACGTGGTCATCACCCATATGCACATGGACCACGTGGGCGGGCTGCTGGCCACAGGCGTGAAAGAGCAGCTGCGCCCGGACGTCCGCATCCACGTGGCGGCGGCCGAAGTCGAATTCTGGGACGCGCCGGATTTCACCCGGACCTCCATGCCCACGCCGGTGCCGAATGTGCTGCGCTCAACGGCCGCCAGCTTTTTGAAGGAATATCGCGGCAATCTGCATATCTTCCAGGAGCGCCATGAGGTGGCGCCGGGCGTGGTGGTGCGCCTTACGGGCGGCCACACGCCGGGGCATAGCGTGGTGGATCTGGCGTCCGAAGGCGAGCTGCTGACCTTCGCCGGCGACGCCATGTTCCCGGTCGCCTTCGACCACCCCGAATGGCACAACGGCTTCGAGCACGACCCGGTGGAGTCGGAGCGCGTGCGGGTCGGGCTGTTCCGCGAACTGGCCCGGAACGGCGGCCTGCTGGTAGCCAGCCACCTCCCATTCCCCTCCGTCGGCCGCGTGGCCGTCGACGGCGACGCTTTCCGCTGGGTGCCTGTCATCTGGGACTTCTGAGCGGCGGCCGGAAAAATCGGCCGCCCCAAAAAAAGACGCGGGACCAAGCCCGCGTCAAACACCGCCGAGAGGGAGTCAAGGCGGGGACGGAAGATCTGTTCAGCGCTGTGCTTAGAACTTGTAGTTCGCTCCCAGCACGTAGGAACGGCCGGATTTGCCGTACAGCAGAGTGTCGTCGCGCCCGGTGTCCTTGCCGTAGCGCAGCGGCTCGTCGGTCAGGTTCTGCGCCTCGAACGACACGCGCAGCTGCGGCGTGACGTTGTAGGACATGGACAGGCCAACCTTGGTGGACGGATCGGCGAAGGAGTGGTCGCTGCCGTTGGCGTTGCGCAGCACGTCGCGGATGAAGCTCGAGCGGTGCGTGGCCGACACGCGCGCGCTGAACTTCTTGTCCTCGTAGTACACGGTCAGGTTGTAGGCGTTGGGCGACAGGCCGATGAAGTTGGCTTCCTCGGTCAGCTGCTCGTTGGCCGGCGTGCGCGGATTGTCCACCCGGGTGATGTAGGTGATGCGCGACTTGACCTTGGTGTAGTTGGCCAGCGCGCCGAAGTTGCTCCACGCGCCGGGCAGGAAGGTGAACGGCACCTGCCAGTTCACTTCCAGGCCGTCCAGCGGGCCGCCCTTGGTGTTGACCATGCGGCTCACGCTGACCTGCGTGTCCGGCTGGATCGCGCAGGCCGGCACGGCGCCGGTGATCGAGCAGCCGGTGGCGGTCAGGTAGGAGTTGGACAGGCCGGTCTCGGCATACGTCATCAGCTCATTGGTGCGCTGGATGAAGGTCTTGATGTTCTTGTGGAAGGCGCCCACCGAAATCATCGCGTTCTTCGCGTAGTACCACTCGGCCTGCAGGTCGAAGGTGTTGGCGCGGATCGGGTCCAGCGTCGGATTGCCGACCGTGACCGACTGGCCAGTCAGGTTGATCGAGGCCGACGGCGCCAGGTCCACGTACTCGGCGCGCGACAGGGTCTTGCCGGCCGAGAAGCGCACCAGCAGGTCTTTCGGTAGCGTGGCGGTGATGTTGAAGGCCGGCAGCCAGTCGCGGTAGCTGTGCTCGACCACGCGCGGCACCAGCTGGCCGGCCGGGTCCTTGATCAGCTGCATGGCGGTGGTGGTGGTGTCCGCGCCGCGCACGCCCAGGTTGCCGCGCAGCGGCAGGCCCCAGGCGTTGACCTTGAAGTCGCCCGACAGGTAGAGCGCGTTGATCTTCTCGTCCACCTGGCGCTTGACCTGGTTGGCCAGCACGTAGTCCGACAGCGGCACGGCGGCGCAGTGGCATTCGGTGTTGTAGACGGCCTGGAACTTATCCATGTCGACCGCCGCCCAGGACGACGGCACACCGCTGCCCAAGCCACTGCCGAAGCCGGAAATCTGGCGCGTCAGGCTGGCCAGCGTGGTGCCGGCGGGCAGGCCCAGGGTCGGAATGCCGCCGGACGCCACCTCGTAGTTGAACCAGCTGTTGCGTCGCGCGGACAGGCCGGTGCGGACGGTGAACTTGTCGTTCACCTCCCAGCTCAGGTTGGCCGTGTTGGTTTTCAGCTCGTTCGAGGTGCGCAGGTAGCGGCCAACGAAGTTGCCGTGCACGGTGCCGTTGGCCTCCTGCGGGCCGAAGGAGAAGTTGTTCGGATTGGTGATGTCCATGCCGAAGCCCAGCGCCGGCACGCCGCCCTTGGAGAAGTCCCAGGTGAAGCCGTTCACATTGGGCGCGTCGATCTGCACCGTGGTGCGGTGAGGGTTGCTGAGCAGGGAGTTGGACACGCCGCTCATCAGGTCCAGCGTCACGCCTTCGGTCAGCTCGCGTTTGAACGACAGCACGCCTTGCTTGAACAGCGTGCTGTACTCGTCCACCAAGCCTTCGCTGCGGATGTCCACGCCGTTGAATTTTCCGTACACCCAGCTGCCCTTGTCGTCGAACTTGGCCTCCACGATGGAGGTCTGGCCCTTGCCGTTCTCGGTCATGTCGCGGCCGAAGGAGATGGCCTGGATGTAGTTGTCGTAGCGCTTGTTGTTGTAGCGCCCGCCCATCAGGTCCAGATTGAGCTCGGTGGCGCGGTCGGGGCGCCATTGCAGGGTGCCGGTCAGGCCGGTGCGGTCGTATTCGGTCTGCGAGCGGCGGTAGCGCGGAATGCGCGGATGGAAGGCGCCCGAGCTGCCGGGCGGAACCGCCACGGTGCCGCCGAAATCGTCCTTGCGGTTCATGATGTCGTTGTAGACGGCCAGGTTGCCCGAGCGCGGCACGCCGAAGCCGCAGTTCTGCGCGTCGATGCCCTTGAGCGCGTTGGTGGCCGGGTACTGCGTGGCTGCGCCTACCGGCGAGCAGAAGCCGCCGTTGACCGAACCGGCGATATTGTCCACCGATTCATAGCCTTCCTCGATGGCGCTGCGCTTGGCGTAGGCCACCGCCACCAGGGCGCCGACCTTGCCGATGGGGGTGTCCCAGCGATTCGAATACAGCGCGGTCAGGCGCGGCTGCGTCTTGCGGGAGACCGTGTTGTACAGGCCCTGGCCGCCTATGCTGGCGGTCTCGCCTTTGAAGTCGAAGGGGCGGGCGGTGCGCAGGTCCACCGTGGCGCCCAGCGAGCCTTCCTCCACGCCGGCCTCGGAGGTCTTGCGCACGGCCAGGCTGTTGAACAGCTCCGCCGCGAACACGCTGAAGTCGAAGGCGCGGCCGCGGTTGGTGCTGCCGTTGATGTCCGACGCGCCGGTGGCCGTGGTGCCTTCAATACCGTTGATGCGCACGCGGGTAAAGCCGGCGTTCAGGCCGCGCACGGTGATCTGCTTGCCTTCGCCGCCGTCGCCCTGCGCCACGGACACGCCGGGCACGCGCTGCATGGACTCGGCCAGGTTGGCATCCGGGAACTTGGAAATGTCCTCGGCCTTGATGACGTCGATAATGCCGTCCGAATTCTTCTTGATGTTCAGGGCGTTGTTCAGGCTCTCGCGGAAGCCGGTGACCACCACCGTGTTCTCCGCCGCCGCCTCCTTGGCGGCCTGCTGGGCCTGGGACTGGGCTTGGGCCTGGGTTGCTCCCACCAGGGCGATAACGCCGAGCGCTATTTGCCGCAGGCGGGCGTGGGGGATATGTGCCTTGGGGTGTGTTGCTACTGCCATGTTGTCTCCTCTTTTTTGTTATGGCTTAAATGCCGGCCCTGGCGGCCGGCGCGTGCGCCTCGACGGCGTAGACGTGGTTTGCGCCGTGCATATTCGACGCGAACACCAGCCACTTGCCGTCCGGCGTGAAGCGCAGATTCGGCTCGAGCCGGTAGTCGTGCGCGGACATGTCGACCAGCCGGGTCGACCGGAACTGCTCGATCGTGACCAGCTTGTCGTTGTAGGAATCCAGCTCGGCGTCGACGATGGTTTCCGCTTGCAGCAGCGAGATCCATTTGCCGTCCGGGGCGTGGGCCACCATGTCGAAGTCTCCGCCGTCGCTGGCGAAGGTCCGGTTGTCCGGGGCGATGTTGAAGTGCACGCCCCAGTCGTTCTGTTCCACGCGCTTCCATACGCGCTTGCCGGTGGCCAGTTCCAGTCCCGCCACCCAGAACACCTGGCCGCGCGGCGTCTGCAGGTCGTACCACAGCCACTTGCCGTCCTGGCTGAAGAATTCGTGGCCCCAGATTTCCATATTCATGGTGCGGGTGTGGACGCTGCGCAGGCCGCTGCCGTCGGCCTGTATCAGCTTGATGCGGTCCACGCGGTGCCAGGGGCCTTCCATGCAGAAGCGGATCAGCTTCGGGTCGGTTGGCGAAAACTGGGCGTGGCCTATCCAGTCCTCGGTGGTGTACAGCACCGTGCGCTGGCCGGTCTTGATGTCGAGCGTGAACAGCTCGGCGGGCACGCGCGAAGCCCAGCGCTCCAGCATGCGCACGCCCTTGGCCTTGGCGAAGTTGAGCGGCTTGCCGTCCGGGCCGAGGGCCGCGTATTCGGCCTTGCCGAACTTTTCGACGCTGGCGGCGTCCTTGGGCTGCAGCGGCTTGGCGCCGTAGGTGACGGAGCCCAGCAGCAGCGTGTCGTCCGCATTGGCGCCGCTGATGCCGCCGGACGCGATGCGGGCCAGCTTGCGCACTTTCCTGGTGTCGACGTGGATGGCGTAGATGGTCTTGGGCCGCTCCGCCGCCTCGCCGTCGCCCGCGTCGGTGACGGAGTAGACCGCCTCGCGCGTGGTGCGCAGCATGAACAGGAGTTCGTTCTCCTTGCCCTTGACCAGCAGCGTGGTGCTCCAGTCCTTCAGGCGCACGGCGGCAATGCCGGAAGGGGACTTGAGCACCATCACGTCGCCTTCGGGCGTGTAGGCCTGGCGGTAGAAGTAAAGCACCCCCGAGCCTTCGTCGTCCGAAATGCGCAGGATGCGGCGGCCGGTTTTCGGGTCCGTCCATTGCTTGGGCGCGGGGGCCTGCTGAACGGCCGGTGCGTCCGGCGCAGGCTGGCGCGCCTGCGTCTGCGTATTTGCCTGCGTCTGTGCCTGCGTCTGTGCCTGTGCTCGGCCCGGGCCGGACGCCATTGCCAGCGGCAGCAGGGCGGATGCGCCCCACAGGCCTTTCAATACGGTGCGGCGGCGTGCTTGCGTCATTGCGGGCTCCTTGCAGGCTGCTTGAGCGCCGCCGGATCGTAGGCCAGGGCGCGGGTGGCGCGCATTTCCTGTTCGCGGCGGGCTTTTTCCGCCTCGCCGATCACGGTGCGGGGAAGGACGGGCTGCGGCGTAGTGGCCAGGATGGTGGCTTCATCGTCGCGCGCGATAGCCGGTTCAGGCAGCGCCTGCACCGGGCCGTTCAGGTCCATTACTTCCAGTCCTGCCAGCAGATAGGCGCCGGTGGCGTAAGGGCCGACATCGTCCGCGCTGGTTGGCACCGGGCGGTCGCCGGTCTTCTGCGCAGCGCCTATCAGGCCGCTGGGCAGCACATGGCGGTTGAGCGCAGCCCAGCCATTGAGCACCGCCGGCTGGTAGGCCTGCCGGTCCAGCAGGCCGTGGTTGACGCCCCAGGCCAGCGCGTACACGAAGAAGGCCGAGCCCGAAGTCTCCGCCTCGGGGAAGCTCTTCGGATCGTTCAGGTCACTGCGCCACAGGCCATCCGCCTGCTGCAGTTCCACCACGCGGCTGGCCATCTTGCGGAAGATGCCGGTATAGAAATCGCGTCCCTTGAAACCGGCAGGCATGGATTCCAGCGTGCGCGCCAGGCCGCCCATCACCCAGCCGTTGCCGCGCGCCCAGTACACCGGCTTGCCGCCCGCGCCCTTGTGGTCCGCGTCCTTGAAGCGCTCGTCGCGCAGGAACAGGCGGTCCTGCTCCACCCACAGGCGGGCGGCGGTGCGGCGCCATTCCTTGTCCATGGCGCGCAGATACTTAGGGTCGCCGGTCAGGGCCGACTGGCGCGCCAGCACGGGCGGGGCCATGTACAGCGCGTCGCACCACCACCAGATCAGGGCTGCGGTTTCCTGCGCGCGGCCGAGATGGGGCGTCATGAAGTCGAGGCGCTGCTGCAGCGGCATCAGCACGCCCTGCTGGCGGCGGCGCGCATACAGCTCCTGGTACAAATCGCCGACTGCCAGCTCGTCGGCGTTGAGCAGCGCGCGGTCGGCGCGCGCGCCTCGGAAGGCGTAGTTGTAGTGTTCCGCAGTGGCGGTAAGGAAGCGCAGCGTGTTCTTGTCCTCCGAAACGCGCGCCAGCCGCGCGGCGCCCACATAGAAGGTAGCAGCCACCCAGTTGGAGGAAATCTCGGACAGGTTGGAGCCGGTGGACAGCTGGATAGGGCGGCGGCTCATGTCCGCGATCTGCGCGGCAGCCACGTATTCCAGCACCGGCAGCACGGCTGCGCGCGCGGGCAGCTGGTCCGGGGCGAAGGCGGTGTTGGGCTGTGGCGGCGCGCTGAGCCAGTGCGTTTCCACGCCCGCCACCTCGGCGGTAATGGGCGCAAAGCCGGTGATGCTGTCCGCGTTTTCCAGCGCGATGGGCACGCCGTTGCGGCTGACGATGCGGCTGCGCGCAAACTGGATATTGCGCGCATGGCGGATGGCGCCCAGCGCGTCCGCTTCCAGGTCCACGTCCTCGATGCGGATATTGTTCAGTGGCGCGTCGGCATAGCCTTCCAGCTCGAGCGCCGTTTTCAGGCCCTTGGCTGTAACGCGGCTGATGCGGATGTCGCGCACCTGCGGCAGGCCCTGGGCGCGCGGGACCTGGGCCGTCAGCGTGTTCCAGTAGGCCGGGTAGTCCTTGATATTCTCAGGAATTTTGGCGTAGCTATAGGCCGGGAACCAGTTCAGGTTGATGCGGATGCCGGTTTCGGCCTGCTGCACGTCGATGTCATGGATATCGATGTCCGAAGCGCCGCCGCCGCGCGTGGCGGCCGACTTGAACAGGATGCCGTAGCGTACCGGCCCCACCACCTTCAGTCCGTAGACGCGCACCTTGCGGATGCCGCCCGAGGTCTCCGAGCCGAAGGTCACGCCCGCATAGGCCGAACGCACGGTCGAATTGCGGATGACGATATTTTCGGTAGGGCGGTTCACGCGCAGGCCGTCCGCATCGCGCCCGGCCTTCAGGCACAAGGCGTCGTCATTGGCGTCGATGTCGGTGTTCTCCACCAGCACGGTGTGGGAGGAGTCGATATCCACGCCGTCCGTCGAAGGACCTTTGCCGTCGAGGTTGTTGCGCACCGTGATGCCGGAGACTTTCACATCGTGCGAATAGACCACCTGCACGGTCCAGAAGCCCGAGCGCTCCAGCTGCAGCGGCGCACCCTGCGGGCCGTTGCCCAGTTCGATGCGGCTGGAATTGTAGACCTGGATCAGGCGCGGGCGCTGCGCGTCGTAGTCGGCGGCCCAGCGAAGGCCGCGCGCTTCGTAGTCGTAGCGGATGGCCTGGAAGCGGTCCCAGAAGACCTTGCCGTTGCCGTCCACCGTGCCTTCGCCATACACTTTCACGTCCTTCTGCTCGTAGATATTGAGCAGCGCCGCCGGCCAGGACAGCTCCACGCCGGCGATGCGGGTCGGCATCACCGGATAGGCCTTGATATCCTGCGCGCCCACCAGCTTCACGCCCTTGTCGATGCGCAGCGCCATGCCGGACTTCAGGAACAGCGAGCCGGTGAGATACACGCCAGGCTGCAGCACCAGCGTGCCCTTGCGCGCCGCCGTCGCGTCGATGGCGTTTTGCAGCGCCGCCGTGTCGTTGCTCACGCCGTCGCCCTTGGCGCCATAGGTTTCCGCGCGCACCACCACGCCGCTCAGGCCTTGCGGCGCAGCGATGGCGATCTCCTTGGCAGCCATCTCGGCGTGGACGTCCAGCGCCTTCTGCGGCGCGGCGTTGTACCAGGAATAGCCGTTGCGGCGCCCCTTGGAGATGTTGTTGACATCGTCCTGGATGGACTTGTCCCAGTCGCCGAAGATAGGCTTGCCGGTCCGGATATCATAGTTGCGCGACCAGATCGGGCCTGCGCCCGGTTTGTCCACCAGCTTGCGGCCTTCCTCGTCGCTCACCTTGGTGAAGGCTTTGCCGTAGATGGCGTTCGCCTTGAGCCAGGCGATGCCCGCTTCCACCGAGGCCTTGATTTCCGGCGACGGATTGGGCTGGCGCATCAGGAACAGCAGCACTTCGCTGCTCTCCGCGCTGGCCAGCGAGCGCATCTCGTAGTTGCGCGCCGAAATGGGCTCCAGCGTGATGGCGTCCACCTGCTGCGGCCAGACGGTTTTTTTGCCGTCCACCACAACCTGCGCATCCAGTATGGGCTTGATGGCGCGGGCGCTGGCGGCGCCGGCTTGCTGGCGCAGGTCCTGGGCCACGAACGCGAAGTCCGCATGGCCTTCGGCGATATCCTCCAGGATCATGGCCGCTTCGGCCACCGCGTTGTCATTGAAGGTGATGCCGTCGTGGAAGCCGCCTTCCAGCGGGTAGTTCTGCGGCCAGCCGCCGTTGGGATACTGCGCCATCAGCAGGTACTTGATGCCCTTGATGATGCTGGCGCGGTAGGCGTCGCCGTCCTTGCCGGGCAGGCGCGCCTGCACGCGGCCCAGGAAGCGCATCTCGCTGGTGGTGGCGCCGTTGTCCAGCGTGCCGACGAAGGTCCAGAAGCGGTCATGCGGCGCGTCGAAGCTGCCGGTATTGAGCGCCATGGTTTCGGCGTCGTTGGCGTAGCGCTGGCCGCGCAGGCGCGCAGGCTTGGTTCGGTCCTGGTTCTTGCTCCAGCCGCCGGACGGGGTCTGGAAGCTGGCGATATTGTCCGCAATGGCGCGCGCCTCGGGGGTGCCATACCACGCCGCGTCCTTATTCAGAGGCATCTTGCTGCTGCCGGCCAGCGGCGGGGGAGGCGCCGTTTCGCCGGGCCGGAGTTCGGCCGCCAGGGTGTCGCGGTCGTAGCGTTCCTGTTTCTGCGAGCGCGCAATATAGTCGGCCCAGACGGCGCGCTGCGCAGCCGGCAGCTCGGCCAGGCGCGCCGCCGTCACTTCCGGAGCGGGTGTGTTGGTGCCGACTACGGCGCTGAACGCCGGTGCGGCGAGCGCCAGGCACATGGCGCCGAGCGCGCCCGTCCTCATAGAAAATGTCATCCTGTCTCCCTCATCTTGTTTTGCCGGGAACGCTGCCCCGTTAAGAGATAAGACTAGCGAACGCGAAGTTTCCTCAACCAAAACAGCAAACACGCAAGAACTTGATTAATTGGCGCCCTGCGGCGTATAAATCTTCACTTTCCGGGGCGGCGTATGGTTGAATGGCCAGCCATGAATCGAAGATCAAGGCCAGCGACATGCGTGCTTTCCTGTTTTCCCGCCGCCGTCTCATGCTCACCGCCGCAGCCGCCGCGTCCGCGCTGGCGCTGCCTGCGGCCGGCCACGCCGCCGCCCGCCGCATAGGCCCGGCGGAGCGCATAGACCGCAAGGCGCTGGTCACGCGGCATAATCCGGTCCTGACAGCGGTTGACCGTTCGGCGCCTCTGATGCTGGGCAACGGGAATATCGGCTTCACGGCTGACATCACCGGCCTGCAGACCTTCACCGAGGCTTACAGCAAGATCGCGCCCCTGCTCACGGAGGCGCAGTGGGCCTGGCACAGCTTCCCGAATCCGCAGGGCCATACGGTGCGCGATACGCAGATCGAGATCCCCGTGCACGGCCACACGCGCCGCTACGGCTACATCAAGGACTGGGCCGAGGCCGCGAACAACCCCGCAGTGGCCTGGATACGCGAAAACCCGCACCGCTATTCGCTCGGCCGCCTGTCGCTGGACCTGCGCGCCAAAGACGGCTCGCCCGCGCGCTTTGCCGACATCCGGGACACGCGCCAGTCGCTGGACCTGTGGACCGGCACGCTGACCAGCCGCTTCACCTACGACGGCGAGGCCGTCACCGTCGTCACCCGCGTGCTGCCGGACCAGGACACCGTCATGGCCGAGGTAAGCTCCGCGCTGGTGGAGCAAGGGCGCCTGGGCGTGGCCGTGCGCTTCCCCGGCGTGTCCAAAAACCTCAATCCGGATCCGTCGGATTGGAGCAATCCCGCCGCCCACAGCACCAGCGAGCTGCCAGGCAAGGCCGGCGAGCTGCGCCTGCAGCGCAAGATGGACGCCACCACCTATTACGCAGCCATCGCCGCGCCGGGCGCAGTGATAGAGCGGACGGACGCCCATGCCTACCGCGCCGGCACGAAATCCCGCACCCTGACGGTGATGGCGCAGTTCTCGCCGCAGCCCGGCGCCGCCATGCCGGCGCCTGCTGCTGCGGCAGCGTCCGTGCAGCGGCATTGGCGGAACTATTGGACCAAGGGCGGCATGGTGGACTTTTCCGGTTCCACTGATCCGCGCGCCCCGGAGCTGGAGCGCCGCGTCATCCTGTCGCAATACCTGATGGCGGTGAATGCGGCGGGGAGCTTTGCGCCGCAGGAGGAGGGACTGTTTTCCAATAGCTGGAACGGCAAGTCGCATCTGGAAATGCACCCCTGGCACTCGGCGCACTTTGCGCTGTGGGGCCGTCCGGAGCTGCTTGAAAAAAGCCTGGGCTGGTACGTCGGCTTCCTGCCCAAGGCCAGGGCGCGCGCGGCGGAGCAGGGCCTGAAGGGCGCCTGGTGGCCAAAAATGATAGGTCCGGACGGCGCCGACAGCCCGTCCAAGGTCTCGCCCTTCATCATGTGGCAGCAGCCGCACCCGATCTATATGAGCGAGCTGCTGTACCGGGCCGGCGGCGGTGGCGGTGGGGCGGGCGTGCTCAAAGCCTACGGCGAACTGGTCGAGGAAACCGCCGCCTTGCTGGCTTCATACGCGCATCTGGATAAACAGAGCGGCAAGGTGCGCCTCGGTCCGCCCATCATTCCGGTGCAGGAAAACTTCGCGCCGCTGGGTACTTTCGATCCCGCCTTCGAGGTGGCGTACTTCCGCTGGGGGATAGAGACGGCGCAGGCCTGGCGCGAGCGCGCGGGCAAGGGCCGCCGCGCGGACTGGGACGCCGTGCTGGCAAACTGGCCGGAGCTGCCGCAGAAGGACGGCCTGTATCTGCCGGTGCGCTCCGAGCCGGACTTCTGGAGCAAGGCGGCGGGCGCCTGCAAATCGAACGCGCTGGAGGAGGACTGCCAGAACCGCGACCATCCGTCCTTCCTGATGCCGCTGGGCTGGCTGCCGGGGCGCGGGGTGGACAAAGCCGCCATGCGCCGCACGCTGGACCGCGTGAAGCGCGACTGGGACCTGCGCCAGACCTGGGGTTGGGACTATCCGATGATGGCCATGACCGCAGCGCGGCTGAACGCGCCGGAGGAGGCCCTGGCGTGGCTGTTCTTCGACGCGAAAAACAACCAGTTCGGCAGCAGCGGCATGACGCCGCGCGTGCATCTGGACGCGCACGCCGCCGCCTTCGTGCCCACCGCCACGGGCGCCGGTGCGGAAGCGGGAGCGCGGCCGGACGCCGGACCGGACGGCCCCGGCTACCAGCGCGCGGCGGAGACCTACTTCCCGTCCAACGGAGGCCTGCTGCTGGCCGTCGCGCTGATGGCGGGCGGCTGGGACGGCCACGCGGGTTCCGCGCCGGGCTTCCCTAAAACCGGCTGGAAAGTCCGGGCCGAAGGCATATTGCCGTCGCTATGACAGCGCCTCGCTGATCGTCTTGCCGTTGATTTTCACATTCTTCAGCACCACGTTCCGGGCGTTGTGCAGGAATACCGGCTGGCCGGCGTTGCGCGCCGTGCCGAAGTCGCAATCGGTGATGGAGATGTTCGTCACCGGCAGGATGGCCGTCCCCGCCGGCCCGTTGAAGCTGGACGCGACAGGGCCGAGTATCACCACGGCCTGGTAGCACGAGTAGTCGCCGTCCGCCATCCTGACCGTCCCGGCCCGCAGCCTGGAGATGTGCACGTCCGACACGCTGGGCGGCCGGGTGCGCACGCCGTCGTCCCCCGCCGCGTAGTTGCAGTCTATGGTGACGATGGCGCCGCCGCCGGTGGCCTGCTTGCCGCGCTTGTCGCGCGCGTCCACGCCATTGGGCAGCTGCACCTCGCGCACGTAGAGGTGGCGCAGGAAGCCGCCACGGTTCATATTCGTCTTCAGCCGGATTGCGCTGCCCAGCGGATCGGTGGCCCAGTGCGCGTTGCGGAATTCGATCTTCTGCGCGTACACATGCTCGATGCCTGCCGCCATCTCGCTGCCCAGCGTTACGCCGCCATGGCCGCTGTTCATGATGCAGTTCTGGATGACCACGTTGCGCGTCGGGCCGAACTGGGTGTCGAGGTTTTTGCCGGACTTGATGGCGATGCAGTCGTCGCCGGTGTTGAAGGTGCAGCCGTCCACCAGCACCGTGTCGCAGGACTCGGGATCGAAGCCGTCGTTGTTCGGGCCTATGCTCTCCATGTTCACCTTGCTGAAGCGGACATTGCGGCAGTCGACCGGGTGGTGCATCCAGAACGGCGAGGCGACGGCCTGGTAGCCCTCCATCACCACGTCGCTGCAGCCAATGAATTCGACCAGGCATGGCCGCAGATGGTGGCCGACGCCGAACACGCGCCGCGCCAGCGGCACTCCGGCCTCGGACAGCGCAGGCAGGTAGCGCGTATCGCCGTTCCAGCGCGGGTGCTCGCCCTGTATCAGCGCGCGTTCAGCAGGGCTCAGGCCCGGAGCCACCGCATCGAGCGGCAGGTTGAGCGGATTGACGGTGGCGGCGCTGACTTCGTCGCCCTTGCGGTCCACCCAGCCCCACCAGGAGCTGCCGCCGGATTCGAAGGGCACGCCGGCCTGGCCATTGAGCACGCTGGTCCAGTCGGCGCCGGTCAGGGCGATGTTGTTCTGTTTGTACGCATACACCAGCGGCGAATAATTGAGCACGTCGTTGCCCTGCCAGCGCGAGATCACCAGTTTGCCGCGCTCGCCGCAGTCGATGTCGCCGTATTTGGCGTAGTCGGCCGGGTTGGCGCTGAAGTAGACCTGCGCGCCCGAAGCCAGATGCACGTGCACATTGGAGCGCAGCACGATGGGGCCTTTGCAGTACCAGCTCCCCGCCGGGATCAGCACGCGGCCGCCGCCCGCCTTGTGGCAGGCCGCGATGGCGGCGGCGATGGCGGGATAGCAGTCGTGCGAGCCGGGCGCCGGCGTCTTCACTTCCCACTGCACCTTGCGCCAGGTGGAGGTGGCGGCCACAAGCTGGCAGGACTTGGCGCCGAATGCGGTGACCGGGAAGTCCTCCTTGCGGAAGCCGGGCGGCTGGCTGCAGCGGTCGATGATGTCCTGCGCGCGCTGCCAGGGATCCGCGCTGGACTGGGCTGCGGCGAAAGGAATCGAGGTTGCCGTTGCCGCCGCGAGGGCGCCGGCGCGGCTCAGAAAGGTGCGGCGGTGCGGGTTGCTTGCATGGTTCATGGTCAAGGTGGCCTTGTCTACTGGGTGCGGAAGGTGACCCCGGCCATGACGCGGCGGCCGGCGTAGTTGAAGTCGAGCAGGTTGGGCGTGCCGTCGGCAAAGGGGGCGAACTGCGCCTGGCTGTTGGACGTGGTGGCGTTGGCCAGGTTGCGTCCTTCGATGAAGAACTCGACGTTGGGCCGCCATCGGTAGGAAAGCTTGGCGTCCACGTAGCGTGTGCCGTCCTTGAAGTTCGGCGAGCCCGGGTTGTAGGGGAAGCCGGTGCGCACCGGCGCCGCGTTCGGATAGTTGTTCACGCCCGCAGCACCGCAAGAGGCGATGCAGTTGAAGTACGCCGCCACCGCCTGCACCGCCACGCGCGCGGCCAGCTTGCCGTCGTCGTACCAGAGCGCCCAGTTGTAGGTGTACCTGGACTCGCGCGCAGGCGGCAGCGGCGCGCCGGTCAGCAGGTCCACGATGTTCTCGGTGCTGGACCTGGAGCGCTGCTTGCTGTAGTTGGCGTCGATGCCGGTATGCCGCAGCAGCGAGGGCAGGAAGGTGAAGGCGGTCTTGGCGCCCAGCTCCAGGCCGGTGCGGCTGGAGGCCGCGCCGTTCATCCAGGTGGAGTAGTCGAACAGCGTGTCCGCGAAGGGGGCGCCTGCGCCGGCCGCCAGCGGCGCCTGCAGGGGAAGATGTGACACGCCCTGCGGCACCGCCGCGCCCACCTTGCCGCGCTGCCGGAACACGGCGGCGCTAAACATCGTGTCGCGGTTGGGATAGTACTCGAGCGAGAGGTTCTGGTTGACGTTCTGCTGCGCCCGCAGCAGCGGGTTGCCTATGGTGCCGGAGCACTTCTGGAACACTTCGTTCTCGTCTTCGCTGCGCTCGTCGAAGGTGCAGACGCCGGACGGCAGCAGGCGCGACACCGGCGGCCGCGCCACGGTGCGGGCCGCGCTGTAGCGTGCCACCAGCCGGTCCGGCATCAGCCACAAGGCCAGGTTAAGACTGGGCAGGATGTCGCTGGCCGTACCTTCCGTGCGGGTGGCCTGGGAAAACCGCGTGGTGACGATGCCGCCCGGCGCGTCGCGGTTGAGCGGGTCGTAGGCGCCGCTCTTGGTGATGGCGACGAAGGTCATCATGCCGGTGCCGTCAACGCGGGTGCGCACGTAGCGCACGCCCACGTTGCCGTCCAGTTCCAGGCCGAAGGGCAGGGCGCTGAAGTCGCCCATCAGATAGAACGCCGAGGCGCGCTCCTTGAGCTGCGCGTAGGGCTGGTCGTAGACCTTGCCGTCGCTTGCCTTGCAGCGCTTCACGCAATCGAAATTGGCGTTCGGGATGCCAGCCAGCGCAAACACTTTTTCCACGTTGATCTGGGTCCAGTTGTCCATCAGCCCTTGCGGACTGTCCTTGGCGCCGTGGAAGAAGCTGGTGGGCGTGGCCTTGAGTACCATGGTCTGCCGCAGCAGGTCCATGAACTGCGGCATGGTCATGACGTAGGAGCTGTCGAAGGCCTGGCGCGTGTTGTCCTTCATGATGAGGCCATACTGGCACTTGTTGCCGCCGGGCGCCAGGGAGCCTGGCGTGTCCTGGCAGCCGTACAGGGTGCTGCGCAAGGTGGGCGAGGGCAGCACCAGCGGCGCCACGTAGCCGGGCTGGCCGTACACGCCCACCGGATCGCGCAGGACGTAGCCGCCGTTGTTGATGGTCCAGCTCTTGCTGCCGGTATCTCGCAGATTGAAGCCGGACTTGATTCGCTTGAAGAAGGGGACGGTTTCCGGCACGGCGTAAGCCAGGTCCAGCTTGGCGGTGCGCTCGCCGCTCTCGCGGATCTGCGGCTCCCACGTCACGTTGGGCGACGAGGTCACCGCCTGCTGCTGCTCGACGGTATAAGCCGGCACCGCCTGCGTGTTGTAGGGGCCGGGCAGGATGGCCGCGCTGGCGCCGTTCGGGAACAGCCTGGCGTAGCGCTCGAAACTTTGTTCCTTGATCGGGTCTGTCTCGGGAAAGGTGTAGCCCCACAAGCCGTTCGACAGCAGCCTGGCGGTGGCCGGTCCGTAGTAGTCGGTGAAGGAAAGCCGCTTGGCGCCGCGCTGGAAGTCGGAGCCCGCGTCGCCCACGAAGAAGTCGGCGGACAGGCCGCCGCGCTTGAAGCTGCCGCCCAGCTGCAGGTATGTCGCGGTGGTGAGGCCAATGTCGTGCAGCTGGTCGGTCCGCGCGGCGCCGCCCTGAAAGGTGTACTGCGTGAGGTGGTGGGCTGCGTCCACCGCCACCGATCCCGGCACCGTGTTCGGCACGCCGTTGACGATGGCCAGGTTGCCCAGGCTGTAGGCCAGCACGTTGATGTCGTTGTGGCGCTTGTTGTAGCTGCCCTTGGCGTAGACGGTCAACTCGTCGCTGACCTTGAAGTCGGCGCGCAGGTCGAGGTTTTTGCGGCGGTCGATTTCGCGCCTGACCAGATAGCGCGGTGCGGACGGGGTGTAGTCGTTCCATTGGTTCAGGCAGGTGGCCAGCTCGTTGCCGCGCTGGGTCTGCGCCCCAAGGCGGGCCGCAGGCGAGATGGCGTTCAGCTGGGCTGCGCCCAGGGCCGGGAAGGCGGCGGCGCAGTCCTCCTTGGTCCGCGCGGCGGCCGAACGCGTGACGATGTCCAGCGGGCTGCCCGAGTTGAAAAAGCCGCCGCCGGACAGCGGCGATTGCAGCAGGGGCGTGCTTGCGGCCAGGTCCGCCTTGTTGACGGTGCCGGGCTGGAAACTGAAGGTCTTGTCCGGCGAATTGTCGAAGTCGTACAGACGGAAATAGCCCTGGTTGCCGTTGCCTGCGGTTTGCGCAGAGTGGCCTTCGTTGACCAGCGTGGTGCTGGAGGCGTTGAGCAGCAGGCCGAGGCGGCCGTCCAGGTATTTGTCCGACAGGATGACGTTGGCGTCCGGCTGCCACTGCCTGTTCAGCGAGTGCTGGGTCGCGCCCAGCCGCAGCGAGGCGTAGGGCTTCTTGAAGTCCAGGCCGGTGCGCGTCTTGATGATGATGCTGCCGCCCAGCGAGCCTTCCACCATGTCGGCGGTGGAGCCTTTGACCACGTCCACGCTCTTGATCAGGTCCGCCGAAAGCTGGCGGAACTCGACGGCGCGGCCGTCGCCGCCGCCGTTCATGTCGGAGCCGCCGGCCGATTGCACGGCTTGCCCGTCCAGCTCCACGCGGGTCAGCTCAGGCCCGTTGCCGCGCACCGCCACGCTCACGCCTTCGCCAAAGTCGCCCCGGTCCAGCGCGATGCCGGCCATGCGCGAGATGGCCTCGCCGATGTTGCGGTCCGGGAGCGAGCCCACGTCCTCGGCGACGATGGAGTCCGTTGCGGTGGCGGCGTTTTTCTTGCGCTCTATACCCGACTGCTGCGACGCGCGCGTGCCCACCACCAGCACCGGCGGCAGTTCGGGCAGTTCGGGCAGCGCGGGCGGTGCGCCGCATGCCGCCGCCGCATCGCCGGGCTCGGACGGCGTGCGCTTCAGTATCACCACGGTGCCGCTGGCGCCAACCCGGCCCGCAAGTTCTGTGCATGCCAGCAGCCGGCTAACCGCCTCGGAGGTGGCCAGCGTTCCCGCCAGCGCATTGGTGGCGACGCCGTCCAGAATGTCTGCCGACACCAGGATGTTGATGCCGGCCTGGCGCGCAAACTCCGGAATGGTGTCCGTCGCGGGGCCGGCCGGAATATTGTATGGCCGCGCAGCTTCCTGCGCCGCCGCCGGTCCTGTATGCGCCAGCGCCAGCGCGCCCACGGCGACGATGCCTACTTGCGCAGCAATTGCACGCATCTACTGGCGGCCAATGAAAATCGCGTCCGCAGTAATGGTCACCGGCACCGCCAGCACCGTGCTCACATCGTTGGCGAACAGCTCCGGCTCGTCCAGTTTGTACTGCCCGAACAGGCGTTTGCCGCCCAGCGCCGCGTCGGCGATGACGATAGGCTTGGCGCTGTAGCGGTTGAAGTCGGCGACGGCGTCGCTCAGGGTCTGGTTCTTCAGCACCAGCTTGCCCTCCCGCCAGGCCAGCTTGCGGCTCACTTCAGCAGGCTGGCGGCTGACGGCAATCGGGCTGGCGCCGGATGCCAGGAAGGCCCGTTCACCCACCGTAAGCTGGCGCCGTTCCGCCGCGCGGCCTTCACTCCAGACCTCCACCGTGCCCTCGGTCACCAGCACTTCCGTCCCTTGCTCGAAGCGCCGCACAGAAAACGCGGTGCCCACCGCGCGGATGCGGGCATCGCCCGATGCAACGATGAAGGGCTTGGACTTGTCCTTGGCCACCTCGAACCAGGCTTCGCCCTGTTGCAGCTCGATCTTGCGCTGCTGCTGCGTGAACTCCACCGCGATCCGGCTTCCGCTGTTGATGGTGGCGATGGACTTGTCCTGCAGCGGCACCTTGCGGAATTCGCCCTTGGCCGTGGCCAGCACCGTGTCATCGTGGACGGCTGAAAAGCGCATCACGCCCACTGTCGCGGCCACGCAGGCCGCCATCGCCGCCGCCATCCAGCCGCGCCGGGACGCCAGGGGCCGGCTCAGGGTCCGCCTGGCCGCCCGGGCGGATTCCGGCGCAAGCGCTTGCGGCGCCGTCGCGAGATCGATCGCGTTGTAAATTGCCATGGCGCGCACATACGCGCCCTGGTGCCGCGTGTCGGCCGCATACCAGGCGTCGAACCGGGCGCTTTCCTCTTCGCTAAGGCCGCGCGCGAATTTGCGCGTCACCCATTCGAAGGCTTCGTTGTCAATCGTTGGCATTGATTCTCTTGGCCGGGCGCTTGCCCGGGATGAAATTGCTGGCGCCTGCACTCTGCGGCATACCCGGCTGCATACCGTACTGCGCGATCATTTCCGACATCAGCCGCATGCCCTTCATCATTTCGTGTTCCACCACGCCGCCGGTCAGGCCCAGCGTTTCGGCGGTCTCCTGCTGCGACAGGCCATGTATTCGACGCGCCCGGAACACGCTTTTGCAGCGGTCGGGCAGATTGGCCACCAGTCCTATCACCCATTCCAGCTCGGAGCGCGCGAACACCACGCGCTCGGGCGAGGGTGCCGTGTCGGCAATGTCCAGCTCTTCCAGGTTGGCCAGGGCTTCGATGTGGACCACGTTGTCGCGCTTGATGCGGTCAAGGACGATGTTTTTCGCGGCGCGGAACACAAATGGCTTGGGATCGCGCACGTGGTCCAGGCTGGGCATGGACAGGATGCGGTAGCAGGTCTCCTGCACCACGTCATCCACCTCCGCCGGGCCGATGCAGACGCGGCGCAGCATGCGGCGCAGTTCCGCCTCGTGCGGCAGAAAATGTATTGTCAGCCAGTCAACCACTTCAGTGTGCATAAGCCCGTCCCCTTCGTGCTTCCCCCGGATTTGCTTGCGCTTCCGTTTGCGCTTTCATTTGACCACTATCATGCCCGTTTTTGCCCGCTCCTTATGAAAAGTGTCGCGGATATGATTTCATTAGTCATAAAGTTGATTGTTACAATCATTTTTTGTGGCATATCCTTGGCAAACATTTTCATTCCAATCAAGGAGACGTATTTAATGAATGCCTCGAAGCTGCGCCGCTGTGTGACCAGTGCGCTCGTCGCCGGCCTGTTCCCGGCTGCGTTCAACGTATCGGCCCAGGAAGCGCCAGTCGCCCAGGAAAAGGGGCCGGCTGCGGCCGACGCCATGCTGCACGCGCTGGTGGTGGACTATCCCACCCCGTACCGCGCCATGGACACGGCCGAAGTGAAGGCGGTGCTGGACCGTGTGTTCACCTATCTGGACCGCACCACGCCGGCTGAACTGGTGCACAAGGCCGACGGCACGCCGGTGACCGACCTGACCCGCCCCGACCCGGACGCGGTGATCAAGCCCGGTGACTTCCGCCTGACCAGCTACGAATGGGGCGTTACCTATATCGGCATGCTCGCTGCGGGCGCAGCCACCGGCGACAAGCGCTACACCGACTACACGCTCAAGCGCCACCAGTTGCTGTCGCAACTGACCAAGACCTACTATCCAGTGGTGCAGGCCGACCCGAAGAACGCGCATGCGCCTATCAAGAGCTTCCTGAACCCGCACGCGCTGGATGACGCGGGCGCGCTGTGCCACAGCTTCATGAAGGCCAAGCTGGGCGGATCGCCGGTCGACTACTCGCAGATGATAGGCATTTGCGGCGACTTCGTGACCAAGAAGGAGTACCGCCTCAAGGACGGCACCCTGGCGCGTGGCGGCCCGGATGGCAAGGGCGGCGTGAAAATGCGTCCGCTGCCGGACACCATGTGGCTGGACGATATGTTCATGGGCGTGCCGACCATGGCCTACCTGGGCGCCGTCACCGGCGACCGCAAGCACTTCGACGACGCCACCAAGCAGGTGCTGCAGTTCTCCAAGCGCATGTTCAATCCCAAGCTGGGCCTGTACATGCACGGCTACGTGGAAGGCCTGCGCGACCATCCCGAAATGCGCTGGGCGCGCGCCAACGGCTGGGCTGTGATGTCCATGGTTGAAATCCTGGAAGTGCTGCCGAAGAACCACAAGCAGTACAACGCGGTGCTGGAGCAGCTGCGCGCCCACATCAAGGGCCTGGCCGGATACCAGACCCGCGACGGCTTCTGGCACCAGCTGATCGACCGTCCGGACACCTATCAGGAAACCTCCGCCACCGCCATCTACACCTACGCCATCGCCCGCGCCGTCAACCGCGGCTACGTGGACGCGCAGATGTACGGCCCGATGGCCAACCTGGCCTGGAACGCGGTAGCCAGCAAGGTGACGGCCGTTGGCCAGATCGAAGGCATCTGCGTGGGCACCGGCATGGCGTTCGACCCGGCGTTCTACTCCTACCGCCCAACCAGCGTGAAGGCGGCGCACGGCTACGGCCCGGCGCTGCTGGCCGGCGCCGAGATCATCGAGATGAACAAGAAGTACAAGTTCGGCTTGAACGACAGCGGCCTGATGTTCCAGGGCGCGCGCTAAGCAGCCCCGCCGGCCCGGTATTCAATCGGGCCGGCTTGTTCGTGGCAACCAGCCGCCGCCCTGGCGGCTCCTTACTGGATTGCGTCACATGCTCCCCTTCAAACTCGTCCCGGTGGCGGCCATGCTGGCTGCCGCGTTCATTGCAGGCGGCGCGGCTTCGGCTTCCGCTGCTGGTTCTGTTTCTGCTTCTGCTTCTGCTTATCCCTCCAGCGACGCCGCCTACACGCGTTCCTTGAACGGCAACTGGTCCTTCAAATACCTGCCCAGCCTGGACATAGGCGCCGACGGCGGCTTCACTGCGCCGCAGTTCGACGCGTCGTCGTGGGCCACCATTCCGGTTCCCGCCAACTGGGAGCTGAAGGGCTTTGCCGAGCCGTCCTATGCCGACGAGCTGAAGGACGGGCTGGGCCTCTATCGCCGCAGCTTCCTGGTGCCTGCGGACTGGCGCGGCAGGCGTGCCTTCCTGCGCTTTGAAGGCGTGGCGTTCGGCTACGAGGTCTGGGTGAACGGGAAGAAGGCGGGCGAGTCCTCCGCCAGCGCCTTCAACCGCCACACTTTCGACGTGAGCGCACTGCTGCTGCCGGACGCCAATGCGGACAATGTGCTCGCCGTGCGTGTCACCACCAAGCCGCACGGCTTTGAGTTCGACCTGAATGACGACTGGTCCTTGTCCGGCATCTACCGCGACGTTACGCTGTTCTCGCTGCCCGCCGCGCACTTGCAGGACTACAGCACCAAGACCCGTTTGCTGGACGGCGGCGCCGCCGAACTGACGGTGCAGGCGGACCTGAGCCAGGCGGACGCCGACGTGCGCGCCGTGCTGCTGGCGCCGGACGGCCGCACCGTGGGCGAGTTCTCCTTGCCCCGCTCGGGCGATGCGCGGCGGGCCGGCGTTATCCGCATAGCCTCGCCCCGGCTGTGGACCGCCGAAACGCCGTCTCTGTACCGGCTGCGCCTCACCGTGTCGTCCGGCGGCAAGACCATGCAGACGGTGGAGGAGCGCATAGGCCTGCGCGAAGTCAGCATAGCGGACGGCGTGCTGCTGCTGAATGGCCGCCCCATCAAGCTGCGCGGCGTGAACCACCACGATCTTGATGCCAGGACCGGCCGCGCCGTCACCGAAGCGCAGATGCGGCAGGACCTGGCGCTGATGAAGCAGGGGAATGTGAACTTCCTGCGCACCTCGCACTACCCGCCGCACCCGCGCCTGCTGGAGCTGTGCGATGAGCTGGGCATTTACGTGATGGACGAAGTGGCGATCGGCCATGGCGAGAAGAACCTGGAAAAGCCGGACTACCGCGACGCCATCCGGGCACGGGTGGAACCGACCATTGCGCGTGACAAGAACCGGCCCTCGGTGCTGATCTGGAGCATAGGGAACGAGAATCCCATCACGGACGCGGAAATGGAGGCCGGGCGCATCGCCAAGCGGCTGGACCCGACGCGGCCCATTACCTATCCGAAGATAGGCAGCTACTTCGCCAAGAACTACGAGCGCATTCCGGATTTTGTGGACCTGTACTCGCCGCACTACCCAAGCAACGCAACGCTGGCGGGCTACGCGCAGAAGCTGAAGCGGCCCACCATCCTGACCGAGTACGCGCACGCGCTGGGGCTGGCCACGGACCGCATCCAGGCGCAGTGGGACATCATCCAGGCCAATCCCGTCTTCGCGGGCGGCGCCATCTGGCACTTCCACGACCAGGGCCTGCTGCGCGCCAGCAGCCAGCCGGTGGACCCCGGCAAGCCCACGCAGACGGCGTGGCTGGACCAGTACCACCACTACGACACCCACGGCCTGGACGGCGCCGACGGCCTGACCTACGCCGACCGCACGCCGCAGGTGGACTTCTGGCAGATGCGCAAAGTGTATGCGCCGGTGCAGTTTGGCGAGCGTTCCGCCGCCGTGCGGACGGGCGCGCAGGAGATCGCGCTGACGGTGGAGAACCGTTACGACTTCCGCGCGCTGCGCGGCGTAAAGCTGCTGTGGTCATTGCAGCGCAACGGCAAGAGCGTCCAGCAGGGCAGCCAGGCGCTGGGCGCGGCCGCGCGCGGGCAGCAAACCGTGCGCATCCCGGTTACCGTTCCGGCAGGGACGGACGGCGACGTGCTGGCGCTGCATGTGCGCGCGGTGGACGAGCAAGGCCTGCAAATCAATGAGCGCACGGTGCGGCTGGAACTGGCAGGCCCAGCTGCCTTGGCCCGGGCGGCCGCGCTGGAAGCCGACGGCGTGGGCGATGCTGCGCGCGCGGCTGGGAGCGGCGCCGCGCGCCTCAGCTGGACCGCCAGCCTGCCCCGGCAAGGCGAACCGGCCGTGAGCGAAAGCGCCGACGGCGTGACGGTATCGCTGCCCCAATGGACGCTGTCCGTGCAGCGCGCTTCCGGCGAACTCACCATCCGCGACCATGCGGGCAAGGTTCTGGTGGCCGGGATTTATCCGCACAGCGGGCGCAAGCCGACCATGGCGGAAGCGCTGCGGGCCAAGACGTCGCCCCTGTGGCTGTCGTCCACGCTGACCAGCCTTGAGCAGCCGGTGGTGAAAGTGGAGCAAGCGGGCGGCAAAGTGCGCCTTGCTGTTTCAGGCCGCTATCCGCTGCACGACGAAGCCGCCGCGCGCTCGGCTGCCATCCAGGCGGCCGTGCAGACGGCAGCCGCCGACGATTTGCTGCCCGGCGCAAGTGCTGCAAGCGGCGGCAGCGCGTCAAAGCTGGGCAGCGGCAAGGGCGGCCTGGCAGGCGGCTACCAGCTGGAGATCGCCGCCAATGGCAGCATCGCCGTCAGCTACGATTACGCGTCGTTCGACGCCGTGGGCAGCATGTCCGAAGCCGGGCTGTCGGTGCTGGCGCCCGCCGGCACGGACGAATTCCGCTGGATAGGCCAGGGGCCGTATGCAGGCTATCCCGGCAAGGACAGGCTCAACGAATTCGGCCTGTACCACCTGAACCGCGCCGACCTGCACTTCCAGGGCAACCGGCGCGGGACCGAGCTCGCCGTGTTGAGCACCGGGGGCGGCGCCGGCTTTGCGCTGGCTATGCCCGCCGCCGACGTGGCAGTGGAACGCAGCGGCGACGGCACGCTGCTGAGCCACAACGCCTTGATCGCCAGCCCCGGCAACAAGGGCACAATACCGGAAATTGGCATACCGCTGGATGCGCCGCGACACATTGCAGGCGCTTTCACGCTGCTGCCCGTGTCCGACGCCTGGCCGTCGCCGCTGGTGCGCTGGTTCGGCAAGCCTGCTGCGGCAAAGGACGTGTTCAAGCCCTTCGTCCACAGCTACGATCAGTAAAGGCCAGGCGTCAAGGCAGGGCTTTTTGCCGCGACGCCAGTCCCGCGCCGATGAACAGTGCCACTGCGGAGGCGATCAGGCCGCGTTCCAGGCCGGCCGGGCCGTCCGCGATCCAGCCCACCACCGTTGGCCCGATGATCTGGCCCAGCGCGAACACCGTGGTGAACGCGCTGATGCCCGCCGACCAGGACTCCTGCGGCAGATTGTGCCGCACCAGCGCCGTGGTCGACGCCACAGCCGACAGGAACACCCCGCCGAACACGATGCCGGAGATGAAGACGATGGGCGCCGCGCTGGTCAGCGCGGGCAGGATGGTGACGGCGCCGAGCAGGGCGTTCAATATCGCCAGCGATTCGCCGCCCTTGAAGCGGTCCAGCATGCCCGCCCAGACCCGCGAGGACGCCACCACCGCCAGTCCCAGCAAGGTGTAGAACAGCGTAATGAGCTCCGCGCTCATGCCTTGCTGCTTGAGCAGGGCGATCACGAAAGTCATGTAGCCTATGTAGCCAACGCCGAACATGAAGTAGCCGCTCAGGCCAAAGGCAAAGTCCCGCACGGCGAAGCGCTGCTTGCCGCCCTGGCCTGCGGGCGCCTCGCCTATGGCCCGCGCGGGGGCGGCCATGACGGCGGTCGCGAGCAGGCAGGCAATGCCCAGCGCCAGCCAGGGCCATTGCCACGCGTGCGCCACGCCGTGCTGCTGCGCGGCGCCCAGCGCCGCCGGCACCAGCAAGGCCGACAGCGCGATGCCGAAGCCCGTGCCGCCGTAATACAGTCCGATATAGAAACCCGCGCGCTCGCTGTGCATGGAGCCCAGCCGCGCCGCCAGCACGCCGCCCGCAATAAAGACGAAAGCGCTGGCCACGCCCGCGCACAGGCGCTGCAGGAACAGCGCCGCTGCGCCGGTTACGGCTCCCGAGACGAGCATGAACAGGCTGGCCAGGATGCAGCCCGCTATCATCAAGCGCCACACGCCCAGGCGGCGCATCAATGCCGGTGTGGCCAGCGCACCGAGGAAGTAGCCCAGCGCATTGCAGGTGTTCATCGCGCCCGCTTGCAGGTAGGGCCATTCCAGGTCCGCACGCATGGGCGGCAGCAGCAGGCCGTATGAAAAACGGGACAGCCCAAGCGCGACGGCCGCCGCCAGTGACAGCGCAAGCGCCGTCAGCAGCGGATGCGGCCGGGAATGGGTCTGGTCAGCCATTCAGGCGCTTCAGCCGGGCCGGCCGAAGAACTCGTCGTGTATCAGGCGCAGGGCCAGGCGGCGGTCGTCGCGGTCAACCAGCATGTAGGCCGCCACTTCGCTGGCGCCCGCCGCTGCCAGCGTAACGCGCACGCCGCCCGCCAGTGCCGCCGACAAGGCCCTGCTGGCTATCGCGCTGCCCACGTTGGACGCATCGAGCACGCCATCGCCCACCACGGCCACAATGGCCACAGCGTCGTTGCGGCTCACTTCGACCACGCCAGCCAAATGGTGTTCCATCAGCGCCTCGTAGGCCGCCTCCAGGTGGCCGCGCGCCAGCAGCACGTTGATGGCGGTTTGCGCCGTCAGCACGCTCTTGATGTTGATGCCGTGGCGGTCCAGCGTGGTCGTGACTTCGGCCAGGATGCCCGGCTTGAAGCCCACACCCGGGCCATGCAGCTTGAGGATGGCGACGTCGTCGCTGGAGGACACGCTTTTCACCACGTCGTGCGTGACGGTGCGCTCGGCGTCGATGACGGTGAAGGGATGCAGGCCCAGTTCGGGCTTGGTGATGTTCAGGATGCGGATGGGGATGGCCTGGTCGAACAGCGGCTCCACCGTGCGCGGATGGAGGATCTTGGCGCCGAAGTAGGACAGCTCGGCGGCTTCCAGATAATGCAGCTTGGCGATGGAATGGGGCGCGCTGACGGCCCCGGGGTCGGCGCTGAGGAAGCCGTCCACGTCCTTCCACACGTCCAGCGATTCCGCGCCTATGCAGCGCGCGATGGAGGCGGCCGAGTAGTCCGAGCCGCCGCGTCCGAACAGCGTCGATTTGCCGTCGCGGCTGACGCCGTAGAAGCCCGGCACGACGACCACGCCGTCGCCCGCCAGCGCCTGCGACACGGGACCGGCGCTGGCTTCGAAGTCGCAGGCGGCATTGCCGAACACGCCGTCGGTGAGCAGGCCGATGTCCTCCGGCAGCGCTTCGCGCGCGGCGATGCCACGGCTTTGCAGCACGTCCGTCAGCAGCAGGCTGGAAAGGCGCTCGCCGTAGCTGAGGATAACGTCGTTGACGAAGTCCGGCACGTCGCCGATGTAATGGATGCCGGTCAGGAAGCGCGTCAGCTGGTCCAGGCGCGCATTCAGCGCGGCCTCGGTGCGGGCGCGCAGCGCGGGGTCGGCGATGTTCGCCTCAAGAATCTGCTTTTTCAGCGCGCGCAGCGCCAGCGTGTAGTCCTGGCTTTCGGCCAGCGCCGACATGGTGCCGGCGCCTTCGCGCGCCGCCTGCACGCAGTCGACCAGCGCATTGGTGATGCCGAAGAAAGCGGACACCACCAGCACCAATGGCCGGTTGTAGGTTTGTACGACATGGACCACGCGGTCGATGTCTTCGGGCCGCCGAAGGTTGGAGCCGCCGAATTTGACAACGATTTTTTTCATGATTGGATTCCCTGATAGACCGGGATATCATAGCCGATGGCGCGCCTGCTAGCCAGCGGCCTTCTGCGCCACCCATGCCTCGTAGCGCGAGCGGGTGTCGGGCGCCGTCGGCGGATACAGGCCGATGATGGACACGCCGCGAGCCACTTCTTCCAGCACGAATTCCTCGAACCGTTCCATCTCGACCGCCTCGCGCGCCAGTTCGTCGGCCAGGTGGAGCGGGACGCAGACCACGCCGTCGTCGTCGCCCACCATGATGTCGCCGGGGTAGACCGGCACGCCGCCGCAGCCGATGGGGACGTTGATGTCCAGCGCGTGGTGGCGTATCAGGTTGGTCGGCGCCGAAGGGCCGGAGCACCATGCCGGCATGTCCAGTGCTGCGATGCCCGCCGCGTCGCGCAGGCCGCCGTCGGTGACTATGCCGGCCGCTCCGCGAACCTGCATGCGCGTGGCGAGGATGCTGCCGGCCGACGCCACCGACGCGTCGCCCCGGCAGTCCATCACCAGCACCGCGCCGGCCGGTATTTCTTCGACCGCCACGCGTTGCGGATGGCGCGGATCGCGGAAGGCTTCGATGCCGTCCAGGTCTTCGCGCGAGGGGATGTAGCGCAGCGTGTAGGCGGGTCCCGCGAGGCGCTGGCCCGGCTTGAGCGGCCGCGCGCCCTGGATGAAGACGTTGCGGAAGCCTCGCTTGTAGAGCAGCGACGTGAGGGTGGCGGTGCTGACGGTCTTTAGCGTGGCAAGGGTGTCTGGATGCAGTTCATGGGTCATGGCTGGCTCCTGCCGCGTTGGAAAATGGTCTGGCTGAACCGGACCTGGCTGCTGTTTATCCGGTTCAGCTGGTAATACTGGTCCCACTTTTCGTGGTCCGTGGTGTGGGCCTGCGTGGCGGGATCGAGTGCCTGCAGGTAGTCGCCGAACTTGAAGTAGATGTTTTCACCGGTGTTCTTGATGCGCGTGGGGACAGTGTGCACGGCGCCGTGCTTGCCGGTGTTGACGGCAACGCTTGCTTCTCCGCCGGAGACGCCGATATCGAGGCCGAAGCTTTCTCCCGAGCGGACCGTACCCAGCGCCGTCATGGTTTCCTTGCCGTCCTGGCCCTTGATGCGGACCAGCACATCGAACACGCCGTTGCCGGCCTGGCCGTCGAGGGCCTTGCTGTCGGCGGTGTCCTGCACGTAGACCTTGAGCAGTGTATCCAGGCCCTCGGCGTGGTACTGGGCGACGATGGTCTTGGCGCCCGCCGGCATGGTGGCCGTGACAAGGGCGGAGAAGCGTTCGTCCGTTGCCGCCGCGCTGAGCCTGTGCTTAGTCGCGACTTTCAGTTCGTTGCGGTAGCCGTGGCCATGGCCCGAGTCGTATTTCGATTGCAGTGCGCTGAAGTTCAGGGTGCCGGCATAGGGGGACGGATACGGCGCTTCCCCTTCGGCCTCGAATATGGCCTGCAGCGCCGGCGCGGGCGTGAAAGCGCCGGGCGCAGTGGCTTGGGCCGCAGGCAGCGCGGCGCAGAAAAAAGGCATGGACCAGCAGAGCAAAGGCAGCGCGAGCGCGCGCGGCGCGCCCATCACGCAACCACCTGGGTTTGCGTGCCCAGTTTGTCCATTGCCAGGCGCACCACGTCGCCGCGTTTCAGGTACTGCGGCGGCTTCAGCCCCATGCCTACGCCGCCGGGCGTACCGCTGACGATCACGTCGCCGGGCAGCAGTGTCATGAACTGGCTGACGTAGGAAACGAGGAAGGAGACCGGAAAGATCATGTCCGAAGTATTGCTGGCCTGTTTGCGTTCGCCGTTCACGGTCAGCTCCATATCCAGCGCCTGCGGATCCGGGATCTCGTCGGCCGTGACCAGCCAGGGGCCGATGGGGCCGAAGGTATCGAAGCTCTTGCCTTTGCACCACTGGCCATTGCGGTGGTTCTGCCAGTGGCGCTCCGACAGGTCGTTGGCGAGGCAATAGCCCGCCACATGGCCGAGCGCCTGCGCCTGCGGCACGCTGCGCGCGGTGCTGCCGATAATGATGCCCATCTCGATCTCCCAGTCCGTGTGCTCCGAACCCGGAGGCAAGACGATGGCGTCATCCGGACCGCTCAGGGATGTAATGGCCTTGTTGAAGACGATGGGTTCGGCGGGAACCGCCTGGCCGGATTCTTCGGCGTGCCTGCGGTAGTTCAGCGCAATGCCGATGAACTGGCGGATGCCGGCCACGGGTACGCCTATGCGCATGCCCGCGTCCAGTACCGGCAGCTGTTCCAGGTCGACGGCGGCCAGTGCGCGCAGCCGTTCAGGCGACAGCCAGTCCGGCGTCAGGTCCGGCACCAGGGCGGACAGGTCGCGGATGCGGCCTTGCGCATCGAGCGCCGCCGGTTTTTCGGCGCCGGGGGCGCCTACGCGTAGCAGTTTCATTTTTCGTCCTTCTTCGGTTCTTTCATCATGCTGTCGAGCAGCGGCTGCATGGCGTCCGCCCACAATTGGTAGCCTGCGGCGACGGGGTGCAGCTGGTCCGGCATGATGGTGTGCGGAATGCGACCATCCTGGCCCAGGAATACCGCGCCGATGTCGAGGAAACGGATGGTCTTGCCGTCGTCCAGCGTCGCCAGCTCGCGGTTGACTGCGGCGATAGTGGCCATGCGCCTGGATGCCTCCTCGATCGCGGCGGGCGTGACGGGGCCGCCCTTGGCGTCGCGCGGGCCGCGCGGGAAGATGCCCAGCACGAGGATGCGGGTGTGCGGCAGCCTGGCGCGCACCATGGCGACGATCTTGCGGTCGGCGGCGGCGATTTCCTCCGCGCTGTAATCCAGGCTGTTGTTGGTGCCCATCATCAGCACCGCTACCTTGGGCGCGATACCTTCCAGTTCGCCGTGCTCGATCTGCCAGATCAGGTTCTGCGTGCGCGCGCCGCCGATGCCGAAGTTGGCGGGCTGGTATTTGCCGTAATAGGCCTCCCAGATGTGCGGCGCGCGCTGCCAGCCGGCCGTGATCGAATCGCCCAGGAACAGCAGGCCGACCGGGCCGCTTTTTGCGCGCGCAAGGAAGCGCGCGTGGAGTTGCAGGAACTGGCCGTTGTCCTGCTTCTCGAAAGCTTCCGAGGCGCTGAGGCGCGGCTTTGCCGCCGTGGCGGCTGCCGTGGGTTCGTCCTGCTGGACCGGCGCTTGCGCAATCGCGGGCGGCGCGGTGAAGCAGAGCGCGCATGCGGCTGCCAGCGCCGACAGCAGCTGTTTGCGGAGGAGGGCGCTCATTGTGCGGCCTCGCGGGGCTTGACCGGTGCAACGTCGCCGCCCAGCCAGACCGCCAGGAACACCAGCGGCACCAGTAGCGCGCCGAGCACGAAGAAGGGCGTGTAGTTGCCGCCCGCGGTGATCGACGGCACCAGCTGCATGCAGATGATCACGCCCAGCACCGCCGAGGTGCCGCTCAGGCCTGCCAGCGAACCCACGGTTTTACCGCTGAAAAAGTCGCTCGGCAGCGTCTGGATATTGGTGATGGCTGCCTGGAAGCCGAACAGGATCACCGCAATCGACAGCACCGCCAGCAGCGGCGTGTCCGCCGTCGCGCTGAACAGCAGGGCGGGCAGCATCAGCGCCAGTCCCAGGGCGATCACGGATTTGCGGGCCCGGTTGACGCTCCAGCCGCGCTGCAGCAGGCGCCCGCACAGCCAGCCGCCGGACAGCGCGCCTATCGCGGCGCCAACGTAGGGCACCCAGGCGAAGATGCCGATCTGCTTCACATCGAAGTGGAATTTCTCGTTCAGGTAGAGCGGCAGCCAGGCCACGAACAGCCACCAGACCGGGTCGATGAAGAAGCGCGCGACGATCACACCCCAGCTCTGGCGGTGGCGCAGCAGCTGCGGCAGCGTCGGTACATACTCGGCCTGCCTGGCGGTCTCGGTTTTTTGCCCGGTCAGGATGTAGTTGCGCTCTTCCTCGCTGATCCACGGGTGGGCGGCGGGGCCGGACTTGTAGATGATCAGCCAGGGCACGACCCAGAAGAAGCCGAGGGCGGCGATCAGGATGAAGGTGGTTTTCCAGCCCACATAGGCGTACAGCCAGGCGATCAGCGGCGGAGCGATAATGGAGCCGAGCGATGCGCCTGCGCCGAAGATGCCCTGCGCCAGCGCGCGTTCGCGCACCGGGAACCATTCGGCCACGGCCTTGGTGGCGCCGGGCCAGTTGCCCGCCTCGCCCACGCCCAGCAGCGCGCGGAACAGCCCGAACGACAGCGCGGAGCGCGCCACGAAATGCAGGCCGATGGAGACCGACCATACGAGTATGGAGAGGATGAAGCCGATCCGCGTTCCCAGCGCGTCGAACAGCTTGCCGAACAGCGTCTGGCCGATGGCGTAGCCGATCAGGAAAACGGTGACGATGTTGGCGTAATCGCGCTTGTCCAGGCCGAGATCCTCCGCGATGCCAGGCCACATGACCGCGAGGGCCGAGCGGTCGATGTAGTTGATAATTGTTGCGGCGGCCACCAGCGTCATGACTAGCCAGCGCAAACCTTTCATAGTTCCCATGCGCGTTTCTCCAAGATGTCTCTGAATTTGTCTTTATAGTTCTTTGCGCGCCCGCCCTCGCCGGGGCGGTGCGCGCTCTTGTTATTGCAGGCCAAGCTGGCTGCGCGTCGGCAGCCCTTCGCAGTCGCCCCGGAACTGCACCACGCGCGCGCCCACCGCGTTGCCGCGCGCCGCAGCTTGCGCCAGCGGCAGCCCTTCCAGCAGCGCGCTGATGACGCCCACCGCGAAGCCGTCGCCGGCGCCCACGGTGTCCACCACCTTCGGCACCGGCACGCCGGGCGCGACGCCCCGGCCTTCGGGGCCGGCATAGTACGCGCCCTGCGGCCCAAGCTTTACCACCACCTGCCGCGCGCCGCGCGCCAGGTAGAAGTCCGCGATGCCGGCCGCTTCGCTGTGGCCGGTCAGCAGCCGGCCTTCCTCCAGGCCGGGCATCACCAGGTCGGCCAGGCTGGCCAGCGCGTTGACGGTTTCTGTCATCGCCTCCTGCGAGGGCCACAGGCGCGGCCTGAGGTTGGGGTCGAAGCTGACCATGCGGCCGGCGCCGCGCGCCTGCGCGGCCATGGTCAGCACCATGTCGCGGCAGCTGTCCGACAACGCCGGCGAGATGCCGGTCAGGTGCAGCAGGCGCGCCTGCTGGTAGGCGCCGGACGGGATGTCGGCGCGCGACAGGCGGCTGGCGGCCGAGCCGCGCCGGAAGTATTCCACTTCCGGATCGCTGCCGTCGAGCGCCATGGACTTGAGCATGAAGCCGGTCGGGTGCTGCGGGTCCAGCCGCACATGGCGCAGGTCCAGGCCTTCGGCCTGCATGAAGCTGAGCAGATTGCGGCCCAGGCTGTCCGTGCCCAGCGCACTGATGTAGCCGACCTTGTATCCCAGCCTGCTCAGGCCCACCGCCACATTGAGCTCGGCGCCGGCGGTGGCGCGCTCGAACGCGCTCACCTCGTCCAGCGGCAAGGGCTGGCGCGCCATCAGCAAGGCCATGGCCTCGCCGACAGTGACCACGTCGGGATTCGATATCGCTTGGTCCATGGCGCGCCTTTTCAGAACTTCATGCCTGTTACCAGCGTGGCTTGCTGGCTGGCGGGCAGGGAGATGCGCAGCACGTTGCCGCGCTGCTGCTTCGGCCCCTTGTCGACATTGCCTGGAGGACCGGCCGACACAACGAAGCCTGGTTCCACCACGGCCTTCGCCGCCTTGGTGCGCGCCTCCACCTTCAACGCCGACGGCTGGCCTTCAATGACGAAGCTGTGCTCGCCCAGCTGCCTGATTTCGCGGTCGCCATGCACTTGCGCCGTCAGCACCACCGGCTTGCCGGCCTTGATGGTGTCGCTGGTGGTCCATGCGCCGCGCGCAAAGCTGAAGCGCCGCTCCAGTTTTTCCACGCCCAGCTCGGGACGGTAGGCGCCCGTCAGGTCGGCCGTGATGTCGGCGTGGTCCTTGCCCAGCGTGAGCTTGGTGATGCGGATGCTGTCCAGGCGCGCGTAGGGGTAGCCCTCGAACGCGTCGTGGCCGCCGCCCTCGTTGGCCTGGCCCTGGCCGTCCACCAGCAGCGTGTTGCTGATCTTGCTGCTCGGGATGCCGGCATAGCCCTTCGGGCCGGTCAGGTAGCTGCCGCCGCCAAACAGGATGAAGCTGCCGGCGTCCGGGTGGGAGTGGCCCATGGACAGGTGCCAGTCCGGCATTTTTCCGATCAGCGATGCGGCATGGTGGCCTTCCGGCGGGCCGGCGCGGAAGGCGAAGGCGGTGGCCTTGCTGCTCCAGTCGCTGCGCCAGTACACCGTGCCCAGGTCGTCGAAGTGGTGCTGCGGAGGGATGGCCGACATCGGCTTGGCGGCAATCGACGGCTCGTACCATTGCAGCGACCAGAAGTCCTCGGCGCAGATATGGCCCAGCGAGTCCATCCACGCGGCCACGCCCTGCGCCTCGGGATTGCCGAAGCGCTGCGCCAGGCGGTACAGCAGGTTGTAGTTGGAGTGCAGCTTGCCGCCCGGGTGGGTGCGGTCCGGCTCGTGGCCCACGCGCGAGCGCGTGACGGGGCCTTCGAAGGCGTCGCCGAAGTCGAAGATGTCCTGGCCGTTGGGCGTGATCGAATGCGCCATGTAGAGATGCGCCTTGCGCAGCGCGGGCAGGTCGTACATATCGTCGCCCGCCGCGTGGGCAAAGGCGTCCAGCCCGTGGACGATCCACGGCATGGAGAAGATCCAGTACTCCACGCCCTCGTAGAAATAGCCGTCCGGCGAGGCCACCGCCAGGACCTGGGTGAAGATGGCGCGCGACAGGGAGGCCCAGCCGGCCGCTTCCGGCACCTCGTCGAACACCGCATAGGCTGCGACAGCCAGGCCGGAGATCGGGATGAAGCAGTGGTTCTGGCTATAGGAGTAGGACTTGCCCGGCTTGGGGTTGAAGTGCGCAGCCATGATGCGGGCCTGGCGTACCAGCTTCTCGCGGTAGCGCGTGCGCTCGTCCGCGCTCAGCACGTCGAACAGCAGGTCGTAGGCCGTGCCCAGGCCGTACAGCAGGTGGCCCGCCGCCAGGTCGATGTCCGGCTTGCTGTAGGTGTAGCCCCACACCGGGTAGCTGACGGCCGCATCCATATAGCGCCTGGCCGCTTCCAGGTAGCGCGCGTCTCCCTCGATTTTGTAGGCGAGGGCGGCGCCCACCATGCCGATGCCGACCGTGTTCTGGGCGCGGCGCGTCTGCGCAGGCGAGGCCTCGGGTTCGGCGCGCATGGCGACCAGGCCCGATAGCGCCTTCTGCCAGATGGCGCGGTGGCTGCCGCGCGCGCGCTGGCGCAGCTGCTCCAGGCCCGCCGCCGTGGTGAATACCCGTGGATGCACGCCGTTCAGTTCCGCGCGCAGCGGGGCCGGATGCTGCTGCATCAGCTTCGTCAGGGGATGGACGCCGCCGGTGGCGGCCGCTCCCTGTTTTGTGCCCAGCGCTTCGCGCGCGTCCTGCGCAAAGGCGGACGGGATGCCGATGCCGCCGCCCAAGGCAGGCAAGGCGATGGCTGCGGTGCCGAGCAATTGGCGCCGTTTGATGTTCGGTTTCATGGAGTCTCCGGTGCGGATCAGTAGAGGCCGAGGCCGCCGTTGACCTGGATGATTTCACCAGCCAGGAAGGCAGCGCGTTCGGACGCGAGGAAGACGACCACATTGGCCACGTCGGCCGGTTCGCCCTCGCGGCGGGCCGGGGTGCGCTCGGCGATGGCCAGGCGGTTGGCCGGGGTGTTGAAGGTGTCGTGGAAGCGGGTGGCGATCAGGCCGGGCGAGACGCCGTTGACACGGATGCCCAGCGGGCCGACTTCCTTGGCCAGCGCGCGGGTGAAGGTGGCCACGGCCGCCTTGGACGAGGCGTAGTGCGCCGAACCAGGACCGCCGCCGTCGAACGCGGCCAGCGAGGACATGGTGACGATCACGCCGCTCTTGCGCGGCTCCATGCGCTTGAGCGCGGCCTGGCAGATCAGGAAGGTGCTGGTCAGGTTCAGGTTCATGGACTCGTTCCACAGCGACAGCGGCATGTCGACGACGCGGCAGCGCTGTATCAGGCCGCCGATGTTGGCGAACAGCGTGTCGATCTCGCCGATGGCGCCTTCGGCTTCCGCATACACCTGTTCGGCCACGGCGGCGTCGGTCAGGTCGGCCTTGATGGCCTGGGCGCGGCGGCCCATGGCGCGGATCTGCGCCACCATTTCCTGCGCCTCCGCGTCGCTGCTCCAGTAGGTCAATACCACGTCCGCGCCCGCTTGCGCCAGTGCCAGCGAAGTGGCTTTGCCGATGCCCGATGCGCCGCCCATCACGAGGGCGCGTTTGCCGATCAGTTCCATAATAGTCTCTCTAAAAAGTTAGGTTGTAGTTGCGTAGGGCGGGTTAGCGCGGAGCGCGTAACCCGCCAAACGGCGCCGCAGTCGACGCCCTGACGATCAGTTCCGGCGCAAACAGCTCGCCCCCCGGCGCCGCCGACGGCGCCAGGATGCGCTGCACCGCCGCATCGGCCATGGCCTGTATCGGCTGGCGCAGCGTGGTCAGTGGAGGGTCGTGCGCCGCCGAGAAGAAAATGTCGTCAATGCCGATCAGCGAGAAATCCTGCGGGATCTGCTTGCCCAGCTGTTTCAGTCCGATGCCGATGCCGATCGCCATCATGTCGTTGATGGCGATGGCCGCCGTAGGCTTGCCGGGCGCCGCCAGCAGGCGCGCCGCCGCGCTGCGCCCCATTTCGAACAGCTGGGTGTCGCCGTGCGGATCGCTGGGCGCGTCGGTGGCGTCGGCGATCACCAGCTCGCCCGCGATGCCCGCCTGCGCCACCGCCTGCTGGAAGCCGCGCACGCGCTCCTGCCGGTTCAGCGTGTACGGCGGCGGCGTGACCAGGGCGATGGAGCGGTGCCCCAGCGCGGCCAGGTGCGCCACCGCCATCGCGGTGGCCGCCGCGTTGTCGACCGAAATGGTGCTGATCTTCTTGTGGTGCTCGTCGGTCTGCTTGATGTCGAAGGCCACCACCGGGCAGCGCGCGGTGATCGCGGCCAGGTGGTCGGTGTCGCTGAGCGCCGAGCCGGTGATGATGCCCTGCACGCCGTAGGCGAGCAGGTCGGCCATCACCGCGCGCTCCCGCTCCGGATCGCGGAAGGTGCTGAAGGTCATGACGTGGCATTGATGCCGCGCTGCGGCGGCTTCCACCGCGCAGGCGAGCGAACCGAAAAACTGGTTGGCCAGCGAAGGCACCAGCAGCCCCACCATGGCGGCCACCCCGGTCTTGAGCTGGCGGGCCGCATTGTTGGGACGGTAGCCCAGCTGCTTGATGGCCTGCTCGATTTTGAGCTGGGTGTCCGGCCGCATCTGTCCCATCCTGTTGTTCAGGAAGTTCGAGATGCTGGAGGTGGACACGCCGGCGAGGCGCGCTACATCCTGAATTTTTGGTTCGCTCATGATTCCCTTGATTGCTTGCTTAAAATGCCGCGTCCAGGCGGACGGTAAAGTAGCGGAAGGCGTCGCGTGCCGGCTGCCAGCCCAGGGACTTGATGTCCGGGCCGGAGGTCTTCTTGAAGTTCAGGAAGGAGCCGACGTTACCCGACGCGTAGTGGTGGTCGGCCACGTTCTTCACGCCGACCGACAGCTTGTACTTGCCCTTGTTATCCGACATGGATGCGCCCAGATCGACGATGCCATAGCCGGGGCGGTTCAGGCTTGGATCCTGGCTGATGGCGCCCTGCACGCGCGACTGGGTGCGCCACTGCATGTTGAACGCGGTGCGGAAGGGCAGCAGGCCCTCCGGCAGCCGGTACTCGGCGCCCGCGCTCAGCTTCCACTTCGGCGCGTTCGGCATGCCGCCGCCGCTGGCGTCGCGCAGGAAGGCACCGGGCACCAGCGCGTTCGGCACGGTGCAGTCGGTGGCGCCGCTGTAGCACGGTCCCTGCGTCCAGTTCAGGATGGTGGCGCGGGTAAAGGCCAGGCTGGCGTTCAGCTGTAGTTCGCGCGTCAGCAGGACGGTGGTGTCGGCTTCGAAGCCCTTGGTCTGCAGCGACGGAATGCTGTACAGCACACTGGCCTGGCTGCCGTCGGAGAAACGCTCGGTGGCCGAAGTCTGGTAGTCGTGGAAGCGGGTGCGGAAGGCCGCCGCGTTGAACGTGGCCCGGTTGTTCCACAGGTTGGCCTTGAAACCCAGTTCGAAGCTGTCCGCCGTTTCGGCGGCCAGCGGCAGGCGCTTGAACACGTTGACGTTGTTGGCGCCGCTGGTCATGTCATACGCCACACCCTTGCGGCCGGTGGCTGCGGAACCATAGGCCATCACGTCCGGCGTGAAGTGGTAGGTGTAGGCCAGCTTGCCGGTAATGCCGTTTTCGTCGTGCTGCGGCGCCACGTAGAGGTTTTCACCCGTGTGGATATTGTTCGGCGCGCTGGACGAAAGGCTGTCGATGGTGTGGAACATGTAGTTGTTCGATTCGCGGTTCAGGCGCACGCCGGCCGTCAGCGTGTTGCGCGATGCGAATTCCCAGCTGCCGTTGGCGTACAAGGCGCGGTTCAGGTTGGACGACGAGGTTTCGTAGTTGGTGAAGTTGGTTTCCTTCACGAAGGGGTTGCCACGGTAGTAGGTCCGGTACAGGCTGTTGCGCGCAAACCAGAGGCCCACCAGGTAGCGCAGCTGCCCCTCGTCCGGGGACGTGAGGCGGAACTCCTGGGTGGAGGTCTTGCTGTCGCTGGTGCCGTTGATTTCGGCCTTGGCGTTGATGCCGGAAGGCTTGCCGGCGTGGTTCAGCTGGTAGAAGGTGGAAACCAGGTCGATGTTGTCGTTGTCGCGGAAGTCGTTGGACAGGTTTTTGACGACCGAGGAGATCGACGTCAGCGCATATCCGGCCAGCGGTGTACGTTCCGGGAACTGGTAGTTCACGCGCACGCCGACGCCGCGGTTGGTCGACTCCAGGCCGGACGGCGAATCGTTGCGGATGTCGCGGTTGGTGGCGCTGGGCGTGATGCCGCGCAGGACTTCGGTATTCGACAGCGCCGTGTAGGCCTTGTTGTACAGGTAGCCCACGCCGGGATCGATGGACGTGATGGCTGCAGTGTTGCCGGTGGAGAGGGAGTGGTCGTACTGCGGCGCGACCATCACGTCCACGTCGCTATTGACCTTCCACAGGAACTTGGTGACGAAGCTCTTGCCGCCGGAGCCGTTCTGCTTTTTGCCGGTGGTGAGGTTGTTCAGCAGGCCGGGGAAGTTGGTCTTGCTGGCGAACAGGCGCATGGCCACGTCGTCGGACAGGCGGCCGCTGAGGGCGGCGGTGGCGCGGTATTCGTCGTCGGAGCTGCGGAACAGGCTCACATTGGTCTTCATCGGGCCGGCGCCGATAGGCTTGGTGGTCATCACCACGGCGCCCGCGATGGCGCTCTTGCCGAACATGGTGCTTTGCGGGCCTTTCAGCACTTCCACGCGCGACACGTCGGCCTGGTCCTTGAAAGCCTGCTGCGGCTGGGCGTAGGGCAGGTCGTCGATGATGACGGCGATGTCGCCCTCGATGCCCAGGTTGTTCGACGTGGTGCCGATGCCGCGCATATTGATGCTGTTGGTGCCAACCTGGGTGCCGACCGAAATCGACAGCGCGGGCGTCAGGTTGACGATGTCGTTAAACTCGCGCACGTTGTTGCGCTGCATGTACTCCTCGCCCAGCACCGTGATGGACTGCGGCACATCCTCCAGCTTTTCGATGCGGCGGTTGGCGGAAACCACCACGGTCTCCAGTTTCAGCGGCTCGCCGGCGGCAGGCGCTTGCTGCGCCTGGCCGGGGGCGGCCGCGCCCATCAGCAGCAGTGCGGCCGCCATGGCGATGGGGGTGGGGCGATGCTGCATGGCATCTGGCCTTCCATTACTTATCATCTTCTGTCTCCCTTATAGGTCTTTTTTGAATCAGTATAAGCTGCTTTGACCGTTTGTGTAACGGTTTACTGTATCGTTACAGTGAATGGTTCAAAAGAAACCCAATCGTGAAAATCTTGCCTCTTACTTCGAAGATTTCCTCGTTGGGTAGCTGGTAAATCGTTTTACTGTAACGTTGCAGTGAATCTTAAAGCAAAGAAAAACGAAGTCAACAAAAATTTGGCCCGGTGTTTTTCTGTTTCCACAATGATGGTTCTATGCAAATATATGCGGTTCAGCCACTCTCACCGCCACCGCCCATGAAAATTTCGCTCTCCAGTCTCCTGTTCAGCGCCGGCCTGCTCGCCTTTGCGCCCACGCTGGTGCACGCCGCCGCGCCCGCCACGCCGGAGAAAATGAACCAGATCTACGCCGAGTATTGGGAGGAGTATTCGAAAGCGAACCCCATCAGCGCCACCTTCAACGGCGACAACCGCTTCAACGACCGCTTTGGCCCGGTGACGTCGCAGGAAGCGCTGGCCGAGCGCAAGCGCCTGGCGGACAAATACCTGGCCCGCACCGCCGAATACGACCCCGCCAAGCTGGGCGCCGAAGACCGCATCAGCTACGATCTGCTGCGCTACAAGCTGCAGCAGTCGCTGGACGACATGCGCTTCCCCTCGCAGCTTATTCCCATCAACCAGACCTTCAGCCTGCACCTGCTGTTCGCGCAGCTGGGCTCCGGCAAGTTGGCGCAGCCATTCGCCACGGTGAAGGACTATGACAACTGGCTGGCGCGCGCCGCCGCCTTCGCCCCGGCGGCGGACGCCATGATCGCCGACATGCGCGCCGGTATCGCGCGCGGCGTGGTCCAGCCCAAGATCGTCACCAAGCAGATCCTGCCGCAGCTGGAAAACCTGGGCACGGCCGACCTGGCCAAGAGCGTCTACATGGCGCCGGTGCGCCAGTTCCCGCAGGACTTCAGCGAGGCCGACAAGGCTCGCCTGACCGCCGCCTATTCCAAACTGGTGGGCGAGCAGATCGCCCCGGCCTACCAGCGCCTGCTGGCCTTCATGCGCGACAGCTACCTGCCCGCCAGCCGCGAAACCGTGGGCCTGGGCGCGCTGCCCGAAGGGAAGGCGTGGTACGACTCCAAGGTGCGCAGCTCCACCACCACCTCGCTGACGGCGGACGAGATCCACACCATAGGCCTGAACGAAGTGACCCGCATCCGCGCGCTGTTCGAGCAGGCCAAGGAACGCGTGGGCTTCAAAGGCACGCTGAAAGAGTTCTTCGTGCACCTGAACACCGCGCCTGAGCAGCGCTTCAGCACCCGCGAGCAGATCCAGGCCGCCTACGAAGGCCTACGCCCGCGCGTGGAAGCGAAGACGCCGCAGTTCTTCGGCAAGATTCCCAAGACCCCGTTCGAAGTGCGCCCGGTGGAATCGTTCCGCGAAGTGAGCGCCGCGCCGGCGCAGTACTTCGCCGGCCTGCCGGACGGTTCGCGTCCCGGCATCTTCTACTACAACGCCTACAAGCCGGAGACCCGCACCCGCTTCACCACGGTGGCCTTCTTCCTGCATGAAGCCATTCCCGGCCACCACTTCGAGATCAGCCTGGCGAAAGAGCAGACCGGCTTCCCGGCCTTCCGCCGCAACGAAGGCACCGGCGCCTTCAGCGAAGGCTGGGGCCTGTACAGCGAAATGCTGGGCCAGGAGATGGGCTTGTACGACGATCCATGGCAGTGGTGCGGCCGCCTGTCGGCCGAGATCTGGCGCGCGGTGCGCCTGGTGGTCGACACCGGCATCCACTCCAAGGGCTGGACGCGCGAGCAGGCCATCGCCTACTTCATCGACAACGTGCCGCAGAACGAAGTGGTGGCGGTGCAGGAAGTGGAACGCTACATCGCCGCGCCGGGCCAGGCGCTGAGCTACAAGATCGGCGAGCTGAAACTGCGCGAACTGCGCGCCCGCGCCGAGAAGCAGCTGGGCGCGAAATTCGACCTGCGCGCCTTCCACGACGAAGTGCTGTCGCACGGCTCGGTGCCGCTCAGCGTGCTGGAGGCGGCCGTGGACCGCTGGCTGGCCAGCCAAAAGGCTAGTGCAGGCTCTTAATCTTCCGCACCACGTTCTCCACTACCGGACCAACCTCGTTGACGATCTCAACGAGGGTTTCCCTCGGTATGCCGAGCTTCTTGCTCCAGTAAGCCACTTCCCATTCCTTGTCCACGTGGATGCGCGAGCGGTCCCGCTGAAACAGATCTACCAAATTTTCCGCCATGAGTAATGCTCCATATTTCAGGGGCATCACTGTAGCGGCGGGGCGGGCGCACTTCTGTGCGATAACGCACATTCGGCGCAAGAATGTGCGGCGTGATAGGAAGAATGGAAAATCGCGGTTAGAATACGCGTTTTCCCTCCCAGCGAATTGCCTGACGTGTTACGCCGCATAGTGCCCCTGCTGATAGCTTACCTGTTGCTGATGTCGCAACAGGTGGCGATGTCGCACGGCTATACGCACTGGACGCCGGCGCAAAAAAACATCGCAGGGGAGATACTGACCGCCTCCGGCGCGACGACCGAAGGCGCGGTGGTGGACCACATCTGCCTGCAGTGCGTGGCCGCTGCCGAGCTGGCGTTCGCCATCAACGGCTCGCTGCAGCGCTTCGAGCCGCAGTCCAGCAAGCCGCTGCTGCCCGCGCAGCTGTTCGTGCAGGCGCGCGAGCGCTTCGCCACCGTCGTATTCCAATCCCGGGCTCCACCGGTCCTCTGACAGAAATCGCACCAAGCAAGGCATGCGCGCCGGGAAGGCGCGCGGCCGCTTTACGTCAATTCTTGTTTGAGGTTCACATGATGTTCACCCGTACCCTGATCGCCACGGCGGTCCTGTCCACCATTTCGTCTTTTGCTTCCGCCCAGACCAGCGACCCTGTCGTTCCCAAGGTCGTGGTCACGGCCAATCCCTTTAAAACCGCCGAGGGGGACCAGATCCTCACGCCCGCCAAAGTGCTGGCCGGCGACGAGCTGCGCGACAAGATGGGCAGCTCGTTGGGCGACACGCTGTCGCAGGAACTGGGCGTGTCCGCGTCGGCCTTCGGCGCCGGCGCCTCGCGCCCCATCATCCGCGGCATGGAAGGCGCCCGCGTGAAGATGCTGGAGAACGGCATGGCCGTCTCGGACGTCTCCGGCCTGTCCAACGACCACGCGGTGGCGGCCGAAGGCGCGGTGGCGCGCCAGATCGAAATTTTGCGCGGCCCTGCGGCGCTGCTGTACGGTTCCGGCGCAATCGGCGGCCTGGTCAACGTGGTCAATGAACGCATTCCCACCGCGCTGGAAAAGCAGCTCACCGGCCAGGTCGAAGCGCGCTACAGCACTGTCGATAGCGGCAAGAACCTGTCCGGCACCGTGGACGGCGCAGCGGGCCAGTTCGCGCTGCACGTGGACGGCAATCTGCGCAACGCGGACGACTACAAGATTCCGGAAACCCGCATCGCCAACGACCCGGCCTCGGGTTCCGGCCGCCTGGCGCATTCGGCCACGCGCGAGCGCAACGTTGGCGCGGGCACTTCCTATATCGCCGACTGGGGCTTTGTCGGCGCGTCCGTGTCCCACCTGGACAATGTGTACGGCATTCCGAGCGCGGAAGGCTCGAAGATCGACCAGAAGCAGACCCGCTACGACTTGGACAGCCTGGTGCACAAGCCCTTCAGCGGATTCGAAACCTTAAAGTTCAAGGCGGGCTACACCTCTTACGAGCACGCGGAGCTCGATGAAAGCAACGAGCCGGTGGTGATCTTCAACAACCGTTCGCTGGAAACGCGCGCGGAGCTGGCGCACGAGCCTATCGCCGGCATGCACGGCACCTTCGGCTTCCAGACCGAGAACACGCACTTCTCCGCACTCAGCCCGGACGGCGCGGCCGATACCGTGCCTGTCACGCATTCGACTTCCACGGCGGGCTTCCTGGTGGAAGAGGCGAAAGTCGGCGCCGTGCTGCTCAGCGCCGGCGGGCGCGTGGAATCCGTCAAGCGCAAGCCGGTCACCGGCCAGGACCGCTCCTTCAACCTGAACTCCGGTTCGCTGGGCGCGTTGTGGACCTTCACGCCGGGCTACGGCGCGGGCGCCACCTTCTCGTACTCCGAGCGCGCGCCGGCCACGGAGGAGCTGTACTCCGGCGGCCCGCACGACGCCACGGTCACCTTCGACGTCGGCAACCCGGACTTCAAGAAAGAGGCTTCGCGCAATGTGGAACTGAGCCTGGAGAAGAACACGGGCCTGGTGCGCTGGAAGGCCAATGCCTACCGCAACAAGGTGCGCGACTTTATCTACGGGCATATCACCGGCAGGCTGCTGGATGAGGAAGGCAATCCGGGCGACGAACTGCGCGAGCGCATCTTCGAGCAGGCCAAGGCCACCATCAAGGGCGCGGAAGCGGAGATCACCTACAACGCGCAGGGCAGCGGCTGGTCCGGCCGCCTGTTTGCGGATACGTCCAAAGGCAAGCTGGATGGCGCGGGCAGCCTGCCGCTGCAGCCCGCAACGCGCGTCGGCGCCAGCGTGGGCTACCGCGAAGGTGCATGGCGCGGAGGTTTGTCGCTGGTGCACGCGAATGGCCAGGACCGTCTGGCTTCCTTCGAGACCACGCCGACCGGCTCCTACAACCAGCTCAACGCCAACCTGTCTTACACGCAGCGCCTGGGCAGCCAGGATCTGACGTGGTTCATGCTGGCGAAGAATCTGCTGAACGAAGACATCCGCATGTCGACGTCGGTGCTCAAGGACATTGCGCCTCTGCCTGGCCGCAATATTGTGCTCGGCGTGCGCGCCAAGTTCTAACTAGGGTTTGGAGGCGCGCCTGCGCCTCGGCCTGCGCTTGGTATAGGAGCCCGAGCGCGGCAGCTTCTTCGCGCCGCCGCCTTTGCGGTGCGCGCGGTAGCACCACCATCCAAAAGCAAGGAACACCAGCAGCAGCAAGGCGGCGGACCAGTACGTGGTCCAGATCATGGGGAGAGGGGGCATGCGGAACAGCTTCTTGAAACTGCGTCTTTTTCAAGAGGCCATTCTAGCATGCCCCCGCTCTCAATTCGCCTTAGCGCGCCAGGCGTAGGGGCCGATGACGGTGCCTACAAAACCGCCCGCCTTGCGGGTGGAGAGGAAGGTGGTGTCCACCTTGTCGGCCAGGGTTTCGGTCTTGCCGGCGGCGGTATAGCTGAACGCCATCTTGCCGCCGTCCGCCTGCACGGTCAGCGCCACGCTGTCGCCCTCGAACGGAGCGCTGGCGACCAGCACATCTTCACTGGCCTTGGCGCGCGTGTACAAGGCCAGCACATTCTTGCCCGCGATGCGGCTGATCCCGTAGAACAGATAGGACTCGTCGCTCTGGTAGGCCACCAGGCCCGCGCGGTCGCCGTCCCGCTGCGGCTGGAAGCTCAGCGTGGTGGATACTTTGGCGATATGGTGTTGCTGGCGCCGGCCGATAAAGGACGGCGTGCTTTTCAGGTCGCCCAGCTGGCCACCCGCAGTCAGCGCCAGCGCGCCTTGTTCCAGCTTGTAGAACGGCACGGCGGGCGTGCGCACGCCTATCCATTGCGTGGACAGGGCTGCGCCGGTGAATTCGTCGGCGTAGGCGATGTCGCCTGACATGGGCAGCTCGGGGCGCGGCTGTTCCGGTAAATTCGGCTTGGGTGCGGTGAAGGGAATGCGCTTGCCAGGTTCCAGCACCATGGGCCAGCCGTCTTTCCACGTCACCGGCAGCAAAAAGGTTTCGCGGCCGATGTTGTAGAGGTCTCCGTCGTAAGGGCGCGTGGCCAGGAAGGTAGCCCACCAGTCGCCGTTCTGCGTCTGCACGAACTTGGCGTGGCCCGCCGAGGTCACCGGGTTGGCGCGCTTGCCGTCCAGCGAGCGCTGGCTCAGGATGGGATTGTGCTCGTAGGGCGTGAACGGTCCGCGCACGCTGGACGAGCGGAACACCACCTCCGAGTGCTGGTCGCCGGTGCCGCCTTCGGCCGCGATCAGGTAGTAGTACTCGCCGCGCTTGAGCAGGTGCGGCCCCTCGATCCAGATAGGCTTGGCGGAGATGTCCACGCCGCCGTTCACGATCAGCGTGCGTTCGCCGACCATGGACAGGGTCTTGGGATCAAACTCCTGCACCCAGATGGCGCGGTGGCCATCATAGCGCGGTTTTTCAATCGGATCGCCGTTGTTCACCATATAGGCTTTGCCGTCCGTGTCCCAGAAAATGGACGGGTCGATGCCGCCGAATTTCACCGGCTTGGGGTCGGACCACGGGCCGGCCGGATTGGACGCGGTCATCACCACGTTGCCGCCGCAATCGACGCAGGTGGTGACAATGTAGAACACGCCCTTGTTGTACGAGATGTCCGGCGCGAAGATACCGCGCGAGGAGCGCAGGCCCTGGAAGTTGAACTGGCCGGGACGGTCGATGGCGTTGCCGATCTGCTTCCAGCTTACCAGGTCGCGCGAGTGGAACACGGGCAGGCCGGGGTAGTGCGTGAAGGAGGAATTGATCAGGTAGTAGTCCTCGCCCACGCGGGTGATGGACGGGTCCGGGTAGTAGCCCGAGAGGATGGGGTTGCGGAATTCGCCGGCCGATGGCTGCGCAGTCTCCTGCGTGCGGCCTTCGTAGCTGAAGCGTTCGAAGCGCGCGTCGCTGGCCTGGGCTGCGGTGGAGAGCAGCGCGCAGGCGAGCGCGGTGCAGAGCTGTGTGTTTTTAAGTCGCATGGTTGATGTTCAAGTAGTGTCAGGCGGCGCGCTGCGGCATGTCCTGCAGGGCTTTGGCGATGGCGTCGCGCAGCGGCTTGGCGCGCAGCTGCTCGTCGAACGGGGCGGGGCGCTGCGCCTTGCCGTCCGGGCGCGCGGCTTCCTTCCAGGTCTGCAGCCAGTTCACGTGGTCGGCCATGCCCCACAGCAGGAAGTCGCGGCAGCGCGGATAGCTCAGCGTGAGGTCCAGGTAGTCGCGCGCCAGCGCGGCCACGCCCGCGTCGCGCTGGACGAAATCGGCCGGCAGCTTACGGTCGTTCACGTCGAACTCCGTAATCAGCAGGTCGTAGCCCATGCCGGTCACTTCGTCGAGGAACTTGCGCCACTCGCTGCCGGCTGCGGTGTTTGCAGGCGGCAGGGAGTCGCCGATATGGCTTTGCAGGCCGAGCGCGTGCACCGGCGTGTCGCGTGCGCGCAAGTCCTGCAGCAGCTTGAGCACACCCGCGCGGTGCTTGGCGCTGCCCGCGCCGGGACCCATATAGTCGTTGTAGACCAGCTGCGCATGCGGCGCGTGCTCGTGCGCCAGGCGGAAGGCCAGGTCGATCTCGCCCACGGCGCCCAGGCGCTGGCTGAACACGTTGTCGATCAGCGCGCCGTCGGCGGGGTTGACTGCCTCGTTCACCACGTCATAGCTGATGATGTCCTTGCCGAAGTGGCCGCACACCGCCTTGATATGCTCCGCCAGCAGGCGCTCGGCGGCCTGCTTGGGCTGCGCGCCGAAGTCGTAGGCGTTGACCCAGGCCGGCAGCCACTTCGGCGACTGCCAGATCAGCGTGTGGCCGCGCACGGCCATGCCTTCCTTCTTAGCCCAGGCGAACATCTCGTCCGGTACCGCGAACTGGTGCGGGCCGGGGCGCGGCTGCAAGGCTGGCCATTTGGTCTCGTTTTCGGCGACAATCAAATTGCACTCGCGCGCCATCAGCTCGCGGTAGGCGGGGCCGCCGGCCTTGCCGAGCGCATTCCCGAAGCGCATGCCTTTCCTCGCTGCGATGTCTTTCAGCGCTTCGGGACCGGCTGCAGGGGGTGCTGCGAGCGCCATGGGCGGCAGCAGAAGGGCGCCGGCTGCTGCGCCGAGCATGTGCAGGGCGCTGCGTCGCGTAGTTGTTTGGGTAGTTATTCCGGTATTCATGCGGGTAGTCATATGTCTCCTTGTTGGATTTTTTATATGTAATGATAGCGCAATTCATTTTATTTCGGATTATGATGTTATATCAATTTTTTTCATAAAGATTTGCCTGAATGGACTCGGAAAGCAAACGCATTCCCAACATGATGGACGTGGCCAGGCTGGCCGGCGTGTCGCCGATGACGGTGTCGCGTGTCATGAACGGCAGGGACACGGTGCGCGGCAGCACGCGCAAAAAGGTGGCGGCCGCAGCAGCAGCGCTCAGCTACGCGCCCAATCCCGAGGCGCGCAGCATTGCGGGCCAGAAGCCCATACGCGTCGGTTTCCTGTACAGCAAACCGAGCGGCGCCTACCTGGCGGAATTCCTGCTTGGCCTGCTCAGCCAGGCCAGCCTGAACAATGTGCAGCTGTTCGTGGAGCCGTGCGAGGAGGGCGCCCAGGCCTTGCAGCAGGCGCAGCGCTTCGCCGACAGCAACCTGGACGGCATGATATTGCCGCCGCCGCTGTGCGACCGGGCCGACATTGTCGATTTGCTGGCCGAGTCGGGCCTGCCGCTGGTGGTGGTGGCCTGCGGCCGGCCGGATCCCCGCGTCAGCGCCATCGGCATCGACGAGCACGCCGCCGCCTACCAGATGACGCGCCACCTGATAGAGCTGGGCCATGCACGCATCGGTTTCGTGATGGGCAATCCGGCCCAGTCCTGCAGCGCGCTGCGGCTGGCCGGCTACCAGGCCGCGCTGCGCGACTTCGGCGGCCAGCTGGCGCAGGAACTGGTGGTGCCCGGCCTGTTCAACTACCGCTCCGGCCTGGACGCGGCCGAGCAGCTGCTGGCCCTGAGCGACAGGCCGACCGCCATTTTCGCCAGCAATGACGATATGGCGGCGGCCGCCGTGGCGGTGGCGCACCAGCAGCGGCTGGACGTGCCGGGCGACCTGACCGTGGCCGGCTTCGACGATACCGCGCTGGCCGTCACCATCTGGCCCGCGCTGACCACGGTGCGCCAGCCCACGGCGGCCATGGCGGAAGCCGCCGTGCGCTGCCTGGTGCGGCAGGTGCAGGCCAGGCGCAACCACACGCCTTGCCAGGTCGAGCAGCTGTCCGTCGATTTCACGCTGGTGCGGCGCCAGTCCGACGCGCCGCCGCGCGTCCGGCCGCCCGCGCGGGCCTATGCGCCGACGCTGCTGTCCTATTAGTCCTATCAGTCTTATTAATCCGGCGGTTTGAAAAAGCCGCCTTGACAAGCTCCCTTGCAAAGGAATAGACTGAAATGGTTGCGCTATCTATTTCCTGTTATTCCCAGAATTTTTGGGTGGTCGCGTAACTCATAAGGTCTTTTCGCCGGGTTGCCATTCGTGGCCCCGGCGATTTTTTTATCAGGACTGCCTAAAAATCATGAAAACAATATTGAATCGAGACATGCTGGCCCGGCTGATGCTGTGCGCCGGCTTTTTTGCCATGGCCGCCCCGGCCGGCGCCGCCCCGCAGCGCGAGCGCGTGCTGATCAACGCCGACTGGCGCTTCCAGATGGGCGACCCGGCCGGCACGTCCGACTCGCTGCGCTACGATGTCCGCCCCGAAGTGAAAACCAGCGAAGACGGCAAGGCGGCGGACGCCATGCCGGATGCCGCCGTTAAAGCCGGCGCCGCGCAGACGCCGGTGCTCAAGCCCTGGATACTCCCGAGCGGCAATGCCTTCATCCGCGACCCGGCGCGCCGCTACCAGCGCCCAGCGCAGGAGCCCAAACTGGACGTGGCCTACCTGAAGGCGGGCTACGACGACAGCGCCTGGAAGCGCGTGAACCTGCCGCACGACTGGGCCATCGCCGGGCCATTCCTCGAGCAGGGGCCATACGGCGGCGTGGGTCGCCTGCCCAGCTGGGGCATAGGCTGGTACCGCAAGCAGCTCGCCATTCCCGCGTCCGACAAGGGCCGCTCCATCTTCCTCGACGTGGAAGGCGCCATGTCCTACGCGTCGGTCTGGCTGAACGGCAAACTGGTGGGCGGCTGGCCATACGGCTACAACTCCTGGCGCGTGGACCTCACGCCCTACGTGGTGCCCGGTGGCGCCAACACGCTGGCGATCCGCCTCGACAACCCGCCGGAATCGTCGCGCTGGTATCCGGGCGGCGGCATCTACCGCAATGTGTGGCTGACCAAGACCAACCCGGTTCACGTGGGCCAGTGGGGCACGCAGGTGAAGACGGCCAATGTGGGCAAGGCCTCGGCCGATGTGGCGCTGGAAGTGGCGCTGGACAACGACTCGGCTGCCGCAGCCAGCGTGGAAGTATCGACCGCCATCTACAACCTGGACGACAAGGGCGCGCGCACCGGCGGCGTGGTGGCGTCCATCGCGCCGCAGCGCATCGAGCTGGCGCCTGGCGCCAGCGGCAAGAGCGCCGGTTCCGTGACCATCGCCAATCCGCGCCTGTGGGGTCCGCCGCCCACGCAGCGCCCCAACCGCTACGTGGCTGTGACCACGGTGAAGCGCGGCGGCGCGGTGGTGGACAGCTACGAAACCAAATTCGGCGTGCGCGACGTGCGCATGGATCCGGACAAAGGCATGTTCGTCAACGGCGAGCATATCGCCTTCAAGGGCGTGAACAACCACCACGACCTGGGCGCGCTGGGCGCCGCCTTCAATGTGCGCGCCGCAGAACGCCAGCTCGAGATCCTGATCGAGATGGGCACCAATGCGCTGCGCATGAGCCACAACCCGCCCGCGCCGGAACTGCTGGAACTGACCGACCGCATGGGCATCGTCGTCATCAACGAGATTTTCGACGTGTGGGAGCGCAAGAAGACCGCGCTGGACACCCATCTGATCTTCCCCGACTGGCACGAGCAGGACCTGCGCTCCATGCTGCGCCGCGACCGCAACCATCCGTCGGTGGTGATCTGGAGCATAGGGAATGAAGTGGGCGAGCAGTATTCGGGCGAGGCCGGCGCGGTCATCGGCCGCAGGCTCACCGCCATCGTGCGCGAGGAAGACGCCAGCCGCCCCACCATGACGGCCATGAACTACGCGCGCGCCGACATGCCCCTGCCCACCACGGTGGACATGATCAGTGTGAACTACCAGGGCGCGGGCATCCGCACCAATCCCGGCCGCTTCCCCGAGTTCCGCGCGCGCTTCCCGGACAAGGTGATCTTCAGCAGCGAGAGCGCCTCCGCGTTGAGCAGCCGGGGCGAGTACCAGTTCCCCGTCACCGGCGCGCTTACGTCCCCGGTGCGCCCGGACGCGGGCGGCGACTGGGCCACTCACCAGGTCAGCGCCTACGAGCTGTACGCGGCGGACTTCGGCACCTCGGCGGACCGCTCCTGGGCCGCGCAGGACCAGCATCCCTACGTGGCGGGCGAATTCGTCTGGTCCGGCTGGGACTACCTGGGCGAGCCTACGCCGTTCTATTCCTCGCGCAGCTCCTACTCCGGCATGATAGACCTGGCCGGCTTCAAGAAGGACCGCTACTACCTGTACCAGGCGCGCTGGCGTCCGGAGCTGCCGCTGGCGCACATCCTGCCGCACTGGACCTGGCCGGGCCGCGAAGGCAAGGTCACGCCGGTGCATGTGTTCACCTCGGGCGACGAGGCCGAGCTGTTCGTCAACGGCAAAAGCCAGGGCCGCAAAAAGCGCACCGAGTTCGAATACCGCCTGCGCTGGGACCTGGTGACGTATGAGCCGGGCGAAGTGAAAGTGGTGGCCTACAAGCAGGGCAAGGAGTGGGCCACGTCCACCGTGCGCACCGTGGGCGCCGCCGCCAAGCTGGACGTGGCGCCGGACCGCAAGCAGATCGCGGCGGATGGCCTGGACCTGTCCTTCATCACCCTGCGCGTGGCCGACAAGGACGGCAGCACCGTGCCGATGGCGAACAACGCTATCAAGTTCAGCATCGAAGGCCCGGGCGAAATCGTGGCGACCGACAACGGCGACCCGACCAGCTTCGTACCATTCCCTTCGCCCGAGCGGCCCGCGTTCAACGGCCTGTGCCTGGTCATCGTGCGCGCCAAGCCGGGGCGGGGCGGCTCCATCACCGTGCGCGCCGAATCGCCGGCGCTGCAAAGCACGGCGGTCACGCTGCAGGCGCTGCCTGTGTCACACGCCCGATAGTTAGGAATTCACTATCCGTGTCCATGTAACAACGCATGGGCACGATGCTTGTTGACTCGGCATTGCTTAAAAGGTCACAATGAAATGGTAGCGCTATTCATTTCAAAGTCGCTACCATGTATTTTTAACCGGGGAGGGTGAACACAACTGATCGCGCAAAGATGGTTTGCGCAACCAACAATTTGCTTTTCCTGACATAAGAAGATTGATGCGCCTCACGGCGCATACAACCAAGGCACTAGAGGCCATAAATAGAGGAGACAGTATGAACAAGCATCTGGGGGGCGCCGTCCGGCGTCTGGGCTCGGGAGGGGAGGTCTTTGTCATGACCATGCTCGCGGGCTTGATTTCCACCGCCTACGCGCAGCAAACCGAGCCTGTACAGGTACCGGTAGCAGCAACCGCACCTGCCGCCGCCGACGGTAAAGACACCGCCGCCGTCGCCAAATCGCCCGCCGACAAGGCCGTGGTCACGGTGAGCGGCTTCCGCAGCTCGCTCGGCCTGTCCGCGATGGAAAAGCGCGACGCCATCGGCCTGAGCGACACCGTGTTCTCCGAGGACATGGGCAAATTCCCCGACCCTAACATTGCCGACGCGCTGGCCCGTGTGCCCGGCGTGAAAGTCACCCGCGCCGAGATCGACGGCGAAGGCCTGAACATCTCCATTCGCGGCATGGGTCCCGCCTTCACGCGCGTGCTGCTGAACGGCGCGCCGATGGCGTCGGCATCGGCCGGCAGCTGGGGCGGCTCGATCAGCGCCAACCGCGAAGTGGACATGGATTTCCTGCCGTCCGAACTGTTCCGCAGCGCCAGCGTCTACAAGAGCCAGCAAGCCAGCCTGATCGAAGGCGGCATCGCCGGCACGGTCAATATGCGCAGCGTGCGTCCCTTCGACAAGTCCGGCTTCCGCAGCGCCTTCACGCTGAGCGGCAACTACCGCGAGCAGAACAGCAAGACCGGCAGCACCGGCTCCGCGCTGATCAGCAACACCTGGAACGACAGCACCTTCGGCAAGATCGGCGCGCTGGTCGGCGTGGCCTGGGGCGACACCAAGTACAAGACCGACGGCTTCCAGACCGTGGACATGCGCAACTTTCAGCTGAAAGGCAACCAGGCCACCGCGGCCGACAAGCCCAACAGCACCGGCGGCGGCAACCAGTCCACGCCGGACAACGTGCCGTCCGGCCTGGCGTATGGCTCCTTGCCGTCCTACGCCAGTTCCATCCTGGTGGCCGGCAAGCCGATCGACCGCGCCATGCTGCTTGCGCTCAATCCCGGCGCCACCATCCAGCAGATCGACAACGGCCTGTTCGGCCGCTTGGGCCGCCACCTGGTCTACGAAGGCGAGCGCAAGCGCGCCGGCGAAGTCATCAGCCTGCAATGGCAGCCGAACGACATGTGGGACGTCTACCTGGACACCGTGCTGGCCCAGAAGAAGAACAGCATGGTCTACGAGGCCATGAACGCCGGCACCCGCGCCAACACCGTGATCCCGGTCGGCATGGAGTTCGACCGCACCGACTGCACCATAGGCTGCACCATCACCAAAGCCACCTTCGCCAACACCTTCTGGGCGCTGGAATACCGGCCGATGGAAGAAAAGACCAACTTCCGCAGCTTCAACCCCGGCTTCGAGTTCCGTCCGTCCGACAAATGGACCATAGACGCGCACTTCAACTCCACCAACAGCACCTTCTCGCGCGACATGCCGACGGTGCTGCTGGCCACCACGTCGCCGAACTCGGTCATCAACTACGACAACACGGTGCCGGGCCGGGCGCCGATCTACACCGGCAACCTGGACATCAACGACCCGAAAAACTTCGGCTGGAACCAGGCCGGCCAGGGCCTGTCCGGCCTGCGCATGGACCTGTACGAGCGCAACAACAAGACCAAGGGCTCGCGCCTGAACGTCAACTGGGGCGACACCGCCTTCAGCGTCAAGGTCGGCGGCGCATGGGACGACATCGAGCGCCGCTACCGCAGCTACTCGGTGGCCGACGCCTGGATGAACGTCGCCTGCGGCAACAACATGAGCTACCGCTTCTTCCAGCCCAACACGCAGATCCGCACCCCGGGCTGCGACGGCCGCAGCACGCCGGGCGCAGTGGCCGACGTCAAGACCGCCTACCCGGGCTACGGCACCGGCTCCACCGCCGGCGCCGCGCCGCTGACCTATCTGGGCTCGGTGGTGCCGAATTCCGCCGTCACCAGCTACGCCAAACCATCCGGCAACGGCTTCATCACGGTGGACTGGCCGAAATTCGCCGCCGCGACGGACTACCAGTACTTCCGCGACAACATCTACAAAGGCTTCCAGAACGGCAGCGGCGGCTACATCCGCGAAGTCGTAAGCTCGGCCTTTGTGGAATCGACCGGCCGCACCGAGCTGTTTGGCGGCGTGCTGCGCTACAACGCCGGCGTGCGCTATGCCGAAACCAAGCAGACCATAGGCGCGCTGACCGTGGGCGCCGACCCGCGCAACGCCACGCTGCAGAACGGCGGCCTGTACGACAACATCGGCGTGTGGGCCTACGAAAGCGTCAAGTACGGCAACGCGCTGCCATCGGCAACGCTGGCCTACAACATCACGCCGCAGCTGATCCTGCGCGCCTCCGGCTCCAAGTCGCTGACGCGCGCCAACCCGGCCGACCTGCGCCAGACCCAGCTCACGCTGGGCGACCAGGGCGCGCGCCAGGGCAGCGTGACCAATCCGAAGCTGAAACCGTTTGAAGCGCAGAACCTGGACATCGGTCTCGAGTACTACATGACCCGTGAATCCTACATTTCGGCCAGCGGCTTCGCCAAGGACATCATCAGCCGTCCGGGCCAGCGCATCACCACCTACTCGCTGGCGCAGCTCGACCAGATGTTCGGCACCATCGGCCTGACCGACGCGCAGCAGCAGTCGGTGACCGCCAGCGGCGGCCGCGACAAGCACCTGATCGAGATCACCGAGCCGTACAACATCGACACCAAGCTGAAAGTGCGCGGTATCGAGCTGACGTGGCAGCAGCCGCTGGACATGTTGCCGGTGAAAGGCTTCGGGCTGACGGCCAACTTCACCTACGCCAAGCAGACCGACTCCGCGCTGAACGCGCCGCCGGTGGCCGGCGTGCCGCCGCGCACCAACAACCTGACCTTCTACTACGAGCGTGGCGGCCTGAACTTCCGCGTCTCGCGCCAGTACACGGCCAGCCACGTGGTCAACACCAGCACGGGCCTGAACGTGCCGGGCGGCGCGTATGCCTACACCACCGAACGCGCCCAAGTGGACGCCTCGGCCGGCGTGAACCTGAAGCAGATGTTCAACTTCCGCTACAACACCGACCTGACGTTCAGCGTCTGGAACGCCAACAAGGCGATCAGCCAGACCTACACCCAGTTCAGCAACGCCATCTTCGACGAGTACAAGCCGGGCGCCAGCTACACCGTCTCCCTGCGCACCTCGTTCTAAGCGCAAGCTAGTCCCCAAGGCTCGGCAGCTCACCCCTGCCGGGCTTTTCCCATTGCGGGGTCAGTTCTCTCATCACGCCATTTCACGTCCGGGGTCAGTTCCACCATCGCGTCACGAGCTGGACCGTAGCTGAGGCAGATCAAGATGCGTTCGTTACGCTGCTGTAACGTATGCGCATGACACGTCCACTTCGACTTGAATTTTCCGGCGCGCTGTATCACGTTACCGCACGTGGCGACCGCAGCGAGCTCATCTTCCTTGATGACCAGGACCGCGTTGCCTGGCTCGATATCATGGCGCGCGTGTGCAAGCGCTTTAACTTCGTCGTTCATGCGTTTTGCCAGATGGGTAACCACTACCACTTGCTGGTGGAAACCGTCGAAGCGAACCTGTCACAGGGAATGCGGCAGGTGAACGGGCTCTACGCTCAGCACTTCAATCGTCGGCATCAGCTGGTGGGGCATCTCTTCCAGGGGCGCTATCACGCCATTCTGGTGCAGAAGGAGGGCTATCTGCTTGAAGTGGCGCGCTACCAGGTACTGAATCCGCTACGCGCGGGTATGATCCGGGCGCCAGGCGAGTGGGCCTGGAGCAGCTACAGCTATATGTTGGGTATCAACGAAGCGCCTGAGTGGCTGGAGACGGACTGGATGCTTGCGCAGTTCAGCTTGACGCGCGCCAAGGCCGTGCAGGCGTACATCAAATTTGTGATGCAGGGCATAGGCCTGAGCAGTCCGCTGCTGCATGTGAGCCATCAACTGATACTGGGCGATGCCGAATTTGTGGAGCGGCATCGCGCCTTGGCCGGCGAGCTCCCGCTGCGTGACGTATGCAAGACCCAGCGGCGGACTGCTGCGCTCACCTTGGCCGAGTACCAGCAAAAATACCCGGACCGCGACGAGGCGATGGCCAGAGCCTATTTCTCCACTGTCTTTACGATGGCGCAAATCGCTGCGTTCTTCAATGTCTCATTGAGCACGGTAAGCCGGGCAATACAACATTTCGAGCACAGGGACAATATGACGTGATGCGAGAACTGACCCCATGATTGAAATGACGTGATGATAGAACTGACCCCCGGTAGTAAAAAAGCCCAGCGGGCGCGGGCCGGCTGGGCTGAAACCACGCTGGACCGCGTTATGCGGCGTCACCGTAGGGAGAGATGGGGAGGATGTTGCCGTCGGCGTCGTAGTGCAGCTCGGTCATTTTGACCGAACGCAAATGGGTGACGCCGTCGGACAGGCTGCTGTCGTGGTAGAACAAATACCAGCGGCCTTCGACTTCGCAGATCGAGTGGTGGGTGGTCCAGCCGATCACCGGGCTTAGGATGCGGCCCTGGTAGGTGAACGGGCCGTAGGGATTGTCGCCGGTGGCGTAGCACAGGTAGTGGGTGTCGCCGGTGGAGTAGGAGAAGTAGTATTTGCCCTTGTATTTGTGCATCCACGGGCCTTCGAAGTGGCGGCGGTCGTGGTCGCCGGCCAGCAGTTCCTTGCCGTTTTCGTCCAGGATGACGACGGCGCGCGGCGCTTCGGCGAACTGCTTCATGTCGCCGCTCAGGCGGGCTACGCGCGCTTGCAGCGCGGGCTGGCCGTCCGCCGGTTCTTCGTTGCCGGCGCCGTAGGCGTTGTCGCGGTATTTCTGCAGCTGGCCGCCCCAGATGCCGCCGAAGTACATATAGTGCTCGCCGCCGTCCTCGAACACGGCCGGGTCGATCGAGTAGCTGCCTTCGATGGGCGCGGCTTCCGGCACGAAGGGGCCGGCCGGATCGTCGCCCACCGCCACGCCGATCTGGAAGATGCCGTCCGCTTTCTTGGCCGGGAAGTAGAGGTAGTATTTGCCGTCTTTGAAGGCGGCGTCCGGCGCCCACATTTGGCGCTCCGCCCAGGGCACGTCTTTCACGTGCAGGGCCACGCCGTGGTCCACCGTCTCGGCGCCCGGCGCGTCCATCGACAGCACGCGGTAGTCTTCCATGGCGAAGTGGTCGCCGTTGTCGTTGAAGGCGATGCCCGCTTCAATGTCGTGCGAGGGGTAGATGTAGATGCGGCCGTTGAAGACGTGGGCCGAGGGGTCGGCCGTGTAGATGTGGCTGACCAGCGGCTGCGAGATGGCGCGCGATTTCATTTGCTGCAGGTCGTCCTGCGTCAGTTCTTGTTCTGGCATGGTGCTTGTTACCCGGTTCTAAGTTGATATTTGTGCTTGATCAGCGCTGTGCGGCGGCGCGGCGCAGGCCCAGTTCCTGTTCGATGGTGCGCTCGGTCGCCTTGCGGATGTCGTAGAACGCCAGGCTGGCCACGCCCACCAGGAAGGGGATGGAGGCGTAGATGCTGACCGACAGCTTGATGCCGTAGGCCACGCTCTCGTTCTGCACCGCCTGCAGCGCGTCGTAGCCGATCATGGACAGCAGGGCCGCGACCAGCGCGCCGCCTATGCTCAGGCCCGCTTTCAGGCCGAAGATCATGGCCGAGAACAGCAGCGCGGTGGCGCGGCGGTTGTTTTTCCATTCGGAGTAGTCGGCCACGTCGGCGATCATGGCCCACAGCAGCGGGATGGTGATGCCGTAGAAGAAGCCGTGCAGGGTCTGGGAGATGAACACCAGGCCGATGGAGCTGGGCGCGTAGAAGTAGAAGGCCAGCATGAACAGCGTGGAGACCAGCAGCGCCGCGCCGAACACGTCGCGCTTGCCGTAGCGGTCGGCCAGCGGCTTGGAGAAGCCGATGCCGATGATCATCATCAGGATGCCGGCGGCGTTGAACAGGCTGAAGCCGGAGGTGGCGGCGTCTTCCGGCCATTGGAACTTGGTCAGGCCGACGCTGGTCAGCACGGAATTGAGGCCGTGGATGAAGCTGTTGAAGCCCACGTCCTGCAGGAAGGCGGCCAGCGCGGCTTCGTTCAGATAGGTCTTGAAGTAGAAGATGTACATGCCGCCCTTGAGGGCCAGCGTGATGAAGACCAGGATGGTGAGCACCAGCATGACCACCCACGGACGGTTGCCCAGCAGGTCGGCGATGTCCTGCTTGATGCTGGAGCGCTGCTCGGCGGTGGGCACGATGCGCTCGGTGGTGGTGAAGAAGGTGACGAGGAAGCAGATGGTGCCGGCCACGGCGAAGATGATCATGGTGTTCTGGAAGCCTTGCACCTTGTCGCCGCCGCCCAGGATGAGCACCAGCGGCAGCAGCAGCACCTGGATGATGAACTGCGCCACCATCACCGCCACGAAGCGGTAGGCCGACAGGCTGTTGCGCTGTTCCATGCTGCCGGTGAGCACGCCGCTCAGGGCGGAGTAGGGCAGGTTGTTGGCCGAGTAGATCAGCATCAGCAGCACATAGGTCAGCGTGGCGTAGATGAACTTGCCTTGCGGGCCGAGATCGGGGACGCTGAAGGCGAGGATGGCGACCAGGCCGAAGGGCACCGAGGTCCACAGTATCCATGGGCGGAACTTGCCCCAGCGGGTGACGGTGCGGTCCGCGATCAGGCCCATGATGGGGTTGAAGCAGGCGCCGACCAGGCCGCCGACGAAGATGATGGTGGCGGCGGCGTTGGGCGCTATCTTGGCTACGTCCGTGTAGAAGAAGGCGATGAAGGTCAGCAGGGTCTGGAAGATCAGGTTGGCGGCCAGGTCGCCCAGGCTATAGCCGATTTTCTCCACGGTCCCCAGCTTGGCGGCGGAGCTGTCTGCGGTGCTTGTCATGTCGTCTCATTTATCGTTATCAGTGCGCAATTCGAAATGAATAGCGCAACCATTTTGCGATGGTGACTGATTTAGCACCGGGCGTCAACTGTACCGGCGATGAGATTTGCAGGGGAAGGGCTGCCGCGCGCAGAACGCGCGCGGCGGATGCTGCTGAGGCGGGCGGTTTGCCGCTTAGAACGGTGGGTAGCGGCCTTCGACGAACGGCGAGCCGATGTGCTCGACGATCTTGCGCAGCTTGGCTTTCAGGATGCGCGTCCAGCGGCGCACGTCCGAAGGCGACGGGCTGTTGGTTGCTTGGGTCACGCCATATGGGCTGTAGGACGAGAAATTCATGCTGTTTCTCCTGCTGTTGGATTTCGATGTGTCCAGAATACTGCGCTGCAACATATAAATCCAATTGCAATTTTCGATGCCTGATATTCGTAATGTGAATGTGATGCTGAAACCGCCATTATGCTAAATTGATTACATTGCATAAAAATTAAATCGCGGAGGCGGCCATGCGGACGAGGCAAGGGAATTCCTGGCGCTGGGCCATGCTGATGCTGGGCGTGCTGTATGCCGCCGCGGTGCTCTACGTTTTGCCCTTCGCCACCAATGACGGGCCGGTGCATATGAGCTTCGGCCATCTGCTGGCCGGGGCGCCGGACGCCGGGGGCTTGCAGGCGCAGCACTACCAGCGCAATGGCGCCCTCCATCCCAATCTGGCCGTGTATGGGCTGATTGTGCTGCTGCTGAAGGCGGTGGCGCCGGAGGTGGCGGAGGCAGTGGTGCAGCTTGCCTGCCTGCTGGGGCCAGTGGCCGGCATGGCGGCGCTGCTGCGGCAGTTCCGGCGGCGCCAGGTGTGGGTGGCGCTGTTTGCTTTTCCGCTCGGGCTGCACCAGCTGTTCTTCCTGGGGCTGTACAACTACTGCCTGTCGGTGACGGGCTTCCTGTTGAGCATGGCTGCGCTGCTGTGGATGCAGAAGCGGGCCGGAGCCTGGCGCGCGGCGGCGCCTGTGGCGGCGCTGTACTTCAGCTATTTTTCGCACGCATCGGGCTTCCTGGCCGCCATGCTGGTGCTGGGCGTGCTGACGATGGTGTCCTGCGCGGCGGCCTGGCGCATGGGCGGGCCGGTGCAGGCTTTGCTGGCGCATGCACGGCATGCGGCGGTGCTGCTGTCGCCGCTGCCGCTGGTGTTGCTGTCCTTGGACACGGCGCCCGGCGCGGCGGTCACGTTCGGGGCGCCGCTGGGGGAGCGGCTGAAGAGTTTTGCCATCCTGTCGCCGCTGAACCTGCAGCACACGCCGGCGGACCGCTACCTTGCTCCCGCGCTGGCCGCCGCCATACTCGCCAGCGTGCTGTTGCTCGCCCTTCGTTGCGCGCTGGCGTTAGGAAGCCGGCGCGCCGATGTCCGCAGCTGGGCGGCGTTGCTGCTGTTTGCATCGTTGCTGGCCTTGGCCCTGGCCTTCCCGGACACCATGGGCGGCGGCTGGACCCATTACCGCCGCATGCAGATGTTTCCCTATTTCGCTGGCCTGCTGTGCATGGCCTGCCTGCCTTTGCCTGCCGGCGTGCGGCGCGCGCTGGCGGCGCTGGCAGTCGTGGTGTCGCTGGCGCTGATGGCGGGCGGCACCTGGCGCCAGCACCGTATCAAGCAGCAGCTGGCGCCGCTGGCCGACGTGGAACAGCTGGTGCCGCCGCATTGCACGGTGCTGCCGCTGGTGCTGGACGACGGCGGCGCCTGGGCCGACGGCATGGCCCTGCCGCCCAAATACCGTCCGTTCTTCCAGGCCGCTAGCCGGCTCGAACTGCGCGGCGACCGCGTTGCGCTGTTCAACTATCTGGCGCGGCTAAAAGTCTATCCGGTGCAGTTCGTGCCGGGACAGGACACGCAGGCGCTGCTGTTCCATTGGCGCCCGCAGCAGGAGGGCACGGACGTGGCGCGCATCGACATTGCGGGATACGAGCAGGCCAGCGGCCAGGCAGTGGACTACGTGCTGCAATGGGGCGCGCTGGCGTCGGCGCCGCCGTCCTTGCAGGCGGAGGTGGCGCGCGCCACGGCCGGCTACACGCCGGTCTACGCCACGCCGGACGGCAGGGTGAGACTGCTTCGGCGCCAGCCGCCTGCCGCCGCTGCCCATGCGTCCCATGCGGCCAATGCAGCCAACCCCGTGCCGCGCAGCCGCTGCACCGCACTGGACTCGCGCCGCTTGCCAAACGTATAATGCGCCCGCTCTGGTGCCCGCGCGCGAAATCTCGCCCGCAGTTAAACGGGAAACACAGGCTGCGCAAGCGGCCGGGTGTGCTGCCCCCGCAACGGTTAGCAAGCGCCGTCTTTGACGGCAGGCTGTCTCTTTACGCCACTGTGCTTCGGCATGGGAAGGCAAGACAGTCACGCTTGGGAGCCCGGATACCGGCCAGGGCAGGTGGAAGCGTCCGCGCATGCGGCGCTTTCTTACGCAGTCGCGCCTACGGGGAAGTGGGGAGGATTGCCGTTCCGTAGGATTATTCCATGTCAGATTTGCCAATCGAAGGCCCGGTTGCGACCGTGCAGGTGCAAGCCCATTACAACAACAGCGTCGGCACCTCGGACGCTGCCAGCCAGGGCGTCGTCACCGCCGCGCTGATCGCCAACCGTCCCGCGCTGCGCCCCGGCGAACTGCTCGAATTCGTGCCCGGCGTGATCGTCACCCAGCACAGCGGCGACGGCAAGGCCAACCAGTACTTCCTGCGCGGCTTCAACCTCGACCACGGCACCGACTTCGCCACCTATGTCGACGGCATGCCCGTCAACATGCGCACCCACGCGCATGGCCAGGGCTATACCGACCTGAATTTCCTGATCCCCGAACTGGTGGACCGCATCAGCTACAAAAAGGGCACCTACTATGCCGACGAAGGCGACTTCGCTTCCGCCGGCGCTGCCCGCATGGCCCTGGCCAACAAGCTGAAAGACGGCACGGCCACGCTGACCGCCGGCGAAGGCCGGTACCTGCGCGGCCTGGTGGCCGGCTCCACGCCGCTGGGGCGCGGCAACTTGCTGTACGCGCTGGAGCTGGCGCACAACAACGGTCCGTGGCAAGTGCCCGAATCGTTCCGCAAACAGGCCGGCGTGCTGCGCTACAGCGCCGGCCCCAAGGAAGACCAGTACAGCGTCACCGCCATGGCCTACAAGGGCGCGTGGCACGCCAGCAGCCAGATTCCGCAGCGCGCCGTGGACAGCGGCGAACTCGATCCCTATGGCACGCTGGACCCCAGCGACGGCGGCGTCACCTCCCGCTACAGCCTGTCCTTCGGCATGAACAAGCGCAGCGCGGACAGCCAGTTCCAGGCCAGCGCCTACGCCGTGCGCTCCGACCTTACGCTGTACAACAACTTCACCTACTTCCTCGACGACCCGGTCAACGGGGACCAATCGCGCCAGACCGAACGCCGCAAGATGCTGGGCTTCGACGTGTCGCAAACCTGGTTCGGCAAGCTGGGCGGGCGGGACATGAGCAACCGCATCGGCCTGCAGGCGCGCCACGACGACATTGCGCCGCTGGCCCTGTACAGCACCGTGCGCCAGCAGATCCTGCGCACCATCACCGAATCGGCGGTGAAGGAGGGCAGCGCCGGGCTGTGGTTCGACAACACCGTGCAATGGACTCCCTGGCTGCGCACCGTGGCCGGCGCGCGCTACGACAGCTACCGTTTCGACGTGGCCAGCGACATCGCCGAAAACTCCGGCAAGGTCAACGCGCACATCGCCTCGCCCAAGCTGGCGGTGGTGCTCGGCCCGTGGAAGCAGACCGAGTTCTTCCTGAACGCAGGTTCCGGCTTCCACAGCAACGACGCGCGCGGCACCACCGTGCACCTGACGCCGAAAGAGCGCGAGCCTGCGGAGCCGGTTACGCCGCTGGTGCGCACGCGCGGCTCTGAAATTGGCCTGCGCACCGAGCTGGCGCCCGGCCTGCAAAGCTCGCTGGCCCTGTGGCGTTTGCGCTCGGCCTCCGAGCTGGTGTTCTCGGGCGATGCGGGCGACACCAGCGCCAGCCGGGGCAGCAAGCGTTCCGGCGTGGAGCTGAACAACCACTACATCGCCAGCAACTGGCTGCTGTTCGACCTGGACCTGGCCTATTCGCGCGCCCGCTACACCGAGCGCGACGAGGCCGGCGACTACATTCCTGGCGCGGTGGGCAAGGTGGCCTCGTTCGGCGCCACCATCACCGAACTCGGTCCATGGTCCGGCGCTTTCCAGATGCGCTACTTCGGCCCGCGTCCGCTGATCGAGGACAACAGCAAGCGTTCCGCCTCCAGCGCCATCGCCTACCTGCGCACCGGCTACCGCATCGACCGCCGCTGGCAGCTGTCGCTGGACGTATTCAACCTGTTCGGCCGCAAGATCAACGATATCGACTACTACTACGCTTCGCGCCTGCCCGGCGAAGCGGCGGAAGGCGTGGCCGACATGCACTACCATCCCGCCGAGCCGCGCGCCTACCGCCTCACGCTGCGCGCAACGTTCTGACGCTTCAAGCCCACAAGCGCAATCCGATCAGACCGTGCCAGCCCAGGTAGACAGCGGTGGCGGAATGGAGCAGCGCGTGCAGGCTGGCGAACCAGTACGCGCAGCGGTTGATTGCGGCGCTCCGCCAGCGCAGCACAGACCACAATCCGGCGAGTGCGGCGATGCCATAGGCGGCGCTGGCGATCATGACCGTCACTGTGAGCGGCGATATCAGGCCCAATTCGCTTTCTTGTGGCTTCATGACTGGGAGGATGAATACAGACACGGCTAGCAGCAGTGTGGCGGCCAGTGGCCACGCCCGCACCTGCGTGGCCGGGCCTGCCGGAATCTTTCGAAGCAGGCGGCGAGGTATCCATACAAGTGCGAATAGCACTGAAACGGCCGACGTCAGCAATAACAGGCAGCCCCCGGTTGCCAAGCCGTATATATGGAAGGCTGAAACTCGCGCATAGGTTTTGTCGCCTATTTGTACGGTCTCGCCCGCTAACGGATCTGTGCCGCGTTTCACAACCGGCAAGCCGCTGCCGGGTTCAATGACGCTTCCGTTTGGGCCGGGCAGCAGAAGGTCACTGTCCCTGCGTAGCAGGTAGGAGCGTGCCAGCCCGTTTTGCTTATAGGCCAGGTGGATGGCAGCGAACGGCATTGCAAACCGGGCCATTTCCATACGCGGGTTGATGTGGATATAGTTGCCGTCCACCGTTTGCCACAGCTGATCAAGCCGCTGAGGTGCCGAAGATGGTGGCTGCATGCCTTCATCCATTATCGAGCCGAGTATGGCGCGGCCTATTTCGGCCAGCGCGCCTGAGTCATTCTTGTTGATCATTGCCACATAGCCGATACCTGATTCCGGCTGATACCAGAACTGGGACGAGGCGCCTTCTATGCTGCCGCTGTGGCCGGTGAAGCGATATCCCCTATATCCCATGGCAAGCGTGCCTAGCCCGGACAGCGCGGTTGGCAGGCCTTCCATGTGCGTGATGGCACTTGCGGAAAATAGTCGCTGCCCCTTGGCTGTGCCGCGGTCCATAAACATCTTCATCAGCTTGCCCATGTCTGCGGCAGATACGTTGGTGGAGCCGTCCGGGCGGTACAAGATGTGCAGGTAGGGCTGCACCTTGCCGTCCGGCGCATACAAAGTTGCGCCATGCTGCCGGTAGCCAGCATCCGCGAAATAGCTTGCGGAATTCATGCCGAGAGGCAGAAAAATGTTGTCCGCGACGAAGCGCTCGAATGGCTGGCCGCTGATTTTTTGCACCACATAGCCCGCCACGGCCGCGCCTGAATTGCTGTAGGACATGCGCGTGCCCGGCACCCAGCGCGATTTGCGGGAGTCTGGATGAAAGGCAAGCGTTTGCAGTAGTGGCGCCTCGGCACGGTTGTCATAGGCGTATTCGGCGTAGTGGATATCGTCCCAGCCGGTAGTGTGTTCAAGCAAATGCCGAATGCGCACCGGCGCCACACTTTCCCAGGGATTTTCGAATGCTATTTCGGGCGCCACCGAGCGCACCGTGGTGTCGAGATTCAGCCGGCCGCTTTCCACCAGCCGCATGACGGCCAGCGCGGTGAACATCTTGCCAACAGACGCAGTGCGGAACCTGGATTCGCCATCAACCGGACGGCGCGACGCCACATCCGCCAAGCCCAGACTGAGAATGCGCGGTTCCCGTCCGCGTTCGATAATGGCAATGCCCGCGCCGGGTACACCGTTTTTCTGCAGGATGTCGGACAGGCGGGCGGTCAGCGGATCCGGGGAAGTAGCTGCTTTGACGGGGTGAATTGCGAGGCTGGCAATAAATAGCAAGGCGGCAGACAGGCGTTTCATGGGGCATCCGGCAGCGCATATGGCTAGTCACTATAGCTCAATTGCAGTTGAGCATGTGGCCGTCGGCGGACGCGGCGGATCGCGGCCAATGAGGCGCCAGCCAAGGCTTGTATTGGCCGGGAGGCCAGTACGGTTTAGTCAGCTTTCTGGGGAAGTGTACCGGTACTGTATTGGGTACTTGGGCTAGCATGGGCTTCTTCATAAGGAGAATCCCATGGACTTGCTGCTGCCGCTGGCCCCGCTGATGACGTTCGCTTTCGTTTCCTCCATCACGCCCGGACCCAACAACATCATGCTGGCCTCGTCCGGCATCTGGTTCGGCTTCCGCCGCTCCATCCCGCACATGCTGGGCATTACCATCGGCTTTGGCGTGCTGCTGGCGATTTGCGCGGTGGGCATCGGCACGCTGGTGATGGCGGTGCCGGCCATGCAGACCATGCTCAAAGTGGCCGGCTCGGCCTATCTGCTCTACCTGGCCTGGCAGATGCGCGCCATGAGCTTCGACCGCGAGGCCGAGCAGGCGCACCAGCCCATGGGCTTTATGGCGGCGGCGATCTTCCAGTTCGCCAATCCGAAGGCCTGGATCATGGCCATTACCGGCGGTTCGGCCTTCCTGCCGCAGCTGGCGCCGGTGTCGCTGGCCATCGCGGTCTATTGCCTGGTGTTCTGCGCGGTGAATTTGCCATGCATCTCGGTGTGGGCCGGGGCGGGCGCCTTGCTGCGCCGCTTCCTGTCCGACCCGGTCTGGCAAAAGGTGTTTATCGCCACCATGATCCTGCTGACGGCGTATTCCGCGTTGGCGATTTGGCTCTAGCGCAGCCGGTACGATTGCCTGCGGTGGGGGATTGGATTAACCTGAGCATTCATTCCCACTCTGAAGGACGCCATGAGCCATTCCGCGCAAGCCCCTACTTCCAGCCGCGAGCCGTCCCACGCGGAGCTGGACGCCGCATGCAAGCGGGTGGCCCGGCACTTGGCGGCGCGCCAGCATATCTCCCGCAACCTGGTCCAGGAAAGCGACGACAACGCCACGCGCGGCCAGAAGGCGGCCGACGCCGTGGCCGCTTTCGGCGGTTCCTGGACCTTTATCTGCCTGTTCGCCGCCACGCTGGTGGCCTGGGTGGTGCTGAACTCGGTCATCCTGGTGCGGTACGGCACGCCTTTCGATCCTTATCCCTATATCCTGCTCAACCTGTTCCTGTCCATGCTGGCTTCGGTGCAGGCACCCATCATCCTGATGTCGCAGAACCGGCAGGCGCAAAAGGACAGGCTGAGCGTGGAGCATGACTACGAGGTGAACCTGAAGGCGGAAGTGGAGATCCTGCTGCTGCACGAAAAGATAGACCATCTGCGCGAGGTGCAATGGCGCGAGCTGCTGGCCATGCAGCAACAGCAGATCGAAATGCTGAGCAAGATGAGCGCCCAGCGCGCCGCCGGAAGCTAGCGCGGCCAGCCTCTGCCAAAAGGCAGAGATGGCGCAAAATGGCCTTTTTTTCCACCGGGCATCGTCCAATAATGTGTTTGCATGTGGACAATAATCTCGACACCGGGGGATGATGATGAGCTATGTAATCAATGTGAACGGCAAGAACCGGACTGCCGACGTGGACGGCGACACGCCGCTGCTGTGGGTGCTGCGCGACGTGTGGCAAATGACCGGGACCAAGTTCGGCTGCGGCATGGCGCTGTGCGGCGCCTGCACCGTGCACTTGAACGGGCAGGCGGTACGCTCCTGCATTACGCCGGTGAGCAGCGTGGGCAAAGGCAAGGTGGTCACGATAGAGACCATAGGCTCCACGCCGGCGGGCAAGCGCATCCAGGCCGCCTGGGTAGCGCACGACGTGCCGCAGTGCGGCTACTGCCAGTCCGGCCAGATCATGTCGGCCACGGCGCTGCTGGCCGCCAATCCCAAACCGAGCGACAGCGACATCGAACAGGCCATGTCCGGCAATGTGTGCCGCTGCGGCACATACGGCCGCATCCGCGCCGCCATCAAAACCGCTGCGAAGCAAGGGTGAGCGCCATGGATGCCCAAACTCAGCAAACCACCGGGCGGCGCGCCTTCCTGAAAACCAGCCTGGGTGCCGCCAGCGGCCTGGTGCTGTCCTTCTATCTGCCTTCCGCCGGCGCTGCGGCGAAGATGGCGCCTGCCGCCGTGTTCACGCCCAACGCCTATCTGCGCATCGCCGCCGACGGCGCGGTGACCGTGGTCTGTCCCTTCGTGGAAATGGGGCAGGGCGCCTACACCGCCATTCCCATGCTGCTGGCCGAGGAGCTGGAGGTGGACCTGGCCAAGGTGCGCGTGGAGCATGCGCCCGCCGACGAGAAACTGTACGGCCATCCCATGTTCGGCGCGCAGCTGACCGGCGCCTCGGCCAGCGTGCGCGGCGCGTGGGAGCCCATGCGCAAGGCCGGCGCGGCGGCGCGCATCATGCTGGTGTCGGCGGCCGCGTCCACCTGGGGCGTGGAGCCGTCCGGCTGCACGGCGGCGCAGGGCGTAGTGACGCACCAGGCCAGCGGCCGCAAGCTGTCCTATGGCGAGCTGGCCGCCAAGGCTGCCGGCATGCCGGTGCCCAAGGACGTGCCGCTCAAGCCGGCCGCCGGCTTCCGCCTGGTGGGCACGGCGGCCAAGCGGCTGGATGTGCCGTCCAAGACCAATGGCACGGCCAAATTCGGCATCGACGCGCAGGTGCCGGGCATGAAGGTGGCGGCGGTGGCGGCCTGCCCCGTGTTCGGCGGCAAGCTGGCTTCGGTGGATGACAGCAAGGCGCGCGCGGTCAAGGGCGTGCGCCAGATCGTCAAGCTGGACAACGCGGTGGCCGTCATTGCCGACCATACGGGCGCGGCGCGCAAAGGCCTGGCGGCGCTGGCGATTAGCTGGGACGAGGGGCCGAACGCGAAGTTCTCCGGCGCCGAATGGGAGCGCCAGCTGGAAGCGGCCATGAAGGGCAAGGGGCAGATGGCGCTGAACGAGGGCGCTTACGCCAAGCTGGTGGAAGGCGGGGCGCGGCAGGTGGAGGCGACCTATGTGATGCCTTTCCTCGCCCACGCCACCATGGAGCCGATGAACTGCACGGTGCAGGTGCGCAAGGACGGCGTGGAGGTCTGGACCGGCACCCAGGCGGCGGGCCGCGCCCAGGCTTTCGTGGCCAAGGCGCTCAATGTGGACCCGGCGACGGTGCGCATCAACAATTTCCTGCTGGGCGGCGGTTTTGGCCGGCGGCTGGAGGTGGACTACATCGTGCAGGCGGCGCTGATTGCGCGCCAGGTCGCGTATCCGGTCAAGGTGATCTGGAGCCGCGAGGAGGACATGCAGCACGACCTGTACCGCCCGCTGTACCGTGACGAGCTGGCGATGGCGCTGGACGCGCAGGGCAAGCCGGTGGGCTTCCGCCACCGCTTTGCCGGCTCGGCCATCGAGGCGCGCTATGCGCCGATGTGGATGAAGGACGGCATCGACACCGACGCCATCGACGCCGCCGCCAGTCCCTACGACTTCGCCCACAAGGTGGTGGAGTTCCATCCGGTGGAAACGGCCGTGCCGACCGGCTTCTGGCGCGGCGTGGGGCCGACCCACAACACCTTCGTCATCGAAGGCTTCATGGATGAACTGGCCGCCGCCGCCAAGGCCGATCCGCTGGCCTACCGGCGCGCGGTGCTAAGCAAGGAGCCGCGTGCGCTGGCGGTGCTGGAGCTGGCCGCGCAGAAGGCGGGCTGGGGCAAGAAGATGGCGCCGGGCACCGGCATGGGCATGGCGCTGGCCGTGGCCTGGGGCAGCTACGCGGCCTGCGTGATCGAAGTGGCGGTGGACCCGGCCGGCCAGGTGAGCCTGAAACGCGTGGTGGCGGCGATAGACTGCGGCCAGGCCGTGCATACCGACGGCGTGATGGCGCAGATCGAGAGCGGCAGCGTGTACGGGCTGACGGCGGCCCTGTACGGCAAGCTGACGCTGGAGAACGGCCGCGTCACGCAGGGCAATTTCCACGACTATCCGGTGCTGCGCATGAACGAGGTGCCGCCCATCGAGGCCCATCTGGTGAAAAGCGGCGAAGCGCCCGGGGGCGTGGGCGAGATCGGCTGCGCCATGGTGGCGCCGGCGCTGGTGAACGCGGTCTTCGCCGCCACGGGAAAACGCCTGCGCCGCCTGCCGGTGGAGGCGGAGCAGCTGAAGCAGGCGTAGGGGGGCTTAGTCGCGCGGGGCTGCCGGCAGTTGCGCCAGCACCTTGCGCAGCGCGCCGTGGGCCATGGCGACTTCGGGCGAGTCGTGCAGCATGGCGTTGTAGCGCTGGCGGAAATCCTCGTCGGAGGCGGGCAGGGGGCCGACCAGGCCTTCGACTTCGGCGCGGAAGCGGCGTTCCAGGTCGACCACCAGCGCTTCCTCGTCGTCCAGGCATTCGTCCAGGGTGCTGATGACGCCGGACAGCTTTTGCAGCCAGGCGAAATGCGGGTGGCTGGTGACGAGCTGCAGGTGCTCCAGGGCGCTGCCGACATTGCCGAAATACTGGGTTTCCACATCCAGCAATGCTTTGTGCAGCGTCCTGAGGGCGCGCGACAGGTGTTGCAGGTCGCTGCGCAGGGTTTTTCCTTCGATCATGTCCGGCTCCGGCTTAATGTTGACTGAACCGCCATCATAAGCCATCGCCGGATTTGCGGCGCTCTGCTATTTGGCAGGGACGCCGGCGGGCACGGTCTGGTTGAGCACCGAGTTGTGGCGCGCATAGCCGAAGTACACGGCCAGGCCGATCACCAGCCAGATGCCGAAGGCGATCCAGGTGAACAAGGCCAGGAAGCTCATCAGCGCCAGGCACAGCACCACGGCAATCGCCGGGACCACCGGCACGCCGGGGCAGCGGAAGGCGCGCGGCAGGTCGGGGCGCGTCTTGCGCAGCACCACCACGGCGATGGACACCAGGCAGAAGGCGGCCAGGGTGCCGATGTTGATCAGCTCGGTCAGCACATTCAGCGGCACCAGCGCGGCGATGCCGCCGAACACCAGGCCCACCATCCAGGTGGCGAAGAAAGGCGTATGGTGTTTCGGGTGCACTTCCGACAGCTTCTTCGGCAGCAGGCCGTCGCGCGACATGGCGAAGATGATGCGGGTCTGGCCGAAGGCCATCACCAGGATCACGGTGGTCATGCCCAGAATGGCGCCCACGTCCACAAAGCGGGCTACCCAGTTTTCACCGGCGTATTGCAGGGCCAGCGTGACCGGATGGTCCACGCCCAGGAATTTCTGGTAAGGCACGATGCCGGTCATGATGGCCGACACGATCACGTACAGCACCGCGCAAGCGCCCAGCGAACCGATGATGCCGATCGGCAGGTCGCGCTCGGGGCGCTTCACTTCCTCGGCGGCCGAGGTCACGGCGTCGAAGCCGATAAAGGCGAAGAACACCAGCGCGGCGGCGCTCATGATGCCGCTGGCGCCGAAGGGCGCGTAGGGACGCCAGTTGCTCGGCTCCACGTGGCCGACGCCGACGCCGATAAACAGCAGCACCACGCCGATCTTGATCGCCACCATCACGTTGTTGAGGCGGGCCGATTCACGCACGCCCAGCGCCAGCATGGCGGTCAGGAACAGCATGATGAGCAGCGCGGGCAGGTTGAACCAGGTGGTCACGCCGGGCACGGCGCCGGGGGCGGCGGTCAGCACGGTGGGCAGCTTGTAGCCTATGCTGGCGAGCAGCGATTGCAGGTAGCCGGACCAGCCCACCGACACGGCGGAAGTGGCCAGGCCGTATTCGAGCAGCAGATCCCAGCCTATCATCCAGGCCACCAGCTCGCCCATGGTGGCGTAGCTATAGGTGTAGATGGAGCCGGCCACCGGCACGGTGGAGGCGAATTCGGCGTAACAGAGGGCGGCAAAGCCGCAGGCGATGGCGGCGACCACGAAGGAGATGGTCAGGGCCGGGCCGGCGGTCAGCGCGCCGGTGCCGGTCAGCACGAAAATGCCGGTGCCGACGATGGCGCCTATGCCCATCAGAATAAGGTCGAGGGGGCCGAGTACTTTGGCCAGGCCACCCGGCTTGCGGCTGGCGGCGACCATGTCGTCTAGATTCTTGGTTCTAAAGATGCTCACTATCTTGGTTCTCCAATGGGTCTCTGTCTTGAGTTTTTCTAAGTATGGCGGCCGTGCCAGATCATGGCTGGACGCTGCCGCATACTAGCATACGGCGCCGTGCTGGCACCATGACAAGAAAACAGAGTTGGATAGCCTGTGGTTAAGCGTATCAGTGCAGCAGGCGGCCGGCCCGGTCCACGTAGCGGCTGGGCGCGGCTTGCGCGGCCAGATTGCGGTCCAGCCGTGCCTGGACCAGCTTCTGCCAGGCGTTGACCCAGCGCGAGGCCACCATGCACTCCTCGTTGGAGCGGGCGCCCAGCGTGCGCTCGACGGCGAGTTTCTGACGTTTCAGGGCGCGCAGGGCTTGAGAGTAGTTGTCCACGGAGATGTCCATCTTTGAGGCTCGGTGTGTTGGGCGTTGGGCTGCCATGGACTGAATTATCCGTGAGGCCTGGACGGCTGAATGTGCGTTACCTCGCACTACGTAGGATTAAGACGACATTTTCGCCTGCTTATGTACTACAAGCGGTCATCGCCTCCTCCGATACTGCTGAGTCGCAACAACTTCTAAAGTGGAGCCTGAAGATAACAACAATACAGGTGCCCCATGTTCCAAGCTTACAATACCGTTTCCAGCGCCGCCTCCGCTCCCCTGGCCATTCCTGCCCAAGCCCCTGCCGCGCGCCGCACCGCCTCCGCGCCCGCCGTGTCGCTCACCGGCGCACGCCAGAACGCATTGCTGCAGGCCTTGCCGGACGCGGACCTGGAGCGCCTGTTCGCGCACATGGAGCTGGTGCCGCTGAAAGCCGGCCAGCGCCTGTACGATTTCGGCGACCAGCTGGAATACAGCTACTTCCCCACCAACGCCATCATTTCCCTGCAATACATCAGCGAGGAAGGCTCCACCACCGAGATCGCCGTGGTGGGCCGCGAAGGCGTGGCCGGCGTGGCCATGTACCGTGGCGAACGCGCCAGCAATACCGCCATGGTGACCGGCGCCGGCTACGGCTACCGCCTGCGCGCCGAGGCCTTGCGCGGCATGTTCGCCGAGGGCGGCATGCTGGCGGACCAGCTGATGCGCTACACCAGCAGCATGTTCGCGCAGCTGGCGCAGAACGTGGTCAGCAGCCGCCACGCCAGCATAGACCAGAAGCTGTGCCGCTGGCTGCTGGAACGCCTGGACCGCTCGCTGGGCACGGAACTGAAAGCCACGCAGGAAAATATCGCCAATCTGCTGGGCGTGCGCCGCGAGAGCATCACCGCCAGCGCCGCCAAGCTGCAGGCCGAGGGCGCCATCCAGTGCCGCCGCGGCGTGATCGACGTGCTGGACCGCGCCATCCTGGAATGCAATGCGGGCGGCTGCTACTTCACGCCGCGCCTGGCGCACATGATGTAACTGATGCAAGTGAACGGCCTCCGGCCGGAACCTTTCCAGGTTTTTGCTGTCTTACCTGGACAAGGACAAAAACGGAGGCTGACATGGGCGCTGCATATAACGGACCCTGGGAAGGTGAGGTGCCGCTGGCCGCAACGGCGGTGGTGAAACGCATCGAGGGTTTTTACTCCCATCCCTACGACGACAACGGCTCGCTGCCCGGCGGCACCTGGACCATAGGCTACGGCAGCATCGTGGACGGCATGGGCAGGCGGGTGAGCGAGGATACGGAGCCGGTGAGCGAGGCCCAGGCCGTCGAGCTGCTGCAGCGCGATATGGAGGGGGCGGCCAGCGACGTGATGCAGCGCGTGACCGTGCCGCTGCTGGTCTGCCAGGCGGCCGCGCTGATTTCCTGGACCTACAATCTGGGCGGGGGCAACCTCGCCAAATCTTCCATGCTGCGACGGCTGAACGCGGGCGATTTCGCTGCCGTGCCGGGGGAGATGCGCAAGTGGATCAGCCAGGAGGGGCGGCCGCTGCTGGGGCTGCTGCGCCGGCGCTGGGCCGAGGCGGCCATCTTCCAGGGCATGGATGCAACGGATGCTTGCGTGCTGGCCTGGAGGAATATCGAACAGCTGGAGGATTGGCCGGCGTTTGCGGCCTGAGGCGTTTGGCGGGTTACGCGCGTTGCCGCGCCAACCCGCCCTACGGTGTGCTTACTTCTCGGCGAAGGCGCGTTCGATGACGAAGTCGCCCGGGGTGGACGTGTTGCCTTCGTTAAAGCCGCGCGCTTCCAGCATTTCCTTCAGGTCGCGCAGCATGTCGGCGCTGCCGCAGATCATGACGCGGTCTTCGTTCGGGTTCAGCTCCGGTACGCCCAGGTCTTCGAACAGCTTGCCGCTTTCGATCAGCGCGGTGACGCGGCCCATGTTTTTGTACTCTTCACGGGTGACGGTCGGGTAGTAGCGCAGCTTGCTGGTGACCAGTTCGCCCAGGAACTCGTGGTTCGGCAGGTGCTCCACCAGCATGTCGTGGTAGGCCAGCTCGTCGACCTGGCGCACGCCGTGCACCAAAATCAGCTGGTCGAACTTCTCGTAGATGTCCGGATCGCGCACGATGCTCAGGAACGGGGCCAGGCCGGTGCCGGTCGACAGCATGTACAGGCGCTTGCCCGGCAGCAGGTAGTCGGACACCAGGGTGCCGGTCGGCTTGCGGCCGACGATCACGCTGTCGCCCACTTGCAGGTGCTGCAGGCGCGAGGTCAGCGGACCGCCCGGTACTTTGATGCTGAAAAATTCCAGATGGTCTTCGTAGTTGGCGCTGGCGATGCTGTAGGCGCGCAGCAGAGGCTTGCCGTCGACGCGCAGGCCGATCATGGTGAAGTGGCCGTTCGAAAAGCGCAGAGCCGGGTCACGCGTGGTCGTGAAGGAGAACAGGGTGTCCGTCCAGTGGTGCACGCTTAAAACCTTCTCCTCGTTCATGTTGCTCATTGTCTGAATCCCGATTGACTTAATAGTGAAAGCACCAGGCCCCCGCGCGCATGGGCGTTTGCTTGGCAATCGGCTGAGCAGGGGAAGGCGCCGTAGAAATTAGTGGCGTAGGCGGCATTGTAACGGATCGCGCCCCATCCTGTCTCGGGGGCGCTCCGACTTACTGCTTATATGCTTATGCGCGGAAGCCGGTGTTAGCGGCTCGGGAGGGCGGCGGGAATGCGATCCATCGCGTCGCGCGCGGCGTCGCCGGACAAGACCGTCTGCTTGGCGGCCTTGTCCGGTCCCTTGCGCGGAATCAGGCTGCCGGTGGGCGTGTAGGCGTCGTTGTCGAAACCTTCGTTGCCGTCGGCGGGCGGGTTGATGGAGCAGGCGCTGAGCAGGGCTGAGGCGGCAATCATGATGCAAATACTTTTCATGCGAGATCTCCTTGGTGGGTGCTTACACGGGGATTGTAACTTGTGGTCACATTCCGCGCCAGCCCTGCGGTGTTATGCGCTGGCCGGCTGCGTTTTGCGCTGCTTGCTCCAGTAGCCCAGGCCAAGCGCCAGCAGCCATACCGGGATCAGGTAAACCGACAGGCGCAGGTCCGGCGTCAGGTACATCACCACCAAAATGGCGGCCAGGAAGGCCAGGCACAGGTAGTTGGTGAACGGGTAGCCCAGGCTGCGGAAGGCGGTGGACTGGCCTTGCTGCTGCTTCTGCGCGCGGAAGCGCAGGTGTATCCAGCTGATCATGCCCCAGTTGATGATGAGCGCCGAAACCACCAGGCCCATCAGCATGCCGAAGGCCTGGCCCGGCAGGAAGTAGTTCACCGCCACGCAGATGCCGGTGGCCAGCGCGGACACGCCCAAGGCAGCCAGCGGTACGCCGCGCTTGTTGACTTTCAGTAGCGAGCGCGGCGCGTTGCCCTGTTTGGCCAGGCCGAACAGCATGCGGCTGTTGCAGTACACGCCGCTGTTGTACACCGACAGCGCAGCCGTCAGCACCACGATATTGAGCGCGTTGGCCACGGCGTTGCTGTTGAGCGCGTGGAAGATCAGCACGAAGGGGCTGCCGCTGGTGACCACCTTGGTCCACGGATACAGCGACAGCAGCACGCCCAGCGCGCCGATATAGAAGATCAGGATGCGGTAGATGGCCTGGTTGGTGGCCTTGGGGATGGTTTCCGACGGATTGCTGGCTTCGGCGGCGGTAATGCCCACCAGTTCCAGGCCGCCGAAGGAGAACATGATGACGGCCATGGCCATCACCAGTCCCGAAATGCCGTTCGGGAAGAAGCCGCCGTGCTGCCACAGATTGGCCACGGTGGCTTCCGGGCCGGCGTTGCCGGAGACCAGCAGGTAGACGCCGAACGCGATCATGGCGACGATGGCCACCACTTTAATAATGGCGAACCAGAACTCCATCTCGCCGAACGCTTTCACATTGGACAGGCTGATGGAGTTAATGATGAGGAAGAAGGCCAGCGCCGACACCCAGGTCGGAATGGCGGGCCACCAGTACTGGACGTAAATGCCCACCGCCGTCAGCTCGGCCATGCTGACCAGCACGTACAGCACCCAGTAGTTCCAGCCAGCCACGAAGCCGGCCATATTGCCGCAGTATTTGTCGGCGAAATAGGCGAAGGAGCCGGCGACGGGCTCGTCCACCACCATCTCGCCCAGCTGGCGCATGATCAGGAAGGCAATAAAGCCCGCCACCGCGTAACCCAGCAGCACCGAGGGGCCGGCCATCTGTATGGTCTGCGCAATGCCCAGGAACAGGCCGGTGCCGATGGCGCCGCCCAGCGCGATCAGCTGGATATGCCGGCTCTGGAGGCCGCGCTTCAGTTCATTCTTCCCGTCTTCAATCATGTCTCTTGGTCCCTGATTTTTTGAAAAGCGCGTCAATGTGGATAATCATGCAACACGCTGAAGTCAGTGATTCTAAAGCATAGGGGGCGCGGCGTGGGAAGCCAAAATGCTTGCGTTGCCGGTCAGTGTTGCGATCAGCGCGCGGGAGGCGGCGGAAAGGCTGCGGTGCGGCGGGTAGATCAGCGAAAACGGCTTGCTGCGGCCCCAGCTCCCGGGCAGCACCGCCACCAGCTGGCCGCTGCGCAGGCGCTCGTCGGCCACGAAGCGGTAGGTCTGGCAGATGCCCAGGCCTTGCTGCGCCATGGTCACCACGCCCAGCACGTCGTCGGCGATATGCATGCGCGGGGCCGGCTGCCAGTCCAGGTCCGCGCCGTTGTCGCGCAGCTGCCAGGCGGCCGGTTTGCCGGTGCTGGGCATGGTGAACGAAAGGCAGGCGTGCCGGGCCAGGCTGGCGATGTCGGCGGGCACGCCGGCGCGGGCCAGATAGGCGGGCGCGGCGACCAGGCAGAGCTGCGCGTCCTCCAGCGGCCTGGCGATCAGGCCGCTGTCCGGCAGCGCGCCCTGGCGTATCGCCATGTCGTAGCCCTCCTGCACCAAGTCCACATTGCGGTTGGCAATGCTCAGTTCGATCACGACCTTGGGATGCTGCTCCATGAACACCTGCAGCAGGGGCGGCAGGCGGTAGTGGCCATAGGTGGTGGGCGCGCTGATGCGCACCGTGCCGGACAGCTCGCCGCCCTGGTCGCGCATCGAGCGTTCGGCGTCCGCCATCAGGGCGAAGGCGCTGCGCGACTGTTCCAGGTAGGACTTGCCCGCGTCCGTCAGGCTCAGGCGGCGGGTGGTGCGGCGCATCAGCTGCACGCCCAGGCGGGCCTCCAGACGGGCCACGGCGCGGCTCAGCACGGACGCGGTGGTGCCCAGCGCCACGGCGGCGGCGCTGATGGTGCCCTTGTCGGCGATGGCGAGGAAGGCTTCCACGTCGCCCAGGTAGTCAAATTGGCGCGGCATTACACTCTCTGGGGAACAAATGATTTGATTGGGAGGTTGTTTATTGTTTTGGGAGGTGTGAATAGAGTAGCGGCTATTCATCAACCCTACAAGGAGTTCCACCATGAAACCATTCATCCGAACCGCCGCTGCAGCAGCAACTCTGGCGCTGAGCGCCGCCGGCGCCCAGGCCGCCAATGTGCTGGTCGTGCTGTCCGACGCGTCCAGGCTGGAACTGCGCGACCAGCGCAGCTACGAGACCGGCTTCTACGCCAACGAGCTGATGCAGCCGGTAAAGAAGCTGCTGGACGCGGGCCACACCGTCACCTTCGCCACGCCGCTGGGCAAGGCGCCGTCCGTGGACCGCAATTCGCTGGACGCCTCGCTGTTCGGCGGCGAAGCAGCCATGCAGGAGCACATCGCGCTGCTGGACAAGCTGAAGCTGACCTCGGTATCCGCCTCGCCGGTCGTGAGCCTGGCGCGCGTGGAGCAGGGCGGCTACGCGCAGTTTGACGCGGTCTACATCCCCGGCGGCCATGCGCCCATGCAAGACCTGATACGCAGCCCGGCCGTGGGCCGCCTGCTGGCCTACTTCCACCACGCCGCCAAGCCGACCGCGCTGGTCTGCCACGGCCCGGCCGCGCTGGTGGCCACGCTGGACCAGCCGGAGGCTTTCGTGGCCAAACTGGAGGCGGGCGGCAATGCCGCCAATGCCACCGCCGCCAAAGGCTGGATCTATGCGGGCTACCGCATGACGGTGATCAGCAATGCCGAAGAAGAAGCGGGCAAAGGCTATCTGAATGGTGGCGTGATGAAACTCACCCCGCAGACCGCGCTGGAACGTGCGGGCGGCAAATACAGCAGCGGCCCGAACTGGGCGGCGTACACCGTGACGGACCGCGAGCTGATCACCGGCCAGAATCCCGCCTCGGCCGTGGCTGTGGCAGACCTGCTACTGGCGCGCCTGCCTGCAGCCGCACTCAGCAACACTAAGTAGCAAACGCATACTGACACCCCGGCGGGGGCGTGCTACTATTTTCAGGCGCCCAAACGACCGCGCATCCTCCGTGCTTAATCAGCACTTGCCTACCCAGCTCCGTAGGCAGACCGAGGGAGTCAGTGCCATGAGCTGTTGCAAGAGAAGCAATTATGAGCTTGCCAAAGTCATAGAAGAAGGCCGCCGCATCGACGCGGCGAAAGGGGCGGCCAACGCCTGGGCTTATCTGGCGGCTCATTCAGTCGCGCCCCAAACCATACTCCGCGTCCTGTCCGGCGCCGCGGTGCGCCGCAACAGCGGCTTGCATTAGCCGCAAATGAATATCCGGGTGGCGCCGGCTAGCAGCCGGGCGGAGGCGTGGCCGGCTGGGCCGGCGCGGGCGTCGTGGCCACGTACTGTGGACTGAGCCAGTCCTTGACGCCGGCCAGCAGAGCCTTGCTCCACATCCACTGGTCATGTCCAGCGGGGTAGCTGGTGAGTTTGACCGTGCCGCCACGCTCGGCCGCATGCGCTGCGAGACATTGGGCGTTCCACCAGAATCCACGTTCCAGCAGTCCTGCCGAAACATGGAACTGCGTGGCCAGCTTGGCTGCCGGGTGTGGTGCAGGCCGGACTCCGGGCGACATTACAAATGCGGTCCCGAACAGCGAGGGATGGCGCAAGGCCATCGAAGCGCTCCATACGCCGCCGTTGGATGCACCGCCGATTGCGCGCAGCTGAGGTCCCGGCGGCGCGCCGTATTGCGCTTCTATCTGCGGCATGACCGTCTCGATCCAATATTTCTCGTGCGCCAGGAAGTCCTCGTTCTCCACTTTGCCGTCCACCGTGCCGCTCTTGAATCCGGCGATGTACTTGCGGCTTCTGCAATCGCTGCTGCGCGCCTCGATTGGGCAGGGTTCGATGCCGACCACGATGACCGGAGGCAGCTCTCCTTTGCGTATAGGCTCAGCCAACAGCGAGCCGGGACTGGTGCCGCCGCCGTCCGCCAGATACAGGATGGGATAGCGTTCGCCCGCGCGGTATCCTGGCGGCAGCCACACATTCACGGGCAAACTGGAGTCGCCGAGAGTGAGCACGCGCGCTGCTGTGTGACTGTCCGGGGCAGGAGCCGCCGCCGCAGGCCCGATCAGACCTGGAGAAAGCCGGACATTCTCGCTTTTGCCGTCTTTCGAGACGCGCAGGCTGAGTGAGGCGTTGACCTGCTGGGCTTGTTTGAATTGAATAACCAACTGGCGCACATTGTCGGCCACCACGGGCATGGCGGCACGCAGCTGGCTTATGCTGCCGGCGATATTGACAGAGTCGGCCTTGCCGACCCATGAGATGACCATTCGTTCGCCAGCGACCCATGCTGCTGCGCCCGCCGCCGGTAGGCGCGCAAGGTCGGGCGCCGCTGTCTCCACGATGCAAGGTTCGGGGTCGTCCGGTCCGCTGCAGGGATTGATGAAGCTGGGGTGGGCTTGTGCAGGCGTAATGGCCAGGGCTGTGAGCGGCGCGGCGGCAAGGCCGCGCAGAAGAGTGAGCAGCCTTGAATTGCGCCGCCCATGGCGAGGGCGGCGCAGTGCCGGGTGCCGCATGTCTTAGTCGCGGATTTCCAGCGCGCGGTTCAGGCTCAGGGCGGCCAGGGAGCCGACTGCGCCGGACAGCAGGTACAGGCTGACATAGGCCAGGCCGAAGTTGGCCGACAGCCCCAGCGCCACCAGCGGCGCGAAGCCCGCGCCCACCAGCCACGCCAGGTCGGACGTCAGCGCCGCGCCGGTGTAGCGGTACTTGGTCTGGAAGTTGGCGGTCACGGCGCCGGCGGCCTGGCCGTAGGACAGGCCCAGCAGCGTGAAGCCCACCATCAGGAAGATGTTCTGCCCGGCTTCGCCGCCGTCCATCAGCATCGGCACAAAGCCGCTGAAGACGGCGATCAGCGCGGCCAGCGTGCCCAGCGTGGTGCGGCGGCCGAAGCGGTCCGCCAGCAGGCCGGATGCAATGATGCCGCCCGCCGCCAGCACCGCGCCCACCATCTGCAGGCCCAGGAAGTCGCTGATCGAGCGCGTCGAGTACAGATTGATCCAGGACAGCGGGAACACCGTCACCAGGTGGAACAGCGCATAGCTGGCCAGCGCGGCCAGCGCGCCGATCAGCACGTTGCGGCCTTGCGAGCGGGCCAGTTCCATCACCGGCGTGGCGTCCAGCTCGTGGTCGTCCAGCAGCTTGGTGTATTCAGTGGTGGACACCAGGCGCAGGCGGGCAAACAGCGCCACCACGTTGATGGCGAAGGCCACGTAGAAGGGATAGCGCCAGCCCCAATCGAGGAATTCCAGCGTGGTCAGCGCCGACAGCAGGAAGGAGAACAGGCCGGCGGCCAGGATGAAGCCGACCGGCGCGCCGAGCTGGCCCAGCATGGCGTACCAGCCGCGCTTGTTCTGCGGCGCGCTCAGCGCCAGCAGCGAGGGCAGGCCGTCCCAGGAACCGCCCTGGGCGACGCCCTGGCCGACCCGCAGCAGCGACAGCATGACCAGCGCGCTCACGCCCCAGTCCGCATATTCAGGCAGGAAGGCCACGCCGGCGGTGGAGGTGCCGAGCAGGAAGAGGGCTCCCGTCAGCTTGGCTTCGCGCCCGAAATGGCGCTGTAGCGCCATAAACAACACCGACCCGATGGGGCGCGCGATAAATGCAAACGAGAAGATGACAAAGGAGTAAAGTGTGCCGTCGAGGCGGCTTTCAAAGGGGAAGAAGACCTGCGGGAAGACCAGCACCGAGGCGATGGCGTAGACGAAGAAGTCGAAGTATTCGGATGCCCGGCCTATCACCACCCCGATCGCTATTTCTCCGGGTTCGATGTGGCCATCCCTGGCATTGATGTTGCGCGCCCCTTGACTGGTTTGACGCGATGGATGTTCGGCGGGAAGATCGCCGTTGAATGTTGTCGTCGTGGCCATATTCCTTGTCTCGCTTAATAGTTGTACAACGGTCCGCCCCCAGGGGTAGGACAAAGTGTCCAATGTCCAAGAGGAGCCGTTATGGTTACAGTACCATGTTATTCATTTTATGTAACGTACATTACCGCATGAAATCTCCCTTGAACCATCGTGGATTGGCTCTTTTGCCACTGTTGTTGCTTGCAGGCTGCAACACCGTGGTCATGAACCCGTCCGGCGATATCGCCGCGCAGCAGGCCCGCCTTGTGGTGGTGTCCACCTTGCTGATGCTGCTGATAGTCGTCCCAGTCCTTGCACTGACCCTGTTCTTTGCGTGGAAGTATCGCCAAAGCAACACCGCCGCCAAATATGAGCCCGATTGGGATCATTCCACCAAGCTCGAACTGGTCATCTGGGGCGCGCCCCTGCTGATCATCATCGTGCTCGGTCTGCTGACCTGGATCAGCACGCACAAGCTCGACCCCTACCGTCCGCTGGACCGCATCGACGAGAAGCGTCCGCTGGTTGCCGGTGTCAAGCCGCTGGAAGTGCAGGTAGTCGCGCTGGACTGGAAATGGCTGTTCATCTATCCGGAGCAGGGCATCGCCACCGTGAATGAACTGGTGACCCCGGTCGACCGTCCTGTACGTTACAAGATCACCGCCTCGAACGTGATGAATGCCTTCTACGTGCCGGCCCTGGCCGGCATGATCTACGCCATGCCGAGCATGGAGACGCAGCTGAACGCGGTCATCAACAAGCCCGGCGTGTACGACGGCTTCTCGGCCAACTACAGCGGCGCGGGCTTCTCGCACATGCACTTCAAGTTCCACGGCGTGAGCGAGACCGACTTCGACAGCTGGGTTGCCAAGGTCAAGGCCTCCGGCGCCACCGGCAGCGTCGCGCTGGACCGCGCCACCTACCAGGTGCTGGAAAAGCCGAGCGAAAAAGAGCCGGTGCGCTACTACAGCGCCGTGTCGGCCGACCTGTACGACGCCATCCTGAACCGCTGCGTCGGCGACGGCGCCACCTGCATCAACAAGATGATGGCGGATGACATCGTTCGCGCGAAAACCGCCGCCGAGTTGTGCAATACGCCGACTCCCGTGCCTAATCTTTCCATGAAGAGCAACAATGCAACACGATACTGATCTCATCTTCGGACGGCTGAGCTGGGACGCGATTCCCTTCCACGAGCCTATCCTGCTGGCGACCTTCGCCGGCGTCGTGCTGGGCGGCATCGCGCTGCTTGGCGCCATCTCCTACTTCCGCCTGTGGGGCAATCTGTGGACGAACTGGATCACCAGCATCGACCATAAGAAAATCGGCATCATGTACATGATCCTCGGTCTGATCATGCTGCTGCGCGGTTTCTCCGACGCGCTGATGATGCGCGCCCAGCAGGCCTTCGCCTTCGGCGATTCGGCCGGCTTCCTGCCGCCGCACCACTACGACCAGGTCTTCACCGCCCACGGCGTGATCATGATTTTCTTCGTGGCCATGCCGTTCGTGACGGGCCTGATGAACTACGTGGTGCCGCTGCAGATCGGCGCGCGCGACGTGGCCTTCCCCTTCCTGAACAACTTCTCCTTCTGGATGACCGCCTTCGGCGCCGTCCTGATCATGGCGTCGCTGTTCGTGGGTGAATTCGCCCGCACCGGCTGGCTGGCGTATCCGCCGCTGTCCGGCATCCTCGCGTCGCCCGACGTCGGGGTGGACTATTACATATGGTCATTGCAGGTGGCCGGGGTCGGGACCTTGCTGTCCGGCGTCAACCTGGTGGTCACCATCGTGAAAATGCGCGCGCCCGGCATGGACATGATGAAGATGCCGGTGTTCACCTGGACCGCCCTGTGCACCAACGCCCTGATCGTGGCCGTGTTCCCGGTGCTGACCGCCGTGCTGGCCATGCTGTCGCTGGACCGCACCTTCGGCACCAACTTCTTCACCAACGAGCTGGGCGGCAACCCCATGCTGTACGTGAACCTGATCTGGATCTGGGGCCACCCCGAGGTGTACATCCTGGTGCTGCCGGTGTTCGGCGTGTTCTCGGAAATCGTCTCGACCTACTGCGGCAAGCGCCTGTTCGGCTACACCTCCATGGTCTACGCCACCGTCGTGATCACCATCCTGTCCTACCTGGTATGGCTGCACCACTTCTTCACCATGGGCTCCGGCGCCAGCGTGAACTCCTTCTTCGGCATCACGACGATGATCATTTCGATCCCGACCGGCGCCAAGATCTTCAACTGGCTGTTCACCATGTACCGTGGCCGCATCCGCTTTGAAGTGCCCATGCTGTGGACCATCGGCTTCATCATCACCTTCGTGATCGGTGGCATGACCGGCGTGCTGCTGGCCGTTCCGCCAGCCGACTTCGTGCTGCACAACTCGCTGTTCCTGATCGCCCACTTCCACAACGTCATCATCGGCGGCGTGGTGTTCGGCGTGTTCGCGGCGATCAACTACTGGTTCCCGAAAGCCTTCGGCTACAAGCTCAACAGCTACTGGGGCAAATGGTCGTTCTGGCTGTGGTTCGTGGGCTTCTACTTCGCCTTCATGCCGCTGTACGTGCTGGGCCTGATGGGCGTGACCCGCCGCATGAGCCACTTCGACGATCCTTCGCTGCAGATCTGGTTCCAGATCGCCGCCGTGGGCGCGGTCATGATCGCCGGCGGCATCGGCGCCATGCTGATGCAGTTCTGGGTCTCGTTCCGCGACCGCAAACAGAACATGGACGTCACCGGCGATCCATGGAACGGCCGCACGCTGGAATGGTCGACCTCGTCGCCACCGCCGGACTACAACTTCGCGTTCACCCCGCGCGTGCACGACAACGACACCTGGGCCGACATGAAGAAAAACGGCTACCAGCGTCCGCTGAAGGACTACGTCGCGATCCACATGCCCAAGAACACCTGGGCCGGCTTCGTGATCGCCGCGATCAGCGGCCTGATCGGCTTCGCGCTGATCTGGCAGATGTGGATCCTGGCCGGCGTGTCCTTCGTGGCCATGATGGCTGCCATCATTACGCATACGTTTAACTACAAACGCGATTACTACATTCCTGCGGACGAAGTGGTCCGCACCGAAGATGCTCGCACCCAACTGCTGAATGCCCATGTCTGACGCTACTTTGAACCCAAGCTCGCGCTACTTCGTGCGCGAGCACCATCCGGAAAACGGCACCTTGCTCGGTTTCTGGATCTACCTGATGAGCGATTGCCTGATCTTCGCCGTCCTGTTCGCAACCTACGCCGTGCTGGGCCGCAACTACGCGGGCGGCCCGACCGGCGCCGAGCTGTTCGACCTGAAGCTGGTGGCGTTGAACACCTCGATGCTGCTGCTGTCGTCGATCACCTACGGCTTCGCCATGCTGGAAGCGGGCCGCAAGCGCCTGGGCGCCACCATGGGCTGGCTGGTGGTCACCGGCCTGTTCGGCGCGGCCTTCATCTCGCTGGAACTGTACGAGTTCGTGCACCTGCTGCATGAAAACGCCGGTCCGCAGCGCAGCGCCTTCCTGACCTCGTTCTGGTCGCTGGTGGCCACCCACGGCCTGCACGTGAGCTTCGGCATCGTGTGGCTGGTGACCCTGCTGTTCCAGCTGAAGAAGCACGGCCTGACGCATGAAAACATGCGCCGCCTGACCTGCCTGTCGATGTTCTGGCACTTCCTGGACGTGGTCTGGATCGGCGTGTTCACCTTTGTTTACCTGATGGGAGTTCTGCCATGAGCGATCACAACCACGACCACCATGGCCATGACGATCACGGCCACGGCCACCACGGCCATGACGACCACAACCACGGCAGCCTGAAGTCCTACACCATAGGCTTCATCCTGTCGGTGATCCTGACCGCCATTCCGTTCTGGCTGGTGATGGGCAATGTGTTCGCCAATCCGGCCACCACGGCCTTCACCATCCTCGGCTTCGCGGCCGTGCAGATCGTGGTCCACATGGTCTACTTCCTGCACATGAACGCGAAAGTGGAGGGCGGCTGGTCGCTGCTGGCCATGATGTTCACGCTGATCCTGGTGGTCATCGTGCTGTCGGGCTCGATCTGGGTCATGTACCACATGAACGCCAACATGATGCCGGGCATGGACGCGCACCAAATGCGCAACATGCCATGATGTCCGCACCGCGCACTGCCGCCGCGCCGCGCCTGCGTTCCGCAGGCCTGCGCTACACGCTGGCGGCTTGCGCGGTGCTTGTTATTGCAGTACTGCTCGCGCTGGGCACGTGGCAAGTCCAGCGCCTGCAATGGAAACTGGCTCTGATCGAACGCGTCGACGCACGCGTGCACGCGGAGCCGGTGCCCGCCCCCGGTCCGCAGGACTGGGCCAGGGTGTCCGCAGACACCGATGAATACAAGCACGTCTTCCTGACGGGCAGACTGCTCCCCGAATACTCCACCAAGGCGCAAGCCACCACCGAGCGCGGCCCGGGCTACTGGCTGCTTACGCCGCTGTGCCAGGCCGATGGCAGCACCGTCATCGTCAACCGCGGCTTTATCCCGCTGGACGCGGCGGCCGCGCTGGAAAGCAGCCTGAACGCCGTGGTCCCGGCCGGCATCGACGCCTGCGCGGCGGCCGCCTTGTCCGGCCGCGCCCCGGTGCGCCTGAACGGCTTGCTGCGCATCAGCGAAACCAAGCCCGGCCCGCTGGGCCTGCGCAAGAACGAGCCGGCGCAGAACCGCTGGTATGCGCGCGACGTGCACGCCATCGCCACGGCGCGCGGCTTGCAGCCGGCGCGCGTGGCGCCGTACTTTGTCGACGCCGACGCCGGCCAGTACGTGGCCGACCTGGCCGAGCCGCTGCGGCCCTACGGCGGCATGACCGTCATTTCCTTCACTAATCATCACTTGGTTTATGCTCTCACCTGGTACGCGCTGGCTGTTATGATGGCGGCCGCGCTGGCGTGGGTGGTACGCGACGAGCGCCGCCGCGCCGGCGGATAGCACGGCGCAGGCTGTACCCAGCTTGCATAACTCAGGCGAGGATTAATGTCGGGCCAACTACTTTCAATCGCAAAACTGCCGTCCTTCCTGGCGGCGGCCCGCGCCGGCCAGGCGGCAGGGCACCAGAACATGCAGCAGCTGATACAGCTGCGCTGGATCGCCGTGGCCGGGCAGATCACCACCATACTTGTCGTCGCCTGGGGCATAGGCATCAAGCTGCCGCTGGTCTACATGCTGGAAGTGCTGGCCTGCCTGATCGCCTTCAACGTCGCCAGCCAGCTGCGCTGGCATGAGAAATGGGCCGTGTCGAACGGCGAACTGTTCCTCGCCATTTTGGTGGACGTGGCCAGCCTCACGGCCCAGCTCTACCTGAGCGGCGGCACCTCCAATCCCTTCGTCTACCTCTACCTGCTGCAGGTGATCCTGAGCGCGGTGCTGCTGGAGGCCTGGTCCACCTGGACCATCGTCGCCATCGCCAGCGCCTGCCTGGCGGGGCTGTCCGTGTGGTCCAAGCCGATCGCGCTGCCGCTGTTCCACGAGCGCGGCTATTTCAGCCTGTACATCCAGGGCATGCTGATCTGCTTTGCGCTGAACGCCGCGCTGCTGGTGGTGTTCATCACCCGCATCATGAGCAATCTGCGCGCCGGCGACGCCATGCTGGCCAGCATGCGCCAGCGCGCCGCCGAGGAGGAGCACATCGTCCGCATGGGCTTGCTCGCCTCGGGCGCCGCGCACGAGCTGGGCACGCCGCTGGCCACGCTGTCGGTGATCCTGGGCGACTGGCGCCGCATGCCGGAGTTCAGCAAGAACCCGGAGCTGCTGGAGGAAATCGGCGAGATGCAGGCCCAGCTGGCGCGCTGCAAGTCCATCGTCAGCGGCATCCTGCTGTCGGCGGGCGAGGCGCGCGGCGAATCGTCGGCGCGCACCACCATCAACACCTTCCTCGACGAACTGGTGCAGGAATGGCGCGCCAGCCGCCCGGTGGCCTCCTTCGACTACCGCAACACCATCGAGGACATGCCGGTCGTGTTCGACACGGCCTTCAAGCAGATGATCTGCAATGTGCTGGATAATGCGCTGGAGGCATCGCCCGAGTGGGTGCGGCTGGAAGCGCGCTGCGAGGACGGCGCCATCAAGCTGCTGGTCAGCGACAGCGGCCCCGGCTTCGCGCCCGACATCCTGGAGCAGTTCGGCAAGCCCTACAATTCAAGCAAGGGCAAGCCCGGCCGTGGGCTGGGCCTGTTCCTGGCGGTGAACGTGGCGCGCACGCTGGGAGGCACGGTGGAGGCCGGCAACCGGCCGGAAGGCGGCGCCGCCGTCTTGCTGAGCTTGCCGCTGACGGCCATTGCAGTGGAAGAGGAATAGCGGAATGACCGAAGAAGAAGTACGCCAGCTCATCATCATCGAGGACGACGCCGCCTTTGCGCGCACGCTGGGCCGTTCCTTCGAGCGGCGCGGCTACCGGGTGCTGCTGGCGGCCAGCCTGGAAGAGGCCGAGGCGCTGCTGGAACAGCATACGCCCGGCTACGCCGTGGTGGACCTGAAACTGAAGAACAACACCTCCGGCCTGCTGTGCGTCCAGATGCTGCACGCGCGCGACCCGGACATGCTGATCGTGGTGCTGACCGGCTTCGCCAGCATCAACACGGCGGTGGAGGCGATCAAGCTGGGCGCCTGCCAGTACCTGGCCAAACCGTCCAACACCGACGACATCGAAGCCGCGTTCGCCCACGTGGCCGGCAGCGCGGATGTGGAAATGACCAACCGTTCGACCTCCATCAAGACGCTGGAGTGGGAGCGCATCCACGAAGTGCTGGCCGAGACCGACTTCAACATCTCCGAGGCCGCGCGCCGCCTCGGCATGCACCGCCGCACGCTGGCGCGCAAGCTGGAAAAGCAGCGCGTGAAGTAGACAAGCCTATATCAAGCCGGTAAGATGGATTTTTTGCTAACTGGCGGAGCGGGACCATGGATAGGGCACGACTGAAGCAAGCTGCGGCGCTGACCATGGCCATCTCCGCCCTGCATGGCGCGGCCTGCGCCGACACTGCGGCTGCGCCGGCCAAGGCCACGCGCGCCGTTGCCGACTTCAGCAAGTGCGACAAGCCGGCGTGGCCGCAGGAGGCGCTGCGGCGGGAGCAGCAAGGCACCGTCACGATGGCGTTCAAGATCGGCGAAGACGGTAGCGTGGTGGAATCCAAGGTGACCAAGAGCAGCGGTTATCCGCTGCTGGACGAGGCGGCGCGCTTCGGCATCGCCAAATGCCTATTCAAGCCCGGCACCGTGGACGGCAAGCCCCAGGCCGCGTGGATGCAGATGCAATACAAGTGGACGCTGGACCAGCCCGAGAAGGATCCTGCCTTGCAGGCGGCGTTCGCCGAGGCGCTGGCGGCGGCCGAGGGCGGCGATCCGCAGGCGCAGTTCAAGGTGGCGGAACTTATCCGCACCGGCAAGGGCGTGAAGCACGACGACGCGCAGGCCATGGCGTGGCTGAAGCGTGCCGCCGAGACCGGCTTTGCCGAGGCGCAGTTCATGTTGGGCGGCTACTACCTGAGCGGCAAGGGCGGCGAGGCGGGCGTGGCGCTGGCGCATCCCTTGCTGCTGAAAGCCGCCGAGCAGGGCCATGCGATGGCGATGATGGCGGTGGGTGGGCAGTATATGACGGGCAAGGGCGTGGACCGGGATCCGGAGCAGGCCTATGCCTGGGTGCGCAAGGCGGCCGATGCGGGCTTGCCGATCGCGTACACCGGCCTGGCTTCCATGTACTTTGGCGGCGTGGGTGTGGCGCGCGACCCGGACGAAGCGCTGCGCATGCTGCGCCGGGGCGCGGAACTGGGCGAGCCGTCGGCACTGCAGGGACTGGCCACGGAGCTGCTGCGTTCGCAGTCGCCGCGCGACCAGGCGGAAGCCTTGCCGCTGCTGGAGAAGGCGGCCGCAAAAGGCTCGCCGGTTGTGCAGTATTTGCTGGGCAATGCTTATGCCGAGGGCAAGGGCGTTGAAGCGGATCCGGTGGCCGCTGCGGAATGGTTCCGCAAGGCCGCCGCGCAGAGCTATATGGCGGCGCAGTTTGCGCTGGCCGGCTTGATGGAGCAGGGCAACGGCATACGCAAGGACGAGGCCGAGGCGCTGCGATTGTACGAGCTGGCCGCGCAGCGCGGCTATCCGCCGGCTGTGCAGCGACTGGTGAAGGCGTCGGAGCGCGGCGAGCTGGGCCGGCCTGTGGATGTGGCGGCCGCCGAGCAGTGGCGCGCGAAGCTGGGTAGCGTCAGCAGCAAGAAGTAGCAGGCTGGCGGGTTAGGCGCAACGCGCCGTAACCCGCCAAGCGCCGCCGCTCAGCACCCCTGCGCCGTGCACAGCGTGGCGATATTGCCGCTGGTGAAGCGCGCGCCGTTGAAGGTCTGGCCGAAGGTGCCGGTGCAGCTGGCGCTGTCGTAGCCGTGCACCACCGAGTCCACATGATTGCCGCCCCGGTAGTCGCGCAGCCATGGCCCGCCGCTGGAGCCGAACGTCATCGAGCAGCCGGTGTTGAGCACCGAGGTGCCGCCGCAGCTGCCGCTGGGACTGAAGCTCTCGGACGCGCAGGCCTGCAGCGTATTGCCGCCGCCCAGATTGCCCGGATAGCCCAGCGCATGCTGGCTGAGCACGCTTCCGTAATTCCACGACCGCCCCAGCCATCCCGTGTAAAAGGTCACGCCGCGCCCGGCCGAGTCGTTCTGCAGCGCGATCAGGCAGACGTCGGACGCCACGTCGCCGTTGTTGATCCAGCTGTTGAGCACGCGCGCCTGCGACCAGGTGAACATGCCGAACGGCGCGTTGCCGCTGTTGTAGGCCGGCGCGAAGGACCAGCCGCCTATCCAGTTGTTGCGCGAGCGGTCGTAGCAGCAGTGCGCCGCCGTCACGATGATGTTGTTGCCGCTGATGACGGACGCCGAGCAGGTGCCCGCGCTGGTGAACAGCTTGCCGATCGCGCGCGGGGTATTGGCGTTGCTGGTTTCCTGGTACTGCGTAAAGATATCAACCGTGGCGCCCGCCGGGCCGGCGAAGCCCAGCGCGCCGCACGTTGCCAATACCGCCCATGCCGCCGGCACGGCCAGCGCCTTCTTGTTTGTGTGCTTGTCCATTTCAGATCTCCCTGCCGTGCTTAGCGTTGTTTTTGGTCTGCCGCCTTCCAGTCGTCCGGATGCAGGCGGCGCGCTTCCTCGTCCGCCTTGGGGTCGGGCGCGCCGCCTTCGGACATCTCGGGCTTGGCGCCGGCAAGCGCCTTTTTCTCCGCCGCCGTCTGCGACTGGCGTTTGGGTTTGCCCTTGGTCACGTTCCAGTCCAGCGGCTTGGCGCTGAGCCGCTCCTCGCGCGTCTGGTAGGTCGGCTCGGCCGCGGCGCGCTGCGTGTCGGCGTCGCGCTTGATGCTGGTGGTGGGTTCCTGCGGTGCTGCGAAGGCCGAGCCCGCCATGAACAGGGCGGCCAGCGCGGCGTGGGATGGTGAGTTGATAGACATAGTCGCCTCCTTTAGGTGAAGCGGGCAGGCCGGCCCCGCTTGCTAAAGTTCAGCGTATGACTTGTGGCGCGATTTGCAATGCGGTTTCAGCCGCCGTATTGATGCAGGTCAGACTTTAGCTGGCTTCGCCGGCTTCGTTGACGGCGGCGGTCAGCGCCTCGAACATGGCCGGCTTGGTCAGGTGGCGGTCGAAGCCGGCGGCGATGGCGTCGGCGCGGTCGCGGTCCTGGCCGTAGCCGCTCAGCGCCACCAGGCGGATGCCGGCCAGCTCGGGCAGCTTGCGCATGGCGCTGGCGGCCTCGGTGCCGCTCATGTCGGGCAGGCCGATGTCGAGGAAGACGATGTGGGGACGGAAGGCCAGCGCCTGCGCAATGGCGGCCGCGCCGCTGTGCGCCACGCGCACCTCGTGGCCGGCGAACTCCAGCAGCGCGGCCACCATCTCGGCCGAATCGACGCTGTCGTCCACCACCAGCACGCGGCGCCTGGCCGGCGGCGCCGGTTCGGGGGCGGCCTGCGCTGCGCCGGGCGCGTCCGGCGCGTCCGTCAGCGGCAGGCGCACCTCGAAGCAGCTGCCCTGGCCGGCGCCCGCGCTGCTGGCTGAGATGGCGCCGCCGTGCAGGTCGACCAGGGTCTTGACCAGGGACAGGCCGATGCCCAGCCCGTCCTGCACCCGGTCCGGCGAGTGGCCGGCCTGCGAAAACATATTGAAGATGCTGTCGATCTGCGCGGCCGGGATGCCGATGCCGTTGTCGGCGATGCGCAGCACGGCCTGCGCGCCGTCGCGCGCCAGGCTGGCGGTGATGGCGCCGCCCAGCGGCGTGAACTTCACCGCGTTGTTGAGCAGGTTGCCCGCGATCTGGGCCAGGCGCACCGTATCGCCGGCCGCCCACAGCGGCTGCTCCGGCAGGGTGACGGTGATCTGGTGCCGGCGCTTGGTGCTGGCGTCGTCCACGCTGTCGAGCACCGAGCGCAGCAGTTCGCACAGCTCGACCGGCGCCACGCGCAGCGTGATCTTGCCCTGCGAAATGCGCGACACGTCCAGCAGGTCGTCCACCAGCCGCACCATGTGGTCGGTCTGGCGCACGATCATCTGGCGCGCGTCCTCCTGCTGGCGGGGCGGGTTGGGGTCCAGGTTGCGTAGCTGCTCGACCGCGTTGCGGATCGGCCCCAGCGGATTGCGCAGCTCGTGCGCCAGCACGGCCAGGAACTCGTCCTTGCGGCGGTTCATTTCGCGCAGCTCGCGCTCGGCCTTGGCCAGGCGCAGCAGCGCGCGCACATTGGCCACCAGCTCTTCGGGTTCGATCGGCTCGAACAGGTAGTTGTCGGCGCCGCTGTCGAGCGCGCGCACGCGGTCCGGCGAGGCCACGTAGGAAGCCGAGGTCTGCAGCACCAGCACCATGGCCGTGGCCGGGTCGCGTTTCAACTGGCGGCAGACGTCGAAGCCGCTGATGTCGGGCAGCTTGGTGTCGAGCAGCACCAGGGCCGGCCCCTCGCTGGCGGCCTTGGCCAGCGCCTCGGCGCCGCTGGCCGCCTCGATTACCTGGAAGCCTGCGCGCAGCAGGATGCGCGACTTGGCGTAGCGCGCGGCCTCGGTGTCGTCCACATTGAGTATCAGGTCTTGCACTGTCATAGGGGCTCGCGTGGTTTGGTGGCGGCCGGGCACAGCGCGTACAGCTGCGCCAGCAGTTCGGCGCGCGGCACCGGCTTGACGAAATACGCGTCCGCGCCCAGCGCGTAAGCCTTCTGCCGGTCCGCCACTTCGGAGGCGACAATGAGCGGCACCTGGCGGCGCCGTTCGTCGTTCTTGGTCTGGGTCAGCCAGCGCCAGGTGTCGTTGCCGTTCAGATAGAGGTCGAGGATGACGGCGGCCGGCGCTTCGGTGTTCCACGCCTGTTCGGCCTCCCACAGGCTGCGCGCGCACACCGGGCGGAAGGGGGTGTCGCGGAAGAAACTGCGGTACAGCAGCATGGCGGTGCGGTCGTCCTCGATCACCAGCACCGGGATGCCGCCGCCGTCGGCCGCCGTGGCGGGCGCGAGCGGGGCAGGGGCAGGGATGGGGGCATGCTCGTGCAGCTGGCACGGCAGCGTGGCGTGGAAGGTCGAGCCGGCGCCGGGCGTGCTGTCCAGGCCGACCCGGCCGCCCAGCAGGGCGGCCAGCTTGCGGCACAGCGGCAGGCCCAGGCCGGTGCCCTTGGCGCTGCGCTGCATATGGCTGGGCACCTGGCTGAACTCCTCGAACACGATGTCCTGGTGCTCGGGCGCGATGCCGATGCCGGTGTCCTGTACTGCGAAGCGTACGGCGGCGCCGTCGGCCAGCAGCTCGGCCGACACGCGCACCTGGCCCGCCTCGGTGAACTTGAGCGCGTTGGAGATGAAGTTGCGCAGGATTTGCGACAGCTTGGCCTCGTCGCTGAACATCAGCAGCGGCGCGGCCGGCAGCTCGAACAGCAGCTCCACGCGCGGGCTCAGCAGCAGCGGGCGCAGCATGCCGCGCAGGGCGCTGAAGGTGTCGGCCACGTCGAAGGTCTCGGCGCGGATGTCGACCTTGCCCGCTTCGATCTTGGCCAGGTCCAGCAGGTCGTCGACCAGCTCGGTGAGCGATTCGGCACCCGTCAGGATGTAGCCGACCTGCTTTTCCTGCTCCACGCCCAGTTCGCCGTCGACGCCGTCGAGCAGCAGCTTGGACAGGGCGCGGATGGAGCTGAGCGGGGTGCGGAACTCGTGGCTCATATTGGCCAGGAAGCGGGTCTTCATCTCGTCGGCGCTGCGCAGGTGCTCGGCCTGCTGGTCCAGCTCGGCGTACAGCGCCAGCACGCCGCGGTTGGTGTCCTCCAGCTCCCGCGTCAGCTGCACCAGCTCCTGCTGGCGCACCTTCAGTTCGGCCAGCGTGGTGAGCAGCTCCTTGTTTTGCTGCTGCATCTCGGACAGCGCCACGTCCGGCGGCAACGCGTGCAGCTGCGAACCGAGCGCGCCCACACCTGCTGCGGTGAGCAGCGGCGCGTCCTGCGGCAGCAGCTTTTTCAGCACGATGGCGGTGCCTTTGCCGGGGCCGGTCTCGATGTCGCACTGGTCCATCAGGCGGCGCGCGCCCAGCAGGCCGACACCCATGCCGGTGCTGGAGCGGTAGCGGCCCGCCAGCACTGCCTCCAGGTCGGCAATGCCGGGGCCGCGGTCTTCGATGCGTATCGCCAGCGACTGCGGCGCGGTGTCGCCTTCCAAGCTGAACTCGACCCGGCCGCTGCCGGCGTAGTTGTAGACGTTGCGCGTCAGCTCGGAGACGGCAGTGGCGACCCGGGTCTGGTCCTGGCCGTTGAAGCCGCACAGCGCCGCGATCTGGCGCGCGCGCTGGCGCGAGGCCACCACGTCCACTTCGGCGTGGATGGCCAGCTTGAGGATGCGCTGGCTCACGGCAGGCCCGCCTGGCGGTCGCGCAGCACCAACACGGTGACGTCGTCGCGGCGGCGCGAGAAATCGCGGTACAGCACGGCGGCGATGACGGCCGGGTGGCGCGACACCAAGCCCGGGTAGTCGTCCAGGTTCCAGCGCGAGCCGAGGCCGTCGCTGTGCAGCAGCAGCATGCCGTCCTCGCCCCATTGCGCGGCGAATTCCTGCACCTTGCGCATATTGCTGCCGACAATGCCGTTGTGCGACACCATCTGCCGGCGCACGCCGGCGCTCCACACGTGGCAGGCGATGTTGCCCACGCCGGCCATGCGCAGCGCGCCGGCCAGCATGTCGATGCGCACCACGGCCACCGCCGCGCCGCGCGTGCCGCGCAGGGCCTGGTGCGCGTTCTCCAGCAGTGCCGCCGCGCTCTGCTCCGGATGGGCCAGCACGGTTTGCGCCGCCAGGCGCGAGGCGTCCGCCGCCAGCGGGCCGTGGCCCAGGCCGTCGGCCACCACCACGGTGGCGCCGGTGGCGCCGCAGGCCAGCGCCCAGCCGTCGCCGCATTCGGTTTCGCCGTCCATCGGCAGGCACACCACGCCCGCGTCCAGCGCCATGCCGTGCTCGGGAGGCAGGCCGGGCTGGCCCGGCGCCGGCTGCGCGTCGCGCCACAGGCACAGGTAGAGCACGGTGCCCTGGCCCGGCGCGGTGTAGGCGTCGAAGCCGCTCGACAGGCGCCGCATGGCGCCCAGGCCCACGCCGTAGGTGCCGGCGGTGGTCCGCCCGTCCTGCATGCTGGCCAGCAGGCTGCTCATGCCGGGGCCGCTGTCCAGCGCCAGCACTTCGATGCCGGCGTCGCTGCCGGCGTGTAGCGGGCGCAGCAGGATTTCGCCGTGCCCGGCGTGCTTCAGGATGTTGCTGGCCGCCTCGCTGACGACGATGGCCAGCTCGCCGGCGCGGGTGGTGTTAAATCCCTGTTGCGCGGCCAGCAGGGCGGCCACGCGCCGTGCGGCGGCGACTTGGCTGGCGTCGGTGACCGGGCAGCGCAGTTGACGGGGATTCAGAATGGTTTCCATTTGGTGATGCTTACGGTGGTGCCGGCGCCGGGCGCCGTGATGAGATCGAAATCGTCGGTCAAGCGTTTGGCGCCGGACAGGCCCAGGCCCATGCCGCCGCCGGTGGTGTAGCCGTCCGTCAGGGCCAGGCCCACGTCGGCGATGCCGGGGCCGTCGTCGGTGAAGCGCAGCTGCAGGCCCTTGCGCATGCCCTCGCTCATCAACAGCAGATGCGCCTCGCCGCCGCCGCCGTAGCGCAGGGTGTTGCGCGCCAGTTCGCTGGCCGCCGTCACCATCTTGGTTTGTTCGATCAGGCTGAAGCCGAGCGCCACCAGCCGCTCGCGCACCTGCTGGCGCAGGCGTACCACATCCTCGTCCGACCGCAGCGGTATCACCAGCGCGCCGGAAGCGGCGGCGATCATGCGATCTGGCGCTGGAGCAGCTGCACGCCTTTTTCCACATTCAGGGCGGTCTGCACGCCGTCCAGTTTCAAGCCCAGCTCAACCAGCGTGATGGCCACCGCCGGCTGCATGCCGACCAGCACCGTGTGCGCGTCCAGCACGCGCGCCATGGCGGCGGTGTTGCTGATCATGCGGCCGATGAAGGAGTCCACGATGTCGAGCGTGGAAATGTCGATCAGCACGCCGCGCGCGCGGTCCTGCACGATGCGCGAGGTGAGGTCGTCCTGCAAGGTCATGGCCAGGCGGTCGTGCATGTCGACCTGGATGGTGACCAGCAGCAGCTGGCCCATTTTCAGGATGGGGATGCGATCCATACCGGGCTCAGGCTGCCTGCTTGTAGACCACCGAGGCGCCCAGGCGCTTCATGGCGGTCAGGAAGGCGTCGGCCAGCGTGGCCTTGGTGGTCACGTCCTCCAGGTTTACGCCCAGGTGGACGATGGTTTGCGCGATCTGCGGGCGGATGCCGCTGATGATGCAGTCGGCCCCCATCAGGCGCGCAGCGGCCACGGTCTTGAGCAAATGCTGGGCCACCAGGGTGTCCACGGTAGGGACGCCGGTAATGTCGATGATGGCGATGGAGGCGCCGGTCTCGATGATCTTCTGCAGCAGGTTTTCCATCACCACCTGGGTGCGGGCGCTGTCGAGCGTGCCGATCAGCGGCAGCGCCAGCACGTCGCGCCACAGCTGCACCACCGGGGTGGACAGCTCCAGCAGCTCCTGCTGCTGGCGCAGGATCACGCCTTCGCGGCTGCGCTGGTATTCCTCGATGGTAAACAGGCCCAGGCGGTCGAACAGGGTGCCGGTGTCCACCAGCTCGCCGGCCAGGGCGGCGCCGTCGTGCACCAGTTCCTCACGCAGGAAGGCAAACAGCGGCTCCTTGAGCGCGAACACAAAGGTGGCGGTCTCGCTGGGGCTGTAGCCCTGGCGGGCGCGGCTGGAGGAGATTTCAGCCAGCAGGGCGCGCACGTCGGCCCAGGTGGGGCCGTCGATGTCGTAACTGGCGCCGGCCTCGGTCGCCCTGATCAGCAGCGGCAGCAGGCGCACGGCTTGCTGCCGCGTTTCGCTTTCGGCGGCCCGGTCGCGCCGCACCGTGCGGGACAGCATGCCCGCAAGCCAGCCGTCCAAGATGGCATCCTGGCTCTTGGCGAGGATGTTGGCGAGATAGCCTGTGGTTTGCTTGCCCATGCTTACTCCGAAGAAATGATATTAAGGAGGGGCAAGTCTAACAGGTATATGTCAAATCCTTGATTTAATTGACATTTGCTGTGCAGCCCGCGCCGGCGGGCTGTTTGGCTTACAGTTTGTAGCTGGCCTGGACCGAGAACGCGCGTCCGGCCAGCGGCAGGTCGAAGGGCAACGCCAGGCCGGGCGCCAGCGTCGGCTCGCGCGCGTCGGCGTCGAAGATGTTGCGCACGGCGGCCGAGAAGTTCCACTGGTTCTTGCCGCGCCGGGTCGACAGCGTCAGGTCGAAGGTGCGGTAGTCGGCGATGGGCTTGCGCAGGTCGCCGGTGGCGCGCTGGCGCCCGGCCACCCAGTTCAGCTGCGGCGACAGCGTGTAGTTGCCGCCGATATTGCCGCCGAACTGCCAGTCCGCGCGGGCAAACAGATGGTGGCGCGGCGCGTAGCCGGCGTCCTTCTGCGTGGCCTCGTCCACCGAACGCTGCCAGGCGTAGTTGCCCACCAGGCGCAGTTCGCGGTTGACGTTCCAGTTGCCTTCCAGTTCCATGCCGTGGCCGGTCTGGTCGCCCTGGTTGGCGAAGGTGGAGCCGGTGCCGGCCATCACGTTGGGCACCAGGCGGATGATGTTGCCCATCTCGTAGCGGTACAGCGTGAGGTTGATCTGCGCGTCCGCCTGGGCCTGCCAGGAGAAGGCCGCTTCCAGGGTGCGGTCGGTTTCCGGCTTCAGGTTGGCGTTGCCGCGCGCCACAGGGTTGGCCAGGCTGTAGGCCTCGTTGAAGGAGGGCGCACGGAAAGCGCGGCCGTACAGCAGCTTGGCGGTCAGGTCGAAGGTGGCGTCCCACACCAGCGCGAAGCGCGGATTGGTGGTGCCGCCAAAGTCGGAATAGCGGTCGTGGCGCACGCCGGCGGTCAGGGTCCAGTCGGTGGCCAGGCGCCATTCGTCCTGCGCGTACAGGTAGTCGATGCGGCGCTTGTGCGGGCGCATGAAGGGATTGCTGTCGCTGAAGTCCGCCAGGCCCGGCAGCGGCACCGGGGTGCCGTTGGCGGTGTAGGTGAAATTGCGGCGCTCGCGCGTGCGGTACAGGTCCAGGTCGTCGTGCCCTATGCCCACGCGCACGTGGTGGTCCGCGAAGCCGCTGTAGTCGGCGTAGGCGGTGAGCCGGGTGGAGCGCTCCCAGGTTTCCGGGATGCCTATCATGCCGTTCGGGAACAGCCCGGTCGGGAAGCGGGTACCCGGCGGCAGCAGGATGTAGCCGTCCAGTTCCTGCGCGTAGGACTGCGTGCTGATGCTGGCGCCCAGGCCCCAGTTGCGGCTGAACTGCGCGTCCGCCCAGCCCAGGCTGGTGTTGATGCGTTCGCTGCGCCCCACGCCCACCGGGTCCAGCGCGGAGGCGATGCCGGCGCCGCTGCCCTGGCGGTCGCGCAGCTTGTAGCCGAAGCGCGCGCGCCACTGTCCATAGCCGGCTTCCAGGTTCAGGTCCAGCGCGTCGCCGCCGGTGTTGACGCCGCCGGGCGCCAGGCTGGCGTGGGTGCCGAGCAGGGTGTCGTTGCGGGTCTGCGCGTCCGCTTCCAGGGTGCGGTGCTGGCCGTCGGTGGTGCCGGTGCGCAGATAGGCGGCGATTTCGATGGGGCCGAGCTTGCCGCCGTGCTGCACCCAGGCGTCGCGCGACTGGAAGGAGCCGAAGCGCACGCCCACTTCGGTGCCGGCCGCTTCGGCCGGACCCTTGGTGATGATGTTGATCACGCCGGAGAAGGCGTCCGAACCGTACAGCGCCGAACCGGGGCCGCGTATCACCTCGATGCGGGAAATCTGCTCGACCGGGAAGGTGCCCCAGACATTGCCCTTGTTGCCGATGTAGAGCGTGGTGACGGGCACGCCGTTCTGCAGCACCAGCACTTGCGGCGCGTACTGGCTGAACACGCCGCGCATGATGTACAGCGGCGTATAGCTGTTGGGGCTGCGGGAAATATGCAGGCCGGCCACGGTTTCCAGTACATGGTCGAGGTCGGTGGCGCCCATGGCGGCGATGTCGGCCGCCGTCACCACGGAGGCCACGGCCGGCGCGCGGCGCAGCGTCTGCAGATTGCCGGTGGCGATGCTGACGCTGTCGGCGTCGCCATAGACCATGGTCAGTTCGTCTTCTTCGCTGCTGGGGCCGCCTTGCGTCTGTGCCTGGGCCTGGGTTTGTGCGATCAGGGCGGGCAGCGCCAAAGCGACTGCCAGCCAGATACGTGATGCGCGGGAAGACTTCAAGAGCTATCTCCAGAGTGTGATATTTTGCCCATTGTAGCGTGGCACGATTTGCTCATGGGACAAAAAAGCACGCACTGTTGCTAGCGTGCAGCTTGCAAGTTACTTAAGCTTGCAGTTCAGCGGCTTTCCACGCCCGTGGCGCCTGGCCGCTGTACTCGACGGCGTTGCAGGGCGTGGCGAACAGCACGCGCTCGGGCTTTTCCGCCGCCTCCACCACGCAGGGCGCCATGCCTGCTATAAAGATAGGCATGCGCAGCAGCTGCAGTTCGCGCACCGACATGCCCATGTCGGCGATGATGGCCGCGTGCAGGCCCGAGTAGTTCATCTGCAGCTGGGCGTAGCGGCTCAGCAGCACCTGCTCGACCTGCCAGGCCAGCGCCAGGTGGGGGCCGTTGTGCAGGCCCAGGCGTTCTGCCAGCGCCATGATGAAGGGGATGCGCTCGTCGTGCGAATTGATGGGGCGGCCAAAGCCGTAGATCTTGCTGCGCGCGGTTTCCTCCCACACCACGTCGGCCAGCTGCTCGCCGGCCTGCACGCGGCGCAGCGCGGTCTGCAAGAACGTCATGCACAGCATGGTGGCCTGGCCGCCGTAGGTGGTCGCTTCCGACACCGCCATGCCCGCCACCATGGCCAGCGAGGCGCTGCTGCGCGCATTCCCGGCCAGCGCCGCCACGCGGTTGTTCCACAGGCGGGCGTCCGGATAGGAGGTGTGGGTCCACATGGCTTGCACCAGTTCGGCCTGGCCGGCGCTCAGGTGGCGGCCGGTGATGCCGTAGGCGTACAGCTGCACCCATTCCAGGCTGCACAGGTCGCGGTGCAGGTCTTGTCCACGGAACACGGCGTGGCTGCCGGGGAAGGCTGCCCCTACCTTGGTGTGCAGGCGGCCCGCGTGGTGCTGCAGCAGCTCTGGGCCTTGCAGGACTTCGTGTAGTTGCGCGCTCATGCTGCTTCCTTTTCAATGGCGGCCGATGCATAGGCCGATACAGGGACCGGCGGCGTGGCGGCCGGGTCGAGTTCCAGCTTGTAGAAGGGGAAGCGCTTGAAGCCGACGGCCTTCTGTTCCAGCGCGTGGGCGGCGGCGCCGGGCAGGCGCAGCAGCAGATACAGCATTTCGCCTTCGTCCGGGCTGAATCCCAGGTCGTGCAGCACGCAGGCGGCCACGCCGCACATGGCCAGCGGCAGGCCGGCGGCGGCGCGCGCATCGTCCAGGCCTGCGTGCAGCCAGGCCGTGCCGGGGCCGGCGCCCATGCGGTCCAGCGTGGCGAGCAGCTGGCGTACCGGCAGAGGCGTGGCGGCGCCGTGCGGATCGAAGCCGGGCAGATGGCTTTGTTCCGGCCAGACGTCGACCGGGTCGCTGGCGCTGGCGGCGTGGAAGGCGCGCCAGGCGGCCAGGTCGGCGCCGCAGCGCTGCCACATGGTCATGGCGTCGTGCACTTCGCGCGCGCCGCCGGAGCGGCCGGCGCCCACGGCCAGCGCGGCCATCAGCGAGGCGGCGGCGGTGGAACCGCCCACGCCGCCGCACATGGCGGCGTGCACGGACGCGTCGCGCGGGCCGGGATTGGCCAGCGCCACGGCCAGCGCTTCCAGCACGTCCAGCTCGGGACCGGCCGGCAGCTCGGCGCGCAGCAGCAGCCAGAGCATTTCCATCCAGCGCGCGTTGCCGGCCATGGCGCCGTACACGTCGTAGCCACGGCAGTAGGCGGCGCGCGTGGCGAAGGGGTTGTCCGCTTCCGGCGTTTCCTGCCAGATGGCGGTGTGGATCAGGTCTTTGGGCGAAGGGGTAGCGTTGTTTGTCATGTTGTTCTCCTTACAGCAGGCTCATGCCGCCATCGACCACGATCTCGTCGCCCACCATATAGGACGAATCGTCGCAGGCGAGGAAGAGCGCGGCCTTGGCGACTTCATCGGGCGAGCCGAAGCGGCGGCTGGGCGATTTCTCGGCGATGGCCTGCTTCTTGGCTGTGGCCACGTCGGCGGGCAGGCCCAGGCGGTCGAACATGGGCGTGGCGATGGGGCCGGGGCTGATGGCGTTGACGCGGATGCCGCGCCCCACCAGTTCCAGCCCCAGCGACTTCACCAGCGAGCGCAGGCCCGCCTTGGCGGCGCCGTAGATGCTGAACATGGGCGAGCCCATCTGGTTGGCGATCGACGTGGTGACGATGATGCTGCCGCCCGCGCTGAACAGCGGCAAGGCTTTCTGCACGGTGAAGAACACGCCTTTCAGGTTGACGTTCAGCTGTTCGTCGAAGGCCGCTTCGGTGGTCTGCTCGATGGGCGCGGGCTTGGCCACGCCGGCATTAATGAACAGCACGTCCAGGCGGCCGTAGCGCTCGCGCACCTGCGCCATCACGCTGTCGATGGCGGCCAGGCCGCCCGCGTCGCTGCGTATCAGCAGCGCCTTGCCGCCCAGCGCGGCGCCGGCCTGTTCCAGCTTGTGCGGATCGCGGCCGGTGATGGCGAGCTGCGCGCCCTGTGCCTGGAACAGCTGCGCGCTGGCCAGGCCGATGCCGCTGCTGCCGCCGGTAATCAGTACCACCTTGTCCTGTAGTTTGAGCATGGCCGTTCCCTTATTGTCCGTCGTCCATCAGCACGCGCAGGCGGCTGCCCATGGGCGGCACTTCCTCCGGATCGATGTAGACGTCCAGCAGGGTGGGACCCGGATAGTTGCAGATGCCCTTGATGTCCAGCGCCTGCATGTCCTTGGCCGAGCGGATGGTGTGGCCGCGTCCGCCCAGCGCGCGCGACAGGGCTGCGAAGTCGGTGGCGGGCAGCTCGTAGCCGATCTGCTCGGCGCCGCCCAGGCGCTGGCCGTGCTTGACCATGCCCAGCGCGCGGTCGTTCAGGATCACGAAAATCACGCACTGCTGCTCGGCCACGGCCACGGACAGCTCCTGGCCGCTCATCAGCATGCTGCCGTCGCCGGTGATGCAGACCACGGGTGCGGACGGGTTGCCCGCCGCCGTGCCAATGGCCGCGCCTATGGCCCAGCCCATCGGTGCAAAGTGGCTGGTCAGGCGCAGCCAGCCGCCCGTGCTGCGGCGCTTGCCCAAGTCGCGCGCTCGCTCGCCGTCGGCGTTGCGGCGCTCGCCCATGCGGCGGTCCTGCGGCTGCAGATAGTGCGCGGCCCAGGCAATGCTGTTGCCGGCGTCGGCCAGGAAGCGCGTGCTCGGCGGGAACAGCTCGCCCAGTTCCTTCATCAGGCGCTGCGGCTTGATGGGGGCGGCGTCGCTGAAATAGGCGTGCGGCGCTTCCAGCATGTCGGAAGTGCGCCAGGCCTTGAAGGACAGCTCGCGCATGGCGCGGCGGTGCGCCGTGGCCTGGTCGTCCTGCGGATTCTGGCGCTGGATATGGCCCACCAGGCGGTCGAACACCAGGCCCAGGCTGCCGCGCAAATGCAAACGGGCCATGGGCGTGCGCGCCAGGTGTTCTTCGGATTCATCGATATGCACCAGGCGGTTGTTCAGCAGGCTGTCGCACCAGCCGCCGGTGTTCCACTCGCCCATGCTGGTGCCGGCCGCCAGGATCAGGTCCACGGACGGATCGCGCAGCGCCGCCTCGGCGGTGGCGTGGCCGCCAAAGCCGAACACGCCCCGGTACAGCGGGTGCTGCGGACTGACCAGGCCCTTGGCGTCCGGCGTGGTGACGAAGGTCGCACCTTTCAGCGTGGCGAACTGCAAGATCGAGTGAATGGACTCGCCGCAGCCGGAGCCGACCAGCACCACCACGTTGCGGGCGCGGGCCAGCAGGGCGCGCAGGCGCTCGATGCCGCTTTCGTCGATCAGCGCGGCCGGCTGGAGCAAGCTGTTCATGTCGTAGCTGGGGGCGCGCACATTGCTCGGCGCGCGGAAAACGTCCACCGGCACGCTCAGATGCACCGGCCCGGCGGGCGAGCGGGTTGCATGCTGCAATGCAGTAATCAGCTTCCATTCCAGCTGCATGGGATGTGAAATCAGCGAGTTATAGCGCGTGCAATGGCGGAACATGCCCAGCACGTCGATGCCGGTGCAGGAGGACTCCTGCAGCGTGTGTTTGCCGAAGGAAGGCAGGGCCGGCTGGCCGGAAATGACCAGCATGGGCACGCCGTTGCCGTAGGCGGTGGCGACGGCGGTCAGCATATTGGTGGCGCCGGGGCCGGAGGTGGCCACGCAGACACCGATCTTGCCGGTTTCGCGGGCGTAGCCGTCGGCCATGAAGGCCGCGCCAGCCTCGTGGCGGGCCACGATATGGCTTAGATTGCCGCCTTTGCGCAGGTTGCGGGCGATGGCGTCGTACAGCGGTTCGATGGCGCCGCCGGGCACGCCGAACACGTAGTCGACCCCCATTTGTTCCAGGTAGGCGACCAGCAGGTCGGCCATGTCCATGGTGCGTTGGGCGGCGGCAGGACGTGACTGCTCCTGTCGATTGAATTCGACATTGTCAAACATATAAGCTCCTCAATATGGGCGAATCGGCTTTCCGATAAGCCGATATTTACTAGCACTAAAGCAACAATGTATTCTGAAAGGCAATAAATGTTGCAGCGCGAGATAATAGCTTAAATTTCAGGCAATGTGTGAGATTTGGAGAGAATTAGTTAAAAAATTCTATTGCCGATTTAAGAAGGGATGGCCGGAACCGGCCATCCATGCTTATTGCCGGTTTAAGAACACAGCGCGCACGTAGAGCGAGCGGGGCGCCATCGGCAAATCGTTGGGGATGGCGCCCGGGGCCAGGCTGGGCTCGCGCACGTCGGCGTTGAACAGGTTGCGCAGGGCGACCGAAATTTCCCAGTTGCCCAGCAAGCGGCCGCTGCTGAACGCCAGGTCCACGGTGGTGTAGTTCGGTATCGGCGGCCGCGTGTCGCCCGGCGCGCGGTGGCGGTCCGCCACGCGGTTGAGCTGCGGACTGAACACGCCCATGCCGGGCACTTGCAGGTCCAGCCGGCCGTTGATGTGGTGGCGCGGCGCATAGCCCGCGTCCATGCCGGTGGCGGGGTCGATGGAGCGCTGCCACGCGTAGTTGCCCACCAGTTGCAGCGCGCGCGACGCCTGCCACACGGCCTCCAGCTCCAAGCCCTTGCTGCGCTGGTTGCCGGTATTGTTGAACGTGGCGCCGGTGCCCGCTTGCGCGTTGGGCACGCCCCGGATAATGTCCCGCAGCGCATTGCGGAACAGATTCAGGTTCAGCTGCAGATGCTGGCTGGCCTGCCAGCCCAGCGCCGCCTCCAGCGTGGCGATGCGTTCCGGCTGCAGGTCCGGATTGCCGCGCTGGACCGGATTGTTGATGCCGTACTGCTCGTTGAAAGAGGGCGCGCGGAAGGCGCGGCCGTACAGCAGCTTGGCGGTCAGGTCCAGCGCCGCATCCCACACCACGGCCAGGCGCGGATTGGTGGTGGCGCCGAAGTCTGAATAGCGGTCGCGGCGCACGCCGGCGGTCAGCGCCCAGTCGCGCGCAAACTGCCATTCGTCCTGGGCGTTGATGTAGCTGACCTGGCGCCGCTGCGGCAGCAGGAAAGGCTGGATCTGCGAGTAGTCGATCACCGGGCCGGTGGGCACGGGCACGCCGGCCGGATTGAAGATGTAGTTCTTGAAGGTGGCCGTATGGTACATGTCCAGGTCGTCGTGGCCGGCGCCGAAGCGCAGCTTGTGGCCGCTGAAGCCGTGGTACTGCGCGAACGCCGACAGCCGGATCTGCCGCTCGGACGTGTCCGGGTGGCCGATAAAACCGTCCGGGAACAAGCCGGTCGGGAAGCGCGTGCCGGGCGGCGACAGGCGCAAATCGGTGGTGATGCGCTGCTTGAACTCCAGCACGCTGGCGGTGGCGCCCACGCTCCAGTTGGCGCTGAAGTCGGGCGCGGCCCAGCCCAGGTCGGCGTGGATGCGCTCGCTGCGTCCCTTGCCCACCGGGTCCAGCGCCGAGGCCGTGCCCGCGCCGGTGCCGATATGGGAGCGCAGCTTGTAGCCTGCCCGCAAGCGCCACTGCGCCAGCGCCAGGTCCAGGTTGGCGTCGACGGCGTCGCTGCCGGTGTTGACCGGGCCGGGCGCCAGCGAGGCGTGGGTGCCGAAGGTCTTGTCGCGCGCGCTCTGCGCATCGGCCGCCACCAGCGAGCGGAAGCCGTCGGTGCCGCCCACGCGCAGGTAGGCCGCCACCGCCACCGGTCCCAGGCTGCCGCCGTGCTGCACCCAGGCGTCGCGCGTGTTGAAGGAGCCGCCGCCGGCGGCGAAGTGCGTGCCCGGCGTGTCCGCCGCGCTCTTGGTGATGATGTTGATGACGCCGCTGTAGGCGTCGGCGCCGTAAAGGGCCGAGCCGGGGCCGCGGATGATTTCGATGCGGGCGATATGCTCCACCGGGTAGCCGGCCCACAAGGTGCCGCGGCTGCCGGTGAGCAGCGTGGTCATGGGCACGCCGTTTTGCAGCATCAGCATTTGCGGATTGTTCACACTGAAGACGCCGCGCGCGATGTACAGCGGTTCGTAGTTGATGGCCGAGCGCGCCACATGCAGTCCGGGGACGGTCTCCAGCACCTGGTCCAGGTCGTTCGCGCCGATGGCGGCGATGTCTTCGGCAGTGATGACGGTGGCCACGGCGGGCGCGCGGCGCAGCGCCTGTGCCGCGCCGGTGGCGATGCTGACCGAGGATTTGTCGCCATACACGAGGGCGAGTTCTTCTTCCTCGCTCAGGTCTCCGGGGCCTGCGGCCAGCGCGGGAGGGAAGGGCAGCGCCGCAAACAGGAGCGCAGGAACGCAGGGCAAAAACCGCATGGCAGGAAGCAGTAAGGAAACCGGATTGGTCCGCTCCGATTCTCGCATGGCGCCCATGTTGCGCCAAGGACTTGATGTCAAAATACTACAATCCCTGGCGCATTTGCAAGCCGCTTCAGTGCGTGTTCAGCGCGTGTTCAGTGTTTGAGCGGCATGGACTCGCGCTGCTGTATCAGGGCGGCGAACTGCTCGGCGGGGATGGCGGGGCTCAGGTGGTAGCCTTGCATCAGGTCGCAGTTGCGGCCTTTCAGGAAGTTCAGCTGGGCCTCGGTCTCCACGCCTTCCGCCACCACCTCCAGCCGCAGGCTGTGCGCCAGCGCGATGATGGCGGTGACGATGGCCACGTCGTCCGCATCCATCGGCACGTCGCGCACGAAGGAGCGGTCGATCTTGATGATGTCGACCGGGAAGCGCTTCAGGTAGGACAGCGAGGAATAGCCGGTGCCGAAGTCGTCGATGGACAGGCGCACGCCCAGGCCGCGCAGGCGGTGCAGGGCCTTCAGCGTGTCCTGCGCGTTTTCCATCAGCGTGCTTTCGGTGATCTCCAGTTCCAGCAGGTGCGGCGGCAGGCCGGTGTCGGCCAGCACCGCTTCCACGGTGGCGGCAAATTCCTTTTGCAGCAGCTGGCGCACCGACAGGTTGACCGCCACGCGCAGCGGCGGCAGGCCTTGCTCCATCCACGCGCGCAGCTGGGCGCAGGCGGTGCGCAGCACCCAATCGCCGAGCGGATTGATCAAGCCGGTTTCCTCGGCCAGCGGGATGAACTCGTTGGGCGGCACCATGCCGCGCGTGGGATGGCGCCAGCGCACCAGCGCCTCCATGCCCATGATCTGGCCGTCCTGCAGGCTGGCCTGCGGCTGGTAATACACTTCCAGCTGTTCCTGCTCCAGCGCGCGGCGCAAGTCGCTTTCCAGGCGCACGTGCTCGGAGATGGACTGCTCCATGGACGCTTCGTAGAACTGGAAGCCTGTATTGGTCTTCTTGGCGCGGTACATGGCGCTGTCGGCGTGCTTGACCAGGGTGGCGACGTCGCCGCCGTCGTGCGGGTACATGGCGATGCCGACGCTGCTGGTGACGAAGATATCGTGGCCGTCGATCTGGAACGGCGCGGCCAGCACGCGGCAGATGTTGTGCGCGGCGGTGGCGGCGGCGGCCGGGCCGTCGAGGTCGCTCAGCACCACGGTGAATTCGTCGCCGCCGAGGCGGGCCACGGTGTCCACGTTGCGCACGCTGTGGCGCACGCGCTGGGCCACCGCCACCAGCAGGCGGTCGCCGACGTCGTGGCCCAGGTTGTCGTTGACGTATTTGAAGCGGTCCAGGTCCATGAACAGTACGCCGAGCAGTTTGCCGTCGTTGCTGGCTTGGGTGATGCCCTGCGCCAGCAGTTCGAAGAACAGGGTGCGGTTGGGCAGGCCGGTCAGCAGGTCGTTATAGGCCAGGTGGCGGATGCGTTTCTCGGCGCGGTTGGCTTCGATAATGCGGCGCACGCGCTGCGAGAGCACGGCGTAGTGGATGGGCTTCGGTATGTAGTCGCTGGCGCCGGCGGCGAAGGCGCGCTCCACCGAGGAGTTGTCCTGCAGCGCGGTGATCATCAGCACCGGGATGGAACTGCCGCCCGGCAGTTCCTGCAGGCGCGCGCAGGCGGTGAAGCCGTCCATCACCGGCATGACGGCGTCCATCAGGATCACGTCGGGATGGAAGCGCTTCAGCATGGCCAGCGCCTGCACGCCGTCGGCTGCTTCCTCCACCTGGAAGCCGTCGCGCTGCAAGGTGTAGCGCAGCGTGCTGCGGGTGCTGCGGTCGTCATCGACCACCAGCACGGAGGCCAGTTCTTCCTGCGGCGTGGGCGAGTCCTGGTTGTCGGCGCTCATTTCGGCGCTGAGGAAGGCGGCCACGGCGGCATACTGGGCGCGCAGCGCGGGCAGCAGCGGGCCGATCTGGGCCAGCTTGCGTTCGATGGCCAGCGCTTCGATCTGCTGCGCCAGCTGCGCCAGTGCATTGGCGCCCAGGTTGCCCGACGAGCCTTTCAGTGCGTGGGCGCGGGCGCGCGCGGTGTCGCTGTCGCCGCCGTGGACGGCTTGCTCCAGTTCGTTCAGATAGGCCGGGGAGTCTTCCAGGAAGGGCGATACGGCATGCGGCAGGGCCGAGCCCAGGATTTCGCGCAGCTTGTCGAAGACGTCCATGTCGATGGGCGCGGAAGGCGGCGCGCTGAGCAGGCCGCCGGCCAGGGCGTCTCCCTGCGCATCGCCTGCGGAGGACCCGCCGGCCGCGCCGTCGGCGCCGTGCGGCAGCCATTTCTGCAGCTTGTGGCGCAGCTCGACCAGCGTGATGGGCTTGGCCAGGTAGTCGTCCATGCCGGCCGCCATGCATTTCTCGGCGTCGCCGCGCTGGGTGTTGGCGGTCATGGCCAGCAGCGGGGTGCGCAGCCCGGCGGCTTCTTCCGCCACGCGGATGTGGGCGGTGGCTTCGTAGCCGTCCATCTCCGGCATGCTGCAGTCCATCAGTATCAGGTCGAAGCGGCTGCGCTTGGCCGCTTCCACGGCCTCGCGGCCGTTGGCGGCGAATTCGCACACGCAGTTGTTCATGGCCAGCATGCCGGCCGCCACCATCTGGTTGGTGCGGTTGTCTTCGGCCACCAGCACGCGGAACTGGCGCACCGGCAGCGCGCCGGCTGCCTGAGCGTGCTGCGGCTCGGCGCGGCTGCGCCCGGCCAGCAGTTCGTGCAGCGCCTCCAGCAGACGCGCCTGGCGCAGCGGCTTGGGCAGCACGGCGTGGCTGCTGGCCTGCGCGCCGGGCGGCGTGCCTGTGCCGCCGTGGCGGTCCATCAGCAGCAGGTGCGGCGACAGGCCGGCGGCGGCAATGCGGCCGGCCAGGTCGCTGCCCTGGTCGTCGGCCGCGCCGACGTTCATGATGACCACGTGGTAAGGCTGGCCCGCTTCGGCCGCCTCCTTCAGTTCCACCATCGCTTCGCGGCCGCAGCTGCTCAGGTAGCAGGTCATGCCTTGCCGCGTGAGGGCTTGCTTGAGGAAGTCCAGCACGGTGCTGCTGTCGTCCAGCGCCAGCACGCGCACATTGGCCAGCGCGGGGTCGGATTCGAAGCTGAGCTGGGTCTGCGCGGGCTGGCAGCGCACGCTGACGGTGAAGGCGGTGCCGGCGCCCGGCGCGCTCTGCACGCTGATGTCGCCGCCCATCAGGCCGACCAGCTGGCGGCAGATGGCCAGGCCCAGCCCGGTGCCGCCGTAGCGGCGCGTGGTGGACGGGTCGGGCTGGACGTAGGATTCGAACAGATGGTCCTGCACTTCCTGCGTCATGCCGATGCCGGTGTCGCGCACCTCGAACTGCAGGCCGAATTGCGCCTCCGGCGCCAGCTCCACGCGCAAGGTGACTTCGCCTTTTTCGGTGAACTTGACGGCGTTGCCCAGCAGGTTGATGAGGATCTGGCGCAGGCGCAGCGCATCGCCATTGATGCGTTCGGGCACGCCAGGCGTGATGAAGTAGGCCAGCTCCAGGCCTTTCTGCTGCGCCGGACGGGCCACCAGTTCGACCACTTCCTCCAGCAGTTTGCGCAGCTCGAAGTCGGTTTCCTCCAGCGACAGCTTGCCGGCGTCCATCTTGGAGAAGTCCAGCACGTTGTTGATCAGGTCTATCAGCGTGCGCGAGGAGTTCCAGGCCACGTCCACGCATTCCTGCTGGCGCTGCGTGAGCCGCATTTCCTTGAGCATGTCCAGCATGCCGACCACGCCGTTGAGCGGGGTGCGCACTTCATGGCTGACGGTGGCGGCGAACTGCGCCTTCATTTCGGCCATGTTGACGGCGGCGTCGCGCGATTCCTTCAGTTCTGCCTCGCGCTGTTCCAGCACGTTCATCATCTCGTTGAAGGCCTGCGCCATGTCGATCAGGTCGCGCGGCCCGGCCGGCGCGGCGCGCATGCCCGATTCGCCCGCTTCGGCGCGGCGCATCAGGTTGGACAGGGCGTTGAGCGGGTTGATCATGTGGCGCGTGAGCAGGCGCACCAGCGCCAGCAGGATGGCGGCAAACGACAGCGTCAGCGCCATATTGCCCACCAGCAGAGACCAGGTCAGGCGGTTCAGCGTGTCCTTGCCCACCTGGACGTGGACGTAGCCCAGCAGCTGCGGCTTTTGCTCCTGCATCTCGAAGGGCGAGGCTTCGCTCTGGCCGCCGTAGACCGGCGCGCCGAACAGCCAGGCGTCCGAGTTTTCGCCCACCATGCTGGCGTTGGCCGGGCTGGCCTGGGCCGCGTTCATGGCGGCCAGCTTGGCGCTCAGCGGGCCTTGCGACAGCAGCGGCTTGTGCTTGGCGTCGGTAATCTGCACACCGACCACGTCGGGGAAGGCCAGCGTGGTGCTGACCACGTCGCGCGCGTTTTCGGCGGAATGGAACAGCAGCGCAAGGGTGCTTTGGCGGGCCAGGTTGTCGGCGATGCGCTGGCCTTGCTCGGTGAAGTGGTCGCGCATGCGGCCGCGCGCTTCCCAGGAATTCATCAGCGAGGAGAACAGGGCCAGGCCAAGAATGGCGGCCGAAACGATGACGGTCAGCTGGCGGCGGAATCCTGTACGGCGCAAATAATTATGAAACATAGTCCACCGGAAGAAAGCTTCAATAAATCAGGGCTGCGGAAACACGAAATCGAAATTGCGCTGCTGCTGGTGGCCCAGGTTCAGGCCCATGTGGCTGGCGGTGCGCAGATTGATGGCCGTCTGCAGCTCGCGCAGCGGTGTCAGGCTGCGGCGCTTGCCGTCGCCGGCGATCACGCCCAGCGCGGAACTGGCCAGCGTGCGGCCCAGTTCCACATTGTTGGGCGCCATGGCGAACAGCGCGCCTTTCTTCACATGCAGCATATTCGACGAGAACACCGGCACGCCGCTGTTCCACGATTCCTTCAGCACCAGCGGCAGGATGGTGCTTTCCTCCACCGTGGTGCTGTCATGCGGCAGCCACAGCGCGTCGCGCCGGTTGTCGGCCGAGCCGATCACTTGCGGGTAGAGCTGGGCGGCCCGGGCCAGGTCGTTGGCCACGTGGGCCACCAGCTCCAGGCCCTGGGCGCGGGCGGCGTCGCGCGCCAGGCGTATCAGCCAGTCGCTTTTGGCGGGGTCGTACACCACCACCACGCGGCGCAGGTCCGGCAGCAGCGCGCGCAGGCGGGCGAACAGCACCGCAGGGTCGGGCGTGAGGCTGATGCCGGCCACGTTCTCGGCGTCCGACAGCAGCAGCACGCCGCCTACCAGCACGGTGATTTCGCGGTCCAGGCCGGCGGTCGCGTTCAGGCCCTGGCGGCCCAGCGCGATCACCACCTTGGTGCCGTTTTGCTTGAGCGTGGCGTTGAGTTCGGCGATATCCATCTTGGGATCGACCGGGTAGCTGCGCACGCGCAGCTTGGTGCGCTCCTCTATGCCCTGGATGATGCTGGTGAAGGCCGGCCGGAATTGCGGCTCCACGTTGGGGTAGAGCACGGCGATCGTGCCTTTGCCGATGGAGGCTTGTACTTCGGGACGGCGCAGCTGGTCTTCCAGCTGGGCCAGGGTGATGGGGCGCATGAATTGCCGCTGGTCGGCCGCCGGCATGCTGCCGGACTGGATGCGGGCCATAACCTCGCTCACCGTGGAGCGCGCGTCGGCGCCCGCGCCGGGCAGCTCGATGGAGGCGTCGCCTTCGTCCAGTTCGGCGTAGGCAGCCTGCGGCGCGGCGGCCGTCCCCAGCGTCAGCAGCAGCGCGGCGCAAGCGCGCAGGCGGCGGCTGGCGTTAATTGTCATTTTAATCATTATTCTATCCGGTGCGGCCTCGGCGCTATCTCGTACAGCTAGCGCCATGCAACGGCCAAATTACTGCCGGTAGTATATTCCACTTAGCACATGGATTACTTGGTGGATTAGAAAGAAATTCAATTGCTGCGAGTAATAATTAACAAATGAAAAATATTTCTACCCGGCAGGCCCGGTGGATCAAGGCTCCGGGAAAATGGAGTCAAAAGTGCGCTGTTGTCCGAGGGCAACGGATAGGCCGAAGTGGCTGGCCGAACGCCAGTTGAAAGCGGTGCGCACGGCGCGCAGCGGGGTGACGCCGGGACGGGGATTATCGCCGTTCAGCACGCCGATCGCCAGGTTGGCCAGGTCGCGCCCCAGCTCGAAGTTGTTGGGATAGAGCGCGAAGAGCGCGCCTTTTTTCACGTGCAGGATGCTGCTGGAGAAGATAGGCACGCTGCGGTTCCAGGATTCCTTCAGCACCAGCGGCACAATGGTCGATTCGTCCACCGTCACCGGATCGGACGGCAGCCAAACCGCGTCGGTGCGGCTGTCGGCCGAGGCGAAGGCGCTTTCGTAGCGGCGCGCGGCGAGCGCCAGGTCGCCCGCTTCCAGCGCCAGCAGGTCCAGGCCGTGGCTGCGCGCCGCTTCGCGCGCCAGCTTGATCATGGCGGCGTTGGTCTGCGGGTTGTAGACCACGATGACGCGCCGCACGTGGGGCATCATGCTCTTCAGGTTGGAAAACAGCAGCGCCGGGTCGGGCTGCAGGCTGATCCCGCGCAGGCGCTCGTTATCCGGCACCGAACTGACGCCGCCCACCACCACGCCGGTGGAGGCGTCGAAGGCGCTGGCCGCCTGCAGGCCCTGGCGGCCGAGGGCAATCACCACTTTGCCGCCGTTGCGCTTGAGCTGGGCCTGCAGTTCGGCGAAATCGGCATTGGCGGCCACCGGGTAGCCGCGCACGCGCAGCTTGGTCTGCTCTTCGATGCCTTCGATGATTTCAGTGAAGATCTTGCGGTGCGGCTGGCCGATGTCCGGGAAGATCACGGCGATGGATTCCGGCGCGGGCGCGCCGAACGCAGGCCCGCCCGCCAGCGCCGCGCACAGCGCGGGCAGCAGGGTCAGCACAAAGCGGCGATGGCGGAAGTCCAGGTCAGGCAAGGGGCGGGGGCGGCGGTATGGAGGTTGTCGTGTACAAAAATGTACCACGGCAGGGGCTATTGCTCAAAAACATCTTCACCGGGCTGTTGTATAGACATGCGGATCACCACTTGCAGCCAGAATCCTTTTTGTCCGTCAGAATCATGACGGGCACGATGATGAGAGCCAGGATGCCTGTGCCGGCCGCCACGTTCTTGCAGTCGGCGCGCGCGGTGCGGGCCACCGAGCTGCCCAGCGGGGTGTCGCCGGGCAGGCCGTACAGGGGCTTGTCGTAGATTTGCGCCACCGGCGGATCTCCCTTGGTGGATTTGGCGGTGGCGAGCTTGCGGGCCGACTTCATGGCCGCGTTGACGTCGAAATTGCCCGGGGAGGCCGCAGGGGCGGCAGCGAACGGATCGGCGGGCAGCTGGACTTCGGTCTGGGCTTGGGCTTGTGGCGGCGCTTGCGTCTGGGGCTGGGCGGCGGCCACGGTTGCTTCGGGCTGGACCCTGCGCGGCTGCGGACGCTGGCCCGGCTCCGCCCTGGGCTGGCGGACGGCGGCGACGGCTGGAGGCTGTTTGACAGGCTGGAGCGGCGTGGCCGGCTTGGCCGGCAGCTTTAACCAGACCATCATGCGGCGCGCGTCGGCTTGCCGCTCGGGGCGCTTGGGCGCGATGAACATGGCGATCAGCACCGCGTGCAGCAGCAGGGAAACCGCCACCCCGGGCAATAGCGTCCGATTTTTAGCCATGATTCATCTGTGTCGTATTGAATTGGAAGGATTTTACCATTCAAACAAGTTTTTTCGGCTGAAGCGATGACAGCAGTACCGCGCCGACCACCAGCGCACCGCCCAGCAGCACGGTGGCGCCGGGCGCAGTACCGAACAGCAGCCAGGCCAGCGCGATGGCGTACACCGGCTCCATGCAGATGACGATGGCGGCGGTCTGCGCCTTCACCTTCTCCAGCGCGTGGATCAGCATGGTGTAAGCCAGGGCGGTGCAGACGGCGCCCAGGCAGGCCAGCAGCAGCCATTCGCCGGCGGCCAGCGTGGCCGCTTCTCGCCAGCCGAAGGGCGCCAGCAGGCAGGCCGCCGCCAGGCATTGCCACCAGCACGACTGCGTGCCGCTCGCCGCGCTCGACAGATAGCGGTTGAATACCGCGATGCAGGCATAGATGGCGCCGGAAAGTATGCCCCACAGCAGTCCCTCCGTGGACGTGTTGCGCAGGTCGAAGGCGGGGGTGATCAGGAACAGGCCGGCCAGCACCAGCAGCAGCACGGCCACGTCGCGTGCGCGCAGGCGCTCGCCGAGTATGGCCAGTTCCAGCAGCGCCACGAACACCGGGAAGGACGCGAAGCCCAGCGTGGCCAGCGCCACGCCGCCGCTGCGCACGGCCATGAAGAAGGTGACCCAGTGCAGGGCCAGCACCAGGCCCGCCGCGATCAGCCTGGCGATGTCGCGCGCCGCCAGGCCGTGCCACGGCGCGCGCCGGCCATACAGCGCAAACAGGCCGAGCGCCAGCACCGCAAACGCGGTGCGCCCCAGTACGATCATGGTGGGGCTGGCGTGCATGGCCTGGCCGAAGAGTGCGGTGCTGCCAAACAGCATGGCGGCGCAATGGAGTTTGAACAGGGCGCTGGATCGGGACATGGCGCCCATTAGACCCGACTACGCCGAGATTGTCACCAAGCGCCCACCAAGCGCTCACCAGCCTATGTCCTTCAGCAGCGGCAGCGTCAGGTCGCGCGGCGGCGCCACGTCGTGCGTCAAGTCGCCGTTGATGGCCGGTTCCATCAGCTGGTTGGGCTTGGCGGCGGTGCTGTAATGCGAGACCGACGAACCCGGCTCCACGGGATTGGGCGCGTACATCAGGATACGCTTCTGCGCGTCGGCCCCGGCCAGCCTGGCCGGATTGACGCCCAGGCTGGCCGTTACGCCGGAGCGGGTGCGCGAACGCCGCTGCAACTGGGCGCGGATGGCGTTGCCGTCCGCCTGCGATACGCGCACGGAGGGGATGGTGACGGCGGGATCCGCGCCGCCCAGGCCGGTGACCGGTCCCGGCGCGTTGTCGACGACAATCATGGCGATGGCGCCCGCATCCTGGACGTTGCGCGCTTTTTGTACGAAGGTGCAGCTGCCCCGATCCACCAGCGCTACATTGCCATTGACGGCCAGTGCGTTGAGCGGGGACAGCGGGTCGCAGGCCAGGCCCCGGCCGTCGGCCTGGTCCACCACCGGCATCACTTGCCCCTGCAGCGGCGGATTGGCCAGCGGCGGGCCGAAGGAGGCGTCGCCCACCTCGTAGTCGTGGGCGGCGGGGCCGGCCGCCGGTCCGGCGATGGCCAGCCGCGATACCGGGTCCAGCACGCCCGGCACGGCGGCGGTGACCAGGGGACCGTTCCACGACAAGCCGTCGCCGCTGATGGCCGAGGCGGCGCGCTGGCCCGCCGTCAGCTCCACCCATTCGTGTTCCAGCCGGTTGTCCAGCAGGTAGTGGTCCCAGATGGAGGGCGTGCCGGCGTAGTAGTCGCCGCTGGTCTCGTCGGTAAAGGTCTGGAAGCCCAGGCCGTGGCCCATTTCATGCAGCAGCACGGTGACAAAGTCGGTGCCGCTGCCGAAATTGCCGTCCAGGCCGAGGTAGAAACCGGCGCCGGGCAGGCAGTCCGAGGCCAGGCCGAGACGGGAGTTGAAGGTGGCCCCGATGTGCGGATCGCTGGGGGCGGACAGGTCGGAGCCGTGCAGCTTGTTGGCGAGCGCGGCGGGATACCAGGTGTTGGGCTTGGGCGCGCCGGGGAAATCGGAGAACACGTCCCAGGCGCCGGCCGAGCCGAGCACGCCGCTGTTGACGGTGCAGGGCAGCGGATCGAAGCTGGCCAGGATGCGCACCGGCACGCTGCTGGTGAGCTGGCTGCCCCAGATATTGGCGGCGTAGGTGAAGGCGATCAGGCGCTGCTGGCCCAGCGTGGTGCCGCTGTTGCCGCCTACCGGCGCGGCGGGCGTGGGGTCGTTGAAGCCCACGCCCGGACCGTTGCCGTTGATGATGACGATGGGCACGGCGGCCAGCGCCGCGCCGGCGCCGGCCAGCAGTGCAGCTGTCGCCGCTGCGCGCAGGAATCGGAACAGGAATTGGCGCATGGTGCGCGTAACATTAGCGGCGTTCATGGCTGTGCTCCCCGCTATGTTGTTCGCCGTGCAGCGCCGTTTCGGCCGCCTGCGCTCCCTGCACGCAGATGCTGGAAATGGCGCCGTCGGCGCCGCGCGTGGCCACCGAATAGACGGCGCGTGTATTGACGCGCGACTGCCGTGTTCCGTCCGAGCGCTGCTGGACCTGGGGCGGCACTAGTGGCCCGCGCACCTGCTGCGCCCGCAGCACCGCGAATTCGGCCGGCGTGGCGGGGCGCATGGCGCCGGTTTCCGCGTCGCGCACCATGACCATGCCGTCCTGGCCGGCCGCCGTGGCGGCTTGGGTGCCAGCCAGCAGCAGCGCGGCGAGCTGGACCATGCGCCGGGCGGAGCAGGGCGCCGCGCGCCGCCGTGCCCGCCAGCCGATCAGCAGCAGGCCTGCGGCCAGCATCAGCCACTCGCCCGGCTCGGGCACGGCGTTCACCACCAGCGTGTCCAGCCCGATGTAGTCGGCATTGGCCGCCGAGCCCGTGTAGCGGAAGGCGAAGCGCACGCTGCCGCCGGGATCGGCGCTCAGGACATATTGCTGCCAGTTCGCCGGATAGGCGCTGGCGCCGCCCACCGTCATCAGCAAATTGCTGAAATCGCTGATCGACGAGCCGCCGGTCGAATAGCGGATCTCCAGCTGGTCGCTGAAGCCCGGCGTGCCCGCGCTGCGCGTGTAGAAGCTGAGCGTGGCCGCGCCCGGCAGGCTCAGCTGGGGCGTGATCAGCCAGTTGTCGATGGCGCCGCTGCCTTGCGCGGCGCTCAGGAAGTTGGCGGCGGCGTAGGCATTCTCGCCGCCCGCCTGGGCCGGGAAGATGCCGCCGTTGCCCTGGAACCAGGGCGTGCCGGCCGGCGAACTCTGGTTGACGAACAGCCAGCCGCTGAGCGCCCCCACGTTGTCAAACCCGGTGCTGAGGACGGTTACCCCCGCCTGCGCCGGCGGCGCGGCCGCCAGGACCGCCGCCGCCATGAGCGCGTAAAATATTTTCATGATGCACTCTCCTTTTCACTGAGAAATTTCGCGTAGCGCAAGGTGCGGCGCGACAGTTCAGTGTGTAGGGAAGGGCAACGTTAATATATTGATATTCGTCCGGTGTTTGAGCAAGATCAACTGATCAGTTGTCGCTTAGTTGTCGCTTAGTTGTCGAATACCGGCGCCTGCTTGCTCATATTGGCCATCATGGCCGCCTGCAAGTCGTTCGACATCAGCATGGCCGCGTTCCAGGTGGCGATATAGTTAAGGCCGTCTGCCACGCTGTGGTCGCGCGCATAGCTGATCATTTCCTTGGTCCCACGCACGGCCAGCGGCGACTTGGCGGCGATGCCGGCGGCGATCTCGCGCACCCCGCTGGCCAGCGCTTCGCGCGACTCGAACACGCGGTTCACCAGCCGGATCTCGCGCGCCTCCGCCGCGTCCACTTTGCGGCCGGTGTAGGCCAGCTCGCGCGCCATGCCTTCGCCGATCAGCCTGGGCAGGCGCTGCAAGGTGCCCACGTCCGCCGTCATGCCGATATCGATTTCCTTCACGCTGAACCAGGCGTCCGCCGAGCAGTAGCGCATGTCGGCGCAGGTGACCAGGTCGATGCCGCCGCCTATGCAGGCGCCGTGGATGGCCGCCAGCACCGGCTTGCGGCAGCGCTCCAGGCTGCTCAGGCAGTCCTGCAGGTCGAGGATGGTGCGGCGCAGGTTCTCGCGGGTGCGCCCGTCGCAGTCGTTGCGGATGGAGGCGGCCAGGCCCATCATCATCTGCAGGTCGATGCCGGACGTGAACAGCTTGCCTTCGCCTTCCAGCACCACCGCGCGCACTTCCGGCGTGCTGTCGGCCCACTCGAAGGCAGTGCGGATTTCGTGCCACATGGCCAGGTTCATGGCGTTGGCCTTGTCCGGCCGGTTCAGGCGGATCACGGCGACATGCTGTTCCAGGGCGACTTGCAGGGTTTCGTAGGTCATGAAGGTCTCTTTTATTAGGATGATGGGGTGCCGTGGGCATTTTAATGCGATTACAATGCAGGCTTCCGTTATTAGAAACAGTGCTCTAGTGCAAAGCCGCCAACTCTACCTCCGCCTGCTCCGCCAGTTCTATCCCTACCTTGGCGCCATGATAGCCACCCTGGTGGCTATTGGCGTTGCCTCGGCCACCGACGTCCTGCTGATACGCCAGCTGCAAAACGTGGTGGACGCCTTGCAGCCGGCCGCGCCGGCGGCGGGCGCGCTGGGCGGCATCAAGGGTGTGACCGGCGGCATCATGCTGACGGTGCAGGGCTGGCTGGACTCCATACTGCCCGGCAACTCGGCCGGGGCGGCGCTGTGGAGCATTCCGCTGGTCATCACCAGCCTGGCGCTGCTGCGCATGGTCAGCACGTTTTCGGGCGACTACGGCTCGGCCTGGCTGACCAGCCGCGTGCAGGCCAATCTGCGTGAAGCCATGTTCGCGCGCATGCTGCACCTGCCCAACCGCTATTACGACCAGACTTCCACCGGCGCCACGCTGTCGCGCGTGGCCTACGACGCTGCCCAGGTGGCCCAGGCTGGCCTGAGTGTGCTCAACGTGTTCGTGCGCGACTCGGTGGCCACGGTCGGCTACCTGATCGTGCTGATTACCATAGACTGGCAGCTGGCCTGCTTCTGCTTTGGTCTGCTGCCGCTGGTGGCGGTGGTGGTGACGGTGGCGGGGCGCCGTATGCGCCGCCTGGCCTCGGACGCGCAATCGGCCATGGGCGAACTGAGCAGCGTGCTGGACGAGAGCATAGGCGGCCAGCGCGTGGTGAAGATTTTCGGTGGCGAGCAATACGAGCAGCGTCGCTTCCACGACGTGGTCAAGCACAACCGCCACCTGGCGGTGAAGCACGCCTCCACGGCGGCCATCAATTCCGGCGCCATCATGATGCTGGTCGGGATCACCCTGTCGGCCGTGATCTACTTTGCGCTGCTGCGCGCGCGCGCCGGCCATCTGACGCCGGGCGATTTCGTGGCCTTCATGGTGTCGCTGATGGCCATGCAGTCGCCGATCAAGAACCTGACCAAGATTAACGAGCCGCTGCAGCGCGGCCTGGCCGCCGCCAAATCGGTGTTCGGCCTGATCGACGCGCCGGCCGAAGTGGACGAGGGCACGCGCGAGCTGAAACGTGCCAGCGGCGGCATTTCGCTGCAGGGCGTGGGCTTCCATTACAACCCGGCCGATCCGGACGCGGCGCCTGCGCTGCGCGACGTGTCGCTCGACATCGCCGCCGGCGAGACGGTGGCACTGGTGGGCGGCTCGGGCAGCGGCAAGACCACGCTGGCCGGCCTGCTGCCGCGCTTCTACGACGTGAACCAGGGCCGCATCCTGCTCGACGGCCATGACCTGCGCGACTACCGCCTGGCGGACCTGCGCTCGCAGATTGCGCTGGTGAGCCAGGACGTGGTGCTGTTCAACGACACGCTGGCCGCCAACATCGCCTACGGCGACCCGGCGCCGGACCAGGCCCGCGTGGAAGCGGCGGCGCGCGCGGCCTATGCGCACGACTTCATCATGAAGCAGCCGCAGGGCTATGCAACGCAGGTGGGCGAGAACGGTTCGCGCCTGTCCGGCGGCCAGCGCCAGCGCATGGCGATCGCGCGCGCGCTGTACAAGAACGCGCCCATCCTGATCCTGGACGAGGCCACCAGCGCGCTGGACACCGAGTCCGAGCGCCAGGTGCAGGCCGCGCTGGAAGTGCTGATGCAGGGCCGCACCACGGTGGTGATCGCGCACCGCCTCTCGACCATAGAGAAGGCGGACCGCATCGTGGTGATGGAGTCCGGCCGCATCGCCGAAGCGGGCAGCCACGACGCGCTGCTGGCGCGCGGCGGCCATTACGCCCGCCTGTACCAGACCCAGAAGCAGGCGCCGGTTCCGGGCTAGTCCTTGTCCTTCATGCGCGCGGGCGGCCGGGCATCGTCGCCCAGCACGTCCTGCACGTAGAGCATCACCACCAGCACCATCAGCACTGCCGTCATCGGCGTGGCCAGCGCCACCCCGGCCATGCCGAACACCGCGCCGAACGTCACCTGCATGGCGATGGTGAGCGCGGGCGGCAGCGCCACGGTGTGCTGGTCGATCAGCGGTTCCAGCAGATAGCCCTGCACCAGCTGGATACCGCCGAACAGGAGCAGCACGTAGAGCGCCAGCGCCGGGCTGTCCGGGAAGGCGATCAGCAGCGCCGGCACGCCCGCCATCAGCGGCCCCACGTAGGGGATGAAGTCCAGCAGGCCCGCGATAATCCCCAGCAGCAGCGCCATCGGCACGCCCAGCAGGCTAAGGCCGATGGCGGTCATGGCGCCGGCCGCCACCATCGAGCAGGCTTTGCCCACCAGCCATTTGGACAGCGTGGCGCCGATTTCGTCGAGCACGGCGCGGGCGCGCGCGCGGCGGCTGGGCGGCACAAGCGTGACGATGCCGTTCACATAAAGCTGCGGGCGCATGGCGAAGTAGATGCCCACCACGAGGATGATGAGGGCGTTGCCCAGCGCGCCGAATACGCCCGAGAAGAACAGGCCGGCGTTCGGCACCAGGGCGGACATCTGGCGCGCGAGTTCCTTGTTGCTGGGGAGTTCATCGAGCAGGGCGCGCAGCCTTGGGTAGCGCGCCAGGTCGTTGCGCACCTGGTCGAGCGAGGTGGGCACCACCTGCGCCAGGTGGCTGGCCTGTTCCGACAGCTGCGGAGCCATCAGCCAGCCGCCCACGCCGAGCAGCGCCGCCAGCAGCGCGATCACCAGCGCCAGTGCGAGGCGGTGCGAGGGCAGGTGCAGGCGCCGCCAAGCGATGCGGGCCAGCGCGTTGAGCAGGATGGCGAACAGGATGCAGGCGAAGATGAGCAGCAGGGCGTCGGCCGCGAACCACAGCGCGGCAAGCGTCAGCAGGAACAGGGCGGCGATGCCGTCCATCAGCACAACGCGGTGCAGGAAACCGCGCTGGCCGGTGTCGGCCGCCTGCGTGGAGTGGTCGTTGCTCATCCGTATATGATTGCGCATTTCGCGTATGCGTGACGCACGGCGCGTTCAATGCAGGGTCTGCAGGTAGGCGGCGATGTCCAGCGCGTCCTGTTCGGGTACGCCCAGCACCGGCATGGTGGTGTTGGGCTCGACGTGGCGCGGATCGCGCACCCAGAGCGCCAGGTTGGCCGGGGAATTGGGCAGGCGCCCGGCGATCAGCGCGCGGCCGCCGATGCCTTGCAGCGGCGGGCCAACGTAGACGCGCGAGCCGGTCACGCCGGGGATCATGTGGCAGGCATGGCAGGCATACTGCGTCAGCGCTGCGCGTCCGCGTTCGGCCAGGCCGGGGCGCAGCGCGGCTGGCGCCTTGCCCGGCGGGGCGCCGGCTTCCGCCATCCAGTCGCGGTAGCTGGCCTGCGTCATCCGGGGCATCTCGGCCAGGAAGGCCACCGTCGCCCACAAGTCCTGCTCGTCCATGTGGTGCTCCCACGCCGGCATGCCGCTCATCTTGATGCCGTGCCGGACGATCCAGTACATCTCGGCCGGGCGCCAGCGGCGCGCCGCGTCCACCAGCGGGCCGGGCACCGGCTGCATGCTCTGGCCGAACTTCTCCTGCGCCACGCCGGGACCGCCGTGGCAGGCCACGCAATGGCTGCGGTACATAGCCGCGCCGCGCCGTATCAGCGCCGGCTCGTCGAGCGGCGGCGCGGGTATGTCGCGCGCATTGCGCCGCACGGACGCGTGCATGGCCCGCTCCAGCACCGTGTGCACCGGCTGCAGGTGCTGGCGGTTGGCGGCCACGTCGTACCAGCCGCCTTCCACCACCTCGTAGGCGCCCAGCGCGCCAAGCGCAGCCAGCCCGGCCGCTGTCGCAGCCACAGTCTTGAGCATGAGCCGGCGCCGGTTGGATGGCATTGTGTGTGGTCAATAGAAATTAGCCAATTTTGGCATTCTTGTATTATAGCCAGTGACCTCATCAGCACAGGAGTTCTACGGTGCGCACCTACCGGACAGTCGGCTGCATGGCTCTGACACTGGCTACACTGGCCGGGTGCGGCGACGACGGTCCGGCCGCCATTCCCGTGCCCGGCGGAAATGCCGGTGTCGGGAGGGTTCTGCTGGAACGCTACCACTGTGCCGCTTGCCACAGCATTCCCGGCGTCGAAGGCGCGCAAGGCAGAACCGGCCCGGCGCTGGATACCTTCGGGCGCGCCAGCTATATCGCCGGCGACCTTCCCAACTCCCCGGACGTTCTGCAGCGCTGGATTGCCAACCCGGCTGCCATGAAACCCGGCACGGCCATGCCCGCCATGGGCGTGGCGCCGGCCGACGCGCGCGACATGGCGGCCTATCTCTACACGCTGCGCTGACCATGGACGCCGTCTTCGCCCCCGCCAGCGCCGATGCCGCCATCATCGCGCAGATGGCATGGGTGCTCGTTGCGGGCGCCGCGCTGATCTTCGGCGGTGTGATGCTGCTGATGGGGCTCAGCCTGCGGCGGCGGACCGGGGCGCTGCGGCCCGGCCTGTGGATAGTGGGCGGCGGCCTGCTGCTGCCCATCGCCGTGCTGTCGGCACTGATGGCCTACAACGTCCGGCGCAGCACGCAACTGGCCATGCAGACCTCGCAGGGCGCGCTGGTGGTGTCGGTGACGGCCAAAATGTGGTGGTGGGAAGTCCGCTACGCCGACCCCGCCGGGGGCGCGGACATCGTGCTGGCCAACGAGCTGCACCTGCCCGCCGGCCGCCCGGTGTACCTTGCCCTCACCAGCACGGACGTGATCCACAGCTTCTGGGTGCCCGCGCTGGCGGGCAAGATGGACATGGTGCCGGGCCGGATGACCGGACTTGCGCTGCGGCCGTCCAGGCCTGGCGTCTATCGCGGCCAGTGCGCCGAGTACTGCGGCCTCCAGCACGCCAGGATGGCGCTGCACGTCGTCGTCGAGCCGCCCGCCGCCTTCAATGCCTGGCTGGCAAACGAGGCCAGGCCCCAACCGTTCCTCTCCGCGCGCGCTTCGGCCGGGAATGCCGATGCCGGCGGGAGCGCGGCCAGCGGCGAAGCCCGCGCACGCCTGGCGCTGGGACGCAGCGCGTTCGAGCAGCATTGCGCCGCCTGCCACGCCGTCCGCACTGCCGCAGGCCGGCTGGGACCGGGGCCCGGGCCGGAGTCAGAGCCAGCTCCAGCGCGCGCAAAGCTGCCCGGCGCCGGTCCGGACCTGACGCACGTCGCCAGCCGCATGTACCTGGCAGCGGGCACGCTGCGCAACGAACCCGGCGCGCTGGCCGCCTGGATCAGCGATCCGCATGTCCACAAGCCCGGCGTCCGCATGCCTGCGGCTGCGGGCATGGACCCGGCAAAGCTGCAAGCGCTGGCCGCCTACCTGGAGCAACTGAAATGAGCCGCCTGCCTAGCAGCCTCCCGCGCCCGCGCGGCGAACTGGAGCAACTGGAGCGCGTGTGGCGCACGCCCGCCGGATGGCGCCATTTCAGTACCGTCAACAACACCAACATCGGCCGCCTGTACCTCGCCACTGCATTGCTGTTTTTCCTGCTGGCGGGCGTACTTGGCCTGCTGATGCGGCTGCAGCTGGCCGTGCCGGACAACACCCTGCTGGACGCGGCCACTTACAACCAGGTATTCACCATGCACGGCACGGTGATGATGTTCCTGTTCGCCATCCCGGTGGTGGAGGCCTTCGCTGTCTATCTGCTGCCCAATATGCTGGGCGCGCGCGATTTGCCATTCCCACGCCTGTCGGCTTACGCCTACTGGGCCTACGCCATCGGCGGCCTGGCCTTCTTCTGCACGCTGTTCGCCGGCCTGGCGCCGGACGGTGGCTGGTTCATGTATCCGCCGCTGACCGGCAAGGCCTGGTCGCCGGCCCTGGGCGCGGACTTCTGGCTGCTGGGCATAGGCTTCATCGAGATCTCCGCCATCGCAGGCGCCATCGAACTGGTGACCGGCATCCTGTTCACCCGCGCGCCCGGCATGACGCTGGCGCGCATGCCGGTGTTCGCCTGGGCCATGCTGATCGTCGGCCTGATGATCGTGTTTGCCTTCCCGGCGGTGATCGCCGGCACCGCGCTACTGGAGCTGGAGCGCGCCTGGGACTGGCCTTTCTTCATACCGGAACGCGGAGGCGACCCGGCCTTGTGGCAGCACCTGTTCTGGTTCTTCGGCCATCCCGAGGTGTATATCATTTTCCTGCCCGCCGCCGGGCTGGTGTCCACCATGCTGCCCGCCATTGCCGGCACGCCGCTGGTGGGGCGGCGCGCGGTGATCTGGTCCATGGCCGCCACCGGCATCGTCAGCTTCGCGCTGTGGGCGCACCATATGTTCACCGGCGGGCTCACCTTGCTGTCCGCCAGCCTGGTTTCGGCGGCCAGCATGGTGGTGGCGATACCCGCCTCGGTGCAGGTGTTCGCCTGGATCGCCACCATGTGGCGCGGCAGCGTGCGGCGCAGCGGGGGACTGAACGGTCCCGCTTTGTTCATGCTGGGTTTCCTCGCTATCTTTGCGCTCGGCGGCTTGACCGGCGTGATGGTGGCGGTGCTGCCCTTCGACTGGCAGGCGCATGACAGCTACTTCGTCGTCGCCCACCTGCATTACGTGCTGGTGGGCGGCATGCTGTTCCCGGTCTTCGCCGGCATCTGCTACTGGCTGCCGCTGCTGAACGGGCACACCATGTCCGAACGCTGGACGCGCTGGTCGTTCTGGCTGATGTTCGGCGGCTTCAATCTCGGCTTCTTCACCATGCACATCACCGGCCTGCAAGGCATGCCGCGCCGCGTCTACACCTACGCGGCGGACCTGGGCTGGAATAGCCTGAACATGGTGTCCACCATCGGCTCCTTCGTGTTCGCGGCGGGCGTGCTGCTGTTCACGGTGGACGTGGTGCGCACGCTGTGCCGCCCGAGGAAGGACAAGGGCAACCCCTGGAACGCGCCGACCATGGAATGGCTGCCGGACAAGGAGTACGGTCCGCGCAGCATTCCGCTGGTGGCGTCCACCGAGCCGCTGTGGGAACAAGAGGGGCTGGCGCAGCAGGTGGAGCAGGGCGCGCATTTCCTGCCCGGCAGCGCCACAGGGCGGCGCGAAACCATCTTCACCGGCTGGAAGGACGCCAGCCCGCGCTACCTGCTGGTGCTGGCGGGCGACAGCTGGTGGCCGCTGGCGGCGGCCGCCGGCACCGCAGGCTACTTCCTGCTGCTGACCGTGAAATGGACCGTGGCGGCATGGCTGTGCGGCCTGCTGGCGGTGGGCGCGGTGATGGCGTGGCTGTGGCAGACCGACCGCATCCCACCGATGGCCAGCGCCAGGGTGGCCGACAATCTGCTGCTGCCGGTGGGCGAGCGCGGCGGCAAGGGGCATTCATGGTGGGCTTGCGTCATCATGCTGGTGGTGGACGGCAGTATCTTCGCCTCGTTCGCATTTGCCCACATCCACCTGGCGATGCTGCTCGCGGTGTGCCCGCCGCCGGGCGCCAGCCTGGCCGGTACGCCGTGGGCATGGCTGTCGAGTGCATTGTGGCTGGCGGCGGCAGGCCTGGTCGCGCTGGCGTGCCGCCCGGCGCGGATGCTGGACGGCGTATCGCAGCGCGGCTTGCGGCTGCTGGTGATGGCGGCGCTGGCTTGCACGCTGGCCGCTTTGGGTTGCGATATCGCGGGCCAAGTGGAGGCAGGGCTGTCGCCCCGGCGGGATGGCTGGAGTGCGTCGGTGGCGGTGCTGGCCGCGTATCAGGGGCTGCACGTGCTGCTGCTGGCGCTGGCGGCGCCGTATCTGTGCGCGCGCTCCTGGCGCCGTCATCTCACCCCAGCCAGCCGGGCCACGCTGAACAACGTGGCGCTGATCTGGTACTACACGGCGGCGCAGGGCGTGCTGGCGGCGTGGCTGCCGCGAATAGTATCAACTTAGAACGAATACACCAGCGTCAGCGAGGTTTGCGTATCGGTGTTCTTTTTTTCATCGGGCACATTGGTGTCGCTGCGCGCGCTGAAGGCGGCCTTCATCTGCATGGTGCCGTTGATCTTGGTGCTGAGCGCCGTTTCCGCCTGCGAGTGCAGGTTGGACGTGCCGCGTTCCATGCTCACCGTTTGCGTGAACAAGGCCGAAGGGCTGAGCTGCCAGCGCATCGACGCGGCGCCGCGCACGGTCATGCCGTTTTCGGACTCGCCGGTGGCGCGCGTGCCGGTGAAATAGCCCGGACCAAGTTCCACGTCCAGCGTCTTGTCGCGCGATTTGTACCAGCGCGAGCTGTGACCGACCGACAGCGAGCTGTAAGTGGTGTAGGCGCCGAACTTGTCGTCCACATGGGAGCCGAGCACGAACAGCTTCTTGTTGTCGTCCAGCAGCTTGTACGCAGCCTTGGCGGACAGCGCGAAACGCTCGGCCGAGCGCTCGCGCAGCTTGCTGCCGTTGTCGGTGTGGGTTTCGTCTTCTTTGAAATAGCCGCTCAGGATGTACTCGTTGCTCCAGTTTTCCAGCTCCTGGCGCGCATCGATCTTGCCGGTGACGGAGGTGCCGACGGTGTTGCCGGTGGTGGTGATGGCGCCGAGTTCTGCGGAGGTGGACCAGGTGCGTTCGGGAATGTCTTGGGCGGCTGCGCCGCCGTGCGCGACGGCCAGCGTCAGCGCGATCAGGGATATCAGTTTCATGTGCGAAGTGCCGTGCCGGCGGGCCGGTCTGAATACGGTGAGCCAGCATTGTACCCGATTGATACTGGCTCAGCCGCACATGTGACATTCCGTTACGATACTGCTTAAGCTGCGAAGCCGCCGTCGATGGTCAGGCTGGAGCCGGTGACGAAGGCCGCTTCAGGGCTGGCCAGGTAGGCCACCATGCCGGCGATTTCTTCCGGACGGCCGTGGCGCTTGACCGCCATCAGGGCATGCAGGGCTGCGCCGAAGTCGCCGTTTTCCGGGTTCATATCGGTGTCCACCGGGCCAGGCTGCACGTTGTTGATGGTGATGCCGCGCGGAGCCAGGTCACGCGACAGGCCTTGCGCCAGGCCGGTCAGGGCGGACTTGCTCATGGCGTAGGCGGCGCCGCCGGCGAACGGCATGCGCACGGCGTTGGTGCTGCCGATGTTGATGATGCGGCCACCCTTGTCCATGTACGGCAGCACCGATTGCACCGCCACGAACACGGCGCGGATGTTGACGGCCACGGTGTCGTCGAAGTCCTTCAGCGAGAACTCGGCCACGTCGCCCATGCGCAGCACTCCCGCGTTGTTCACCAGGATGTCGATCTTGCCGAATTGCGCGGCGGCCTGCTTGATGGCGGCGATCACCGCGTCCGAGTCGGCTGCGTCGGCTTTCAGGGCCAGGGCGCGGCCGCCGGCGGCGGTGATGCTGGCAGCCAGCGCGTCCGCCACGGCGGACGAGGACTGGTAGGTGAAGGCGACGGCGGCGCCGCCTTCAGCCAGGCGGCGGACGACAGCTGCGCCGATGCCGCGTGCGCCGCCGGTGACGAAGGCGACTTTGTTGGCGAAGGTGGTAGCGGTGGTGATGGTGTTGGTAGCGGTGGTCATTTTGAATCTCCTTGGGGTTGGTTGATGAACCCAGTATGTCCCACGCATTAGGCTCGCGCTAGGTGGTAATCTGCCGTATCAGTTTCAACCAATGGTATAAAATGGTCTAATGGAACCGCTCAACTACCTTGAATCTTTCATCCAGGCTGCAGAAACCGGCAGTTTTTCAGCTGCCGCGCGCCGCCTGGGACTGACGCCCGCCGCCGTGAGCAAGAACGTGGCGCGGCTGGAGGCCAGCCTGGGCCTGCGCCTGTTCCAGCGCAGCACCCGCAGCCTGACCCTCACCAGCGGCGGCGAGCGTTTCCTGCACCAGATAGGCGGCGCCTTCGCCACCGTGCAGGACGCCATCGTCAATGCTGCGGCGGACGAGGGCCAGCCCTCGGGTGTGCTGAAAGTGGGCATGGCGCTGGCCTTTGGCCGGGAATACGTGCTGCCCATGCTGGACGGCTTCCTGGAGCGCTATCCTGCCGTGCTGCCGGACTGGCACTTCGACAACCGGGCGGTGGATTTGATCGGCGGCGGCTTCGACGCCGCCATCGGCGGCGGCATAGAGCTGACGCAGGGCGTAGTCGCCCGGGAGTTGGCGCGGGCGCACGTGGTGGCCGCCGCGTCGCCGGCCTATATGGCGCAGCGGCGCATGCCGGAGCACCCGTCCGAGCTGGCGCAGTTCGACAGCATCGTGCGCCGTTCGGCGGGCACGGGGCGCGCCAAGGTGTGGACGCTAAGGCACGACAACGGCGATGAAGCGTTGGCCGGCGGCCGGCCCCGCATTATCTTCGACGACCCGGAAGCGATGGCGCACGCCGCCATGCGCGGCCTGGGCGTGGCGCTGCTGCCCATGCCGCACGCGGCGCGCTGGCTGAAGAGCGGGGCGCTGATACGGCTTTTGCCCGGCTGGCGCGGGGACGCGGGGCCGGTGTCGGTCTACTACCCCAGCAAGAAGCTGCTGCCCGCGAAGACGCGGGTCTTTGTCGACCACGTGGTCGAGCATTTCCGCCGGCCGGAGATGGTGGCCCTGCTGGACAGCCGAAATTACTAACTAGGTTGCCGCAGCGCCTAAGGTTCGACCGAATGCGCGCGCTTGAGGCAGCGCAGCACGAAGGTGGAGCGGCTGTGGCGCAGGCCGGGCAGTTTGTACAGTTTGCGGCGCAGGAACTCCTCGTAGCCCGCCGTGCCCGCCACCGCCACCTTGATCAGATAATCGTACTCGCCGGTGAGCAGGTAGGCCTCGATCACTTCCGGCAGTTCCGCCAGCGCCTGGCCGAACTTCTCGAAGATGTCGTCGTCATGCCGGTCCAGCGTGACTTCGATAATGACGGTGTCCGGCAGGCCGAGCGCCTGCTGGTTCAGCACCGCCGTATAGCTTTCGATCACGCCGCTTTCCTCCAGCGCCCGCACGCGGTTCCAGCACGGCGTGGTGGACAGGCCCACCTGTTCCGCCAGTTTGGTGTTGCTCAGGCGGCCGTCGCGGCGCAGCGCGCGCAGGATGCGGCGGTCGGTTTCGTCGATGTCTGGTGAATTATTCACGCTGCAGCCTAGAATGAAGAAGAATGTTCTTCATTCTAACGAAAACAGGGTAATTTCAGGAAGCCTATTTTTGCCCTGCGGCCGTATAGTTCTTACATGAACACATCCACCGCCACCGCCCAGAAAAACCTGCGCTTCACCATAGAAGCGGAAGCAGCCCTGTCCACGCTCGAGAACGCGCTCGCGATTTTGCGCCGGGCCGGCATTAGCTTGCGGGACATGCGCATCAGCCAGTGTGCGCAAGGGATGGAGGTCTGGATGCGGCTGGCCGCGCCGGAGGAGGATCTTCTGACGTTGTGCCGCATGCGGCTGCACAACGTCGTCGGCATCCTGGCCATCAAGGAGACGGGATCAGCCCGGAAGGTAGGCGTACTTGAACGTGAACACGGCGGCGATGACCCACACAATGGGTTTCACCTCGCGCGCGCGGCCGGTCAGCAGCTTGAGCACCGCGTAGGTGATGAAGCCGAAGGCAATGCCGTGCGCAATCGAGTACGTGAACGGAATCAGCATGGCGGTGATCCCGGCCGGAACGCTTTCCGTGGTGTCGGACCAGTCTATGTCCGCCAGGTCGCGCAGCATCAGGCAGGCCACGAACAGTAGCGCGGGCGCGGTGGCGTAGGCCGGCACGGCGCCCGCCAGCGGCGCAATGAACAAGCAGGCCAGGAACAGCGCGGCCACCACCAGCGCGGTCAGCCCGGTGCGTCCGCCGGCCTGCACGCCCGCCGCGCTTTCCACGTAGGCGGTGGTGCTGGAAGTGCCCAGCAGCGACCCGGCCACGATGGCGGCGCTGTCGGCCAGCAGGGCCTTGTTCATGCGCTCCATTTTGCCCGGCACCAGCAGGCCGGCGCGGTTGGCCACGCCCATCAGCGTGCCGGTGGCGTCGAACAGTTCAACCAGGAAGAACACCAGCACCACGTTGACGATGCCGACCGACAGCGCGCCCTTGATGTCCAGTTTCAGCAAGGTCGGGTCGAGCGACGGCGGCGCGGAGAAGACGCCTTTGAACTGGTTGCCGCCAAAGACGAAGCTGAGCAAGGTGACCGCGACGATGCCGATCAGGATGGCGCCGCGCACTTTCAGCTTGTCCAGCGCGACGATCAGCATGAAGCCGAAAATGGCCATCAGCGCGGGCGGCTTGTGTAGGTCGCCGGCGGTGACCATGGTGGCCGGATTGGCGGTGACGATGCCCGCGCTCTTGAGCGCGATCAGCGCCAGGAACAGGCCCAGGCCGACGGTGATGGCGGTGCGCAGCGCGTGCGGGATGCCGTTGACTATCATGCCGCGCAGTCCGAGCAGGCTGACGATCACGAACAGGCAGCCTGAAATGAACACCGCGCCCAGCGCGGACTGCCAGGGAATGCCCATGCCGAGCACCACGGCATAGGCGAAGTAGGCGTTCAGGCCCATGCCGGGAGCCATGCCGATGGGGTAGTTGGCGTACAGCGCCATGACGGCGGTGCCCAGCGCGGCGGCCAGGCAGGTGGCGACAAACACGGCTTCCTTCGGCACGCCCGCGTCGCCAAGGATGGCGGGGTTGACGAAGATGATGTACGCCATGGTGAGGAAGGTGGTGATGCCCGCCACCGTCTCCGTCCGCACGTCCGAGCCGGCTTCCTTCAGTTTGAACAGCTTTTCAGCGATGGACATTGCGGCTCCCGTGATTGTGTTGGAAGAAGCATATCATTTCCCGGCCAGCGACCAAATGGCGTTTTGGTAATTCAGGGTATGGGTAACTTGCAGGGCGTCCAGGAAACGGGCGTCGTGCGAGACCACGGCCAGCGCGCCGGTGTAGGCTTGCAGCGCGTGCTCAAGCGCCTGCACCGAGGCCAGGTCGAGGTGGTTGGTGGGTTCGTCCAGCAGCAGGAGCTGGGCGGGCTGCTTGCGCCACAGGGCGCAGGCCAAGGCCGCTTTCAGGCGTTCGCCGCCGCTCAGCCGGGCCGATGGCGTGTGGACTTGCGCGGCGTGGAGGCCGAGCAGCGCCAGGCGGCTGCGCAATTCGCCTTCCGGCAGCGGGCTATCGAGCTCGCGCAGACGCTCCAGGACCGTCATGTGCGCAGGCAGCAGCGCGGCGGCGTGCTGATCCAGCCAGGCGTGGGGCACGCCCACGCGGCAAGCCCCGGACAGCGGCGGCAGCAGGCCCGCCATGACCTTCAGCAGCGTGGTCTTGCCGCAGCCGTTGGGGCCAGTGACGGCCAGCCGCACAGGGCCGGCCAGCGTGAAGTCCAGCGCTCCATGCGCCGCACCGGCGGAGCGCGGGCGGGGCGGCAGCGGGTACGGCGGCAAGGGGTACGGGAGAACTACCGCGTCGAACTCGAGCACGCGCTTGCCTGGCGGGACCGCGCTCGCTGGCAGCAGCAGGGCCACCGGCGCCGGCGCTGTCACGCGGGACGCCGCTTCCCGCACCGCCTCGTCGTGCGCAGCGATGGTCTGCGCGCGGCGCTGCGTGTCGCGCCCTGCTGTCGCTTCGGCCTGGCGTTTCAGTTTGCCGCGCAGGATGGGGGCGATATTGGCCTCTTTGCCCGCCCTGGCGTTGCGTGCGGCGCGGGCCTGCTGCGTGTCGTGCTGCTTGCGCAATGCGCGCTGGGCAGTTTCGCGCTCGTTTCGGGCGTGTTCCAGTGCGCCGTCCACGGCATTGCGGGCTGCATCGCGCTGCGCCTCATAGTGGCTGTAGTTGCCGCCGTAGCTGCGCAGGCCTGAGGCGTCCAGCTCCACGATGCGCTCCATGGCCTCCAGCAGTTCGCGGTCATGGCTCACGATGACGGCGCCGCCGCGCCAGGCCAGCAGGCGCGCATGCAGCCAAGCGCGGCCTGCCCGGTCCAGGTGGTTGGTTGGCTCGTCCAGCACCAGTCCGTCCGCATGGGACAGGAAGGCGCCCGCCAGCGCTATGCGCATCAACTCGCCGCCGCTCAGGTTTGCGGCGCTGTCGCCGGGGCGCAGCGCGGGCATGCCGCAATCGGCCAATGCTTGCGCGAACTCGGAGGCGATGGACCAGCGGCCTTCCAGCAGGTCCAGGTCTTCTGCGCGGACTTCGCCCGCATCCATGCGCGCGAGCGCGTCGAACAGCGGCGCCAGGCCGGCGACTGCGGCCACGGTGTCGGTCGCGGCCGGGCGCACCTCCTGCGGCACGTATGCCAGGCTGCCTGCGCGCAGCACCGAGCCGCTGCCGGGCGCCAGTTGGCCGGACAGCATGCGCGCGAGCAGGCTTTTTCCCGTGCCGTTGGCGCCTACAAGTCCGGTGCGTTCGGCGTGGAAGCTGGCGTTCAGGCGGTCGAAAACCAGCCGCCCGTCGGGCAGGCCGAAAGATACATCACGCAGGGAGATGGAGAAAGCGCCCGAAGACGCGGGCGCATTGGATTGCGCCATTGCCACCGCAACGGTGGCGTGGATACGATTTGCCATAAGTAAGCTCCAGACGGGTCATGCAGCCGCATGGTGCGGACGCATCGTCACTCGCATGCCGCGTTGCGGACCTGCGATCTCTTGCTGAGGGGGCTTACTTGCGCATCGGCGCTTACTCCTGAAAAGGCGCTGCCCGAAAATTGGGCAGCGCCGGCATTTTAACGCAGCTTCAGCGCAGTGGCAATGTCGGACCAGGCTACGTACTTGAAGTTCTGCGGGCCGTCCGGCAGGCGCTTGTAGCCGTCCTGTACCACCAGCATGCCTTCGGTGTATGGCCCGCCGAGATTGGCCGAGCTGACGTCCAGGCCGTCGGTTTCGGACGCGCCGTCTATGCCCACCGCAACGTTCACGCCGATGCGGAAGCTGCCGCGCACCTTGTGCGGCGCGGCCGCGTCCAGCACCACGTAGCTGTTGCTGCCCTGGCTGGACACCACCAGGTAGCTGGCCTGCGCGCCGTGATACAGCGACATGCCTTCGACGTCGGCGGTCAGCACGCCGCCCACCGGCAGTATCATGCTCATGGCCGAACCCTGGTCCGCCGCTGCGGGCAGCGTCCACACGCCGCGTTTTTCCTCGCCCACGAACAGCTTGCCGCTGCGGTCGTCCGCGACGCAGCCTTCCGGCTGGGAAGCGACCTTGAAGCTGCGCAGCAGGGTGCTGGTGAAGGCGCCGTCCTTGCGGCCTATCCGGTAATGCTGGAAGGTGCCGTCCTTGTCGTTGACGAAAGCCTCCAGGCCGCCTCCCGCCGGCTGGTAGACGCAGATGCCGTAGATTTTCTCCAGGCCGGTGGGGAAGCGCACCGCTTCGGCCACGGTGCCGCTGCCGTCTATCGTGAACAGCACCATGGTGTTGTCGTCGCGCTGGGTGGCCAGGGCGAGATCGTGGCGGGCGCCGTCCAGCAGCACGTTCTGGCGAAGGTCCACGTTGTTCAGGCGGCCCGACTCCAGCAATTGCGTCTGTTTGCCCTGCATATCGTAGACCAGCAAGCCTTGCTTCTTGTTGGTGCCGAGCACGCGCGATGCCGCCGGGTTGGCGGGATGGACCCAGATGGCCGGATCGTCCGCAGCGTCGCCAAGGCGGGCCATGGGTTCGGTCTGGGCGCGCGGGATAACGATGGCCGGTGCAGCTGCAGCCGCGGAGCGGACGGCGCCTGCCTGCGCTGGCAGACCGGCGGGCACGGCGCGCCACTGCTTTGCGTCCTCGCTGTTCAGCAGCAGCTCGGCGGCGCCGGCGCCGGAAGCGCGGCCGGCTAATGTGCGGCTGGCCAGCGCGCGGCTGTTGGCTGCGCCTTTCACGGCGCGCGGCGTCTGCGCTTCCCATGCGCCGTTGCGCTGGCTGAACAGGTAGAGCTGCTTGCCCTTGGCGTCCAGCATGGCGAGGCCGCCCGGCAGCAGCGCCAGCGCACCCGGGCCGCCGGCCAGTTTGCCGTAGGGCTGGCGCAGGGCCAGCACATGGCGCTCGCCCGCGCCTTCCGCGTCCGCGCGGTAGGCCCACAGGCCCATGCCGGATTCGCTGACGAACAGCGTGCCGGTGGCGTCGTCCACGCGGCAGTGCCGCACGTGCGTCGGCAAGGCGAGCTTGCGCACCAGCTTGCGCTCGGCGCCGTCCAGCAGCCACTGTTCGCCCTGGCCGTCCTTGGCGATCAGGAACTGGTAGCTGATGTCCTGGGCGTCGCGGTACAGGCAGGCCGCTTCGGCGGCGAAGGAGGGCGCCGGGAAGGGTGCTTGGGGGCGCAGCGTGCCCGCTACCAGGTCGGCGTCGATGGCGACGGCGCGCTCGGCGTTCGAGTCCAGCAGCGTGGCGAGCACGCCGCCGGGCTGGCTGCGCGTGTCAAGCTGCTTGCCGCGCACGGCGTAGCGGGCGCGCTCCTTGCCGCTGGCGTCGAGCAGGCGCAGGGCGTTCTTGTCGAGCGCCAGCCATCCGCCGTCCGGCAGGGCAGCAAGTTCGGCGGCGCCGGCCACGCTGTTCATGGCGGCCGCCACGCCGGTGGCCTGCGCGCCGGATGCGGACGCAGGCTGCACGGCGGAGATCGCGGCCAGCGCCGCAATCGACGCTGCAATAATAGTTGGGTAAGTCTTCATCATCAGAACAGGTTGGCTTTCAGGGAGATTTTGTAGGTGCGGCCATATTGTTCGTACTGCGCGTTATGGTTCTTCACGCCCTGGTAGACGTAGTACTTTTCGTTGTTCAGATTGGACGCCTCGAACTGCAGTTGCAGCTGTTTGCTGATCTGGTAGGCAAACGAGAAATCGAGCTGCTTCTGGCTGTCGACGATGCGGTCCTGCGCCGCGCTCAGGATGTCGCCGCCCATTTCAAGCAGGTACTCGGACTTGTAGTTCAGCGCCAGGCGGGTGCTGACCGGGCCTTGTTCGTAGCCCAGCATCACGTTCATCACGCGGTCCGACTGGCCCGGCATGGAGATGCTCCGCGACAGGACCTTGCCCGCCTTGGTGTCGAAGCGCGCCACATTGGCCTTGGAGTCGCTCAGCGTGGCGTTCACGCCCGCCAGCAGGTTGTTGAATGGTGCGGGCAGCATGCGCAGCGGCTGGTTCCATGCCAATTCCAGGCCTTTCACGCTGGCCTTGTCGCCATTGGCGTAAGACGTGGCGGTGGTGTAGCCCACCCATTTGCCGGTGCCCGCCAGGTTGGTGGTGTAGGTGAAGTTCTTGATGTCCTTGTGGAAGGCATAGGCGGAAATGGTGCCGTCGGTGCCGAGGATGCGTTCCACGCCCAGGTCCAGGTTGCGCGACTGCAGCGGCGCCAGGTCCGGGTTGCCTATGGTTGCTTCGGCGGCGCTGGCCAGGGTCACGCCCGGCGCCAGCTGGCTGAAATTGGCGCGTACCACGGCCTTGGTGACGGCGGCGCGGATGCTGGTGTGTTCATCGGCGTCGTAGCGCGCCTGCAGCGACGGCAGCCAGTTGGTGTAGGAGCGCTCGCGCGTCAGCGGCGTGATGGCCGCGCCGTTGATCTGTGAACCCGCCGCGTCGAAGCTGGTGCGCTCGGCGCGCACGCCGGCCAGTACGCGCCATGCGTCCCAGGACAGGGTATTCTGCGCATAGGCCGAGTCGATATCCTCGCTCATGCTGTAGTCGTTGATGGCCGATTCGGACGCCAGGCGGGCGGCGTTGCGGTCCAGGCCTGCGATGCGGGCGCGCACGGCGGCGGGGGCGATGGCTGTGCCGATGCGGCCCAGTTTATAGTCCAGCTCATTCGCACCCACAAAGGCCGTCATGGACACCGGGCCCGCGCCCCAGTAGTTGCCGCTGGTGGCCTTGCTGCTGTTGTAGGCCCACTGGTTGGTGTCGTTGGTCTTTTCGCGGCGGCTGGTCTTGACGCCGCCCTTCAGCGTGGAGCGCATCTCGCCCACCGCGAAGGTGTGGGACAGGTCGATGCGGGCGTGGCGCTCCTTATCTTCCGAGTAGCGCTGCTGCAGCGTGATCGCGTTCAGGCTGTAGTTGGCGGCGTCGTAGATGCCCGCCGGCGCCACCAGCTGCGGCTTGCCGCCGTCGGTAAAGCCCACGCCCGCGAAGTTGGCGTTGCCGCGGAAGCGCGCGTCGTTGATGGATTCCGGGGTGTCCTCGTTGGCGCGGCTGGCGCCGCCTTCGACGTTCAGCTGCCAGTCGCCGAACTTCTGCTCCGTGCCCAGCACCGTGGAACGGATCTCCTGCGTGTATTTGCGCTGGCGCAGGCGGCGCTCGCCGCGCGCGCTGGCCGTGGCGCCGTCGGCGATGCTGCCGCCGGTAATGCTGCTGATGGTGAGGCGGTCGCGCACTTCGTCGTCGCTGAAGCGGCTCAGCAGGTTGCGCATGAACCAGTTGCTGCCGGCGGCGGGGCGGTAGTCCAGATTGATGGCGGCGGCGCGGCGTTCGCGCACCGGCAGGTAGTCGCGGAACTCAAAGCCGGTCAGCTTGTCGCCGTCCCAGGCGCCGCCGGTTTCCACGTTGTCCGAGCCGAACTTGCGCTTCTCGGCGCTCAGGCCGACGGCCACGCCCAGGTGGCCGTCCATGAAGCGCTGCGCCCACAGGAGGCCGGCGCTGGGGCTGGTCTGTTCGGTGTTCTGGTCGCGGCTCGCCGCTGCCGTGACGGACAGCACCTTGCCCGGCAGGTCGAAGGCGGACAGCGATTTCACTTCCACGGTGGCGCCCAGGGAGTTGGCGTCCATGTCCGGCGTCAGCGTCTTGCTCACTTCCAGCGAGCGGATCAGGCCTGCGGGCAGGATGTCCAGCGCCACGGCGCGGCGGCCCGATTCCGGCGACGGCACCAGCGCGCCGTTGATGGTGACGGCGTTCAGGTCCGGGCCCAGGCCGCGCACGGTGATGTAGCGGCCTTCGCCCTGGTCGCGCTGCACCGACACGCCCGGCAGGCGGGCCAGCGCCTCGGCGGCGTTCTTGTCCGGCAGGCCGCCGATGTCGTCGCTGCTGACGACGCTGATGATGTTGTCGGCCTTGTCCTGCGCGGCGATGGACTTGCGCATGCTGGCCTGCTGGCCGGTGACGACCACGACGCCCGCCATGGAGGTCGATTCGGCGACCTGGGCGTGCACGCCCAGGGAAGTCAGCATGGCCAGCACGCCCATGCTGAGGGCGGACAAGCGGAACGTTGGCGCGGTAGGGATATTCATGGTTTCTTATGGTTGGTTGAATAGTTGAGAGAACGCTGCGCATTGTAGGAAGCGAATATGTCGCTTCTGTTACAAAGGGGCTGCGGCGAGTGAGCTGTTTGCACCTCCCCCGGCGAAGCAGGCGCTGTAACGCTCAGGTCACACGCCGGTCACATGGCGCCGCTATGCTGCCGCCATGCTAAAACTGCACCGCCCCTATCTGATCCTGTCGGCCCTTGGGCTGCTGCTGTTCCCCATGCTGTACGCGAGCCTCGGCGTGGCCAAGCCGCTGTCGCACTGGAAGTGGCTGGATATATTCTGCGAAGGCGGCACCGCGGCCATGGCGGGTATCTGGCTGCTGATTACCTTGAGCAGCCGGCCGGGAGGGCGGGTCACGCGCCTGCTGGCGCTGGGGCTGGCGGCCATCATGCTGGGTTCATGGGCGGACTGCCTGGACGAGTTCTTCCACATCTCCAAGGACCAGCTGTGGGACAACTGGCTGGAGGCGCTGATGCCGCTGGGGATGCTGACGCTGACGGCCGGCATGTACTACTGGCGCCAGGAGCAGTTCAATCTGAACGAACATTTGCAGAAGCGCGAGCGCCTGTTCCGCGACCATCGCGCTTTCGACCGGGTGACGCAGCTGGCCGGCGCGGACTATCTGCGCGCCCAGATCAAGCTGGAACACGAGCGTGCGCCCGGCGCGGCCTGCGCGCTGGTGCTGCTGGATATAGACGGCTTCCACAAGATCAACCGCGAACTGGGCCAGCGCGAAGGCGACCGGGTGCTGCAGGCGGTGGGCCATATGCTGCTGCTCAATCTGCGCAACGAAGACCTGCTGTGCCGCTATGCGGGAGACCGCTACGCCATCCTGCTGCCGGGGATGGGGCAGGCCGAGGCGCAGGAGCTGGCCGAGCATGTATGCGCCATGGTGGGCCGCATGCGGCATTCCGCGCCGGGCGGACGTGTCCGGGTCGGGCTGCGGCATGCCTGCACGCTGGCCGAAGGCAATCCCGAGGCGCTGCTGGCCGAGCTGGGCAAGGCGGTCGACCTGGCGTCCGCGCAGGCAGGCGGCAAGGACGGCGAGGCGGAGCGCAGCCACGGCGATGCGCGGCGCAAGCCGGCAATGGCGTGACCGAGGCGGACTCCGGGGCGGTCGCATACCACGGCGCCGGCGACGCGGTCATCCCCGCGCAGCACCAGCCCTGGCTGGTCCTGGACTACGCGGCCAGCCGCGACGCCGCCTTGCCCGCCTTGTGGCGGGGCACCGGGCTCGATGGCCCCGAGCTGCCGCCCGAAGGCCTGAATCTGGCGCCGCAGCAGTATCTGCAATTGCTGCAAAACGCCGCCCGCGTGCTTGACAGCGCGGACACCGCCTTCATGCTGGGCCAGCACATGCTGCCGGGCCGGTACGGCGCGGCCAGCGCGGCGCTGCTGGCATCGGGCAGCCTGCGCGAAGCCCTGGAGACGCTGGCAGGCAGCCAGCGCGCGCTGTCGCCGCTGCTGTGCCCGCGCTTCCGGCAGGAAGGCGAACTGGCCGCGCTGTACTGGACCGACAGCTACGGCGCGCCCAGCCAGCTTGCCTTCCTGGCCGAGATGCATATGACCGCGCTGGCGTCGATGTGCCGCTGGCTGAGCGGCGAGCGGCTGCCGTGGCGCTTCTGCTTCAACCGCACCCGGCCGCGCTACACCGAACAGCATGAGGTGCACCTCGGCGCCGACCTGCGATTCGATTGCCATCTGGACGCCATGCTGATCGACAGCGCATGGCTGGACCGCCCGTGGCCCGGCAGCGCGGGCGCCGCCGCACCCGCACCAGCACCCGCAGGCCCGGCGCCGGCCGTTCCCCCCAGCTTGCTGACCGCGCTGTACGACTACCTGCTGGCCCGCGTGCGCGCCGCGCCCACGCTGGAGCAGACGGCGGCGGACTTCGCGGTCAGCCCGGCCACGCTGAAACGCCACCTGGCGCGCCACAACACCCATTTCCAGGCCGAGCTGGACCAGGTGCGCACCCACGTCGCGCTCTACCTGTTCCAGACCCGGCGCGCCGACAACGAGGACGTGGCCCGCCACCTCGGTTTCCACGACGCCACCAACTTCCGCCGCTCCTTCAAGCGCTGGACCGGCCAGACCCCCGGCCTGCTGCGCGCCTCCCTGCTGGGCGCCGCACCTTGATCATCGCACCTTGATCATCGCACCTGAATCATCTCTGCGGTGCGGCCGCATTGTTATAGAATAGGCACCCACCCGAACTACGAAGCGGCGATGCGACTACGGACTCACTACTGGCTGCTGGCTATTTCAATTGTGCTGCCGGTTGCCATATTTTGCAGCATTGCCCTCGAAATGCTGTTGACGGCGCAGCGGGCCACGGCCATGCGCCATATCGAAGAAAGCGCGCGTTCCGCCGCGCTGGAGATCGACGCCGAAATCCGGCGCGCCCAGTCGGTACTGCGGGTGCTGGCGAATTCGCACTCGCTGGCCTCGGCCGACCTGCGCCGCTTCCACCAGGAAGCCAGCGCCGCCAACGCCGGCCACGGCGGCTGGATCATCCTGTACGAGCGCAGCGGCCAGCAGCTGGTCAACACCCGCTTGCCATTCGGCGCCCCCTTGCCGGTGCGGCCGGACCCCGGCGTGGTGGCGCAGCAGCTCGACACCGGCAACGGGCTGGTGTCCGGCGTCAAATGGGGACTGGACCTGAAACGCACTTTCGTCACCGTCGAACTGCCGGTGGTCACCGCTGCCGGCGACCGGCGCGTGATCGCGCAGGCTTTCACGCCGGCCTATTTCGAGCAGAGCTTCAAGGGCCGCACCATACCGCCGAGCTGGATCGGGCGCGTGATCGACGGCAGCGGCGTGGTCATCGCCCAGGGCGGCGGGGTGGACGGGCCGTCCGGCACGCGTATGCCTGCCGACCAGCTGGCGCGCGTGCATTCAGCGGCGGCCGGCACGCTGCGCCACGAGGCCGATTCGGGCGCCGGCCTGGTTGCCTACTTTGTGCATTCGGCACTGTCGGACTGGACGGTGATGGTGTCCGCCCCGGAGGCGGAAATCAATGCCGCCGTGGTGCAGGGCATGTCGGTGGCCATTGCCGGCTTCGTGCTGGCGCTGGGTATGGCCTTGTTGCTGGGCGTGTACACCGGGCGCCGGCTGGTGCGCTTTGTTTCCAGCGCATCGAAGGCGGCGCGCGCGCTGGGCGGCGCCAAGCCGGTCTCCGGCCTGCGGCATTCGAATATCGGTGAAATGGAAGCGCTGAACGACGCCATCCGCGATGCGGACATGCGGCTGCGGGCGGAGATGGAGACCCGCGCCAGCGTGGAGCTGGAGCGCAACGAGCTGCTGGTGCGCGAGCGGGCCGCGCGCGAGCACGCCGAGCGGCAGAACGCTGCCAAGGACGAATTCCTGGCGCTGCTGGGCCACGAGCTGCGCAATCCGCTGGCGGCCATCGTCAGCGCGGTGGCGGTGCTGGACCACAGCAGCCAGCCGGGCATGCCGGTGGAGGCGGCGGACGCCGCGCGCGGTGTGCTGCGCAGGCAGTCCGCGCATCTGCGCTCGCTGGTGGACGATCTGCTGGAAGTGAACCGGGCGCTGATGGGCAAGCTCACGCTGAACCGGCGCGAGCTGGACCTGGCGGATGCCACGCGCGGCTGCCTGGAAACCCTGCAAACCGGCGGCCGTCTGAGTAATCACTCGCTGGAACTGCGTGCCGCGCCGGCGCCCGTGTATGCGGATGCGACGCGGCTGGCCCAGGTGATCGACAATATTCTGGATAATGCGCTCAAGTACAGTCCAGCCGGCACGGCCATCGAAGTTCAGGTTGCGCAGCAGGACGGCATGGCGCAGCTGACGGTGCGCGACCAGGGGCTGGGCATAGCGCCTGAGTTGCTGCCGCATGTGTTCAATGCCTTTGTGCAGGGCGAGCAGACCTTGCAGCGCGCGCAGGGAGGGCTGGGCATCGGGCTGACACTGGTGCGCCGCCTGGTGGAAATGCATGGCGGAAGCATCAGCATCACCAGCCCGGGTCGCGGGCGTGGCGCCTGCGTGACGGTACGGCTGCCGCTCCGGCCCGAGCCTGCTGCCGCGCCGGCTACAGATTAAACAGCTGGGTGTAAATGCGCGCGGCCATCAGGCCGGCCGGGCTGTGCTGCAAGGACGGGGCCAGCAGGCGCGATAGCGTGGCCATCGCTTCTTCCTTGCTGTCCGAGGCGGCCAGGCGCGCTTCCAGCAGGCGCAGCTCGCAGCCTATCGCTTCCCAAGCGTGTTCGTCGGCAGGGAAATGGTGGCGGATCACCGGCCGTTCGGTGCGCACGCGCGGCAGCGGCTCCGCAGCCAGGGCCTGCTCGGAACTGCCTGTCTGCTCGGCTCGCTCGGCCTGACCGGCGCGTGCGGCCTGCGGCGGCTGCGCGGCCGGTGCTGTGGCGGGTGAGTTGGCCAGTGAGGTGGCAAGTGAGGTGGCCAAGGGCGGCACGGGGCGGTCGGCAACCGCGTCCGGCGGCAGGACCGGCTCGGCAAGCAGCGGCGCCATGGCGTCGTCGGCGGCGGGCAGAGGCAGGCGGGTGGCCAGCGCGTGCAGGCGGTAGCCGTCGGCGACTCGGCGGTAGAAGGCCGCAGGGTCGCCCACGCGCGCCATGATGCCGCGCAGGCTGAGCAGGGCGGACGGCCCGCTGCCCGCCGCCACGCCGGCGGAGGCAAAAGCGTCCGCGTCCAGGCCCAGTTCGGCCAATTCGTGGCGCGCCACCAACAGATCCGTGCAAGGCTGCTGCCGGCCCAGGTTGTAGCCAATTAATTCTGGCAGGAAATCTTCCCCGCTATGCGCCAGCGCCAGTTCCAGCGCGCCGCCGCGCCAGCGGTCCGGGGCCGCCGCGCCGCCGACTGCGCCGGCGTCCGCAGCGCCCGAGCCCGAGGCCAGCAAATCGCGGTACAGCAGATAGCGGTTGCGGTCCGGCACGCCGTGGCCCAGCTGCTCCAGATAGCTGGCGATCATGGGCTGGAAGTCAACGTCGTCCCAGCGCTCGACCACGCCGTACAGCGAGGCGCCGTCGGCCAGCCGGGCGGGCGCGGCTTCGCGCAGGAATTGGCGCGCCTGCGCAACGGTGGCGAAGTGGCGGCGCGGCGCGCCGTACTCGCGCGCCACCTGGTAGCGGTGGTAGGCGTCCGCAGCCGCCTGCGCATGGTGGCTGATCCACGCCGCCAGCTCATCGTAGCGCAAAGGCAACAGCGGGGGCTGGGCGGCCGCCGCGTTCAACTGGCTGCGTAAAAAAGCGGCGGCATCGCCCGCCGGCAGGGATTCGTTCGCCGACGACAGCGCGGCATAGATGCGGGACGGTGTATCGGAGGAGGCAAGTTGGTTCAGCATGAAGATCTCGCTCTGGCTAGAATTTTTCCAGTATGCAAAATTGTTGCGCCTGTGCGTAGCGGTGAGATTCCCGCCACTCTGTAAGACTAGACTGACAATGGTAAAAAGTCATGTAAGGAAGCTATTTTCCGCGCGCCGGTGGTACACTTCCTGAGGGCAATCTATTCCCATACGCATACAAGCATAGCGAGGCAACATCATGGAACTCCGGCCTCTGGCAGCAGGCGGCGCGACCGTGCTGCGTCCGCAGGGACGCATCGACCACACCCATGCGGACGCATTCCAGCAGGCGCTCGCGCCGCATTTGCGCGACTGCGCGGCGGGCGGGACCAGCCTGGTGATCGACATGGCGGACATCAGCTACATCAGCAGCATAGGCTTGCGCGCGCTGATGCTGGCGCTCAAGCAGGTCAAGCCGCAAGGCGGGCGGCTGGTGCTGGCCGGACTCACGCCGCTGGTGCTGGAAGTGTTCAAGATCAGCCGCTTCGACCTGCTGTTCGAACTTTTCTCCGACCAGCAGGCCGCCGTCGCCGCGCTGGCGGCCGGCCGCGCGGCATGAAAGCCCGCATCTGGGGCGCGCGCGGTTCGCTGCCGGTGGCGCTCACGCACACGCAAATCCGGGCCAAGCTGGTGGCCGCGCTGGAAGGCGCCATCGGCCGGGATCTCGATAACAGCGAAAAAATCGCCGGCTATGTCGACAGCCTGGGCTTCGATGTGCGCGGCACCTTCGGCGGCCATTCCAGCTGCGTGGAAGTGCAGGTGTGGGACCCGGACAGCTGCGCCGAGCACGTGATACTGGACATGGGCAGCGGCGTGCGTCCGCTGGGCGGCGCCAAGCTGGCGCGCTACGGGCCGGGCAAGCCGCAGACCTACCATGTGTTCATGTCCCACCTGCATTGGGACCACATCATGGGCTTCCCATTTTTCACGCCGGCCTATATTCCCGGCAACCGCATCATTATCTACGGCTGCCACGCGCAGCTGGAAACCGCGTTCCGCCGCCAGCAGGAGGCCATCAGCTTCCCGGTCAGCTTCGACCAGTTGGGCGCGCGGATCGAGTTCCGGCAGTTGGAGCCGGGCGTGCCCATCGAGATCAACGGTTTGCGCATCACCGCCAAGCTGCAGCTGCACGCGGGCGACTCCTACGGCTACCGCCTCGAGCACGGCGGCCGCACGCTGATCTACACCACCGACTCCGAGCACAAGCTGGAGGACAGCGCCGCGCGCCAGGGCTTTGTCGACTTCTTCCGCAACGCCGACCTGGTGATCTTCGACGCCATGTATTCGCTGGCGGACTCCATTTCCGTCAAAGCCGACTGGGGCCATTCCAGCAACGTGGTGGGTGTTGAGCTGTGCCAGCTGGCGGGCGCGCGCCAGCTATGCCTGTTCCACCACGAGCCGATCTATGACGACGCGCAGATCGCGCGCGTGCTGGCGGAAACCCGGCGCTTTGCCGAGCTGACCGGCGAGGCGCCGCTGGACGTGGTGGCGGCCTACGACGGCATGGAAATTGAACTCTAGGGCGCCGCGCCCTTGGCCGCCATGCGCCGCTTCCTGAAGCGGATGGCCATCGGCCTGCGCGTGCGCGGGCGGCCGCTGGCGCTGGTCCTGGCGCTGATCTTCGCCTGCTTTCTGGCCGTCCCCGGCGACGGCCTGCTGCCCGCCTTGCGGCTGGCCTTGTTCGACGGCTACCAGCGCGCCATGCCGCGCGAACGCCTGTCCGGCCCGGTGGAAATCGTGGCCATCGATGAAGCGTCGCTGAAGCGCTACGGCCAGTGGCCGTGGCCGCGCACGCGGCTGGCCGAGCTGATAGACAGGATGAACGCGCAGCAGCCGCTGGCGATAGGCCTCGACATCTTCATGCCCGAGGCGGACACCAGCTCGCCCGAAGCGCTGGCCGCGCGCCTGCCCGGCGACGAAGCGGCGCTGAAGGCCAGCCTGCTCAAGTTGCCCGGCTACGACGACGTGCTGGCCGCGTCCATCCAGCGCGCCCCGGTGGTGCTGGGCGCGGCCGGCTTCGACGTGCCCACGCCGGGCGCCACGGCGGCCCTGCGCACCTGGCCGGTGCTTACGCGGGGCGGCGAGCCGCAGCGCCATTTGCGCAATTTCCCGCTGGCGCTGGGCAGCCTGCCGGCGCTGCAGGCCGCGGCCAGCGGGCAAGGCCTGTTGTCGGCGGACCTGGAACACGGCGTGGTGCGGCGCGTGCCGCTGGTGGCGCGCATCGGCGGCGCCGTGCTGCCTTCGCTATCCGTGGAAATGCTGCGCGTGGCCACGCGCGCGCCGGCGGTCCGGCTGGAGCTGGGGCCGGAAGGTGTGCGCAGCGTGAACGTGGGCGACCTGCACGTGCCCAGCCAGCCGTCCGGCGCGGTGTGGGTGCATTTCTCGCGGCCCGCGCCGGAACGCTATATTTCAGCCACCGAGCTGCTGGACGGCAGCGCACCGCCGGACCTGCTGGACAACAAACTGGTCATCGTCGCGCTGACGGGCCTGGGCCTGATGGACTACAAGACCAACGCGCGCGGCGACTTCATGCCCGGCGTGGACGTGCATGCGCAGCTGATCGAAAGCTTCTTCGACGGCCGTTTCCTGCTGCGTCCGGACCACATGCGCTGGGCCGAGTCCGGCGCGCTGCTGGCCTGCAGCCTGCTGCTGGTGTGGATGCTGCCGCGCCTGCGGCTGCGCTTCGCCGCGCTGGCCTGGGCGGCGCTGTCGCTGATGCTGTTCGGCGGCGGCGCGCTGCTGTTCGCGCGCGCCGGGCTGCTGTTCGACGCGCTGGCCGTGTGGCTGGCCATGAGTTTAACCAGCATCAGCCTGCTGGCCAGCCTCTTCGTCAGCGAGAAGGCCGCGCACCGGCGCAGCGACGCGGCCCTGCAGCTGGCGCGCGAGGGCGCGGCCAAGGCGGCCGGCGAGCTGGGCGCGGCGCGGCGCATCCAGATGGCCAGCCTGCCGCAGGCTGCCAGCGTGTTTCCGGCCGAGACGCGCTTCGCCGTGGCGGCGCTGCTGGAGCCGGCGCGCGAAGTGGGCGGCGACCTGTATGACTTTTTCATGCTGGACAGGGAGCATTTGCTGTTCCTGATCGGCGACGTGTCCGGCAAGGGCCTCCCGGCCAGCCTGTTCATGGTGGTGGCGAAGGCGCTGTCCAAGAGCATCGCGCTGCGCGAGACGGCCGCCGTGCCGGACCCGGCCGCCATCCTGAACCGCGCCAACCGCGAACTGCTGCGCGAGAACCCGGAAATGCTGTTCGTGACCGCCATCGCCGGCATACTGCACGCGGGCAGCGGCGAACTGGTGCTGTGCAACGCCGGGCACGACGCGCCGCGCGTGCTGCGCGCCAACGGCGTGCTGGAGCGCCTGCAGCCGGCCGGCGGCCCGCCGCTGTGCGTGATCGACGACTTCGACTATCCGGTGCAACGCTACCGCCTGGAACCGGGCGACACGCTGTGCCTCGTCACCGACGGCATTCCGGAAGCGATGGACGAGGGCGGCAAGCAGTACGGCATGGAGCGGATGGACGCCTTGCTGGCCGGCGCGGGCGGCGTGCCGCCGCAGGCGCTGGTGGACGCCATGCGCGAGGACGTGCGCAGCCATGTCGGCAGCGTGGAGCCGTGGGACGACATCACGGTGCTGGTGGTGCGCTGGCATGGTCATCATCCTGAAACATAGACCGTATAAGATCGCGCGCTAGTTCACCATCGAGCCGCCATGACACTTAAACTTTCGCATACCATTTTCGCCGCTGCCGCCCTGGCCGCCGCTTTCCAGTCGCACGCTGCTGCGCCAACTGCCGCTCCTGCCCAGCCCAAGCTGGTCGTGGTGCTGGTGGTGGACGGCCTGCCCAACGAGCAGGTGCTGCGCTACCGCGACCAGTTCGGCCAGGGCGGCTTCCGCCGCCTGCTGGAGCAGGGCGCCTGGTTCAGCAACGCGCACCAGGCCCATGGCATCACCGTGACGGCCGTGGGCCACGCGGCGGTGCTGTCGGGCGCCTATCCCTACCAGCACGGCGTCATCGCCAACAACTGGATCGACGCGGCCACCGGCGAGCAGGTCTATTGCACGGACGACGCCTCCTACTCCTACATCGGCGAAGAAACCAAGCGCCTGGACGGCACCTCGCCCGCGCGCCTGCGCGTGAGCACGCTGGGCGACGAGCTGCGCTACGCCAGCGGCAACCGCGCCAAGGTGGTGACCGTATCCGGCAAGGACCGTGGCGCGATCCTGCTGGCGGGCAAAACCGGCACGGCCTATATGTACATGGACAAGACCGGCAACTTCGCCAGCTCCACCTACTACATGGCCCAGCATCCGGAGTGGGTGCAGCGCTACCAGGCGGGCAAGCCGCAGAACCGCTACTACGGCAAGAACTGGAACCTGCTGCTGCCTGAATCCGCCTACGCCAACGACATGCCCGATCCCGCCCCCGTGGCCGGCGGCGCGCGCAACGGCTTCCCGTTCTCGTACTACAGCGAAAGCGGCGAGCTCGACAGCGGCTACTACGCGCGCCTGCGCACCGGTCCCTACCTGGACGAGCTGACGCTGGAGTTCGCGCGCGCAGCCGTGGAAGGTGAAGACCTGGGCAAGAACGCGGCGGGCGTGCCCGATCTGCTGGGCGTGAGCCTGTCCTCGCACGACTACGTCAACCACGCTTACGGCCCGGAAAGCCGCATGTCGCACGACCACCTGCAGCGCCTGGACCGCATGCTGGCCGGCTTCTTCAGCTACCTGGACAAGCGCATCGGCATGGACAACGTGATGGTGGTGCTGACCGCCGACCATGGCTTCAGCAACACGGCCGAGTTCTCGCAAGGCCGCCGCGTCGACGCGCAGCGCATCGACGGCAACAAGCTGATGCAAGGCCTGGATGCGCAGCTGGCCAAGGTGTTCGGCGTGGAAAAGCTGGTGGTCGGCTCGGCCAAGGGCAATGTGCTGCCGAATATCTATCTGGACCACGGCCTGATGGAGCAGAACAAGCTCAAGCCGGACGACGTGGAAAAAGCCGCCGCCGCGTGGCTGGAAGCGCAGCCCGGCGTGAGCGAAGTGTACCGCCGCCAGCAGCTCGAAAGCGGCGGCGCCAACGGCACCCGCCAGTCGCTGCTGATGCGCCGCGCCTTCAACCGCCAGGCCTCGGGTGATCTGATTCTTGTGCACAAGGCGTTCTGGTACGTGGGTTCCGGCACCTCCGGCACCACCCACGGCTCGCCATACGCCTACGACACCAACGTGCCGCTGATGGTGATGGGTAGGCAGTGGATCAAACCCGGCGCCTACGGCCAGTACGCGGAAGTGGTGGACATCGCGCCGACGCTGGCGCACCTGCTGCGCGTGCGTCCGCCCGCCGGCGCCGAAGGCCGTGTGCTGACAGAAACCCTCCGTTAATCTCCGCATGGCATACCGTAGGGCGGGTTAGCGGGCCCCGCCCGCGTAACCCGCCAGGCAGGCCCCTAGCGGACCCTGACTTCCACGCGCCGGTTAACCTGCTCAGCCTTGCCGTCAGCAGTCTGCACGGCCAGCTCCCGCTCGCCGCGTCCGGACACGGCAATGGCGTCGGCCGGCACGCCGCCTTCCACCAGCCAGCGCTTGACCGACTCCGCCCGCTTGAGCGACAGCGCGTCGTTGAAGGCCATGGTGTCCACCCGGTCGGTATGGCCGATCACGAGCACCTCGGCGGCGGGCCGCGCCGCAAGTTCCGCCTTGATCTGCGGCAGGCGCGCGGCCGACTCCGGCACCAGGACGTCGCCGCCCGTTTCAAAGTACAGCATGAACACCGCCGCGCGCTGCGGCAGGGCGGCCAGCGGCTCGCGGTAGCGCTGCCGGATATCGGCCTGGTTGCCCGCGCCCACCAGCAGCACGGCCGCGCCATCCACGGCGGCGTTCTGGTAGGGCTGGTCCAGCAGGGCTTCCCCTTTGGACGAGGTCACCACCACGGCGCTGGGCCGCCCGTCCTGGCTGGGCAGCAGCGTGATGCGCTCCCTGGGACCGCTGCCATGCTGCGACAGCGCGGCCACCAGGCAGACTATCCACAATAGGGCGGCCATTATTGGCCGGCTCCGTCGCCCACCTCGATCACGAACTCCGTACCGCGCACGGCCAGCACGGTGCTGGGCGTGGAAAATTTAACCGCCTTGGGCGACTGTTTGGAGAGCTTGCCGGAAATGACGGCCAGCGTGCCGCGCCGCACCGAAGCGTCCAGTTCCCCTTCGTGGGTGGTGGAGTTGAAGGCGAATTTCTGCAGGGCCAGGGTGGTGTTAGGTCCGAGCGCCAGCAGGGTTTCGTCGCGCAGGGTGATGCCCGCGCTGCCGTCTGCGCCGGTGATGATGGAGTCGCTGGCCAGCACGGACGCGCCCACGGCTGCGCCCATTTTCTTGCCTTCGCGTTCTATGCTGACGCTGCCCTTCGCGGTCTTGATCATGCCGGCCGGCTCGGCGGCCAGGGCGGAAGGAGCGGCGAAAACGACGGAAAGCAGCACCGGCAGTACCGGCGCCAGCAGCGCGGCCGCGACAGTCCGCAGGTTTATTGTGCGCATGATGCCCTCCATCACTAGACATTCCGATAATATGCTTGAATGAAGGAAAAGGAAACCAATTCTGCCGCTGGCGGTTGTGAAATTGGCACGCGCTTTGAGGCCAGGCTGGCGTGCGTCCCTGCCGCCACGGCATGCCTTGTTGCAGGCATGCATGCCGCCGGCGCCGATCCCGAAGCCGTGCTGCGCGCCGAATTGATCTTGGAGGAACTGGTGCGCAACACCATCCTGCACGGCTACCGGGGCGACAGCGCCCAGCCGCTCTGGATAGCGCCGGATGCCAACGGCTTTTGCTACGCCGACGCGGCTCCGCCCTTCAATCCGCTGGCCGACGGGCCCTCCGCCAGCCTCACGGCGCCCAATCCGGCCCGGCCGGTGGCGGACCAGCACGTGGGCGGCGCAGGCCTGCCGCTGATACGCCAGCTCTCGTCCAGCATCGTCTATGAATGGGTAGCCGGCTGCAACCGGCTCCGTGTGGCGGTGGCGGCCGGCCCCTGAAGGCCGGCGCCGCCGTTCAGAACTTGGTGAATTGCGACTCGTCCAGCCCGGCGGCGCCGGGCGGCAGGCCGACGGGCTGCACGGCGCTGCGGTGCGCGCGCGGCCGTCCCGATTTCACCTGGCGTACATTGGAACGGTCCGGCTGGCCTTCGATGGCGTAGCGCTTGAACAGGGCCATCAGGTGCGCCAGATGGTCGGCCTGGGTATTCATTTCTTCCGAGGTGGCGGCCAGTTCTTCCGAGCTGGCGGCGTTGGTCTGGGTGGCCTGGCTGAGCTGCACCACGGCCGAGTTGATCTGGCCCACGCCGGCGGACTGCTCCTCGGAGGCGGCGGCGATTTCCTGCACCAGGTCGGAGGTGCGGCGGATGTTGGGCACCATGGCCTCCAGCAGCACGCCGGCCTGCTCGGCCAGCTCCACGCTGTTGGCCGCCACTTCGCCTATCTCCTGCGCCGCCACCTGGCTGCGCTCGGCCAGCTTGCGCACCTCGGCCGCCACCACGGCAAAACCCTTGCCGTGCTCGTGCGCGCGGGCCGCTTCGATGGCGGCGTTCAGGGCCAGCAGGTTGGTCTGGTAGGCAATGTCGTCGATGATGCTGACTTTCTTGGCGATCTGGCGCATGGCCGCCGCCGTCGCCTTCACCACCTCGCCGCCCTTGGCCGCTTCTTGCGCGGCCTTGGTGGCGATGCCGTCGGTAACGCGGGCGTTCTCCGCGTTCTGCGTGATGGAAGCCGTCATCTGCTCGATGGAGGCGCTGGTTTCCTCCACGCTGGCGGCTTGCTCGCTGGACGCCTGCGACAGCGACTGCGCCGTGGCGCTGACCTCGCCGGACGCGCTGGCCAGCACGGCGGCCACCTGCTGGATGTCGCGCACGATGCTGCTGAGGCTGCGCGAGATCCACACCGCCAGGCCGCAGCCCAGCACCGCGATCACCACCGCGAAACCCAGGATCACGCGCTTGGCCTGCTGGGCTATATCGCTCATTTCGGCGGACTCGGCCTTGGTCTCGGCGGCGTTGACCTCCCGCAGCCGGGCGCTGGCGTTGGCGATGCCGGTGTCCGCGCCTTTCACGGCCTTGTCCAGCTCGGCCACCGTGGCGCCTTTCTCGCGCAGCGCTTCCAGGTGCGCCATCTGCAGGCTGTATTCCTTGGTTGCCGCGAGGATGTCGTTGAGCAGGGTCTGTTCCTCGCGCGTGAGGTCGGTGCCGGACAGGTAGCTGTTGACGGCCTTGTCGATCTCGGCGATCTCGGTGCGGAACTTGGCGGCGTAGTCGCCGCCGCGCAGCACGTAGTTCTTGAAGCTGTGGCTGGCCCGGCCGTGCGCGGCCGAGATATTCATCACCGCGTCCTTGCGCGCCAGCGTCACCGTTTCTATGCTGTTCCAGTGGCCGTGCAGCGAACTCAGGCTGGCAAAGGCGGTCAAGCCCAGCAGGATGACCAGTATCACGATGCCGCCCAGCCCTACGTGCAGCCGGGTTTCCATTTTCATGTGCTTGAACATGCTTCCTCCTGATGGCGCGGGCCGGTGAGGATATTGTGACGCGTTCCGGAGGTGCAAATGTCACCAATTCTCACAGTCGCAGAATTACGTCACATTTTTACAAACGGCCATGGCGGGGCCGTCACACGGCCTGGGCGTCCACCACGTAGCAGTCGCGGCCGTTGCGCTTGGCGGCGTACAGGGCCTGGTCGGCGCGCGCGATCAGGCCGGATTGCGTGTCGCTGTCGCTGCCGCCGTCAAACAGCGCCAGCCCCACGCTGGTGGTCACGTGCATGGCGGCACCGGCCACGGTGAAGGGATCGCGCACGGTGGCCACGATCTTGGCCGCCAGCTGGGCCGCTTCGCCCACTTCGTCCACGTTCTCGAACACGATAATGAACTCGTCGCCGGCCAGGCGCGCCACCAGGTCGACCGCGCGCACCGCGCCGTTCAGGCGGCCGGCGAATTCCTTCAGCACCTCGTCGCCGGCGCCGTGGCCCAGGCTGTCGTTGATGGTCTTGAAGTTGTCGATGTCCAGGTAGGCCAGCGCCATGCGGCGGCCCAGGCGCTGGCTGCGCGCCATGGCCTGCTGCAGCACTTCCTCGAACTTGCGGCGGTTGGCGATGCCGGTCAGCGGGTCAATGCGCGCCAGCTCTATCAGCTGCTGCTCGACCGCCTTGATATGGCTCATGTCGCGCGTCAGCGAGTACACGCCGGCCACGCTGCCGTCGGCGCGCTGGTCCGGAACAAAGGTGGTTTCCAGCGTGCGCAGGTCGCCGTGCAGGCGTGCGCGGTGCTCGAAGCCGACGTGCACGCCGCTGAAGGCCTGCTCCAGGTGGGGCAGCGTTCTGGCGTAGGCGGTGGCGCCCATGACTTCCGCCAGCGGGCGCGCCGACAGGCTGGCCGGGTCCAGGCCCAGCCAGTGCTTGAAGGTGGCGTTACCGAAACGCAGCAGGTGCTCGCGGTCGATATAGGCCACCAGGGCGGGCAGGTGGTCGGTGATGAGGCGCAGGCGCTTCTCGCTGGCGGCCTGCTTCAGCTCGGCGTTGCGGCGCTCGGTGATGTCCATCGACATCAGGTAGAAACCCTGTACCGTGCCGGCGGCGTCCGTGTCCGGCACCAGGTCCACCATCAGGTGCAGCATGCGGCCCATTTCCAGGCTGTCGCGCTCCTCGTGCACGCGTTCGCCGCGCAGCGCGGCATCGATGCGGTCCTTCCAGTGCGCGTAAACGTCGGCGCCGAACACCTCGCCGATGGTCTTGCCCAGCATGGCGGCCGGGTCCACGCCCAGCAGTTGCTGATAGTGCTCGTTGGTGAAGCGGTAGCGCAGGTCGCGGTCGATATACGCCACCAGCGCCGGCATGCTGTCGGCGATCATGCGGCTGCGGCGCTCGCTGGCGGCGATTTGCTCCTCGTGCGCCACGCGCTCAGTGATGTCGTGCAGGAAGGCGGTGGCGATGACGCCGCTTTCATGGTGCAGCGTGCCGATCGACAGCTCGAGCGGAATCTCGTGCCCGTCGCGGTGCAGGGCGGCCATGCGGCTGCGCTTGTGGCTTGCCTGCTTGCCTTGCGCGCCGCCGGTCATGCGCGCGAGGCCGGCCGCGTGCGCGCCGCGCTGGCTGGGCGGCACGATCAGCTCGGCCACATTGCGGCCCAGCGCTTCGCTGCGGCTCCAGCCGAACGTCTGTTCGGCTTGGGCGTTCCATTCGGTGATGGTGCCGTCGGCGCGGGTGCTGACAAAGGCGTCGGGCGCGTATTCCAGGATGTTGCGCACCAGCGTTTCGCTGGCCAGCACGCGTTCCTGCGTGGCGGCGCGCTCGGCGGTGAGCTGGTAGAAAGCCTCGCCCAGTTCGCCGATCTCGTCCTGGCGGGCGGAGCGCAGCGAGGCGATGTCGGCGCCGCCCTGGCGCAGCGCGGCGACCCGGCTGTGCAAGCGCTGCAGCGGCGCCAGCAGGCGGTGGATGATCAGCCAGGCCAGCAGCCCGGCCACCGCCGCGAACACGCTGGCGGCGAAGATGGCTTGCCGGCGCAGCTCGATCAGCGGCGCGAAGGCCTCGTCGGTGGGGAAGCGCGCGGCGACGATCCAGCTGGTGGTCTTCAGGCGCTTATACGAGTAGATGCCTTCGCTGCCGTCCTTGTTCCTGGCCTCGGTCCAGCCTTCAAAACCGTTCAGCGCCATTTCCGTTGCGCGGTTGTGGCCGGGACGGTCGTTGATATGGCGCAGCAGACGTTCCGGCGAGGGGTGGTGGATCAGGATGCCGCCGGCCGTCATGATGAACATGAAGCCGGTCTTGCCGGGCTTGAGCGCATTGATGGGGCCGAAAAAGTCGGACTGCTGCAAGTCGATGCTGGCGGCGATCACGTAAGCCACTTCGCCCTGCGGGTCGAGCACGGGCTGGGTCATGATCACGATGGGGCGGCCGGAAAGGCGGCTCATCAAGGGCGCGGAAATCAGGCCCTTGCGCTGGCGCACGGTCTGGTCGAAATAGGGCCGGCCGGTGGCGTCCACGCTGGGCTCCTTCGAGTCCGAGCGCAGCGTGGCCACCATCCTGCCCTTGCGGTCGAACGCCACCACATTGTAGAACTCGGCGTTCACCGCAGGCCGAGCCAGCAGCAGCGCCTGCATGGCGGCCGGATCGCTCTGGATGCCGGGCGGCAGCGCCTCGGGCAGGGTGGAGAGCAGGGCGCGCTTGGTTTCCAGCTGCTCGTCGACGTAGGCGGCGGCGCTGGACAGCACGGCGTATTGCTGGGAGCCGATGACGGCCTTCATGTCGCGCTCGGCCAGCATCAGGGCCAGGATGGTGACGATGGTGGTGGCAGCCAGCACCAGCAGGATGACTACCGTGGTCATCCGGGATTTGAGTGTGCGTGGCAGGAAGCCGCTTGTGGCCATGTTTCGTAGCAAGTCGTTCGGTAGCGTGGAGTATTGCACACCCGGCCCCGGCTAGCTATGGATTTAGCAAGGCTGCGCACGCTGCAGGATTGCCAGTTTTGCAAAAAGCCGCACATGCCCTACAATTGCTGCACTGCATCTAAATCAGGTCATGCCCCGTGATTTCCAAGCCCAAGCTGTTGGCCCTTGTTGCCGCCGCCGCCCTGTCCGCCGCCGGCGCAGGGTATTTCTACACCCACCGCGCCCAGCCGGCCCCGGCTGCAGGCGCGGCCGCCAGCGCCCCCGGGGCTGGCGGCGCAGCCACTGCGCAGGCCCAGCAGCAGGCCATCGCGGCCCAGCTCGGCGAAGTGCTGGCCGCCTACCGCAAGACCATCGTGCTGCTGGCCGACGAGAAATCGCTGGGCGAGGCCGAAAAGGCCCAGGCCAACCGCGTGGGGCAGGGACTGTTCCATGACAACCAGCTGCGCATCGCCCGCGCGGACGAGGCGCTGGCCGCGCTGGCCGCGTCGCCGGACAGCGGCCGCTTCGCCGCGCTGGGCGCCTTGCTGGACTATATAGAAGCCGATCCCGGCCTGTACGACGCCGACCGCCTGGCCTTCCGCGAGCTGCTGCAGGCGCTGCGCGGCCACGTGGCCAAGGACGGCTCGCTGCCCGCCATCAAGCTGCACAAGCGCATCTCGGAAGATATGGACGCGCTGGCCGAGATCGAGCGCAATTACGACCAGGAGATCAGGCAGATCTTCGGCCGCTTCGAGGCGCGCGGCATCGAGCTGAAGCGCGAGCGCTGGGAAGATTATGTGGCGCGCCTGAAAAGGCTGTACAGCCGCGAGCAGATCCTCAAGGAATACGGCGTGGTGCTGCCATATCCGGCCCCGCCCGCCGCTGCCACCGCCGCCGCTGCCGCCGGTTCCGAGGACGGCGAAATCTTCGGCAAGTCCCTGCCCAAAAAAACCGTGGTGCTGACCTTCGACGACGGCCCGCACAAGCGCTACAGCGAAGAAATCGCCGCCATACTCAAGCAGTACGGCGCGCCTGCCGTCTTCTTTTCCGTGGGTCGCAACCTGGGCAGCGTGGATGCCTCGCACCAGGCCAAACTGAACAGCGGCGCGGAAGTAAGCCGCAAGCTCAGCGCGGCGGGCTATACGCTGGCCAACCACAGCTACAGCCACGCCCAGCTGTCCAAGGAAAGCGGCGACAAGCTGCGCGCCGAAATCCTCGATACCGACACGCTGCTGAAGGCGGTGGACGCCGGCCGCTCGCCGCTGTTCCGCTTTCCGTATGGCGCGCGCAACGGCGAGGGCCTGGCCGCGCTGCATAAAGCCGAGCTGAAATCGGTCATGTGGAATATCGATTCGCTGGACTGGGCCGATCCGGTGCCCGCTTCCATCGCGGGACGGGTGCTGCAGGCCGTGGAGAAGGAAGGGCGCGGCATCATCCTGTTCCACGACATCCACGAACGCACCGTGAAGGCCTTGCCGGCCATCCTGGACCGGCTGGTGGCCGAGGGCTACCAGTTCGCGGGCTGGGACGGCAGCAGCTTCAAGGTGGCGCAGGGTACGCCCGCGCAGGGCCAGGCCGCTGCGGCGCCGGTGTCCGCCGGGTATGGCAACTCCTGGGCCATCGTGATCGGCATCGACGATTACGCCAAATGGCCCAAGCTGCAATACGCGGTGCGCGACGCGCAGGGCGTGCGGCAGACCCTGATCGACAAGTTCGGTTTCTCCGCCGAGCGCGTGGTGACGCTGAAGAACGGCGAGGCGACCCGCGCCGGCATCCTGGGCGCCTTCCACGACAGGCTGGCGCACGGCGGCGTGCAGAAGAACGACCGCATCTTCGTCTTCTTCGCCGGGCACGGCGCCACCCGCAAGCTCAGCTCGGGACGCGACCTGGGCTACATCGTGCCGGTGGACGCGGCCCCGGACCAGCTGGCCACTGATGCGATTCCGATGACGGAAATCCAGAACATCGCGGAAAGCTTGAGCGCCAAGCACGTGCTGTTCGTGATGGACGCCTGCTACAGCGGCCTGGGCCTGACGCGCGGCGGCTCCTCGTCGTCCTTCCTGCGCGACAATGCCAAGCGCATCGGCCGCCAGATGCTGACGGCGGGCGGCGGCGACCAGCTGGTGGCGGACGGCGGCCCGAACGGCCATTCGGTCTTCACCTGGACCCTGCTGCAAGGCCTGGGCGGCAAGGCCGACCTGAACGGCGACGGCCTGATCACGGCCACCGAACTGGCGGCCTATGTGGCGCCGGCGGTGGCGGGCGTGTCCAGCCAGACCCCGGCCTTCGGCAGCCTGCCGGGCTCCGAAGGCGGCGACTTCGTGTTCGAGCTGCCGGCCGAAACGGAGTTCCTGGGCGCGGCCACGGTGCAGCTGTCCAACGACGCCATCGCCTTGAATTCCAAGCTGGACGTGCGGCTGGACGCCAAGGCGGACGGCAAGCCCGACGCCACGCCGGCCGCCGTCACGGTCAAGGACCTGCACGGCAAAGAGCAGGCGATCACGCCGCCGCCTGCCGTGCCGGTGTCCGCGCGCCAGCTGGCGCAGCGCGCCAACGACAGGGGCTTGCAGCTCTACAAGGAAAAGCAGTACGCGGCGGCCGAGGCGCAGTTTACCGAAGCGCTCAAGCTGCGCGCCGACTTTGCGCTGGCCGCGAACAATCTCGGCTTTGTGTTCTACAAGCAGGAGCGCTATCCGGAAGCCGCGCGCTGGTTCGAGAACACCATCAAGATGGACCCGTCGCGCGCGATCGCCTACCTGAACCTGGGCGACGCCACCGCGCGCGCGGGTGACGCCAAGCGGGCGCAGGGGGCGTACAAGACCTACCTGGAGCTGGCGCCGAACGGCAGCGGCGCGGCGTATGCGCGGCAGCAGCTGGAGAAGCTGTGATGCGGCTGGAAGGCATCCTGTGGGACAACGACGGCGTGCTGGTCGACACCGAGCGGCTGTTCTACCAGTCCAACCGCGAGCTGTTCCTGCCTTTCGGCATAGACCTGTCGGAGCTGGATTTCTTCAACTGGTACCTGGCCGATAACTGCGGCGCCTGGCATCTGCTGGAGCACCTGGGCATGAGCGGGGAGTGCATCGCCGAACTGCGCGAGGGGCGCAACCGGCGCTACTCGGAGCTGCTGCTGGGCGCGGCCGTGGCGCCCATGGAGGGCGTGGCCGAGCTGCTGTCCGCGCTGTCGCCCCGGCTGGCGATGGGCGTGGTGACGAGTTCCATGGGCAGCCACTTCGAGCTGATCCATTCCAGGCTGGATCTGCTGCGCCACTTCCGCTTCGTGCTGACGGCCGAGCATTACGCCAACAGCAAGCCGTCGCCGGAACCGTATCTGCTGGGGCTGCAAAAACTGGGGCTGGCGCCGGAGCAGTGCGTGGTGGTGGAAGATTCGCCGCGCGGCTTGCAGGCTGCCACGGCGGCCGGCCTGCGCTGCATCGTGCTGCGCAACGCGCTGACGCGCCATTATGATTTTCCGGGAGCCTGGCGCATCGCCGACGACGTGGATGCGCTGCACGCCGAGCTGGCGGCGCTGGCGGACGCGGAGTACTGAACCGTGGCGCGTTTCCATCTGTGCTGGGAACTCGGCGGCGGCCTGGGCCACGCCGGGCGGCTAAAGCTGCTGGCGGCCGCCTTGCTGGCGCGCGGGCACGAGGTCAGCGTCAGCCTGCGCGACGTGGCGCAGGCGCAGGGCATGTTCGCCGGGCTGAACACGCCTGTGCTGCAAGCGCCGCTCTGGCTGCACCAGGTGCTTGGCCTGCCTCCCGACCATGGCAACCATGCCGAGATCCTGATGGCTGCGGGCTACTGGCAAGCCGCACCGCTGGCGGGCTTGGTGGATGCCTGGCGCGGCATGTTCAGCCTGCTGCGGCCGGATGTGGTGGTGGCCGACTACGCGCCAACCGCGATACTGGCGGCGCGCAGCATGGGTGTGCGCAGCGCGTCGGTGGGATCGGCGTTCTCGATGCCGCCCGCCGGGCAGGCGCTGCCGCCGCTGCGCGGCTGGGAGAGCATTCCCCCGCAGCGGCTGGTCGCCGCCGAGGCGCACGTGCTGCAAACGGCGAACGCCGTGCTGGCGCACCATCAAGCTCCCTTGTTCGCCTGGACCGCCGACCTGCTTGCCGGCGATGCCCAGCTGCTGACGACCTGGCCCGAACTGGACCACTACGAACGGCTGCCCGCGCCGTCCGCTCCCGTCTGGCTGGGGCCGGCTTTCCTGCCCGCTGGCGGGGTGGAACCAATCTGGCCCGTTGGCGACGGTCCGAAAGTATTCGCCTACCTGAAAGCGGCTCACGCCGGCCATGCGGAGGTACTGCAGGCGCTGGCGCAGGAGGGCTGCCGCGTGCTGTGCTATTTGCCTGAAGTGGCGAGCGGCAAGACGCCGCCGGTCAGCGCCCCCAATGTGTCGTTTGCGCGCGGCCCTGTGGCATTGCAGGCGGCCCTGGCCGAAGCGCAGCTGTGTGTCACGCACGCGGGGGAAGCGACGCTGGCGCAAGCCATGCTGGCCGGCGTGCCCGTGCTGATGCTGCCGATGCAGCTGGAACAGCTCCACACCGCGCGCCGCATCGCCGGGGCCGGCATGGGCGTGAACGCCGCCATGCTGGGGCAGCCGGTGGCTTGGCGCGAGGTGGTCCGGCACATGCTTGGAACGCCCGGCTATGCCGCCGCCGCCCAGGCATTTGCCCAGCGCGCGCGGGAATACCAGGTCGACGCCATGGCGGCCCGGGTTGCTGGCTTGCTGGAGGACATTGCGGCTTAAGCCTAATACAAGTTAAGCGCTTTGCCGAGCATGCCGACTGCGGTGACGGACAGTGTCACCAGGATGCCGAACAGCCAGCGGATGCTGGTTCGAAACTCCGATTCCGCCGCAATACGCCTGTCCATTTCCCTATCCCAGCGGGTTTGGAGTCCTTGCTCATGACGCTCGCTTCTTGCTTGAAGTTCCTGCTCATGACGTGCGCTTCTTGCTTGAAGTTCCTGCTCATGACGTGCGCTTCTTGCTTGAAGTTCCTGCTCATGACGTACGCTTCTTGCTTCCACCAGTTCAAATGCGCGGCGGGCCCGCTCCTCCGCCTTCTCGCTTTCGCTACGAGCCCGCTCCTCCGACTTTTCGCGTTCGCTACGGGCCAGCCCCTCTGCTTTTTCGCGTTCGCTACGGGCCAACTCCTCTGCTTTTTCGCGTTCTCGTCGCGCGATTTCAGCAGCTTTTTCGTGTTCGCTCTTGGCTAGTTCGAACGCTTTCCACCAGCGCTCGTTTGCCTCCTCGCTTTCACGGAGGTGTTTTTCGTGCTCTCGTCGCCAGAACTCTGCGGCCTGTTCCCGATCATCCTGCCGTTTAGCGTCCAAGCGCAATGATTCGGCCTGCCTGGCCGCCGCCTGTTCCTTGATTTCCTGGCGCCACCTTTCTTCTATGCGTAGCGCCTCCGCTTGTCTGGCCTCGACAAATGCGGAAAACTCCTTGCGCCATTCCTGGCGGTAAGCTTCGAGCTGTTCCTGAAGCGCGCGCAGGCGTTCGTCGACGCGCTGGAAACCGTCATCCATGCGCTGTTGCAGCGTATGTATCAGTGCAACGACGTTTTCCATATTGGCCTCTAACCGGACTATGCGTGCTTCATGACCATCTTCGGCAGGGCGATTGTGGTTGTCAAGCTGGGCTGGACTCATGGCGGAGGCTCCAATGAGAATAACACCTCACTGTCGCTCAACTTGACTGTGCCGCTTTGCGTCAGCGCAAGGACTGCTCACTTAGGCCGGGGCGGAGGCAGGCCTGCGTCCGGCCGCAGGGGCTCGCCCGCACGCAGGCGGGCGATGCCGATGGCGAGCGCCTTGGCGACCGTGCGCACTTCTTGCTGGAATTTGTCGGCTTCGTCGAGCACCTCATGGCTCGCAGCGTAGGATTCGTAATATCCCAGGTAGCGGTCCAGTTCCGCCTGCCCGCCGGCGCTCGCCAGGCCCATCCAGCTTAGCCAGTCCGACAGATTGCGGCGCAGGCTTTCAGCGCCCGCTACGTCGCCGTGCACCACCAGGCCGTAGGCCCGCCCGGCCAGGTGCTTCGGATAGTCCCAGCCTGCCTGTTCCAGCGCCTTGGCCTCGGCAGCCTTTTTGCCATGCGTGCTGGTGGGGTCGGGATTGCCGCCGTCGGCGCAGACCAGGCGGTCTATCATCAGCTTCAATGGACTGGGCGCCTGGTACCAGTACACGGGCGTCAGGATGATGACGCCGTGCGCCGCAACCCACTTTTCGTAAATGTCCGCCATCCAGTCGCTGGTCTGGCGCGTGGCATGGTTGGGATAGCAGCTGCATGGCCAGTGGCATAAGGGCATGGCGGTGGAGACGCAGCCTTTGCATGGATGGATGTGCAAGTCGTAGCTGGATGTGAGCAGGCTCAGGTCCAGGGTGTCTGTTTCGACCTGCTGCGACTCAAGCGTTTCGCGCGCCCATTGCGCCATGCGCCAGGTTTTTGAGACTTCGCCGGGGCAGGTGCCGTCGTTGCGCGCCGCGCCTATGATGAGCAGCGCCCGCGACGGCGACGCAGGGTCTTTCTGGCGGCGTTCGGCCGCCAGCAGCCGCTCCCTGGCTGCAAGCCAATCAACCGATAGTTCGTAGCCCGGGTCCGCATAGCCCGGGCCGGCAGCCCGGGTGAGCGGCGCTTTGCGGTGGGCATGGTAGTTGTTCCAGGCGACTTCCTCGACCTGGTCCAGCGCTTCGCTTACGGCGCCAAAAGCCGGATCAAGGAAGGAACGGCGGAATTGCAGATGGAACTCGCCGCGTTCCAGCGGTTTGGGCGCCTGGCCCTTGCGTATTTCCGTCATCGCGGCCTCCTTGGATGGGCATCAGCTTGTCATCCAATCAGCTTGCCACCCATCCCGCCGCTGCTCTGTACGCTGGCGTACTTTCAGAACTCCTGCCAGTCTTCTGCCTCGCCGCCGTTTGCGGTCTTGCGCGCCTTGGCAGGGGCGGGGGCGGGGGCGGGCAAGCGCGCGGTGGGGCGGCGTTTCGGCATGTGGCTGACCGTGGCGCCGGCCGGGGCGGGGGCGGCGCCATGCCCGCTTGCCGGCGCCAGCGTGAACACGCCCACGGTGCCGGACAGCGACGCGGCCTGCTCGCGCATGGCCGTCGCGGCCGCCGAGGCCTGCTCCACCAGCGCCGCATTGCGCTGCGTGGTCTCGTCCATCTCGCTGATGGCGGTGTTGATCTGTTCGATGCCGTCCAGCTGTTCCTGGCTGGCCGAGGCGATCTCGCCGATGATGTCCGTCACGCGCTGCACGCTGGCCACGATCTCCGTCATCGTCTGCCCGGCCTGGTCGACCAGCCTGGCGCCGCCGTCCACTTTGTCCACCGAATCCGCGATCAGGGTCTTGATCTCGCGCGCCGCCGCCGCCGAGCGCTGCGCCAGGTTGCGCACCTCGCTGGCCACCACGGCAAAGCCCCGGCCCTGTTCGCCGGCCCGCGCCGCTTCGACGGCGGCATTCAGGGCCAGGATGTTGGTCTGGAACGCGATGCCGTCAATGACGGCGATGATATCGACGATTTTGCGCGACGAGGCGTTGATGCCGGCCATGGTGTCCACCACTTGCGCCACGACGGCGCCACCTTTGCCCGCCACGTCCGAGGCCGACAAGGCCAGTTGCCGGGCCTGGCGCGCGTTGTCCGCATTCTGCTTGACGGTTGAGGTCAGTTCCTCCATCGACGAGGCCGTCTCCTCCAGGGAGCCGGCTTGCTGCTCGGTGCGCGCCGACAAGTCGGCATTACCCGCCGCGATTTCGGCCGAGGCCGTGGCGATGTTGTCCGTACCCGCGCGCACCTGGGTGACGATGCGCACCAGGCTGTCGTTCATGTCGCGCAGCGCCGCCGTCAGCTGGCCCGCCTCGTCGCGGGAGCGCACCTCGATGGCCGAGTCCAGCTTGCCGTCCGCGACGGTGCGCGCGATTTTCACCGCATAGCTGATCGGCCCGACGATGCCACGCGTGATGTACCACGCGGTGAAGAGGCTGAGGGCGCCGCCGGCCAGGCCAAGCAGCGTCATGATCAGCCGCGTGCGGCTGGCCGAGTCCTGGGCGGTGCGGCCGGAGGTCTGCATCAGCGCTTCCTGGAAGTCGATCAGCTTGTCCACTGCGGCAAAGTAAGCCAGCTGTTCGCCGCGCACGCGCTGGTGCATGGCGTTGATCCCGGCGTCGCGGTCGCCCGCCTTGATCAGGCCGAGCACCTGCGCGGCGCTGGCTGCATAAGTGGTGCGCGCGGCCTGTATGCGGCCCAGCAGGGCGCGTCCTTCGGCCATGCTCACCACGGCGTCCAGCTTGGCCAAGTCCGCATCCGCCTGCTTGCCGCCGGCAGCGGACTGCTCCAGCGCCTGCTGCACGCTGGCGGCGTCCTGCGCCAGCAGGGCCTCACGCAGGCCCGTGGCCTGGAGATTGGACGAGTCCTTGATGTCGTTCAGCAGGTCGATCTTGCTGTACCGGTCCCCTATGGTCAGCCCGATTTCATCGCTGACGGTCTGCAGGCGGCTGGCGCCGACCGTCACCACGGCCGCTATCAGTACTATGGTCAGGGAGAAGGCAATGGTGAGGCGGTGCCCAATCTTGATGTCGGCAATCTTCATGTTGGTGGCAATATGTTGTGAAAATGAAAAAATAGTGTAACAGTGCCATTTTTATTTGGATAGAAATATTTCTTGATAATAAGTCGCAAAATTAATTGCTGCGGCGCAGAAGCTTGCTTGCGGGCAGGCGCCGGAGTATATTGATTAGACAACTTTCACCGTGGAGGATAGGTCAGTGACCTTACACGCTAGCGCCATACCGGAGAGCTTCCTGGCCAAGTGGCAGAACACCACGGACGTCATGGCCGGAATTTTCGACGTGCCCGCCGGTTTGATCATGCGCGTGCTGCCGGAACAGATCGAAGTGCTGATTTCCAGCCACAGCGAAGGGAATCCCTACGAGCACGAAGAAAAGGCCAATCTGAACACCGGCCTGTACTGCGAAACGGTGATGGCCACGCGCGGCCTGCTGCACGTACCCGATGCGCTGGAGGACGATGAGTGGCGCCACAATCCGGACGTGGCGCTGAACATGATTTCGTATCTCGGCGTGCCGCTGCTCTGGCCGGACAACGAGGTGTTCGGCACCATCTGCGTGCTGGACAGCAAAAAGCGCAACTACCAGAACAAATATGTGGATCTGCTGTGGGAGATCAAGAAAAGCATAGAGCGCGACTTCGTATTGATGCAGCAGCAGGAGCAGCTGGTGGCCAGCAATACCGAGCTGCGCCATGCGGTACGCCAGCAGGAGGCGTTCTCGCTCAAGCTGGCGCAATCCAACCAGGACCTGCACGCGGCGCTGATGCGGCTGACCAGCTTGCAGGACGAGCTGTTGCGCGCGGAAAAACTGTCGGCGCTGGGATCGGTGGTGGCCGGCATCTCCCATGAGCTGAACACGCCCATCGGCAACGGCCTGCTGGCCGCCAGCACGCTGCAGTCGCGCGCCGCCGATTTTGCGCTGGAAATGGAGCGCGGCCTGACGCGCAGCCGCATGCGCGAATTCGCCGGCACGGTGGAGCAGGGCGCCGGCATCCTGATGCGCAGCCTGGACCATGCAGCCAAGCTGGTGAGCAGCTTCAAGGAGGTGGTGGACGAGCAGGCCGCCGACGGCCGCCACCGCTTCGACCTGGGCGAGCTGGTGCGCCAGGTGCTGGCCGGCCTGGATGCAGTTCTGGATGACAGCGGCAACCGTGTGGTGTGCACCATTCCCGACGGCATACAAATGGACAGCTATCCGGACCAGCTGCGGCAAGTGTTGGCGCAGCTGATCGCCAACGCGGTGCAGCACGCCTTCCTGCCCGGCCTGTCCGGCACCGTGACCATCGCGGCACAGAAGGACGGGTATGGCCAGGTGGCGATCACCGTCAGCGACGACGGCATCGGCATACCTCCGGATAACCTGGCGCGGGTGTTCGATCCCTTCTTTACCACGCGCATGGGCAAGGGCGGCAGCGGGCTGGGCTTGCACATAGTCTACAAACTGGTGACAGCCAGCTTGCACGGCACGGTTGAAGCCGGCAGCGGGAGCGGCGGCGCGGGGGCGTGCTTTACCGTCACGCTGCCCTTGTCCGCACCGGCGGCCCTGCGCAAACCGCAGGCGCAGCCGCTGCTGAGCTGACCAGTGCGCCACCTTTGATTGCGCGTATGTAAGATCGTTTGTAATTACATTGCCGGGAGTACTGCCATGCCACGCGGAGCCAGCGCGAAGCGAGAGCGCGAATACAACGAGCTTGAGGAAAAGTTCGAGAAGGAAGGACGCTACAAGGGGCGCGAGTCGGAGGTGGCGGCGCGCATAGTCAACAAGCAGCGCAAGGAGAACGGCGAGACCAAGGAAGACGCAAAGGGCGCTACACTACCTCCTCAAAAAACCTGAGGAGACGGCAATGCAATACATCGGAAGCTGCCACTGCGGCAACGTGAAATTCCAGGTCGAAGGCGAGATCACCGGCGCCGTGACCTGCAACTGCTCGATCTGCCAGCGCAAAGGCGTGGGCATGGCATTCTTCCCGCGCAGCGCGCTCACGCTGCTGACGCCTGAAGACAAGCTGTCCACCTACACCTTCAACAAGCATGTGATCCACCACCGTTTTTGCCCGGTGTGCGGCATCCATACGCATGGCGACGGCGTGGACCCCAAGGGCAATCCCATGGCGGCCGTGAATATCAACTGCATCGAGAACATCGATGTCGATGCGCTGCCCGTGCAGCGCTACGACGGCCGCTCACTCTGATTCCGGCCTCAGCGCACGGTGTGGCCGCCGACCACCAGCATCACCTCGGTGGGCCGCCATTCCGGCGCCAGGCCGCGCACCGCCTGTCCCGCGCTCAGCAGTGCGGTAAAGACCAGCAGCACGCCCATGGCGCGCGCGGCCGCGACCGAGGCGCGCGGATGCTGGTTGAACCAGCCGCTGGCCTGGCTGGACGCGAACGCCAGTGCGCCGTACACGCCGGCCTGCGTCAGCGCCGTGATGGCGCCCAGCACGCCCGATTGCAGCCAGAGCGGCCCCAGGCCGGGCTTGAGGAACTGCGGAAAAATCGCCAGCATAAAGATGTAGGCCTTGGGATTGAGCAGGCTGGTCATCATGGCGCGGCGGAAGATGGCGGGCGGCGCCAGCACTTGCTGTGCAGGCGCGCTGCCGGGGCGAAATACGCTGTCGCTGCGCATGAACGCAATCCCCATCCATGCGATATAGGCAGCGCCCGCCAGCAGTATCGCGTTGAACAGCCCCGGCCATAATTGCAGCACCACCGCGACGCCCGCGCTGGCCATGAGCAGATGGCATACGCCGCCGGCAATGATGCCGCCCACCGCCGCCAGTCCCGCGCGGCGCCCGCCGAGGATGGCGCTGGCCATCACATAAGCCATGTCCAGCCCCGGCAGCACGATGATGCCGAATACAACCACAAAATACAGCCATAGATTGGTGCTTTGTTCCATGAGGGTCTCCTTGTGCGATGGGACCAGCATAAAACGTAAATAGGGCAGATTCCGCCCTGATTCTCTGCTATCTTTGCTGCATGTACCATCCCACCACCCGGGTTCTGGCCGTGCTGGAACTCCTGCAAACCCACGGCCGCATGAGCGGCGCCGACATGGCCCGCCGCCTGGAGGTGGACGGTCGCACCTTGCGCCGCTATATCGTGATGCTGGAGCAGATCGGCATTCCCATCCTGAGCGAGCGCGGACGGCACGGCGGCTATGCGCTGATGCCCGGCTTCAAGCTGCCGCCGATGATGTTCACCGACGACGAAGCATTGGCCTTGTCCCTGGGCCTGCTGGCTGCGCGCAGCCTTGGGCTGGCCGAGGCCGCTCCCGCCGTGGCCAGCGCGCAGGCCAAGCTGGAGCGCATCATGCCGGCCGGCCTGAAGCAGCGCGTGGGCGCCATTGACGAAACGGTGCGCCTCGACTTGGCGCGCGCCACCGCGCCACGGGACAATGCGGCGCTGGTAACGCTCAGTTCCGCGGCGCAGTCGCGCCGGCGCGTGCATCTGAGCTACCTGCCGCCGGGCGGCGCTGCCAGCGAACGCGGCTTCGATCCCTACGGCCTGGCCTTTCTCGATGGCTGCTGGTACGCGGTCGGCTACTGCCATCTGCGGCAGGACATGCGCACCTTCCGCCTGGACCGCATTGTGTCGGCGGCGCTGCTGCCGCACGGCTTTGAGCGTCCGGGCGGCTTCGACGCGCTGGCGCATCTGCGCACCTCGCTGGCGGCCATGCCGCGCGCCTTTGCCGCGACGGTGCTGCTGCATACCGACCTGCATACGGCGCGGCGTTTCTTGATGGACGCCATCGGGCTGTTTGAGCAGACCGCCGACGGCGTGCTGCTGCATAACCAGTCCGACGACCTGGCCTGGTTTGCGCGCCAGCTGGCGGGATTGCCGTTTGGCTTCCGCGTGCTTGCGCCCGATGCCTTGCGCGCCGAGCTCGATACGATTGCGCAGCGCCTGTCGCAAATCGCCGCCGTCCGATAGAATGCGGCGGTTTTTTCACCGATAGGGCTTTATGATTCAGAAGTTGATTGCCGCCGGCGCGCTTGCGCTGGCGTCGGGCTGGGCGCTGGCCGGCGCTTGCCCTTCGCACTATGTCGATGGCCGCGCGCCGGAGATACGCAACGGTAAGCTGGCTTCGGCCACCAGGGAATTGTGCTACGGCGTGTTCGGCGTCATGCATTCCGGGATTACGCGCACGCCGCTGTGGTCGGCCGAGCATCTGACCTCGGGCAATGTTGAACAGGCGCGCGAGCTGGACCGGGAGAACTCCTTCCATCCCGAGCCGCGTTTGCCGCGCAGCGAGCGCGCCGAGCTGTCGGACTATGCGCGCAGCGGCTATGACCGTGGCCACATGGCGCCCAACGGCGACATGCCGGACCGCGCCGCGCAACGCGACAGCTTTACGCTCGCGAACATGGTGCCGCAGGATTCGGACAACAACCGCCAGGTGTGGGCCGGCATCGAGCAGGCCGTGCGCAAGCTGGCGCAGAAGGAGGGCGATCTGTATGTGATCACCGGCCCGGCCTTCCTCGGCAGCGACTTGCGCAAGGTTGGCAATGTGCTGGTGCCCAGCCATCTGTACAAGGTGGTGTACAGCCCGCGCCAGCGCGCCGGCGCCGCCTACTTTGTGGAGAACAAGGCGGACGTGCAGTACGTGACCATGAACGTGGCGCAGCTGGAGGCGAAGATCGGCATCGACCTGCTGCCGTCGCTGACCGCGCGCCAGAAGGAAACCATGCTGCGCCTGCCGAGCGCGAAGCCGCGCAAAGATAAACGCTGAAAGGACATATCATGACCAGGAAATTCATCCCCTACGCCAACGAGGCCGACGTGCTGCATATCGGCGGCCTGACCATAGAGAACCGCGTCGACCGCATCACCATCGCCGGCGATATCGATCTGACGCTGGACCAGGCGGGCCAGGCGGATGCCCGGGCGCTGCACAAGCTGCTGGCCGATGTGCTGGCCAAGCTCGACGCGCAGACGCTGCCGGCAAAATTGCCGCCGCCCGTGGTGCAAAGCGTTAAAAACCCTTTCGAGTAAGGCTAGGACAGTAAATTTGCTTGCGGTGTGATTAAATTCAAGGCAGAATCACTGCATGGATACTCATGACCTGCAAATCTTGCAGCTGATCCAGTCCGACAACCGGCGCTCCGCAGCCGAAATCGGGCAGGAAATCGGCCTGTCCGTCTCCGCCGTCAGCGACCGCCTGCGGCGGCTGAACACGTCCGGCGCCATCGTCGCCAACCGGGCGGTGATTGACCCGGCGCGGGTGGGCATGACGGTGTGCGCCTTCGTCTTCGTGGACCTGGAGCCGCGTGCGGACGAGGCAGTGTTCGCTGCGGCAGTGCGTTCCTTTGCCGAGGTGCAGGAAGCGCATCACATCACCGGCCCCCATTCCTGGCTGGTGAAGGTGCGGGTGCGCGACACGGCTTCCCTGCAGCAGTTCCTGACGCAGCGCCTGAAAGCGGTGCCCGGCGTGCTGCGCACTGAAACCATAATCGCGCTCGACACGGCAAAGGAGACCTCCGAACTGGCCTTCGCTCCGGCCGCAGGGGAGGTTGCGCCATGATGGAATTTGCCTCCACGCTGGCGCGCGGCGCTGTGATCGGCTTCGCCATTGCGGCGCCGGTCGGACCTGTCGGGCTACTGTGCATACGCCGCACCTTCGCGCACGGCGCGCGCACCGGCCTGGCTTCCGGCCTCGGCGCGGCAACGGCCGACGCCATGTATGGCCTTGTCGCGGCCCTGGGTATAAGCGCCGTCGCGGCGCTGCTGATGGAACACGCAGCCACGCTGCGCATCGTCGGCGGCCTGCTGATGGCGGCGCTGGGCGTGGCCGCTTTGCGCCGCGCCCGCGTTCCCGCGCAGCCTGTGGCGGACCAAGCCGCGAGCATGGCCGGTACGGCCACTTCCCGAGGCCTGCTGGGCGCCTTCGGCACCACCTTCGCGCTGACCGCGTCCAGCCCCATGACCATATTGTCGTTCGCCGGCTTGCTGGCGGCGCTGGCGCCGCCGGACGGCAGCATGCGCGGCGGCTTGATACTGGTGGCGGGCGTCTTTGCCGGCTCCATCGCATGGTGGGCCATGCTGGTAGGCGGCGTGTCGGCCAGCCGCCGCGCCGTGTCGGCCCGGACGCTGCGGGCGATTGAAGCCGTTTCCGGCGTCGCCTTGCTGGCGTTCGCCGTCTGGTCCGTCTGCACCGGCGTGGTGATGGCATGAGCGCGCCGCATTTCTCCAGTGACGCGCAGGTCGCCGCGATAGGTAGGCAGGTGCTGGCCGCCACGCTGCCCAAGCAGGAGTGGACGCACGCGGCCCACCTGGCGGCCGCAGCCTGGATTATCAGCGAGCGCAAGGATCTGCTGCCGGCGCGCGATATGCCGGGCATCATCTCGGCCTACAATATTGCGAGCGGCGTCGCCAACACGGACACCGGCGGCTATCACGAGACCATCACGCAGGCCTCGCTGCTGGCGGTGGCGGCCTTCCTGCGCGCGCAGCCGGAAGGCACGCCGCTGCATGCGGCGTGCAACGCCTTGCTGGCTTCGCCCTACGGCCAGAAGGACTGGCTGCTGAGGCACTGGTCGCAGCCGCTGCTGTTCTCGGTGGCGGCGCGGCGCGCCTGGATAGAACCCGATCTCGCGCCGCTCCCGTTCACTACCTGAACCGCAACCCATGCCCATCCACTACGCCAGAAAACTGACCGGCAGCGCGCGCAGCGCGGAGGGCAACCGCCACCTCGGCGCCTTGCTGTGTTTCGTGGCAGGCGCCATCAACGCCGGCGGCTTCCTGGCGGTGCGGCAGTACACCTCCCATATGACCGGCATAGTCTCCTCCATGGCGGACCATCTGGCGCTGGGCGCCTACCATCTGGTGCTGCCGGGGCTGGGCGCCTTGCTGTCCTTCCTCGCAGGCGCGGCCTGTTCCGCCATCATGGTGAACTATGCGCGGCGCAGGCGCATGCATGGCGAGTACGCGCTCCCGCTGCTGCTGGAGGCTGTGCTGCTGCTCGGCTTCGGCGTGCTGGGCGCCCGGCTGGCGGATATAGACGGCCTGTTCGTGCCGCTGACGGTGATGCTGCTGTGTTTCATCATGGGCTTGCAGAATGCGCTGATCACCAAGGTCTCCAAGGCGGAAATCCGCACCACCCACATCACCGGCATCGTGACCGACATCGGCATTGAGTTGGGCAAAATGCTGTACTGGAACGGGACGCACGAGACCGGCCAGCACCGCGTCCAGTCCAACCCGGGGCGCTTCGCGCTGCTGGCGACGCTGGTGTGCGCATTCTTCGCCGGCGGTGTGCTGGGCGCGCTCGGCTTCCAGGCGCTGGGCTACGCGGCGACCGTGCCACTGGCGCTGCTGATCGTGGCGGCGGCCATCGTACCGGCGGCGGACGACCTGATGGGGCGCAAGCACAGCTAGGCACTTGCACTACAATCCAGTATGTTGGATAATTATTCCATCATGACGGATACTTCACTACATCTCCTTATCGCCCGGCGGGTGCGCGAACTGCGCGCGGCGCGCGGTTTATCGCTGGAAGCGCTGGCCTCGCACTGCGGCGTGAGCCGCTCCATGCTGTCCCTGATCGAACGCGGCGAAAGCAGCCCCACGGCCGTGGTGCTGGAAAAGCTGGCCACCGGCCTGGGCGTGACGCTGCCCTCGCTGTTTGAAGCCCCTGCTGCGGCGGGCGACCCCGTTTCGCGGCGCGGCCAGCAGCAATCCTGGCGCGACCCGCATTCGGGCTACGTGCGGCGCAATGTGTCGCCCGCAGGCGTGGGATCGCCCATCCAGCTGGTGGAAGTCGAATTCCCTCCCGGCGCGCGCGTGGCCTATGAAACCGCTGCACGCGAGGCGCAAGTGCACCAGCAAGTGTGGGTGCTGGAGGGCGTGATCGACATCACTTTCGGCGAGGAGCTCTTCCAGCTCGGCGCGGGCGACTGCCTGGCGATGCAGCTGGACCGCCCCATGGCCTTCCACAACCCCGGCGCCAGCACCACGCGCTACGCGGTTGCCATCACCACTATCAGGAGCTGAAATGCGCGATTATCAGGTGCGCCGGCTGACCTCCGTCAGCGCGGCACAAATCCAGGAACTGGCCGAATTGCTGGTCGACTGCGTTGAAGGCGGCGCTTCCGTCAGCTTCATGCTGCCGCTGGGGATGGACAAGGCACTGGCCTTCTGGCGCGGTGTGGCGGACGGCGTGGCGCGCGGCGAACGCGCGCTGATCGTGGCCGAAGATGCCAGCGGCATCCTCGGCACCGTGCAGCTGGTGCTGGCCCAGCCGGACAACCAGCCGCACCGCGCCGACGTGTCCAAGATGCTGGTGCTGCGCCGCGCGCGCCGCCGTGGCCTGGGCGAAGCGCTGATGCAGCACGCGGAGCAGGTGGCGCGCGACAGCGGCAAATGGCTGCTGGTGCTCGACACCGCCAGTGCGGATGCCGAGCGCCTGTACGAGCGCCAGGGCTGGCTGCGCGCCGGCGTGGTGCCAGACTATGCGCTGATGCCGGACGGCGCGCTGTGCGCCACCACTTTCTACTACCGCAAGCTGGAGCCGCTGGCGCTGGACAATCCGGTCTGGAGTGCGCTCGGCAGCGGACACCGCGCCATGGCGCAGCTGAACGGCCTGGCGGCGCGCTACCCACGCGAGGTGTCGCCGCTGGTGGGGCTGCGCGAGCCGTCGCCGCAGGCCTTCGCGGACTTGCGCGCCATGGTGGACGTGGGTGAGGAAGTGTGGCTGCTCACGTCCAATCCGCTGGAGCTGCCGCCGGAATGGGAACTGGCGCGGGTGCGCTATATCGACCAGATGGTGTACGCAGGCCAGGACCGCGTACAGCCGCTTGCCCATGCAGCGCCTTTGCTGGAAATGGGGGCGGACGACGTGCCGGACATGATCGGGCTGGCGGTCGAGACCAAGCCCGGCCCCTTCGTGCAGAAGACCATCACCATGGGCCGCTACCTCGGCGTGCGCGCAGCGGACGGCAGCTTGGCCGCCATGTCGGGCACGCGCATGGCGCTGGAGGAGTTTACGGAGATTAGCGCGGTCTGCACCAGCCCGGCGGCGCGCGGCGCGGGCCACGCGCGGGCATTGATGCTGACGCTGATGGCGCAGATCCAGACGTCCGGCAAGACACCTTTCCTGCATGTGAAAACGGAAAACGGCGCAAAGCAAGTCTATGAAAAACTAGGCTTTGCCGTGCGCCGCGAGGTCTGCTTCAGCGTGATACGCCGTATTGCATAACTACCGCCTTAGTTGGCGAACACCTCGGCCGCAGGCGTGATCCTGACCGCCTCCGGCTTGATGTTCAGCTTCATATTGCCGATCACCTGGTCTTCGTCCAGCACTTCCTTGGGCTTGTTGCCGTCGTACTTGATGGGCGAAGGCGCGTCGCTGACCAGCTTTTCCTTCAGGCCGGCGGCGTCCTTGGTGATCATCACCACCGACAGGTTTTTGGCCGACAGGTGCTTTTTCATGGCGGCGTTCACGTCGTCCACCGTCAGCTTGGACAGGCCGTCGCGCATCAGCTTGGTGAACTCCGGCGTGTTGTACCACTGCGAATCGAGCGCGTAGCCCAGCTGCTGGTCCTGCGTCGAGGTCATGACGAAGACGTTCTTCATCAGGTAGCCGCGCGTGATGTCGAACTGCTCCTTGCTCATGCCCTTGCTGAGCGCCTTGTCCAGCTCGGCCAGCGCGATGCGCAGCGCGAAGTGGCCGTTTTCAGGCGCCACGGGACGGATCCACACCTCGAACAGCTGCGCCTTGCGGCCCAGGTTGGGGTTGGGGAAGAACTGGAACATACCGCGCGGGAAAGCCTCGGTGTAGGCATAGTCGCCGTAGTTCATGCCGCGCAGTTCGCGGATGCGCTGGTACAGCAGGGCGCTCGACGAACGGTGCTCGCCCAGCCAGGTCTTCACCATCCACAGCGCCGGGAAGTCCGGATGCGAACGCGTGACCGTCAGCGGCAGACCTAAGGAAATCGCGGTGGCGCGGGTGTTCTTCTCGATGATTTCCACTTCCAGGCCGTTCGGCATTTTGCCAACCGGCGCCGTGGTGGCGGGCAGGCCAGCGCCTTCCGGCAGCTTGGCCAGCGCCTGTTTCAGCGTCGCGGTCATGGCGTCCGTCACGTCGCCCGAAATGCCGACGCGCACGGCGCCCTGGGTGTAGGCGGATTTCCAGAAGTTCTTCACGTCGTCCAGCGTAATGCTGTCCAGGCCTTTGACGGTGCCCAGCACGGCGTGGCCGTAGCCGCTGCCTGCGAACACATTGGCCTGCAGGCGCTCCTTGCCCAGTTCTTCCTCGTTGTTGTCCTTCAGGTCCGTTTGCAGCGCGTTCTTCTGCGCGTCCTTCAGGCGGCGGAAGTCCTCCTGGCGGAAGCCGGGCGACAGCAGCATGGGCAGCGCGATCTCGTTGAAGGCGGTCCAGTTGTCCTTGTGGATGGAGCCGGTGAAGGTGGTCATTTCCTTGTCGGTCTGCTCGCTGAAGCTGCCCGCCATCGGGAAGAAGGCTTTGGCGATTTCATCGATCTTGCGGTCGCTGGAACCGGCTGCCGCCACCATCGCCGCAGTCAGCGCGGCCAGGCCTTCCTTGCCTGCCGGGTCATGCGCGGCGCCGGCCGAGAACAGCAGCTTGTAGCGGATCTGCGGCAGCGCGGACTTCTGCACCAGGATATCGATATTGGCCGTGCCGTTCTTGGGCTCGAAGCTGGCCAGTTTCGGCAGCGTGGCGATGTCGGCCGGCAGCGCGGAGTGCGACAGGGTCGTGACCACCATGCTGTCGTCGGTCAGGAACTTGCGGCCGGCGGCCAGCAGGTCGGCCGGGGTCAGCGAGTCCAGCACGCGGTAGTAGTTGTTGATGGTGCCGTAGGAACGGTTGAAGTGCACGAAGGAGGCCAGCGTGCCGGCGATCTGCTCGGTGTTGTCCAGCGAGCGGATCACGCCGTACTTCAGCGCGGACTTGGCTTCGGCCAGGGTTTTGTCGCTCACCGCTTCGGAGCGCGCCTTGGCGATGGTTTGCATGATGGCGTCGCGCACGTAGACCGCGTCGTCGCCGCGCTTGACGCGCGCGCCCACCATGGCCAGCGTAGGATCGACGCGGTTGGGCGTGCTGTCGAACAGCTGGTCCACCTTCTGTTCATCCTGCACCAGGCGCTTGAACAGCGGCGAGGTGCGGCCGAAGGACAGCGACAGCAGCATGGACAGCGCGGCCTGTTCCTTGGCTTTTTCCGAGAAGGCCGGGGCTCGGAAGGCCACGGTGACTAGCGGCAGGGTAGGCGTGGCCCAGGGCACGTGCTTGTAGATGGCGCCTTTGGCAGCCGGCTCCACCGGCACGTCGGTCTTGTAGGTGCCGCGCTGCCATTTGCTCCAGTACTTCTCGACCATGGCGATGGCCTTCTGCGGCTCCACGTCGCCCGCCACGATGATGGTGGTGCGCTCGGGGCGGTACCAGCGGTCGAAGAACACCTTGGAGTAGGCATACTGGTTGGGCATGTCCTCGATGTCCTTGATGAAGCCCATCGTGGTGTGCTTGTAGGTGTGCTTTTCGTAGGCGGCGTCGCGCATCACCTCGTACAGCTTGGACATGGGATTGGCGCTGTTTTTGTTGTATTCGCCCAGCACGGCGCGCGATTCGGTCTTGAATACGTCTTCGCTGTAGTCCAGGTGCTGGAAGCGGTCCGCCTCCACCTTCAGCACGGTTTCCAGGTCGTCCTTGGCGAAGGTGGTGTAATAGTTGGTTAAGTCGTCGCTGGTGTAGGCGTTCTGGCGCGCACCGGCCTTGGTGATAATGTCCTGGTATTTTTCGGGCGGGTATTCTTTGGTGCCCCGGAACATCATGTGCTCGAAGAAGTGGGCAAAGCCGGACTTGCCGGGCTCCACTTCGTTGCGTGAGCCTGTCTGCACGGGAATCTGCAGCGACACGATGTTGGGGAAGCCGGTCGGCACAACGATCACTTTCAGGCCGTTGGCGAGGGTTTTCTCTGTGGCCTTGAACGGCAGCAGGTCGGCTTTGCCGGCGCTGCCTTCCGCTGGTGCGGCCATGGCCGGCGCGGCCAGCGCCAGGGTGAGGAATGGTAACAACTTGGACACGTGTTTCTCTCCTTTTTATTATCAAATGCCGCTCGGCGGGTGGTGAGCGGCAACGCGGAAGAATAAAATATTCAAGCGGGAATGCCTAGGCATTTCGGCGTGCTACCATCAAAGTTAAATCGGTCCACCTTTTGCACGTCACATTATGAGTATGAGCAGTGGTATCAACAGCATAGACGCCCTGGCCTATAGCAGCTGGAACAGTGTGCCGGGGACGGCGGTAACGCTGACCTACCAATTCCTGCAAAGCCCGCCGCGCGACGCCACCAGCGACGACGCCAACGGCTTCAAGGCCATGACGTTCGCGCAGCAGCAAGCTACGCGCGCGGCGCTCAATGCCTGGGCCAATGTGGCGAATGTGTCCTTTGCCGAGGTCACCAGCGGCGGCCAGCTGCGTTTCGGCACCAATGACCAGAGCGCGGACAACAGCAGCGGCTATGCCTATCTGCCGGAGGCCGGGGTGCAGTCGGTGGACCTGTATCTGAACAACCGTGGTTATTACAACAGCATATTCACCGCCGGTTCGTTCGGCCCGGCCGTGCTGCTGCACGAGATAGGCCATACGCTGGGCCTCAAGCACCCCGGCGACTATGATTCGGCGGGCAGCAGCGTGGATGGGCCCTTCCTGCCCACCGCGACCGACAACACCGATTATTCGGTGATGTCCTACCGCTACTCGTCGGCCTTCAACAACCGCTACGACACCACGCCCATGCTGTACGACATACAGGCCATCCAGTACCTGTACGGCGCGAACATGAGCTACCACACCGGCGACGACGTATATTCCTTCGGCAGCAGCCAGGCGCCGGTCTGCATCTGGGACGCTGGCGGCAACAATACCTTCGACTTTTCGGCCTGCTTCGGCCTCACCCAGATCGACCTGCACGCAGGGGCCTTCAGCGGCACCGGCAACGGCCTGGCCAATGTATCGATCGCCTACAACGTGACGATACGCACGGTGGTGACCGGCGCCGGCGGCTCCTCGGTCACGCTGAACGACGCGGGCAATGTCATGAAGGGCGGCAGCGGCGCGGACGTGGTGCGCGTGGGCGCCGGCGACGACACCATCAACACCGGCGACGGGGTGGACACGGTGGTGTTCAGCGGCTTTTACGGGAACTACGCCATCGTCCGCACGGCGGAGCAGGTGCGCGTGACGGGGCAGGGCACGGACTTGCTGTCCGGGGTGGAGGTGCTGCAGTTTGCCGACAAGCGCGTCAATGTAAGCGACCTGCTGCTGGCGAGCCAGGGCGGCCCCACCAGCGGCAACGATGTCTTCACAGCCGTGCCCGGCAATGAGTTCATCGACGGCGGCCTGGGGCTGGACACGCTGGTCTACAGCAGCGTGCGCAGCGCTTCCCAGATACGCGCGTCGGGCAAGGGCTACACCGTGACCGACGCCAGCGGCAGCGTGGACGTGCTGACCGGCGTGGAGCGGGTGCTGTTCGGCGACGGCGCAGTGGCGCTCGATATCGACGGCGCGTCCGGCCAGATCTACCGGCTGTACCAGGCGGCGCTGAACCGCGCGCCCGACAGCGCCGGCCAGGGCTACTGGACCTGGGAAATGGACCACGGCCTGGCCCTGGTTTCGGCGGCGGCCTCCTTCGCGGGCAGCCCGGAGTTCATCAACCGCTATGGCGGCCTGGACGACGCGCAATATGTCACGCTGCTGTACAACAATGTGCTGCACCGCGCGCCGGACGAGGCGGGCCTGGCCTGGCACGTGGGCGTGCTGCGCAACGGCCTGTCGCGCGCTGCGGAACTGTTGAATTTCTCAGAATCGCAAGAGCTCCAGGATGGCGTGGCCGCATTGATAGGCAACGGCATCGACTACACGCCTTACGGCTAGCCGTCCTGCGCTTCCTGTGCCTCTTGGGTGAGGCTGATGCGGTTACGCCCCATGTGCTTGGCGCGGTACAGCGCCGCGTCGGCCGTGGCCACCAGTTGGGAGCTGTCGTTTTCCGGCGCGGGCAGGGCGGTTGCCGCGCCTATGCTGACGGTGACGAACTGCTTGCCCGCCCCCAGGTTGGGCAGATGCAATTGCTCCACGCGGCAGCGTATGCGTTCGGCCACGATGGCCGCGCCCTTGAGCGACTGGTTGGGCAGGATCACCGCGAATTCCTCGCCGCCGTAACGCGCCACCAGGTCGTTGGCGCGCATTTCGCTGGCCACTGCGGTGGCGATGCGCTGCAGGCATTCGTCGCCGCCCAGGTGACCGTAGGCGTCGTTGTATTGCTTGAAGTTGTCCACATCGACCATCAGCAGCGACAGCGGCTGCTGCTGGCGCAGCGCGCGCTGCCACTCCGCTTGCAGGGTGCTGTCGAAGCAGCGCCGGTTGGCCAGGCCGGTCAGGCCGTCGCGCGTGGCCAGCTGCTCCAGCGCGATCTGGGCCTTCTTTTCATCGGTCAGGTCGCGCAGGGTTTCCACCACCGCGACCAGGGCGCCGTCGCTGTCGCGCACCGCGCTGGCGTCCACCGCCAGATAGCGGCGCCGGCCCAGGCGCGGCATGTCGCACCAGTTTTCGGCGGTCAGGCTTTCCGCGTCCTCGGCGCGGCGCACGTGGCGGTCGTAGAGCTGGGGCGCATCGCTGCTGCGGCCCTGCACGACCAGGTCGGCCAGCGTGGGGCGCGGCAGGTGGTAAAAGCAGCGCCAATGGTCGGCCGTGCCCAGCACCTCGCTGGCCGGCACCCCGGTCAGGCGCTCGCAGGCCCGGTTCCAGATCAGCACCCGCCCGTGCAGGTCCAGTACAAAAGTGGGGATCACCAGCAGTTCCATCAGCTTGAGCGCCAGGCCTTGATGGGGGCCGGCCTGGGCCGGGTCGAACAGATGCAGAACCTGTGCCATACGATTCCTTATATTTATTGCGTTTGATCCATTGTGCGGCGGCAACTCAGCGCCTTGCTTGATACGGAACAAAGGATGGCTGATTGGCGGCAACAGGCGCGGTGGGGAGGGAAATGGTGAGCGCGGTGCCCTGGCCGGGCGTGCTGGCCAGCACGAAACAGCCGCCGGCGGCGGCCACGCGGTGCTCGATGCCGAGCAGGCCGCAGCCCTGGCGCGGCGGGCCGTCGCGCATGCCCACGCCATTGTCGCGCACCGTCATGCTCAATTCGTCGGCGGTGCGGCACAGGGCGATGCGCACCTCGGTGGCGCTGGCGTGGCGCGCGATATTGGACAGCGATTCCTGCAGCACGCGGAACAGCGTGGCGTCTGCCGCGCAGGCCGCGTCGCTGCCGTATTGGGCCGCCTCGAGCTGGTACTGGATGCCGTTGATGCGGGAGAACTCCGACAATTGCCGTTCCACCGCGCAGCGCAGGCCGTGTTCCAGGCCCACCGGCCGCAGGCCGTTGATAATGCCGCGCATGGAGCGCACGGCGGCGTCGGTGTGGCTGAGCAGGGTGGCCAGGTGCACCCGGGCCGAGGGCGGCAGGCCGGGGAAGCTTTGCAGCGCGCCCAGCTCTATTTTCAGGGTCAGCAGGTTTTGGCCCAGGTCGTCATGGATGTCGCCGGCGATGCGCAGGCGTTCCTCGTGCAGTACGCGGGGATGGCAGGCGTGGGCCGCCTCCAGCGCGCGCTGCAATCGGCTGCAGCGCCACAGCAGCGCCAGCGACAGCGCCGCCAGAAGCACGGAGCAGCCGGACAGGATATCAACGTGGAATGCGGTCATGGAGGGCCTCCAGCTGTCGGAACACAGCCAACATATCCCGGAAGCAATATGTGCACTTTGCTAAATATCAAACTGTTAAGCGGCTTGCACATATGCCTGACAGTTTCGCCACACTATATGGCCGCGCCGCTTTGCGCTATAATTGAAGGTTGACTATTGGGTTAATCATCGTGACTTACAGCATCAAAGAGATTTTCTACACCTTGCAAGGCGAGGGCGCCCACGCGGGCCGTCCGGCCGTGTTCTGCCGCTTCGCGGGCTGCAATCTGTGGACCGGCCGCGAAAGCGACCGCGCCACGGCGGTCTGCCAGTTCTGCGACACCGACTTTGTGGGCACGGACGGCGAGCGCGGCGGCAAGTTCGCCACGCCGCAGGCACTGGCCGAGGTGATCAACAGCCTGTGGCCGGAGACCTACCCGGCCAGCAAATACGTGGTGTTCACCGGCGGCGAACCGCTGCTGCAGCTCGATACCGCCCTGATCGCCGCGATGCACGAGGCGGGTTTCGAGATCGCGATTGAAACCAATGGCACGCTGCCGGTGCCGGAAGGCGTGGACTGGATCTGCGTGAGCCCCAAGATGGGCTCCACGCTGGTGGTCCACAAAGGCAATGAAATCAAGGTGGTGATCCCGCAAAAGGATCAGGACCTGTCCGCCTACGAGGGGCTGGATTTCGAGAACTTCTTCGTGCAGCCGATGGATGGCCCGCTGGCCGAGTTCAACACCACGCTGGCGATCGAAACCTGCAAGCGCAATCCGAAATGGAAGCTGAGCCTGCAAACCCATAAACTGCTGCAAATACCTTAAGTAACTAATATGCTGACCATCACCCGCAAGCTGGAGTTCGACGCAGGCCATCGCATTCCCGACCACAAAAGCCAGTGCCGCAACCTGCACGGCCACCGCTACACCCTCGAGATCACGCTGACCGGCCAGGTCATCAACGCCGAGGGCAACTCGGACAACGGCATGATCATGGACTTTTCGGACGTGAAAACCATTGCCAAGGAGCACCTGGTGGACGTATGGGACCACGCCTTCCTGGTCTACGAGAAGGACCATTCGGTCAAGGAATTCCTGGCCTCGCTGCCCAACCACAAGACCGTGGTGATCGACCGCATTCCGACTGTGGAAAACCTGGCGGCGGTGGCGTTCGACATCCTGAAGGCCGCCTTCAAGGACCGCTACGGCACCGGCCTGCACCTGCACAAGCTGGTGCTGCACGAAACCCCGAACTGCTGGGCAGAGATCACCGATGCCTGATTTGGCGGCAGCCTTGACGCCGGCCCTGCCTGGCGACGAAGCCTTTATGCGCGAAGCGCTGGCGCAGGCGCAGTGCGCCTGGGACCAGGGCGAAGTGCCGGTGGGCGCTGTGGTGGTCAAGGACGGCGTGGTCATCGCGCGCGGCTACAACCAGCCGATAGGCAAGCACGACCCCACCGCGCACGCGGAGATCGTGGCGCTGCGCGCCGCCGCCGAGGCGCTGGGCAACTACCGCCTGCCGGGCTGCGAGCTGTATGTCACGCTGGAGCCGTGCGTGATGTGCTCCGGGGCCATGATGCACGCGCGCCTGTCGCGCATCGTCTACGGCGCGCCGGACCCCAAGACCGGCGCCTGCGGCTCCGTGGTCAATCTGTTCGAGCAGGAACAGCTCAATCACCACGCCCAGACCGTGGGCGGCGTGCTGGCCGACGATTGCGCCGGCGTGCTGAAGGACTTCTTCGCCGCCCGCCGCGCGGCCGCCGCGCAGGCCCGCAAGGCCGCCTCGCCGCCGGCTGTGGAATAAACGCCACTCTCCGCATTTGCCTGCGCCTGCTGCTGGGCTACGCTGCCACCTTGGTGCTATGCTGATGCAAACAGCAACAGGCATTACCCGTGAGCAGGAGATTCAATGCGGTCCCCCAAACAAATAGAAGATGAGGGCGCGCCCGGCGTTGTGCGCCTCGCCCTGGAGCTGCGCGCGCCCTGGGAACTGGGTGCAGCCCTCGCGGCTTACCCCTTCGCCCGCCTGGCGCCCGCCGGCGATGGACATCCCGTCATGGTATTTCCCGGCCTGGCTGCAGGCGACACCACCACCATCGTCTTGCGGCGCTTCCTCAGCGAGCGGGGCTACGACACCTATGCCTGGGAGCAGGGCCTGAACTTCGGCCCCAAGCCCGGCGTGCTGGAAGCGTGCATCGCGCGCATCGAAGAAATCCATGGCCGCACGGGGCGCACCGTCAGTCTGGTGGGCTGGAGCCTGGGCGGCGTGTACGCGCGCGAGATTGCCAAGATGTTGCCGGATAAGGTGCGCGTGGTCGTCACGCTGGGATCGCCGTTCACCGGCAGCCCCAAGGCCACCAATGCCTGGCGCGTGTACCAGCTGGTGTCGGGCGAGAAGGAAATCGACCCAGCGCGTTTCGCCATGCTGAAGCAGCGGCCACGGGTGCCCACCACGTCCATCTTCAGCCGCACCGACGGCGTGGTGGCCTGGCAGTGCAGCATGGAGGAGGAGACCGCCAGCTCCGAGAACATCGAAGTGCATGCCAGCCATGTCGGCATGGGCGCCAATCCCACCGCGCTGTTCGCCGTTGCGGACAGGCTGGCGCAGCCCGAAGGGCAGTGGCGCCGTTTCGATCACGTGGCCCACACGGGCATCAAGAAGCTGCTCTATCTCGATCCCCAGCGGACGCCGTTTTTCCAAAACCTCTTTGGATGGTACTAATCATGCCCACCGCCCTCGCCAACGGAATCAGCATTGCGTATGAAACCAGCGGTGATGCGGCGGGGCCGCCGGTGCTGCTGATCATGGGCCTGGGCATGCAGCTGATTTCGTGGCCGCAGGAGTTCGTCGACGGGCTGGTGCAGCGCGGCTGCCATGTGATCCGCTTCGATAACCGGGACAGCGGGCTGTCCACCAAGTTCGACGGCGCGGGCGTGCCGAATCTGCCGCTGTCCTATTTGAAGAATATCGTGGGCTGGCCGCTGCGTCCGGCCTACACGCTGGACGACATGGCCGACGACGCGCACGGCTTGCTGGACCATTTGAAGATCCCGCAGGCGCATGTGATCGGCGTATCCATGGGCGGCATGATCGCCCAGCTGTTTGCGGCGCGGCATGCGCGGCGCACCTTGAGCCTGACGTCCATCATGTCCAGCAGTGGCAGGCGCAGTCTGCCCGGACCGACACGGGCGGCGCGCAAATCGCTGCTCACGCCGGCGCCGGAAGGCGGCAGCCGCGAGGAGCTGGTGCAGCATCTTGTTGATACTTTCCGCGTCATCGGCAGTCCCGGCTTCCCCATGCCCGAGCACGACCTGCGGGCGCGCATAGGCCGCACGCTGGACCGCTGCGTATGTCCGGCCGGGGTGGCGCGGCAGCTGGTGGCGATCGCCGCCAACGGCGACCGTAGCCCGCTGCTCAAGCAGATCCGCAAGCCCGCCCTGGTGATACACGGCGCGGACGACCCGCTGGTGCCGGTGGACTGCGGCATAGACACCGCCAGCCAGATCGCCGGCGCCGACCTGCACATTATCGAAGGCATGGGCCACGACCTGCCGCCGCAGCTGATAGGGCGGCTGCTCGCCTTGATCGAACCGCACGTGCAAGGTAAGATGGCCCGGCATTCCCAGGCTGCCTGAACGCCCGGGTGCGTGACCTGGGGTTGAGCGGATTTGAGTACTTCAAAAATGGGGAAGGGCGTGGGCATCGCGATCGCCGCGCCGGGCGGCTACGCGCTGGACGAAGCGGCGCTGGCGCGCGGCATCGCGCGCATGGAAGCGCAGGGCTTTGTGGTCCACAACTATTATGAGCCGGAGCTGAAGTTCCAGCGCTTCGGCGGCACCGACGAGGCGCGCCTGGCACAGCTCAACGCGGCGGCGGCCGACCCGCAGGTGCAGGTGGTGATGGCGCTGCGCGGCTCCTACGGCATCAGCCGCATCCTGCCGCAGATCGATTTCCGCGCCATGGCGGACAGCGGCAAGCTGTTTGTCGGCTATAGCGATTTCACGGCTTTCCATATGGGCTTGATGCAGGCCACGGGCCGCATCAGCTTTGCCGGCCCGATGATCTGCGACGATTTTATCCGCGACGAGCCGGTGGACTACACGCTGGACCAGCTGTGGAACTGCCTGCGCGGCCCGGTGCACACCGTGCGCGGGAGCGGGGCGGGCAATCCGGAAGTGGACCTGCACGGCACGCTGTGGGGCGGCAACCTGGCCATGCTGGTGCATCTGCTCGGCACGCCTTATTTCCCGAAGATTGACGGCGGCATCCTGTTCGTCGAGGACATCAACGAGCACCCGTACCGCGTCGAGCGCATGCTGCTGCAGCTGCTGCACGCAGGTGTGCTGGACCGGCAGAAGGCGCTGGTGCTGGGCGACGTGTCGGGCTACAAGCTGGCCGCCTTCGACAATGGCTACGATTTCGACGCCATGCTGGCCTACATCCGCTCGCGCCTGTCCATTCCTGTGCTGACCGGGCTGCCGTTCGGCCACATCAAGGAGCGCTGCACCCTGCCATTCGGCGCGCAGGCGCATCTGGCATCGGAGCGCTCCTCTGCCCAGGCTGGCAGCTTTGCCCTGACCGCCAGCGGCTACCCGACCCTGCCGCCCGCCTGACGATTGAGCAAGCGCAAAGCGCCGGGCGGAGAACGGGGGGATACTGAAAATTCCCCATATTCCGCCTGGAGCGATGATGAACTCCAACGACCAGCCCCCATCCCCGGGCTCGCTTGACTTCCAGCCGCGCCGTGCCAATGATAAGGCTATGCTTTCGCGACTTGCAAATGTTGAAAAAGATCTCGCCGTGGTCAAGACCACGGTTGAGGTAATTCGTTCCAACTATGTGACCAAGGAAGACTTGGCAATTGAGGTTGGCAAGTTCAGCGAGAAGATTGCCAAGGTCAACGAGAACACGGCGCGTGAATTTGCCAAAATTAACGAGACCATGGCGCGGGAGTTCAGCAAGGTCAACGAATTCACCGTGCGTGAAACTGCCAAGACCAATGAAAACACGAGCAACCTTAGGGCTGAGATGCACAGGGAATTCACTCTCCAGACTTGGCGCATCATTGGCGCCATGATAGTCATCTGTAGCTCGATGTCTGCAGCGGTATTTTATATCGTCAGATACGTGCGCTAGGTGGTCACTCTCCCCGTGTGGTCTGCGGATGTCCAGGCGCCGTCGAAGCAGGCGGACGGGTGTTGGAAAGAAGAGGAATTTGACTCCGGTGCAATCCCTGAGGCATCTGCGATTCCGGCCCACTATTCGGTGGGCTATTTTCTTTTCGTATAGTGATTATTCGTCCTGGAATTTTTGTAGCTGCCGCCCTTGTGGGACGAGCCTTTTCCACTGGCATAGTGGCCGCCCTTGGACGGCTTGGCAAAAGATGGTGCGGAAAGAGAGAACGCCAGACAGGCAATAAGCAGGTATTTCATAACAACGCCTCGTGTAAGAATGGATATCTATCCGAATTTATGTATTATTGATTTTCACTTAAATCAGTTGTAATCGGAGTTAGCTTGCGCCCCCGTGAGACGAGCATGCTCCTTGTTTATCTTTTGAATGTGCAATCCATCCATCTTTGCATGTTACGGTGTCGTCACCATTCCCACCTCCGCAGGCCGTCAATGCAGTGAAAATGGCCAAGGTAAAGAAGTAAATTAGGGTTTTCATTATTTTTAGTTGGCTGCTCGCGCTGATGAATTATCTTGTTTCGGGAAAGGAGGCCATGTGGTTTATTGCGCGAAGGTATTATATGAAAATTGACAACGGGAAATCTATTCAATTGTCACGAGAGCAGAGTGTCATTGTGACGAGAAAAGCTGGAATTTGCGTCGGAGATTTTTAGGGGTCGCGATCGAGCGCGAAGCACCTGCGCCATTGGCGTGCCAGCCCGGCCGCTAGTTCATCCGAAACCGGATTCCGCAGAGTAGCTTTTGCGGCGGCCGCCACGCAGCGAGCATGCAGACCTGGCCTCCATCGCACGAGGCGATGAGTGTGGCGGACCAGCCGCCTGGCCCCGTGCCTTGCTATACAGTGGTTTAGGGCAGGTGCTGTATAATGCTGGAAACCTATTTAACACCCTGATTTCATTGGGCAAAGACTAAAAGAAATATGCTATCTACTGCAAACATTACGATGCAATTCGGCGCCAAGCCGCTGTTCGAAAACATTTCCGTCAAGTTCGGCGATGGCAACCGCTATGGCCTGATCGGCGCCAACGGCTGCGGCAAGTCGACCTTCATGAAAATCCTGGGCGGCGACCTGGAGCCGTCGGCCGGCAATGTGGCGCTGGACGTCAACGAGCGCCTGGGCAAGCTGCGCCAGGACCAGTTCGCCTATGAAGAAATGCGCGTGCTGGACGTGGTCATGATGGGCCACACCGAAATGTGGGCCGCCATGCAGGAGCGCGACGCGCTCTACGCCAAGCCGGACGCCACCGACGACGACTACATGCGCGCCGCCGACCTGGAAGGCAAAGTCTCCGAATACGACGGCTACACCGCCGAGTCGCGCGCCGGCGAACTGCTGCTGGGCGCGGGCGTGGACATCTCCCTGCACCAGGGCCCGATGAGCGCCGTTTCGCCAGGCTGGAAGCTGCGCGTGCTGCTGGCGCAGGCGCTGTTCTCGAATCCGGACATCCTGCTGCTCGACGAGCCGACCAATAACCTGGACATCAACACCATCCGCTGGCTGGAAGACGTGCTGAACGAGCGCAATTCCACCATGATCATCATTTCCCACGATCGCCACTTCCTGAACCAGGTGTGCACCCACGTGGCCGACATGGATTACGGCACGCTGAAGATCTACCCGGGCAACTACGACGAGTACATGCTGGCCTCCACGCAAGCGCGCAACCAGCAGTTGGCCAACAACGCCAAGGCGAAAGAGAAAGTTGCCGAACTGCAGGACTTCGTGCGCCGCTTCTCGGCCAACAAGTCCAAGGCACGCCAGGCCACGTCGCGCGCCAAGATGATCGACAAGATCAAGGTCGAGGACATGAAGCCGTCCTCGCGCGCCTATCCCTTCGTGCGTTTCGACGGCGAGAAGAAGCTGCACCGCCTGGCCGTGGAAGCGGAAAACATCTCCAAAGCCTACGACCGCCAGCTGTTCAAGAACTTCAGCATCATGGTGGAAGCGGGCGAGCGCATTGCCATCATCGGCGCCAACGGCGCCGGCAAGACCACGCTGCTGCGCTGCATCGGCGGCGAAGAGATCACCGGCCTGAACGCCGACACCGGCCGCATCAAGTGGGCGGAAAACGCCAACGTGGGCTACATGCCGCAGGATCCGACCGAGGATTTCGCCACCGACCTGACCCTGACCGATTGGATGGGCCGCTGGACCAAGGAAGGCGACGACGACCAGGCCGTGCGCTCCAGCCTGGGCCGCCTGCTGTTCGGCGGCGACGAGGTGAAGAAGTCCGTGCGCGTGCTGTCGGGCGGTGAAAAAGGCCGCATGATGTACGGCAAGCTGATGCTGGGCCGCCACAACGTGCTGCTGCTCGACGAGCCGACCAACCACATGGACATGGAATCGATCGAGTCCCTGAACATCGCCCTGGACAAATACGCCGGCACGCTGATCTTCGTATCGCACGACCGCGAGTTCGTTTCCTCGCTGGCCAACCGCATCCTCGAGGTCAAGGAAAACGAGATCGTCGACTTCCGCGGCAACTACGAGGAATACCTGACCAGCCAGGGCATCAACTAACTGCCCGATCTGCCCGGCCACTGCTTTCGAGCGGCGCCGGGCAGTTTTTTATTGTATGTGCGATAGTGTCGTCATTGTCGCCATCACGTCATCACCCCATCACCTGCCCGCATCATGCAACAGACTCTAGCCATCAAGCCAGTCGAGTACGAGCACCCGCAACAAGGAACCAGCTGCGTCGCGCACGCCTGGGCACGTACCCCGGCCACCCCCAGCGCCGACGAGCGCGCCGTCCTCAAAGAACGCATCAAGCGCCTGCTGAAAGAAAAGCAGGCGGTACTCGTGGCCCACTACTACGTGGACGCCGACCTGCAAGACCTGGCCGAGGAAACCGGCGGCTGCGTTTCCGATTCGCTGGAAATGGCCCGCTTCGGCCGCGACCACAGCGCCAAGACGCTGGTAGTGGCCGGCGTGCGCTTCATGGGCGAAACCGCCAAGATCCTCAGCCCCGAGAAAACCATCCTGATGCCGGACCTGGACGCGACCTGCTCGCTGGACCTGGGCTGCCCGGCCGACGAGTTCACCGCCTTCTGCGACCAGCATCCGGACCGCACCGTGGTGGTCTACGCCAACACGAGCGCCGCCGTGAAAGCGCGCGCCGACTGGATGGTGACGTCGTCGATCGGCCTGGACATCGTCAAGCACCTGCACGAGCAGGGCAAGAAAATCCTGTGGGCGCCGGACAAGCACCTGGGCTCCTACATCCAGAAGGAAACCGGCGCGGACATGCTGCTGTGGCAGGGTTCCTGTCTGGTGCATGACGAATTCAAGGGCGTGGAGCTGGATCTGCTGAAAGCCGAATACCCGAACGCCAAGGTGCTGGTGCACCCCGAGTCGCCGGCCAATGTGGTGGCGCAGGCCGACGTGGTGGGTTCGACGTCGCAGATGATCGCCGCCGCCGTCAACATGGACGCGGACACCTTCATTGTCGCCACCGACAACGGCATCCTGCACAAGATGCGCCAGGCCGCTCCGGGCAAGACCTTTATTGAAGCGCCCACCGCCGGCAACAGCGCCACTTGCAAGAGCTGCGCGCATTGCCCGTGGATGGCAATGAACGGCCTGCAGAACCTGGCCGACGTGCTGGAAAATATGAAGAGCGAAATCCATGTCGACCCCGCCGTCGGCGTGCAAGCCAAGCGCTCCATCGACCGCATGCTGGACTTCGCGGCGGCCAAGAAAGCCAAGGTCGCGCCAAGCGCCGATCTGGCGCAAGAGGCAAAACTGTTCCAGGGTATAGGTCCGGCATGAGTACTTTACGCAATCCCCATGCGCCGTTCGACGGGCCGCTGAAGGCGGCGTTCGAATCCAACCTGCTGGCCGCGCTGCTGGAAGACGTGGGCACCGGCGACCTGACCGGCATGCTGGTTCCCGCCGAAGGCCGCAGCACCGCCCGCGTCGTCGTTCGCGAAGACGCGGTGCTGTGCGGCGCGCCCTGGTTTGAAGGCGTGATGCTGGCCGTCGATGGCGGCATCAGCATCACCTGGCACTACGCCGAAGGCGACATGATGAAGGCGGACAGCGCTGTCTGCACGCTGGAAGGCCCTTCGCGCGCGCTGCTGACGGGCGAACGCGCTGCGCTCAATTTCCTGCAGCTGCTGTCCGGAGTTGCCACCGCCACGCGCCGCTATGCGCAAGTGGTGGAAGGCACCGGCGCCCGCGTCCTCGACACCCGCAAAACGCTGCCCGGCCTGCGGCTGGCGCAGAAGTACGCGGTGCGCGTGGGCGGCGGCGCCAACCAGCGCATGGCGCTGTACGACGGCATCCTGATCAAGGAGAACCATATCGCGGCGGCGGGCGGCATCACCGCCGCGCTGGTGGCGGCCAAGCGCGTGGCTGCCGACGCCGGCGGCGGCGGCGTGACCATACAGGTGGAAGTGGAAAACCTGGCCGAGCTGGAAGAAGCCCTTGCGGCCGGCGCCACCTCGGTCCTGCTCGACAATTTCGACCTCGATATGATGCGCGCCGCGGTAAAGCTCAATGCGGGCCGCGCGCTGCTGGAGGGTTCGGGCGGCGTCAACCTGGACACCGTGCGCGGCATCGCCGAAACCGGCGTGGACCGCATCTCCATCGGCAGCCTGACCAAGGACGTGCGCGCCACCGACTACTCGTTGCGCATTATCGGCTAAGCCGATACGGCAATGCGGCGCGCTTGCGCGGGCCGCGTTGCCGTATTCTTTCCCCGCCGCTGAAAACGCGGTAATATCATTCCGCAGTCTTTCTTGCCAGCCTGTCCGAATTACAGGAGATGCCGCATGAATACCCGGAGTGTTTGTCCTGAACACGGTTGCGCGGGCCCAGCCCATGGCACTGTTCGCTAACTTCCACGCCCGCCTTTCCCGCCTCAGTCTGCGCGCCAGACTACAAACAGTCATCAGTTGTTTAGCTATCCCCATGCTAGCCTCGGCGCTGGTGGTGGTGCTGCTGCATTTGTACGCAGCGTCCGCCTGGCACGCCTTTGCCGAACAGGAGCAGCGCGCGCTGCAACTGGCCTTGAGAGGCAGCGCTTCGCTGCCGGCGCTGGATGCGGCGGCCACGCGCCGCGCCACGCTGAGCGGCCTGCGCGCGCAGATGCGCGACATTGCGGGCCTCAGCGGCGACGAGAACGTGCGCAGCGCAGCGCAGGCGGTTGCCTTGCTCACCTATGAATACGAGGCCGGCAGGGCTGCCGGCGCCGCCGCCCCCGCGCCGCTGGCGCCCTTGCTCGACGAACTGGCGGTGCAGGCCACGGGCGCATCCGCGCAAGCGCATGCGCACGCCGTGCTTGCGGGACGGGTGGCGCTGCTGGCGATGGTGCTGCTGCCGGTGCTTGCGGCGGCGGGCGCGGTGGCTTTGGCCAGCGGCATTACGCGCAGCATAGACGGCACGCTGCGTGACTGCATCGCCTTCGCGGGCGATATCGCGGCGGGCAATTTCAGCCACGGTGGCAGCCTGGCGCGTCCCGCCGCCAGCGCGCGCCGCCTGGATGCGGACGCCGACAGCGCCAGCGAATTCGACATCCTGGTGCGCTCCATGAACCGCATCGCCGACGAAACCGTCACCGCCGCCGAGCGCACGGCGGCGCAGACCGCAAGGCTGGAGCGGGTGGAGCGCTCATGGGCTTTGCTGTCCGCGTGCAGCAAGTCGCTGGTCAAGGCAGGCAGCGAGGCGGAGCTGCTGGACGCCATTTGCGGGCACCTGGCGGAGCTGGGCGGCTACCGCGTGGCCTGGGTGGGCTATGCGCGCGACGATGAAGCCAGGGCCATAGAAGTCGCCGCGCATGCCGGCACGGATGCGGATTACGTGCACGGCCTGCAGTTGAGCTGGGGCGCGGACGTGCACAAGCAGGGCGGCTTCGGCACCGCCATCCACCAGGCGCGCACGGTGGCCACCAGCCAGCTCGCATCGGACCTGGTCTTTACCTGCTGGCGCGAACTCACGCCGCCACATGGCCTGGCCTCGGCGCTGGCGTTGCCGCTGATGCAGGACGGCGAAGGAGGGCGGACCGCGTTCGGCGTGCTGGGCATCTATTCCGAACAGACCCGCCCCGTGGAGGACGAGGAGCTGCAACTGCTGCATGACCTGGCGGACGATCTGGCTTTCGGCATTATCAGCCGCCGCCAGTCGGGGCAGCGCCAGCGCGCCGAGGAGCAGTTAGCCCGCCATGTCAATTACGACGACCTGACCGGGCTGGCCAAGCTGGAAACGCTGCAAGCACAGCTGCAGCAACTGGCCGAGCAGGCGCGCGCCGGGCGCAAGACGCTGGCGGCGCTGCACGTGGACCTGGACCGCTTCAAGGACATCAACGACACGCTGGGCCGCGCCGTCGGCGATCAGGTGCTGGTGCAGGCCGCGCTGCGGCTGGCCCATTGCGCGGGGGAGGGGGCAGTGCTGGCGCGGCCGGGCGCGGACGAATTCGTCATCCTGCTGCCGGGACTTGCCGCGCCGGGCGACGCGGCGCAGATCGCCAGCCGCATGGCGGCGCAGCTGGCCGAACCGCTGGCTGCCGGGCTGCTGCCGGCGGGCGCGCCGGCGATACGCCCGCTTGGCTCCATGGGCATCAGCCTCTACCCCGACGACAGCGCCGAGATAGGCGACCTGCTGCGCAACGCCGGCCTGGCCATGCAGGAGGCCAAAAGGCAGGGCGGCAATACCTGCCGCTACTATGCGCCCGAGCTCAATGTGCGCATGGCCTCGCGCTTTGTCATGGAGTCGGAGCTGAGCCGGGCGCTGGAGCGCGGCGAACTGTCCATGCACTACCAGCCGCAATGCAGCCTGCAGACCGGCGTCATCGTCGGCGCCGAAGCGCTGATGCGCTGGAAGCACCCCACGCGCGGCATGGTGGCGCCGGGCGAATTCATCAAGCTGGCCGAGGAAACCGGGCTGGTGCTGCCGATAGGCGCGTGGGCCATAGAAAACGTCTGCGGCCAGCTCAAGGCCTGGCGCGATGCAGGCGTAAAGTCGCCGCCGGTGGCCGTCAATCTGTCCGCGCGCCAGTTCCAGCAAAAGGACCTGGTGCGCACGGTGCGCAGGGCGCTGGAAAACAGCGGCGTGCCGGGGCGCCAGCTGGTGCTGGAGCTGACCGAGAGCGCGGTGATGCATGACGTGGAAGCGGCCATCGCCACGCTGCGCGAACTGAAGGAACTGGGCGTGGGCATAGCGCTGGACGATTTCGGCACCGGCTATTCCTCGCTGAGCCATTTGAAGCGCTTTGCCATCGACCATTTGAAGATAGACCAGTCCTTCGTGCGCGACATCGCCACCTCGCCGGACGACGCGGCCATTTGCAACGCCGTGATCGGGCTGGCGCACAATCTGCGGGTGCAGGTGGTGGCCGAGGGCGTGGAAACGGAGGAGCAGATGAACTACCTGCGGCGGCGCTATTGCGACAGCATGCAGGGCTACCTGTTCAGCAAAGCCGTGCCGGCCGACGCCTACGCGCAGCTGCTGGCGGGCGGCAAAAAACTGGCCCTGCCGGATGCTGCGGAAACGCCGCCCACCTTGCTGCTGCTGGACGACGAACCGAATATCATCCGCTCGCTGAACCGCGCGCTGCGGCTGGACGGCTACAAAATCCTGGCCGCCACCAGCGCCGCGGACGCGCTCAAGCTGCTGGCCATGAATCCGGTGCAGGTAGTGTTGTCGGACCACCGCATGCCTGAAATGACCGGCATTGAATTCCTCAGCCGCGTGAAGGACCTGTACCCGGACACTGTCCGCATCATCCTGTCCGGCTATGCCGACCTGGATTCCGTGATTGACGCCATCAACCGTGGCGCGGTCTACCGCTACTTCACCAAGCCCTGGGACGACGAGCAACTGCGGGACTGCGTCCAGCAGGCATTTCGCCACCAGCAGTTACTGACGGCTTGAACGTCCTGATCGAAGATATCTTTCCATGTGGCAAATTTCGGACTACTATGTTCTTAACTATTAGAACATTGGAGATGTCGAAATGTCACTGCTCGCGGAGTTTGACAGCCGCCTCGCGCGGCTAAGCCTGCACAGCAGGCTGTGGGCCGTCGTTGCCAGTTTGGCCATGCCTATGCTGGCCGCTGCCTTGCTGGCCGGTTTTGTGCACTTGTACGCGGTGCACGCCTGGCGCGCCTATAGCGGCCAGGAGCAGTACGCGGTGCAGCTGGCGCACAAGGCGGGCGCGGATCTGCGCCTGCTGGACGCGCCCGCCACGCGCGCGGCGGCGCTGCTGGCCCTGCGCGCGCAAATGCGGGACGTGGCCGGGCTGAGCGGAGAGTCCAGCGTGCGCCGGGCGGCGCAGGCCGTCACCGCCAGCAGCTATGAATACGAGGAAAAAGCCAAGGCCGGCGCGGCGCCGCCAGCCGCCGCCACGCTGGCTCCGCTGCTTGACACGGTCAGCGCGCGCGCAGCCGACGCATCCGAACGCGCCCGCGAGCGTGCTTCCCAGCTGGCGCTGAGCGCCCTGGTGGCCATGTTCCTGCTGCCGGCGCTGGCCACCGGCGCCGGCATCCTGCTGGCGCGGCGCTTCACCCACAGCATAGACGGCACGCTGCGCGACTGCATCGCCTTCGCCGGCGCCATCGCCTCCGAGAACTTCAGCCACGGCGGCAGCCACGCGCGTGCGGGTGCGCGCGCCAAGCGGCTGGATGCGGACGCGGACAGCGCCAGCGAATTCGACATCCTGGTGCGCTCCATGAACCGCATCGCCGACGAAACCAGCATCGCCGCCAAGCGCCACGCGGACAACAACGCCCGCCTGCGCCGTCTGGAGCGGGCCTGGGCGCTGCTGTCGGCCTGCTGGCAGTCCCAGTTGCGGGCGCAGGACGAGAAGGAACTGCTGGCGGAGGTGTGCGCCCATCTGTGCGAACACGGCGGCTACCGCGCAGCTTGGGTGGGCTATGCGCGCGAGGACGAGAAATTCAGCATCGAAGTCGTCGGGCACGGTGGCACGGACGCGAACTATGTGCACAAGCTGGCGCTGAGCTGGGGCGAGGAAGTCCACGAACAGGGCGGCTTCGGCACGGCCATCCACCAGAACCGCACCATGACCACCAGCCAGCTGGCCACCGATATGGTGTTCAATGCGGCGGACCGCCCGGAGGTGCCGCACGGCCTGTTGGCCGCCGCCGCCCTGCCTTTGCGGACAGATCCAGAAGCGGCGCCGTTCGGCGTGCTGGGCATCTATTCCGTGCACGCGGAGATTTTCGACGACGAGGAACTCAAGCTGCTGCAAACCCTGGCGGAGGACCTGGTGCTGGGCATAGGCCGCACCAAGCTGCATGCGCAGTGCGTGGCGGTGGCCGCCGCAGCCGAAGCGGAGGCCCTGGAGCGCTCCGCGCATCCGGTCTATTTTGACGACCTGACCGGGCTGGCCACGCTGGAGACTTTGCAGCGCAAGGTTGCGCCGCTGGCCGCGCAAGCCGCCGCCACGCACCGCAAGCTTGGCGCGCTGCACGTGAACCTGGACAGCTTTGAGATCATCAACGAAAAGCTGGGCCGGGAGGTGGCGGACCAGGTGCTGGTGCAGGCCGCGCTGCGTCTGGCGCAGGCGGCCGGCGAGAAGGCCGTGCTTTCGCGTCCAGGCGCGGACGAATTCATCGTGCTGCTGCCCGGCCTGGTGTCGGCGGCCCATGCGGGCAAGATCGCGGCGCGGGTGGCCGCCGCGCTGGCTCAGCCGGTGGACGCCAGCCTGCTGCCGCCGGACACGCCGCTGCTCAAGCTGATGTGCTCCATCGGCATCAGCCTGTATCCCGACGACACGGGCGACGGCCCCGATGGCGGTCCCTTGCTGGCGCATGCGGCGGAGGCCATGCAGCAAGCCAAACAGCAAGGCGGCAATACCTACCGCTACTACGCCACGGCGCTCAATGCGCAGGTGGCGCAGCGCGGCGCGATGGAGCTGGAGCTGGGCCGCGCGCTGGAACGTGGCGAACTGCTGCTGTACTACCAGCCGCAGGCGAGTCTTGCGCATGGCGGCGTCAACTGCGCGGAAGCGACGCTGCGCTGGCAGCATCCGCAGCGCGGCGTGCTGGCGCCGCAGGACTTCATCCGACAGGCCGAGGAGACCGGGATGGTGCTGCCATTCGGCGCCTGGGCCATAGAGCGGGCGTGCCGGCAACTGAAGGAATGGGCGGACCAGGGCTTGCAGATACCGCCGGTGGCGGTCAACCTGTCGGCCAGCCAGTTCCAGCTGCCCGGGCTGGCGGACACGGTGCGGCATGCGCTGGAGAGCAGTGGTGCGCCGGCCGCTTCGCTGGTGCTGGAGGTGGGTGAACATGCGCTGATGCACAACCCTGAGGCGGCGGCCGCCACGCTGCGGCAGCTGCAGGAACTGGGCGTGGGCCTGGTGCTGGACGATTTCGGCAGCAGCCAGGCCTCGCTGTACTGCCTGAAGGAGTTTCCGTTTGACCGCCTGAAACTGGACCCGGCGCTGGTGCGTGAACTGGGCGCCTCGCCCGGCGCAGCGGTGCTGTGCGGCGCGATTGTGGCGATGGCCCATACGCTGGGGGGCAAGGTGGTGGCGGACGGCGTGGAAACGGAAGCGCAACTGCACAGCCTGCAGCAGCGCCATTGCGACGCGGTGCAGGGCGCGTTGTTCAGCAAGGCGCTGCCGGCCGACGGCTATGCGGCGCTGCTCGCCTCCGGCAAAAAGCTGCCGGTGGCGGCCAAGGCAACGCAGGCGCCGGAGGACAGCGCCGTCATGCGGACCTTGCTGCTGGTGGACGCGGAAGCGGCCACGCTGCGCGCGCTGAACCGCGTGCTCAAGGGCGACGGCAGCAAGATCCTGGCGGCGTCCAGCGGGGCGGATGCGCTGGCACTGCTGGAAATTAATCCGGTGCAGGCGGTGGTGTGCGGCGAGCGCCTGTCCGATATGAGCGGCGTGGACTTTTTGGCACAGGCGGCGGAGCAGCGTCCCGGCGCCGAGCGCATCCTGCTGACAGGCGATGAAAGCTACGCGGCGGCGCTGGACGCCCTCAACAGCGGCGCCGCGCGCCGCATCTTCCCCAAGCCCTGGAGCGACGCGCAGCTGCGCGACTGCGTCTACCAGCCGTTGATGCAAGCGTAAAAAAAGCCGCCCAAGGGCGGCTGGAAGGAACGCTGGCGGGGCGTTTGCCCCGCCGTACCGGGGAATCAATCCGCTGCGTAAGGAACGCTGGCGGGGCACAAGCCCCGCCATACCGGGAAATCAATCCGCTGCGTAGATGTCGTTGTGGATGGTCTCTTTCACGAACAGGGCGCCGATGACTGCGGTGATCAGCGCGATCACGATCGGATACCACAGGCCGTAGTAGATGTCGCCCTTGAAGGCCACCAGCGCGAACGAGATGGTAGGCAGCAGGCCGCCGAACCAGCCGTTACCGATATGGTATGGCAGCGACATCGAGGTGTAGCGGATGCGGGTTGGGAACATCTCCACCAGCATGGCTGCGATCGGGCCGTACACCATGGTCACATACAGCACCAGGATGAACAGGATCAATACCATCATCGGCTTGTTCATCTGCGCTTCGTCAGCCTTGGCTGGGTAGCCTGCCGCCTTGATCGCGCCGCTGACTTCCTTCTTCAGCGCAGCTTCGGTATCCTTGCTGGCTTTGTCGAAGTTCAGGCCGTCAGGCGTCATGGTGGCGTTGAAGGCGCTGATTTCCTTGTCGCCCACCTTGATCTTGGCAACGGTGCCTGGCGCAGCTTCCACGGTGGTGTAGGCAACCGAAGCGCCGGACAGCATGCCGGTGGCGATATCGCACGAGGATGGGAATTTCTTGGTGCCGGTCGGGTTGAACTGGAAGTGGCAGGAAGCTGGATCGGCCACCACCACCACTGGCGAGTTTTTCAGTGCGGCTTCCAGGGCAGGGTTGCCGTAGTGGGTCAGCGCGCCGAACAGCGGGAAGTAGGTTGCCGCAGCAATCACGCAGCCGCCCAGGATGATCCATTTGCGGCCGATCTTATCCGACAGCATGCCGAAGAAGATGAAGAACGGGGTGGCCAGCGCCAGCGACAGCGCGGTCATGATGTTGGCGTTCGGACCGTCGATCTTCAGCACCTGGGTCATGAAGAACAGGGCGTAGAACTGGCCGGTGTACCAGACCACTGCCTGGCCCATGGTCAGGCCGACCAGCGCCAGGATCACCACTTTCATGTTGCGCCATTGGCCGAAGGCTTCGCTCAGCGGCGCCTTGGAGGTTTTGCCTTCCGCTTTCATCTTGGCGAAGGCCGGCGATTCATTCATGGACAGGCGGATCCAGACCGAGACGCCGAGCAGCAGCACGGAGACCAGGAAGGGAATGCGCCAGCCCCAGGCGTTGAAGGCTTCTTCGCCGGTGGCGGTGCGGGTGCCCAGGATGACCAGCAGGGACAGGAACAGGCCCAGGGTGGCCGTGGTCTGTATCCATGCGGTGAAGGCGCCGCGCTTGCCTTCCGGCGCATGTTCCGCGACGTAAGTGGCCGCGCCGCCGTACTCGCCGCCCAGCGCCAGGCCCTGCAAGATGCGCAGCGTGACCAGGATGATGGGGGCGGCGATGCCGATGGCGGCATAGCCCGGCAGCAGGCCGACGATGAAGGTGGACGCACCCATGATCAGGATGGTGACCAGGAAGGTGTATTTGCGGCCGATCATGTCACCCAGGCGGCCGAACACCAGCGCGCCGAAGGGACGCACGATGAAGCCGGCGGCGAAGGCCAGCAGGGCAAAAATGAAGGTGGTGGTAGGATCGCCGATAAAGAACTGCTTGGCGATGATGGATGCGAGCGAGCCGTACAGATAAAAGTCGTACCACTCAAATACGGTGCCTAGCGAGGACGCGAAGATGACCTTCTTTTCTTCCGCCGTCATGGGCGATGCTTTGCCGCCCGTGTTGCGCAAGCCGTTGGCGGTGCCGGATGCTGTTGCCATGATTTGTCTCCATATAATTATTGAACCCGAAAGCCAATTCGTTGTTACTTCATTAGCTTGGATGCACTATGGACGCTTAACCTTACGTCATGCTTGCTTCAAACTTACGTCAAGCTTACAAGTGGCCTTAGCCCAAAAAGCACGCCAGAAAAATTTGCGAACGACCGTACTAAAATATGATATTCTGGATAAATCGACTATAAACATCTCACCAGGAGACAAAGATGACTGATGCCGTGATCGTTTCGACCGCCCGTACTGGCCTGGCCAAATCGTGGAAGGGCGCTTTCAACATGACGCACGGCGCCACGCTGGGCGGCCACGCCCTGCAGGCGGCCATTGCGCGCGCCAATATCGAGGCGGGCGAGGTGGAGGACGTGCTGATCGGCTGCGCCAACCCGGAAGGCGCCACCGGCGGCAATATCGCGCGCCAGATCGCGCTGCGCGCCGGCTGCCCGGTGAGCACCGCCGGCATGACCATCAACCGCTTCTGCTCGTCCGGCCTGCAAACCATCGCCACCGCTGCCCAGGCCATTATTGCCGGCCAGGGCGACATCTTCGCCGCCGGCGGCGTGGAATCGATCTCCTGCGTGCAGCAGGAAATGAATCTGCATATGTACAAGGAAGTGTGGCTGTCGCAGAACAAACCGGAAATCTACTGGAGCATGCTGCAAACCGCCGAAACCGTGGCCAAGCGCTACGGCATCAGCAAGGAGCGCCAGGACGAATACGGCGTGCAAAGCCAGCAGCGCGCCGCCGCCGCGCAGGCCGCAGGCCTGTTCAACGCCGAAATCGTGCCGATGACCACGGTCATGGGCGTGGCCGACAAGGCCAGCGGCATGCTGGTGAGCCGCGAAGTGACCATCTCGGCCGACGAAGGCATCCGCGCCGACACCACGCTGGAAGCCGTGTCCAAGATCCGCACCGCCATGCCGGGCGGCGTGATCACGGCGGGCAACGCCAGCCAGTTCTCGGACGGCGCCTCGGTCGCCATCGTGATGAATGCGAAAGTGGCGGAAGCCAAGGGTCTGCAGCCGCTGGGCATATTCCGCGGCTTCGCCGTGGCCGGCTGCGAGCCGGACGAAATGGGCATCGGCCCCGTGTTCGCCATTCCCAAGCTGCTCAAGCAGGCCGGCCTGAAAGTGGAGGACATCGGCCTGTGGGAGCTGAACGAAGCCTTCGCCGTGCAGGTGCTGTATTGCGCCGACAAGCTGGGCATCCCGATGGACCGCCTGAACGTGAACGGCGGCGCCATCGCCGTGGGCCATCCTTACGGCGTGTCGGGCGCCCGCCTGACGGGCCACGCGCTGATCGAAGGCAAGCGCCGTGGCGTGAAATACGTGGTGGTGACCATGTGCATCGGCGGCGGCCAGGGCGCTGCGGGCCTGTTCGAAGTCGTATAAGCAGCAAGCACGGGCGCTCGGAGAAGCGCCCGTTTCATAATTAGATTCCTGAGACTACCTATGCAATCCAAACTCCTGTCGCGGCGCGACATCGATTTCCTATTGTATGAATGGCTGGACGTGGAGGCGCTGAACCAGCGCCCGCGCTTCCAGGACCACAGCCGCGAGACCTTCAACGCGGCCATCGACACGGCCGAGCAGATCGCCACCGAGCTGTTCGCCCCGCACAACAAGAAGAGCGACCAGCAGGAACCGCACGCGGTGCCGGGCGAGCATTGCCTGGAGGTGAAGATCATCCCCGAGGTGAAGGCCGCGCTGGACGCCTACGTGGGCGCTGGCCTGCTGGCGGCGGGCCAGGACTATGAGCTGGGCGGCATGCAGCTGCCGGTCACGGTGGAGAAGGTGCTGGCGGCCTACTTCACGGCGGCCAATGTCTCGACCACGTCCTATCTCTTCCTCACCATAGGCAACGCCAACACGCTGTTGAAGACCGGCACGCCGGAACAGGTGCGCCACTACGTGCGGCCGATGTTCGAGGGGCGCTTCTTCGGCACCATGTGCTTGTCCGAGCCGCAAGCCGGCTCCAGCCTGTCCGACATCAGCACCCGCGCGGAGCCGGATCCGGTGCCAGGCCTGGACGGCGAGCGCCAGTACCGCCTGAGCGGCAACAAGATGTGGATCTCGGCCGGCGAGCACGATTTGGCGGGCAATATCGTCCACCTGGTGCTGGCCAAGATCCCCGGCCCGGACGGCAAGCTGATCCCCGGCGTAAAAGGCATCTCGCTGTTCATCGTGCCCAAGTTCCTGGTCAACGAAGACGGCACGCTGGGCGAGCGCAACGACGTGGTGCTGGCGGGCCTGAACCACAAGATGGGCAACCGCGGCACCAGCAACTGCCTGCTCAACTTCGGCGAAGGCAAGTTCAAGCCGCAGGGCAAGGGCGGCGCCATCGGCTACCTGGTCGGCAATCCGCACCAGGGCCTGGCCAATATGTTCCACATGATGAACGAGGCGCGCATCGGAGTGGGCGCGGGCGCCGCCGTGCTGGGCTACACCGGCTATCTGCATGCGCTGGACTATGCGCGCAACCGCCCGCAGGGCCGCCACCCGGCCGCCAAGGACCCGGCGCAGCCGCAGCTGCCCATCATGGCGCACACCGACGTGCGCCGCATGCTGCTGGCGCAGAAGGCCTACAGCGAAGGCGCGCTGGCGCTGGTGCTGTATAGCTCCCGCCTGGTGGACGAGCAGCAGACCGCCGCCACGCCGGAGGCGCGCGAACACGCGGGCCGCCTGCTGGACTTCCTTACGCCCATCACCAAATCCTGGCCGTCGCAATGGTGCGTGGAGGCCAACAGCCTGGCGATACAGGTGCACGGCGGCTACGGCTACACCCGTGAATACAACGTGGAGCAGTTTTACCGCGACAACCGCCTGAACGCCATCCACGAAGGCACGCACGGCATCCACGGCCTGGACCTGCTGGGCCGCAAGGTGGCGATGCAGGACGGTGCGCTGTTCAAGGCCTTCGCCGGCCAGGTGCGCAAGACCGTGGACCGGGCCGCGTCGGCCAATCCGCAGCACGCTCTGTCCGCCGAGCTGCGCGTGCAGGCGGACGCGCTGGCCGGTGCGCTGCGCCGCATCACCCACGTAACGCAAGCACTGTACGCGGCGGGCGATATGAACAAGACGCTGGCCAACGCCAGCACCTATCTGGAAGCGATGGGCCATATCGTGGTTGCGTGGATGTGGCTGGAGCAGGCCGTGGTGGCGGCGGGCGCGCTGGCCTCCGGCGCGGCGGGCGGCGACGCCGATTTCTACCAGGGCAAGCTGCAAGCCTGCCGCTACTTCTTCCGCTGGGAGCTGCCCAAGGTGCAGCAGCAGCTCGATTTGCTGGAAAGCATAGACACCACCACGCTGGACATGCAGGATGCGTGGTTTTAACAAACACGACAAAATCAGACCGGAGACCAAGATATGCGTACTACCCAAGAACTATTCAGCCTGCAAGGCAAGACCGCACTGGTGACGGGCGGCTCGCGCGGCCTGGGCCTGCAAATGGCGCTGGCGCTGGGCGAGCAGGGCGCCAAAGTGGTGCTGTCCTCGCGCAAGCAGTCGGATCTGGATGAAGCCGTGGCCATCCTGGCCAAGCATGGCGTGACGGCCTACGCCATCGCGGCGGACCTGGCCAAGGAAGCGGCGGTTGGCCCGCTGGTGGACGCGGCGCTGGAGAAGCTGGGCGGCCATATCGACATCCTGGTCAACAACGCCGGCGCCACCTGGGGCGCGCCGGCCGAGGACTACCCGCTGGAGGCGTGGGACAAGGTGATGAACCTGAACATCCGCAGCATCTTCCTGGTGTCGCAAGCGGTGGGCAAGCGCTCGATGATACCGCGCAAATACGGCCGCATCGTCAACATCGCCTCCATCGCCGGCCTGGCGGGCAACCCGCCCGGCATGCAGACCATCGCCTACAACACCTCCAAGGCGGCGGTGATCAATTTCACCCGCACGCTGGCGGCGGAGTGGGGCGTGCACGGCATTACCGTCAACGCGATTGCGCCGGGCTTCTTCCCGTCCAAGATGACCGCCGGCCTGCTGGCCGCGCTGGGCGAGGAACAGATGGCGGCCGAAGCGCCGCTGCGCCGCCTGGGCGACGACGAAGACCTGAAAGGCCCCGTGGTGCTGCTGGCGTCCGACGCGGGCAAGCACATCACCGGCCAGACCCTGCCGGTGGACGGCGGCGTGTCCGCACTGTAAGGAGAACAGCATGAGCACTTATCAGCGCATGGTCCTGGCTTCCCGCCCCAGCGGCGAGGTGCAGGCCTCCAACTTCCGCCTGGAGACGGCGGATGTTCCCGCCATCGCGGACGGCCAGATCCTGATCCGCAACCATTATTTGTCGCTGGACCCATATATGCGGGGCCGCATGAGCGACGCCAAGAGCTACGCCGAGCCGCAGCCGCTGGACGCCACCATGATAGGCGGCACCGTCGGCCAGGTGGTCGAGTCCAGGCATCCCAAGTTCGCCGCGGGCGACTTCGTGGCGGGCATGTTCGGCTGGTCCGAGATCGGCGTGTCCGACGGCGCGCTGCTGCGCAAGCTGGACACCACGCATATCCCGCTGTCGGCCTATCTCGGCCCGGTCGGCATGCCCGGCATGACGGCGTGGTTCGGCTTCAACCAGATCATGCAGGCCAAGGCCGGCGAGACGGTAGTCGTGTCCGCCGCCAGCGGCGCGGTGGGCAGCGTGGTCGGCCAGCTGGCCAAGCTGCGCGGCTGCCGCGCGGTGGGTATTGCGGGCGGCAAGGACAAATGCGACTACGTGGTCAATGAACTGGGCTTCGACGCCTGCATAGACTACAAGGCGGGCAACCTGGACGGCGACCTGGCCGCCGCCACCCCGGACGGCGTGGACGCCATCTTCGAAAACGTGGGCGGCGCCGTGTTCGACGCGGCGCTGGCCCGCACCAACGCCTTCGCCCGCGTTGCGCTGTGCGGCATGATCGCCGGCTACAACGGCGAAGACGTCCCCATCCGCAACGCGCGCGTGCTGCTGACCAACCGGCTGACGGTACGCGGCTTCATCGTCTCCGAGCATATGGAGCTGTGGCCGCAGGGCTTGACCGAGCTGGGCGGACTGGTCGCCACCGGCAAGCTGAAATACCGCGAATCCATAGCGGACGGCCTGGCCGCCGCACCGGAAGCATTCATGGGCCTGCTCAAAGGCAAAAACTTCGGCAAACAACTGGTTAAGCTCATCTAAGGCGGACATTCATGAAAAATTTCCAAGACAAAGTTGCCGTCATCACCGGCGGCGCAGCCGGCCTCGGCCGCGAATTCGCCATCAAGGCGCACAAGCTGGGCATGAAACTGGTGCTGGCCGACGTCCAGCAGGACGCGCTGGACAAGACCGTGGCCGAACTGAAGGAGCAAGGCGCGCAGGTGATCGGCCTGATCTGCGACGTGCGCAAGGGCGAGCAGGTGCAGGCGCTGGCGGACGCCGCCATGAAGGAGTTCGGCTCGGTACACCTGGTGTTTAACAACGCCGGTGTGGGTTCGGGCGGCCTGATCTGGGAAAACACGGTGGCGGACTGGGAGTGGGTGCTGGGCGTCAACGTCTGGGGCGTGATCCACGGCGTGCGCATCTTCACCCGGCTGATGCTGGAATGCGCCAAGAAGGAAGAGGGCTACCAGGGGCATATCGTCAACACCTCCTCGATGGCGGGCGTGGTCAATCCGACCGCGATGGGCGTCTACAACGTGTCCAAGCATGCGGTGGTCTCGCTGTCCGAGACGCTGTACCACGACCTGAACCTGGTCGATGCGCCCATCGGCGCGTCGGTGCTGTGCCCGTTCTTCGTCCCGACCGGCATCAACCAGTCGCACCGCAACCGTCCGGACGACGTGAAGATGGACGCCAAGCCCACCCGCAGCCAGCTGGCTTCGCAGGCGATGACGGACAAGGCCGTCACCTCAGGCAAGGTCACCGCCGAGGACGTGGCCAACATCACCTTCCAGGCGATAGCGGACGGCCAGTTCTACATCTACACGCACCCGCAGGCGCTGGGCGGCCTGAAAACGCGCATGGAAGACATGACCACCGGCCGCAACCCGACCGACCCCAACGAAGCGACGCCGCACATCCGCCAGATGCTGAAGGACATGGTGAAAGGCGGTAGCGCGGGTTAAGGCCTGCATGCGACAATTGTGCTTTCGCATTCATGGAGCACGGCAGGCATGGGCACTCGGCACGATATCCGTTTCGGCGACTGGACCGAACTGCAGCGGGACGCGAAGATCATCCGCATGGAGGTCTTCGTGGTGGAGCAGAACGTTCCCGCCGAACTGGAGATGGATAATAACGACGCGGCCTGTCTGCACGCCGTGGCCTATGACGCAGCCGGCGTGGCCATCGGCACCGGCCGCCTGCTGCCGGACGGCCATATCGGCCGCATGGCGGTGCGCAAGGCGGGGCGCGGGACCGGCATCGGCGGCGCGCTGCTGCAAGGGCTGATGGAACAGGCCAGGCTGCGCGGCCACAAGCGCGTGGTGCTGGGCGCGCAGACGCACGCCGCCCCATTCTACGAAAAGCACGGCTTCGCCATCGTCGGCGAGGAATTCATGGAAGCGGGCATTCCGCACGTGGAGATGGCGCATTCCTTTGAATGATGGCGGCGGCAGCCAGGGCCAGCACGGCGGCAACGCCGAACGCGGCCCGCATGCCGCCCAGCGCGTACAAGGCGCCCATGGCCGATGCGCCTGTAATTAATCCCAGATTGCGCGACAGATTGAGCAAGCCGGAGACCACTCCGCGCTGGCTGGCTTCGATGTCCGCCATGACTGCGGTGTTGTTCGCCGCCTGGAACAGCGCGTAGCCTGCGGTCAGCAGCGCCAGCGGAGCGACGTATCCAGGCACGCCGCAACTGGCGGCCGTCCAGGGCAGGACGCTTGCGCCGGCGGCCATGCCTGCCAAGCCGGCCAGGCCCGCCCGGTGCGCGCCTATGCTGTCCACCAGGCGCCCGGCGGGCACGCCGCTCAGCGCCGCCACCAGCGGACCAGCCGACATCACCAGGCCGATCTCCGCCGCCTTCAGCCCCAGGGCGCCGCCAAGATAGAACGGCCCGACCACCAGCGTTGCCATCACCACCGTCGTCACAAGGGCGCTCGCGGCAAAGCCCGCCCCCAGCACGGGATGGCGCAGCATCTGCAGGCGTATCAGCGGCGAGGCGGACTTCTTCTGCGCCAGCGCAAATAGTCCGCCGCCGAGCGCCGCGCCCAGCAGCAATAGCGCGTTCAGCCAGCCGAAATGCCCGCGCCCCAGCGTCATGGCCAGCGCGAAGGCGGCCAGTGCCAGTGCAAGCAGCAAGGTGCCCAGCTGGTCGAACTTTGGCCGTGGAGAGCCCGCAGCAGGGGCATCGGCGGGCAGGAAGCGATAGGCGAGCAGGGCGGAGAGCGCTCCAAGCGGGACGCTGATCCAGAAAATCGCGGGCCAGCCGGCCAAGGCGATCAATCCTCCGCCCGCCGTCGGCCCCAAGGCGGTGCCGACGGCGGACATGGTGCCCAGCAAGCCCATGGCGGCGCCGGTCTTCTCCTTGGGCACGGCGCTGGCCGCAAACGCCATCGCAAGGGACATCATGGCGGCGGCGCCGAGCCCTTGCAACGCGCGTGCCGCGATCAGCTGCCACAGTTCCCCAGCCAAGGCGCACAAGGCCGAGGCAAGCGAGAACAGGACCACCCCGCCGACCAGCAGCCTGCGTCTGCCCAGCAGGTCACCCAGCCTCCCTACGCTCACGATCAGCGTGGTGATCGCCAGCAGATAGGCCAGCACCACCCACTGGACGTGCTGGAACGGCGCGTGGAAGCCGGCCGTCAGCGTCGGCAGTGCGACGTTGGCGATGCTGGTGCCCAGCGAGGACAGCAGCGTCGTCAGCGAAAGCGCGGCCAGCGCACGGCGGGCTGCGGCTGTGAGCGGGATGGGAAGCGCGATGGGAGGCTGGATCGGCCGGGTATTCATGCTGGTTCTCCTGCGGATTGGTCTGCAGCCATCGTAGCCGAGCGCCATCCATGGCGGAAGGCGCACGGGTTGCAGCTTATTAGTGCGTTTAACGCCATATATTCCGTGCTTCCGTGCTATCGTTGCCGCATGACCGCTCCGGACCTCAACCTGCTCATTACGCTGGACGTGCTGCTTGCCGAGGGCAGCGTTGCTCGTGCGGCCAGGCGCTTGCGGCTCAGTCCCTCGGCCATGAGCCGGGCGCTGGCGCGGCTGCGGGAGACCACTGGCGATCCCTTGCTGGTGCGCGCCGGACGCGGCCTCGTGCCCACGCCGCGCGCGCTGGAGCTGCGCGAGCGCGTCAGCCAGCTGGTTCAGGACGCCGAATCCGTCCTCCGGCCGGCGGAGCGGCTGAACCTTGCCGCGCTGGAACGCAGGTTCACGATACGCGCGCGGGAAGGCTTTCTCGACAATTTCGGCGCCGAACTGATCTCCCGCGCCGCAGCCGAAGCGCCCGGTGTGCGCCTGTGTTTTGTGGACAAGCTGGACAAGGAAAGCACCGCTCTGCGCGACGGCACGGTGGATCTGGAAACCGGGGTGGTGGGCAAGGCGACCGGCCCCGAAGTGCGCACCCGCGCGCTGTTCCGTGACCGTTTCGTGGGCGTGGTGCGCGCCGGCCACCCGCTCAGCGCAGACGCCGTAACGGCGGCGCGCTATGCCGAAGGCCGGCACATCGCCGTGTCGCGGCGGGGGCAGGAAAGAGGGCAGATAGACGAAGCGCTGAGCCAGGCAGGGCTGGAGCGGAAGGTAGCCACCATCGTCGGCAGTTTTTCGGCGGCGCTGGCGCTGGTGCGCGCCACGGACCTGATCGCCAGCGTTCCCGAGCGCCAGACCGGCAAGCTGCGCGACGGCCTGCACAGCTTCCCGCTGCCGCTGGCCGCGCCGCAAATCACCGTCTCCATACTCTGGCACCCCCGCATGGATGCAGACCCCGCCCACCGCTGGCTGCGCAGTCTGGTCCACACCATTTGCTCGGGCTCCGAGCTACCACCCGTATGACCTGCGTTCAAAGCTGCTGTTTTACTGGATGAGCATTTCGTGCAGCACAGCGGGGCCATCGGCATAAAGCTTGACCACGGTCGAGCTGCGGGTGCCGTAGCCGGGGGACTCGATGCGGACGGCGGACAGCAGGCGCTCGACTTCCAGCGGCACGCCGGTTTCGGGCAGGCGCAGGTCCGGGGCGCGGGTGGTGTCGGCCAGCATTTCGAAGTAGGCGTCGTCGGGCGCGCCCAGGCACAGCAGGCTGGCGAACTGGGCTTTGGTCTTCAGCACCTTGGGCCACGGCGAGTCCAGCGTGGCGTTGGACAGGCCGTAGATGCCCGGCGCGAGCGGCTGGCCGTTGCGGGGATCGTCGCCGCCCTTGTTCGAGTACCAGATCAGGGTGTCGCGGTCGCCGATGACGAGGTTGAAGCCGTTGTAGGCGTCCGCGCCGGGACGGATGTGCTCCACATACTCGGCCGGCGACATGCTGCCGGCCAGAAAATCGGACACCAGCTGGCCGCGCGAGGGCGCATCGGCCTTGTGCTCCAGCGGCGCGCGGATATTGGTGATGGCGGCAAAGCGCGGCGAAGCGACGCCGGCTGCGGCATCGGTTTGAGCGACGCCCATCCAGCTGCCGCCCGCCTTCAGGTCGCGGCCCGCGTAAATGCGCGGCTGCTCCGGCCACGGCCCGGCCGGGGCCGCTTCGCGGGCGTAATATTCATCGCGGTTGGCAGCAGCGATCAGCGGCACGGCCGGCACCACTTGCCAAGCGAAAACGATCAAACACATGAGTTGAAATCCGTAAAAACTTCGGTGTGGCGGGGGCCGGCCGTGAGCGGCAGCAGCCCGGATTGCTGGACGGCGGCCGCCAGCGCGGCCTCGAACCCGTCCGGCACCGCCGGATAAACTTCCATCCAGGTCTGCAAGCCATCTTTGGCCTGCGGACGGCGCTTCAGCTGCGGCAGCGCGCCGCAAGCGCTGGCCAGTCCGGCCTGCATGGCCGTGACCGCGCCGTGCAGGCTGGCCGTGTCGGCCTCCCGCACCTGGTAGTAGATGTACAAATCGGCCATGCTAGACGTCGAGCTTGTCCAGCACGTAGGGCATGGGCAGGAATTCCAGCGGCACGCCGTCCGCCGAACCCAGGCGCACAGCGCCCTGTTCCAGCGCGTCCAGTTTCATTTCCACCAGCGCGTCCACGCCGCCCAGGCCGTTCGGCGCGGCGTTCACCACCATGCCGCAAGGCTGGGACGGATCGGCCTCGGCAAAGACTTCCGCGCCGGCTTTAACGTCGCCATCGGCCAGGCGCACCAGCGCCGTGCGGCGCTTGAGCTTGCCCAGGTACTGGCTGCGCGCGACGATTTCCTGGCCCGGATAGCAGCCTTTCTTGAAATTGACGCCGCCCAGCAGCTCGAAATTGATCATCTGCGGTACAAACTGCTCCTGTGTGGCGGCGCTGATCTGCGGCACGGCGGCGTGGATTTCCGCCAGGCGCCAGGCCTCGTTGCCGCCCACGTTCAGCTTGTCCGCCAGCACGGGCGCGACGGTTTCCGCGATTTCGGCCGAGGTGATCCACAGGTAGCGCGGCGCGCCGAACGCGTCCGCCAGGCGCAGCAGCGTGCCCAGCGGGTGCTCGATCTTGCTGTAGGGTTGCTCCGGCAGCGGCTCGAACCAGGTCTGCAGCACGGCCTCGGCCATGCCGCCGCCCAGGGCCAGCACCACTTGCGTGGCGGGCGCCTCGGTGGCGTCGGCCAGCTTGGTCTTGGCGCGCATCACGAACATGGACAGGCGTTTCTGCAGGGCGGGCTGGATTTCGCGCGGCAATTGCAGGAAGATGGACTCCTCGTTGCGCCATAGCAGGAAGGTGGCTTGCAGGCGGCCTTTCGGGCTGCAATAGCCGGCCAGGCGCACGTCGTCCAGGCCCAGGTGCTCGACGTCGTTGGTCAACTGGCTGTGCAGGAAAGTGGCCGAATCCGGGCCGCTCAATGCGATCAGGCCTTGGTCGGTGACGGCGGCAACAAAGCCCACGGCCAGTTCGGTCGGGGTCAGTGGCTTGCCCTGCGGCGTTAAAAGTTGATTCCAGTTACTCATAAATTCCAATAATTTGACGATTAAAGCATTATCATTACGGCCTAATTATAGTGATGTAGAAGAATTCGCGCCGGACGCCGCAAAAAAGCGGTTTCCCCGCCTGAAAAGTGGCTAGCAAATGGCATTCATAAAAAAGACGATTATGTTGGGCATCCTGGCTGCGGCGGCGGCAGGGGGCGGCTTTGCCTGGTGGGCCGGGCAGCCGATTATTACGGAAGAACCCGCCATCGAATTCACGATCGTGCCCGGCAGCGGCGCACATGCGGCCGGCCAGCAGATCGCCGAGGCGGGCATACCCATCCAGCCGCTGCTGTTCAACCTGCTCGCGCGCTTTACGCAAAAGTCGTCCAAGCTCAAGGCCGGCGCCTACGAGCTCAAACCCGGCACCACGCCGCTGCGCCTAATCGACCAGCTGGTGCGCGGCGAATTCGCGCAGGAGCAGCTGACCATCATCGAAGGCTGGACCTTCCGCCAGATGCGCCAGGCCGTGGCGGCGCACAAAGGCCTGAAACACGACACCATCGCCCTGTCCGACACCGAACTGATGGCGCTGGTTTCTCCCGAGTTCAAGGCGCCCGAAGGGCTGTTCTTCCCGGATACCTATCTGTTCGCCAAGGGTTCCAGCGAGCTGGCCATTTTCCGCCAGGCGCACACCATGCTGATCGCCAAGCTGAGCGACGCCTGGGAAAAGCGCGATCCGAACCTGCCCTACAAAAACCCGTATGAAGCGCTGACCATGGCCTCCATCGTGGAAAAGGAAACCGGCCAGAAGTCCGAGCGCAGCATGATCGCAGGCGTGTTCGTCAACCGCCTGCGCCTGGGCATGCTGCTGCAGACCGACCCCACCGTGATCTACGGCATGGGCGCGCGCTACGACGGCAAGATCCGCAAAAAGGATCTGGAGACCGACACCCCTTACAATACCTACACCCGGGCCGGCCTGCCGCCCACGCCGATCGCCTTGCCGGGCGTGCAGTCGCTGACGGCGGCGCTGTCCCCGGCCAAGACGGGGGCGCTGTATTTCGTCTCGCGCGGCAACGGCACCAGCAAGTTTTCCGACAATCTGACCGACCACAACCGGGCAGTGAACCAGTATCAACGTTAAAGAATCAACAGTTACATGAAACACTACAGCGGCAAGTTCATCAGTTTCGAAGGCATAGACGGCGCCGGCAAATCGACCCATATCGGCTTTGTGACCGACTTCATCCGCGCGCGCGGCGTGCAGCTGGTCAGCACGCGCGAGCCGGGCGGCACGCCGCTGGGCGAGAAGATCCGCGAGCTGTTCCTGCATGAGAAGATGCACCTGGAAACCGAAACCCTGCTGGTGTTCGCCAGCCGCCGCGAGCACCTGGCGCAAGTGATCGAGCCGGCGCTGGCGCGTGGCGACTGGGTGCTGACCGACCGCTTCACCGACGCCAGCTTTGCCTACCAGGGCGCCGGGCGCGGCCTGGACCGCGCCAAGCTGGAAACGCTGGCGCACTGGGTGCATGCCGACCTGGAGCCGGACCTGACCTTTTTGTTCGACGTGCCGCTGGAAGTGGCGCGCGCGCGCCTGGACGCCACCCGCGAGCTGGACAAGTTCGAGCGCGAGCAGGAAGACTTCTTCCACGCCACCCGCAACGAGTACCTGCGCCGCGCGGCTGAAGCGCCGCAGCGCTTCCGGGTGATCGACTCCACCCGCAGCATCGCCGAGATCCAGCAGGAGCTGGCAGGCATACTGGACGGGCTGGTATGACCACCTCCATCTACCCCTGGCAGGAAACGGCCTGGCAGCAGCTGCAGGCGCTGCGCGCCCGCATGCCGCACGCCATCCTGTTCCACGGCGCGGCGGGCACCGGCAAGGCCGGCTTTATCGAGCATTTCGCCCAGTCGCTGCTGTGCGAAAACGCCGGCCCGGGCGGCCATGCCTGTGGCGCCTGCGTCTCCTGCGGCTGGTTCGCCCAGCACAACCATCCCGATTACCGCCGCGTGCGCCCCGAGTCCTTCGAAGACGAAGTGAGCGGCGAGGGCGAGGAGGGCGAGGACAAGAAGGCCGCCAAGTCCAAGACCCCGTCCAAGGAAATCAAGATCGAGCAGATCCGCCAGCTGGCCGATTTCATGAACATCTCCACCCACCGCCAGGGCCTGCGCGTGGTGGTGCTGTATCCGGCCGAGGCGCTCAATATGCCGGCCTCGAACGCGCTGTTGAAAACGCTGGAGGAACCGCCTCCGGGCACGGTGTTCCTGCTGTCGTCGAACAGCCTGGACCGCCTGCTGCCCACCATTTTGTCGCGCTGCCGCAAGTTCGCGCTGCCCATGCCGGGCCACGACGAAGCACTGGCCTGGCTCAAGGCGCAAGGCGTGGCCGACGCCGACAGCTGGCTGCGCGAGCAGGGCGGCGCGCCGCTGGCCGCGCTGGCGCAGTCCGAGTCCGGCAGCCGCGAGGAAATGGACATGCTGCTGCAGATGCTGGCCCATCCCAGCGTGGAAGCGGCGCTGCGCGCAGCCGACAAAATGCAGAAAGTGCCGCTCGCATCCCTGGTTTCCTGGCTGCAGCGCTGGCTTTATGACATGTTTTCCTACAAACTATCAGGCAACATCCGGTATTATCCCCGTTACCGCAAGGAGCTGGCCGGACTGGCGGACAAGGTGCACACCGCCAGGCTGATGGCGGCGATCAAGGGCGTCAACGAGCGCCGCGCGATTGCCGACCATCCTTTGTCGCCCAAGCTGTTCATTGAGGATATGCTGCTGGACTACACAGCCAGCTGCGCTTGAAAGGAAACGAATTGACCGGCAGCACCATCGATCCCAATGCCGTACCGATAGCGCGGCCCACCGTGCTGTCGCTGGCGATTAAGGAAAAGGCCGCGCTCTACGCGGCCTATATGCCGTTCCTCAAACACGGCGGCATCTTCGTGCCGACCCAGAAGCCCCACAAGATCGGCGACGAAATCTATCTGATCCTGGCGCTGATGGACGACACCGCCAAATACCCGATCGCAGGCAAGGTCGCCTGGATCACGCCGCCCAGCGCCGCGCACAACAAGGCGCAGGGCATAGGCCTGCATTTCCCCGACGACGAATCCGGCCACCGCGTCCGCGCCCGCATCGAGGAAATCCTCGGCGCCGCGCTGCGTTCCTCGCGCGCCACGCACACCCTTTAACCACCTTTACGTTTTAATTCATGTCCTACCGCCACCGCATCGCCACGCTCAACGACCTGCCCACCATAGTCGCCATCTACAACAGCACCATCGCCTCGCGCGAAGTCACCGCGGACACGGAGCCGGTATCGGTCGAGTCGCGCCTGGCCTGGTTCCATGAGCACACGCCCGAGCGCCGCCCGCTGTGGGTCATTGAGCGTGCCGGCGACAATTCGGCGGCGCCCGCCATCCTGGGCTGGATTTCCTATTCCAACTTCTACGGCCGCCCGGCGTATTCGGGCACGGCGGAAGTGTCGATCTACATCGCCGAAGAGGCGCGCGGCAAGGGCATAGGCCGCTATGCCCTGCAGGAAGCCATCGATTTCGCGCCCAGCATCAATGTGCACACGCTGCTGGGCTTCATCTTCGGCCACAACCAGCCCAGCCTGGGCCTGTTCTCCCGCTTCGGCTTTGAAACCTGGGCCAATCTGCCCAAGGTCGCCAACCTGGACGGCATAGAGCGCGACCTCATCATTTTGGGCAAGCGCGTCGCCTGATCTTTAAACCCACTTCGAAAGCTGCCATGCTGCGTAAAGTCATCCTGGTCCTAGCCCTTGGAATTTGCGCAGCACAGCCGGCCAGTGCCGTACTGATGGGCAGCGCCGAAAGCCAGAAGCTGGTGTCCGAAGGCCAGGCCCTGCAGGCCAACGGCCAGTTCAAGGAAGCGCTGGAAAAATACGAGGCGGCGCGCAAGCTGTCGCCGGACGCTTCCAGTCCGCTGTCCTCGGCGGCCTACCTGCTGCAGGCGCTGGCGGGCGGCATGCCCGCCGAGTCCGCCGCCAAGGTGCGGCAGCAAGCCGAAGCGCTGGCGCGCGCGGCGCTGAAACTGGCCGCCAACGACCCCATGGCCGCCGAAGTGCTGCGCATGCAGTCGGACCCGACGGTGGTTCCCGCCTACAAGCCCAGCGAAGCGGCGGGGCAGGCTTATGCCGAGGGCGAAGTGCTGTTCCATAAAGGGCAATACGAAGCGGCGCGCGTCAAATACCGCGAAGCGCAGCTGGCCGATCCCAAGTTCTCCAACGCCTGGCTGATGGAGGGCGACACCTATTTCGTTGAAAAAAACTGGCCCGCCGCCGAAATGCTGTTCCAGAAAGCGGCGGCGGTCGATCCGAAAAACGCGCAGGCCTGGCGCTTCCAGGCGGACGCGCTGATGCGTCTGGGCAACCGGGCCGGCGCCGAGGCCGCCGCGCTGAACGCCGTGGCGGCCCAGCCAGGCCAGCAGCCGAGCTGGGACCGGCTGGCCATGATCGCCGAGCTGGACAAGCAACCCTACGCGCGCCTGCGGCTGGAACGCAAGGCCTCGGTTTCCTTCGACCCCAAGTCCGGCAAATCCACTGTGCAGATGGACGGCGAGTTCAAGGACGCCAAGGCCGAAGCCAACACCGACTACGCAATGTGGCTGACCTATGCCGTGGCCCAGGTGAACGCCCGTGCGGCCGCCGAGAAGGACGGCCGCAAGCTGTCGCCGTTCGCACAGGAGCTGGCAGGCTGGACCACCGCCCTCAAGGTGGCCGACGAGCTGGTGCAGGCGGGCGGTCCCGCGCCTGTGACGCCCGCGCTGCAGGCGCTGCGCAAGCTGGCCACGCCGGACCAGCTGGAGGCGGCCGTGCTGCTGCTGATGTACCGCGAAGCCTACCGCCCCGAGTTCGAGGCATGGAAGCAAGCCCATCCCGACGGCATCAAGGCCTTCCTGGCGGCGAACCGGCTGATACCCTAGCCGTGGCGGCCGCGCCGCCGCTCGCGTACAATCACGGCATGTTTATCGATTCCCACTGCCACATCAATTTCCCCGAGCTGGCTGCTCGCATGCCCGAGATACTCGGCAAAATGGCCGAGAACAAGGTCACCCATGCGCTTTGCGTGTCGGTTGACCTGCCGGACTTCCCGCAAGTCCTGGCGCTGGCCGAACAATATCCGCACATCTACGCCTCGGTCGGCGTCCACCCCGATTACGAAGACACGCCGGAACCAACGGTCGAGCAGCTGGTGCAGCTGGCCGACAATCCGCGCATCATCGCCATAGGCGAGACCGGGCTGGACTACTACCGCCTGGAAGGTGACCTGGAATGGCAGCGCGAGCGCTTCCGCACCCACATCAAAGCTTCAAGAATCACGCGCAAGCCCTTGATTATCCACACAAGGGCCGCCAGCGCCGACACCATCCGCATCATGCAGGAAGAGGGCGCGGGCACCGACCAGGGCGGCGTGGCCGGCGTGATGCACTGCTTTACCGAGTCCCTGGAAGTGGCGCGCGCGGCCATGGCCATGGGCTTCTACATTTCCTTCTCCGGCATCGTCACCTTCAAGAGCGCCAAGGACCTGCAGGCGGTGGCCATGGAAGTGCCGCTGGAGCAGATGCTGATCGAAACCGATTCGCCCTACCTGGCCCCCATGCCGCACCGTGGCAAGATGAACGAGCCCGGCTTTGTCGCCCACGTGGGCGAATACATCGCCAAGCTCAAGGGCGTGTCCGTGGAGCAGGTGGCGCAGCAGACCAGCGACAACTTCTTCAAGTTATTCAACGTGGTACGTTAATCTTCTCAGCTAATACATGACCCTCAAACGCCGGCTGCTGCTGTCCGCCATCGCCCTGGTGCTGACCGTTCCGGCGTTTGCCGAAACCGAAGACCAGGTCGACTTTTTCCGCGCCGCCCAGGTGGACAACGTTATCGTGGTGCGCGACGTGCTCAAGCGCGGCCTGGATCCCAATCTGCACGAGCCGGAGCGCGGCGAAACCGGCCTTATCGTCGCCATGCGGCACGACGCCAACCGCGTCTTCGCCATCCTGCTGCAGCATCCCAGGATCGACCTCGAAGCGCAGTCCGCCAACGGCAGCACGGCGCTGATGATGGCCGCCTTCAAGCACAACAAGGCCGCCGTGGCGGCCATGATCGCCAAGGGCGCGCAAGTGAACCGCAAGGGCTGGACGGCGCTGCACTTCGCGGCGGCGGCGGGCGACCTGGAGATTATGAACATGCTGCTCGAACACCACGCCTACATCGACGCCGGCTCGCCCAGCGGCCTCACGCCGCTGATGCTGGCCGCGCGCGAAGGCATGGAAGACGCCGTCAAGCTGCTGCTGGAGCAGGGCGCCGACGCCACGCTGAAGGACGGCGCCTACCGCGTGGACGCCGCCGAGTTCGCCATCCGGGCGGAAAAGCCGTGGATCGCCAAAGCCATCAAAGCGCATCTCGCCGGGAAAACGGCAAAGTAGACGGTTTTTCCAGTGCAACTCGCCGCTTAGCTTTGCGCCCGCCGCAAAGATAATGGCTACGTTGCGCTAACAAGGAAAAACCATGCTGAACGAACGTGAAATAGAGAGCTGCTATCTCGGACAATTCATCCCTGTCCACTACCATCACAATATGCTGATGGACCAGAACCGCATGCACAGCTTCAAATCCGCCATCGACTACGCGGTGAAGCCGGGCATGAAAGTGCTGGAACTGGGAGGCGGCACCGGTGTGCTTTCCTTCTTTGCGGCGGCCAAGGCCAGCAAAGTGTACTGCGTCGAATTCAACCCGGACATGGTCAAGGAAGCGCGCAAATTCCTCGCCATCAACCCGAACGGCGAGAAAGTGGAAGTCATCCACGCCGACGCCTTTGAATACCTGCCGCCCGAACCGGTCGACGTCGTGATCTGCGAAATGATCCATGTCGGCATGCTGCGCGAAAAGCAGGTGGAAGTGATCGAATCGTTCAAGCGCCGCTACCTCGAGCGCTTCGGCGGCCCGCTGCCGGTGTTCATGCCCGAAGCGGTCATCATGGCGGTCCAGCCGCTGCAGCAGGAATACGACTTCGAAGGCTTCTTCGCCCCCATCGTGCAATTCCAGGAAACCCAGGTCATCTATCCCGGCACGGTGGAAATGGCGCAGCCCGCCGTGTACAGCGTGCTCGACTTCACCCAGCCGAACGACATGATGATAGGCTGGCAAGGCAAGTTCGTGGTTGAGCGCAGCGGCTGCGTGAACGCCATGCGCTTTGTGACCAAGAACATCCTGTCCGTGGTACAGGAGCGCAACAGCACCATCGACTGGCTGAACCACTACATGACGCTGCCGCTGGCCAAGCCGGTGCAGGCCAAAGAAGGCGACGTGCTGGAAGTAAGCTTCCAATACCGCGCGGGCGGCTCGCTGCCTTCGCTGCAAGCATCGCTGCGCTGCGAAGTGCTGTACGAATCCGCGCTCCAGCCCCACCACTACGCGCCCGCCTACGCCTGAAATTCGTTGATCCACCCTGGGGTCAGTTCTGTCATCGCGTCAAAATGACGCGATGACAGAACTGACCCCGACGTTGGGATGGCTGTATACTCGGGGTTTTGATTAAAAGAGTATTTGCTATGGAACAAGAAGATCGCCGCTACATCATCCAGCAGAAGAAGATCGCCGACGGCGACAAGCCGCCGGTGTTTGCGAAGGTGATGCGCAGCAAGGAAGGCGCGTTTGAAGGGGTGTCCTTCATTAAGTCGAAGGAGAAGGCCACCATCCTGACCGTACCGGAAGCCGAGCAGGCTATCGCCTGGGCTCAGAAGAAGAAGCCGAACGCAAAAGAGTACGAAACCAAGATCATTTGCGTCGGCCAGTAATCTCCTCCCGCCTTATGCGGCCCGCAGGTTCAGCAGGCGGGCGCGGGCGGTGTCGTATTCCGCTGTCAGGCGGCTGACCAGCTCGGCCACCGTCGGCGCGTCTTCCATCAGGCCCACGCCCTGGCCCGCGCCCCAGATGTCGCGCCAGGCTTTGGCCTTGGCGGTACTGCCGGAGCCGAAGTCCATGGCCGATTTGTCCGCTTCCGGCAACGCGTCCGGGTCCAGGCCGGCGGCGACGATGGATTTCTTCAGGTAGTTGCCGTGCACGCCGGTGAACAGGTTGGTGTAGACGATGTCCGCCGCCGTCGATTCGATAATGGCCTGGCGGTAGCCATCGTCCACGTTCGCTTCCTCCGTGGCCAGCCAGCGCGAGCCGATGTAGGCGAAGTCCGCGCCCATCGCCTGCGCGGCCAAAATGGCGTCGCCGGTGGCGATCGAGCCGGACAGGGCGATCGGTCCCTTGAAGAACTTCCGCACTTCTCCCACCAGCGCAAACGGCGACAGCGTGCCCGCATGGCCGCCGGCGCCGCTGGCAACCAGAATCAGGCCGTCCACGCCGGCTTCCAGCGCCTTCTTCGCGTGGCGGATCGACACCACGTCATGCAGCACGATGCCGCCGTAGCTGTGGATGGCGTCCAGCATCTCTTTCGGCGGCGCGCGCAGCGAGGAAATAATGATGGGCACCTGGTGCTTGACGCACATCTCCACGTCGTGCGCCAGGCGGGTGTTGGACTGGTGCACGATCTGGTTGACGGCGATGGGGCCGACTATCGCGTCCGGATTGGCTTGCTGGTAGGCGGCCAGTTCGGCTTTCAGCTCGGTCAGCCAGGTGTCCAGCAGCTCTGCCGGGCGCGCGTTCAGCGCCGGGAAGGAGCCGACGATGCCGGCTTTGCACTGCGCGGCCACCAGTTTGGGGCCGCTGGCGATGAACAGCGGCGAGCCGATCACGGGCAGGGCCAGTTTGCGCAATACCTCTGGGATGTGATTCGATGTCATGATATGCTCCTCGGGTTAGGTCTGATACGATGTTATCAGAAAAAACGCTGTTTTTTCCACTGAATTTTAGAGCATGACTTCATGACAAAAGCCAAGGTTGTCGATTTTCGCCAGGAACAGGAAGATTTGCGGGGCGCGCTGCGCCAAGGCATGCTGGACGCCGCCAGCCGCTTGCTGGTGGAGGAGGGGCCGGCCGCGCTCACCGTGCGCAAAGTGGCCGAGGCCGTCAATTGCTCGACCACGCTGCTGTATTCCATCTTCGGCGGCAAGGACGGGCTGAGCAATGCGCTCTACCTGGAAGGCTGCGAACGCCTGAAGCGCGACTTTGAGGCCACCGAAGCGGAACTGGCCAAGGTGGATGCCGAGCAGGGCGTGTGGCTGTGCGCCCGCGCCTACCTGGATTTCTCGCGCCGCAATCCCAGCTACTACCTGGTGATGTTCGGCGACGCCATCGCCGGCTTTATCCCGCCGCTGGAGTCGCGCGTGTCCGCCTGGGGCACGTTCACGCCGCTGATACGCCAGTTCGAGCGCTGCATGGACCAGGGCCTGCTGCCGAAATCCAGCCCGACGGCGGCGGCGCGGCTGCTGTGGGCCGCGCTGCACGGCATCGCCAGCCTGGAGCTCAAGGGTTTTTACCTGAAAAAGGAGCACCCGGACGAGCTGTTCAAGGCGGCCGTGCGCGCCATCCTGCTGTCGCTCAAGTCGCCGGAGGCATAAACGGCGCAGTCTTGCCCCAGGGATCAGGGCAGGGATTTGCGCTGGCGCGTATACGCGGGATTGATCACCGGATCGTGGCTGCGGGACAGCTCGCGCCCGGCACAGCAGCAGCAATAGCAGTAGCACATGAGGGCGCCCATCGGGCCGGTCTCGAAACTGTATTCCTTGCCTTTCGGGATAAACATCCAGTCGCCGGCATTCAGCTCTATGCCGTCATAGAAGACCGAGCCGGACATGACGACGCGCAAGCCGTCGTTGTCGTGGCTGTGCTCGCCGACGCTTTTCCCGGGCGCCGCGCTGGTCAGGAAGAACTGGCCGCCGTCCATATAGAACGGCAACTGCCATTTGACGAAACCCTCCGGCACCTGCCTCTTGTCCACCGCCAGCAGATTGCACAGTTCGACCGCCTCGCGGTCGCGCGAGGTCAAAATGCGGGAACCCAGCTTGTGGCCCACCTTGCCCAGGGCCTCATCGATACGCTGCTTGCCTTCGTCATAGCTGATGTGCGTGGGCTTGTATTGCTCGTTCATGGCGCTACTCCCTGTCCGGTTGTTCGGACCACCAGTGGAGCATCCGCATGGGAGTTTTCGTTTGATGCGCGTCAAAGGTGCGCGCCGGCGCCGCGCAGTTCAGCCCCGGATTTGCACAATTGGTCGGTCCATGCTGCAGCTTGTCGCATGGACATAATGCGCGCGGCCAGTTAGGTTACATTAACGTTGTCGAAAACGTACCTCCCTGGAGCGCATCATGCTGAGTTTTATGCTGTGGCTGGTTCTGCTGTTTCTGTGTTGGCCGCTGGCCTTGCTGGCTCTGCTGCTCTACCCGCTGGTCTGGCTGCTGCTGTTGCCGTTCCGCCTGATCGGCATCGGCGTGGACGCCGTGTTCGGCCTGCTGCGCGCCGTCGTCATGCTGCCGGCGCGCGTGCTGCGCGGCTCGCCCGGCCGTTAGAACTCCACCAGCACGCCTGCGCCCACGGACTTCTGGGCGTAGTTGTAGTCGATCAGGCTCTGGCCGTAGCCGGTGCTGCCTTGCAGATAGCCTTTCAGATTGTCGCGCAAGGGGAAGTGCCAGCCCAGCTGCAGGAAGCCGTGATTGGTGCTCAGGTTGCGCCGCGCCAGCAGCGCGTACTCGTGGCCGGCATTGCGGTAGGCCAGGCGCAGGTCGCCCCGGCCCATGAAGTCGCTGATATCGATGTTGTCGTTGTCCGACTTGGCGTTGTCCAGCCGCTGCCACACCCGCAAGGTGGCGCTGAAATGCGGCCCCCATTCCCCGCCCACCTCGGCATACAGCCGGTTCCAGCTGCGCGACAGGGTCGAGGTCTGGCCGTTGGACTGGTGCACCATGCCGAAATTCACATAGCGCAGCCGCGCCTCGCCGATGCCGGCGTTCAGCGGCGCCACTACCATCAGTTCGGGCTGGTAGTTGGTTTCGCGGAAAGGGCTGGACGCGGAGCGGTTGTAGGCCTGCCAGAAGCTCTGCTGCGTATAGGCGAACCACAAGTCGAAGGGGCTGGCGGCGATACTTTCCATCATCTTCATCTTGAAGCTGAGCTGGTAACTCAATTCCACGTGCTTGCTTTTCAGGCCGGCCGGCGTGAATTCCTTGAAAGGCCCGTCATTGGTGCCGTTGCTGTAGTTCGCCAGCAGCAGATAGGTGTCGCGGTGCGGGCTGAAGGAGAACACGCCGCGCTTGGACGGCTGGTCCAGCTCCCACTTCTGCACCATGCGCGACAAGGGCTGTTCCGGTACGGCGGCCTCCACCGCCGCCATGGCCGTGGGCGCCGCTTCGGCTTTCGCCGCCGCCACCGCAGGTGCGATCACGGCCGCCGCTTCGCTGGCCAGCGCGGGCTGCGTCCCCGGCGCCGCCCCGGCAGCGGGCGGCGTGGACGCCAGCGGCCCTTTTTTTGCCAGCGCGTCATAGCAGCTCAGGCGGGCGCTGGGGTCGCCCAGCACCGAGCAGCGCTGCAGCAACACTTCGATTTCGGCCGCGTCCTGGGCCAGCACGGCGCCGGGCGCCAGCGTGGCGAGAACGATCAGGGATTGCATTGCCAGCGGAGCTTTGGTCTTCATGGGATGATGGGTTGATTGTATTGGTGAGTAGTCTATATTGATTGCGGGAAATCCCGCGCACCTTTGCCAACCGCACTTGAATTTGGCCGCGCACACCATACTTGAGTGATCCATTACTGATAGAATCAACGACGACCCGCAGCCGGGCCTCGTTTCAAGGAGATTGTGATGACCCGCAAGACACCTATCGAGCGTTACCGCAATATCGGCATCAGCGCTCACATCGACGCCGGTAAAACCACCACCACCGAGCGCATCCTGTTCTACACCGGCGTCAATCACAAAATCGGCGAGGTGCACAACGGCGCTGCCACCATGGACTGGATGGAGCAGGAGCAAGAGCGCGGCATCACCATCACCTCGGCCGCCACCACTGCCTTCTGGAAGGGCATGGCGGGCAATTTCCCCGAGCACCGCATCAACATCATCGACACCCCCGGTCACGTGGACTTCACCATCGAGGTGGAGCGTTCCATGCGGGTGCTGGACGGCGCCGTCATGGTGTACGACTCGGTGGGCGGCGTGCAGCCGCAGTCCGAGACCGTCTGGCGCCAGGCCAATAAATACAAGGTGCCGCGCATCGCCTTCATCAACAAGATGGACCGCGTGGGCGCGGACTTCTTCCGCGTGCAGCAGCAGATCAAGGACCGCTTGAAGGGCACCGCCGTGCCCATCCAGATTCCGCTCGGCGCCGAGGATAATTTCCACGGCGTGGTGGACCTGGTGAAGATGCGCGCCATTAACTGGGACGACGCCAGCCTGGGCGTGAAGTTCACCTACGAGGACATTCCCGCCGACTTGAAAGAGCTGGCGCAGAAGTGGCACGACCATATGGTGGAGGCGGCCGCCGAAGGCTCGCCCGAGCTGCTGGAAAAATACCTGGACGGCGGCGTGCTGACCGAGGCCGAGATCAAGCAGGGCCTGCGCGCGCGCACCATCCGCAACGAGATCGTGCCCATGCTGGCGGGCAGCGCGTTCAAGAACCGCGGCGTGCAAGCCATGCTGGACGCGGTGATCGAGTATCTGCCTTCGCCGCTGGACGTGCCGGCCATTTCAGGCCACGACGAGCAGGACAATCCGATCGAGCGCCATCCGGCGGACGACGAGCCGTTCTCCGCGCTTGCGTTCAAGATCATGACCGACCCCTTCGTGGGACAGCTGACCTTCTTCCGCGTGTATTCCGGCGTGGTGAATTCGGGCGATACGGTGTACAACCCGACCAAGAGCCAGAAGGAACGCCTGGGCCGCATCCTGCAGATGCACGCCAACGAGCGCAAGGAGATCAAGGAAGTGTATGCCGGCGATATCGCTGCGGCGGTGGGCCTGAAGGCCGTCACCACGGGCGACACGCTGAGCAATCCGGACCACGTGATCGTGCTGGAAAAAATGATCTTCCCCGAGCCGGTGATTTCGCAGGCGGTGGAGCCCAAGACCAAGGCCGACCAGGAGAAGATGGGCATCGCCCTGAACCGCCTGGCGCAGGAAGACCCGTCATTCAAGGTGCATACCGACCAGGAATCGGGCCAGACCATCATGTCCGGCATGGGCGAGCTGCACCTGGAGATATTGGTGGACCGCATGCGGCGAGAGTTCGGCGTGGAGGCGACGGTGGGCAAGCCGCAGGTGGCTTACCGCGAAACCATCACCAAGAAAGCCACGGACGTGGAAGGCAAGTTCGTCAAGCAGTCCGGCGGACGCGGGCAGTACGGCCACGCGGTGCTGACGGTGGAGCCGTCCGGCGCGGGCAAGGGCTTTGAGTTCGTGGACGCCATCAAGGGCGGCGTGATTCCGCGCGAATTCATCCCTGCGGTGGAGAAGGGCATCCAGGAAACGCTGCAGAACGGCGTGCTGGCGGGCTACCCGGTGGTGGACGTGAAGGTCACGCTCACCTTCGGCTCCTACCATGACGTGGACTCGAACGAGAACGCCTTCCGCATGGCCGGCTCGATGGCCTTCAAGGAGGGCATGCGGCGCGCGTCGCCGGTGCTGCTGGAGCCCATGATGCACGTGGAAGTGGAAACACCGGAAGAGTTCATGGGCAATGCCATGGGCGACCTCACGTCGCGGCGCGGCATGGTGCAGGGCATGGACGAAATTCCCGGCGGCGGCGGGAAGATCATCCGCGCATCGGTGCCGCTGGCCGAGATGTTCGGCTACTCCACCACGCTGCGTTCGCTCACGCAGGGCAGGGCCACGTACACCATGGAGTTCAAGCACTACGCCGAAGTGCCCAAGCATATCCTTGACCAGATCGCCGTCTCGGCCAAGGGCAAGGCGCACTAAGGCACATTAGGGCGCCAGCAGTCCTAGTCGGTCAGCTTGAATTTGAGCTGCACCGACAGGGCGCCGTACAGCCTGTCCTTGTAGCGCGGGATCACGGCGATGTTGGCGCCCACGCGCTGGTATTCAAAGCTCATCACAGGAATGGCGGCCAGGAACCAGCCGCCGTCGCGCATTTTCGGGTAGCCGTTAAAGCCGCCCACCACCGCGCCGAAACGCACCGGGCCAATGGCGAAGGGCTGGTAGTAGACGCCTGCGTAGTTGGAATACTGGCGGTCGCTGTTGTAGAAGCGGCCGGCGGTCGCGGCGGCAACGGTGGAGAAGCGGTATTCCGCGCCGATGCCGGGGTTGCGGTCGTTCAGATTGCGCTCGCGGTCGAAATGGTAGGAATAAAACCCGGGATTGATCCACAGCTCGCTGAGCGGCTTGTCCTCGACCAGCTCGAAGGGGTTGGCGTCGCCCGCAGTGGCTGGCATGGAAAAAGCCGCTATCGATGCAAAAGCGAGGCAAGCCGCAACATGATGTGTCATCCCAACAGTCCTTGATAAAAGCCGTAGCGGCGGTTGGGGCATTATAGCCAAGAGTGGACACGGTTCGTTACAATTGAGTCTGGAATTAATTTCCTTGTAACAAGATAGTCATATTTGCCAACTATCGACCGTATTAATTCACCTGAGAAGAAATCCCATGACCATTACCAAACGCCTTATGCTGACCCTGTCCGTGGCGCTGCTAGCGCTGCTCTTTGTCGGCATCAGCGGCGTAGTGCAGCTGCAGCGCGCCCAGGCCCGCCTGGATACTGTGCAGACATCGCTCATCCCCAGCATCGCCGGCTTGAACATGGCGAAAAACGCGGTGTCCGACAGCCGCCTGGCAGGCTACCGCCTGTCTGTATTTTCCGCGCCGGCGCCTGCCGAGTGCCCGGACCCGTGCAAGATGCCGGACCGCGCCTCGCTGACCAAAGCCTACAACGACGCCCACGCGAAGTTCGACGAGATCCTGGCCAAGTACGAAAAAGAAAACGCCACCGACGACACCGACCGCAAAATGGTGGAAGCGGACCGCGAAGCCATGGCCACCTACCGCAAGGCGCTGGTGCCCTTCCTGGAAGCTTCCTACGCAGGCAATATGGACGGCGTGCGCGCCACGCTGGTGGGCGGTTCGCCGCTGGCGGTGGGCGCGGCCGGCGTGAAGAAAGCGCTGGACGACCATATCGCCTACAACAACACCCTGATCGACAAGGTGCGTGAAGAATCGATCGCCGCCTACAAATTCGCCTTCAACCTGCTGGTGGGCGTGATCGTCGCTGCGCTGGTGGTCACCGCCATGCTGGGCTTCCAGCTGTACCGCACCATCAGCGGCAGCCTGAGCAACATCCAGGGCACGCTGGAAGGCGTCAGCCAGTCGCTGGACCTGACGCAGCAAGTGCGCGTCGAACGCATGGACGAAGTGGGCCACACCGCCGTTGCCTTCAACAAGCTGCTGAGCGATATCGGCGGCGTGATCGGCAAGGTGCGCAACGCCACCGAGACCGTCAGCTCGGCCTCGCAGCAAATCGCGGCCGGCACCGGCGACCTGTCCTCGCGCACCGCCTCGCAGGCGGCGGCGCTGGAACAGACCGCGTCCAGCATGGAAGAACTGAGCTCCACCGTGGGCCAGAACGCGGACAACGCGCGCCAGGCCAACCAGCTGGCGCGTTCCGCGTCCGACGTGGCGGTACAGGGCGGCAGCGTGGTGGAGCAGGTCACCATGACCATGTCCTCGATTAACGACTCGTCGCGCAAGATCGTCGACATCATCAGCGTCATCGACGGCATCGCCTTCCAGACCAACATCCTGGCGCTGAACGCGGCGGTGGAAGCGGCGCGCGCCGGTGAGCAGGGGCGCGGCTTTGCCGTGGTGGCCACCGAAGTGCGCAACCTGGCGCAGCGCTCGGCCGCTGCGGCCAAAGAGATCAAGGTACTGATCGAGGACTCCGTGGACAAGGTAGGCTCCGGCACCAAGCTGGTGGAGCAGGCCGGCGCCACCATGAGCGAAGTGGTGACCAGCGTGCGCCAGGTGACGGACATCGTCGCCGCCATCAGCGCCGCAACCGACGAGCAGAACGCAGGCATCGCCCAGGTCCACCAGGCCATTACGCAGATGGACCAGGTAACGCAGGAAAACGCGTCGCTGGTGGAAGAAACCGCCGCCGCCGCCCAGCTGCTGCGCGACCAGGCTGAGGAACTGTCGCAAGCGGTGGCCGCCTTCACCATCAGCGGCGGCCAGGCGCCAAGGCCGGCCGTTCGCCGCGCCAGCGTGGCGCCCATCGCTAGCGCCGCACCGCGCGCGCCGGCAGCACCGGCAGCACCTGCGGCGAAGCGCGCCGCACCGGCCAAGCTGGCCAACGCCAAACCGGCCAGCAGCGACTGGGAAGAATTCTAAGCAGTCCCACAGCAGGCTTGAAACCGCGCCAGTGATGGCGCGGTTTTTTTTCGCCGATCATCATTGTGATTCTTTGTCCCGGCAAGAAAATATCACATGGCGCTCCCCTAGAATGTGACGGTAAACCGACCATACAAGCGATCAAAAACCGATGACATACAAATTAAGCCTCGTCGCCGCTGCCGTGCTGGCGGCCCTGTCGGCGCCGGCCTTCGCAGCGCCGGCCACGCAAGCGGGCGAACCCGCATTTGCCAACCCGCTGGTGCGCCAGCGGGCCGACCCCCACGTCACGCTGCACAGCGACGGCTACTACTATTTCACGGCCACCGTGCCCGAGTACGACCGCATCGAGCTGCGCCGCGCGCGCACCCTGGACGAGCTGGGAACGGCGCAGGCGCAGACGGCCTGGCGCAAGCACGCCAGCGGGCCGATGAGCTATCACATCTGGGCGCCGGAGCTGCACCACATCAACGGCAAGTGGTACATCTATTTCACCGCAGGGCGCGCGGACGCGCACTGGGAAATCCGCCTCTACGTGCTGGAAAACAGCGCCGCCAACCCGCTGGAAGGCGAGTGGGTGGAACGTGGCCAGCTGAAAACCGGCTGGGAAAGCTTCGCGCTGGACGCCACCACCTTCGCGCTGGGCAGCAAGCGCTACCTGGCGTGGACCCAGCGCGGCACCGAGGAAGGCTACAAGGGCACCAATATCTACCTGGCCGAAATGGACACGCCGCTGTCCATCAAAGGCCCCGCCACCATGCTGTCCCGCCCCGAATACGCGTGGGAAAAGGTCAAGTACGATGTCAACGAAGCCCCGTCCGCACTGGTGCGCAACGGGCGCGTGTTCCTGACCTACTCGGCCAGCGCCACCGACGCCAACTACGCCATGGGCCTGCTCACCGCGCCCGCCAGCGCCAACCTGCTGGACGCGGCATCGTGGCGCAAGTCCGCCGAGCCGGTGTTCAAGAGCGCCAACGGGCAGTACGGCCCCGGCCACAACTCCTTCACCACCACGCCCGACGGCAAGGCCGACGTGCTGGTCTACCACGCGCGCGACTACCGCGACATCCAGGGCGACCCGCTGCGCGACCCCAATCGCCACACCCGCGCGCAAGTGCTGCATTGGCGCGCCGACGGAACGCCGGACTTCGGCGTGCCCGTTGCGGACAAGGGCAAAGTGGCGGCCAAGCCGCTGTTCCGCGACCCGGTGGAAGACGGCGCCGCCGACCCAGTCGTCATCTGGAACCCGGCGCGCGGCAAATGGTGGATGTACTACACCAACCGGCGCGCCAAGTCCGCCGGCCTGCCGAATATCGCCTGGGTGCACGGCACTCGCATCGGCATCGCCGAATCCGGCGACGCCGGCGCCACATGGACCTATGCGGGCTTGGCCGACATCGAGCTGCCGCAGGAATGGGGCGGCGCTGACGCCACGCACTGGGCGCCGGAGATCGTGCGTGGCGACGACGGCGTCTACCATATGTACCTCACCGTGGTGCCGGGCGTCTTCACCGACTGGAAGCATCCGCGCCACATGGTGCACCTGACCAGCAGCGACATGCGCAGCTGGCGCAAGGCGGAGCAGATAAAGCTGGCCTCCGAGAGCATCATCGACGCCTGCGTGGCGCGCATGCCGGGCGGGGGCTGGCGCATGTGGTACAACAACGAAGCGGACAAGAAGTCCATCTACTACGCCGACAGCCCGGACCTGGTGACCTGGACCGACCGTGGCCGCACCGTCAGCGACCAGGGCGGCGAAGGGCCGAAAGTATTCCAGTGGAAGGGCTCGTGGTGGATGATCACCGACGTCTGGCGCGGCCTGGCCGTGTACCGGTCGGACGATGCTGTGAAGTGGGTGCGCCAGGCGGACAACCTGCTGCAGGGCGGAGGGCAGGGCGTGGATGACCAGGTGCAGGGCGGGCATCCGGACGTGGTGGTCAGCGACGGCCGGGCCTACCTGTTCTACTTCACCCATCCCGGCCGCCGTGGAGCGGACGCCAAGCTGGATGGCCCAGAACAGCGGCGCAGTTCGATACAGGTAGTGGAATTGCAGGAATCCGCCGGCGTCCTGCGCGTCGAGCGCGACCAGCCCACGAATATTCTGCTCAAACCGTAGGACGGGTTAGCGGGGCTTTGCCCCGCGTAACCCGCCATGTATGCAATGCGGCGCTGCCGGAATCAAAGCGCCGCGAGCCAGCGCTCGCGGTATGCAGCCCAGCCAGTCAAAGCCAGGCCCGCCGCCGCGCCGGGGGCGGCGCCGGGGTCAGCGCCGGGTTCAGTTCCGGCATCCGGGCATTTCTCCGCCCAATTTGCCAGCAGCCAGGCGCCGCAAGTGGTGCCGCTGGCGTCGTCCGAGCAGATGACGGCTTGCGCCGGACGCAGCGCGGCCAGCAGCGGCGCGAAGTGCGGATTGCCGGTGTAGCTGCCTTCCACCACGATGGCGACGCTCGCCGCGTTCAGCGCCGACAGGCAGTAATCGCTCATCAGCACGCAGTACAGCGTGGCCAGTGCATAGCGCTCATGCGCGGTCTGCGGTGCGGGACCGGTGATTTCCCCGGTCCGTCCGCCGAACGGCCCGCCTGCGGAGGCGAAGCAGGGCAGCGCCATCGTGCCCTGGTCTATCAGCCGCTGCAAATCCTCCACGCTGCAGGTCTCTGGCGCGGCGCCGGCCAGCTCGCCGAACTCGCGCCCGCCCATGAAGCGCATGCACGCCACCGGCTCGCCCAGCGCATTGCTGTTGGCCAGCATGTCCGCTTCTTCGCGCAAACCGTCCAGCGGCATGCCGATGGCGGCGGCGATCACCCAGGTGCCGGTCGACAGCACGGTGCGCGCGCCGTCGCCGTTCAGGTGCCGCAGCAGCGATGCATTGCTGTCGTGGATGCCGCAAACGACCTGGCAATCCCACGGCAAACCCGTCAGCTCGGCCAGGTCCGGCTTCAAGGCGCCCAGCGGCGCCCAAGCCGGCTGCATAGCGGGGAACAGGCCGCTCCAGCCCATGCGCTCGACCAGCGCGGAATACTGCTGCCGCGCCGGCTGCCACAAATCCGTATGGCAGCCCAGCGAAGTGACTTCGCTGGCGGCCACGCCGCTCAGGCGCCAGGCCCAGTATTGCGGATACATCAGGATATGCCGCGCGCGCGCGAACTGCTCGGGGAAGGCCTGCGCCTGCCACGCCAGCTGGCGCCCCAGGTTCAGGCCCGCCGGCAGCAGCGGAGAATAGCTGGACGAATATGCCGGCCGCAGCGCGCCATATGCCGCGTCCTGTTCGGGCGGCAGTTCGAACTCGTAGTCCAGCACAGGCAGCACCAGCCCGTGGTCGTCGACCAGCGCCGCCGTGGCGCCGTGCGTCACCGGCACGATCGCGGTGACATGCGCCAGCTGCGCGAAGGCGCGCATGGTGTCCAGCATCCAGCCCCAGATCCGCTCCGTGTCGTGGTGCGGATACAAGCCGTCCTTGACGATGGCGTTCGGGCTGCGCTGTTCTGCCAGCGTGCCGCCGCCGCTGTCCAGGAGCGCCAGCTTGACATTGGTCTTGCCGATGTCGAGAACTATGGTCGCGCTGCCGGTCATTTGGCCACCTTGCGGCCGCGCAGCAGGCGTGGCAGCGCAATCGTCACCAGCAGCAGCACGCCAACCACGATGGTCATGTAGATGCCGGGGATGTTCGCCAGCGACAGGCCATACGTCACGGTGCCCAGCGTGAGCACCGCCAGCAGCACGCCGCCTATGGTGCCCGCGCCGCCGGCGATGCTGACGCCGCCCAGGATCACCATGGTGATCACTTCCAGTTCCCAGCCCATGGCGATATTCGGACGCGTGCTGCCGATGCGGCCGGTGAGCAGGTAAGCGGCCAGGCCGGCCATCGCGCCCGCAACCATGAACAGCACCAGGCGGTAGCGTTCAACCGGAATGCCGGAGAAACGCGCCGCTATCGGGTTGTTGCCGATGGCGTAGATGCGGCGGCCCCAGGTGGTTGCGTGCAGCACCACCGCGAAGACGGCCGCAAACACCAGCAGTACCACGAACTCGCGCGGGATCAGGTCGAAGAAATAGCCCTGGCCCCAGTCCATCATCAGCTGCGGGTAGCCGGTGTATGCCTGGTCGCCCAGCACCACGCTGGCCAGGCCGCGGAACAGCGACACCGTGCCGATGGTGACCACGATGGAAGGCAGCGCCCAGCGCGTCACCAGCCAGCCGTTAAGCCAGCCGCAGGCCGTGCCAGTGGCCAGCGCCACGAACAGCAGGCTTTCCGGCGGCAGGCCGATGGACTTGGCGTAGCCCATCGCCACCGACGACAGCGCCAGCGTGCCCGCCACCGAAATATCGATCTCGCGGCAAATGATGAGCAGCGCCATCGGCAGCGCGATCAGCGCTTTCTCGCTGAAGTTGAACGTGCCGTCGGCCAGGTTGTTCAGGTCCAGGAAGTTCGGCAGCAGTATGGCGCAGACGACGAAGGCGGCCAGCAGCAGCAAGGCCAGCAGGCTTTCCCAGCGGCCCAGCGCCGCGCCCAGGCGGAAGCCCGGACGGTCCTGGATAACGTAGCGCGACGTGCTCGCCGCCGGTGCGGTGGTTTGCGTCGAGGTTGGCATAGGCGCTGGATTCACGCGGCACTCCCGGTAGATTTAATCAGATGCAGCGGCAGGATCTGGCGCCCGGCGCTCTTGTTGCCGCGCGCGTTAATCATCACGGCGGTCAGGATGACAAAGCCGGTCAGCGCGCTTTGCCAGAACGGCGATACTTTCAGCACCGGCAGCGCATTGCCGATGACGGCCAGGAACAGCGCGCCCAGCACAGCGCCGGCCACCGTGCCGGTGCCGCCCGCGATGCTGATGCCGCCGATGACGCAGGCCGCAATCACGGTGAACTCGAAGCCGTAGGCGATTTCGGTGTAGGCGACGGCGTAGCGCGCCACCCACAGGTAGCCGCACAGGCCAGCCATCAGGCCGGACAGGCCGTAGGTCCACAGCAGGCGGCGCGCAATCGGAATGCCGACATAGCGCGCCGACGCGGGCTCGTTGCCCACGGCGTACAGGTCGCGGCCAAAACGGCTGTGGCGCGCCACGAACACGGCCGCCAGCACGGTCGCCACGGCGATCCAGACCAGGTGGCTGACGCCCAGCAGGCGCGCCAGCGGGAAGGCGATGAAGTCGGCCGGCATCTGGTGCGAGGACACCCAAGCGCCGCCGGACAGCACGAACACCAGCCCCCGGTACACGCTCATGGTGCCCAGCGTAACCACGATGGGCGGCAGTTCCAGGTAGCCTATCAGCCAGCCGTTGACCAGGCCAAGCAGCAGGCCGATGGCCACGGCGGCCAGCATCACCAGCACCAGCGGCAGCTCGGGATAGCGCGCCGCCAGCAGCGCCGACATCATGCCGGACAAGGCCAGGTTGGACGCCACCGACAAATCCACGCCGCGCGTGACGATGACCAGCATCTGCGTCAGCGCCAGCATGATGAGCAGGGTGCTGTCCGTCAGCAGGCCGGCCAGGCTGCCCCAGCTCAGGAACACCGGCGCGCGCAGGCCCACCAGCAGTATCAGGGCCACTATCATCAGCGCCAGCAGCGCCTCCCTTTGTTTCAGACCACTTTTCAGTGCGTTCATGCGCATTCCTCAACTGGCAGCGCGCAGCCGGAAGCCGCCGCCACTACTTTCTCGGGCGTGGCCTCGGCCCGCTCGAATACATTGGTGATGTGCCCCTGGTGCATGACCACCACGCGGTCCGCCAGCCCCAGCACCTCGGGCAGTTCGGACGACACCAGGATGACCGACAGGCCTTTGCCTACCAGTTCGCTGACGAATTTGTGCACGGCGGCCTTGGAGCCGATGTCGATGCCCTTGGTCGGCTCGTCCAGGATAATTACGCGCGGATTGGTCGCCAGCCATTTGCCCAGCACGACCTTCTGCTGGTTGCCGCCCGAAAGCTCGGACACCAACTGCGTCAGGTGGCTGGCCTTCAGTTCCAGCTGTTCGCTGAAATGGCGCGCAATGGTGTTTTCCTGCGCGCGGCGTCCGCGCAGCAGGAAGCCCACTTTGTCCAGGATGGGCAGGGTGATGTTCTGCAGGATGGGCAGCGACAGGTGAGCGCCCTGGTGCTGGCGGTCTTCCGGCACGTAGGCGATGCCGTGCTCGATGGCGTCGGCGGGGCAGGTGATGCGCACCTGGCGTCCACCCAGGCGCACCGAGCCGCGCACGCCGGTGCTCAGGCCGAACAGCGCCTGCATCACTTCGGAGCGGCCCGCGCCCACCAGGCCGTAGAAGCCCAGGATCTCGCCCTGGCGCAGCTTGAAGCTCACGTTCTCGAATTCGGTCGGGTGGCAGAAGCCCTCGACTTCCAGCAGCACGGGGCCTGGCGTGACGTCGGCCTTGGGATAGGCCTGGTGCACGGCGCGGCCCACCATCAGCGCCACCAGTTCAGGTTCGGTGATGTCGCACAGCGCGCCCTCGGCGATGAACTGGCCGTCGCGCAGCACGGTGTAGCGGTCGGCCACGGCGAAGATCTCGTCGAATTTGTGCGAGATGAAGATGACGGCGGTCCCCGCTGCGCGCAGCTGGGCGATGATGCGGTACAGCTCCTGGATCTCGCGCTGCGACAGCGAGGCGGTGGGCTCGTCCATGATGACCACGCGCGCATCCTGCGACAGGGCGCGGGCGATCTCCACGAAATGGCGCTGCGCCACGCTCAGGTCTTTCACCTTGGCGCGCACCGGCAGCGACACTTCCAGGCGTTCAAACAGTTTTTCCGCTTCCGCTTCGATCAGGCGCCAGTCCACGCGGCCCAGCGCGCCCTTGCAAGGCTGGCGGCCGACGTAGATGTTCTCGGCCACGGTCAGTTCGTCGAACATCACCGTTTCCTGGTGCACGGCGGTGATGCCGGCGCGCATGGCTTCCTGCGCGCTGGCGAAGGTCACCGACTTGCCGCACAATTCCATGCTGCCTTCGTCCGGGCGATAGATGCCGGTCAGCGTCTTGACCAGCGTGGACTTGCCCGCGCCGTTCTCGCCGATCAGGGCCATCACTTCGCCGGGGCGCACGGATAGCGCTACCTTGTTCAGTGCCACGATGCCGGCGAAGCGCTTGCTGATGCCGGTCAGCGCCAGCACCGGCGCGGGCAGGGCGGCGCCCGCCGCAGCAGCAGCGGCCGGAACCGAGGCGGCGGACGACGCCGCCGGCTGTGCACCGGCCGGCAGCGGCAGCTCGCCGTTTGCTAACAAATTGAGTTGCATGCTACGTCCGCGTCAGAAGATTTTGGAGAACTTGTCGACGTTCTCTTTGTTGTAGGTGAACGGTGCGCCCATGGCCGCTTCGCCGTTCGCGTCTATCGCAATGGTGCCCATGCGGCCGGCCGATACCGAGCCGCCCGCCTTCGCGTTCGGAGCGCCTTTGACAAAGTCATACGCTGCATAGGTGGCGGCGTAGCCCAGGTCGATCGGGTTCCAGATCGCGAACTCGCGCACCGCGCCGCTCTTGACGTGGCCCGCCATTTCGGACGGCAGGCCCAGGCCGGTGACGAACACCTTGCCCACCAGGTGCTCGTCCACCACGGCCTTGCTGGCCGCGTTGATGCCCACGGTGGTCGGCGCGATGATGGCTTTCAGGCCCGGATTGCTGCGCAGCAGGCCGATGGCTTCGCGGTAGCTCTTGTCCGACTGGTCGTCGCCGTACACGGTGGCCACCAGTTTCAGCTTGGCGAATTCCGGCTTGGCCAGCTCGGACTTCATCACATTGATCCAGATGTTCTGGTTGGTGGCCTGCGCGGAAGCGGACAGGATGGCGATCTCGCCGGCGCCGCCTATGGCGTCCGAGGCCATCTGGATCTGCTTCTGGCCGATCAGTGCCGCGTTGGACGGGTTCAGCTGCATCAGGCGGCCCTCCTGCGACAGGCCGCTGTCGAAGGAAATTACCTTGATGCCGCGCGCCATGGCCTTCTTGGCGATCGGTACCAGCGCATCCGGGTCGTTGGCCGAGATCACAATGGCGCTGACCTTCTGGCTGATGAGCGAGTTGACGATCTCGATCTGGCCTTCGGCGCTGGGCGTGGTCGGTCCGGTGTAGATGATCTCCACATCCTTGAGCTGCGCCGCCGCTTCCTTGGCGCCGGCGTGGGCCGCGTCAAAGAAGCCGTTGCCCAGATTCTTCACCACCATGGCGATGCGTACCTTTTCCTGCTTCTTTTCACAGCCAGCAAAGGCGACGAGCATGCTTGCGGCCAGCGCCGCGATTGCGAGTTTCTTGAGCTTCAATGCGAGGTCTCCGATTGGAACAGGGCTGCGGACTGGAAGTCGTACCCTGGGTTATAGTTAGGGGTGTTCATTTGCGGCGGCATGGCTTCCGGCTCCACGGTCACCACGCGGATGCCCGACTGCTCCATCAGCTGCACGGCCGAATCGGAAGCGTGGGTGTCGGTGATGACGGTGGACACGCGGTTCAGGCCGCACAGGATCAGGCCGGCCTTCTTCTGGAACTTGGAGCTGTCGGCCAAAACGATCAATTCCTCGGCTTGGCTGATCAGTCGCTTCTCGGCCTGGATCAGCAGCGGGTCCGCCTCCATCAGTCCCAGCAGCGACAGGCCATACACGCTCATGAACATCTTGGCGGCATAGTGGTGCTGGGTGATGTCGTTGTCGAAGGGGCTCAGGATCACGTTCTGCTCACGGTACACCTTGCCGCCCGGCAGGATGATCTCGTTCTCACTCGAAATGAGCAAACGCTCAGCCATCAGGAAGGAATTGGTCAGGATCTTGAGATGCTGGTCAACCAGGAACTCGGCCATCATGAAGGTGGTGGTGCCACCGTTGATGATGATGGTTTCGCCCTCGGTGCACATGCCGGCCGCGTAGCGCGCTATGGCGCGTTTGCGTTCGGCGTAGCACTGGATGTTGTTCTGGAAGGTTTCGCTGGTGAGCGGGAAACCGCGCTTTTTCTGTTGCAGATTGGTTGCACCACCCCGCGTGCGGGTGAGCAGATTGCGGCCGGCCAGCCAGCTGATGTCCCTGCGGACGGTAGCAGGCGAGGCGTTGAGCCACTCGACCAGTTGAGGCACGCTAGCCGTATTATGTTCGGCGAGCAGCTTCAACAAACGTTTACGGCGCTTGTGATTTACCATTTCTGTCTCCTCTTGTTTTGTGTCTACTCAAGTCGTTCCGGAGGTTTTTGCCGCCGGTAGTGCCAGGTGATCACTTTATTAACGATAGAGACTAATCATTTTGGTCTGACCAGTCAATCAAGCTCTGCTCAATTAATTGATTATTTCCGCCGCATTGCAGCATTAACCGCGCATTCCAATCAACGATATGATTATTTCGTTCTTAGTCATCATGTTGATTGCTTGCGCATTGACACTCCATACCCCGCTGATTTCTACTGATTGCAGTTGCCCCTGCGGCAAAAAATCAGCACACATACCCAACAACGGAGATCAGCAAATGAAAGACCCGAAGCAGAAAGAACCGATCGCTTCCCTATGGAACGACAGCGCGGCAGCCGCCATGAGCGAGCCTGAACTGCTGCTGTACCGCTCCAACCTGTTGGGTTCGGATCTGCGCATCACCAATTTCGGTGGCGGCAACACTTCCGCCAAGGTCATGATGGCCGACCCGCTCAGCGGCGAACAAGTGGAAGTGCTGTGGGTCAAAGGCTCCGGCGGCGACCTGGGCAGCATCAAGCTGGACGGTTTCTCCACGCTGTACATGGACAAGCTGCAAGCGCTCAAGCAGCGCTACCGCGGCCTGGCGCTGGAAGACGAGATGGTGGCCTATCTGCCGCACTGCACCTTCAACCTGAACCCGCGCGCCGCCAGTATCGACACGCCGCTGCACGCCTACATCGACCGCAAGCACGTTGACCACATGCACCCGGACTCCTGCATCGCCATCGCGGCCTGCAAGAACAGCGAAGCGATCACCGCCAAAGTGTTCGAAGGCGAACTGGGTTGGCTGCCATGGCAGCGTCCTGGCTACGACCTGGGCCTGAAACTGGAAGCGCTGTCGAAATCGCAGCCGCAGCTGAAAGGCATCATCCTGGAAGGCCACGGCCTGTTCACCTGGGGCGACACCGCCAAGGGCTGCTACGAGACCACGCTGAACATCATCAAGCGCGCCGAAGAGTGGCTGGCCGCCAACGTCAAGCAGCCGGTATTCGGCGGCGCCGGCACCACCCCGCTGGCAGCGCAAGAGCGTTCCGCGCTGGCCGCGAAACTGATGCCTATCCTGCGCGGCAAGATCAGCCAGGACGAATACAAACTGGGCCACTTCGACGACAGCGACGCCGTGCTGGAATTCGTCTGCAGCAAGGACCTGGAGCCGCTGGCCGCGCTGGGCACTTCCTGCCCGGACCACTTCCTGCGCACCAAGATCCGTCCGTTCGTGATCGACTTCGACCCGGCCAAGCCGGACTTCGACGGCCTGGTGGCCGGCCTGGATGAGCAGCTGGAAGCCTACCGCGCCGACTACCGCGCCTACCACGAGCGCTGCAAGCACGACAACAGCCCGGCCGTGCGCGACGCCAATCCGATCATCTACCTGATCCCTGGCGTGGGCATGCTGTCCTTCGCCAAAGACAAGGCCACCGCCCGCATCGCCGGCGAGTTCTATGTCAACGCCATCAACGTGATGCGCGGCGCGAACGGCGTGGACACCTACGTCGGCCTGCCCGAGCAGGAAGCCTTCGACATCGAATACTGGCTGCTGGAAGAAGCGAAACTGCAGCGCATGCCGAAACCGAAAAGCCTGGCCGGCCGCATTGCGCTGGTCACCGGCGGCGCCGGCGGCATCGGCCAGGCGGTTGCACGCCAGCTGCTACAGGAAGGCGCTTGCGTCATGCTGACCGATATCGATCCTGAAGCCCTGGAACAGGCGCACAAGGACCTGGCCAAGACCGCAGGCAAGGACAGCGTGGGCAGCATCGTCGCCAACATCACCAGCGAGCAAGCGGTGGAGGACGTGATCAGCGCATCCGCGCTGCGCTTCGGCGGCATCGACCTGCTGATCTCCAACGCCGGCATCGCCTCGTCGGCGCCGCTGGACGAGACCACGCTGGAAATCTGGAACCGCAACCAGGACATCCTGGTGACCGGCTACTTCCTGGCCAGCCGCGCCGCTTTCCGCATCATGAAGCAGCAGAAGCTGGGCGGCAGCATGGTGTTCGTGGCCTCGAAAAACGGCCTGGTGGCATCGGCCGGCGCGTCCGCCTACTGCACCGCCAAGGCGGCCGAAATCCACCTGGCGCGCTGCATCGCGCTGGAAGGCGCGCCGCACGGCATCCGCGTCAACGTAGTCAATCCGGACGCCGTGATCCGCGGCTCCCGCATCTGGGACGGAAAATGGAAGCAGGAACGCGCCCAGTCGAATAAAATCGGCGCGGACGACGTGGAAGACTTCTACCGCCAGCGCAGCATGCTGAAACTGAGCGTGCTGCCGGAAGACATCGCCGAGGCGGTGTACTTCCTGTCGAGCGACAAGGCAGGCAAGAGCACGGGCAACATCCTGAACGTGGATGCCGGCAACGCCGCCGCCTTTACCCGCTAAGGAATTCGGCTGGCATGCAGCGCATGCCAGCCTTCAAAAGAACAGATGGAGACTGGAATGAGCACTTTGATCGACGCTGGCCGCGTGGCCGAACACAACGCAAAACTGCAAGCCAACCTGCAGGCCGACTACGACGCGCTGGCCGGCGTGCTGGCCCGCCGTGGCCAGGACATCGAAAAACTGACCGCCGCCGCGCAGCGTTTTGCCGTGGCGCTCCCGAGCTGGGGCGTGGGCACCGGCGGCACCCGTTTCGCACGCTTCCCGGGCAAGGGCGAGCCGCGCAACGTGTTTGAAAAAATGGAAGACTGCGGCGTGATCCATCAGCTCACGCGCGCCACGCCTAGCGTGTCGCTGCACTTCCCATGGGATAAAACCACCGACCCGAGCGCACTGCGCCAGCAGGCCGAAGGCTACGGCCTGGGCTTCGACGCGGTCAACTCGAACACCTTCCAGGACCAGCAGGGCCAGGAACACAGCTACAAATACGGCAGCCTGACGTCCCAGGACGCGGCCACCCGCGCGCAAGCCGTGGCGCACAATATCGAATGCATCGAACTGGGCAAGGCGCTCGGCTCGAAAGGCCTGACCGTGTGGGTGGGCGACGGCGCCAACTTCCCCGGCCAGCACAACCTGCGCGGCGCGCTGGAACGCTACCTGGACAGCGCACGCGGCATCTACGCGGCGCTGCCGGACGACTGGCAGATGTACATCGAACACAAGCTGTTCGAGCCCGCGTTCTACGCCACCACCATCGCCGACTGGGGCACCAGCTTCGCCTGCGCCCAGCAGCTCGGCCCGAAAGCGAAATGCCTGGTCGACCTGGGCCACCACGCGCCGAACACCAATATCGAAATGATCGTGGCGCGCCTGGCGCAGTTCGGCAAGCTGGGCGGTTTCCACTTCAACGACAGCAAATACGGCGACGACGACCTGGATTCGGGCAGCATCAACCCGTTCCAGCTGTTCCTGGTCTTCAATGAACTGGCGGACGCCGAGCAGCGCGACGGCGCCGGCTTCAATCCGGCCTACATGCTGGACCAGTCGCACAACGTGACCGATCCTATCGAAAGCCTGATGAACAGCGCGGCCGAAGTGCAGCGCGCAGCCGTGCAGGCGGCGCTGGTGGACCGCGCAGCGCTCAAGCAGTACCAGGAGAGCAACGACGCGCTGCAATCGGCGCAGGCCCTCAAGCAGGCCTACCGCACCGACGTCAGCGCCATCCTGGCCATGGCTCGCCTGCGTTCGGGCGGCGCCATTGATCCGGTGGCTTGCTACCGCGCCTCCGGCTACCGCGAGAAGGCGGCCGTGGCGCGTCCGGCAAAGGCAGGCGCCAGCAGCAGCGGCATCGTCTAAACGTCCGCTGGAGCCTATCGATGAGCAAGCGCACCATGCGCAGGACGGCGGCTACCCGCTACATTTCCTACACCTGGATCGCCGCGGCAGCGGCGGCGCTTGCAGCCGGCTCCGCCGTGGCGGCGGGCGCCGGTGTATCCGCAGCTTTTGTGCCTCCCGCGCCGGTGCGGTCCGACCGGCTGTCGGACGTGGCGGCCAGGCTGGCCGTCCCGCCGGACGACGCCAAGGCCCTGGTGCGCTGGTGGTGGTTTGGCCCGAACGTGGTCAAATCGCAGCTGGAACGCGAAATGCTGGCCATGAAGCAGGGCGGTTTCGGCGGTTTTGAAATCCAGCCCGTCTACCCCATGGAACTGGATGACCCCGCGCGCGGCATCCGCAACGTTCCCTATCTTTCCCCCGAATTCCTCGACGCCGTCAGCTTCGTCAACGCCAAGGCCCATGAGCAGAAGCTGCGCGTGGACATGACGCTGGCCAGCGGCTGGCCCTATGGCGGTCCCAACGTCCCCGTGACGGAAGCCGCCAGCCGCATGCGCGTGGCGGCAATCGCCATTCCCGCGGGCGCCGCGTCTTACGCGCTGCCGTCCGTCATGAGCGGCGAAAGCCTGGTGGCCGCCTTCGTGGGCGAGGGCAGCGACAAGCAGTACGACGCCACCAAGCTGCGCCTGCTGGACGCCAAAGCTTCCGCCACCGGCCGCGCCGCCGTGGAACCGGCTGCGCAGGCGCGTGTGGCGGTGCACTACATCGCCAGCCGCACCGGCCAGCAGGTCAAGCGCGCCGCATTGGGCGCGGAAGGCTTTGTGCTGGACCATTTGAGCCGCACCGCCATCGACCACCACCTGAACACCGTGGCCGAGCCGCTGATGAAAGCCTTTGGCGACAAGCCGCCTTACGCCGTCTTTTCGGACAGCCTGGAAGTCTACGGCACCGACTGGACCGGCGATTTCCTGGCCGAGTTCCAGCGCCGCCGCGGCTACGATCTGAAGCCGCACCTGCCCGCCGTCTACAGCGGCCAGGGGCCGGACGCCGCCGCCGTGCGCCACGACTGGGCGCTCACGCAGACGGAACTGGTCAACGAACGCTATCTCACGCCGGTGAACGACTGGGCCACCGCCCACCGCACCCAGTTCCGCTCGCAGACCTACGGCGAGCCCGCTGTCTCCATGTCCAGCAACCGCTTGGTGGCGCTGCCGGAAGGCGAAGGCCCGCAGTTCCGCAGCTTCTCCTTCACCCGCCTTGCCACGTCGGCTGGCCATTTGTACAACCGCCCCGTGGTCTCCGCCGAGACGTGGACCTGGCTCAATTCCCCCGCCTTCAGCGCCACGCCGCTGGACATGAAGGTGGAAGCGGACCGCATGCTGCTGCAGGGCGTGAACCAGTTCGTCGGCCACGGCTGGCCGTACACGCCGCCGGGCGCGCAGGAACCGGGCTACTCCTTCTATGCCGCCGCCGTGTTCAACGACCACCAGCCCTGGTGGAACGTCATGCCGGACGTGAACGCCTATCTGCAGCGCACCAGCTATCTGCTGCGCCAGGGGCAGCCGGCCAATGAAGTGGCGGTGCTGCTGCCGAACGACGACGTCTACTCCGCGCTCACGCCGGGCAAGGTGTCGCTGTCGGCCGAAATGCACAAGCACGTTACGCCGCTGCTGACCGAGCAGATACTCGACGCGGGCCACAACCTTGACTATGTCGACGCCGAGTCCATCCTAGCGCTGGGCGTGAAGCATCCGGTGCTGGTGCTGCCGCACGTAACGCGCCTGGCGCCGGAAGTGCTGGCCAAGCTGCAAGCCTATGTGCGCGGCGGCGGCAAGATCATCGCCGTTGGCGGCACGCCGTCGCTGGCGCCGGGCTATGCGGATGCCGCGCGCATCGGCGGCCAGGTGGCGGCGGCTTCGAAAGCCTTGTTCGCCTCCGGCGCGCAAGTGCAGGTGGTGGCGGACGACGCAGCCGTTGGCGCAGCGCTGAAGAAGGCGCTGCCGGGCGATCTGCGCCTCGCGTCCGGCCAGTCCGACGTGGGCTTCATCCGCCGCAAGCTGGCCGATGGCGACATCTACTTCATCGCCAACACCAGCAACCGCGAAGTGCGCACCACCGCGACCCTGCGCGCCACGCGCCGCTCGGCGGCCTGGTGGAACCCGCAGGACGGCAAAACCACGCCCGCCAGCGTGAAGCCCGATTTTGCGCTGACCCTGGCTCCCTACGAATCGCGCGTGCTCGTGCTGTCCGACGCGGCGCAAGCCACGGCGCCAGGCGCTATCGGCAACAGCGCCGTTGGCGTCGCCGGCACAGCCTCGGTACTGGCGGACCTGAGCCGCGACTGGCAGCTGGCCTTCGCCGGCGCCCAGCCGCAAGCCATCGCCGAGCTGCGCTCGTGGACGGATACGGCCGCAACCCGCTACTACTCCGGCGTAGGCGTCTACACCAAGGACGTCACGCTGGCGGCGGCGCCCGCAGCCAACGCCCGCGTCACGCTGGACTTCGGCCCCGGCACGGCGCTCGAAAGCACGCCCAAAGTCCCGGCGGGCATGCGCGCCATGCTGGAAAGCCCGGTGCGCGAAGCTGCCGAGGTCTACGTCAACGGCGTCCGCGCGGGCTCCGTGTGGAAGCCGCCTTACCAGCTCGACGTAACCCAGTGGCTGAAGGCAGGCAGCAACCGCATCGAAGTGCGGGTCGCCAACCTGGCCCTGAACGGCCTGGCGGGCCAGGAGCGTCCCGACTACCGCCTGCTGTCCGCACGCTACGGCCAGCGTTTCGTCCCGCAGGACACCCACCTGATCGAGCCCAAGCCGTCCGGCATGCTCGGCCCCGTGCGCCTGATGTCCGAGCAAATCAAATGAGGAACACCATGCAAGTGAAGTGGATACAGGCCGCGCTGGCCGCCGTGCTGGCCCTGGCCATGTCGGTCGCCGGCGCCAAGGACTACAGCGTGGACAAGTACGGCGCCAAAGGCGACGGAACGACCATGAACACCAAGGCCATCCAGGCCGCCATCGATGCGGCGGCCAAGGACGGCGGGCGCGTGGTGTTCCCGGCCGGGACCTATCTGAGCGGCTCCATCTTCGTCAAGAGCGGCGTTACGCTCAACGTGGGGAAGGGCGCCACCATACTCGGTTCGCAAAACATCAAGGACTATCCCGTCATGCCCACCCGCATTGCGGGCATCGAGATGAGCTGGCCGGCCGCGCTGGTGAACGTCTACGAGCAGAAGAACGCCGTCATTGAAGGCGAAGGCACCATAGACGGCGACGGCAAAATCTTCTGGGACAGCTACTGGACCCTGCGCAAGGAGTACGAGCCGCGCGGCCTGCGCTGGGCTTCGGATTACGATGCGCAGCGCCCGCGCCTGGTGCAGGTGTTCAATTCCTCCCACGTCAAGGTCGGCGGCGGCCTGCTGCTGCGCCGCTCGGGCTTCTGGACGCTGCACATCTGCTACTCCACCGACATCACCGTGGACGGTGTCGTCATCCGCAACAATGAAGGCGGCCGTGGCCCCTCCACCGACGGCATCGACATTGACTCGTCCAAGCGCATCCTGGTGCAGAACGCCGACATCGCCGTCAACGACGACGCCCTGTGCCTGAAAGCCGGACGCGATTCCGACGGCCAACGCGTGGCCCGCACCACGGAGGACGTGGTGATACGCGACTCCATCGTGCGCGACGGCGCCGCAGGCGTGACCTTCGGCAGCGAGACGGCGGGCGGCTTCCGCAATATCGAGGCCTACAACATCACCGTGGTGGGCAACGTGCCGGTCGGTATCCTGTTCAAGTCCGCGCACACCCGTGGCGGCTTCGGCGAGAACCTGCGCCTGCACGACTTCAAGATGACGGACATCCCCGTCGTCATGCGCATCACCATGAACTGGAATCCAAGCTACAGCTACGCCACTATCCCGCCGGAGATCAAGGACTATCCTCCCTACTGGAAAGTGCTGGCCACGCCGGTGCCCAAGGAAAAGGGCCGCGCCTACTTCCACGACGTGAGCATCTGGAACATTCAGGCCACCGGCGCCACCACGGCGTTCGAAGTGAGCGGCTACAAGGAAGTGCCGCTGGAGCGGTTCAGCCTGAAGAACGTGGACATTCAAGCCAAGCAAGGCGGCTTTATCCACGACGTGAAGGACTGGCAGTTCAGCGACGTGAAGCTCGCGCTTGGCGCGCCGGTTGAACTGGAAGAGGGCGCCGCCGTGCGCGGCCTGCCTGCCGGCAGCACCGTTGTGGGCGTGGCCAAGCCCAAGGAAGACCCATCGAAGAAAAGCTTTGAAGAACAGGACAAGACCTGATGTTTAATAAGACCGCACTTTTCATCTCGCTGAGCCTGGCCTTCGGCCTGGCCTCGGCGCAGCAGAACTACCCGCTGCCCACGCCGGCGCAGCAGGCCATCGTGGACAAGGACACCAATCGCAAATTCGGCGACGCGCCTGTCGACGGCGGCCCGCTGGCGACAGACCTGTCGCCGGCCCTGCAGACTGCGGCCATCGACAAGGCCTTGCGCAAAGTGGCGGACTGGCAGCTGGACCGCACCATGCGCCACCTGGACAAGATCTGGACCTCGGCCGTGCTGTTCACAGGCTTCATGGCCGCCAGCGACGCGACCGGCGACGCGAAATACCGCGACGCCATGCTGACCATGGCCAAGGGCTTCAACTGGGAGCTGCGCACGCCATACCCCAACGCGGACGACATCAGCGTGGCGCAGACCTATCTGGAGCTGTACGCGCTGGACCCCACGCCTGAAAAACTGGCCGCCACCCGCACCCAGCTCGACATCCTGATCAACCTGAAGACGCTCAAGCCCGGCGACGACCGCCTGCCTTGGTGGTGGTGCGACGCGCTGTTCATGGCGCCGCCGGTATGGCTGAAGATGTACAAGGCCACCGGTGACCGCAAGTACCTGGACTACGTGCACACGCAATGGCAGAACACCTACGATCTGCTGTACGACAAGCAGGAGCACCTGTACGCGCGCGACGCGAGCTACGTGGGCAAGACTGAACCGAACGGCAAGAAGATCTTCTGGTCGCGCGGCGAAGGCTGGGTGCTGGGCGGCCTGGCGCGCAGCATAGACCTGATTCCGGCGGACGATCCGAAGCGGCCGTTCTACATCCAGCAGCTGCGCGAGATGTCGGCGGCCGTGGCGAAAATCCAGGGACCGGACGGCCTGTGGCACGCTGGCCTGCTGGACCCCGCGACCTATCCGCTGCCGGAAATCTCCGGCTCCGCGCTGTTCGTCTTCGGCATGGCTTACGGCGTGAACCAGGGCTACCTGGACGAGAAGACCTACCGCCCTGTCATCGAGCGCGCCTGGGCGGGCATACTGAAGAACGTGTATGCGGACGGCCGCCTGGGCGGCATCCAGCAGACCGGCGCGGAACCGGCGTTCTACCGGCCTGCGTCCAGCTATAACTACGGCGTGGGCGGCTTCCTGCTGGCTGCGGCGGAACTCAAGAAAATGGTGGCAAAAAAATGACCTCGCGCGCCTTCCGCATGAAACTCAAACCCGGCACGGTGGAGGAATACCGCCGTCGCCACGACGAACTGTGGCCGGACCTGGCGCGCGCGCTGCGTGACGCCGGCATCTACGACTATTCGATTTTCCTCGATGAGGAAACGCTGCACTTGTTCGCGGTGCTGAAGCTCTGGCCGGACAACAAGATCGCCGAGCTGCCGCAGAAGGAAGTGATGAAGCGCTGGTGGGACTACATGGCCGACCTGATGGAAGTCGAGCCGGGTAACCGGCCGCGCGAATGGCCGCTGGAGCAGATGTTCCACTTTGCGTGACGGAGCTGGCGGGTTACGCTCACGCTAACCCGCCAGGCGCGGCCTATCGCTTCGACAGCAAGCCCCGCGTGCGCAGCCACTCCTCTGCGCGCCGTGGCCACTCGGACGAAGTCCCCAGCCCGTCCTTCATGCCCATGCCATGCCCGCCATGTTCAAACAGATACATCTCCGCAGGCACGCGCGCCTTGGTCAGCGCCTGGTAGAACAGGATGCTGTTCTCAACCGGCACGGACTGGTCCTCCTGCGTGTGGATCAGCAGCGTGGGCGGCGTGGCGGCGGTGACCTGCTTTTCCAGCGACATCTGCGCCACCAGCTCGGCCGACGGCGACTTGCCCAGCAGCGCCACGCGCGAGCCCATGTGCGCAGCCGCCGGGTCCATGGTAATGACGGGATACATCAGCATCAGAAAGTCCGGCCGGCCGCTGGTGCCGTCCAGCGCCGCCCCGGTGCGGCCTGCAGGCAAATCGAACAACGTACCCGCGCTGGCCGCCAGGTGACCGCCCGCCGAGCTGCCCATCACGCCGATGCGCGCCGGGTCGATGCCGAATTCCTTGGCGCGCGAGCGCACCATGCGCACCGCGCGCAGCACGTCCTGCAGCGGCGCCGGATGGCCGAATTCCTGCATCCGGTACTTCAGCACAAAGGTCGTCACGCCCAGCCCGGACAGCCAGTTGGCGTACTGCGTGCCTTCGCGGTCTGTGGAAAGCCGCACATAACCGCCGCCAGGGCATATGATGACGGCTGTGCCGTTCGGCCGGTCCACCGCCGGCCCCACCAGGGTCAGCGTCGGTTCGCTGACATTGGATATGCGTCCGTCCTTGATTTGCTCCGCGCCGATATTGGCGCGCGCTCCGGGCACGCCTTCCGGCCAGAGAGGAATAACAGGGTTGGCGCAGGCCAGCGCCGAGATGCAACTGATCATTGTGGCGAGTATAAATTTTTTCATGGTATTGGAGAGCGTATCAGATGACGAATTTTAAAGTGAGCAAATTGTGGGCCGCCTGCGTGGCAGGCTTGTGCCTGGCCGGCCAGGCCGGCGCCGTGGACCTGTTCAACGGCAAGGACTTCAGCGGCTGGGAGTTGCAAACCACCCCCGCCGCGCCGCTGGAAAGCGTGTTCACCATGCTGCCGGGCGGCGTGGTGGCGTCCACCGGCAAACCGGCCGGCTTCCTGGCCACCACCGCCAGCTACCGCAACTACAAGCTGCACGTGGAATGGCGCTGGAGCGGCAAGCCGGGCAACGGCGGCGTGCTGCTGCACATCAGCCCAGGCCCGATGGACCGCGTGTGGCCGCTAAGCCTGCAAGTCCAGACCAAGAACGGCAACGTGGGCGACCTGCTGCCAATGGCGGACTACTCCTTCGCCGAACCGCCAACCAGCGCGGCGGGCGCGGCGCCCATCATCAAGGCCCACATGGTGGCGGACAGCGAACTGCCGGCCGGCGAATGGAACAGCGCCGACATCGTCAGCCGCGACGGCACGGTGGAAGTGACCATCAACGGCGTGCTGCAGAACAAGGTGACCAAGGCCACGCCGTCGTCCGGCCGCATCGGCTTTCAGCTGGAAAGCGCGCCCTACGAGCTGCGCCGCGTAACGCTGACGCAGCTCGACTAGAGCGCAAGCCGGGTCTTACTTCCGCTTCAGCCATTCCTCCGGCACCGGCACGATGCAGATGTTCATCGTGCGGCCGTCCTCGGACAGCATGGCGGACTGGATCTCGATCTTGGTGCCGTCCGCATTGAAAGTAGGGTGCGGATGGTCGGCGGCCGTGTCCTTGTGGCCGGTCGTCAGCGTGATCATCTCACGCGTCTTGCGGTCGATCAGGTAGACGCTGCGGCTGAAATCGTCGCCCACGGCCCAGCGGCCGTCCGAGGAGCCGTGCACGTGCCACAAGCCGCTGCCGGACGGCGTCTGGCCGGCGATGGTCATTTCACGCGTGCGCAGGTTCACGATGGCGAGGCCGCTCGGTTTCTCGCGCGTGCCGCTTGGTCCCCATGCCGCATCCTGGCCCGGATTGGCGCCGCCCACGTCGGTTGCCGGGGCGCCCACGCCGCCTGCGCCTTCGGGGATTTTGCGGTGGCCCATGATGGCCATCGCCACTTCATCCTTCGAGATCACCGCTTCGTGCGTCACCCATTCATACGGCGCTTCCGGGTACAGCGGACGCAGGCCCGAGCCGTCCGCTTTCACGGTCCAGGTGCGCTGCGGCGACTTGCCGCCGGTCTCCCAGCAGAACACGATTTCGCCCGGATTGAACAGATTGGCCTGGATATGGCCGATCTGGAACGGCACAGACACCACATGCTTGATCTCGCCCGTCTTGACATTCATGCGCGCGATGCCGTTGGGGCCAGCGCCCATGCCGCGCGGGCCGAAAGGCTGCTCCGGCTTCACGCCCGGCGCCAGGTGCTTGCTTGCCTCGTCTTTGCCAACGCGGAAATAGGCCCATTCTTCGTCCGCGTCCAGCGCCATGTCGCCGCCGGCCTCCATGCCCACCGGGGTGGTGCCGGCAACGCGCTGGTATTCGCCGGCGGGCTTCATCGTGCCTGCCGCGCTGTCCGCAAACAGGCGCGCCAGGTCCACCTCGACGATCTGCAGCCTGCCCTTGGTGCTGTCCGGGCGCATGAAGTACAGTTTCATCGCCTTGCGCGCCAGGTTCAGCATGCCGGTATAGCCGCCTTGGCTCACCTGGACGATGTCGCCGGTCTGCTCGTTCACCGCCAGCGCTTCGCCGCCCGCGAGGCGAGACCGGAACACCACCCACTTGCCGTCCGACGTCCATTGCGGATGGGTGGGGTAGATTTTCGAATCCCCATGCGGCTTGCTGGTCAGGAAGGTGAGCATGGTGCCGGTGACGGGATCTTTGACCACCTTGCGCTCGGACGGGAAGCGCTTGCCGATCTGCGCGTGCGCCGTGCCGCTGAAGGCGCACGCCATCATGATTGCGGCCACGGTCGGCATGAGGAATCTGGTTTTCATATCTGGATGATTTCAGGTTGCGGGGTTCCGATTGTGTGCGCATTTTCACAGCCGAATTGCTCATCTTCCTGATTCTTTGCAAGCCGCGCGAGGAGAGCGAAAATCATGGCATAAAATCTTGGCCATGAAACCATTCCTGAAGGCGCTGGGGCGCGCCGCTTCCATCCTCGCCTGCTGCGCCGCAGCATCGGCTTTTGCCCAGAATACTCCGGCCGCATCGGCTCCATTGCCGGCCGCCGTCAACACCGATCCAGCGCAGGCACGCCCGCAGCTGCCCGAACCGGCCAATCCGGCCTTGCCGTCGCTGATCCTGATTGGCGACTCGACGGTGCGCAACGGCCGCGACGACGGGCAGGGCAAAGGCGCCGAAGGCCAGTGGGGCTGGGGCAATCCCATCGCCGCCTACTTCGACGCGAACAAGATCAACGTCGTCAACCGCGCCATCGGCGGCTTGAGCAGCCGCACCTACATCAGCGGCGGCCATTGGGAACGCACGCTGCCATTCGTGAAGGCGGGCGACGTGGTGGTGATGCAGTTCGGGCACAACGACTCCAGCGCCGTCAACGACAACAGCCGCGCGCGGGGCACCATCAAGGGCGTGGGCGAGGAAAGCCAGGAGATAGACAACCTGCTCACCGGGAAGCACGAAACGGTGCACAGCTACGGCTGGTATCTGCGCCAGTACATCGCGGCTATCCGCGCAAAAGGCGCAACGCCCATCATCTGCTCGCCCATTCCCCGCAAGATGTGGGACGCGGACGGCAAGGTCGGACGCGGCAAGGGCGACTACGCCGGCTGGGCCGCCGAGGTGGCGCGCCAGGAGCGCGTGGGCTTTATCGACCTGAACGAACTGGCGGCCCGCAAATACGACGAGTTGGGCCGCGACGCGGTGATGAAGCTGTTCCCGCTGGTGACGCCGGACGAGCGCGTGCACACCAACCTGGCCGGCGCTGAGTTGAATGCGCGCCTGGTGGTGTCCGGCCTGAAAGCGCTGCGCCTGCCGGTGCTGCAGTCCGCGCTGGCCGCAAAGGCCGCCGACATTGCGCCCGCGGAGGATGAGCGTCCGGTTGTGGACGGCGCCAAAGTGCGCGGCGACGTGCCGCGCGATCCCTCGCTGCCCAACGTCTTTATCGTCGGCGACTCCACCGTGCGCAGCGGCGGAACCAACGGCGCTTTCGGCTGGGGCGAGCGCATTGCGCCGTACTTCGACACCAGCAAGGTCAATGTGGTGAACCACGCCATCGGCGGCCGCAGCAGCCGCACCTTCCTCACCGAAGGCCGCTGGGACAAAGTGCTGGGCCAGATGAAGGCAGGCGACGTGGTGCTGATCCAGTTCGGCCACAACGATGGCGGCCGCATCGGCGATCCGGCCATGAAGGGCAGGGCGTCCGGCAAAGGCACCGGTCCCGAAACCGTGGAAGACACGAAACCGGACGGAACGAAGGAGCAGGTGCACACCTTCGGCTGGTACATGGCCAAATACGTGGCCGACGCAAAGGCGAAAGGCGCTTCCGTTGTGCTGCTGTCGCCAGTGCCGCACAAGGACGGCTGGGAGCAGGGCCGCGACTTCGCCACCTTCGCGCAGTGGGACGCCGAAGTGGCGGCGGCAGGCGGCGCGCAGTTTGCGGACCTGACGATGGTGGTCAGCGATGGCTACCGCCAGATTGGCGCCGCCGAAGTGGCCAGCCATTTCTCGGACGCCCGCACCCATACCAACGACGCCGGCGCGCAGTTCAACGCCCGCAGCGTGATCGCTGCGCTGAACGGCCTGTCCCGCAATCCTGCCGCGCCTTTCCTGTCGCCGCAGGGCAAGGCCGTGGAGGGCCAGTCCGGTTCTCCGGCGAAGGGCAAGCAATGATGCGCAGCGTTGCCCGGGCCACGGCGCCTGTACTGGTGTTGGCCGCACTGTCCGTCTGGTGCGCCGCCTGGACGACGGCGGCGCATGCGCAGGAATGCAGCAGCTGGGGCAGGCCAGGCGCGCTGCTCCACGAGGACGGCTTCGAGAAGGACATGTCGCAGTGGGTGGCCGAGTACCGCGCCGCGCCGGGCTCCAGCATCACCGCGGCCGGCGGCAAGCTGACCATGGACCTTGCGGGTGACGCCACGGTCTGGTTCAAATCCAGGCTGTCGGGCGACGTCCAGATCAGTTACCGCCGCAAGATGCTGATGGCCGGCGGCGTCAACGACCGCCTGTCGGACCTGAACCAATTCTGGATGGCCAGCGACCCGCGCAACGCCGACCTGTTCACGCGCGACGGCACCTTTGCGCAATACGACGCGCTAAGCCTGTACTACATGGGCATGGGCGGCAATACCAACACCACCACGCGCTTCCGCAAATACGACGGCAAGGGCCAGCGCGTGCTGCTGGGCGACCTGGCGGACAGCGAGCACCTGCTGCTGCCCAACCGCGAATACCAGATCGACATCGCCGTGTACCAGGGCTGCACGCGCATCCTGGTGGACGGCGAACCGTACTTCACCTACCGCGACCCCGAGCCGCTGCGCAGCGGGTATTTCGGCTTCCGCACCACGCACTCCCGGCAGGAAATCAGCGATTTCAAGGTCTACCAGCTGATAAAATAGCGTCATGAAACCGACCCTGATGCTGCTGCTCTCCGCCGCCTTGCCGCTTGCCGCGCAAGGCGCTTCCTGCCTGCCCGCTGCGGACCTGATCGCGCGCGACGCACAATACGAGGAGGCCACGCGCGTCAACGACGCGGCCTTCCTGGAAAACTATCTGGCGGATGATTTTGTCTGGGTCCACAACCTGGTCTCGTCCATCGACGACAAGGCGGCCGTGGTGGCGCGCGCGAAGAAGGCGGCCACCGTGCCCAAGTCCCGCACCACCAGCGGCGTGCAGGCGCAGTCGCTGGGCGACACCGTGGTGCTGCGCGGCCAGAGCACGGTGGAAGCGTGGAATGCGGACGGCAAGACCTGGCGCAGCAACCGCTACCAGTTCATGCGCACCTATGTGAACACGCCGGCAGGCTGCAAGCTCCTGGCCGTGCAGACCATGAAAGTGTGGTCCAGCGAAGCGGAAAAAGCCTCCGCCAAATAAAACGCAAGGTCAACGCCCGCCGCCGCCACCGCCGCCGGAGCCCCGCTGGCCCTGTCCCTGGCCGCTGCCCTGCCGCATGACCGAACCCGGCCCCGGCGTAAATCCTCCCAGGCGATAGGACAAGCCCACATACACTATCCGTCCGTCGGAGCGGCGTATGCTGTTTTCCTTCAGCGACGCCGTATCGGTAATGGTCTCGATGCGGTTCGCGTCGAAGGCGTCCGTCACGTTCAGCACCAGGGACAGTTTCGGCGTGAACGCATGGCGCATGCTGAAATTGACCGTGGTATTCGGCTGGCGCATGCCCTGGCCTATCAGCTGGCGGCCCATCGTTTGCACGGCGGCCTGCAGATCGTCTTCCGGCGTGGCCTTGTAGTTCAGCCGCAAGCGCCCGCTCAGCGACGATGCGGTGCGCGTCGACGTGAAGCCGTATATATCCACCAGGTCCTGCTCCGTATGCCCCAGGTTGCCGCTCGCATTGACGGACAGGGCGGGCGTGAGCTTGCCGTGCACCGTGAATTCCAGCCCGCTCGCATTGCTGCGGCCACCGTTCGCGGGAGTGGTCAGCAGCACCGTGTCGCTGATGAAGTAGCGCCGTATCAGGATGGAATCGCTGTCCCTGCGGTGGTAGGCGCGCAGATTCGTTTCCATGCCGGCGATGCGGGTCTCGTAGCCGATCTCGAACGAGTCGGTCTTGGTCGGGCTCAGATGGGGATTGCCGGCCGAAACGTTGTACTCGTCCCGGTAGATCACAAAGGGATTGAGCTCGTTCGCGTTCGGCCTGCGCAGCCGGTGCGCGTAGCTGAAGCGCAGATTGGTTTCGTCGGACCATTTATAGGTCGCGTAGGCGCTGGGGATGTAGCTGGTGTAGCTGTTGGCGGCGCTGACATGGCTGGTCAACTGCTCGACGTCCAGGTCGGTATGCTCTATGCGCAGCCCGCCCAGCACACCCCATTTGTCGTTGAGGCGCGTCTGGTAGGAGCCGTACACCGCCAAGTTCTTCTCATCGAGGTGGAAGCGGTTCGAGCGCTGCAGGTTGACGTAAGGCTGCTGCGAAACCGGATCGACGCTGGTGTACAGCGTGTCGAAGTCGCTGCGGTTGTCCGCCACCTTGTAGCCCAGCTTGATCATGGCGCGGTCCACCGGCAGCTCGTAGTCGCCGGTGAAGTCGACGATGCGGTTGCCGGTCACGTTGTCCTGATAACTCTTCTGGTCCAGCGCGCCGGCCGGCGCGATGGCGTAGGCGTTCTGGTAGGCGTTGTTGAAGGTGTTGTCGGCCGACGTGACGCGCAGGTCGACCTTCATGCTTTCGCCGTCTATGCTGCCCTTGTGCTCCCAGCGCGCGCCCCAGCCATAGTTGCGGGCTTCGCCGCCGCGATGCGTGCTGCGCGTGTAGTCGCTGTCCACGGCGCCCGCCGCGGCGTAGCGCTGGTAGCGGTCATGCGAACTCTGATCGTTGTCCCTGATCTGGAAGGACATGCTGGCGGCCAGCGTGTCCTTGGCGCCGATGTTGTAGGTGACGCCGCCGTTGCCGCCCACGTTGTCGCTCAGGCCGGACATGCTGCCGAACTGGGTGCTGTGCACCATGCCGCCGGAAAGGCTGTCGATACGGTCGCGCACCGTCTCGTTGGTCGAAGCGCGGCCGTCGTGGCGCACATTGAGGCCGCCCTGGAAGCCGAACACACCCGAGTTGTAAGTACCCGAGAACGCGGAGTTGTAGCGCCCCGCAGTGCCGCCGTTGGCGTTGATCACGCCAAAGCCGCCGGGCCGGCGCGTGCGCCGCATCACCAGGTTGATGATAGGGCCGCCGCCCGCTTCGTTGCCGAATTGCGCGCCGGGATTGTTGATGACTTCAACCGATTCGATATCCTCGGCGGGAATCGCATTCAGGGAAGCGCCCCGGTTATCGCCCTGCATCATGGCGGAAGGCTTGCCGTCGATGAGGATCTGCACATTCGAGCTGCCGCGCAGCGTGACCGAACCGTCCGGGTCCACCGCCACGGACGGCACGCTGTTCAGGGCGTCCGCCGCCGAGCCGTTGCTGCTGCCCACATCGGACTTCACGTCATACACCTGCCGGTCTATGCGGTTGGTGGGCCGCTCGGCCGCCACCACCACGCTGGGAACATCGGCTTCCTCAGGGGGCGCAGCGGGAGCAGGGGTGGCAGGCGGTTCCGGCGGCTTCACCGGCGGGACATCCTTCTTGATGGTCACCACCGGCTTCTCCGCCGTCTGCGCCAGCGCCGGCCCGAACGCCACCGCCAGGCACGCGGCGATGACCGTCGGGCGGGATACAAAATTCTTCATACTATTTCTGCACCACGGCCAGCAAGGCTTCCAGCTCATCCGCCCACATGGTGTAGCCGGCGGTCGTGAGGTGCAGCTTGTCGCCGCTCAGCCCCTTCCAGTTATCGCCTTCGGGCGTAAAGCGCGCGGCCAGGTTCAGATACCAGATGGTCTTGTTGTCCGCCAGCGGCGCAACCAGTTTGTTCACCTCGGCCATGCGCTGCTCGGCGCGGGAGTTCGGCAGTATGCTGACCACCACCACTTTCACGCCGGCGAACTTCTTCTGCGTGGCCGCGATCACTGCCTTGATGCCGGCGGCGGTGTCTTCCGCCTCGTTGTTCACGTTATTGGTGCCGATCATGATGACCGCCACCTTGGGCTTCAGGAAGGACAGGTCGAAGTTATCGAGCCGCCACAGCACATGCTGCGTGCGGTCCGCACCCAGGCCGAAGTCAAAGGCGCGGTGCTCAAAGCGGCGGTTCCACACCGAAGCGCCCGAGCCCCAGCGGAACTGCTCGGTGATCGAGTCGCCGATGAAGATGATGTCGGCCTCGCGGCCCTTGCGCAGCGCCAGGTAGTCTGCGAAATAGGTCTGGTAAGGCACGCGCGCCAGGTAGTTCTGATCGCTGGCGGTCGTGGTGGCCGGGTCCAGCGCGGCGGCGGTCTGTGGCAAGCCCAGATTCAGGCTGGCGGCGGTGGCGAGGGCGAGCAGCAGTCGTTTCATTCAAGTCTCCGTTGTGGTTTGTCAGTTTTGCGCGCGCAGCTGCTCGATCAGCGCAGCGGGTACAGCGATTGCGGTGCCATGGCGCATGCGCACCGGCGTGCCTTCGTCGGGGAAGCTCATTTTGGCCGTCACGTCTTCCCAGTTCACCAGGTCGCGCGAGCGCATGGCGCCGTAGTGCTTGGTGCGGTAAGCGTCATAATAGACGATCACGTCCTCGCCGGCCTGGATGGCAGTCGGCCCCTCGACCCACATGCCTTGCGGCGTGATGGGCGCACTGAGCTTGCCGAACGGACCGTTCAGCGATGGCGCGTCCGCCACCTGCAGGTATTTGCGCGGCGGGTTCACGGTTTCGTCCTTTACCAGCAAGTGGTTCTTGCCATTGGCGCGCACGAAGGTGGCGTCGATCACGCTGAAGCCGGGGTCGTAAAACAGCTTGGTCGGCGTGAAGGTCTGGAAGTCCCTGGTGCTGGTCGAGTACAGGCGGTGGTTGTATTTCTCCTCGGAGGAGCCGGCTGTTTCAGCGAACTTGCCCGGCACGGTGGAAGCCCAGAAGATCAGGAACTCGCCGCGCTGGTCGTCGTAGACGATTTCCGGCGCCCACGCATTGAGCACGCCTTTTTCGTGCGCCATCACCGGCAGTTCCTTCTGCTCGGACCAGTGGATCAGGTCCTTCGACGAAGCGTAGCCGATATTGTTCTCTTTCCAGCCCGAGGTCCAGACCATGTGGTAGGTGCCGTCCGGGCCGCGCACGATGCAGGGGTCGCGCATCAATTTCGAGATGCCGACCTTGGGCGCGAGGTAGCTGCGGCCGCCGCCCAGCTTCTCCCAGCGGTAGCCGTCCGCGCTGGCGGCCAGGTGCAGGCCATCCTCGCCGTTCCTGGTGAAGTAGGTGAACAGATAGGCGGTTGAGCCGGCGCGCGCCTGCGGGCCTGCGTTGGCTTCATCGCCCAGCGGACGCTCGTTGCTGAACGTGGGGCTGCGCGGCACGGCGAAGCTGGCAACGGGGTCCGGCTTGGCCGGGTTGAAGCTGCCGTAGCCGTCCGCAATGAAGGACGCGGCGGGCACGCCGGCCTGGCGCATGCCGGTCAGCACGGCTTGCGCCAGTTCGTAGGCGCCGTAGTTGTTGTGGTGGGTGTTGTCGATGCGGCCCGGCTGCGGTTCGGCGAAGGCGGCCTTGGAGGCCTCCGTGCCCAGCGCTTCGTAGAACGGCTTGCTCATCGCGTTCAGGTCGATGAAGGCCACGCCCAGTTCCTCGGCCGACTGGCGCGCCGCTGTGGCGTAGTCGATCAGCGAGGGAATGACTTTGCCGTTCGCGTCGAAGGCGCGGCGCTCCATGGACGAGATGATGACGGGCACGCCGCCACGGGCGCGCACGCCGTCCACGTGCTGCTTGATCTCGGCCTTGTAGGTGGTGAAGGGGCCGCCTTTGCCGTCCTTGATCTGCTTCTGGTCGTTGTGCCCGAACTGCATCATGACCGTGTCGCCGGGGCGCATGGCGCTCAGCACCTTGTCCAGGCGGCGGCGGGCCAGCGAATCGCGGTAGGTCTCGCCCGATTCGCCGTGGTTGGCGACGGCCACGCCGGGTTTCAGGAAGCGCGGTAGCATCTGGCCCCAGCTGGCGTAAGGCTCGCCGGGCTGGTCGCACACGGTGGAGTCGCCCAGCAGGAAGATGGTGGGCGTTTGCGCGGGCGTGATCTCGATGGAGCGCACGGCGGGCTGGCTGCCGTTGAATTCCAGCGTCAGGCGGCGGTCCCAGTTCCAGGCTTCCTGGACGGTCTCGCGCGGCACTTTGAGATTGACCACGCCCGCCGCCAGGCCGTTCACCGCCGGAATTTTCGGCGTGCGGACGTTGACGGTGAAGCTGCGCGTCTCGGTCTTGCCCGGCGCGGTGCGCACGTTCTCCAACATCAGGCGGCGCAGCTCGGACTTGACGGTGGTGGTGGACGCTTCCGGCGTGCCGCCCAGCGTGACGGTGACATTGTAATTGCCTTCGGGGAGATCGACCGAGAAGAAGGAGGGCTTGCCTGCCGCAGCGCCCGGTTCGAAGCCGTAGCCCTTACTGGCGCTGTATTCGGCGCTCACTGGGACGGCGGTGTAGCCGGCGGCCGGCTGTGCGCTGAAATCGAAGCGGCGGGCTTCGCCGTTCTGTGCGGCGGCGGAAAAACTGGCGGCCAGCAGCAGGGCCAGCGTGGTGGCGCGGCGCGCCGCGAGCAGGGGAGTCTTCATGGTCTCTGTTTCTGTTGTGTTGTATGCCGACTATTCTTGTGCGCTGAAACGGAATGCGCCGGGCGGCGGCGCCATGCCTTCGCCGAGGTAGAACGACGGGTGCGGCGGCTGGTTGTAGCCTGCGTTTTGTCCCGCTACCTGTGCGCGGTATTGCGCGTCCTGCATCAGCGCCGGAATGCGGTGGGTGGTGGGCGCGGTGGTGCTGAACACCAGCAGGGAGTTGTTGTCGGCGCTGCGCCAGACCACTTCCTCGCGCCAGTCGCCAAGCAGGTCCGCCGACAGCACAGGCGTGGACTTGGTGCCGTTGTTGGAGGCGGCGCCGAAGTCCGCACCATTCAGCAGCGGCTGCATGTCCTTGGTGGCGGGATTCCATTTTTCTATCCGCGTGCCGTCCAGCGACTCGCGCAGCAGGTCGCCGTCCCACCACGAAGCGAAGTTGATGCGGCGCGGATGTTCGGGGGAGATCTGCACGCCGCTGGCGCTCATCAAGCCGCCGACCGAAGCCCAGCATTCTTCGCCCAGGTGGGCCGGGTCGATGTCCATGCATACGCCGCGCCCCACGTCCGCGCCTTTGCCGTCCACGCTCCACAGGATCTTGCCGGTGGCCGCGTCATGCATTTCTATGCCGTGCTTGCCGTAGCAGCTCGGCGTTTCGTGCACCATGAAGATCTGCTGGCCCTCGCGGCGCGGATCGAGCTTGCCCACGTGGAGGGCGTCGCCGTGGCACAGGCCTGTGCTGTACAGCATTTTGCCGTTGCTGCCTATGGTGGCCGCGCCGTAGATGATGTCGTCCTTGCCGTCGTTGTCCACGTCGGCCACGGACAGCCAGTGCGCGCCCTGGTGGTTCACTTCGCCGCCCGCCACGTCGCTGTCGAACACCCAGCGGCTGCTCAGTTTCCCGCCGCGCCAGTCCCAGGCGGCGATCACGGCGCGCGTGTAGTAGCCGCGCGAGAAGATGGCGCTGGGCCTGGCGCCGTCCAGATAGGCCACGCCGCCGAGGAAGCGGTCCACCCGGTTGCCGTAGGCGTCGCCCCAGGCGGCCACGTCGCCGCGGCCGGGCAGGTAGGGCGCGCTGGCCATGGCGGCGCCGGTTTCGCCGTTGAAGACGGTGATGAATTCAGGGCCGGACAGGATGTAGCCCTTGGGATTGCGGTAGTCCGCGTTCGCATCGCCGATCACCGTGCCTTTGCCGTCCACGGTGCCGTCGGCGGTTTTCACCATCAACTCGGCCTTGCCGTCGCCGTCGAAGTCGTAGACCAGGAAGGTGGTGTAGTGCGCGCCGGCGCGGATATTGCGGCCCAGGTCCACACGCCACAGGCGCGTGCCGTCCATCTTGTAGGCGTCGATATAGGTGTTGCCGGTGTAGCCCGCATGCGAATTGTCATGCGCATTGGTCGGTTGCCACTTCACTATGAGCTCGTAGCTGCCGTCGCCGTCCAGGTCTGCGGCCGAGCCGTCGTTGATTTCGTAGGTGTAGCTCTGGCCGTCGGGCGTTACGCCGCCGGCCGGTTTCTGCACCGGGATGGTCTTGTATTGCTGCGGCCAGGTGGCGCCGGCGCTGGCCAGGGGCTGCTCGCGGCCGTGGATCATGACGGGCCGCACCGAGTAGACGGCAGCGGCGGTGCCGGCCGGGTCCACGTAGTTGCTGCCTTTCAGCGGCTCCGGCTTCAGGCGCTTGCCGTCGCGGTAAAGATCGAAGGACGTCCCGCCAGGGTCCGTCGCCAGCGCCCGCCAGCTGACGAAGACGCCGCCATTCGCAGCGATGGCGAGCACGCCACGGTCCAGGTTTTCAAGCTGCTTGCCTGCGATTTGAGCCGGGGCGGCCGCAGCGCCGGCGCTCAGCGCCAGTGCCAGGGACGCTGCAATGCCAGCGGTGCGGTAGGTGTGCATGGAGGTCCTGTTGGTCTTTACCAGTGATTTACCAGTGCTTGGGCAGCACGATGTGCGAACGGTTGGCGTCGCGGATGTCGCGGATGCCGGACAGCGCCATCGACACGTCCAGTTCCTTGCGCATGATCTCCAGCGCCAGGCTCACGCCCGGCTTGCCCATGGCGCCCAGGCCGTAGATGTAGCTGCGGCCCGCCATCACGCCGCGCGCGCCCATGGCGCAGGCTTTCAGGATGTCCTGGCCCGAGCGGATGCCACCGTCCATCCACACTTCCATGTTCGGATTCTCCGCCTGCACCGCCTCCAGCACGCCGGGCAGGGCGCGGATGGAGCTCATGGCGCCGTCCAGCTGGCGGCCGCCGTGGTTGCTGACCACCAGCGCATCGGCGCCGGTGCGGGCCGCCATCTTGGCGTCTTCCGGATCCAGGATGCCCTTCAAAATCAGCTTGCCGCCCCATTGCTTGCGTATCCACTCCACGTCGTCCCAGTTCAGCGTGGGGTCGAACTGCTGGCCCACCCAGGCCATCAGCGTGGACAGGCCTTGCGCGCCCTTGACGTGGCCGTCCAGGTTGCCGAAGGTCTTGCGCTTGCCCAGCAGGACGCTGGCGCACCACGACGGCTTGCTCAGCATGTCCGCGATATTGGACAGGGTGGGGCGCGGCGGCACGGTAAGCCCGTTGCGCAGGTCCGCGTGGCGCTGGCCCAAGATCTGCAGGTCCAGCGTGAGCACCAGCGCCGAGCATTTGGCCGCCTTGGCGCGCGCGATCAGGTCGGCGGCGAAGGCGCGGTCGCGCATCACGTAAAGCTGGAACCAGAACGGCTTGGTGGTGGCCGCCGCCACGTCCTCGATGGAGCAGATGCTCATGGTGGTGAGCGTGAAGGGCACGCCGAATTCCTCGGCCGCCTGGGCCGCCAGGATCTCGCCGTCGCCGTAGTTCAGGCCCGTCAGGCCCACCGGCGCGAGCGCCACCGGCATGGACGCGTCCTGCCCGGCCAGCGTGGTGGCCGTGTTGCGCTGGTCCACATTCACGGCCACGCGCTGGCGCAGATGGATGGCTTCCAGGTCGCTTTTGTTGGCGCGCATGGTGCCCTGGGTGTAGGAGCCGGAATCGACGTAGCCAAAAATAGCTTTCGCGACGCGCCGCTTGGCCTGCAGGCGCAGGTCTTCAATCTCGGTGATGACTGCCATGGGGATATTGTTATAGGTCTGATTAGGATGGCTTCCGAGTATCGATAGTCGTCACGCCAGTGTCAACGGCTGGCGCAATCTAATCATGTTTATGAGTGATACAAAGCGAAACGTGCGCGAAACGTGCCCGCGCGATACGCTAGCCGTCATTTTTATAATTACGGGGGCCAATCATGCTGCGCGCGCCATTGCTGTCCGGTTTAACTCTTGCCGTCCTCGCGTCCATCCTGACCGGTGCGGATGCCGGCCCCTTGCCCAAGCCGGACCGGGGCGGCGTGCCGGAGTCCAAGCTGTATGACTACGGCGTGATGGGACCGCCCGCCACCCCGGCCACCGTGGCGGCTGCGGACGCCGCCGTCGCTACGCCGCTGCCGCCCGGCCCCTACGCCGCGGACTGGGAGTCTATCCGCAAGAACTACCGCACCCCGGCCTGGTTCGAGGACGCCAAGTTCGGCATCTTCATGCACTGGGGCGTGTACGCGGTGCCGGCCTACCACAACGAATGGTATGAAAAGCATATGTACGGCGCCGACCTGGCCTGGCACACCGCCAACTTCGGCCCGCCGGAACGCTTCGGCTACAAGGACTTCATCCCCAAGTTCAAGCAGGAGAAGTTCGACGCGGCGCAGTGGGCCACGCTGTTCCGCCGGGCCGGCGCCCGTTTTGTCATGCCGTCCGCCCAGCACCACGACAATTTCGCACTGTGGGACAGCCGGGTCACGCCGTTCAACGCCAAGCGCATGGGACCGAAGCGCGACCTGATCGGCGAACTGGCGGCCGCCGTGCGCAAGGAGGGCATGAAGTTCGGCGTATCCAACCACGGGGTGGAGAATTTCACCTTCATCAATCCCCCGCCAGCGCTGGAAGCCCGCCTGAAAGCGGCCAAGGCCGACCTGTACGACCCGGAGTGGGCCGCGTTCTACAACGTGGCCGACCGCAGCCAGCCCGCCATGGAGCGCTTCCTCACCGACTGGGTGAACCGCAACCTGGAGCTGATCGACCAGTACCAGCCCGACATCCTGTGGTTCGACAACGGCGTCAATCTGCGCGTGCTGGACCCGCTCAAGCTGCGCTTGGCGGCCTATTACTACAACCGCGCCCAGGCCTGGAACAAGGAAGTCTCGATCAGCACCAAGTTCGTTGCCTACGCGCCCAGCAATGACGACGCCAGGCAGGTCGGCTCCATCATCGACTTTGAAAAAATAGGCGTGCGTTCGCCGGCCGACATCCGCCCCGGCCCGTGGATGGTGGACGACACCATAGGCAGCACCTGGGGCTACACCAACGGCATGAAGGTGGCCGGCGGCGCCGCCATTATCGGCCGCCTGGTGGACACGGCGAGCAAGGGCGGCTTCTACCTGCTCAACCTCTCGCCCAAGGCGGACGGCACCATCCCCGAGGAGCAGCAGCGCACCTTGCTGGACGTGGGCGCCTGGCTGGACACCAATGGCGAGGCCATCTACGGCACCCGGCCCTGGAAGCAGTTCGGCGAGGAATCGTGGCGCTTCACGGCCAAGGGGGCGGCGGTCTACGCCATCGGCGCGCCGCGCGACGGCTCGGTGGTGCTGCGCGTGCTCGGCCCGGGCGCGGGCAAGGTGAAGGGCGTGGAACAGCTGGGCCGCGACGGCGCGCTGCCGTTCCGCCAGACCCAGGAAGGCCTGACCGTGGAGGGCATTTCCAGCGCTCCCGGCGCCTTGGCCGGGGCACCGTCGGCCCTGAAAATCACCTTCTGAGCCGGATTGTAGGGGATCCCCTACAGCAACTGGCCGGAATACCCGATACCGCCCAGGCCCGGTGCACGCGATACTGTCCGCATCGACAGCGCAGCCCATGCACCGGAGCCGACCATGACCACCGCCACCATCCACATCGCATCCTCCAACCCAGCGCGGCCGCAGCCCCAGCCGCGCTGCGGCCTGTGCAGCTTCAACCGCCTGTGCCTGCCGCAGGGCCTGGACGAGGAATCGATGCACCGCCTGGAGCAGATCATCTCGCGCCGCCGCAAGGTGCAGCGCGACGAGCAGCTGTTCAGCATGGGGCAGGGTTTCGGCAGCCTGTACGCGGTGCGCCTGGGGCATTTCAAGACCGCGCAGGTGAACCAGCGCGGCGAACAGCAGATTACCGGTTTCCACATGGCCGGCGACCTGCTCGGCATGGAAGCGATAGGCACCGGCCAGCACAGCTGCAGCGCGGTGGCGCTGGAAGACAGCGAAGTGTGCGAAATCCCCTTCAACCGCCTGCAGGAACTGGTGGCGCAAGTACCCGAGCTGATGCACCAGTTCCACCGCGTCATGGCGCGCGAGATCCAGCGCGAGCAGGCTGTTGCCCTATTTTTGGGCAATATGCGCGCCGAACAGCGCCTGGCCTTGATGCTGACTTCGCTGGGCGCCCGCTACGCGGCGCGCGGCTTCTCTCCTGCAAGCTTCCAGCTGCGCATGTCGCGCGAGGACATCGGCGGCTACCTGGGCCTGACCATCGAGAGCATCAGCCGCCTGCTGGCGCGTTTCCGCAAGGCTGGCTGGATCAGCCTGAACAACCGCGACCTGCGCATACTCGACCTGGCCGGCCTGCAGGACCTGGCCTCCGGCCGTCTGGCGCCGGAGCAGCAGGCCGCCTGACTGCGGGCGGCCGCGCCGCACGGGCGCCGAGGCTTTACCGGGGCGTGCATCCCTCGTATGATTGCGGCATGCAAAATCCCCCCATCGCCGACCAAAGCCTGGCCTGGCTACTGGCTGCCGCCACCGACCCCGTCCTCATCGTCGACCGCGGCGGCGCCATTGCGCTCGCCAATCCGGCCCTGGAAGCGCTGTTCGGCTACACGCAGGAGCAGTTGCAGGGCCTGCCGGTGGAGACGCTGATACCCGAACGCTTCCGGCACGGCCACCAGGCGCTGCGCGAAGGCTACAGCGCCGAGCCGCGCCCGCGCGCCATGGGCGCCGGCGCGCAGTTGTCCGGCCGCCACCGGGAGGGACGCGAATTCCCGGTCGAAGTCAGCCTGTCGCCGCTGCGCAGCCCGGACGGCCAGACCATGGTGATGGCCACCATCCACGACATCAGCGCCCGCAAGGCCGCCGAGCAGGCGCTCCAGGAGAGCGAAGCGCGCATGCGCGCCGTGTTCGAGACGGCGGTGGACGCCATCATCACCATCGACGAAAACGGCATGCTGGAGCGCCTTAACCCCGCCGCCGAGCGCATGTTCGGCTACCGGGAGGCGGAAGTGGCGGGCCGCAATATCAATATGCTGATGCCGGAGCCGCACCGCAGCGCGCACGACGGCTACCTGTCCCACTACCGCGCCACCGGCGAAAAACGCATAATCGGCAAGGGCCGCGAAGTGCAGGGCCTGCGGCGCGACGGCAGCGTCTTCCCCATGGACCTGTCGGTGGCCGAGATGACGCTGGGCGGCAAGCGCATGTACACCGGCCTGGTACGCGACATTACCGAGCGCAAGCTGGCCGAGCAGAAGTCCCAGCAGCTGCTGCAGGCACTGCGCCAGTCGCAGGACGAGCTGCGCCGCCTGGGCGCGCACCAGGAACGCATCAAGGAAGAAGAACGCAAGCGCATTGCGCAGGAAATCCACGACGAACTGGGCGGGCTGCTGACCGGCATCCGCGCCTACGTCCTGGTGGCGCAGGAGCGGGCGGTGGCGGCGGGCAGCACGCCCGAGCCGCTGCTGGCGGATACGGCGGACCTGGTGCAGAGCGCCATCGAAACCGTGCGCCGCGTGATTACCGACCTGCGCCCCAGCGTGCTGGACCAGCTGGGCGTGTGGGCCGCGCTGGAATGGTATGCGGACCAGGTGGCGCTGCGGGCAGGCCTGCGTTGCGTGTGCCGTATCGATGCGCAGGCCGCTGCGCTGGAACTGGACGCGGACCGCAGCACCATGCTGTTCCGCATCGTGCAGGAGGCGCTGACCAATGTGGTGCGCCACGCGCAGGCCACGCAGGCGACGATAGCAGTGAGCTGCGAAGCGGACACGCTGCGGCTGACGGTAAGCGACAATGGCAAGGGCATCGCGGCCGACGGGCTGCTGAGCCGGGAGTCCTGGGGCATATTGGGCATGCACGAACGCAGCCGCAGTTTCGGCGGCCAGCTGGCCATCATGGGCGGCCCGGACGGCACCGTGCTGACGCTGCGCCTGCCGCTGGAGGAGAGTAAAAATGGCGCATGACGAGATCACCGTCCTGCTGGTGGACGACCATGCGATCGCGCGCAACGGCGTGCGGCTGATGCTGGGCACGGCCAGCGGCATCGCCGTGACGGGCGAGGCGGGCAACGCGCAGGAGGCCATGCAGCGCGTGGCCGAGCAGCAGTTCGACGTGGCGCTGGTGGATATCACCATGCCGGGCAAGAACGGCCTGGAACTGCTGAAGATGCTGCGCGCCGAATGCCCGCGCATGGCGGTGCTGATACTAAGCACCTATTCGGAGGAAATCTACGCGGTGCGCGCGCTGAAGCTGGGCGCGGCCGGCTATCTGACCAAGGACGCGCCCACCGCCACGCTGGTGGAGGCGGTGCGCAAGGCGGCGGCGGGCGGCAAGCACGTGAGCCCGGCGCTGGTGGAAAAGCTGGCCACGCTGGTGGGCGGCGGCGGGGCGGGCGACCACGAAGCGCTGTCGGACCGCGAGCTGGAAGTGTTCAAGCTGATCGCCGCCGGCGAGGCGCTGGTGCGCATCGGCGAACTGCTGCACCTGAGCCCGAACACCGTGACCACCTACCGCACCCGCATCCTGGACAAGATGGGCATGGCCAGCAACGCCGAGCTGACCCGCTACGCGCTGGAACACGGCATGATCTGAGCGCTCACTCGGCGCGGAACACCAGCACCGGCACCGGGCTGTGCACCAGCACCTTTTGCGTCTGGCTGCCCAGCAGCACGCCTTTCAGGCCGAGCTGGCCGTGGCAGGCCATGGCGATCAGGTCGCAGCCGCGCGCGTGCGCCGTTTCCAGTATCTTGCGGTGCGGACGGTCGCCGCGCGCTAGCACCGTGTAGCAGGGCACCTGCCTGGCGTGCGCCGCCTCGCTCACGGCGGCCAGCAGGGCCTGGCCCTGGGCCGTGCTGTCGCTTGGAGCTTTCTCTTGCGGCGGATGCGCTGCGGCTGGCCGGTGGCTGAACGCGTGGTCGTCCGGCAGCACGTGCACCGCCGTGATGCTGGCGCCGTAGCCGGCCGCCATGTCCAGCGCCGAACGTAGCGACACCTGCGACGCGGGCGAGCCGTCTACCGGCACGAGGATGTGCTTGAACATGAAATCTCCTTGTATGGTTCAGACGGCGCCGTAGGCTGGTGCGGCGGCCACGGCGCGCAGGCCGGCCGTGTCGCGCAGCTCGATGGCGCGGTTGCTCACGGCCAGCAGGCCGTTTTGCTTGAACATGGACAGCAGCCGGCTCACGCTTTCCACCGTCAGCGCCAGATAGGCGGCCAGGTCCTCGCGCGACATGCACAGCTGGAAGGAGGTGGCGGACCCGCCGCGCTCGCCGTAGCGGCCGCCCAGGTCCAGCAGCAGCCGCGCCAGCCGCTGCGGGGCGCGCGCATTCCCCAGGAACAGCATTTGCTCCTGGCGCTGCGCCAGGCTGGCGCTCAGCAGATGGGACAACCGCCGCGCCAGCACGGGCTGCTGCGCCATCAGCGTTTCCAGGCCGGGGTAGGGGATGGCGCAGATTACGCTGTCCGACAGGGCGACGGCGTCGCTGCCGTAGCGGCCGGGGCCAATGGCGTCCAGGCCCAGCAGGTCGCCCGGCATGGCGAAGCCCAGCACCTGCACGCCGCCGTCCGGCGCGGCGCGCTGCAGCTTGAACTGGCCGCTCAGCACCGCGTGCAGCTGGCCGAACGGTGCGCCGCCGGTTTCCACGCGCTCGTGGCGCGCCACCGCCCGCCGCTGCGATACCGCGCGCTCAAATTCATCCAGCGCACCGCCGGCCAGGCCGGAGGGCAGGCACAGGGCGCGCCAGTGGCAATTGGCGCAAGTGGCTGGAGGGAGTGACGAGTGATTCATTATGGCAAGAAACCTTTCATACTTGAAGCCTCAGCATAGCAAGCGCTCCACGCAATTCCTTTGATCCATATCAAAAATCCCATAGTCCCTGGCCGTGCCCGCGCCGCCGCCAGCCCGCCAAATTTGATCCAGATCAATAAATCTGTTGCCCATAATCAGTATCCTTGCGGGAATGTTTTGGTACTGGAGTCCACATGAATGAGATAGATCCCGGTTACAGCCTGGCGGCCCGCGCTTTGCTGGATGCCTTGCCCGACGAGATCGCCGTGCTCGGCCCGGATGGGAGCACCCTGGCGGTGAACCGGGCCTGGCACGCGCACGCCGGCAGGCACGCGGCAAGCCAGAGCATGATGGCGCACGAGGGCATAGCTTCGGTGCTGGCGGGCGACACCGCCTGCTTCGAAACGGAATACCGCCTGCAGACCGAGGAGGGCGAGCGCTGGTTCCGGATCTGCGCCACACCGCTGGAAGCGGAATGGCGCGGCGCCGTGGTGGCGCACACGGATATCACTGCGCGCCGCCAGTCGGAGGCGGAGCTGCGCATCGCCGCCATCGCCTTTGATTCTCCGGAAGGCATGATGGTGACGGACGCCGCCGGCGTCATCCTGCAGGTGAACCAGTCGTTTACCCGCATCACCGGCTACACCAGCGCGGAAGTGGTGGGACGCAAGCCCTGCGTGCTCAGTTCCGGCCGCCACGACGCCGAGTTTTACCGCGCCATGTGGTCCGCCATCGGCGTGCACGGGCGCTGGCAGGGCGAGATCTGGAACCGCCGCAAGAACGGCGAAGTCTATCCGGAGCTGCTGAACATCGCCGCCGTGCGCGACGCCGGCGGCGCCGTCACGCACTACGTCGCCTCGCTGAGCGACATCACGCTGAGCAAGGCGGCCAGCGACGAGATCAAGAACCTGGCCTTCTACGACCCGCTCACGCATTTGCCGAACCGGCGCATGCTGGAGGAGCGGCTGGCGCAGGCGCTGCCGGCGGCCTACACCGGCGGCCATTGCGGCGCGCTGATGCTGATCGACCTGGACAACTTTAAAACCATCAACGAAACCCTGGGCCACAGCAAAGGCGACTTGCTGCTGCAGCAGGCCGCCGCGCGCCTGCACGCCTGCCTGCGCCAGGGCGACACCGTGGCGCGCCTGGGCGGCGACGAGTTCGTGGTGCTGATCGAGGGCCTGAGCACGCAGCCGCGCGAGGCCGCCGCCCGCAGCGAGGCGCTGGCCGCCAAGCTCGCCGCCGCGCTGAACCTGCCTTACACGCTGGGTGCGCACCAATGCCACAGCACGCCCAGCATAGGCATTACGCTGTTCCACGCGGGCCTGCGCCAGAAGCCGGAGGAGGTGCTGATGCAGGCCGACATCGCCATGTACCAGGCCAAGGAAGCCGGCCGCAACGGCATGCGCTTTTTCGACCAGAGCATGCAGGACAGCATCAGCGAGCGCGCGCGACTGGAGCAGGAGCTGCGCCACGCCATCGATACCCAGCAGTTCGAGCTGTACTACCAGGTGCAGGTGGACCACTTGAAGCACCCGCTCGGCGCCGAAGCGCTGATACGCTGGATACAGCCGGACGGCGGCGCCGTGTCGCCGGCCCGCTTCATTCCGCTGGCGGAGGAGAGCGGCCAGATCCTGGCGCTGGGGCAGTGGGTGCTGGAAAGCGCCTGCGCCCAGCTGCGCGCATGGCAGAGCGTGCCCGCCATGAGCCAGCTGGCCGTGGCGGTGAATGTCAGCGCGCGCCAGTTCCACCAGCCGGACTTCTGCGGGCAGGTGCATTCGGCGCTGCGGCGCTATGGGGTCGATCCGGGACTGCTGAAGCTGGAGCTGACCGAGGGCGTGCTGCTGGAGAACATGGAAGACACCATCGCCAGCATGCAGCAGCTGCGCGGCATGGGCGTGCGCTTCGCACTGGACGACTTCGGCACCGGCTATTCTTCGCTGCAATACCTGAAGCGTTTGCCGCTGGACCAGCTCAAGATAGACCAGTCCTTCGTGCGCGACCTGGCCAGCGACGGCAACGACCAGGCCATCGTGCGCACCATAATCGCCATGGCGCGCAGCCTGAATCTGGACGTGATCGCCGAAGGCGTGGAGACGGACGCGCAATGCGCCTTGCTTGGCCAGCTGGGCTGCCAGTCCTACCAGGGCTACCTGTTCGGCAAGCCCATGCCGGCGCCGGCGCTGGAGTCCTTGCTTGCGGGTGCCTATTCGGATGCAATTTGATTCATGTCAAGGTTTCGCTTATATATATTGCATTACAGTAACGAATATATAACAAACCTTAACGGTGAACAATGAACCGCACGACGTCCGAATACCTTGCCGCGCTGATCGAAGACATGATGCCGGCGCCGGACGCGGTACGCCAGCGCCTGGCCTTCCTGGAATTCGGCCCGGAGGACGCACTCTTGCTGCGCCAGGTCCACGACAGCTTGCAGCAGCACGCCGGGCCGGTGGTCGACGGCTTCTACCAGCACCTGCGCTCGGTGCCCGAGCTGGCCTGCATGCTGGCGGACGAGACCCGCTTCGAGCGGCTGCGGCATGCCCAGGCGGACTATTTCAGCAGCCTGACAGGCGGCGCGGTCGACGCCGGCTATGTGCGCGACCGCGTGGCGGTGGGCCTGGTGCACCGCCACATCGGACTCGAGCCGCAGTGGTATATCGGCGCCTACCGCAAATACCTGGACTCCATCGGCGGCGTGCTGCGCGAGGTGCTGGCCGGCCAGCCCGAACTGGCCTGGCAGACTTATGAAGCGCTGCTGAAAGTGGTGTGCTTTGATCTCGGCCTGGCGCTGGACACCTATATCCGCTCCGGCGAGCAGGAGCTGCGCCGGCTCAAGAGCTATTCCGAGCAGGTGATCGACAGCATGCCGTCCGGCGTGATGACGGTGTGCGCCAACGGCACGGTGCGCACCGTGAACCGCGCCTGGCGGGCCTTGCTGTCGCTCGACAGCGGGAGCAAGGCCGGCCAACCCTATGCCGCCTACGCGCCGCAACTGCAACTGCAGAACTGCATCGCCGCCGGGCTGATCAATACCGACTACCAGCACGAGCTGGTGATCACGGCCGGGCCGGACGACCAGCCGCTGCGCCACCTGCGCTGCAAGCTCAGCCGCGTGCCGCTGGACGGCGAGCGCATGCTGCTGCTGGTGCTGGAGGACGTGACCGCCTCGCTGCAGGCGCGCGCCCAGCTGCGCGCCAGCGAGGCGCGCTTCCGTTCCGCCTTCGGCCAGGCGGCCGTGGGCCTGGCCCAGCTCTCGCCGGACGGACGCTGGCTGCGCGCCAACTTCAAGCTGCAGTCGCTGCTCGGCTACACCGAGGCCGAGCTGGCCGGCATGACGCTGTGCGGCGTGCTGCCGCCGGAGGAGCACGCGGCCGAACGGCACGCGCTGCAAAGCGTGCTGGCCGGCGAGAGCGACAGCCACTGCCGCGAGCTGCGCTATTGTCACAAGGCCGGCCATCTGGTCTGGGTGCAGGCCACGTACTCGCGCATGTACACCGAGCAGGACGGCGTCACGCTGATCGGCGTCATCGAGGACGTGGCGCAGCGCAAGCGCTACGAGCAGGAGCTGACCCAGCTGGCCAACCAGGACGGCTTGACCGGCCTGGCCAACCGCGCGCTGCTGCTGGACCGGCTGACGCAGGCCGTGTCCTACGCGCGCCGCGCCAGCCGCTGGGTGGCGGTGCTGTTCCTCGACCTGGACCGCTTCAAGAACATCAACGACAGCCTAGGCCATGACGCGGGCGACCAGGTGCTGGTGGAGGTGGCGGCGCGGCTGCAGTCCTGCGTGCGCAGCGGCGACACCGTGGCCCGCCTCGGCGGCGACGAGTTCGTGGTGCTGCTGGCCGACGTGGCGCGCGGCGAGGAGGTGGCCGCGGTGGCGCAGAAGCTGGCCGACGCGCTGGCCCAGCCCATGTTCGTGTTCGGCCACGAGATCACGCCGGTGGCCAGCTTCGGCATCAGCCTCTATCCCAAGGACGGCGGCGACAGCCAGGCCCTGCTCAAGAACGCCGACGCCGCCATGTACAGCGCCAAGAAGCTGGGCGGGGCGCAGTTCCAGTTCTACGCGCTGGACATGAATCTGCGCACGCTGGACCGGCTCAAGCTGGAAGCGGCCCTGCGCCACGCGGTCGAGCGCGACGAGTTCGAGCTGCACTACCAGCCCCAGCTGGACATGGCCAGCGGCGCCGTCGACGGCGTGGAGGCGCTGGTGCGCTGGCGCCGGCCGGGCCACGGCCTGGTGCCGCCGGCCGAGTTCATCCCGGTGGCCGAAGAGACCGGCCTCATCATTCCCTTGGGCGAATGGGTGCTGCGCGCGGCCTGCGCGCAGCAGGCGGCATGGCGCGACGCCGGCCTGGGCGATTTGCGCATGGCGGTCAACCTGTCGGCGCGCCAGTTCAAGCAGCAGGACCTGGCCCAAAGCGTGGTGCGGGCGCTGCACGACAGCGGCTGCGCGGCGGCGCGGCTGGAGCTGGAGATCACGGAAAGCGTGCTGATGGAACACCCGGACGCCGCCACCCTGGTCATGGAGCAGCTCAGCGAGATGGGCGTGAAGCTGTCCATCGACGACTTCGGCAGCGGCTATTCCAGCCTGGCCTACCTGAAGCGCTTCCCCATCCACTCGCTGAAGATAGACCGCTCGTTCGTGCACGACATCACCTGCGACGCCGACGACGCGGCCATCGCCAGCGCCATCATCGCGCTGGCGCACAGCATGAAGCTGAGCGTGATTGCCGAAGGCGTGGAAACGGCGCAACAGCTGGCCTTCCTGCGCCGCGAGGGCTGCGATCACGTGCAAGGCTACTATTTCAGCCGTCCGCTGCCCGCGGCCGAGCTGGCCCTGCTGCTGGACCGGCCTGCGAGCCAGTTACTATAGGGGCCGGATTCATGTAATATCCTTGCAACAATCCTTTTATTTCCACAACGACCGGCTGGGGTGGCAAACCTGCTCCAAAACGGCATAGGAGACACTAGTACATGCAAGGATTACTCCGCCTCTCGCACTGGCTCGACAAGATCGGCTACCGCTGCGGGCAACTGGCCAATCTGATGATATTGGCCTCATGCGTCATCAGCGCCAGCAACGCCATGATCCGCTACGGTTTTGACTGGAGCAACAACTGGCTGCTGGAGCTGCAATGGTATCTGTTCGGCGCCGCCGTCATGCTGGGCGCCAGCTACACCTTCCAGCGCAACGAGCACGTGCGTGTGGACCTGGTCTACGGCCACGTGTCCGAACGCACGCAACTGTGGATAGACGTGTTCGGCATTATCTTCTTCCTGCTGCCGGCCTGTTTGCTGTTCGCCTGGCTGTCCTGGTATTCGCTGTTCCTTCCCTCGTGGGACGTGCTGGAGCAGTCCAGCAACTCCGGCGGCTTGCCGCGCTACCCCATCAAGTTCATCGTTCCCCTCGGCTTTGCGCTGCTCACATTGCAAGGCATTTCTGAACTGATCAAACGCATTGCCGCACTGGCCGGCAAAGTCCAGCTCGACAGCAAGTACGAAAGGCCAGTGCAATGATTCCGCTCGAAATAATGCCGCCGCTGATGTTCGGCGGCCTGGTTGTATTTATGCTGGTCGGCTTCCCGGTGGCGTTCTCGCTGCTGGCCGTGGGCCTGTTCTTCGGCCTGATCGCCATGTCCGAAGGCTTCTTCGGCGTGGCCTTCATGCAGGCGGTGCCGCAGCGCATATTCGGCAGCGTGCTGGCTAATGACCTGCTGCTGGCCATACCGTTCTTCACTTTCATGGGGGCGGTGCTGGAGAAATGCCGCCTGGCCGAGGACATGCTGGACTCCATGGGCCAGCTGTTCGGCAAGATGCGCGGCGGCTTGGGCTACTCGGTCATCATCGTGGGCTTCATCCTGGGCGCCATCACGGGTACGGTGGCGGCGCAGGTGATCGCCATGGCCATGATCTCGCTGCCGGTGATGATGCGCTACGGCTACCACATGCGCTACGCCACCGGCGTGCTGGCCGCGTCCGGCACCATTACGCAGCTGGTGCCGCCGTCGCTGGTGCTCGTGGTGCTGGCCGACCAGCTGAAAACCCAGACCGCCAGCGCCGACGTGGGCAGCATGTATCTGGGCGCCTGGGGTCCGTCGCTGGTGCAGATCGGCCTGTTCGCGCTGTACACCTTCGTGCTGTCGCGCGTGCGCCCCGAGTGGCTGCCGGCCGCCCCGCGCGACGAGAAGACGCTGGAAGGCTGGGCCTTGTGGCGGCAATGCCTGCGCGGCATCATCCCGGCCGCCGTGCTGATCTTCATGGTGCTGGGCACGATGATGCTGGGCATCGCCACGCCGACCGAGTCCGGCGCCATGGGCGCGCTGGGCGCGGTCATCTTGGCAGTCGTGCGCCATCCTGAATTCAGGATGCGAGACAAGATCTGGTTCCGCGTCGGCATGGCGGCTATGGTATTAGCCGCGCTGATCGGCGTGTTTTACTACGAAAAATTGACCGGCTTGGCGCAACCAGCCAAGCCATTCGTACAGGCGTCGCTGGCCTTGCTCTATATCGCCGTGATCTACTTAATAGTGCGGGCTAGCGGGATCAAACCGTTGCGCGAGCTCATTGAGCTGAGCTACCAGTCCACCATGCGCCTGACGGCCATGGTGGTGTTCATCCTGATCGGCTCCACCTGCTTCTCGGTGGTGTTCCAGGGCGTGGATGGCGGCCGCTGGGTTGAGCACCTGTTCACCGGCATCCCGGGAGGCTGGATAGGCTTCCTGCTGGTGGTCAACCTGTTCGTGTTCTTCCTGGCCTTCTTCCTCGACTTCTTCGAGATCGCCTTTATCGTGGTGCCCATGCTGGCGCCGGTGGCGCAGAAAGTGCTGGCGCCCGAGCTGGAACCCATGATGGGCAGCCCCGAGGCCGCCGCATCCGCCGCGCTGGTGTGGTTCGGCGTGATGCTGTGCGTGAACATGCAGACCTCGTTTATGCATCCGCCTTTCGGTTTTGCGCTATTCTATCTGCGCGGCGTGGCGCCCAAGGAAGTCAAGAGTTCCGATATTTACTGGGGCGCTTTGCCGTGGGTGGGCCTGCAGATGATCATGGTGCTGCTGGTGGCGATTTTCCCGCAAACGGTGACCTACTTCCTCGACAAGGGCACGCCGGGCACCACCGGTTCGGGCGATCTGATTATCGAACGTCCCGCCGGCGACACGGGGCAGGGCGCAGAGCCAGACTTCCAGGTGCCGCAGTTTGACGACAGCACCCCGGCCGAACCGGCCAAGCCGGACGCCAAGCCGGCCACCAAACCAGACGCGCCGCCGCCGGCCCCCGACAAGAAATAGGGACTGCGGCGTTCACCAGGAGAATGCCATGTCCGCCTCGCCGTTTGATCAGCCGCCGCTGCCAACCCCGGAGCTGGAGCGGCGCCGGCACCAGGTCTTCCCGGTGCTGAGCGAGGCGGATATCCGCCACGTGGGACGCTACGGCGAGGAGCGCCGCTACGGCAACGGCGAGGTGCTGTTCGAGGCCGGCAAGCCCACCCCGGGCATCATGTTCCTGCTGGAAGGCAGCATCGCTGTCTACCGCCACAACGGCTTCGATACCTGCGCCAGGATCTCCACCCTGCATCCCGGCCAGTTCAGTGGCGAGGTGGGCGAGCTGTCCTGCCGTCCCGCCATGGCCAACGGCATCGCCGTCGGCTCGGTGCGGGTGCTGCTGCTGCCGGCCGAGGGGCTGCGCGCCCTGCTGGTGGCGAGCACGGACCTGAGTGAACGCATAATCCGCGCCCTGATCCTGCGCACGGTGGCGCTGCTGGAACAGAATTCCGGCGGTCCGGTCATCATTGCGCCGCGCGGCCACGGCCGCGTGCACACGCTGGAGAGTTTTTTAACCGCCAACGCCCATCCCTACACCGTGCTCGATCCGGACACCGATCCGCGCGCCGTTGCGCTGGTGGCCGAGCACCAGCCTGCGGCGGAAGAATGGCCCTTGGTTGTGTGTCCGGGCGTGGGGCTGAAAAAGAATCCGTCCATCGTGGAGCTGGGACGCTGCATCGGCATGCTGCGGCCGCTCAGCGAAGAGAAAGTGTGGGATGTGATCGTGGTCGGCGCAGGGCCGGCGGGCCTGGCCACGGCGGTGTACGCCGCGTCGGAAGGCCTGTCGGTGCTGGCGCTGGAAACGCGCGCCTACGGCGGCCAGGCCGGCGCCAGCGCGCGCATTGAAAACTATCTGGGCTTCCCTACCGGCATCTCGGGCGGCGCACTGACCGGCCGCGCCTACGTGCAGGCGGAGAAATTCGGCGTGGAGATCGCCATTCCCGCGCCGGCGGGGCGTCTGGACTGCGCCAGCCATCCCTTGCAGGTGGAGATGTGCGGCAGCCTGCAACTGCTGAAGGCGCGCGCCGTGGTGCTGTCCTGCGGCGCCCGCTACCGGCGCCCCTCGCTGGCCAATCTGAAGCAGTTCGAAGGCAAGGGCGTGTATTACTGGGCCTCGCCGGTTGAAGCGCAGCTGTGCAAGTCGGAGGAAGTGGTGCTGGTCGGCGGCGGCAATTCGGCCGGGCAGGCGGCCGTATTCCTGGCGGGCCACGCCGTCAAGGTGCACATCCTGATACGCAAGGGCAGCCTGGCGTCCACCATGTCCAGCTACCTGATCGGGCGTATCGAAGCCACACCCAATATCGAGCTGCACACGCATTCGGAAATCATTGCGCTGGAAGGCGGCGACGACGGCTTGAAGCAGGTGCGGATACGTAATTCGCGCAGCGGGGAGGAGTTCGACTGCGACACCTGCCGCGTATTCCTGTTCATCGGCGCGGACCCCAACACGGGATGGCTGAACGGCTGCGGCGTGGAAGTGGACAGCCACGGCTTCATCCGCACCGGGTTCAATGCCGCGCTGCCCTTGCAGACCAGCGTGCCCGGCGTGTTTGCGATAGGCGACGTGCGCGCCGGCTCAACCAAGCGGGTAGCGGCGGCGGTGGGGGAGGGCGCCGCCGTTGTGGCGCAGATCCACCAGTTCCTGGCCGATCCGGCGGCGCCGCCCGTGGGCTAGCCGCTCAGCTCGCGTCCAGGCCGCCGTCGACGGTCAGCACCTGGGCCGTGATCCAGGCGGCGTCGGGCGCGGCCAGCGCCACGATCCACGGCGCCACGTCTTCCGGAACGCCGCGCCGGCCCAGTGGAATGCGGGCGGCTTCCTCCGCCTTCACATGTGCCACCTGTTCGGGCGTGAGCTTCATCCGTTCGGTGAGGAATTCGGTTTCGGTCGGTCCGGCGGCCACCGCGTTCACGCGCACGCCGGCCGGCGCCAGCTCCAGCGCCCAGCAGCGCGTCATGTGCTCCAGCGCCGCCTTGCTGGCCGCGTAATGCGACAGGCCCGGCGCGGCCTTGTGGCCGAAAGTGCTGGACACGTTGACGATGGCGCCGCGCGCTGCCGTCAGGTGCGGCAGCGCCGCCGTCGCCAGCAAGGATGGGCCGATCACGTTGACCGCGAAGATCTCGCGCACGCGCTCGGCGCCGGCTTCGGCCAGCGGCAGGATGGCGCCCGCGCCGGCGTTATTCACCAGCACGTCCAGCCGCCCCCAGCGCGCTATGACGGTTTGCACCGTCTGCGCCGCGTCCTCGGCACTGCCGGCGTCGGCTACCACGTAGCCTATGCGCGGATTTTCATCGGCCAGCGCCTGCAGCGCCGCCTCGCGCCGGCCGGTGACGACGACGCGCGCCCCTTGCGCCGCGAACTGGCGCGCCGCGGCGCGGCCTATGCCTGCGCCGCCGCCTGTGATCAGTACTACTTTGTCGGTAAATTGATGCATTGCCTTGTCCTTGAAAGTTAAGAAGTAAGAGGGGCGAACATCTGCGCCATGCGCTCCGCCAGGCGCTCGCGCCGCTCGCCCAGCACGGCGAGCAGGGCATCCAGCTCACGCAGCTTTTCGCGGTGCTGCGCCAGGCCCGCCTCGCACTGGCCGGCATCGGCCCACTCCTGCGCGTAGCAGTGCATGAAGCCCTGGATCTGGCGCGTGCTGAAGCCGCAATCGAGCAAGTCGCGCACCCAGCGCACCTTGTCCGCGACGTCCGGTCCATAGTCCCGATAGCCGTTCGGCAGGCGGCGCGACTGGATCAGCCCTTGTGATTCATAGTGCCGCAGCAGGCGCACGGTCGTGCCGGCCGTGCGCGCGAGTTCACCTATCCGCATCGCTCCGTTCCCCCCTTTCAGCCATTGTCATTCATTGACACTAGTGGCATTGTCAAGCAGCCAGCACGGCGCGTCCGGCCGCCATCTGGCGCGCAGCCAGCGCCACGCGCGCGCCCAGGTGGGCGGAAGTTTTCAAGTCTGCCGGGGTAGCGCCTTGTTCCGCGCCCACGTCCGCGTCGGACTGCGCGGCGGCGCCGATGAAGAAGCCGTGGCGGTTCAGGGTGTCTTCGCTGCTGGTGGATGTGTTGTGGCCCGTGTGCAGGCCGAGGTTGATCCAGTTCATGCCATGCTGCGCAGCGAAGATGGCCAATTGCTGCAGCGTCGCCAGCTTGTCGCCCGCGCGCCCGGCCGCGTTGGTGAAGCCGGCCGCCAGCTTGTCCTTCCATTTACTGGCCAGGAAGGCGCGGCTCGAGCTGGCGTCCATGAACATCTTGAACTGGCCGGACGCGCTGCCCATGTAGGTGGGGCAGCCGAAGATAATGGCGTCCACCTGTTCCAGCGCTTCCCAGTATTGGTCTGCCTGCTCGACGCTGATCAGCAGCGTCTCCGCGCCCGCCGAGGCGGCGCCTTGCGCCACCGCCTCGGCGTGCTTTGCGGTGTGGCCGTAGCCGCTGTGATAGACGACTGCAACGCGGACGGATGTTGTTTTGGACATGATATATTCCTATTCAGAGCCTGGCTGGCGCCCGGTGCGCCGCCTTCATACCTGTAAGACGTGGCACGGCCCGCTTTTGTGACAGGCCGGATACATTTGGATAGAATTGCCGGGTACAAAAGATGAAAGAATGACACCATGCCCATTTTGCCCATCCTGCCATGAACGTTTGCCTATCAGACCATCCTGACCGGCTGGAACTCAGCATCTTCCGGGCACGCGGCGCCTTTGGCACCGTGGCGCACGGCAGCGCGCAGGAGGTGTACCGCTACATCAAGGCGCGCACCAGCCGGATAGGCGCCACCGGCGAGCTGCGCGAGCTGCTCGCCAAGCAGGGCGCGGGCAATCTGCGTACCGACGACGACGTGCTGCGCGAGGCGGCCTCGCAAGTGATGCTGGGACGGCTGTTCCTGCTGCTGGGCGACCAGCGGCCCGCAATGAGCCCCGGCGCGGGCATCGCCGAACCGCCCGAGGCGCCGCCTCCGCCGCCCAAGCGGCCCGGCATGTCGCCGCCTCCGCCTTTGCCGCCACCGCGCAAGCCCGCCGTGACGGAGGCGCCGGCGCCGGAACCTGAAATTACCGCAGCCCTGGCGCAGGACGTGCAGGCGGCGGCACTGGAGCAGGCGGCCCAGGACGGCACGCCGTTTTGCGAAGTGTGCGCCAAGGCCGCTGCGGAAGCAGAGCAGGTCGAATCCGAATCCGAGGGCCAGGCTTGACCGCCGCGCTGGATTCGGTGGTGGCGCAGCTGTGGCCCAAGGGCGACAGCCTGACGGCGCCGCAAGTGCACATGCTGGTGGACGGCGCGCGCGACGCGGCCATTGCGCCGCTGATCCGCTACGGCAAGCTGGATTTCGACTGCCTGTTCGCCGAACCGCTGACGCCGCGCCTGCGCGCCGCCGCGCCTTACCTGGTGCATCTGGCCGCTGCCTCCGCGCAGTCGCGCGAGATGCTGCGCCGCTGTGCCGGCGAGCACTGGGGCATCCTGGTCTCCGCGCCATCGCACGTCACCACGCGCCAGCTGCGGCTGCATTTCAAGAAGCTGCTGTGGGTGCACGACGAGCAGGGCCGTAAATTGAACTTCCGCTTCTACGATCCCCGTGTCCTGAGCATATTCCTGCCCACCTGCACGCAGGAAGAGCGGAACATCTTTTTCGGGCCTGCCGAGGAGCTGTATTGCCTTGAGGGTGAAGAGCTGCGCCGCTACACGCGCCGCGCTTGATCTTGCGCGTCGCTGTAATGTATTATGTAATTACGTATTACATACCACGTTACAGGAGCGATGAATGGCAAGAACAGGGCTGGATAAATCGGATGTGCAACGCGCGCGCGACAGCCTGATCGCGCAATCGCAATACCCTTCCGTGGACGCCGTGCGCATCGCGCTGGGGAATACCGGCTCGAAATCCACCATACACAAATACCTCAAAGAGCTTGAGCAGGAGCAGGGCGCCCCGTCCAGCCCGCATTCCGTCAGCGAGGCCTTGCAGGATCTGGTGGCGCGGCTGGCCGCGCGCCTGCATGAGGAGGCGGACGAGCGTATCGCCGCCAGGGCAAAGGAATACGAGGAGCTCCGGGCCGGGCTGGAAAAAGAGCTGGAGCAGGTGCGTGGGGAAGCCGCCGCCTTGCGTGTCCGCCTGGGCGAGGAATCCACGGCCCACGAGAAGGCGCGCGCGCAGTTGCAGCTGGAAACGATGGGCCGGCACAAGGCGGAACAGCAAGTGGAGCATTTGACCGAACGGCGCGAGCACGTGCAGGCGGAATTACGCAAAGCCCAGCAGGCGCTGGTGCTCAAGCAGGAAGACGCCGCGCGTTTGAGCCAGGAAGCGGCGAAGTCGGCCGCCGAGCTTGCCCACGCCAGGCTGGCCGTGTACGACGCGCAAAGGCAGACGCGCCAGCATGAGGCCAAGCTGGAACAGATGCGTGAAATGGAACTCGAATTGGCGCGCGCCAAGTCGGCGATGGAAGCGCAGTCGGGCATGCTGGCCGAACTGCGGGGCATGATGGACAACCAGCGGGCCGCGCCGCGCAAGCGTTGAAGCAGCCGCAGCGGCGCTGGGGTTGGCGGGTTACGCGCTTCGCGCTAACCCGCCACGCATGCGTCACAGGGACTTCAAGAACGCCAGCAGCGCCTCCCGGTCCGTCTGCGACAGGTTCTCAAACCTGCCCCGCGCCTTCTCCGCCTCGCCGCCGTGCCACATGATGGCCTCGGTGAGGTTGCGTGCACGTCCATCGTGCAGGTATCCGGCTTTCGCGCCGCCGCCCATCACCTTGTCCGTGTAGCCGATGCCCCACAGCGGCGCGGTGCGCCACATGCTGCCCTTGGCCTGGCCTTCAAGCACTTTGTCCGCCAGCCCCGCGCCCATATCGTGCAGCAGCAGGTCGGTATAAGGACGGATAGTCTGATTGCGCAGTTCCGCGAACAAGTGGCCGTTGCCGGTCTTCATCTCCACCGTATGGCAGGCCGCGCAGCGCATGGTCTGGAACAGCTTCGAACCGAGGCTGACCTGCTGCGCGTCCACCCGGTGCTCGTCCAACGGCGCAACGCCTTGCGGGAAGCCGCTCGGCAAGCTGCGCTGGGCGGGAACGGCCACCAGCGCCAGGTAGCGCGAGATGGACTGCAGGTCCGCTTCCGAAATGCCCTTCTGCGCAGGAGCCGTTGCGCAGCCCGCCGGGTCCGTATTGCAGGAGCGGTTGGGGTAGACCGGCGACGTTACCGCCATATCCTGCAGCAGCGCTGCCGCAGCCTGGTGCCGCAGCGTAGCCTTGGACGCCTTCCAGCCGAAGCGGCCCAGGCGCACCGCGCCGGATTCCGGATCGAACACCCAGTTCGGCACGCCTTTCACGCCATCGGCGTCCGGCGTGGTGCCGGCGCGCGACAGGATGTCCACCTCGGGCACCGCTTCCAGCAAGCCCGTGCCTATCATCGGCTGAGCCGAGCGCAGGGAGTAGGATTCCGGCACCGCGCCTTCGAACGCCAGCAAAGGCTTGCGCAGTTCGACCGCCGTGCCGTCGGCCAGCTTGGCGCTGCGGGTTTCGAAGCCGGACACGCGCACGCCGGTGCCCCAGTTCTGCGGCGCACCGCTGGCGGAGATGGCGTTCATCTGCACCGCGCTGCCGTATTGCGGATGCGGCAACTGCTGGCCCGCCGCGTTGGTGACGGCGACGCGCACGGACATGGTGTCGAGCAGCTGGTTGGCGGCCAGCGGCGCCGGGCTGCGGCCATTGTTGACGTGGCAGCCGATACAGGCCGACTGGTTAAAGCGCTGCCCCTGCAAGCCAACAGCCGCCGTGTAGCGGTCGTTCCCCGGCTCGTTGTGGTCGCCGGTGGTGAAGTTGGTGTGCACCAGGCGGCGCCCTTCAACAAAGCGCTGTACGTTCTGCATACCGATGTTGTTGTGCGGCTGCTGGAACATGAACAGGCCGTTGTCCGAGTAGTTGTAGGACACCGAACCGTCGCCGCCGGACAGCGTTTCCGCCGGCAGCGGCACCGAGTTCAGGCGCGGCTGCACGCCGTACCACGGACGCAAGCCGGTGCCGACCACGTAGATCCATTCCGCCGAATAGTAGCGCACGCCGCCGTTGTCGCCCTTGGACTGCATGGACTCGGTGGTGCTGAACATCGAAGGCGACACTTCGATCACGTCGCCCAGCACCAGCGGACGGGCAGGGATGTCCTTGCCGTTCGGGAAGCCCTTGGCGTCCAGCGCGGTCATGCCGGGATAGTTCTTGACCTGGATGGTGCAGCCGCCGTTGATGCCGTTGGCGTTCGTCAGGCGGTTGTTGGCCGGGTAGGCGATGGGCTTGCAGATGTCGATATTGTCGTTGACCAGCTGGCCGGGCGCCATCCAGCCGTAGCCGGTAACGCCGGGCCGGTCGATGGCGCGGAAGAAGGCCACGCCGCCCTTCAGGAAGTCGACCGTGGTGTACTGGTTCACCGTCAGCGTAGGCTTGGTCACGCCGGCCACGCGGCTGTTGTCGATCACCTCCACGCCCCAGGTGCGGTTCTTGAAGTACTGCGGCACGAAGGTCAGGTAGTTGCCCGGGCCTTTGTCGACCGCGAGGCCGGTGACCGGGTCCACCGTTTCGTTCGGGCCGTAGCCGATCTCGTTCCATTCCTCGCCGCGCTCGCGGCCGTGGCGGGCCAGGCCGCGCGCGCCGAAGCGGGTGACCAGGGTGCCGTCCGGCAGCGTGAACTGCAGCGATTCGATGGGTTCGGCTGCGGCCGGCAGCGGCGTCCAGCCATTGCCGCTGGCCGGGAATTTCAGGGCCGAGGTGACGGCGCTGCCCAGCGAGTTGTCGCTGCCCGGCGTCTTGAACTCTACTTCGAACAGCGAGTAGCCGTAGTTGGTGGCGCGCGCCACGCCCTGCAGGCGCACGAAGCGCGCATTGATGCCCAGGTTGAAGAATTCCTCGGTGCCGCCCTGGCCGTTGCCGACAAAGCGCGCCTGCGACCAGTTCTGGCCGTCGTCGGACACTTGCAGCGCGTATTGCTTGCCGTAGGCGTTTTCCCATTGCAGCTTCATGTAGCCGATCTGGGTCTTGGCGCCGAAGTCGAACTGTATCCAGGCGCCGTTGTCCGGCTTGCTGGCCCAGCGCGTGCCCAGTTTGCCGTCGATGGCCTGGGAAGCGGACAATCCGCCGTTTTCCGGCTCGGACGACGTGGCCGCAACCGGTTTGAGAATGACGCCAGGTTTAGTGGTGTCGATCGGACCAGGGTCCGGCTGGGGCTCGGGCTGTGGATCAGGCTCCTGCGGCGCCACGCTGCCGCCGGAAAATGCCTGGATCTCGAAGATGGAATAGCCGTAGTTGGTGCTGCGCTTCAGGCCCTGCATGCGCAGGTAGCGGCCCTGGCCGGTCAGGCCGGTCCAGTCTTCGCTGCCGCCCTGGCTGGCGTCCACGGTCTTGATGGTGGTCCAGGTGGCGCCGTCTTCCGACGTTTGCAGCAGATACTGCGTGGCGTGGGCGTTTTCCCAATCGATGTGGACGCGGTTGATGGCGACGGACTTGCCGTAGTCCAGCGTCAGCGACTGGTCGTCCGAGAAAGCGCTGCTCCAGCGGGTGCTGGCGCTGTGGTCTATGGCGGCGGCGCCGCCCAGGTCGCCGCGCTCGGCGGACGTGGCGACGGCGCTCAGCGGCGCCAGTTCCACTTCCGGCGACGCGGCGGCCATGGCCATGCCGCGCAATGCGGGGCCGCCTTGCTTGGCCAGCGCGGCGCTGTCGCTGCTGCTGCCGCCGCAAGCGGCCAGCAGCAAGGTAAGGGCGAGAGGTAGCCCTTGGATTGAAAGTTGTTGTAATCGCCCTGAGGTCGTTCGACGTCGATGCGGCATCTTGTGCATGCTACCTCCCTTTGCTTTGTGACATGAGTTCAAGTATTAATGACAACCATCATATTAACTTGCCAAGAAAAAGCCGCGTCTTGTGCGGCTTTCCTGGGTTGGATGAGCTACCTACTTTTTCCGTATGGCAACTTTCGGTAACATAACTTGTGTCATTTCACATGTCAAGCGTAACATTTTGCATTGTTTTTAATACGCCTTGAAATTTCCGGAGACGTGCAGCATGCCCAGGAATTGCAGCAGACCGTTGTAATAGCGCCATTTCCCCTTGGGCGGTTTGAGTTCCCACAGGTCGGCGATAAAGCGCCCCGGGACCGGGCCGTCCAGCGCCAGCGTGGCAACCGCGTTGCACGAGATCAGGCCCGGCGAGCCTTCGCGGTCTATGACCGTGCCGTCCACGCTGTACAGCGAAGGGTAGGGAAGCTGATCCTGGCGCGAGAAGAAGTCCAGCAAGCGGCCGCTGAGCGCGGACGCGCCCGGGTTCTTGCCCCACCAAGCCTGGTCCACCGACCAGTTGGCCGCAGTCCTGAAGGCGTCATACCGGAAGTCGCCATGGCCTTCAAGGTGGCGGGGGCGGCCGTCGAATTCCGCGTAGTCGGGCGTCAGCGCGGTTTTGGGATGGCTGGAGGTTTCAAAGTAGCGGCGGCTGGTTTCCGCAATGTGCGCCCATTGCTTGCGGTCGCGTTCCTGTCCGCCCTGCCACCCGGCCGCGCGGCGCGCCCACAGTTCGTAAAAGGCGGGCAGGTGATACGACGGATCGCTGAAATCTGCCGCGTCGCCGACGGGTACGAACACCACCTGCTGGTGCTTGGGCGAGAACATCGAGCGCGCGCCTTCCACCACGCCGCCGTTCATGTCTTCCTTGTGCAGCATGACGTCGAGGATGGCGTTGGCCTGGCCGGAATATTTGTAGATGCCCGTGCCGTCGCCCCAGCGGCTGGCCGCCATCAGCAAGGCGGTGGCCATGTATTCCTCGCCGTCGGAGGCCGGTACGGCGTCCTGGTCGCAGCCTGCGGTTTTGCACTGCCAGCGGAAATAGCCGCGCCGTGGACCGCTCTCGTAGCGCATATGCGTCGCCGCCCAGTTCCACAGCGCGTCGAAGGCTGCCTTTTTGTTCATCTGCACCGCGATCATCATGCCGTAGGACATGCCTTCGCTGCGCACATCCTGGTTGCCGACGTCCAGAATGTAAGCGGAAGCGCCGTTCGCCGTGGCCGACGCCGGGTAGTAGACGCGGCTGTCCTCGTCGCCCTCGAAAAGTGAACGCCAGTACTCGTCCAGCCTGGCATTGACCGCCTGCTCGGTCAGTTCCGGCCGCCATTCGCGGAACACGTTGCGATAGTGGCCGCTGATGGCGCTCGGGGCGCTGGCGGCAATCGCCGGCTGAATTGCTGGCTGCGCTCCCACATGCGCAGTCCACAGCAGCAAGGGAAGCAGCACGGCACTGATTGTTTTCATAGTTTGGTCTCCAGTTGGGTGCGCTGATGATAGCGCAACCATAGCCTGGAAATCCAGTCCGCCGTTCTGCCTGGGTCAGGCGGGCGGCAGCAAGCCCGCGCTGCGGTAGGAAGCCACGATATCGTCGAACACGTTGACGTCGGCGCAGCCGCGCGCCACCAGCTGGGCGCCCTCGACGGCGGCAAAGATTGCGTAGCCGCGCCGTTGCGCGGCCTTCATTTCCAGCTTCGGATCGGCAAGGCGGACCATGTGCGTCAGCCATTCCACCAGCGTGGCCGTGTAGCGCTCGATTTCCCTGCCTACTTGCGGCGCCAGCTGCGGACGCTCGGCGGCCAGGATGCCCCCCAGGCACATGCGGTTTTCGCGCAGCAGCGTGTTGCGGAACACCTCGATATAGCTGTTCACCGCCTTGGCCCAGTTTTGACTGGCGGCGTACTGCTCCTCCAGATGGGCGAGGAATTCGTCCGTGTACTGGTGCGCGAGCTGCGCGCCCAAGTCATCCTTGGTGGGGAAGTGGTAGTGGATGCTGGAGCTCTTGACGCCCACCGCCGCCGCCAGGTCGCGGAAGCTCAGGGAGTTGTATCCATGAGCCTGCACCATGGCGCGCGCCACGGTCATGATGGTGTCTTTGGTGCTTGTGGTCATGGTCTGCAGTTCCCCTGAAAGACGCGATTATAGCCTTGAGCACGCTGCGCTGACCATGACCACGGGACGCCGGAGCCGGCGTCCCGCCCGTTCCGCCTCCGGAAGCGGCTTAGGCTTGCAGGAAGGCCAGCAGATCGGCGTTGAGCTTGTCCTTTTCGGTCAGCAGCAGGCCGTGCGAACCGCCTTCGTAGATGGCCAGCCTGGCGTGTTTCACAATGGCTGCGGCTGGCTTGCCGGTCAGTTCGATGGGGCAGATCTGGTCGTCGCTGCCGTGGATGATCAGCACGGGCACGCTGATCTTGGCCAGATCGGGACGGAAGTCCGTTTCCGAGAAGGCGCCGATGGCGTGGTAGGCCGCCTGGATGCCGGTAGCCTGGCCTTGGCGCCAGTAGTCCTCCCGCACCGCTTCGGAGACCTTGGCGCCGGGACGGTTGAAGTTGTAGTAAGGCATAGTCACGTCTTTATTCCATTGGGACCGGTCGGCAAGCACGGCGGCGCGGAAGCCATCGAAGAATTCCTTGGGCACGCCGTTCGGATTGCTGTCCGTTTTCAGCAGGAAGGGAGTTACCGCCGCCACCAGCGCCAGCTTGGCCACGCGCTTCTGGCCGTGGCGGCCAATATAGCGCGCCACTTCGCCGCCGCCCATTGAATGGCCTACCAGCGTGATGTCCTTCAGGTCCAGCGCGTCGATCAGCGTTGCCATGTCATCGGCGAAGGTATCGAAATCGTAACCGTGGCCAGGCTGGCTCGAGCGGCCGAAGCCACGGCGGTCGTGCGCAATGACCCGATAGCCGCGCTGGGCCAGGAACAGCATCTGGTATTCCCAGGCGTCCGACGAGAGCGGATAGCCGTGGCTGAACATGACGACCGGACCGGTGCCCCAGTCCTTGTAGTACAACACCGTGCCATCCTTGGTGGTGACGGTATGCGAGCTTGTGCGCAAGGCGGACGCGGACGGTGCCGAAGGGGCGGCGGCTGCATTGCCGGCAATGGCGGCCAGCCCGGCGCCCGCAACAGCGCCGGCAACGCCGCTCAGCAGGTTGCGGCGGGAGGCGCCTGCCAGCGCTGTGTTTGGTGTAGTGTGCGACATGGGTGAATTCCTCTTTTTGAGAATCTATCGATAGATAGACTGATTGGGTAAAAAAATCGACGCGAACGTCATGGCACCGATAGCTGTAGTTATCTATCGGTAGATAGAGTATGTATCGTAAACAAGCACGAGTCAAGCCGGTGAATTAATTCGAGGAGGGATCGTAGGACAGGACGGCCTTGTAGCCTGCCGGCGCAATCGAGGTACTGAACGGATAATCCGCGAAGTTGGTGTAGTCCACCATGCCCAGCTTGACCAGGATGGTGTGAGGCGCATCCTTGCTGCGGCTCTCGAGATGATTGACGGCCGCATTGATAACCACCCGCGCCTGGCTGACGCCCTTGGTATCCACCGCAGCGGCAATTTCTTTCTTGCCTATCATTCTTGCGATATCGCCCGTCAGGTCGTAAGCCACGAGCCGGACCTTGTTCTGCAAACCGGCATTGACCAGCGGCTGGTACGCGGCGGGGGCACAGCCGGTGCAGCCCAGAATGTAGTCAAGCTTGGCGCCGTTCTTGGCCAGGATTTGTTCCGCCAGCTTGGTCTGGCCCTGGAAGTCGCTGTCGCCATAACGCACATCCAGGATATGGACTTTGATCGGCGCCTCCTCCGCTGCGATGCGCGTGCCGTCGACCTCGCCTTTCACCCAGCCTGCGCCGGCAGGACCGGGGAGGAGGGCGATGTTGATCGATTTCAGGCCGCGCTGCTGCGCGTCGCGTATGGCCCAGCGCGTCGCCTCCAGTCCCATGCCGCGCAGCGAGGTGGTGACTTTGATGCTCAGGTCGTCGCTGCGGCTGTCGTTCGCCAGCTGGAACACCGGTATGCCGGCGGCGCGCGCCTTGGCGATGGAATGGTTGTTGAAGGTCATGTTGATCGGCGAGATGACAATGGCGTCATAGCGCGCCGCGATGGCCTCGGTCATGTGGGTCAGCTGGCTGGACAAGTCATCATATCCGGCAGCGGCAATGACATCGACCGAGATGCCGAGCCGGCGGGCTTCGCTGATCACGCCGTAGTTGCAGCCGACCCAATAGGGGTCTTTCAGATGGGGAAAAAGGAAGGCGATGCGCCAGTGCCGGGTGGCCGGCGCGGCGGGAGTATAAGTGCCGGCGACCACCCGGCCGCTGGCCAGCGCGTCGTCGGCCGTGCCGTTGGCCTGCAGCGGACGGAAGATGGACTGTATCGGTATGGGCGCGAATTTGACTGGATCCGGCCACTTGTCCGCCCATGCCGCAGCCATAGTCAGCCCAAGTGCGCCCGAGACAGCCAGTTTCCGCATCAAGTAGTTCTCCAACGTGCTTCCAGTCAGACCAGGAAGTGGCCGATTTCATTTGCAGTATAACACTGCATGTTTCCTGATCTACCAGAGAAATCCGCCAAGCCTTCGCTCTAATGCGAGTGCTGGTGGTGGATATCCGGGTAGTGTTTGTGCGCGTGCCGCAGCTGCCCGTGGCGATGCGGGTGCACATGGGGTTCCTTGCCATCCCAAGCGAAGCCGTGTTCGTGCTGATGGTGGGCGTCGTGGCTGTGGGCATGGGTATGGTCCATGGCCTCGTGTTCATGCTCGTGCTCGTGGCTTTCGGTCAGATGCAGCCAGATGCCAGCGCCCATCAGCAGTGCGGCCGCCCAGAACAATGGCCCCGGATGCTCGCCAGGCAGCGCCAGTGAAATCGTGGCGCCCACGAAGGGCGCAGCGGAGAAATAAGCGCCGGTGCGCGCCGTTCCAAGGTGCCGCAAAGCGAGAACGAACATGACCAGGCTCAAGCCGTAACCGCAGAATCCGACCGCGGCAGCGCCAAGCATGATGGCCGGGGCAGGTAAGTGCATACCCAGTGCGGCGGCGATGGCGAGATTGACGGCGCCCGCCACCAGTCCCTTGACGCAGGCAATTTGCACCGCGTCGCTAGCCGATACCTTCCTGGTCAGGTTGTTGTCGATTCCCCAGCACAGGCAGGCGCCCACGATGGCGAGCGCACCCAGCGGGACGCCCGCTGCGGTCGCCTGGTCCCAGGACAGCAGCGCGCCAGCCGCCACGATCAGCATCATGCCGATGAAGATGCGGCGGTCGAAGTTCTCCTTGAAGACGAACCAGGCGAGCAGCGACGTCAGCACGCCCTCCATATTCAGCAGCAGCGAGGCAGATGAGGCCGGCGTGCTGCCGAGCCCGAGCATCAACAGCACCGGGCCGGCCACGCCGCCGGCCAGGATCGCGCCGCCCAGCCATGGCCAGTCCGCGCGCGTCAGTCCAGCCACTTCGGTGTTGCCTTTGCTTGCGAGCAGCCCCCTGAGCAGGTACAACGCAAGAAGACCCAGGCCGCTGCCGAGGTAGAGCATGCCTGCGAGGGCTACGGGCGCGACGTGGCCGACCAGGGACTTGGCAAACGGCGTGCTGGCGCCAAACAGGGCGGCAGCCAGCAGCGCGTAGATGACGCCTTGGGGGATTCCGGCGTGGGAGGTGGGGTGATGGCTCATGGGCTAAGTTCCTGATTAAGGCGCTTTCTGCGAAAAAATCCGCTATCCCGGCTAATGCTCGCTAGCGTCACCACCACGCTGGTGCCAACGCCGGTCGTGCTGTGGATCGCGAGCTTGGCGTTGATTTTCTTAGCCCTCTCCCGCATGCCGGCTATGCCCCAATGCCAATCACGCTGCCCCGTTTGACGCACAGTGTCATCCAGCCCCTTGCCGTGATCACACACCTCCAGCGTCAGACTGTTAGCGCCATATCGTATGTTGACGGTCACCGACGGGCTTCCGGAATGCTTCAGCGCATTGCTGATTCCCTCCTTGGCGATGGCGAACAGCTCTTCCTGCACGTCTGCCTGCAGCTGGCAGCGTGTACCTTCTTCGTTCAAAGAGAAAGCGACACCATAGAGAGCGGCGGCATTGCTGCCCACTGATTTCAGGGCTGAAGCCAGGTCGCCTTGGCGAAGATGATTCACGCGCAGATCCATCAGTTGCACCCTGCCTTCTTCCGCTGCCGCGTCCGCGGCATCAAGCGCCTCGTCGATCTTTTTCTGAACCGCGTCGTCTTTCGGCAACTCGGCCTTGATACTCTGGAAGCGAAGGCTCAGGCCGTGCACGCTTTGCAGGAAGGTGTCGTGCAGGGTGCGGGCAATGCGTTCCCGCTCCTCAATGCGCGTGCGTATGCGCTCGATCACGCGCGCCGTCATCTGTTCCAGCCGTCGCAGGTATAGCAAATAGACGCCAGCGGCAAGCATCGCCAAACATAGCAGCTTGAACCACATGGTCTCGTAAAATGCTGGCGCAATCTGAAAGCTCAGGCTGGCAGGGGCATCGCTCCAGACACCGTCTTCGTTGGCAGCCATGACTTCAAAGCGGTAATCGCCCGGGCCAAGATTCGTATAAAAGGTTTGACGCAAGCCGCCCGCGTCGCGCCATTCATGGTCTTGGCCTATCAGTCGGGTGCGGAAGCGCGCCCGTTCCGGAATCGACAATACAGCGGCGGTAAAATCGATATGCAGGTTGTGGGTATGCTGTGGGAGCTGAAGGCCGTTGCTGGCGCGGTATCGCTGAGAGGGAGTGCTAAGCCCGGTGATGAGCGGCGTTGGCGCCACCAGATTGCGGGTGATGCGGCGCGGATCGATGAAACCGACACTGCTGGAGGTGGCGTACCACAGCCGGCCATCATTCGACTCGACCAGTGTATTCAGCGGACGCAGCTGTGGTCCGGCGCCAGCATAACCGTCCAGATGATCGAAGCGTTCGACAGCCGCACGGCCAGTGCCGCTGCGGACAGCGGCCAGCTGTGGGGCGCTGATACGGACCAGTCCCTTGGAGCAATGCATCCACAGCTCGCCTTGCGCCGTCTCGACAATCCCGGAAACACCGGAAAACGGGCGCCCGGCATCGTCGTTGACAGCGATAAAGCGCCCCTGATGAAAACGCGCCAGGCCTTGATCTCCACCAACCCACAGTGTGCCGCGTCGACTGTACATCGCAAGCACGTTGCCGACCGCCAGTCCGTCACCGGAGCCGAACTGCTGGACTTTATCATGCAGCAGCATTGCCATTCTATTGCCGGTGTAGCCGAGCCAGAGCCGATCCTGTTCGTCGGCGTGAAGCGACAATGGGGTACGGTCGGCCAGCTCAGCGTGGCCGCCGCCTGCCACCCAGGCGCCATCACTGAAAGTGTGCACCCCGCGGCGCGCAATCGACACCCACAGCAGACCATCAGCAGCGACCGCGAGGGCTTGCGTCGCTTGATTCTTCAACTCCGCCGGCCGCAGCCAGCGGCGCACCTTGCCGTTGCGCCGGGACCATATGTAGTGAGGATCACCGAACCACAGGGTGCCATCCGCCGCGCGCGCGCCGGCGGTGGCAGACTCCATGTCGCTGGCGATGCGCCGGCCATCGGGCGCGATGGCGAATGTCGGGGGAGAGATCGGATCCTTGGAGGAGTGGCTGCTGATCCACACTTCGCCGTCCGGTCCGGGCATGATGCTGAAATCCGTGCTGTCGACAGGCATGTCCTGCACTGACAAACGTGTTTCCCGTATGCGGTCAACGCCATTCTCGGTGATGAACCACAGATTGCCTTCACGGTCGTTAACCGGCGCCCGATAGATGCGCACAGCGCTGAAGTCGTGGGGCGCCAGAAATTGCTTCTTCAGTTGCAGGTCCGGGGTGTACAAGCGCATGCCGTCCCCCTGGCCTATCCACCATGCGTTACGGTTGTCGCGATGAACGCTGTACGGCATGCCACCGTTTGTGGGTAGCTTCTGCGGCATCAGGCTTTCGGTCGCGGGGTCATACACGCGTAGCGGCTCGCCAAATTTGAAGATATTCAGTTTGCCATCAGCCTGAACCTGGCTGGGCTGCATGCTGCCAAAGTCACCTACGCGGCGGAAGCGATGCGTACCGAGGACGTTGCGATACAGGCCGGCGACGTGCGTGACCATGAGCCCGCCATCTTGAAGCACGTTGAGGGTGGATTGATCGCCTCGCGGCAAACCATCAGCCGGCAAAACTTGCCGCCACCGTTGGCCATCCAGCCAATATATGCCGGCAGAACTGGAAAACCACATCATGCCGTCGCCAGTCCTCCCGAACTGCGAGATCGCGCTTGGCGGCACGCCCTCCGCCTCCCGGTAATGCCGCACGGCGCCATGATCAAAGACCGAGATGCCACCATGTTCGTAGCCCACCCATAGCGCGTCGTCGAACAAGGCCAGCGAATACACATTGGGGGAGAGCAATTGATGACCGGCGATATTGTCCACGCGTTCGAACCGCACGCCATCAAAGCGGAACAGACCGTCGACTGCACCAAACCACAGCATGCCAGTGCGGTCCTGCACCATGGCTTTGGCATCGGACGGTGCCCCGTCGCGGTCGATCCAGGCCTGGTGCGACAGGGCCGATCGCCAAAAAGGCGCAGGCTCAGCTGCCGATATGGCGGGTGCATGAAATACGCCAAGTCCACCCAACGTACCGACCAGGACTAGCCACGGTTTATGCAAACAGAAAACAATATAGCCGGTGCAGCGTGCAATAAATGCATAGTTCAATGGCAAAGATCGCGTCCTTTCATGCAATTATAAAAATGATTATAGCTACATTTTTGATAATGAATGAAAGCAGGTGGTTGCGGTCCTATCCCGGTGGCGCGTCCCGCAGGCCAAATCTCGCCTGCAATGCAGTGTTCTCCCGTTCCAACTGCGCAATGCGCTCACGGAGCGGTTGAGTCACGGCGGCAATCTGCGCTTCGGTGTAACGCCTGGTAATGTGCTGGGGGCAGTTCCAATCGAATGCCTGCAGCCGCAATCTGAACAGCCGTTCCGGCTTCGCCCCGTAACCCTTGTCCAGTACGCGTTCTGTCAATTGCGGTTCCGCATCGAGCGCCAGCGTTTCCGCGTGGACGTAGATTTTCAGGCGTGCACGCCGGGGATAGTCGACCAAGATTATGCAGGCACGGTCATGGGCTTTGACATTCCCCGTGCTGATGTATTGCCGGTTGCCCCGGTAATCGGCGAAGGCCAGGGTCTGGTTGTCGATCATCTTCAAGAAACCGGGAGGGCCGCCGCGGTGCTGGACGTAAGGCCAGCCGGTTTCCGAGACCGATGCCAGATACAAGGTATCCTGCTGCGCGATGAACCCGGCCTCCTGCTCGCTGAAGCGGTCGAAGTCGCGGTGCCCTTCGAAATCCGCCCAGAGGTGATCCGCGCCCATCTCGGCCTGCGCAGCACGCACCGCCGGCGTGCGCGCGATATCCATGAATCCGTATGCCATGGCAGCTCCCTAACTATTGTCTCTGGCGGCTTGCTGCGCGCGAGCGTAGCTCTCCATCACGGCCGCGTAATTGGGCGCGGCCAGCGCATACAACTGCGCCAGGTCGGCCGCCTCGGGACGCGCCCAGGTACGATGCATTTCCGACAGCAGGGCGTTGGTACTGGTTGGCTTGACGCCGCCCTGGACGAAGCGGGCCAGCGAGACGCGGGAGGCTATCTCGCTGGGGTCGCCGGAAGCATCGATGACGGCGTACACATCGTAGCCCGCAGCGACGGCGTCGAGCGCGGGAAACATCACGCAGACACTGGTCCATACGCCCGCCATCACCAGCGTCTTGCGGCCGGTTGAGCGGACCTGCTCGACGAAGTCTTCATTGTCCCAGGCGTTAACTTCGCCCTTGCGCGGTACGTAGACGGCGTGCGGCGCCAGCTCGTGGATCTCCGGCATCAGCGGGCCGTTGCTGCCTGCGGGCTCTGAAGCGGTGGTGATGACCGGGATCTTCAGCAAGGTGCACAGCCGGGCTATCATTGCCACGTTGCGCCGCAAGTCGGCCACCGGGATATCCTTGACGGTCTGGAACAGGCCGGACTGATGGTCGAGCAGCAGCACCAGCGTATCGGCGGGATCGAGCAGGCGTGCGCCGCCGCCAGTGGCCCGCACGCTGGTTTTCTCGGTTGAAGTAGTTTGCATGTAACTCTCCTTAGTTGGGTAAGTGCCTGTGTAAGTGCCGTCCGAGGAATTGGCGGATAAGCGGTACCATCTCGTCCGCCTTGTCTTCCAGGGCGAAATGCCCGGTTTCGAGGCGATGCAGTTCCGCCTGCGGCAAATCGCGCCGGAAGGCTTGCGCACCTTCCGGCAGAAAGATGGGATCGTTGATTCCCCATAAAATCAGCGCGGGCGGTTGAAAGTTCCGGAAGTAGTCGTGGAACGCGGGATACATGGCGACGTTGGTCCGGTAGTCGTACATGATGGCGAACTGGATCTCATCGTTACCTGGACGGTCAAGGAAAAACTGGTCATGTATCCAGGCCGCTGGATCGATGCGCGCCACGTCCTGCACCCCCTCGACGTACTGGAAGCGGGTGGCCGCCAGCTTCAGGAAGGGCCGCATGGCGTCGCGATTCGCCGCGCTGTTGTCAGCCCACAGCGCACGCGTCGTGGCCCAGAAATCCCCCATGCCGGCCTCATACGCGTTGCCGTTCTGTATCACCAGCGCCGACACGCGTTCGGGATGCAGGAGCGCCAGCCGAAAGCCGACCGGCGCACCGTAATCCATCACGTACAGGGCGTAATGCCCGGCACCCAGCTGCGCCAACAGTTGATCGATAATGTCCGCGAAGACTGCGAAGCTGTACGGGAAATCCGCCGCCGACGGCATGTCCGACAGGCCGAAGCCTGGCAGATCCGGCGCAATCACGCGATATTGGTCGGCCAGCGCCGGTATCAGGCGACGGAACATGTGCGACGAGCTGGGGAAGCCATGCAGCAGGACCACGACCGGCGCATCGGCAGCCCCGGCTTCACGGTAAAAGACCGTGAGGCCGCCGACCTTGTGCGAGCGGTGGTAGGTCACGGGAGGGAAGGCCGGGGAGGCGCTCATATCAGGCCTTCGGCCTGGTGGCGCACTCGATGAACGCCGCCACCTCGCTTGGCCGCGCCAGCATCACCGCGTGACTGCTCTCCAGCTCCACCACCCGGGCACCGGCCCTGTCGGCCATCCTGCGCTGTGCGCTGGGCGGTATCATCAGGTCATCCGTGGCGATCAGATAATGGACCGGCTTGTTGCGCCACGCGGCAAGCGTCACTTGTCCGGTGGCGGCGCCGAGTCCCCATGGCACTTGCGAGGCCGCCATGAAGCGCGTGCGCTCCACACCGACGTCCGCGCCGAAGGCCGCTGGAAAGCGCGCGGGGTCTACCATCAGGAAGCCATCCTGCGGCGCCAGCACCGGCGCCGTGGCCTCGCCAGCCTCGACCGTATGCTGGTTCAGCGACGCCACCGACTCGCCCACGTCCGGGACGAACGCCGCGAGATACACCAGCGCCAACACGCGCGGATGGGCGCCGGCCTGGGTGATGACGGCGCCACCGTAACTATGGCCAACCAGCACCACCGGGTGGCGCGCCTGAGCGATGACGCGCTCGGTCGCGGCCACGTCGCCTTCCAGTGTGATCGTCGGGTTTTGCACCACCAGCACCTCGTAGCCCCGCGCCGAAAGAATCGCGTGGACCGCCTGCCAGCCGGAGCCATCGACGAAAGCGCCGTGCACCAGCACGATCGACACGGGGGCCGCCGGCGTTACGCCGGGCGAAGAATTAATCGGGCCGCCCTGGCTCATTTCGCATCCTTGCAAAGCTTGCGGTCGAGGAAATTGTGGATCAGCGGCGCCATCACGTGCAGCTGGTCTTCCAGTGCAAAGTGGCCACTGTCGAGAATGTGCATTTCAGCTGCGGGCAAGTCGCGCAAGTAGGGATGGGCGCCCGCTTCCGGGAATATCTTGTCGTTCTTGCCCCAGACGATCAGGGTCGGCGGCTTGCGCGCACGGAAGAAGGCCTGGAAGTCCGGATACAGCGGCAGGTTGGTGCCATAGTCGAGGAACAGGTCGAGCTGGATCTCGCGGTTGCCGGGCCGGTCCAGCAAGGCCTGGTCCACCATCCAGTTGTCGGGGCTGATACGGGAGACATCGCTCATGCCGTCGGTGTACTGGAACTTGGTGATCGGCAGCGTCACCAGGTTAGCGATCGCCTCGCGGTGGGTCTGGGAGCCATCGGCCCAGTAAGCCTTGATCGGATCCCAGAATGCGCCCAGGCCCTCGACATAGGCATTGCCATTCTGGACGACCAGCGTCTGCACGCGCTCGGGATGCTTGATCGCCATCCGGTAGCCGACCGGCGCGCCGTAGTCCATCATATACATGCTGTATTTCTTGACGCCGAGTGCCACGGTGAGCTTATCGGTCACATCCGCCAGGTTGGCGAAGGTGTATTTGAACTTTGAGCGGTCGGGTGAGTCGCTTTGGCCAAATCCGGGAAAGTCCGGCGCGATCACGTGGTAGCGGTCCGCCAGCAGCGGGATCAGGTTGCGGAACATGTGCGATGACGTCGGGAAGCCATGCAGCAACAGCAGCACCGGTGCGCCGGCCGGCCCGGCTTCACGGTAGAACACATTGATACCGTCGATATTTGCCTTCTTGTAGTGAATCACGGGCACCGCCCGCGCAGCCGTCACCGGCGCAACTTTTGGGCAGGCGTCCTGTGCAAATGCCGGGTTGCCCGATACCAGGCAAACAAGGGCCAACAAGCTGAGTTTGTTCATGATTTCTCCAAAGTAGGGTGGGGGAGTCGTGCGCGAAAGCAGGCAGGGATGCCGCTTTCAGATAACCAGCTTGCCTGATTTAATTGCCGCCGGACCGAGCCGGGGAAAAGAATGCGCCGCGTTTCCCCCCCGAAAAGGGGGGCCTTCGGCGCCGGGCGCGCAGCTCTACCTCGTTTGAGATAGCACCGCCCACCGCGTTGTGCAGAGGGACGCGGTCAGAGGCTGAGGATGCCCCGTTCCAGGGCGATCATCACCGCATGCGCCCGGTCGCGCGCATCCAGTTTAAAAAGGATGCTACTCATGTGGCCCTTGACCGTTTCGGCGGATAAGCCCAGCGCCGCGGCAATCATGGGATTGGAGTTGCCACGTGCCACCAGCTTGATCACATCGACTTCGCGCGAAGTGATTGCATTGCCGCCGCGCGCGCCGATCAGCGCGTACTCCAGCGGCTGCGGAATGCAACGCCCGCCACGGTGGACGAGACGTAGCGTTTCAAGCAGGTTTTTGCGCACCGTGCTCTTGTAGATGACGCCGACCGCGCCGGCCTTGATGGCGCGTGTCGCATGCATGTCGCCGTCCAGCGTGGTCAGCACGACGATGCGCGCGGCCGGAAATTCAGCGCGGATGGCTGAAATGACTTCGATGCCGCCCATGTCAGGCATTTGCAAATCCATTAGCGTGACAGCAGGGCGCAACTGGCGATACATTGCGATCGCGTCGGCGCCGCTGCCGGCTTGGCCGACCAGATAAAGATCTGGTTCGGCGTTGATGACGCTGGCGATACCCTGTTGAAACAGCGGGTGGTCGTCAACGGTCAGGATCGAGATCGGCAGCGGATGGATGGGAGTGGTCGGGGTCAAGGTAGAGGTATTTAGTTGATTCTAAAAACAGCCTACAACAGGCCTGGTTTTGTTTCAATCTCTCGAATTGCCTATACTGGCCGCTTGTTGACCGCGCCAGCCGGATAGTCGATGGCTGCGCCCAAAGACGCGAGCCCCGAACATGCTATTTGACATAATATAGATTATGCGAATATCAGGGGCGGCGTGTGCAGTGGGTTATGCCGCTTGGAATCAATGCTGACTTCCGGATTTTCATCGCATTTTTGTTGTCCGCAATAGCAACCGCAGGCCAATTGCGTGATAACGTTAACACTCCATTTCACCTTAACCAAACCAAAGAACCCATGGACTTTTCCCAACGCCTACGGCTGTGGGCCGCCTTGCTTTGCTGCGGGCTGACTGCCGCCAACTCCGTCCACGCACAGATCACCGACGCCAAAGCCCAGCATGGCGCGATCGGCGTCGTTGAAAACTTCAGTCCGGCCCCGCACACCAGCCATCCCGATGCGCAATGGTTCGGACAAGCCGGCTTCGGCCTGTTCCTGCACTGGGGCGTCAGCAGCGTGTTCGATGCGCGCGGCCAGCGCGTCGGCGACTTGTCGTGGCCGATGATGGTCGGCGCCTGGAAGAACAAACAGTTCAACGATCCCAAGGACCAGGAACGCATCATTCGCGAAGCCGACTGGAACTTCGACGGCAAGCCGCCTGTCATTACCCCAAACGCCTATTGGGCTGCGGCCAAAGACTTCAATCCGGACAGATACGACCCGGACAAATGGGTGGCGGCAGCCAAGGCGGCCGGGTTCACGTATGTCGTCCTGACCACCCGCCATCACGAAGGCTTTGCGCTCTGGCCCAGTGCCTATGGCAATTTCAACACTAAAAACTACATGGGCGGACGCGATCTGGTGCGGCCGTTCGTCGAGGCCTGCCGGAAGTACGGCCTGAAAGTCGGCCTGTATTACTCTCCCCCGGACTGGTATTTCGATCGCGAGTTTACCAATTTCATGTACTACGGCACCGCCCGGCTGAATCCCTGGCTTCCAGAGCTCGATGCGGACCTCAAGCCGCGCAAGACAGTGAAAACCAAGGAAGAGAAAGCCAGGCATCTGGTGGAATACAACGCCCTGGTCAAAGGCCAGGTCGAGGAATTGCTCACGCGCTACGGCAAGATCGACATGCTCTGGTTCGATGGCGCGATTCCTGCGCCCGAGGGCGATGCGCCACGCCTGACGCAGGCACGCGTGCGCGAACTCCAGCCCGGCATCGTGCTCTCGCCGCGCTACTTCAAGGATGGCGACTTCGTCACCTTCGAAGGCCCGGTGCTGAAAACCAGCCAGATTGCGCGCAAACATTGGGCCGAATGGTGCACAACCTGGACCCAAGGATGGGCCTATAACGACGCGCCGTTCTACGCCAACGGCTTCGAGCTGGGCAAACTTGCGCTTGCCCGGTCGCTCAACATCAATTTCCTGATCGGCGTAGGCCCCGACGCCCGTGGCGAACTGCATCCCGAGGCATATAGGAGCATGGCCGAGGTCGCTGGCTGGATGAAGGTGAACCGCGCAGCCGTGCAGGCCGCAGCCCTGCCGGAAGGCGAACAGGCCAATGTTCCCGCCACCGCAGTCGGCAAGCAGCGCTTCCTGTTCGCCGTGCCTGAGTTCAAAAAGGAGGAACGCGCGCTAGATTCCGACCTGATCCCGCCGGTGGACAAGGACCTGGTACTGGACGGCCTGGCCGCAGCGCCGCTCACAGCGGTGCTGCTGGGCGACGGCAAACCGGTGGAGGCCGTGTTCAAGAACGGCAAGCTCACCGTGCATCTGCCCGCAACCCGCCGCAGCAAACTGCCGGACGTGGTTGCGGTGCAGCTGCCTTAGCGCGATGCCGCCGCCGCTTTGGCGCGGGCGGCGTGCAGCTTTTTGTAGCTGTCGATCAGGCGCTCGTGGCGCTCCAGGCCTTCCAGCTTCATGCTGGTTGGCGTGAGGCCATAGAAGCGCACGCTGCCGTCCACCGAGCCCAGCACCGCGTCCATGCGCTCGTTGCCGTACATGCGGCGGAAATTGACCTCGTAGTCTTCCAGCTCCAGGTCGTCATCCAGCTCGACTTCCAGCACCACATTGAGCGCCTGGTAGAACAACCTGCGCTCCACCGTGTTGTCGTTGTACTGCAGGAAGGCTTCCACCAGCTCCTGCGCTTCCTCGAACTGCTGCAATGCCAGATGGATCAGCAGCTTCAGCTCCATGGTGGTCAGCTGGCCCCAGACCGTGTTTTCGTCGAATTCGATGCCGATCAGCGTCGCGATGTCGCCGTACTCGTCCAGTTCGCTGTTCTCCAGGCGGTCCAGCAGCGCTTCCAGGCTGGTGTCGTCCAGGCGGTGCAGGTTCAAGATATCGGAACGGAACAGCAGGGCCTTGTTGGTGTTGTCCCAGATCAGGTCTTCCACCGGGTAGATTTCCGAATAGCCCGGCACCAGGATGCGGCACGCCGTGGCGCCCAGATTGTCGTACACCGCCATGTAGGCTTCTTTACCCATGTCCTTGAGGATGCCGAACAAGGTGGCGGCTTCTTCGGCATTCGAATTCTCGCCCTGGCCGGAGAAATCCCATTCCACGAAGTCATAGTCGGCTTTGGCGCTGAAGAAGCGCCACGATACGATGCCGCTGGAATCGATGAAGTGTTCCACAAAGTTGTTCGGCTCGGTCACGGCATTGCTGGCAAAGGTGGGCCGTGGCAGGTCGTTCAGGCCCTCGAAGCTGCGGCCTTGCAGCAATTCCGTCAAGCTGCGTTCCAGCGCCACTTCCAGGCTTGGATGCGCGCCGAAGGAGGCAAACACGCCGCCCGTGCGCGGGTTCATCAAGGTGACGCACATGACCGGGTAGGTTCCGCCCAGCGACGCGTCCTTCACCAGCACAGGGAAGCCCTGTTCTTCCAGGCCGCGTATGCCGGCCAGTATGCCGGGGTATTTCGCCAGCACTTCCTGCGGCACGTCCGGCAGCGCGATTTCGCCTTCCAGGATCTCGCGCTTTACCGCGCGTTCGAAAATCTCGGACAGGCATTGCACCTGCGCTTCGACCAGCGTATTGCCGGCGCTCATGCCATTGCTGACGAACAGATTCTCGACCAGATTGGACGGGAAATAGACTTCCTTACCGTCGGAAATACGCACATACGGCAGCGAACAAATGCCGCGCTCCGCGTTGCCGGAATTGGTGTCGATCAGATGCGAACCGCGCAGTTCGCCGTCCGGGTTGTAGATCTCCAGGCTGTATTCATCCAGGATTTCAGGCGGCAGCGCATCTTTGCGGCCAGGCTTGAACCAGCGCTCGTTGGGGTAATGCACAAACTCCGCGTTGGCGATGTCTTCGCCCCAGAACGAGCCGGCGTAGAAGTGATTGTTGTTCAGCCGCTCGATGTATTCGCCCAAGGCGGACGCCAAAGCGCTTTCCTTGGTCGCGCCTTTGCCGTTGGTGAAGCACATTGGCGAATGCGCGTCGCGGATATGCAGCGACCACACATTGGGAATGATATTGCGCCACGAAGCGATCTCGATCTTGATGCCCAGGCCGGCCAGCACCGACGACATATTGGCAATGGTCTGCTCCAGCGGCAGATCCTTGCCCAGGATATAGGTGCTGGCGTCGGTATCGGGCTTCAGCGTCAGCAAAGCCTGGGCGTCGGCGTCCAGATTCTCGACTTCTTCAATAATGAATTCGGGGCCTTGCTGCACCACTTTTTTCACGGTGCAGCGGTCGATGGAGCGCAAAATGCCCTGGCGGTCCTTGGCGGAAATATCCGCCGGCAGTTCGACCTGGATCTTGAAAATCTGCTGGTAACGGTTTTCCGGATCAACGATATTGTTCTGCGACAGGCGGATATTTTCAGTCGAAATATTGCGGGTATCGCAATACAGCTTTACGAAATAGGCGGCGCACAGGGCCGACGAAGCCAGGAAATAGTCGAACGGACCAGGTGCGGAGCCATCGCCTTTGTAGCGGATGGGCTGGTCGGCCACCACCGTGAAGTCATCGAATTTGGCTTCCAGGCGTAGCTTATCGAGAAAGTTGACCTTAATTTCCATGGGGGAGTTCCGTAGTGTTCTGTGAATTGGGCATCATTATAGGCTGCCGGCCGGTTTGCGGCTAAGGCTGCTCAACCCTTTGGCCGCTCACCGAGGCCATAATTTCGTCGTGGCGCTGGTTATCGGTCTTGTGCAGATAGGCTGCGGTGGTGGCGATGCTGGCGTGGCCGGCCGTGTCCTGCAGCGTCTTCAACTGTACGCCGTTGTTGGCGTGATTGGTAAGCATGCTGTGCCGCAGCCAGTGCGCGGACGCCTGCCTCAGCGTGGCCGCCATATCGCTGTCGCCTTGCGCCGCCGCCGCGCCGGCCGCCGCTGCAAACACGGCTTTGAGCGCGTTGGACGCGGCTTCGTCGGTCAGGCGCGCCGGTTCGCGGCTGCGGCTGGACAGCACCAGCGGCGTGGTGTCGGCGCGGCCGGATTGCGGCAGCATGCCGTAAGCCTGGCGGTAAGCGCGGTAGGCGTCCAGCAGTTCGGGCGGCACCGGCACGCGGCGCGGCTTGTTGCCTTTGCCAAGCAGATCCAGCCACCAGCGGCCGCCGCCTTCGGTGTACAGGTCGCCCATATTGGCGCTGACAATTTCGTTCAGGCGCGCGCCGGTGTGGGCGTAGGCCAGCAGCAGGAACAGGTCGCGCGCGCGGCGGCGCAGTTCGGACGGCAATTCCGCCGCGCGGCTGGCCACGGTGGACAGCGCCAGGCCGATCGCGTCCTGGCTCAGGTAGCGCGTAATCCGGCTGCCGCCGCGCGTTTTCACATGCTTGACCAAGGCGCCGGGATCGCGCCGCAGATAGCCGGTTTGTTCGGCAAACGCCATCAGCCCCTTGACGGCAATCATGGCCTGGCGCCGGCTCGGGTCCGACAGCGGCCCGGTGAACGGCCTGTAGCGCGGGTCCGTGCGCGGCCATTTGGTGGTCGATATCCAGTCCGGCGGCGGCTCCCGAAGGAACTCCTTGTAGGCATTCAGGTCCGCCACTTGCAGCTGGCGCAGCGACTTGCCGGCTTCTTCGCGGCACCAGGTCAGGAAGCGGAACAGCTCTTTTTGCGTGTTGGTGCGGGACTTGGCGCTCAACTCGCCATGGCCGATGAATTCGCGTGCGATTTCGCTGTCCGTGCGCGCGTCCGTCAGCGCATCTTCCGGCATTTCACGGTAGGGATACAAATCCGTTCGCGGGGCCTGCCCGGTTAGCGGTTCCAGATTGATCAAGGAAAATTTACTGGTCATAAACCCAGTATAACATACAGTATTTCGTACAGTATTCTTACTCGACAATATAAACAGTAATCTCGAGTTTGGTATTTGCGTGAAATGGGACCGCAAGCCCTGGCCTGCGGTCCAGGCAGGCATTAGGCCAGCGTGGTTTTCACATTGGTGCTGGCATACAGCGCTTTCGAGTATGGGCAAGTTTCGTGCGCGCGGTCGACAATCTTCTGCGCCACTTCCCTGTCCACGCCCGGCAGGCTCACGTGCAGGCGCGCCTGCAGCTGGAAACCTTTGTCGCCTTTCGCCAGGTCCACTTCCGCGTCGACTGCGGCGCCGGCCGGTACTGCCACGCCCAACTCGGCGCTCGCCTTCCCTATCGCACCCACGTAGCACGCGGACCAGCCCGCAGCCAGCAGCTGCTCGGGATTGGTGCCCTCCCCCTTGGACCAGGGGGCGCTCAATTTGACGTCCAGGCGGCCGTCGGAACTGCGCGAGGCGCCGTCGCGGCCGCCGGTGGTGTGGGTTTTGCCGGTGTACAGTACTTCCTGAATCTTGTTGCTCATGCTGCTGCTCCAGTATTTCCAAAGTTAAGAGGATGCTGCTTATTCCGCAGTGGGTTTATCCCTGCGTGAATTCTTTTGCGTGGCTGCGCGCAAACTCGCGCGCGCCCATGGGCTCCTGCCCTGTCAGGCGGAGGAAGTCGCCGCTCATGCGGTCGTAGCGCCCTTCCAGGTGCAGTTCGGCCATCACGCCCAGATGGCTCAGCAGGTGCTGCGGCACGCCCAGGCTGCGCAGTTTCTCCGTCCAGGCGGCCACGGGCACGTTCACATAGCTGATGGTGCGGCCCAGCGCCGCGCTGAACTCGTGTGCGTACTGCTGCAGGTCCAGCGATTCGGGGCCGGTCAGGTTGTAGATGCTGCCGATATGGGGCGCCGGGTCCGCCAGTATCACGGCGGCGGCGCGCGCCACGTCCACGGCGGAGATGGGCGAGGTTTTGCTGCTGCCCAGGGGCAGGACCAGCTGGTCGCTCTCCTTCACGCCTGCTGCCGCCAGGCGCAGGAAGAAGCCTTCAAAAAACACAGTCGGGCGCAGCGTCACCACAGGCAAACCGGACCACGCCAGCGCCTGTTCGGCCAGCCAGTGCAGCTTGTGCTGCGGACTGCCCGTGGTTTCAGTCATGCTCATCTGGGATACCGTCATCTGCGAGATGTTGACGATGGCCTCCACCCCATGGTGGCGCGCCACCGCAGCCAGGTTGACTGTCGCTTCCAGATAGGCCGCCGAAACCGACATGCCAAAGTAGATGCGTGCGCAGCCTTCCACCGCGCGGTGCATGTCGTCCAGGCTGGTCAGATCCCCTACCACCACCTCGGCGCCGAGCTGGCGCAAGGCATCGGCGCGCTCGTCTTCCCGCCGCACCAGGGCGCGCACCTTGTGGCCCTTGGCCAGCAGCATGGCGGTGAGGTGGCGGCCTATGGCGCCGACGTCGCCCGCCGCGCCGGTTACCAGTATGGGTTTGTCGTGCTGGGCTTGCGTGTTCATGACTGCTCCTTCTTGATGGTGTAGATACACCATACAGGGTAAAAAAAATGAAAACCTACTCCGGCGGCAGGCTGTCTGCCACGCTCACCAGCGACGCGGCGCCCTCCTCGCCCAGCAGACGCCGTGCCTTGGCCTGCGCTGCGCGCCAGGCCGGGCCTGCCGCGTGCAGCAGCGCGCGGCCTGCCGGGGAGATCAGGATGGGACGGCTACGGCCGCTGTCCGGCGTCACCTCCTCCGCCCAGCCTTCGTTCAGCACCACTTGCAGGTTGCGGGTGGAGGTCGAGCGTTCCTGGTGGCTGGCGCGCGCCAGGTCCGCCCTGCTCGCCCCCTTCATGCGCGCAATGCGCACCAGCAGGGAAAACTGCGACGAGGTCAGGCCGTGTGGCCGCAGCTCGCTGTCGTAAATACTGGTGATAACGCGGGAAATCGTCCGCGTCCGCGTCAGCAGGCACTGGCTGACCACGTCCTCCATCAGACTGGCGTCGGCTTGCGTGGTGGTGGCGGTGTTCTTCATGATGAAAACCAGTATGATGCAGATACACCATGCTGTCAAGCTGATTTTAGCTGGGCGAGGATTCGGTCATCAGCTCGGCTATCCAGTCGATAAAGGCGCGCACCGTGGGCGACAAGTGGCGGTTCTGCGGATACATGACCGAAATGGGGACGCGCGGCGAGTGGTAGCCCGTCAGCAGCGGCATGAGCGCGCCCGTCAGGATATGCGGCCGCACCAGGTAGGAGGCCGTGCAGATCAGCCCCAGTCCCTGCAGCCCTGCCTGCACATAGGTGCTGGTGTCGTTGGTGGACATGCGGCTCTTCACCGGCACGCTGATGGTGGAATGGCCCTCGCTGAACACCCAGTCCATCTCCCTGCCCGTCCGGCCCAGCAGATAGCCGACCGCGTGATGGCCGTGCAAGTCCTCCAGCGTTTGCGGCGCGCCGTATTGGGCGATATAGGACGGCGCGGCGCAGACGGTCCATCCGAAACTGGCGATCTGGCGCGCCACCAGCGAGGTGGAGTCCTCGGGCTGGCCGGCGCGGATCACGCAGTCTATGCCCTCCTGCACCAGGTCCACCGGCCGGTCGCTCACCGTGACGGCGATCTGCACCTCCGGATAGCGGTCCAGGAACTGGCCAACCGATGGAATGACGAAGTTGCGCGCGAAAGACGGCGTCATGTCCACCCGCAGCTTGCCGCGCGGACGGCCCACATTGCCCGCAAAGCCGGACTCCACTTCGTTGAGCTCATCCAGCAGCCGGCGGCAATGCGCGTAGTAGATGCTGCCGTCGGGCGTGAGGCTGAGGCGGCGCGTGGTCCTTTGCAGCAGGCGCACGCCCAGGTGCGACTCCAGTTCCTTCAACGCGCGCGTGACCGTCGATGGCGGCAGCGACAAGCCTTCGGCAGCCTTGTTAAAGCTGTTCACTTCAACGACCCGCACAAACATGCGCATTGCTTCCAGCCTGTCCATACCCGCTCCCGCAATACTGGTTTATCGGCGCCGCCCCATCACCGCTCGATCAAAATTGGCACTTGCTTGAAAGCCGGTGTGTTCGAGCCGCGCGCAGTCAGGTCCGGCGAGGACAGCGGCGTCAGCTCAGGGAAGTAGCCAAACACGTCGTCGCCGTGGATAGGATACTCGACCAGGCGGTAGCCTTCCACCATGCGTTCGATTCCGTCCAGGGAGGCGGCACGCAGCCTGACCGTGTCGCCGTCCTTGAAGCCCAGCCGCGCCAGCGTGTCCGGGCCGATGAACAGCACTTTGCGCGTGCCGTGCACGCCACGGTAGCGGTCCACTTCGCCCGTGGGGTCGTGGTAAACCGTGGTGTTGTACTGGCGGTGCGCGCGCACCGTGGCCAGGCACACTACCCTGTCTCCATGCACGGCGCGGGCGCGCCGCATGATGCCGTCCTGCGGCAGCGCGTGCGGCGCGAAGTTGGCCTTGCCGCTGTCGGTCTTCCATTCCCTCAGCGCCGCCGTGTTGGGCAGATGGAAGCCGCGCTTGCGGCGGATGTTGGCGTTGTACTGCTCAAAGCCCGCCACCGCGCCCTGCGCCACGCGCTCGATCAGCTCGCGCGTCAGGTCGTAGTCGCGGCCCATGCCGGTCCAGTCTATCGTGGAAGCGGGCAGCGTGTGGCGCGCCAGTTCGGTCACGATATGCGGCTCCGAGCGCAGCTTGTCGCTGGCCGGGCGGTTGCGGCCGGTGGACGCGTGCACCATGCTGGCGGTGTCCTCCACGCTGACGAACTGCTGGCCGCCGGCCTGCTCGTCGTGTTCGGTGCGGCCCAGGCACGGCAGCAGCAAGCCCGTCTCGCCGGGGTATAGATGCGTGCGATTGAGCTTGGTGGCGATATGCACCGTCAGCTTGCAGCGCGACAGCGCGTCCAACACGCGCGGGCTGTCCGGCCCGGCCACGGCGAAGTTGCCGCCCAGGCTGGTGAACGCATGCACCGAGCCATCCAGCAGGCCGCGAATGACGGCCACAGCGTCCAGCCCCGGTGCGGACGGCGGCGTAAAACCGAACACACGCTCCAGGCCTTGCAGCCACTCGGCTTTTGGCCGGCTGGTGACGCCCACCGTGCGGTCGCCCTGCACGTTGGAGTGTCCGCGCACCGGCATCAGGCCGGCGCCGGGCTTGCCGACATTGCCCCGCAAGAGCATCAGATTGGCCAGCATCTGTATGGTTTCGACCGCGTATTCGTGCTGCGTCAGGCCCATGCACCAAGTGCTGATGGTGGCGTTCGACGCCGCGTACAGCTGCGCGGCTTGCTCCATCTGGGCGCGGGACAGGCCGCTGCGGGCTTCGATCTCCGGCCAAGCCTGCGCGCGCACCACGGCTTCCAGCGCTTCGAAGCCCTGCGTGTGTTCCGCGATGAAGGCGCGGTCCAGCAGTCCGGTGGCATGCGCATCGTCCGCTTCCAGCAGCGCCTTGATGATGCCGGTGATAGCCGCCAGGTCGCCGCCCACGCGCACCTGGTAGTACTCGTCCGCGATAGGCGTGCTGCCGCCGGTCAGCAGTTCGCCTGCGGCTTGCGGGTCCGTGAATTTTTGCAGGCCGCGCTCCAGCAGCGGGTTGAACACCACAATTTTGCAGCCGCGCAGCTTGGCGTGGCGCAGGTCGCCCAGCATGCGCGGGTGGTTGGTGGCCGGGTTCTGGCCGAACACGAAAATCGCTTCCGCATGCTCGAAGTCCTCGCGCGTGACGGTGGACTTGCCCACGCCGATGGACAGGCGCAAGGCATCGCCCGACGCCTCGTGGCAATAGTTGGACGAGTCGGGCAGATTGTTGGTGCCGAAGGCGCGCGCGAACAGCTGGTACGGGAAGGCCGCTTCATTGCTGCTGCGGCCGGACGCGTAGAACACCGCGCGGTTCGGATTGTCCAGCGCGCGGAGGGCCGCACCGGCCAGCTCGAAAGCCTGCGGCCATTCAATTTCGCGGTAGGTGTCGCTGGCGCGGTCGTACAGCATGGGCGCGGTCAGCCGGCCAAGTGCCTCGAGCTGCCATTCCTCGCCTTTGCGCAGCTCGCTGACCGTGTGCGCTGCGAAATGCGCGGGCGTGGCGCGCTTGGGCGTGGCTTCGTGCGAAATCGCCCAGGCGCCCTGCTCGCAGAAATCCACCGCCTTGTCGGTAGGCGAATCCGGATAGGCGCAGCCGGGGCAATCGATGCCCTGCGGCTGGTTCACGTGCGCCAGCGTTTGCAGCGCGGGGAAAGGGCCGTAACCGGTGAGCGCGCGGGCCGTGCCGCGCAGGGAGCCAAAGCCGCCGGCAGGCTTGCCGTAGGCTTGAATGGGAATGATTTTGTCCGACAAAGCAGAAACTCCAGTGGCGCCGAAAACCGCGCACTTTACCACAGGGCCGGGCGCGCACAAATACGCGTGCGGCGCCCTGCCCTCTGCCGCGTTTCCTTGTCAGCGCAGCACGCGCTGCAGCGCCATCAGCAGTCCGCCGGCCACCGCGAACACCGCCAAAAAGCCGAAGTAGTCCAGTGCGGACAGCATGGCCGCCTGCTGGTTCAGCTGCTGCGCCAGCGTGGCCACCGCCATTTGCGCGGACTGCGCGCCGTGGCTGGCACCGAACTGGCCGCCCACCTGCTCGACTGCCTCGTTGAACGCGGCGCCGCCGCTGCCGAACTGGCGCGCCAGCACTGCCACATGTTCGCTGGTGCGCCATTGCAGCGCGAGCGCAGCGCCGGCGGTACCGGCGGCGAGGCCGAACTGGGACAGCATGTTTTTCAGTTGCTGGCCGTGGGTGAAGGCCAGTTCGTCGCGCTGCAGGTCCACAAAGGTCTGGATCGCCGTGGTGGCCATGACCAGGATGATGAATACGCCATAGGCCGCTATCGCGGGCGCCACATGGGTCCACAGCCCCGCTTCGCCGTTCAGGCGCGCCAGCAGCAGGCCGCTGCCGGCCAGGGAGGCGAAGCCCGCGACATAGAATTTTTTCGGCGCCGGGAATTTGGGCAGTATGGTGGCCATGATCCAGAACGCAGGCAGCGCGGCCATCAAGCCGGTGGCCTGGACCTGGCCGATCACTTCCCAGGGGAAGCCAAGCGCGCGCTGCATGAGCACGGGCAGCATGGTGTTGTTTGCGCCCAGCACCACGTAGCACAGCGTGAACAACCCCAGTCCGGCCAGGTAGCGCGGCTTGAACAAGCGCTTGAACACCAGCAGCGGCTTGGCGTGCGCGTACTGGTGGCGCGCAAAGTACAGCAGCGCCGCGCTGCCGGTCAGAATGGCCAACACCAGCGGCAGCGCATCGGCGTAGAAGTCATATGTTGCACGCTGCAGCGCGTACAGGCTCAGTAGCGCTCCGCCCAGCATCACGGCCAGCTGAAACGGGTGCGCTTCCGTGCGCTCCTCGGCTGGCGCCGGGTCCGAAGGCAGGCAGAAGCCGGCCAGCAGCGCCGCTGCGGATGCAAGCACGGAAAGCAGCACGAAAATGGCGGGCCAGCTGTCCCGCGCCACCGCGATGGAGGCGAACCACGGCGCCAGCGCATTGCCGATGGCAAGCGCGCTGGCAAACACCTTGATGCCGAGGAAGCGGCGCGGGCTGGGCGGCATCAGGTTGATCATCAGGCGGGCGCTGGTCATGAACGCCGCGCCGCCCATGCCCATGATGGCGCGGCCAAGCAGGAATTGCGGGAAGGAGCCGCTGCTGGCGCACACCGCCGCCCCGGCGACGAACAGGGCCGCCGACACCTGGATGAACAGCCGCCAGCCCATGCGCTCGACCAGCCAGCGCTGCTTGGAGATCGCGGCGATGGCCACCACCGCATACACCGCCGTAACGATGGTGAACTCCTCCGGCGTGGCGCCTATGCCGCCCATGATGGGGGCCGCGCCGAAGGCGATCATGCCGGCCTGGAGGAATTCAATGGCGTTCAGCACGAAGATGGTGGCCAGCAGCGTGCGCTCGTGGGGATGCCGGGGCGGTGCGGGCTGCATGTCAGTCCGCCTGTGCCAGTGCCGCCGGGCGCGCGGCTGGCTGTGCCGCACTGCCCGCACCGCCCGCACCGCCCGCATTGGCGGCGATAATGCGCTGGACCAGCTGGTCCGCCTGTTCCAGCTCGTGCTCGAACACGCCGGTCTTGTAGGCGGCGCGCCGGGTGGCCGTGCTGGTGGCTACCGCGCCGCTGTGGTCCGCCGTATCCACCGACACGTGCATGGACAGGCCCAGCTTGAGCGGGTGCGCAGCCAGTTCTTTAGCATCGAGCGCAATGCGGATAGGTACGCGCTGCACCACCTTGATCCAGTTGCCTGTGGCGTTCTGCGCCGGGAGCAGCGAGAAGGCGCTGCCGGTTCCGGCATCCTGGCCGATGACGCGGCCGGTGTAGCGCACGTCCTTGCCGTACACGTCGGCGCTCAGCACCACGGGCTGGCCTATGCGGATATCGCGCAGTTGCGATTCCTTGAAATTGGCGCTCACCCACATCTGCTCCGGCGGCACGATGGACATGAGCGCCGCGCCGGGCGCCACCCGCTGGCCCAACTGCACATTGCGCTTGGCCACCAGGCCGCTGACCGGCGCGCGCAGCGTGGTGCGGGCCGAGGCCACGTAGGCGTCGCGCAGTTGCGAGCTTGCGGCCTGCACGTCCGGATGGCTGGCGATGCTGGTCTGGTCCACCAGGGCGCTGGAGCCGGCAAGCTGCTGTTCCGCCACCGTCAGCGCGGCGCGCGCGGTTTTCACCGCGTCCTCGGCGTGTTCGATGTCCTCGCCGGAAACCGCGCCGCTGTGCGCAAGCGCCTTGCGGCGGGCCAGGTCGGCGGTGGCGCGCGCCAGGTCGGCTGCGCGCAGCGTGACGTTGGCGCGCCCCTGGCTGGCGTTGGCGAACTGCGCCCGCACCTGCCGCACGGCCTTGGACAATTGCGCTTCGGCGCGTTCCAGCGCTAGCCTCGCGTCCACCTCGTTCAACTGCACCAGCACCTGGCCGGCCTGCACGTAGTCGGTATTGTCGGCGCCTATCTCGGTCACGCTGCCGGACAACTGCGGCGTTACCTGCACCACGTTGCCTTCCACGTAGGCGTCCTCGGTCACCTGATGGGCATTCGGCGCCAGCATCAGCCAGGCGGCGCCGGCGGAACCGGCCAGCAGCGCGGCGGCGGCGATATTGGTGAAGGTGGCGCGCTTGGCCGGAGCCGGCGTGCTTGCCGCTGGGGGAGTTGCTTGGGTCATGATGGTCACCGCGAAGTCAGAGGAATGGAGTCCTGGCGATAGCCGCCGCCTAGGGCGCGCGCCAGTTGCATGTCGAGGTCGAAGGCGCGCGTGTCGAGTTCTATCTGCGCGCGCTGCTGCGCCAGCACCTGGCTTTGGGCCGCCAGCACCTGCAGGTAATTGCCCACGCCCGCGCCGTAGCGCTGCACCGACAGGTCGTAGGCCTGCTGCGCCGTGGCCAGCGCCTCGGCCTGCAGCGCGTTGCGCTCGCCCAGCCACTGGATGGACACCAGCTGGCTGACCACGTCGCGCACCGCGTCGGCTAGGGTCTGGTTGTAGGCTTCCACCGCCAGGTCGTAGTCCGCATTGCGCAGCGCGAGATTGCCGCGCAGGCGGCCGCCGTCGAAAATGGGCAGGCTCAGGCCCGCGCCGGCGCTGGCGATGCTGCTGCCGCCTTGCAGCAATGTGCTGAAGCCCAGGCTTTGCAGCCCCACCAGCGCGTTCAGGTTGATGGTCGGATAGAACTGCGCCTTCGCCACGGCGATATCACTGCCCAGGGCTTCCACCCGCCAGCGCTGCGCCACCACGTCCGGGCGGCGCGCTATCAGTTCGCTGGGCAGCATGCTTGGCACGGCGGCCGGGCGCATCTTCAGCAATTGCGGGCGCGTGATGGCCAGGCCACGGTCCGGCCCCGCGCCCAGCAGCGCCGCCATCTGCGCGCGCACCAGGGCCAGCGCTTCGTCGGCCACGGCGATATCGGTGCGGGCGACGGGGATGGCCAGCTCCGCCTGTTTCAGCTCGGCCTGCGAATCCAGCCTTGCCGCCACGCGCTGGCGGGTCAGTTCCAGCACGTGCTGGCGCTGTTTGAGCACCGCCTCGGCCAGGTCGCGCTGGGCGTGGAGCTGCGACAGCTTCAGGTAGGTTTGCGTCACGCCCACCGTGAGCAGCAGGCGCGCAGCCTCGCTTTCCACTTCGGCGGCCTTCTGCCGGCCCAGCGCCGCGTCCACGGCGGACTGGTTCTTGCCCCAGAAGTCCAGTTCATAGGAGAAGTTCAGCGTGGCCTCGTTGCTCCACTTCCACGAGCCGGCCAGCGGCTTGGGCACATTGCTGTTTTCGCTGAACTGCACGCGGTTGCTGCGCGCCGCGCCGCTTGCCTGCGGCGACAGCGATGCTTCCGCAATGCCGGCCACCGCCGCCGCATGGCGCACCCGCGCGTCCGCCATGCGCATGGTGGGGCTGGACGCAAGCGCTTCGTCCACCAGCAGGTTCAATTGTTCATCGCCGTAGCGCTGCCACCAGTCGTAAGCGGGCCAGGCTGCCGGCGACAGCGAAACCGGCATGGCCGCCAGCGTGACGGCGGCCTTGAGCTGGTTCGCCTCGTGCAGACGGGCCTGCGGTTTCAGGCCGCCGTCGCTGGCGCAGCCGGCCAGCAGTGCCAGCGCGGCCCCGGCGGCGGCCTTGGCCAGCTTGCGCATACGTGGAGTGTTCATCGTGGCATCCTCGGGAAACTACTTGCCTAGGCAGGTAAATGTGTAAAAAAAATTCAACGGCGGTTAGAGGCGATAATTCTTTGCAAAAAACCTTGAAGCTGGGTCGCCTCTTCCGGCGTAAAGCCCTTCAACGAGCGGGCGTGCACCTTGCGCACCGCCTCCATAATCTGCGGATACAGTGCAACACCTTCCTCGGTCAGCTCCAGGATCTGGCTGCGGCGGTCCTCCAGCGAGCGCACGCGGCGGATCACGCCCTTCTCCTCCACCCGGTCCAGCAGGCGCTTCATGGCGCCGCTGTCGTAGCCCATGAAGTCGCAGAACTCCGTCAGCGTGCTGGCACGCTCGTGGGCAATGCCCACCACCACCATGAACTGCGCCGACGTGATGTTGAGCGGCGCCAGTTCGCGCTCCATGTCCGCCAGGAAGCCGCTGCGCGCCTGGGTCAGCAAAAAGCCCAGGCCGCCGCTGAACATCTGGTTCCAGGCTTTGGATGTGTCGAATTTCATGCCGCTCGCTCCTTGTTGGAATTACCTGCCTAGGCAAGTAATTGCATTATACGAGAACTTTCGCCAGACGCAAGCGGCGAGGCATCGTTTTTTCTGGGCTTTAATCGCTTGACCTTGTGTGACATATGTCGCACACTTGCGCCATATGTCACAAATGAGGGCCGAAAATGAAAAAGAAGTATGTTTGCTTGTCCGCTATCGTGCTTGCTGCCTCCCTGGCCACCGCCAAGGCAGCAGACTGGTACGCCCCACAGGAGCCATTTGCAGTCTATGGCAATACATACTACGTTGGTACAGGCGGCATCAGCGCGCTACTGGTTACGTCTCCGGCCGGCCATATTCTTATCGATGCGGGCGCTCCCAAGTCGCCACCCAAGATCGTGGAACACATCCGCAAATTGGGATTCAAAGTCGAGGACATCCGCTACATACTCAATTCGCATGCGCACCACGACCATGCGGGCGGCATTGCGGAACTACAGAGGCTGAGCGGCGCCACGGTATTGGCGAGCCCGCCGTCGCTGGATATTTTCTCGAGCGGCCAGCCGGACAAGACCGACCCGCAATTCCACGATCTGGTTCCGATGACGCCGGTTACGAAGATTCGTGCAATCCATAACGGTGAGGTGATACGGCTTGGGCCAATCGCGCTAACCGCACACTTCACTCCCGGGCACACCAAAGGAGGAACCAGCTGGACCTGGCAATCGACGGAAAACGGACGGATGGCGAATATGGTTTATGCGGACAGCCTGTACGCGATGTCGGCCAATGGCGTCAGATTCAGCGGCAACCCTGGCTACCCCAATGCGCAAGCAGAAGTCGAGGAATCCATCGCCACGCTAGAGTCGCTCAAGTGTGACGTACTCGTGTCCGCCCACCCGGAACTGGGCGGCTTGTGGGAGCGGAAGGCGAAGCAGCCGGCACTGGGCAACGCCGCCTTTATTGACAAGGACGCGTGCCGCAATTACGCTGCCAAGGCCCGGGCCAAGCTTGCACAAACACTCGCTGAAGACAAGGCGGCAATACCGAAGCATGAGGTGATCAATAGCGCGGCGCCGATGGCGCGTGATGTGGTTGCGTCCGTTGCGCCCAGTCTATTCGAGCAGAAGACTTACACGGCATCGAATGGCATTGTGCTGCCTTACAGAATTTTGACCCCAATAAAGCTGGAGCCGGGAGTTCGCTATCCCCTGGTACTTCAACTGCACGGCTCAGGCGGAATCGGCAGCGATAACCTTACACAGCTCGACCGCCTGGCAAAATCCTGGGCAATGCCAGAGATCCGGGCACGATACAACACCTACGTACTGGTGCCGCAGCTCCCGGTCAGAAGTGCAAACTACGGCCCGCCGTCACCAGACCAATACGCGGAACACTCAACGGCGCTGATCGCGGCGCTTGAACTTGCCGAGAAATTCGCCCAGGAGTCCCCGGTGGACAGCGCGAGAATTTATGCGCTCGGATTCTCGATGGGAGGCTCGGCAGCCTGGCTTGCGCCAATATTGAAGCCGGACTTGTTTGCAGCCATCATGCCAATCTCCGGCATCGCGCCAAAGAACACATCGGCAGAGGCCCTTCAGGACTTGCCGATCTGGGTCATGCACGGCAATGCTGATACCGAGAATCCGATTTTCGCCGACAACAGGCTAACGAAGCTGATTGGGACGCGCGGCGGTCAACGCATCTTCTTCAGGGAATATGACGGCCTGGATCATCAATTGGCCGCAGATCTCTACCCGGGTTATTGGTGGCGAAACTGGCTCTTTGACCAGCGTCGTCATTGATTCGGCAGCCGGGCGGCAAGCCGCCGCCCGGGCCGGGGCTCGTAGCGAGCCGCCGGATTACTGCAGCGCTTCGGCCGGGCCGAAGAACTCGTAGTAGGTCTGCGCTTCGGGCACACCCAGTTCGCGCAGGTGCGTCTTCATGGCTTTCATGAAGGGCGTCGGGCCGAGGAAGTAGGCTTCCACGTCGCGCGATTCAGGCAGCCAGTCCGCCAGGTGCTGCTTGCCGATGTAGCCGGTGGCGTGCGGCTTGACGTCGCTGCCGTGGTCCTGCTCGTACACATAGTAGCGGCTCAGTTGCGGGTGCTGCGCGGCCAGCTCGTCGATATGGCTGCGGAAAGCATGTACGCCGGCGTGGCGCGCCGCGTGGATGAAGTGCACCGGGCGGCGCGTGCGCAGCGCCGCGCCCAGCATGGCCAGCGTTGGGGTGATGCCCACGCCGCCGCTGATCAGCACCAGCGGCTTGTCGCTTTCGGCCAGGGTGAAGGCGCCCGACGGCGGGAACAGGGTAACGCTGTCGCCCACGTTGACGGCGCCGTGCAGGTGGTTCGAAACCTTGCCGTTCGGCTCGCGTTTCACGCTGATGCGGTAAGTGGCGCCATTGCTCTCGGCCGACAGCGAATACTGGCGGCGCATTTCCGTGCCGTCCACCGTCACCAGCAGGCCGATGTACTGGCCCGGCAGGAAGGACACCACCTTGCCGCCGTCCGCCGGGGCGAACACGAAGGACGTGATCTCGTCGCTTTCAACGGTCTTGGCCGCCACCTTGAATTCGCGCGCGCCGCGCCAGCCGCCCTCGGCCTGTTCGTTCGCGGCGTAGATCTGCTCTTCGGCGCCGGTCAGGATTTCCACCAGCTGGCCGTAGGCCGAGGCCCAGGCATCGATGACCGCGTCGGTGGCCACTTCCGCGCCCAGCACTTCGCGGATGGAACCCAGCAGCGCGGCGCCCACTTTCGGATAGTGCTCAGGCAGGATTTGCAGCGATGCGTGCTTGTTGATGATGGTGTTCACCAGCGGACCCAGTTCCGACAGGCGCTCGATATTGGCCGCGTACATCAGGATGGAATTGGCCAGCGCGCGCTGCTGGGTGCCGCCGTGCTGGTTGGCCTGGTTGAAGAACGGGATCACTTCCGGGAAGTCGTTGAACAGCTTCAGGTAGAAGTGGCGCGTCAGCGTCTCGCCGCCGGTTTTCAGGATGGGGACGGTGGCGGTGATGATGGCGCTGTGTTCAGGGGTCAACATAATGGTTTGCCTTTGCTAGTGGTTGATCAGGTGGGTCGAGTTGGGGGTATCAGGCCGCCAGGCGCTCGGCTTCGAGCGCTTCCACGGCCGGGTAGAATTCGTGGTCTTCCTTCTTCATGCGCTCGTAGACGCGGCGCAGCACCGCGTTGGCTTCGGCGCGGAATTTTTCCGGCGCGGCCAGCACGTGGGCGGCCGAGTTCCAGGTGGTGGCGAAAGCCATGTAGGCAGCCACGATGCCGTTCATCTCCAGCTGGTACAGATTGCTCATGCGGGCAATCGCGGCGTCGCCGCTGGCGCGCAGCGTGGGGTAAAGCACCTTGTCTTCCACCGCCAGGTGCAGCTTGATGTTGCCGCTCATGCCGATGATGCGCGCCGCAATGGCCTCGGCGTTCGCTTCGATGCCGCCGTGGACCAGCTGGCGCAGGGCGCCGATGTCGGCAAGGATGTCCTCGTGCTGGTGCTTGAATTTGTCGATGTTCATGGCTATCGCTCCGGGTTTCGCTATCAATGTGACTGAACTATAGCCGGTTTTCGATAAACATGCAATCCATCTACATCTTTAAATCCGGAGCGCTGGTTTCCGGCCCGACAGGATGGTGGCGGCGGCCGCCCCGGCGATTTGCGCCAGGATGCAGGCGGGTGCGTCCGCCAGGCGCAGGCCGCCGCTACCCAGCGTGCGCGCCAGCGTCATGGCCGGATTCATGTGTGCAATCGAGGGGCTCCACCAGCAGGCGGCCATGACGTAGGCCGCCACGGCGAGCGCCGCCGCAGCGGGACTGCAGCGCCCGCAGCTTATGAAGAGGGCCAGCAGGCCAAAGGTGGCGGCGAATTCGCCCAGCAAGGCCGCCGCGCCGCTGTGGCTGGGACCGGCGGCCACCAGCCAGGGCAGGCCGAAGACGGCGTGTGCGCAGGCCGCGCCCAGCATGGCGCCGGCGCCCTGCGCCGCGGCATAGGGCAAGGCCAGTTCCGGTTCCAGGCGGCCGCGCCAGGCCTGGGCCAGGGCCAGCAACGGGTTGAACAGGCCGCCTGACACGGGGCCGAAGACGAGTATCAGCAGCGCCAGGCCTGTGCACGATACCGCCGATGCGATTGCCTGGGCCATTGCGGCGTCCCCGCCGGCCGCGCGCGCTGCGGCAAAGCCGGAGCCGCAGCAGATGGCCAGCAGCAGGGCCGTGCCCGCGAATTCGGCAGCCAGGCGCCTGGCAATAAGCCGGCCCCGCCCTGCGCATGCGCTTGCTCCCGCTACCGGGCGCTTGTTTGTCACCGCCACCATTACGCTTCCCCCTCATCGAATGAACAACCCTCCAATGTACGGAGGGCTGGCCGGGACGAGGTCTGCGCGCGGCGATAGCTGCTATGGCGTTTGCGCTTTGCCGTTGCTGCGCACAATGGCCAGCGCGGCGTCCAGCCCGTCCTGCAGGGCGGAGATGTCGATGGGTTTGGTGAAGTAGCGGAAGAAGCCGGCGTCCAGCGCGGCGTCGATGTCGTTGCGCATGGCGTTGGCGGAGATGGCCAGCACCGGAATGGCCGCCGTGGCCGGGTCGTCGCGCAACTGGCGCTGGATCTCGCGGCCGCTCAAGCCGGGCAGGTTCATGTCCAGCAGGACGATGTCCGGCAACTGGCGGCGCGCCATTTCCAGCCCTTCGGCGCCGTCCATGCAGGTGATCAGGCGCAGGTCGCTGCGGAAACTGAGCACATCTTCCACCAGGCGCAGATTGGTGGGATTGTCTTCCACGTACAGCAGCAGCGGCAGGCCGCCGCGCTCGGCCACAGGCTCGGGCGCAGGCTTGGCGGCTGCGGCGATGGCGGCGCGGGCGCTTTCCGGCGCAGCCGTCGCCGGCAGCTCCACCCAGAACATGCTGCCGGCCCCCGGCGTGCTCTGCACGCCGATGGCGCCGCCCATCAGCTCGACCAGCCGCTTGGTCACCACCAGGCCGATGCCGCTGCCCTCTTCCGTGCCGCCCTCCTGGCCCAGCCGGTTGAAGGGCTGGAACAAGGCGTCCAGCTGCTCGGGCTTGAGGCCGGGGCCGGTATCCTGTACCGACACGCGCACCTTGTCCGCGCCGGCCTCGGCGCAATCGACCACCACGGCGCCATATTCCCGGTTGTACTTGATGGCGTTGGACAGCAGGTTGAGCACGATCTGCTTGAGCCGGGTGCGGTCGGCCTTCACATACATGTCCACCGCCGGCGCCACGATGACGCGCACGCCGCGCTTGTCGGCCGACACGTCCACCATGCGGTAGGCCTCCTGCAGCAGCTCGGCCAGGCCCACCGGCTCTATCGACAGCACCACCGTGCCGGATTCGATCTTGGCCAGGTCGAGGATCTCGTTGATCAGCGTCAGCAAGTGCTCGCCGGCCTTCAGGATATGTCCCATGAAAGTCTTGCGCTGCAGCTCGGTGACCGGCAGTTTCTCGTTATTGAGCAGCTGGGCAAAGCCGAGAATGGCGTTCAGCGGCGTGCGCAACTCGTGCGACATGCTGGCCAGGAACAGGTCCTTGGCCTTGTTGGCCCGTTCCAGCTCCAGCTTCTGCTGCTGCAGGGCGCGCTCGATGCGCTTGCGCTCGGTGATGTCGCGGATTGCGCTCGACACCAGGATCTCGCCCTCCGTTTCCAGCGGACTCAAGCTGATTTCGACAGGGAATTCCGTGCCGTCGCGGCGCAAGCCGTACAGCTCCAGCCCGGCGCCCATGGCGCGCGGACGCGGCGCATGGAAGAAGCTGCCGCGCTGCTCGGGGTGGCCGGCGGCAAAGCGCTGCGGGATCAGCACCTCCATGCGCTTGCCCAGCAGGTCGCGCCGCGCGTAGCCGAACAGCTGCTCGGCCTGCGAGTTGACCAGGACGATGTCGCCCTGGCGGTTGACGATGACGATGGCGTCCGGCGCCGACTCCAGCAGGCCGCGGAACTTCTGCTCGGCCTTGCGGCGCTCGCTGATGTCGCGGATGGCGCTCATCACCAGCTTGCCTTCCTCGGTGGTGATGGGGCTCAGGCTGATTTCGACGGGAAACTCCACCTTGTCCTTGCGCAGTCCGTACAGCTCCAGCCCGGCACCCATGGTGCGCGAGCGCGGCTGCACGAAGTAGTTGCTGCGGTGGCCGATATGGCCGTTGCGGTAGCGCTCGGGCAGCAGCACTTCGATAGGCTGGCCCTTGAGTTCGCCCGCTTCATAGCCGAACAGGCGCTCTGCCTGCGTGTTGGCCAGCACGATCAGGCCGGTGGAGTTGGCCATGACGATGCCGTCCGGCGTGGACTCGAGCACGTCGCGGTATTTGGCCTCCACATGCTTGGCGTCGCGTAGGGCTTTCTGGCGCGTGATGTCGTTCTTGGAAAGAAGGATGAACTCCTTGTGGTCGGGGCCGTCCCGCACGATCTTGCTGGCCACGTTGACGAACATGGGCGCGCCGCTTTTCTGGCGGCGCAGGCCCTCGTAGTCGTATATGCCGCCATTCCTCGCCAGTTCGGCCAGGAAGGCCTGCCATTCCGCGCCGGTCTCGCCGGTCAGTTCATAGATGTAGCGCCCCACGGCCTCGTCGGCCGTGTAGCCGAACAGCTGCTCCGCCCCGCCGGTCCAGTGCGCCACCTTGCCGTGGCGGTCGGTGACGATGACGCCGCCCGGCGCCTTGTCCAACACCAGCTGATCGAAATCGGTTGTCATCACACGTCCCGAGGCAAGAAGTGGCCTGAGTATAGGACCGGACGCCCTGGGGCACAAGCATTGTGACATGTCTTTTTACTACCGTTTTGGTAGCCATGCCACCCTTGCGCCGGCAATCCTTGACTTTCGCTGGCACAATTGCTCCAATGTCAAGATGCTTGCCCCTTTTACCATTTCACAATTCGCCCACGTCGTCCTGCTTCCGCCTATGAGCTTGTTTCTCGCCATGCTGGCGGGCTGGCTGCTGCGCCGCCGCTGGCCGCGTGCCGGGCGCGCATTGTGGGGCGGCGGACTGGCCGCGCTGGTGGTGCTGAGCACGGACGCGGGCGCGCGCCTGCTGGTGCGTCCGCTGGAAAACCTGACCGCGCCGCTGGCTGCCGGCGCCGAAAAGCAGGCGCAGGCGGTGGTGGTGCTGGCCGCCGGCAATATGGAGCATGCGCCTGAATACGGCGGCAACAGTCCGGACAGCATTGCGCTGGCGCGCTTGCGCTACGGCGCCCGCTTGCAGCACCGCAGCGGCCTGCCGCTGCTGGTCACCGGCGGCAACGCCATCCCCGAACGGGGCGTGCCGCCCAAGGCGGAAGCCATGGCGCGCGCGCTGCGCGAGGATTTCCGCACGCCGGTGCAATGGGTGGAGTCCGCTTCCGCCACCACGGCGGAGAACGCCGAACTGTCGGCCCGGCTGCTGAAACCGGCCGGCGTGCGCACCGTGCTGCTGGTGACCGACGCCATGCACATGCCGCGCGCGCGGCGGGTGTTCGAACGCGCCGGCCTGCAGGTGGTGGCCGCGCCCACCGTATTCCGTGCCTGGGGGCCGTTGTCGGCGTCCTCCTTCCTGCCCAGCGCGGACGCGCTGGCATCCTCCTATTACGCCGTCTATGAATGGATAGGCTTGGCGTGGTACCGCATTAAAGAATAACCCTCTATCGGAATCTTATGTCTCGTCGCAAACGCTCATCCTCCCGCAAATCCTCCAGCCGCCTGCTGCCGCTGGCCATCGTCGCCCTGCTCGGACTGGGCGGCGGCGCTGCCGCCGCCTTCTACGCCGTCAACCAGGTGGGCATGGCGCCGCGCCAGGTGGGGCCATATGTGGAGCGCCGCGCAAGCGGCCACAACAGCATTGTGGAAGGCCTGGGCCGCAAGCTGGCCGCCACGCTGTCCGGGCTGGACGGCGGCGCCGCCAGCGCGCCGCCGCTGCCGGCCTGGAACGCCGGCGCGCAAGCCGCCGCCACGCAAGCCGCGCCGTCCGGCAACGTGGTGCCGGTGTCCAATCCGGGCGCACTGGTGCAGGCCATGGCGCAGGCCCGCGCGGGCGATGTGATTACGCTGCAGCCCGGCACCTACAGCTTCAGCGGCGTGAACTTCATCGCGGCCAGCGCGGCGGGCACCCGGGAGCGCCCCATCACCGTGCGCGCCGAGCGCCCCGGCACGGTCAATATCGAGTTCAAGCTGAGCGAGGGCTTCCTGGTGAGCGGTCCTTACTGGACTTTTGAAAACCTGGCCATACGCGGCGCCTGCAGCGATTCGGCGCAGTGCCAGCACGCCTTCCACATTGCCGGCCGCGCCAACGGTTTTGTGGCGCGCAACAACACCATCAGCGATTTCAATGCGCACTTCAAGATCAATGCCCAGGGCGGCGCTGCGCCGGACGACGGCGTCATCGAGGGCAACACGCTGACCAACAGCGCCGCGCGCAAGACCAGAGAGCCGGTCACGCCCATCGACCTGGTGGCGGGCAGCCGCTGGGCCATACGCGGCAACCTGATCTCGGACTTCATCAAGCAGGGCGGCGACGGCATCAGCTACGGCGCCTACGCCAAGGGCGCCGGTTCGGCCAATCTGTTCGAGCGCAATGTGGTGCTGTGCGAGCACAAGCTGCGCGGCTACAGCGGCCAGCGCGTTGGCCTGTCGCTGGGCGGCGGCGGTACCGGCCTGCCCTATTGCCGCGACCAGCGCTGCATCACCGAACAGGACGGCGGCGTTATCCAGTCCAACCTGATCGCCTCCTGCTCCGACGAAGGTATCTACCTGAACCGCGCGGCCACCAGCAAGGTACTGCACAACACGCTGATCGACACGGCGGGCATGATGGTGCGCTACCCGGAAAGCAGCGCCCAGGTGGAAGGCAACATTGTCGACGGCCGCGTGCGCGCCGACCGAGGCGGCATTATCCATGCCGGAGATAACCTGGAGGCCGGGCTGAACCGCCTGTTCATGGGTTCGCATCCGCAGCGCGCCCTGTTCCGCGACGCGCTGGGCCTGGACCTGGCCTGGGCCGGCGAGGCGCCGCGCCGCGCACTGGCGTCCAACCTGGCGGCGGAACCCGCTCCCGCAGCAAGCGACCTGTGCGGCAAGTCCCGTCCCGCGCAGCCCGCTTACGGTGCGGTGGAGAACTTCGCAGCCTGCTTGAAGCGCTGAGGCCGCACTAAAGCGGTGCATCCGGTGGCGCATCTGCGCTTGTAATGCTGGCACGGTTCTTGTTACTACAAGATTATCGCAGCCACGGAACAAGCAGATGCCTACCTTCTTCAATGAAATGCATGCCGACGGTGGATTGGAAGTGCGCGAGCACTACCGCGAATTCTGCCGCTGGCTGGCCCAGCAGCCGCCCGAAACCATAGAGCGCAAGCGCGCCGAAGCGGACTTGATGTTCCGCCGCGTCGGCATCACTTTCGCTGTCTATGGGGACGACGCCGGTACCGAGCGCCTGATTCCCTTCGACATCGTGCCGCGCATTATTCCGGCCGCCGAATGGAGCCAGCTGCAGACCGGCCTGGTTCAGCGCGTCAAGGCGCTGAACATGTTTATCCACGACATCTACCACGGCCAGAACATCATCAAGGCCGGCATCATTCCCGCCGAGCAGATCTACCGCAACGCCCAGTACCGTCCCGAGATGCAGGGCATATCGGTGGCTTCGGACATCTACGCCCATATCGCCGGGGTCGACATCGTGCGCGCCGGCAAGGGCGAGTTCTATGTGCTGGAGGACAATCTGCGGGTGCCGTCCGGTGTGTCCTACATGCTGGAAGACCGCAAGATGATGATGCGGCTGTTCCCCGAGCTGTTCGCCCGCAACAAGGTGGCGCCGGTGGAGCACTATCCCGACCTGCTGCTGGACAATCTGCGCTCGGTGGCCCCGATGGGCGTGGACGACCCCACCGTGGTGGTGATGACGCCCGGCATGTACAACTCGGCCTATTTCGAACACGCCTTCCTGGCCCAGCAGATGGGCGTGGAGCTGGTCGAGGGCAAGGACTTGTTCGTGGCCGACAACTCGGTCTACATGCGCACCACGCACGGCCCCAAGCGCGTGGACGTGATCTACCGCCGCCTGGACGACGACTTCCTCGATCCGCTCGCCTTCCGGCCCGATTCCTCGCTGGGCGTGCCCGGCCTGCTGTCGGTGTACCGCGCCGGACGCGTGACGCTGGCCAACGCCATCGGCACCGGCGTGGCGGACGACAAGTCCATCTACCCCTACGTGCCGGACATGATCCGCTTCTACCTGTCCGAAGAGCCGGTGCTCAACAATGTGCCGACCTACCAGTGCCGGAAAAAAGAGGACCTGCAATACACGCTGGCCCACCTGTCCGACCTGGTGGTGAAGGAAGTGCACGGCGCGGGCGGCTACGGCATGCTGGTGGGGCCGGCCTCCACGCGCGAGCAGATCGAGGATTTCCGCCGCCGCCTGATCGCCAAGCCGGACGGCTATATCGCCCAGCCCACGCTGGCGCTGTCGAACTGCCCCACGTTTGTGGAGAGCGGCGTGGCGCCGCGCCATATCGACCTGCGGCCCTTCGTCCTGTCCGGCAAGACCATCTCCATGGTGCCGGGCGGCCTGACCCGCGTGGCCTTGCAGGAAGGCTCGCTGGTGGTGAATTCGTCGCAAGGCGGCGGCACCAAAGACACCTGGATACTGGAAAAGGATCAACCATGCTGAGCCGCACCGCCGACCATTTGTTCTGGATGGCGCGCTACACCGAGCGCGCCGAGAACACCGCCCGCCTGCTGGACGTGACGGTGCAGACCTCCATGCTGCCGCTGTCCGAGCAGGACGCCGCCCAGGGCTGGCGCGCCATGCTCGGCATTTCAGAACTGCAGGCGGCGTATGACCGCAAGCACAGCACGGTGGACGCCCGCTGCGTGATCGATTTCATGGTGCGCGACCCATCCAACCCGTCCTCCATCGCGGCCTGCCTGAAGGAAGCGCGCGAAAACGCCCGCGCCGTGCGCGGCACGCTGACTACCGAAGTGTGGGAAATCCAGAACCAGACCTGGCTGGACCTGAACAAGCGCTTGGGCAACGGCGTGCTGGACCACGACCCCAGCCAGTTCTTCGAGTGGGTGAAATACCGCTCCCATTTGTCGCGCGGCGTTACGCTGGGCACCATGCTGCGCGACGACGCGGTGCATTTCATCCGGCTCGGCACCTTCCTGGAGCGGGCCGACAATACGGCGCGCATCCTGGACGTGAAATTCCATGGCGCGCGGGATGCCAGCGAGGGCGGCGAGTCCGGCAATGAACAGACGCAGCGCGACTTTTACTACTGGGCCGCTCTGCTGCGCTCGGTGTCCGGCTTTGAAATCTACCGCAAGGTCTACCGCGACGTCATCACCCCGGCGCGCGTGGCCGAGCTGCTGATGCTGCGCGCCGACATGCCGCGCTCGCTGCTGGCCTGCATGGACGAGGTGGTGCAAAATCTGCAGCAGGTGCGCAACGACCTGTCCCGGGACACCGAGCGTTTCGCCGGCAAGCTGCACGCCGAACTGCAATTCGGCCGCATCGACGACATCCTGCAGGCCGGGCTGCACGACACGCTGACAGAATTCCTGCAGCGCATATACGAACTGGGCAACCGCATCAGCCGCGATTTCCTGGTCCCGCTGGCCGCCTGAGAGTACGCCTGAAAGAACACTATGCAACTATCCATACGGCATGAGACGAGCTACAGCTACACGGCGCCGCAGGCATATTCCATCCAGCAGCTGCACCTGACGCCGCGCGCCGAGGCGCACCAGCATGTGCTGAACTGGCATTTGAGCACGGTGGGCCAGATCCACGGCTACACCGACGCCTACGGCAACCTGTCGCACATGCTGACCATTAACGCGCCGCATTCTGGGCTGTCCATCATCGCGCAGGGGCTGGTCGAGACCACCACCCCGCCCGGCGGGCGCATCCCCAACGGCGATACGCTGTCGCCGCTGATCTACACCGTGCCGACCCGGCTGACGTCGGCCACGCCCGGCATACAGGAACTTGCGGCCGCCTGCCTGCCCGAAGGCAAGGCGCAAACCCGGCAGCTGATGCAGCTGGCCGAGCGCATTTTCGGCACGGTGACATATATCACGGGCGCCACGGAAGTGAGTACGACGGCCGGGTCCGCCCTGGAGCAAGGCAGCGGCGTCTGCCAGGACCATGCCCATATCTTCCTGGCCTGCTGCCATGCGCAGGGCATACCGGCGCGCTACGTGTCCGGCTACATCGACCCCGGCAACACCAGCCACGCCGCCAGCCACGCCTGGGTGGACGCCTGGGTGGAGGATGACGGCTACAGCGGCTGGGTCAGCATCGACGTGACGCACACGCGGCTGATGGACGACGGCTACTGCCGCCTGGCCATAGGCCGCGATTACGACGCCGCCGCCCCGGTGCGCGGCATGCGGCGCGGCGGCGGCGGCGAAACCATGTCGGTCCAGGTCCAGATCGTGCCGCAATAGCACGGCGGCGGGTGGTGATAAAATTGATTCCTTGAACCAATACATTGTTATCAAATGACTTATTGCGTAGGAATGCGCCTCGATGCGGGCCTGGTGTTTTTGTCGGACTCGCGCACCAACGCGGGCGTGGATCAGGTGAGCACGGCGCGCAAGCTGAATGTGTTCGAGCTGCCCGGCGAACGCATGATGGTGCTAATGACGGCGGGAAATCTGTCGATTTCGCAATCGGTGCGGCAACTGCTGTCCGAATACGTCGGCCCGTCCGGCTACAGCATCTGGAACGCGCCCAATATGCACGAGGCTGCCCGCCTGGTGGGTGAGGTTGTGCGCCTGGTGCACGAGCGCGACGCGAAGGCGCTGGCCGAATTCGGCATCGATTTCAATGTGAGCCTCATTTTCGGCGGCCAGATCAAGGGCGAACGCTGCCGCCTGTTCCAGGTCTACTCGGCCGGCAACTTCATCGAGTCGCACAACGAGAACACCTATTTCCAGATTGGCGAGGCCAAGTACGGCAAGCCGATTATCGACCGCGTGGTGACGCCGGAAACCGCGCTGGACGAGGCCGCCAAGTGCGCGCTCATTTCCATGGATTCCACTTTGCGCTCCAATGTGTCGGTGGGCCTGCCGCTGGACTTGCTGGTCTACGAGAACAATGCGCTGGCGGTGACGCGCTTTGTGACCATCGACGAGCGCAACGAGTATTTCCAGATGATACGCAGCACCTGGGGCCAGCAGCTGAAGACCATCTTCGAAGGCATCGCCGCGCCGGTGTGGGACAGCTCGCCGCAAGAGCGGGTGAGTAAGCCGGTGCGGGTGCCGCTGCCGGAGGGCCTGGCCTCCGGCACGCAGCCGCCCGCTGCGCCCCAATCGTTTGCGCAGCAGTTCGATAACAAGCAGCAGTAATTACAGCGGCCGCCAGCGTTTCAGCAGCAGTGCGTTGCTGATGACGCTGGCGGAACTGAACGCCATCGCGGCGCCCGCCACCACCGGGCTGAGCAATCCTGCCGCCGCCAGCGGTATCCCCACCAGGTTGTAGATAAAGGCCCAGAACAGGTTCTGGCGGATTTTGCTGTAGGTGCGGCGCGAGATGTCGATGGCGTCCGCCACCAGCGCAGGTTCGCCGCGCATCAGCGTAATGCCGGCCGCGTGCATGGCGACGTCGGTGCCGGTGGACATGGCGATGCCGACGTCCGCCGCCGTGAGCGCGGGCGCGTCGTTGATGCCGTCGCCGACCATGGCCACGGTTTCCCCCGCCGCTTTCAGGCGCGCTACTTCCTGCGCTTTCGCGCCCGGCAGCACGTTGGCAATAATCTGCTGGATGCCCAGCGCGCCGCCCACCGCTTGCGCGCTGCCCTGGTTGTCGCCGGTGAGCAGCACGGTCTTGATGCCGAGCGCGTGCAGCTTGTCCACGGCGGCGCGGGCGTGCGGCTTGACCTCGTCGCCAAAGCCGAGCAGGCCCAGCAGGCGCGGCGGCGCGCCCGCGGCGGCTATCCATGAGACGGTATTGCCCGCTTCTTCCAGTGCTTGCGCCCGGGCTTGCAGCGGCGCCATGTCAACGCCGGACTCCCGCATCAGCCGCGTGCTGCCCAGCAGCAGCGGCTGTCCATCGACGGTGCCTGACAGGCCACGGCCCGGCAGGGCTTGCAAGTCCGTCACCGGCGCCGGCGCCACGCCGCGCGCTGCGGACAGGGCTTTGACGGCGCCGGCCAGCGGATGCTCGCTGCCTTGCTGGAGCGACGCGGCCAGGCGCAGCAGAACATCATCGCCCGCCACGCCGGCGGCTGCCGCCAGTCCTGTCACCACGGGCTGGCCCACCGTCAGCGTGCCCGTCTTGTCGAATACCACCGTGCTGACGCGGTGGGCGATTTCCAGCGCCTCCGCGTCCTTGATCAGGATGCCGTACCGCGCGCCGGCGCCGGTGCCGGCCATCATCGCCGCCGGGGTAGCCAGCCCGAGCGCACAGGGACAGGCGATGACCAGCACCGCGACCGCGTTGATGATGGCCGTGCCCGCCTCCGCTCCCGCCAGCCACCAGCCGGCGAAGGTCAGCAGCGCGATCACCAGCACGACGGGCACGAACACGCTGCTGACACGGTCCACCAGCCGTTGCACCGGCGCTTTTTCGGCCTGCGCGCTCTCCACCAGGCGGATGATGCGCGACAGCGTGGTTTCCGCGCCGACCGCATCGGTACGCACCAGCAGCAGCCCTTCTGCGTTGATCGCGCCGCCGGTCACCCTGGCGCCGGGATGCTTGGCGACCGGCAGGCTTTCGCCGGTCAGCATGGATTCGTTGACGTGGCTGGCGCCCTCGGTGACGGTGCCGTCGACAGGCACGCGCTCGCCGGGCCGGACCACGACCAGGTCTCCCACGCGCACCGAGCGGATGGGCAAGTCCTGCTCCACGCCGTTGCGGCGCACGCGCGCCACGTCGGGCCGCAGCGCTTGCAGGGCGCGGATGGCGTTGGTGGTCTGGCGCTTGGCGCGCGCTTCCAGCCACTTTCCGAGCAGAACCAGGGTGATGACGACCGCTGCGGCCTCGAAATACAGATGGGGCATGGCGCTGCCGGAAGCCAGCAGCTGGTAGACGCTCAGGCCAAAGGCGGCACTGGTGCCGATGGCGACCAGCAGGTCCATATTGCCCTCCCCTGCCCGCGCCGCCTTCCAGCCCGCAATGTAGAAGCGCGCGCCCAGCCAGAACTGCACCGGCGCGGCCAGCGCCAGTTGCAGCCAGCCCGGCAGCATCCAGTGCCGGCCGAACAGCTCCACCGCCATGGGCACGATCAAAGGCAGGGACAGCAGCGCGGCGATGCCGACACGGATGCCGTCGCGGTCGATTTTGTCCGCCTTGGCGGTGTCGGGTGCGGCTTCAGGCCCGGTCTCCTGTGCAGGCTCCGGCGTGGCCTGATAGCCTGCCGCTTCGATGGCCTCCAGCAGCAGCTCCACGCCCACGCCCTCGCCCGCCACCACGCTGGCGCGCTCGGTCGCGAGGTTGACGCTGACGCTGTCCACCCCGGCCACTTTCCTGATTGCTTTTTCTACCCGGCCCACGCAGGACGCGCAGCTCATGCCTTCGATGTCTATGGAGTATGTTGCCATGATGCAGTCCTTATCCTGATCTGGCCTCCAGTGTAGGCCTTCCCATGATGGGAAGGTCAAGCGGCATTCTCAGCGGCGGCGCAGGCCGTACCAGGCGCAGGCCGCCACGGGCGCGCCCAGCGTGGCGGCGGACAGGTAGTCCCACACGCCGTCGCCCACCAGCGCGGAAACCAGCCCCACCGTGGTCAGCACGCCGAACAGTATAGGCGCGCCCCACATGCGCATGAACGGCCCTTTCATTTGGATGCTCCTTCGCTGGCCAGCGCGAATTCTTCCGCCTCCTGCGCCGAAGCGGATTGCGCGCTTGCCCTGGCCGCGTTGCCGCGCTTAAGCCACAGATATAAGCCGCTGCCCAGCACGACGATGGTCGCGACATCGAGCATGGCCCACAGGAACTGCATCCACGCGCCGCCATAGTCGCCAAAATGCAGCGGCTGCGAGATCAGCAGCGCCGTCAGATACCACGGCAGTTCGCGGCGGTCGGTGATCTGGGCCGTTTGCGCGTCCACCAGCACCGGCTTGTACAGGCGCGAGGTCAGCGCCTCGTTGCCGCGCATGAAGATGCCGTAGTGGTGGGCGCTGGTGAAAGGCGTGCCCGGGAAGGCGACGAAGCCTATCTTCATGCCGGGTTCGGCCGCCAGCGCGCGCGACATGGACTGCTCCATCGACGCCAGCGTGCTTGGCGGCGGCAGGCCCTTGTAGGGCGCCACCATTTCCGCCATCTCCGTGTGCTGCCAGTATTTCAGCAGCAGGTCCGCCCAGGTGTTGATCATGCCGGTGGCGCCCACCACCAGCGCCCACACCAGCGTGACGATGCCCAGCATATTGTGCAAGTCCAGCCATTTCAGGCGCGGCGCGCGATCGCGGCGCACGGTACCGAAGTCCAGCTTGCGCATGAAGGGTGCATACAGCACCACGCCGGAAACAATGGCGATCACCAGCAGCAGGCCCATGAAGCCCAGGAACAGCTTGCCCCACAGGCCTGCGTACAGATCCACATGCAGGTGGAACATCACGCCGATGAAGGAGTCCTCGAAATTCGGCTGGGCCAGCACCTTGGCCGTGCGCGCATCCACCGCGATGGGCTTGTAGTCCGGGTCGGTCGGATGGTCGCCCATCGTCAGGTTCCAGATATTGGGTTCGTCCGCTTCTTGGGACATATACATCATGATCTTGCCCGGATACAGCGCTTTGCCAGCCGCGATCACCTGGTCCAGGTTCGCCTTGGGCGTGCCGGGGGCCATTGCGGGCGCTTCCACGTCGTTGCCCAGCAGGTGGCCGATCTCGTGGTGGTAGATCAGCGGCAGGCCGGTCAGGCAGAGCAGCAGCATGAAGATGGTGCAAACCAGACTGCTCCATTTGTGTATCCATGCCCAGCGGCGGGTGTTGGCGGGTGTCATTGCAATGCGGCGCTTCCAGTGTAAAGATTGAATAGTAATGCAAACCATTCTCATTTACTAGACAAAAGCCACGTTCGGGTCCCATAATATTTGCTTCGACGACCAAATGTAACGCTAACAAAGACCTATGCCACAGTTTAAGCCCACCCCTTTCGCCCTTGCAGCCAGCCTCCTCGCTTGTCAATTTGTTAGCGCTAGCGCAACTGCGCAGACCACCGACAGCGCGCAGCCTGCCACGCCGGTTGCCACGGTCGTCATCAGCGCCTCGGCCGACGCATCCGCGGAAGGCCTGCCGAAAGCCTACGCTGGCGGCCAGGTGGCGCGGGGCGGCCGCCTGGGCCTGCTGGGCAACGTGGACATGATGGATACGCCCTTCAACACCACCAACTACACCCAATCCCTGATGCAGGACCAGCAAGCCCGCTCGGTGGCCGACGTACTGCAGAACGATCCGTCGGTGCGCGTGGCGCGCGGCTTCGGCAACTACCAGGAGCTGTACGTGATACGCGGCTTCGCCGTGAACTCGGACGACCTGGCCTACAACGGCCTGTACGGCCTGCTGCCGCGCCAGTTCGTGGCGACCGAGCTGCTGGAGCGCGTGGAAGTGTTCCGTGGCGCGAACACCTTCATCAACGGCGCGCAGCCCGGTGGCGGCGGCATAGGCGGCACCATCAACCTGCTGCCGAAGCGCGCCGGCGCCCACGACCTGACCTCATTGACGCTGGGCACCGAGACCGGCGGCCAGGGCTACGCCGCGCTGGACCTGGCCCGCCGCTTCGGCCCGGACAAGAACACCGGCATCCGCATCAACGCCGTGCGCCGCGACGGCGACACCAGCGTGGACCGCGAAGGCCGCGAGTTGAGCTTGCTGTCGGTCGGCCTGGACTTCCACGGCGAAGGCTACCGCCTGTCCGCCGACATGGGCTTCCAGGAGCACAAGCTGCGGAACGCGCGCCCGAGCGTGACGGTGGCCGGCGGCATCGCCCTGCCCTCCGCGCCGGACGCCAGCAGCAATTTCGCGCAGGACTGGACCCACTCGAACGAGCGCGACACCTTCGGCACGCTGCGCGGCGAGGCCGACCTGGGTTCCGGCGCCGTGGCCTGGGCTGCGCTGGGCGCCCGTTCCGGCAAGGAATCCAATGTGCTGGCGGCGCCCACCGTGTCCAGCACCAAGGGCGACGCCATCATGTACCGCTTCGACAATGAGCGCAAAGACAGCGTGCACACCGGCGAGGTGGGCGTGCGCGGCAAGCTGCGCACCGGCAGCGTGGGCCACAGCCTGAGCGCCACGCTGTCCGCCTTCCACGCCGAGTCGCGCAATGCCTACGCGATGAGCGACTTTTCCGCCATCGCCACCAATATCTACCAGCCGGTGGACAAGGCGGCCCCACCCACCATCTACTTCGGCGGCACGCTGAGCGATCCGGGGCTGACGCGCAAGAGCGAGCTGTCCAGCTACGCCGTGGCCGACACCATGGCCTTTGCGGACGATAAGCTGCTGCTGACCGTGGGCGTGCGCCGCCAGACCATCAAGGACTACGGCTACGACTACGGCACCGCCAAGGAAAACGCGTCCTACAGCCAGAGCGAGCTGACGCCGATGGCCGGCCTGGTGTACAAGCCTTACAAGGGCGTGTCGCTGTACGCGAACTACATCGAGGGCCTGCAGCAAGGCGCGGTGGCGGCCGGCGCGGACGTACTCAACAAGGGCACCATCTTTGCGCCGTACAAGTCGCGCCAGAAGGAAGTGGGCGCCAAGTACGACACCGGCTCGCTGGCGTTCAGCGCGGCGCTGTTCAGCACAGGCCAGCCGTCGGGCTATGTGGAGAACGGCTACTTCGGCGTGTACGGCGAGCAGCGCAACCGCGGCCTGGAGCTGTCCGTGTTCGGCCAGCCCATGCGCGGCCTGCGCCTGCTGGGCGGCCTGACGCTGCTGGACGCGGAACAGAAGAAGACCCAGGGCGGCACGAACCAGGGCAAGGATGCGATCGGTGTGCCGGATACGCAGCTCAATATCGGCGCCGAATGGGACGTGGCCGGCGTGCCGGGCCTGAGCGTGAACGCGCGCGCCCTGCACACCGCCAGCCAGTTCGCCGACGGCGCCAATCTGCAGCAGCTGCCGTCCTGGAACCGCCTGGATGCGGGCGTGAGCTATGCCACCCGCATCGCCGAGCGCAACGTCACGCTGCGCGCGCGCATCGACAATCTGACCGACAAGAGCTACTGGGCTTCGGCCGGCGGCTACCCCGGCTCGGGCTATCTGGTGCTGGGCGCGCCGCGCACGGTGACCGTGTCGGCCACGGTGGACTTCTAAACGCGCTTCAGCGCTTCTCCATGCCGCCCGGCAGGGTCATGGTGAAGCGCGTTCCCTTGCCCAGCTCGCTCTTGACGTCGATCTTCCCGTCCAGCACGCCGTACACGATGTTGTAGACGATGTTGAGGCCGAGCCCGGAGCCGCCCCTGCCCAGCTTGGTGGTGAAGAAGGGGTCGTAGATGCGGCTCATGTTTTCCGGCGCAATGCCGCCGCCGTTGTCCAGCACGCAGACTTCCACCTTGCCGCCGTCCACGCTGCGCGCGCTCACCACCACTTCGCCTTCGCCGCGTCCGTCAAAGCCGTGGCTGAGGGCGTTCGTGATGAGGTTGATGAGCACCTGGCCGAAGGGGCCGGGGTAGCTGTTCATTTCTATTTCCTCGTGCACCTCCTGGCGCACCGTGATGCCGGACTTCTTGAATGTGGGCATCAGCACCAGCAGGATTTCGCTCACCAGTTCGGCCAGCAGGAAGACCCGGCGGTGCGAGGTGGTGCGGTCCACCGCGACCTGCTTGAAGCTGGCCACCAGGTCCACCGCGCGGTGCAGATTGCGCAGCACGATTTCGCCGCCGGCGTTGATATCCGTGACAAAGGTATCCAGCTCGGACCGCTTGAGGCCTGCGGCGGCCAGCTTCTGGAAGTCGCGGGTCTGGTCCATCAACGTGCTGACGGCCAGCAGGCTGTTGCCGATGGGCGTGTTCAGCTCATGCGCCACGCCCGCCACCAGCGCGCCCAGCGCCGCCAGCTTTTCGTTGCGCACCAGGTCGTCCTGCGCGCGCTGCAGCGTTTCCAGCGATGCTGCCAGGCCACGGTTGGCTTCCACCATCTGTCCTGTGCGTTCGGCCACCTCCAGTTCCAGCCTGTCGCGGTACTCCAGCAGCTCCAGTTCGCCGCGCTTGCGCTCGGTGATGTCGGTGGACACGCCGCCCAGCGCCCAAGTGTGGCCGTGCTCGTCAATCAGTGGAAACTTCTCCGACAGATAGGTGCGCTCCTCGCCGTAGTGGTCGGGCAGCGTTTCCTCATATGCCTTGGCGTGGCCGCTGCCCAGCACTTCACGGTCGTTGGCGCGTAGCGGACTGCCCGGGCTGGCGCCGAACAGGCACACATCGTCCTGGCCAATCGGGTCGGGTGCGCCGGCCGGCAGCGTGACGCGGAAGCGCTCGTTGACCAGCATGTAGCGCCCTTCCAGGTCTTTGATGTAGATGATGGCAGAGGACTTCTCGACAATGTTTTCCAGTTGCGACTGGCTGCGGCGCAGCGCGGCGTCGCGCGCGGCCAGGGTGCCCAGCATGGTGTTGATGGCCTCGGCCAGTTGCCCCACTTCGTCGTGGCCGGCCACTTCGGCGCGCAGGTCGTAGCGCTGTTCCTGCGTGACACGGTGCGCCACCGTCGAGAGCGCCAGCAGCGGCCGCGTGACCAGGCGCAGCACGATGATGGCCTGCAGCAGGCCGCCGACGGTCAGCGTAAGCAGCACCACGGCCAGCACCGGGCCGTAGCGCTGCAGCCGCTCGGCCAGCGCCGGCAGCGTGTACTCCACTTGCAGATAGCCGACGGTTTCGTGCCCGAAGCGCACCGGCGCCATCATGGCCAGATAGGGGCCGGCGAGCTGGTCGCCGGATGGAGAGGCGCTGGCGGGCCATGCGCAGTTGGCTGTGCCGCTGCGCTGGTAGTGCGCAAAAGGCTGGCGGTGGGCATCGAACAGGCAGGCGCTGTGCAGGTCGGGCGTGCCGCGCAGGGCCGCCAGCGTGCGGCCGGCGGCGGCGCGGTCGCCGAAGTTCAGGTCCGCGTCCAGGTTGAGGGCAACGAACTCGACGCGGCTGGCCAGTTCGGACACCAGCCTGGGCTTGGCCACGGCCACGTCATAGGACGCCAGGGCCAGCAGCGCCGCCAGCAGCGAGATGCCGGCCGTGATGACCGACACCAGCAGCAGCTTGCGCTGCAACGCCATGTCCCTGAGTGAGACGCGCAACGCCGCGCCGAAGCCGGGCATCGTCCTCATCCCCGGCCAGGCCAGGCCTGCTGTTTGGTGCCCGCCATCGCTTGCCCCATATCGGTAGGAAACATCTTTGATTCTAGCGCAAGCTATCCTGCACCATCCATGTTTCCAACGCCCAAAACAACACTTGGAATTCCGCGTTCGTTTGATCTGGCGCAAAGCCTGAATCCGGGCAGCTTTCTAGCATCGGAAGTCCGGTGCACAGTCCGCGCACTTTCACTGCCAGGAGGCCGCATGCAAACGCTGGATTCCACCCGCCGGCTTTTTGTGCTCAAGCTGCTGTCCGCCACGCACGACCTGACGCTGGCCACGCTGCGCCCGGACGGCTATCCCCAAGCCACCGTGGTGAGCTACGTCCACGACGGCTTGATTTTGTACGCCGGCATCGGCCTGGACAGTCAGAAGGCGCATAACATCCGGCAGGACAACCGGGTCTCGGCGACGGTCACGCCGCCCTACGCGGACTGGCAGCACATCCGAGGCCTGTCGCTGGCCGGTTTGGCCACCATTGTCGGCGATGCCGGCGAAGCGGCGCACGCGGCCGACCTGATGCTGTTCCGCTTTCCGCAGCTGCGCCGGATGGTGCATGCGGGCAGCGCAACATGGCCGGGTTCGGTCTTTGTGCGCATCACGCCATCGGTGATTTCGGTGCTGGACTACGAGCAAGGCTTCGGCCATACCGAGCTTTATGAAGTGCCGGCAAGCATGAATAGCACTTATTAATAGGCCATCAATACATGCAGGCTATGAATAGTCCGTTCACAATAGGGGAACGATGTAGGCCTATTCCTACCGTGCGTTGAGAAATTTCACATGTGGTTACAATTGTTACCCTGATTTGTGGGAATGTGTGCTTTTTGCGCAAAATGAGCATGCTAATATCCCCTTCGCTTTGCCAGCAGCCTCGGAAAAGAGGATGATGTAATGCACTGCACCAAATAGCAAAAGCACACAATATTTGTTGTCTTTTGGAAATAAGTGGTATCATGGCGTCCCCGTTGTCCGACCAAGCGACACGCATAAAGGTTCTCAAAGATGGAATTATTCAACAAGTCCGGCGTTTTAGTAGCAACGGTTCTGGTTACCGTTGGCGTACTGATCGGCGTACAGGCTAAAGACGACATGGTCCCGCCTGCACCGGTTATCGAAGCGACCGCACTGCAAATGAATAAAAACGGGAATTTTGCTGCGGAGCGGCGACTGCGCGAGTGGGCTGAACAGGGTTCCGCCGTGGCGCGCCGCGAACTGGCCCGCCAGTACCAGGCCGACAGCAACCGCCGCGACGAAGCCATCAAATTATTTGAAGACGCAGCGCGCGCCGGCGACACCCAGGCCGCCGTCAAGCTGGCCGAAATGCAGCGCGAAGCGCGTGACGCCGAGTTGAGCAATATCAAGGAAGCGGCCGCCACCCGCACCGCCGCCAACACCTGGAACCGCTACTAAGCTGCGCCCCTGCCGATGGATAGGCTGCGCGCACTGGAAGTGTTCGTCGAAGTCGTCCGCAAGGAAGGCTTTGCCCGCGCAGCCGAAGCACTCGACACCTCCCCCGCCAATGTAACCCGCTACATCAGCGACCTGGAAGCGCACCTGCACACGCGCCTGCTGAACCGCAGCTCGCGCCGCATGTCGCTCACCTCCAGCGGCGAAGCGCTGTTTGAACGCGCCAAATCCATCCTCGACGAAGTGGCCGAGGCGGAAGCCATCGTGTCCTCCGCCACCATGCAGCCGCGCGGCTTGCTGCGCATTAACGCGCCGCTGAGCTTTGGCGTGCTGCAACTGGCGCCGCTGTGGCCGCGCTTCATGGAACTGTATCCGGACGTGCAACTGGAAGTGGCGCTGATAGACCGCGTGGTCGACATCGTCGAGGAAGGCTATGACATGGCCATCCGCATTTCACGCGCCGGCTCCGCCTCCCACGTGGCGCGCAAGCTGGCCAGCTCGGTCAACATGCTGTGCGCCGCGCCGGCCTACCTGGCCAAACACGGCGCGCCCGCCACGCCGGCCGATCTGCCCAAGCACCATTGCATAGGCTACAGCTACAACGCCACCGACGAGTGGCAATTGCTGGATGCGGACAGCAAGCTGCATACCGTCAAGATTCCTTTCATGATGCGCACCAATAACGGCGATACCGCGCGCGCCGTGGCGCTGGGCGGCCAGGGCATCATCTGGCAGCCCACTTTCCTGGTCGGTGCGGACCTGCGCGCGGGCCGCCTGGTGCAGGTGCTGCCGGAGTACCGCCTGCCGGATATCGACATCCAGGCGGTCTACCCCAGCCGCCGCCACCTCAGCGCCAAGGTGCGGGTGATGATCGATTTCCTGGTCGAACAGTTCAAGGACACCCCGCCCTGGGACCGCCCCTAGGGCATAAGAGAGAGCGCGTTTGCCGGTGCACTGCGCTAAAGTGCCTCCATTTACACGATGGAGTATCACAATGATAGACAGCAGCGATGAAGTACAGGCATCCCGCCAGGCGGTTGCCCTCGGTTTCCTGGGAGGGTATGTGGACACGCTGGGCTTTGTCGCCCTGTTCGGCCTGTTCACCGCCCACGTTACCGGCAACTTTGTGCTGATCGGCAGCGAGCTGGCCCGCCCCAGCGGCAACAGCGTGCTGATCAAGTTCCTGGCCTTCGGCGCCTTTGTTGCGGCCGTGGCGTTTACCCGGCTGTACATCCTGGCGCTGGAACGGCGCGGCAAGGCGCCGCTGCGCTCGGTTTTCTCCCTGCAATTGATATTGCTCGTCGGCTTTATGCTGGCCGGCCTGGCCGCCGTGCCGCTGACCACCGCGGACGCGCCTCTTGCCCTGCTGGCCGGGGGCATAGGCGCGGCAGCCATGGGGGTGCAGAACGCCGCCGCCAAGCTGCTGCTGTCCCATCTGACGCCGACCACCGTGATGACGGGCAACGTCACCCAGCTGGTGATCGACCTGGTGGACGTGGCGCGCGGCGGCGCGGACGCATCGGTCCATCGCCGCTGCGCCAAGTTCCTGTGGCCGATACTGGCTTTCGGCGCAGGCGCCATCGGCGGCGCATTTGCCTATATTTACGCGGGATTCTACGGTTTGCTGCCGGCCATTGCGCTGCTGGCCTGGCTGGCGTGGGGCGCCCGGCCGCAGCCAGCCTAGGCCTGCCCGCGCTTGCAAAATAGGTGTTAACCGCGTTTAACATCTCTTAACTTGATCTGCCTACCTTGTCCGTACATCATAAATGTATGAGAAGCAACAGCGCTCGCTGCTGCAGTACGTAGGAGATCCACCATGCAGCCAAACACCATCAACATCCATATCATGCATGAAGACCCCGTCATGGCGGCGGGGCTGCGCGCCATCCTGGGCGACCATGCGGAGTTCGCCGTTTCCACCCACGCCGCCTGCCCGCAGGCGCTGAGCGTGGCGCATGTGGTGGTGGCGGACTACCAGAGCGGCATCGCCGCCGCGCGCCAGGCTCCCCAGGAACGCTACAGCCCCGTCCGCCGCGTGCTGATCGTGACCCAGTTCGACAAGGAGTGGGAAGTGCGCATGGCCATGGACAGCGGCGTGCACGGCTATCTGCTGCAAGGATGCAGCGCCGAGGAGCTGGTGAAGGCGGCCCGCCTGCTGAGCCAGGGCCTGCGCTACCTGAGCGAGTCCGTCACCCGCTGCGTGGCCGACAGCCTGAGCCGCGAATCGCTGACCGGCCGCGAAACCGATGTGCTGCGCCTGCTGGCCCAGGGCTGCTGCAACAAGTCCATCGCGCGCGAGCTGGGCATAGGCGTGGGCACGGTAAAAACCCACGTCAAGGGCTTGATGAGCAAACTGGACGCCACCGCCCGCACCCACGCTGTGGTGGTGGCCACGCAGCGCGGCCTGATCAGCGCCAGCCAGCGCGCCATGGCCCGTCCCCAGAACAATGGCTTTCACAACGCAGCACTTCAGTAAGGACCCACAATGAACAAGTTGACCACCGCTTTCGGCGCCCCCGTCCCGGACAACCAGAATATCCAGACCGCCGGCCCGCGCGGCCCGGCGCTGCTGCAGGACGTCTGGTTCCTGGAGAAGCTGGCTCATTTCGACCGCGAGGTCATCCCCGAGCGCCGCATGCACGCCAAGGGCGCCGGCGCCTACGGCACCTTCACGGTGACGCACGACATCAGCGAGTACACCAAGGCATCGCTGTTCTCCAGCATAGGCAAGCAGACCGAGCTGTTTGTGCGCTTCTCCACCGTCGCGGGCGAGCGCGGCGCGGCCGATGCCGAGCGCGATATCCGCGGCTTCGCCATCAAGTTCTATACCGAGCAAGGCAACTGGGACCTGGTGGGCAACAACACGCCGGTGTTCTTCCTGCGCGACCCGCTTAAATTTCCCGACCTGAACCACGCCATCAAGCGCGATCCGCGCAGCGGCTTGCGCAGCCCCAATAGCAACTGGGACTTCTGGACCCTGTTGCCGGAAGCGCTGCACCAGGTGACCGTGGTGATGAGCGACCGGGGCATACCGCGCAGCTACCGGCATATGCACGGCTTCGGCAGCCATACGTTCAGCTTTATCAATGCGCAGAGCGAGCGCTACTGGGTGAAGTTCACGCTCAAGACGCAGCAGGGCATCGCCAACCTGAGCGACGAGGAAGCGGGCGCCAGCATAGGCGGCGACCGCGAAACCCATCTGCGCGACCTGTACGAGAGCATCGAAGGCAAGGACTTCCCGAAATGGACGCTGTTCGTGCAGGTGATGCCGGAGAAGGAAGCCGCCACCGCGCCGTACAACCCGTTCGACCTGACCAAAGTGTGGCTGCACAAGGACTACCCGCTGATCGAAGTGGGCGTGCTGGAGCTGAACCGCAATCCCGAGAACCATTTCGCCGAAGTGGAACAGGCCGCGTTCAACCCGGCCAATATCGTGCCGGGCATTAGCTTCTCGCCGGACAAGATGCTGCAGGGGCGCCTGTTCTCCTACGGCGACGCGCAGCGCTACCGGCTGGGCGTGAACCACGCGTCGATTCCGGTCAACGCGCCGAAATGCCCCTTCCACAGCTACCACCGGGACGGCCAGATGCGGGTGGACGGCAACCAGGGCGGCGCTACGCCGTATGAGCCCAATAGCTACCAGGAATGGGTGGAGCAGCCCGATTTCCGCGAGCCGCCGCTGTCCATCGAAGGCGCGGCCGACCACTGGAACCACCGCACCGACGACGACTATTTCACGCAGCCGCGCCTGCTGTTCCAGCTGATGACGCCCGCCCAGCAAACGCTGCTGTTTGAAAACACCGCGCGCGCCATCCAGGGTGCATCCCAGCAGGTGATAGACCGCCACGTGGGCAATTGCACCGCGTGCGATCCGGCCTACGGCGCCGGCGTGGCCGCCGCAATCGCCCGCATCCACAACGTAAAATAGACGACGCCTTGGCGGGTTAGCACGCAGCGCGTAACCCGCCAACGCCCCCGCTGCAAAAAGTTCCCCTCCTCTCCTTGACGCGCCTCAGCCCGCACATCTCCCCCAGGCCAGATACTGTAGCCAACCTGAGGAGAACGCCGTGCGCGCGCATCAGCAATTCCTGGACGAGCTGCAAAGCTACACCCGCCAACACCGCGCGGACATCTGGCGCGGCCCCTTCGCCCTCTTTCTAGACCAGATATTCCCGGCCGCCCCCGCCCTGCTGGCGCGCAACGCCCACCAGTACATCTGGGACATGCTGCGCTGGAGCCGCAGCTCCGCCGGCCAGGACCTGTTCGCCGGCGAGCTGTTCGGCCTGGACGACGCCCTCGCCCGCGTCAGCGCCTACTTCCAGGCTGCGGCGGCGGGCTCCGAGGTCGGCCGCCGTCTGTTGTTGCTGCTCGGTCCGCCATCCGGCGGCAAATCCACGCTGGTGATACTGCTCAAGCGCGGTCTGGAGGAATACAGCCAGACCGACGACGGCGCGCTGTACGCCATCGCAGGCTGTCCGGTGCACGAGTCGCCGCTGCACTTACTGCCGCATGGCATGCGCAGCCATTTCCGCGACACTTACGGCGCCGTGGCCGAGGGCGAACTGTGTCCGCACTGCCGCGCGCGCCTGGAGCAGCAGCACGGCGGCGACTTCCTGCAGATGCCGGTGGAGCGCCTGTTCCTGGCCGAGGCGCAGCGCTGCGGCGTGGGCACGTATGCGCCGCACGACCCCGCCACCGCCGACATGGCCGACTTGGTCGGCTCGGTCGACCTGTCCAAGGTGGCCGAGGTGGGCGACGAAGGCGACCCGCGCGCATGGTCCTGGTCCGGCGCCGTGTACGCGGCCAGCCGGGGCATGCTGGAGATGATAGAAATCCTGAAGGCCAAGCGCGAGTTCCTGCATCTGCTGCTCACGCTGACGCAGGAGAAGAACGTCAAGGTGGCGCGCTTTCCACTGATCCATCTGGACCTGGCCATCGTCGCGCACACCAATCTGGCCGAGTTCCGCCGCTTTGTGCAGGAAAGCGAGAACGAGGCGCTGCTGGACCGCATGGTCATCGTGCAAGTGCCGTACACGCTGGACTACCGCGCCGAGGCGCGCATCTACGCCAAGCTGGTCAAGTCCGCCGCGCCGGCCTTCCGCGACGCCCATCTGGACCCGCACGCGCTGCACGCGGCGGCCGTGTTCGCCGTGCTGAGCCGCCTGCCGGACAGCGAGGGCAAGGACGACGAACTGGTGCGCAAAGTGCGCCTGCACGCGGACGAGGACGTTGGCGGCATGCTGCGCCCCGAAGCGGCGCGCACCGGCGAAGGAGCGCCGGCAGGAGGACAGGATGCGGCGCTGGCGGGCGTGTCGCCGCGCTTTGTGGTCAATGCCCTGTCCCACGCCATCATCCGCGCCAACCAGTCCGGCCACGCCAGCCTGGGCGCCATGGAGGTGCTACTGGCGCTGAAGGATGCGATCGACAGCGACGCCCGCATCGAAGCGCGCAGGAAGCGGCGCTGGCTGGAGCACCTGGCGCTGGCGCGCAAGGCCTTCTACAACGTGTGGGTGAAGGAGGATGTGCACCGCGCGCTGTTCGTGGCGTTCGAGCGCGAGGCCGATGAGCTGCTGGAGAAGTACCTGGACGAAGTGGAGGCGATGCTGGACAACCGCCAGGTCAGCGATCCCATCACCAGCGACGAGCGGAGGCCGGACGAGCGCTTCCTGCGCGCGGTGGAGGAAAGAATACATGTGAGCGAGGCGGGCAAGCAGTCCTTCAGGCAGGAGGTGGTGCGCAAGGCGATGGGCGCATACAAGCGCGGCGAACAGTTCCGGCTGGCCAGCCATGCGCCGCTGCGGGAGGCGATACAGCAATACCTGTTCGAGCAGCGGCGCGACGTGCTGCGGCTGGTGGGCTCGGAACGGCGTCCGGACGAAGCGGCGCGCGAACGGCTCAGCGCCGTGGAGCAGCGCCTGGTGGACGAATACGGCTACGACGCCCACAGCGCGCGCGAGGCGCTGGCCTACGTCACCACCTTGCTGGCCCAGGAGTAGCGGAGGCGCCATGGCAAACCAGTCCCGGTGGTATGAGCTGTTCTCGCGCGGCGAGCGCGATTGGCTAAGACACAACCAGAAAGTGCGCCAGGCGGTGCTGGCCTATGTCCCGCAATTCCTGGAAAGTCCGGACCTGATGTCCGGCGACCCGCAGCGCACGGTGCGGGTGCCGCTGCATCTGCTCGAGCACGCGCGCTTTCAATTGGCGGATCCGCCGGATGGCGGCAGCGGCGCTGGCCACGGCCCGGGCTGGCCGGGAGACATATTGCGCGCCGGGCGCGAGCAGCGCGGCGGCCAGGGCGTCAGCGCTTCCGCCGGCGACGGGGACGGCGGCGTGCGCACGCAACTGGAGTTTACCGCCAGCGACATCATGGACTGGCTGTGGGAGGAGCTGGAACTGCCCCTGCTAACGCCGCAGGCCGGCACCGGCAAGGAGCTGTCCAGCGTGCGCAACGGCTGGAACCGGCAAGGCGCGCTGTCGCAACTGGACCGGCGCCGCACCGCAATGCAGGCAGTGAAGCGCCAAGCAGTCCAGGCGGCGCCGCCCTCCCCCTTGGCCGTCCCAGCCTACATCAACGACGACCTGCGCTTTCGCCAGCGGCAGCCGCGCCGCCACGCGGCCAGCAAAGCCGTGGTCCTGTTCGCGCTGGACGTGTCCGCCAGCATGACGCTGCCCGAACGCAAGCTCGCCAAGACCTTCTTCCATTTCACGCTGCACGGCCTGCGCCACCGCTACCAGGACGTGGCGGTACGCTTCCTGGCGCACGCCACCCAAGCCTGGGAATTCCCGGAACACGAATTCTTCCAAATTTCCGGCGAAGGGGGCACGCAGGCATCGTGCCTGTTTCGGCTCGCGCACGACATCCTGCGCGCCGATTATGGCAGCGGCGGCCACAACGCCTACCTGTTCTACGCATCCGACGGCGAAAACTACAGCGAAGACCGCGCCGCCGCCGGCGCCGCCCTGGCGGCCCTGGCGCCCTCGCTCAATTTCATGGGCTACGTCGAAACCGCTGTCGGCGCATCACGCCCGCATGCCGCCCAGGACAGCGAACTGCGGCGCCTGTTCACCGCCCGCCGGCATGCCGGCGGCGCGGCGGCAATCTGTACGCTCGCGCAGCCGGACGACGCATGGGACGCCATCCGCAGCTTCTTCTGCCACGGCGCCGGACGCGCATGAGCTGCCATCTGCCCGCCATGGAGGCGCTGGCCGCCGGACTGGGCCTGGAATGCGGACCGGTGGATTTCGAGCGGGTGCCGGAAAGCTTCATGCTCGAAATCGCCATCTATGGTTTGCCGGTGCGCATGCGCCACTGGTCTTTCGGCCTGCGCTACCTGCGCCAGATGACGGCGCGCCACATGGGCCAGTCCCGCATTTATGAAGTGATGTTTCCCGGCGCGCCGTGCCGCGCCTTCCTGGCGGACAGCAACACCGAGGCTGAAAATGCGCTGGTCTGCGCCCATGTGCTGGGCCACGCCGACTTTTGCCGCCGCAATGCGCTGTTGCGCGGTTTTACGGAACCGGGCGGCAGCGGCATCCTGGAACGCAGCGCCGCCCACGCCAGGCTGGTGGAGCGCGCGGCGCAGCTGCACGGCCAGGCGGCAGTGGACGCGGTGCTGGACGCGGCCCTGGCGCTGGAGGCCCATGTGGACCCGCACGGCGGATTGCCGGAGAGCGACCTGCTGCTGTTCATCGCACGGCACGCTCCCGCCTTGCGGGACTGGGAACGCGGCATTCTGCTCGCGGTGCGCGAGGAGGCGTGCTACTTCCATCCGGTGCATGCCTGCCAGATCATGAACGAAGGCTGGGCCTGCTATTGGCATGCGCGCCTGCTGCGCGAAGCGGGCTTCCTGCCGGCGCCGCTGTACCTGGAAGCGATCCGTGTCCATTCGGACATCGTGCGCCCCTGCGGCGACGGCCGCCTGGCGCTGCAGCTGAACCCCTACCACCTGGGCTACGCGCTGTGGGACCACATCATTGAACGCCAGGGCATGGCCGAAGCGCGCCGCATCTGCCGCGACGAGGACGACTTCGGCTTCATCCGCAATTATCTGGACCGCGACATTGCCGCGCACTTGCAGCTGTTCGCCTACGTGCGGGACCGCGACGGCGCCGCCTGGCTGGCCAGCCGCGAATTGCCGGCGCTGCACGAAGCCATCCTGGCGCCGCGCTATAACTATGGCGCGCCGGCGATCCGGGTGGAGGGCGTAGGCGAAGGCGGCCGCCTGGCGCTGGCGCATGACCATGGCTGCGACGGCCGCGGCCTGGCCCGGCCGCAAGCGGAACGGGTGCTGGACTATATCGCCCGCGTCTGGCGCCGTCCGGTGGAGCTGCACACCGTGGACCAGCGCGGCGCCGCCGTCCGCCTGCAAGCAAGTCCGCCGCCTGATGCGGTTCATTGAGGCCGATCAACAAGCCCCAGGCCGCGAACGCCTACGCTGGAGCTCTACGCCCGTCCCGGAGAGATCATGCCCAATTCGTCCCTGCCCCGCGCCAGCCATGCCGTTGGCGCCATCCTCGCCGCCGGCCTGCTTGCCGCCAGCCTGCCCGCCTGCAAACACAAGCCGGATGAGCCGGCCCTGATCGTGGAAGCGCAAGCCTATCAAAAGAAAGGCGATACGCGCGCCGCCGTCATCCAGCTCAAGAACGTGCTGCAGGCTAACCCCGAGCACAGTACCGCGCGCGCCCTGCTGGGCGACGTCTATCTGGAGTCGGGCGATGTGCAATCGGCCGAAAAGGAGTACCGGCGCGCCCGCCAGGCCGGTATGGCCGAGCCCGAGATTCTGCCGCGCATTGCGCGCGTGATGCTGCTGCAACAGCAATTCGAAGGCGTGCTCGCCACGCTGCCCTCGCAGGCGGCCAGCGCCGACATGATGGCGCTGCGCGCCTACGCCCTGCTGGGCCTGAACCGGCGGGCGGAAGCGGAACACCAGCTCGACGCGGCGCTGGCCAGGCAGGACGGCAACAGCCTGGCACTGCTCGGGCGCGCCCGCCTGGCCCTGCTGGACAGCGATCAGGCGCGCGCCCTGGCGCTGGCGGACCAGGCGCTGGCGCTGCATCCGGGCGACGTGGACGCGCTGCGCTTCCGCGCCGACCTGCTGCGCGTGCAAGGCAAACCGGCCGAGGCGCGGGCCAGCTACGAGAACATCCTCAAGCTGCGGCCGGCCGACCTGCAAACCCGCATCGACATCGCCAGCCTGTTGATCCAGGGCGGCAAATTCGCCGACGCCAAGGCCCAGCTGGCCCTGGCCCGGGCCGCCGCGCCCGCCAGCCTGCCGCTGGTGTTCACGCAGGCCTTGCTGGACTTCCGCGAGCAGCACTATCCGGCCGCGCTGGAACAGCTGCAACTGGTGCTGCGCGCCGCACCCGACTATATGCCCGCCGTGCTGCTGACCGGGGCGGTGCAGTACGAACTGAACCAGAACACCCAGGCCGAGCAGCAGTTGCGCCGCTTCCTGGAGAATCTTTCCGGCCACCTGTACGCCAGCAAGCTGCTGGCCGCCACGCTGCTGCGCAACAACAAGGCGGCCGAAGCGATTGCCCTGCTGACGCCGCTGATCGAAAAATACCCGGGGGACGCCGAATTGCTGGCCACGGCGGGCGACGCCCACATGCGCTTGCAGCAGTTCGGCCCGGCCGCCGACTATTTCCAGAAGGCGGTAGAGCTGGCGCCCGGCACGTCGGCGCTGCACGCGGCGCTGGGCGCGAGCCGGCTCGGCCTGGGCGACAGCCAGCGCGCGATCAGCGAGCTGGAACGCGCCAGCACGCTGGACACCAAGGCGCCGCGCGCCGGCATCATGCTGGTGGTGGTGCATCTGCGTAACAAGGACTACGCCAAGGCGCTGGCGGCCGTGGCGGCGCTGGAAAAACAAGGCAACAATCCCGCCGTGCAGAACCTGAAAGGCGGCGTGCTACTGGCCAGCAACGACTTCTCCGCTGCGCGGACCGCCTTCCAGGGCGCGCTCTCGCTCGATCCGGCCTACTTGCCCGCGCTCGACAATCTGGGCCAGCTCGATGTGCTGGAGCACCAGCCCGAGCGCGCCCGCCAGCGCTACGAGGCGGCCCTGGCCAAGGACAAGAAGAATATCGCGGTCATGACGGCGCTGGCGCGGCTGGCCACCGGCCAGGGCAAGACCGCCGAAGCGATAGGCTGGCTGGAACGGGCACAGCGCGAAAATCCGGACGCGCTGCCGCCCGCGCTGCTGCTGGCCAACTACTATCTGCGCGCCGGCGAGACGACCAAGGCGCTGACGCTGGCGCAAAAGCTGCATGGAAGTAATCCCGACAACGCCGACGTGCTGGCCGTGCTGGCGCAGGCGCAAACCGCCGGCAACAGCCACCAGGCAGCACTCGAGAGCTACACCAAGCTGGCCGTGCTGCAGCCGGATTCGGCCATGGTGCAGATGCAGATCGCCGGCGCCAACCTGGCCTTGCGTCAACTGCCGGACGCCCTGGTCGCGGCGCGCAAGGTGCTGGCCCTGCAGCCGGACAACGGCCTGGCGCAGCTGACCACGGTGCGCCTGCTGACCGAACAGGGCAGCTGGAACGAGGCCTTCGCCATCGCGCAGCAGGCGCAGAAGCGCAATCCGCAGCTGCCGCTGGGCTACCGCCTGGAAGGCGACATCCTGATGGCGCAAAGCCGCGCCGTGCCGGCGCTGAAGCTTTACGAGCGCGCTTATCTGCTGGAGCCCAGCGGCCCGGCCGTGATCGCCATCCACCGCAGCCTGTCGGCGCAGGGGCGCAAGCAGGAGGCCACCGAGCGCGTGCTGCAATGGCTGCAGCAGCATCCGCGCGACGCGACCGCGCGCCTCTACCTTGCCAGCGCCTTGATGAGCGCGCAAGACTACGCGGGCGCGGCGCTGCAGTACGAGAAGATCATCGAAGCCGACGCCGGCAACGTGGTGGCGCTGAACGACCTGGCTTGGACGCTGCAGCAGGTAAAGGACAAGCGTGCGCTCGAGTACGCCGAACGCGCGCACAAGCTGGCCGGCAGCAACCCGGCGGTGCAGGACACGCTGGGCTGGGTGCTGCTCGAGCAGGGCCAGCCCGCGCGCGCCGTGCCGATACTGAAACAGGCCAGCGACGCGGCGCCGCAGGTCAGCGAGATCCGCTACCACTATGCCACCGCACTGATGAAAACCGGCGACAAGCCCGGCGCGCGCCGCCAGTTCGAGCTGCTGCTGGCCGACAAGAGCTTCGCGCGCCAGAACGAAGTGCGGGCGCTGCTGCCGCAGTTGTGAGTCCCGCCATGGGTTCGGCTGCACTGCGTCGCTTTTGCTTACATGCATGCCCCGCGCCGAATCCGGAATACGGTCCCCGCCCCGCAAACCGCCGTGTGGCCCGCATATTGCTATGGGTGTAGTGAGCAACCCAACCACAGGAGTTCATCATGCAGAGCTTGACCGTATTGCGCCGCAGCCTGTTTTGCCTTACCGCCGTTGGCGCGCCGCTGGCCATGGCGGCGCCGCTGGCCCCCTTCGTCCTGAGCAAATCGGGCCTGGTGGAAATCAAGTACACCGGCTACCAGGCGCGCAGCAGTGACAGCGGCAAGGCCGGCACGCTGAAGGAGGCCACCTTCGCGGCCGGCTATATGACCTCGATCAATGAAGTCGGCAACGCCTCCGACAGCTACTGGCAGCAGGGCCAGAACAACCAGAGCATTTCCTTCATGATGTACGGCGCAGGCGACGCCAGCACCTCGGCCGGCACCGGCGGCGTGGGCAAGCGCATCTACAGCGCCGGCTGCACCAACGCGGCCTTCGGCTGCGACGGCAAGATCCACCTGGACTTCTATATCGACAAGCTGAGCGGCGGCACCAATCCCAGCTTCGGCACGGGCGGCCTGAAGACGCTCGACCGCACCGCCTTCAACAAAATCAAGGGCATCACCGACGGCGAATTGCTGATGAGCTGGGAGTTCACGCCCGGCATGGTGACCGCCCCGGTCGCCGGCATGAGCAATGTGGCCTTCAATCCGCTCAATACCACGTTGTTCCAGGAAACCGACGGCCTGCCCACGCCGGCGTTCGGCACCGGCACCTATCTGGCCAATTGCATGTCAGGCCCGGCCTGCATCTACTTCCGCAGCGGCAGCCAGGCCGGTGGCGCCGACTTCTTCGGCATTAACACCATCACCAGCATACTGGCCACTTCGGCGGTGGGCAAAAACGGCTGGGGCTGGCGCCTAGCCGATCCGGTTGTCGCGCAGGTGGAACTGCCCGAACCCGGCGGACTGGCGCTGCTGGCTGCGGGTCTGCTGGGGCTGGCCGGTCTGCGCCGGCGCGGCAGCGCCTGATGGATGGCGCCATGCCGCTGCGCAAGCGAATGCCAGGTCCGGCGCTAAGCCCGCGCCGGCGGCTGGTAGCGGCCGGGCGCGATGATGCCTTGCGGGTCCAGCGCGGCCTTCAGGCTGGCGGCAACGCGCCAGTAGCTGTCGCCGCCGCCGTCCAGATCGGCCATCGACTGCAGGCCGACCCGGTAGGGAATGTAGCCGGCCTCCATGACGGTGTCGAACAGCTGGCGGTAGCACATCATGGCGCGCGCGGTCTCGTCCGGGCTGTCCTTGTCGTAGGCCACGGTGATCACGCCGCCCAGCGCGCGCTCGTTGATCATGCTGAAGGTGGCGAACAGGTCGAAGCCGTGCAGGCGGAAGATGGGCTCGGCCAGCGCGTGCACGCGCAGCAGGTCCTCGCCGCACATGGGCAGCACGGGCGACACCCACAGCAGGCCGCAGTTGTCCAGCGCCGGGTTGGCGCCGGCGGGAAATCCCGGCGGCAGGCCGCCGCGCCTGCGCCAGTAGGCGCCGGCCAGGAAGCGTCCGTTCGGTATGCCCTTGTTCATGTCGAACAGGGAACGGCCCAGCGCCACCTTGGCGCGCAGCCGCCGGGCCGCAGGCCGGTTGCCCAGCAGGCCGGCCAGCCAGCCGGCAAGAGCCAGCTTGCGCTCGTCGATGAACTGCGGCTTGGCGCCGGTGTGGCGCAGCGCCTGCCGCACGGCGCGGCGCGCACAGGCCACCTGGCAAGCGTTGCCGTACAGCGCGCCGGACACGGTCCAGGCGCCCACGCCGGCCTCCCGCCGCAGCTGCGTGCGCAGGGCCGCCGGCAGCGGCGAGGCGCCGCCGGCCCGTTCGTGCGGATAGGTGGCGCCGCCGGAAATCACCCGCAGGTCGTTGCCGATATGAACAATGCTACGCAGCGTGCCGTCCAGCCGCAAGGGCCGCAAGGCGTCCACCACCGGCGCTATGTCCTCGTGCCGCTCGACGCTGCACAGGAAATGGTTGATGGCTTCGGTTTTCGGCATCAGCCACAGGCCGACGCTGGTGACGATGCCGAAATTGGACTGCGTGAACAAGCCGTCCAGCCACGGGCCCAGACCGTAGGGAAACACGCGGCTGTTGCGGCTGGCGGGAAAATGGCCGAAACCGGTCTGCAGCACCTCGCCGTCGGCCAGCACGATTTCCATGCCGCACACGTTCTGGAAACGGTTGCCATAGGGACTGTGGCCAAAGCCGCGTTCCAGGATATTGCCCATCAAGCTGGTGTCCGGCCCCGCGCCCGTGCTGTCCATCCACAGTGGCAAATTCTCCGACAGCAAGTATTGCGACAGCTGCTGCTGCGTCACGCCGGGCTCGATCACCACGTAGGCCAGCCTGGCGTTGACTTCGCGGATGCGGTTCATGCCGCTCAGGTCGACGATCACCTGGCCGGCCGTGGCCGCGCACGCATCGCCATAGCCCCAGTTCCTGCCGGTGCTGATGGGGTACAGCGCGATGCCCCTGGCCGCCGCGGTGCGGACCAGCGCTTCCACTTCGCCGCGCGTATGCGGGCGCAGCACCGCAGCGGGCCGGGTGCTCCATGACGACGTGCTGCTCGCATAGGCCGCCAGCGTGGCGCCATCGTCCAGCACGCGCTGCGGCCCGAGCAGCATGCGCCACTGCGCCAGCGCGTCGGCCAGCCCCGCTGGCGGCGCGGCAGCTTGCGGTGCGCCCATGGCTAATTCCTCCCCTGCACCAGGCGCGAAGTAATGCCGGGCTCGTCCCAGATAGGGAAGAAATAGGGATAGAAGGAACGCTCGGTGGTCTGCTGCTCCATCAGGCCGCCGAATTTGCGGATCTGCTCGCCCATATAGTCCAGTTCCAGGCGCAGCAGCACGGCCGGCGCGCCGACCCGGCTGCATTCGCGCTGGCCGCCGAAGTCCTGGAAGCCCAGCATGCGCTTGTAGAACATCACGTGGCGCGGGTTGACCTCGATGACGTAGTCGGAAAAGCCATGAATGTTGTGCGCGTAGATATACGAGATATGGATCAGCGCGGCGAACACGCGCTTGGACACGCCCTTGTCTATCGCCAGCCGGGACGGCTCGCACAACCGGCGCTGGCGGGCCCGCAGGCCGTCCAGCTTGTCGCGGAAATTCTCATCGGCCGGCAGGCCGAGCTGGGGATCGTCCAGGCAGAGCGACATGGTGCCGACGGTGACGCCGCCGGTTTCCGCATACAGCGTAATGCGGTTCAGCACGTGGTGCGCCGACGGATCGACGTCGTAGCCGCGCCAGCCGTACATTTTTTTCAGCAGCAGCGTGGCCGCTTCGCGCCGCCCGCGTGAGTTGGCCATGCGGATATGAAAGATTTGCTGGTCGATCGGGTGGTCCAACTCCGGGGTGGCCAGTCCTTCGCCGATGACAAGGTCGCTCAACCCCGTCGTCGCGTCAAAGGAAATGATGGTGTCGTCGTCTTGGTGCACGCTCGCGCTCCTTTGCTAGTCAATTCGCGGCCGGCACGTACAGCGAACCGGGCTCAGTTCTTTCAGACAAGCAGATCCGCAAAAAGTTCCCGGCCAGTGCAAATTTTTTGCCGAGGCCGCCTGTAGCCAGTGTCGCTTTCCTTGCCAAAGCCCCTGTGCAACGCCCAATCGAAAACGTAAGCCATTGATTTTGAAGAGCAAATTCCCTTGGCACGGATGCTGCTGTTAAAGGTGCAACGGCCCCCCTCCCAGCCGTCAACCCGGAGTTCACTAAAAGGAGTAGCACGTCATGAACATCATCAAAAAAGGTTTCCTGCTCACAGCCATGGCAGCCAGCCTGGGGCTGACCGCCGCAGCGCCGGCCCAGGCTGCAACGTTCGCCTCGTCCATCCTGAACATCAGCAACTTCCGCCTGCTGCATTCGAGCGGGGTGGCGTTCAGCACGGCCGACTTCTCCACCCTGACCGGCACCAACGATGCCCACGCCACCGCCGGGCTCAACAACGTATTCGCCAACGGCGCCGATTCGCGCCCCATCCAGAACCCGGTGCCGCCCAATGTGGCCCAGCAATGCGTTGGCCCCTGCCCGGTCGCGCCGGACACCTACACCCCCATCGCCGGCATTCCGCCCGTGCTGAACACCTACGGCCACGCGGACCAGCGCCTGACGGGCGCCTCCATCATCATCGGCGCCACGCCGGCCGGCGCCAACGCCTCCACCCGCGCGGACGCCTCGACCGCCGTCAACGCCGTGGCCTCGGGCAATTCGGACGTCGGCACCTCCACCACCTTCGCCTTCACGCTGGGCGCCGCCGACACCATGACCATCGCCTTCGACGGCAATCCCTACACGCGCGCACTGGTCACGCCCGGCTCCGGTCCGGTGTCGAACGCCAACGCCCGCCTGTCCTGGTCGCTCAGCATCGTCAACATCACGACCGGCGCCACCGTGCTCAACTTTGCACCGAACGCGCTCAACGCGGCCAGCACCGTCAGCGCCACCGACGGCGCGCCGAACGACCTGATCTATGCTCCGGGCTCGGCCTTCTTCACCGCCACCACGGCGCTGCTGTCGGTGGGCCAGACCTACCAGATCACCATCCAGCACAATTCGCTGGCCAACGCCTTGCAGCAGGAACTGCCGGAACCGGGCACGCTGGCGGTGCTCGCCGCCGGACTGCTGAGCATGTCGCTGCTGAGCCGCCGGCGCCAGCGCTAGGCGGGACGGTGCGATCGCAACGCGATTTCTTGATGCGGCTCAAGCCCAGCGCAGTTACAGCCTGAGCCGCACAGGAGCGCTCCTATAATCGGACCAGCAGGACAGCATCCGCCGACGTTCAGGAGCCCGTGCCATGGAAGAGTTTATCAATCAGCTGCTGATCCACATACGCGGCATCTGGAAGTACCGCTGGCCCGCCATCGCGGTGGCCTGGCTGGTGGCGGTGGGCGGCTGGATCAAGGTCGCCACGCTGCCCGACAACTACCAGACCTCGGCGCGCGTCTTCGTCGACACCCAGACCATACTCAAGCCGCTGCTGTCGGGCATGACCAGCGTGCCCAACGTGGAGCAGCAGGTGGCCATCATGAGCCGCACCCTGCTGAGCCGGCCCAACATCGAGCGCGTGATCCGCATGGTGGACATGGACCTGAACACGACCTCGGCGCGCGACCACGAATTGCAGATCGAGGAGCTGCTCGGCAAGATCAAGATCGCCAGCACCGGCAGCTACGACATCTACACCATCACCTACAACAGCAGCAATCCGCGCCTGGGGCGCGACGTGGTGCAGTCGCTGCTGACCATCTTCGTCGAAGGCAGCTTCAAGGGCAAAAAGGGCGAGTCGCAAAAGGCGGTGCAGTTCATCGACGACCAGATCAAATCCTACGAGGACAAGCTGGTGGCGGCAGAGAACACCGTCAAGGAGTTCAAGATGGCGCACAACGCGCTGCTGCCGCGCCAGGGCCTGGACTACGGCTCGCAGCTGCTGATGTCGTCGGACGCGCTGAACGGCGCCAAGCTGGAGCTGATGGAGGCCGAACAGTCGCGCAACGCCATCCGCTCGCAGACCACCGGCGACGAGCCCATCCTGGGCGACGTGGCCCCGTCCGCCATCGAGAATCCCGAGATCGACAGCCGCATCGCCGCGCTCAACAAAAACCTGGACGCGCTGCGGCTGCAGTACACCGAACTGCATCCCGACATCGCCTCCACCAAGCGCCTGGTCGAGCAGCTCGAACAGCGCAAGCTGGAGGAGAGCAAGAACCGTCCCGCGTACAGCGACCCCGGCAAGAACTTCAGCCCCATGCTGCAGCAGCTGAAAGTGGCGCTGACCGAGGCCGACGCCAAGGTGGCCGCCGCCAAGGTGCGGGTGCAGGAGCTGGCGGCGCGCCACGCCAGACTGGAGGCGCAGAGCCAGGCCGTGCCCGAGGCCGAGGCGCAGCTGGCGCAGCTGAACCGCGACTACCAGGTCAACAAGGACAACTACGAAAAGCTGCTGAGCCGGCGCGAGGTGGCCAAGCTGTCCGGCGACCTCAGCTCCACCACAGAGATGATGAGTTTCAAGATCATCGACCCGCCCACCGTGCCCGTCCGGCCCGTCGGGCCCAACCGCGCCCTGCTCTACAGCGGCGTACTGGCGGCAGCGCTGGCGGCCGGCGCCGCCGCGGCGCTGACGATCACCCAGGTGCGTCCGACTTTCCTCAGCCCGGCCGAGCTGCGCGTGTTCACCGGCATGAATGTGCTGGGCACGGTCACCATGAACTGGACGCCGGCCCAGCAGATCAAGCGGCGCCGCAGCCTGGCCGGCTTCGGCGCGGCGCTGGGCTGCTTGCTGCTGTCCTACAGCGGCGTGCTGACCGCCGCCTTGCTGAGATAACCCGGAGATCCCATGACAGTATCCGACAACCAGGGCGCGGCGCTCGAACTGCCGCCAGCCGGCAGCCCGCTGCGCAGCCAGCGCTATATTGAGCTCGACCTGGAGCGCATGGCGCAGATGGGCATGGTCACGCACGAAGGCGGCCGCACGCCGGCGGCGGAGGACTTCCGCATCATCAAGCGCCCGCTGCTGCGTAATCTGCGCGGCGACAGCCAGCCCGCCATCCGCAACGGCAACCTGATCGTGGTCACCAGCGCGCTGCCCGGCGAAGGCAAGACCTACTGCGCCATCAACCTGGCCATGAGCATCGCCATGGAGCGCGACATCACGGTGCTGCTGGTGGACGCCGACGTGGCGCGCCCGTCGGTGCTCAAGGTGCTGGGCCTGGGCGCCGAGGCCGGGCTGATGGACATCCTGATGAACGACGAGCTGGAGCTGGCCGACGTCATCCTGAAGACCAATGTGCCCACGCTGAGCATCCTGCCGGCCGGGCGCAGCAACCGCCACGCGACCGAACTGCTGGCCAGCCGCAGCATGAGCACCCTGCTCAGCGAGATCGCCAACCGCTATGCCGACCGCATCGTCATCTTCGATTCGCCGCCGCTGCTGATCACCACCGAGGCCAGCGTGCTGGCCGCGCAGATGGGCCAGGTGGTGATGGTGGTGGAGGCCGAGACCACCACGCAGAACGCGGTGCGCGAAGCCTTGCGCCTGCTCGATTCCTGCAAGCACATCAACCTGATCTACAACAAGATCAAGGCTTTTCCAGGCACGGAATATTATGGCTATTACGAATAGCGCCAGGCCTGCCGCCAGCCGCGCCGCGGTGCAAGGCCATCCCGCCGACGCGCCCCTGGTGCTGCACCTGCTGGACCGCCTGCCCGGCGACGGCCGCGACGATAGCCTGTTCAAGCTGCTGCGCATGATGCCCGCCGGCCGCTACCGCCACGTGGTGCTGACCCTGCAGGGCGACCTGGACTGCGAGCTGCGCCACAACGGCGCGGCGGTGCAGGTGATGAGCTTGAGCCGGGGCAGCGGCCTGGGCTGGTCCGGCTGCCTGCGGCTGTACCGGCTGCTGCGCCGCCTGCGGCCGGACCTGGTGCATACCCGCAGCGTGCGCGCCCAGCTGCTGGCGGCGCTGGCGGGCATCCGCATCCGCCTGCCCAACGCCCAGCCCGGCGACGGCCTGCCGCCGCGCAGCGGCTGGGGACCCAGCCTGGGCCGCTGGCTGGGCGAGGCGCTGGGCGCGTGCCAGATCCGCATCCATCCGGCGCACGGCGCCATCGACAGCACCCAGTTCCACCCGCGCCTGGGCATGGCGCCGGCCGCCGTGGGGCCGCCCGGCTTTCTGTGCGAGCATGCCTTTGTCATCGGCGCCGCCGGCCCCATGGACAGCGAGCAGGACCATGCGGCGCTGGTGCAGGCCTTTCTGCTGATGGTGACCGAACAGGACCGCACCGACACGCCGCTGCGCCTCATCATCGCCGGCGACGGTCCCTGCCGCGACCTGTGCAAAGCCATGCTGTGCGCGGCCGGCATGGCCCATCTGGCCTGGCTGCCCGGCGCGCGCGACGACACCGCGCGCCTGATGCGCTCGATGGACGTGTTTGTCGCGCCCGCGCCCGCGCCGCCGCCGGTGTGCGGCGCCAATCTGCGCATCCTGGAGGCCATGGCCAGCGGACTGCCGGTGGTGGCGGTGATGGCGGGCGCCAATCCGCAGCTGGTGCAGGCTAGCTGGACCGGCACGCTGGTGCCGCCCGGAAAGCCCGAACTGCTGGCCGACGCCATTGCGGACTACTACCGCATCCCCGGCCTGGCGCGCCGCCACGGCCAGCGCGGACGGCGCCTGGTGCTGACCCACCACAGCCTGGCGGCGGTGGCCGACCGCTACCTGACGCTGTACGACACACTGCTGGCGCGCGCGGCGCGCTGATCCGGCCCCCTCCTACGCTGAAAGGCAGCCATGTTCTCCTCCACGTCCTTCCTGTTCGTGCTCTTCATTCTGCTGCTGTGCGGCTACACCTTGCACAAGGTACGCCTGGTGCACCTGCTGCTGCACGAGGTGCGCGACCACGCGCTGCGCGAACCGGCGGGCCTGTACCGCCAGCTGGAGGCGCTGCAAGGCCTGTACGCGGAGCTCAATCTCAGCCGCAGCCTGCCTGCCACCCGGGGCTGGGCGGCGTCGCCGGACCTGCTGCTGGAACTGGCGCGCCACGCGCAGGCCGCCTGCCCGCAGGTGGTGCTGGAGTGCAGCAGCGGCACCTCGACGCTGGTGCTGGCTCGCTGCATGCAGTTGAATGGGACGGGCATGGTGTACAGCCTGGAACACGACCCGGTGTATGCCCAGCATACGCGGCGCGAACTGGAGCGCCACGGTCTGTCGGCCTGGGCGCAAGTGCTGGATGCGCCCCTGCAGCCGCAGCAGTTCGGCGCCGCCACCTGGCCCTGGTACGCGCCCTCGGCGCTGCACAGCGCGCTGCCGCCGCAAGCCCAGGTCGATCTGCTGGTGATAGACGGGCCGCCGCAAGCAACCCGCCAGCTGGCGCGCTATCCGGCCGGTCCGGCGCTGTTCCCCCTGCTTGCCGACGGCGCCGTGGTCTTCCTCGACGACAGCGCACGTCCCGACGAGCAGCGCATCCTGGCATTGTGGAAAGAGGAATTCGCCGAGTTCGAACACAGCAGCCGCCCCTGCGAAAAAGGCTGCGCCCTGCTGACCCGCCGCGCCGGCAGGCAGACGCGCTAGCGCAGTGCCGGCGCCCTGGCCGCTTGCGCAGCCTGCCTGGCCAGCGCCGTTTCCAATGCATGCTCAAGGTGGTAGCGTTCGCGCGCCGCGCGCAAGGCCGCCAGGTGCCGCGCGATGGTGGACGGCGTCAGCTCGGCGCCGAAACCGTCCGGCGCGGCGGGCGCGCCATCAATCAGGCGCGCCAGTATCATGCGGCCCACATTCTCGCGGTAGTGCGAAGGCTCCCAGTAGTTATCCATGTCCGCCCGGCCGCTGGCCTGCGGCACCGGCTCGGTGGTCACGCTGTTGTAGCCGGAAAAGTCGTGCAGCGTCACATCGCAGCCGCGCGCCCTTCTGCCGGAGGCCTCGGCGGCGAGCGCGTGCAGCCAGGACTCCATCGTGTCCGCCTTGCCGGCCCAGTACAGCGCGTCTTGCATCAAGGCATGGGTGGGATTCACGTACAAGCGCACCCGCGTACCCTTGCCGCACAGCTCGTCCAGGCGCTTCTGGAATACCGCCATCGCAGCGGCGGACGGGCCTTCGCCGCGCACGAATTCACCCAGCCGCGGCAGCACCGCCGCCGCCGTGCCGCCTTTTTGCGCAAAGCGGTGCGTCAGGCAGGCCGCATCGCGCTGCCCAAGGAATGCCAGGCTGGAGCGGCACACCGGCTCGTAGCTGCCGCGCAGCACCCGCAGCGCATCGCCCGCCATCTCCACGCTGACCGCGCGCTTGAGGTTCAGCAAGGTGCGCCGCGCCAGATAGCCGGGGCCGTCCGCCAGCAGCGCCTCGTCCAGCTCGGTGTTGCCCGAGCCCAGGGAGAACGACGGCGCATCCAGCCCCCATACCAGCGTGTCCACCCTGGCCACTTGCGCCGCGTGGTGCGCCATCATGCCCGCGTCGTTCATGGTCGCGCCGGACAGGGCGGCGTTGAACACGGGCCGGCCGCCAAACAGGGACGGATGGGCGGGCAAGGCCACCTCGGTGCGGGAATTGCCCACATACACCAGCGACGGACGGTAGCGCGCCAATGCGTAAGTCTTGGCCCACGCGCCCAGCCGCTCGCGCACCGGGCGCAGCGACTGCACCGGCGGCGTGTCCCACTGGTGCGTCAGATAGGGATCGACCGCGTAGTTGAACGCGGCCACCGCGCCCACGACACCGGCCGACAGGCCGCAGAACAAGCTCAGGTAGGCGCGCATAATCAGAACTGGAAATAGAGGAATTCGGACACGCGGTTCATATTGAACACGCAGGAAATGAACAGCGCCGCCAGCGCCATGCTCCAACCCGGGCTCGGCCGCCAGGCCCGTCCGGGGACGGTGCGAAATATTCTTTCAATGCAGGGCTTGTAGTGACAGAATATTTCTTGCGTGTTGGGCGCTGCGAATGCCAGCACGGCCGACAGCAGCAGCACCGGCAGCCCCGGGCCGTCCAGCGCCATCCAGCGCAGGCCGTTGAACTCGGGATGCAGGCCCAGCTGCGCGAGCGGCGCGGCCAGTCCTTGCAGCCCGCGCGGCAGCGACACGCCGTTGGCGCCGGCCAGCGCGCCCAGTATGTCGCCGGCGGTGGCCAGGTCCGGCGCGCGGAACACCACCCATGCCAGCATCACGGCCAGGAAGGTCAGCGGCACGCCCCACCAGGCCGGCGCGCCCGCCGCATCGCCGCGCCAGCGCAGCCAGCCCTGGTGCAGCACCAAGCAGGCGCCGTGCATGGCGCCCCACACCGCAAAGGTCCAGCCGGCGCCGTGCCACAGGCCGCCCAGCACCATCGTCGCCATCAGATTGGCGTAGCGCCGCGCGCGGCCGGCGCGGTTGCCGCCCAGGGCGATGTAGAGGTAGTCGCGCAGGAAGCGGGACAGCGTCATATGCCAGCGGCGCCAGAATTCGCTGATATTGCGCGCCTTGTAGGGCGAACTGAAATTGAGCGGCAGCCGCACGCCGAACAGCAGCGACAGGCCGATGGCCATGTCGGAATAGCCGGAAAAATCGAAGTACAGCTGGAAGGTGTAGGCCAGCACGCCGGTCCAGGCCTCGACCAGCTGCGGATGGGCGCCGGCCGCGAACACCGGCGAGGCCAGCGGCGCCAGCGTGTCGGCCAGCAGCACCTTCTTGGCCAGCCCCACCACGAAGATGGACAGGCCAACCGCGAAATTGGCGCTGCTGGCGCGCGCATTCCGCGGGTCCGCGAACTGCGGCATCATTTCCTTGTGGTGCAGCACCGGCCCCGCCACCAGGTGCGGGAAATAGCTGACGAACAGCATGTAGTGGATGAAATTGCCGTCCCTGACCTCGCCCCGGTAGCAATCGACCAGGAAGGCAATCTGCGTGAACGTGAAGAAGGAGATGCCGATGGGCAGCACGATTTCCCAGCCCCCCCAGCCCTGCCAGCCGGCGCCGGGCGGCATCAGCGCGGCGGCGAAGAAATTGGCGTATTTGTAGTAGGCCAGCAGCAGCAAGTTGGCGCACAGCGCGCCGCTCAGCCAGCGTTTGCGGGCCGGCCCCTGCGCCCGCGCGATCAGCAAGCCGGCGCCGTAGTTCCCGCAGATGGAGGCCAGCAGCAGCGGCAGGAAGCGCACGTCCCAGTAGCCGTAAAAGAACAGCGACGACGACGCCAGCCAGGCCACGGCCCAGCGCGCATGCACGCGGCCCAGCAAAAAATAGCCCGCCAGCACCACCGGCAAGTAGAGGAACAAAAAACTGAACGAGTTAAACAGCATGCCCGGCTCCCGGCGCCAGCCGCGCGGCATCGCCCTGCCAGGCCGCCAGCGCGCTGTTCGCCCGTTCAGCGGTGACCAGTTCGGCGTAGCACGCGGCGATCTGCGTCGCCACGCGGTGCCAGGTGTGATGCGCCACCAGCGCCCGCACCTGGCGGCGCTCCGGCCGCGCCGCCATCAGCGCCATGACCGCTTCGCGCTGGCCGGCGCCGTCGTCCCAGGCCACTTCCTTGAGCGCAAATTCGCTGCCGGGCAGATACAGCGCGTTTTCCTTGGTCAGCACCACCGGCGTGCCGGCCGCCAGCGCCTCCAGCACCGACAAGGGCAGCACTTCGCCCTGGCTGGGCAAAGCCACCACGGACGCGGCCGCATACGCGCTCGCCAGCAGGGGGTCGTCGTGCGCCAGCTCGCCCAGCCAACGCGCCCACGGCATGGCGAGGATGGATTTCAGATAGGGCTGAAATTCGCGCGCCGCGTGCCCGATCAGGACCACGGGAATGCCGCAGCCGTCCAGCGCCTGCACCAGCCCCAGCTGGTTCTTGTACGGCGAAATGCCGCCCACCATCAGCACGAACGGGCCTTCCAGCGCTGTGCGGCGCCGGAACAGGTCGGGGTCGGCGCGGAAAAACTGCGGTCCTATGCCGTTGGGGAAGACGCGGATCTTGCCCGCATCGATCTGGAAGCCGGCCATGATGGCGGAACGCTCCGCGTCGCCCAGCGCAATCACCAGCTGCGCCAGCTGCAGCGCGCTCTTCATCTGCGCGTAGCTGGTCTGCACATTCCACGCGGTGAGCCTTCCCGCCAGCCGGTCCGCCACCCGCGCCCGCAGCCCGCTGGCGCGGTTCCAGCCCGGCGACACCAGCGGCGACAGCACCACCGGCACCGCCATGTCGCGCGCCGCCTCCACCACGCGGTGGTTGCCGTTGATGGCGGCAAACACATGGATCAGGTCGTATTCATCGAGGCGCTTGCGGTTCGGATCGGTCAGCTCGACCTGCAGGCTGCGTCCGTTCACGTGTCCCAGGCTGTTCAGGGCCGCGATGGTTTCGCGCACCTGCACCTGCAGGCCGCCCTCGCGCTGGAATAGCATCGGATAAGACAATATGCCCACTCGCATGGCGGCCTCCTGTTGTTGGCGTCCCGTGGACACCTAGTTGACTTTCCGGAAGCGCCAGCGGCGCCCGGCCAGCAAGCCCCGCAGCCGCCGCAGTTCCGCCGCCAGCTCGTGCTCCAGCCACAGCACGCCGGACACCCACAGCAGCACGCCGCCGGCGCCCGCCGCCAGCAGCTGGAACGGCCCCGGCGGCAAGGCCAGCCGTGCCGCCAGCGGACCCAGCGCGGTCAGCCCGGCCAGCGCCGCGCTGCGCGCCACGGCGGCCCACTGCGGCGCCAGCGGCAGCGCGGCCAGCCGCGCCAGGCAGCGCCAGGTGAACCAGCTGCGGCCCAGCGCGCCCGCCAGCACACCCCAGGCCACGTAATCGAGGCCGAAGGGCGCAGCCAGCAGCACTGCCGCGATGCGTACCGGCACCGACATGGCGTCCAGCCGGGCCTGCGCCCGCACATGGCCGCCGGCGAGGAAGAGATAGCGCGCCATACTGAACATGCTATAGAGCGCGGCCGCAGCGCACATGACCTGGATCAAAGGGACCGCCGCATCCCATTGATCGCCGTATAGCAAACGCACGACAGGCAGCGCCATCAGGGCCAGGCAGGCGAAAAAAGGCCAGGCCAGCGCCGTCATGCAGCTGATGGTTTTCAGGTAGGCGCCGCGCGCGTCCTGCCCGGCGCGGGCCTGCGCGGCATACAGCGCAAACGCCACCGGCGACACGGCGCTGGTGATGGCCTGGTTGAACAGATTGATGACGCTTTGCGCCTTGCCGTAGATGCCGGCCCCTGCCACGCCGATCAGCCTGCCCACGATCAGGTCCGGCGCCGCCACGCCCGCCTCGTCGATCAGGCCGCCGCCCGCGGCGTAGCCGCCGAAACGCAACACCGTGCCGGCACCGCGCCAGTGGGGCAGCCACGGCAGTCCGGACGGGCGCAGCGCCACACTGGCCAGCAGCGCGGCGCAGCCGCCCGCCGCCGCGCCGCACGCCAGGCTGAGGCTGCCCCAGCCCAACCATGCCAGCCAGACCGAACAAGCCAGCTGCACGCACGCGGCCGCAGCGTTCACCACCAGGATGGCGGCAAAGCGCATCTGCCGCCGCAGCAGGGCCACCGTGACCGAGGTGAAAGGCACCACCAGGAAGTTCAAGGCCAGCAGCTGCAGCACAGGCCGCAGCGACGGCTCTTTGTAAAACGCTGCCAGCGGCGGCGCCGCCAGCAGCACCAGCAGGCCCAGCGTCCAGGCGCTGGCCACGCTCACGCCCAGCGCCGCGCGCAGCTTGGCCGCCGTCAAGTCCTTTTCCTGCATCAGATACTGGCCCACGCCGAAATCGCGCAGCACTTGGGCCAGCCCGGCCAGCACCGCCGCCACCGAGTACACGCCGGTCTGCGCGGGCGTGAGCAGGCGGCCCAGCGCCATGCTGCCGGCCAGCGCCAGCAGCAGCAAGGCGTACTTCTCGGCGAAAGACAGCGCCAGCGAGCGCCGCAGCGGCAACGCGACAGGCGCGCCGGAAGGCGCGGCGGCGGCCCGGCTGTGCGCGGCGTCCGTCCTATTCATGGGCTTAGACCAGGCCGCGATAGAAGGCGTGCACCATTTCGCCGACCTGCTCCTGGCTGTACAGGCGCTCCACCTCGTGGCGCCCGCTCAGCCCCATGCAGGCGCGCCGCTCGGGGTCGCGCAGCAGCGCCGCCACCTGGCGGCGCAGCACTTCCGGCTCGTCCAGCGGCGCCAGCAGCCCGCCCGCGCAGCCGCGCAGCACGTCCGCCGTGCCCGGCACATCGGTGCCCACGGCCGGCACGCCGCAGGCCATGGCTTCGATGGTGGCGATGCCGAAGCCCTCGTTGCGGCTCAGCAGCAGGTGCACATCCATGCCGGGCAGCAGGCGCTCCACCTCGGACTGGAAGCCGGCGAACACCACGTAGTCGGCCACGCCCAGTTCCTGCGCCTGGCGCCGCAGCGCCGCTTCGAGCGGCCCGTCGCCGACCAGCACCAGATACAGATGCGGAAACTCCAGCCTGAGCGAAGCCAGCAGCGCCAGCGCCGCCTGCGGCCGCTTCTGCTCGGCCAGCCGCGCCACCGAACCCATCACCAGGCTGCCCGGCGGTATTCCCCAGCTGCGCCGGGCTTCCGCACGCAAGCCAGGCGACGGCCGGAAACGGCGCGTGTCCACACCGTTGGGGATGACCGCCAGCCTGGTCCCGGAGCGGATATAGGGGTGGTACAGCGCCATGAAGTGCTGCAGCGCCGACTCGGACACCGCATATATCCCCTTCACCGCGCTGAAGGCCTGCTCCAGCAAGCCCCGGTGCCATGGGCAGTACTCCACCGGCGGAAACGCATTGTGCACGCTGACCACCGCCGGCAAGCCGCAGCGCTGCGCCAGCCAGAGCGCGGACGCGCCATAGCCGGTCCAGCAGAACGCCACATGCACCAGGTCGGCCCGCTGGCGTTGCAGCGTGTGCCGCGTCCACAGCACGGCGCGCCAGCGGTTCAGGCGCCGCCAGCGCCATTCCTCGAAAAACAGCGGCATGGTCAGTTCCGAGGCGGCGATGCGCTCGGCCCGCAGTTCCTTGCTCCAGGCCGCGCTGCCGGGAAAACGGTGCAGCGCCAGCGTTGTGTCGCATCCCGCCGCGTTCAGGAAGCGTGCCTCTTGCGCCATCCGCAATTCCATGCCGCCCAGCGCGCCGGAGTAGCCGGTGATCAGCACCCGCCGTCCGCTCACCGGCCGGCCGCGCCAGGCCTCATGGATGTAGCCGCGCAGATAGGCGATCTCCCAGCGGCGCAGGAACTGCTGGTCGGCGTCGCGCCGCAGCAGCGCCAGCGCCAGGCCGCCGGCCTCCAGCAGCAGGCGCTTCCACATCCAGCGCGGCACGCGCAACAAATAGGGATAGGGCCCGCGCCCGGCCTGGCTGTCCTGCCGGCACTTGCCGCGCCCGAAGCGCCAGGCCCGCTGCAGGATATGCCCGGCCGTGGTCTGGTGCGCGCGGATGTGATGGGCCACGCGCGCCGCCGGACAGAACCACGGCAGATAGCCCGCGCTGCTCAGGCGCCGCGTCAGCTGGGTTTCGCTGCCCATGGCGTAGGCGCCGCCATTCGGCCCCACATGCTCGTCGAAACGATAGCCGGCCTCGAACACGGCGCGCCGCACCGCCATATTGGCGCCCCAGACCAGGCCGGGAAACACCGGCCCTTCCGGCAAACTGGCCGAGGTGATGCCGAACGTCATGCCCAGCGGCGCGAGGCGCAGCACCCATTCCGGCGGCGGCTCCGCCCAGTCCGCCACGATGCTGCCGCCGAACACGGCGTATCCCGGCTGGGCCAGGGCCGCCTCGGCCAGGCGCAGCAGCCAGTCCGGCGCGGGAGTGGCGTCGTCGTCGCTGAAAACGAACAGCCCGCCTTCCGGCTCGGCAAGCTCAAGCGCCACGGCCAACGCGCGGTTCAGCGCCACGTTCTTGCCCGGCTGTGCTTCGTACAGATAGCGCAGCGGCAGCCGCCCGGCATAGCTGTCCAGCAGCGCGCGGGTGCCGTCCGTGCTGCCGTTGTCCACCACCAGCAGGCGCCAGCCCCCGGGCGGCTGGGCCAGGCCGCAGTAGGCGTCCAGCACACGCGGCAAGGTGGGGGCGCCGTTACGGCTTGCGATGATGACGGTAAGCACGGCGGACCTCCTCGGCGTAGGGTGTCCCCCAGTCTAAGGAGGGGCCGCCCGCCCCTTATTGACCTTCCTCAAGCAGCAGCTTGCGCCAGCGCAAAGTCCGCGCTTGCTGGCCGGGGTCAAATGGACCGATGAACATAGCCATGCAAATCCGCCGCACCGCCGCCCAGCTGGGCTGGCTGAACACCCTGTGCTTCGGCCTGGACCGGCTGTTGTCGCGGCTCGGCTGGAGCTTGCACAAATACTATTTTGTGGCCCAGCCCACGGCACAGCGGCCGGCGGCCGGCCAGGTCCGGCGCGGCGACGCCTTCACGGTCCGACTGGCCAGCGCCGGGCACGACGTGCCGCTCTGCCATCCCCGCCCGCGCGCCGTCATCTGCCAGCGCTTCGCACAGGGCGCGCAAACGCTGCAAGCCTGGCACGGCGAGCAATTGGCGGGCTTCCTGTGGTTTTTGCCGCACGCCTACCAGGAGGACGAAGTCCGCGTGCGCTACCTGCTGGCCTCGCCGCGCTCCTTATGGGATTTCGACGTCTATGTGGCGCCCGAGTACCGCCTCGGCCCGGTCTTCGGCCGCCTGTGGAGCGACGCCCACGCCATGATGCGCAGCCAGGGCGTGGACTGGACCTGCAGCCGCATCTCCGCCTACAACCCCGGTTCGCGCGCCGCGCATGGCCGGCTGGGCGCGGTCACGCTGGGCTGGGCCGTATTCCTGACCTGCGGCGCCTGGCAATGGACCGCCGCCACGCAGGCGCCCTATTTCCACCTTTCACGCCATCCGGCCGCCTTCCCGCAACTGCTGTTCGACACCAGCAAGCTGGAACGCGGCCCCAACCGGGAGCCGCCATGTCCTGTCTCGACGAACTGACCGACATCCTGATCACCACGCTATCGCTGCCCGCCCAGCCCATGGACCCGTCGACCCCGCTGCTGGGTGCGCTGCCCGAGCTCGACTCCATGAGCGTTGCCAGCGTCATCGCCGCGATCGAGAGCCAATTCCACATCCAGATCGGCGACGACGAGATCAGCGCGCGCCATTTCGAAACCCTGGGCAGCCTTGCCGCCTTTGTCCAACGCAAACTTGCCGACTAGCCATGAAACCCAACACCGCCATCCTGCTCGCCTCCGGCCTTGCGCTGCTGCTCCTGATCGCCGCCGCCGCGCCGGCCCGGGCCGACTGTCCGCCATACGTGAAAACCGCCGTCGGCGGCGACTACAACGACGCCGAGGACCGCCAGGACCTGGCGGTGGTCGAGAGCTACCACTTCACGCCCGCTGTGGAAAGCCTCAAGCACGGAAACAAAAGCTATCTTGGCGGCGACTTGTCCTACACCCTGGAGCACTTTCCCAACCACCACCGCGCGCTCAGCGCCTTGGCCAAGCTGGTGCTGCGCGACAAGAACGTCCAGCCCACTGGCGCGAAGTTCAGCATCGAGTGCTATTTCCAGCGCGCGCTGGGCTACCGTCCCAAGGACGCCAAGGTGCATTCCATCTACGCCGGCTTCCTGCTCGCGCAGAACAAGCTGGACGAGGCGCGCGAGCATCTGGACACCGCCGTCCAGCTCGAGCCGGAGAATGCCACCAGCCACTACAACCTTGGCCTGCTGCACCTCAAAAAGAAGGACTACGCCGCCGCGCGCCAGTCCGCCGAGCGCGCCTACGCGCTGGGTTTTCCGCTGCCGGGCCTGCGCAACAAGCTGCAGGAAGCCGGCCAGTGGACGCAATAGGCCGCAGCCGCTGCTTGGATCACCGCTATTTGATGCCGTGATGGCTCATCAAATCGTATAGCGTCGGCCGGCTCACCCCCAGCAGCTCGGCCGCGCGCAGGATATTGCCGTCCACCCGCGCCAGCGCCTTGATCATCACCTTGTACTCGGCCGCGTCGCGCGCCTGGCGCAGGTCGATATTCTCCAGCGCCTGCACCTCCACCTCCGGCAGGCCCAGGTCTTCCAGCGTAATCTGCGAGCCTTCCGCCATGATGACGGCGCGCTTGATGCAGTTTTCCATCTCGCGCACATTGCCCGGCCAGGTATAGGCGTCGATGGCGGCCAGCGCCTCCGGGCGGAAGTGCAGCGCCTGCCGGTGTTCGCTGACGCAGAAGCGGTTCTTGAAGTGCTGCGCCAGCAGCACCCGGTCGCCCACCCGCTCGCGCAGCGGCGGGATGGCCAGCACGATCTCGCTCAGGCGGTAGTACAAGTCCTCGCGGAACTGGCCCTGCTCGGCCAGCGCCTTCAGGTTGCGGTGCGTGGCGCACACCACGCGCACGTCCACCGCGATTTCGCTGCGGCCGCCCACGCGCTCGATCACCCGCTCCTGCAAGAAGCGCAGCAGCTTGGCCTGCAGCGCGGGCGCCATGTCGCCTATCTCGTCGAGAAAGAAGGTGCCGCCGTGCGCCAGCTCGATTTTTCCCAGCGTTTGCCGCACGGCGCCGGTGAAGGCGCCCTTCTCGTAGCCGAACAGCTCGCTCTCCAGCAGGTGTTCGGGGATGGCGGCGCAATTGATGGCGACAAAGCGCCGTTCGCGCCGCGCGCTGAGCCGGTGCAGGCCGCGCGCCACCAGCTCCTTGCCGCAGCCCGAATCGCCCAGCAGCATCACGCTGGCCGACGACGGCGCCACCTTCTCCACGCTGCGGCACATCTTCAGCATGCCCGGGTCGCGGCTGATAATGCCGGCCAGCGGCGAATCGGCCTCGATCTGCAGCATGCGGCGGTTGTCCTGCTGCACCCCGTGCAGGAAGAAGGCGCGCTGTATCACCAGCCGCAGCAGGTCCGCGTCCAGCGGCTTTTGCTGGAAGTCATACGCCCCCATGGCCACCGCTTTCAGCACATTGCTCCGGTCCTGGTTGCCGGACAGGACAATCACCTTGGTCTCCGGCGCGGCGGTCACGATGTCGCGCAGCAGCGCCAGGCCTTCGGAAGCGCCGTCCGGGTCGGGCGGCAAGCCCAGGTCCATGGTCACCACGCAAGGCTGGTGCCGCCGCAGCTGGGCCAGCGCCTGCTCGCGCCGCTCGACGATCAGCACGTCGTACTCGTCCAGGCCCCAGCGCAGCTGCTTTTGCAAGCCGGGATCGTCCTCCACCACCAGCAGCTTCTTCTTAGGCATCGCTCCTCCAGAATGATTGCGCTCAGGCGGCCGCCGCGGCGGCGGCATGCAGCGGCAGCGTGATGCGGAAGGTGGTGCCGCGCCCGCACTCGCTGCTCACCTCCAGCCGCCCGCCTATACCGGCCAGGTATTCGCGGCTCTCGAACACGCCTATGCCCATGCCTGCGGTCTTGGTGGTGTCGAAGGGTTTGAACAGGCGCTCGCGGATGAATTGCTGGCTCATGCCGGCGCCGCTGTCGGCCAGCTCCACCACGGCGCTGCCGCCGTCGCGCCGCAGCAGCAGGGTCACCGAGCCGTCCGGCGGCGTTGCTTCGATGGCGTTCAGTATCAAATGGCCCAGCACCCGCTCCAGGCGGTGCCAGTCCGCCACCACCAGCAGGCCGGGATCGCGCACCGTCAGCTCGGGCCGGGGACGCGCGGCGGCGCGCGCCTGCACCGCCTGCGCCAGCACCTGCTCCAGCGGCAAGGCCACGTGGCGCTCCGGCGTCTCGCCCCTGCTCAGCTTTTGCAGCAGCAGCGTCATCTTGCGCACCGAATGGGCCAGGGTTTCCAGCATGTCCTGCTGGAACTGCGGATTGCCCTGGTGGCGCTCGGCGTTCGCCAACAGCAAGGACAGCTGCGACACCAGGTTCTTCAGATCATGCACGATGAAGGCCGACATCCGGTTCAGCGACTCGAACTGGCGCGCCACCGCCAGCGCGTCCGACGACTCCTGGTGCGCCAGGTAGCTGGCCGCCTGGCTGCCGGCGATCTTGAGCAGGTCGCGCACTTCCCAGTTCAGCGCCATCGCCGTGCGCGGCTGGGTCAGCGCCACCAGGCCTTGCAGGCGGCCGTGCAGCATCAGCGGCACCAGCAGCCACAGCTGTGGCACGCCGTGCAGCCACAGCGGCAGTTCCAGGCCGGCGTAGCGCGCCGGCTGCGCCAGGCTTTCCGGCACGTCCAGCACCCACTGGCGCTCTTCCATGAACTGGTAGAAGGCCGTGCTGGCCGCGCCGTGCTGCGGGGCCAGGTTCCAGCTGGCTGCGGGCTCGCAGCGGCAGCCGGCCGCGTCGTCGCGCCGCAGCCACAGCGCGCCCGCCGGACTTTCCACCAGTCCCGCCAGCGCCTGCACCACCCGCAGGCCCAGGTCCGGCCCGTCCATCGACAGCGTGCGGGTGATGCGCTGCCATTCATCGCGGTAGTCAAAGCCGGTCTGGTAAAAGTGCTTGCTGACAAACACCTTGGCGTAAGCCCGCGCCGAGCCGGAAAACAGCACGCCGGCCAGCACGACGGCCGCGCCGGCCAGCCAGGCCGCCTGCATCAGCGGCCCCCAGGCGCCGCCAAAGCTGCGCAGATACCAGCCGCAGGCCGCCATGCCCAGCAGATACAGCGCGCTGCCGATCAGCGCGGCGGAACGGAACAGCATCTGGCGCGACAGCGCCAACCCCACCGTCCAGCGCGGGTTGCGCACCGCCGACACGGCCAGCAGCGGCGCCCCCAGCGCGCACACCAGGCCTCGCGCGGCCCACAGCTCGCCGCTCATGCGGCGGAACAGCAAGGCGTCGCTGTACAGATAGAAGTCGTAGGCGAACAGCAGGCCGATGCCCAGGCAGGCGAACTTGATGCTCCAGCGCTCGTGCGGCGGCGTGCCACGGTACAGCTGCTCCAGCAGCAGCAGCCCGGCGACGGCCAGCATCAGCCGGCACGCCATCGGCAAGGCGGCATCGCGCTCGGCCAGCCAGCCCAGCTCTTCGGACACCAGCGGCAGCAGCGCCAGCGCCACGGTGGCGCCCAGCAGCCAGCTGCGGCTGTGCCCGGCCCGGCCCAGCAAGGACAGCAGGAACACCAGCCAGCCCACCGTGCGGGCCGCTTCCAGCGCTTCGCTGTATTGCCCCGCCCCTTGCTCCAGCCAGCCGGCCGCATGGACCGCTGCGGCGGCAGCCCAGGCGGCGGTCAGGCCGCAGGCGGCCAGCAGCGCCGTGGAGTGGCGTCCCTGGCGCCAGCCCGGCAGCAGCAGCACCGCCAGCAGCAGAAACGCCACCGCCGTCAGCGCATGGCTGGCCCCGGCCGCAAAGGACGCGGACCAGAGTGCCAGCGGCGCGTCCGGGAACGCCATCAACGGCTCCCCTTACCCAGCAGCACCACCCGCACCGTGTCTATCAGTATCAGCAAGTCCAGGAACAGGCTGTTGTTTTTCACATAATACAAATCGTATTGCAGCTTGCGCACCGCATCGCTGACCGAGGCGCCATATTGATAGCGCACCTGCGCCAGCCCCGTGATGCCCGGCTTGATGCTGTGCCGCACGTTGTAGTACGGCACATCCTGCCCCAGCTGCTCCACGAAATAAGCCCGTTCCGGCCGGGGACCGACAAAGCTCATCTCGCCCCGGAACACGTTCAGCATCTGCGGCAGCTCGTCGATGCGCAGCTTGCGTATCCAGCGGCCCACGCGCGTGATGCGCGGATCGTCCTCGGCGGCCCAGCGCGGCTTGCCGTCGCCCTCCGCGTCGCTGCGCATGCTGCGGAACTTCAGCACCTTGAACAGCCGCCCGTCCTTGCCCACGCGCTCCTGCTGGTAAAACACCGGCCCGCCGTCCTCGGCCGCGATGCACAGCGCCGCCAGCAGCATCACCGGCAGCGCAGCCACGCAAATCGCGCCGCTGGCCGCCAGGTCGAAGGTCCGCTTCACGCTGGTGCGCAGGAAACTCTGATCAAAGCCGCCGCCAAAGATCAGATAGCTGGGCTGCAGCGTATCGATGCGGATCTGGCAGGCCTCGCGTTCGAAAAAGGCCGACGCATCCACCACCCGCACCCCGCCCAGCACGCACTCCAGCAGTTGCCGTACCGGATACGCCCCGCCGCGCCGGTCGCCCAAGGACACCACCACCTCGCCGGCCCCGTGCGCGCGGGCCAGTTCCAGCAGCGACTGCCCGCCCGGCAGCAGATCGGGCAGCAGGCAGGACGCCGCCACCTGGCGCCGCTCGCCCGCCACCGGCACGCAGCCCACGATATGAAAGCGCTGGAAGCCCCGCTTGCTGACCGCCAGTTCCATGCACTCCTGCGCCAGCGCGCCGTCGCCCAGCAGTATCAGCCGCTCGGTCATGCGCTCGGTGCGCACCGTGGAAAACAGCAGCAAGCGGGTCAGCAGCACGGCGCCGCCGCCCATCAGGAATGTCCAGCTGCCCACCTGCTCGGCGCGCAGGCCCGGCAGCGCGTGCACCAGCAGGTTGTGCAGGCAGAACGCCAGCAGCAGCGCCGGCACGATGCGCACCAGCGTCTGGCGCAGCGCGTCGCCCGGATGCAGGCGGAAGTCGGACTGGTACATGCCCAGCGTGCCCATGCTCAGCACGGTCAGCAGCGCAAACAGCAGTGCGCTCCAGTACACGCCGCCCGGGTGCGGCGCAAGCCGGGCCTCGGCCAGCGAGGCCAGCCCGGCGCTGGCCAGCAGCAGCGCGACCTCCATCAGCAGCAGGATGAAGGCCATGCGCGGCACATAATGGTTGAAGATACGGATCACGGTTCGCTCCCGCGCCCTCGGGGTGGGCAGCAGTGGTTCAGCCATGATGCCGCGCGCAATCCGCATGCGTTTTGAGGCGCAGCAAGCGCAGCGCGCAAGGAAGCCGCGCCAGATCAACATCTTGCGCGAAAATGACCGGCGCATGACAGGCCGGCGCCAAATGGTCTATAGTCTTGCTTCCTTACACAGCAATTGTGAACCGAACACCATGAAATTTGATGTTGCGATTGTCGGCAGTGGCCTGGCCGGCCTGTCGGTGGCTTTGCATCTGGCGGAAACGCGCAAAGTGGCCATTATTTCCAAACGCGAACTGCTGGACGGCGCCAGCAACTGGGCCCAGGGCGGCATTGCCGCCGTGCTGGACTCCGGCGACAGCCACGACCAGCATATCGCCGACACGCTGGTGGCCGGCGGCGGCCTGTGCGACGCCGACGCCACCCGCTTCATCGTGGAAAACGGCCGCGCCGCCATCGAATGGCTGATCGAGCAAGGCGTGCCCTTCACGCGCGACGACAAGGCCGAACTGGGCTTCCACCTGACCCGCGAAGGCGGCCACAGCCAGCGCCGCATCATCCACGCGGCCGACGCCACCGGCCACGCGGTGCAGGTCACGCTGGAACAGAAAGTGCGCGCCCACCCCAACATCAGCCTGTTCGAGCACCACTGCGCCATCGACCTGATCACCTCGGACAAGCTGGACGGCAAAGTCCCGCATGGCAACAAGCAGCCCAAGTGCCACGGCCTCTACGTGCAGGACGTGCGCACCGGCGAAGTGCACACCGTGGCCGCCGAGCACACCGTGATGGCCACCGGCGGCGCCGGCAAGGTCTACCTCTACACCACCAATCCGGACACGGCCAGCGGCGACGGCATCGCCATGGCCTGGCGCGCAGGCTGCCGCGTGTCGAATATGGAATTCATCCAGTTCCACCCAACCTGCTTGTACCACCCCTACGCCAAGTCCTTCCTGATCACGGAAGCGATACGCGGCGAAGGCGGCCTGCTCAAGCTGCCGCCCGAAGCCGGCCCGGCGGCCGGCATGCGCTTTATGCTGGTGCACGACGAGCGCGCCGAACTGGCCCCGCGCGACGTGGTGGCGCGCGCCATCGACTTTGAAATCAAGAAGCGCGGCCTGGACTATGTGCACCTGGACATCAGCCACAAACCGGCGGAATGGCTGATCGAGCACTTCCCCACCATCTACGCGCGCTGCCTGGAACTGGGCATCGACATCACCAAGGAACCCATCCCCATCGTACCGGCCGCGCACTACACCTGCGGCGGCGTGGTGACCGACCTGCACGGCCGCACCGACCTGCCCGGCCTGTACGCGGTGGGCGAAACCGCCTGCACCGGCCTGCACGGCGCCAACCGCCTGGCCTCCAACTCGCTGCTCGAATGCGTGGTGATCGGCCGCGCCTGCGCGCAGGACATCGAAAGCAAGGAACGCGTCGGCGCCCCCTACCTGCCGGACTGGGACGAAAGCCGCGTGACCGACGCCGACGAGGAAGTGGTGATCGCCCACAACTGGGACGAGCTGCGCCGCTTCATGTGGAACTACGTCGGCATCGTGCGCACCACCAAGCGCCTGGAACGGGCGCAGCACCGCATCGCCCTGCTGAAAGAGGAAATCGACGAGTACTACCGCAACTTCCGCATCACCAGCGACCTGCTGGAGCTGCGCAACCTGGTGGACGTGGCCGGCCTGATCGTCAACAGCGCGCTGCAGCGCCGCGAAAGCCGGGGCCTGCACTTCAGCCGCGACTACCCGGAAACGCTGCCGAAAGCACTGCCCAGCATCCTCACGCCCAACCGCCGCTGAAGCGGCCCGGTTTCAGGGAATGTCGACGTCGTAGCGCTGGCTGAGGCGCTTCAGCTCGCCGCTTTCGGCGAGCTGCTCGAAGGCGGCGTCGAAGCGGCTGCGGATGGCGTCGTGCGTGGCCAGCCTGGGAAAGGCGAAATAGCCGTCCTGCACCTCGATCACCTGCGGCAGCGCCACCACCTGCCCGCCCAGCTTGAGCGCCGCCAGCACCGGCTCGGTGTTGCGGCGGTTGCTGGCGAACAGCGCCACATGCTTGTGGGTCAGCATCAGCAACCCGTTTTCCACATTGTTCGCCACGCTCACGCGCAGGCGCGGCCGGGCCGCGTCAAAGCCGGGACCGTAGGCCCAGCCATTCATCACCACGATGGCTTTGCCGTCCAGCGCCGCGTAATCGCCCTGCCAGCCGGCCGCCGTGCCCGCCAGCGTATAGAACACCATATCGTCGCGGTAGAACGCCGCCCGCGAAAACGCCATGCGCTCCAGTCTTTCCGGCGATTTGTAGGGTCCCACCAGGATGTCGGCCAGCCCCTGCGCCACCATGGCCTGCGCGCGCGCCCAGGGATAGATGGCGAAACGCACGGTGTCCTTGTTGCGCCGCGCCACCATGCGCACGATGTCCGGCCCCATGCCGGTGAATTCCCCGTCGGGCCGGCGCTCGAACACCCGCTCGAAATGCGCTCCCACCACCAGCAGCTCACGCGATGCCGCGCCGCCGCACAAGCAAGCGAACAGCAGGGCCAGGGCAAGCCGGGGAAGTTTCAGCACGGAATCTCCTAGAGTATGTGGCTATCATACCTAGCGGCGTAGACTAGTCAAAAGAATTGCTTTACCGTATGGCCATATGACGACATCAGAGACGCACAACACGCTACTGCGCGCCGCCCGCATGGACGACGTGCCGCGCATGGAGGACTTGATCGCCCGTTCCGGCATCGAGCTGAGCGCAGGTTTCTACACGCCCGAGCAGGCGCAGGCGGTGACCAGATATGTGTTCGGGGTGGATACGCAGCTGATCGAGGACGGCACCTACTTCCTCGTCGAGCGCGGCGGCGAATTGCTGGCCTGCGGCGGCTGGAGCAAGCGCGCCACGCTGTTCGGCGCCGACCGCACCAAGACCGGGCCGGACCGGCTGCTGGCCCCGGCGCTGGAAGCGGCACGCATCCGCGCCTTCTTCGTGGCGCCGCCGGCCGCCCGCCAAGGGCTGGGGCGCATGCTGATGGAACACTGCCAGCGCGAGGCCGCGGCAGCTGGCTTCACGACGCTGGAGCTGGCGGCCACCATGCCCGGCGTGCCGCTCTACCTGGCCAGCGGCTTTGACGTGGTCGAACCGATCGAGATTGCGCTACCGGGCGGCGTCAGCGTGCCGCTGGCGCGCATGCGCAAGCGACTGGCGGAATAAACAAGCTCAACAGGCTGCGTAGCCACTGCGGCGGCGCGCCGCGCAAGCCATCATCGCCAGCCCGGACATGAAGAGCGCCGCGGACGCCGGTTCCGGCACCTCAAACAAGGCAGCGCGCACCAGGCGCTGTGGCGGCAACGCTTCCATAAAACTGTCCATATACTCCACGCGCAAGCCGGTAGGATTGCCGGTCAACTGCGCGTAGTTGGTGACAATGAATTCCAGCACGTTCACGCCGCCGTTAAAGCCGTCGTCGGCTCCAAAACTGCTCCAGCGCGTGAAATCCGTACCGGTGGCCAGCAGCTTGCCGTTCAGGAACACTTGCGCCGCGTTGTCCGCGCTGAAACGGCCATTGAAGCGTGCCGTGTCGGCCTGGTAGCCGTTCATGTCAAAGCTGAGACTATATCGGTAGACGCCGACGCCCGCGCCGTCGAATGTGGTCTGGCCGTCCAGTTCCGGCGTAATCCACTTGGACTCCGCCGAATTCGTCAACCAGGGCATATGCCCGACCGCGTCGTCCTGCGCCACATAGCCGTAGGCGTGGGACAAGCGGGTTGCCCCCTGCTCGACGGTCAATTCATAGCGCGTATCGATGGCGCCGGAGCCGGCGCTGCCGGTGTTGACCAGGAAACTCATGGGCACGGCATGGGCGCTGCCCATGGCGGCACAGGCAAGCAAGGCGGCAAAGCAGGCGTACCGGTTCATGTGTATCTCCCGCGGCAGGTAGCAAGTTACTACTGTTGAGCTCGTATTAAGCTTGCGGGAAGATTATCCCAGCCATAAAAAAAGCGGCGCTCGATTGGCGCCGCCATTGCTGTGCGTGATATCCAGCCACCAGGGCCGGACTGCTTAACCGTTGAAGCCCTTGCCCTCGGCGGCCAGTTTTACCAGCAGCGGCGCGGGTTTCCAGGCCTCGCCGTGGCGGCCGCGCGACAGTCGTTCTATGGTGCCCAGCACATTGGGCAAGCCCACCGTGTCGGCGTAGAACATCGGGCCGCCGCGGTGCAGCGGGAAGCCGTAACCGGTCAGGTAGACCATGTCGATGTCCGAAGCGCGCATCGCGATGCCCTCTTCCAGGATCTGCGCGCCTTCGTTCACCAGCGCGTACACCAGGCGCTCGACGATTTCCTGGTCGCTGATCTTGCGGCGCACCACGCCGATATCCTCCGAATGCTTGACGATCATGGCGTTGACTTCCTCGTTCGGGTAAGCCTTGCGGTCGCCCGCCTTGTAGTCATACCAGCCGCCGCCGGTCTTCTGGCCGTAGCGGCCCATTTCGCACAGCAGGTCGGCGGTCTTCGAATAGGTGATTTCCGGCGATTCCACGTAGCGGCGCTTGCGGATATACCAGCCGATGTCGTTGCCGGCCAGGTCGCCCATGCGGAACGGCCCCATGGCGAAGCCGAACTTCTCCACCGCCTTGTCCACCTGCTCCGGCAGGCAGCCCTCTTCCAGCAGGAAGCCGGCCTGGCGGCTGTACTGTTCTATCATGCGGTTGCCGATAAAGCCGTCGCATACGCCGGACACCACACCGGTTTTCTTCAGCTTTTTCGACAGCGCCAGCGTGGTGGCCAGCACGTCCTTGCCGGTTTCCTTGCCGCGCACGATTTCCAGCAGCTTCATCACATTGGCCGGGCTGAAGAAGTGCGTGCCGATCACGTCCTGCGGACGCTTGGTGAAGGCGGCGATCTTGTCCACATCCAAGGTCGACGTGTTGGACGCCAGGATGGCGCCCTGCTTCATCACCTCGTCCAGTTTGCGGAACACGGTTTCCTTCACACCCATGTCCTCGAACACGGCTTCCACCACGATGTCGGCGTCGCCGATTTCCTCGTAGTTCATGGTGCCGGTGATCAGGGCCACGCGCTGGTCGAACTTCTCCTGCGTCAGCTTGCCCTTCTTCAGCGTGTTCTCGTAGTTCTTGCGGATGGTGGCCAGGCCCTTCTCCAGCGCCTCGGCCTTCATCTCCAGGATGGTGACCGGGATGCCGGCGTTGGCGAAGTTCATGGCAATGCCGCCGCCCATAGTGCCGGCGCCGATCACGGCCGCCTTCTTGATGGCGCGGGTGGGCGTGTCCGCCGGCACGTCCGGCACTTTGCTGGCCTGGCGCTCGCTGAAGAAGGCATGGCGCAGCGATTTCGATTCGGTGGTCTGTATCAGCGACAGGAAGCGCTCGCGCTCGAACTTCAGGCCGTCCTCGAACTTCATGGTCACGGACGCGGCCACGCACTCCACGCACTCCAGCGGCGCCGGGAACGGGCCGGACATGGCTTTGACGGTGTTGCGGGAGAATTGCAGGAAGGCCTCGTGGTTCGGGTAGTCCACCTTGCGCTCGCGCACTTTCGGCAGCGGACGCGCAGCGGCGACTTTATTGGCGAAGGCGATGGCCGATTCCAGCAGATTGGCATCGGGGGCGAACACTTCGTCGAAGATGGCGGTCTTGGCCAGCTTTTCGGACGCCACCGGGGTGCCGGACACGATCATGTTCAGTGCCATTTCCAGGCCCAGCACGCGCGGCAGGCGCTGCGTGCCGCCGGCGCCGGGCAGCAGGCCCAGTTTCACTTCCGGCAAGGCGATCTGCGCGCCCGGCATGGCCACGCGGTAGTTGCAGCCCAGCGCCAGTTCCAGCCCGCCGCCCATGCAGACGGTGTGGATCGCCGCCACCACCGGCTTGGTCGACTCCTCCACCGTGCGGATCAGCGAATGCAAGCTCGGCTCAGCCAGCGCTTTCGGCGAATTGAATTCCTTGATGTCCGCGCCGCCGGAGAAAGCCTTGCCGGCGCCGGTGATAACAATGGCTTGCACCGCGTCGTCCGCCAGCGCCTGCTGCATGCCCTGCACCGCAGCGCTGCGGGTGGCGTGGCCCAGGCCGTTGACCGGCGGATTGTTCAGCGTGATAACGGCTACGGAACCGTGAACTTGGTATTCGGCACTCATGTCTCTTCCTTCTTGTCAGTGTAAATGTCAGTGAGGGTCGGCTGCAAACCTCACTATACCTCAAAAAAACGAACGATCGTGTTATTTTCTGACAGGTGCGCAAGGGCAGGCGCGCCAGCCATAGCAACTTGCAAATCGTTTCGCATGAAACAGACACCGCTATTGAGAATTCTCAATGCACCGCTTGCGTTTATGGATTACCGGGAAAATAATGGGAGTGATTATATTGATGCGTCACTTCATTATAAATTCTCACCAAATATAACACTCCGCCTTTGTTTATTTCTATTTTACCAATACGACTGACATTTAAGGAAACGCCATGGATATGAATGCCCCCAGCCAGATCCAGGATCAAGAACTGGACTTGCAAGCAATCAATACGGCGCTGAACCGGGTGCAAGCCGTGATCGAATTCGATCTCGAAGGCAATATCCTGCACGCGAACGACAACTTCCTGCGCACGCTAGGGTATACGCTGGACGAAGTGCAAGGCAAGCACCATTCCATGTTCTGCGAACCGGAGTATGTGAAAACGGCCGAGTACCGCAACTTCTGGCTGCGCCTGGCCAATGGGGAATTCGAGCAGGCCGACTACAAGCGCCTGGGCAAAGGCGGCCGTGAAATCTGGATCAGCGCCTCCTACAACCCCATCCTGGACGGCAGCGGCAAGCCCTACAAGGTGATCAAGTTCGCCACCGACATCACCGCCGCGCGCCAGCGCAGCACCGAATGCGAAAGCAAGGTTACCGCCATAGGCAAGGCCCAGGCGGTGATCGAATTCGATACCGACGGTTGCGTTTTGGAGGCTAACGAAAACTTCCTGAAAGTAATGGGCTACACGCTGGAGGATATAAAAGGCGAGCATCACCGCATGTTTTGCGAACCTGACTACACCAATAGCCTGGAATACAAGAAATTCTGGCAAAAGTTAAATCGGGGTGAATTCGACTGCGGCCGCTATAAACGAATTGGCAATAATGGCAAAACAATATGGATTCAGGCCACTTATAATCCGATACTCGATTTGAATGGCAAGCCTTATAAGATCGTAAAATTCGCCATCGACATCACCGAGCAAGTGGAACTGGAGCACAGCACCAAACTCAAGGCGGAATCCGACGGCCGCAAGGTGGAGCTGCTGCTGACCTCGGTGGCAAAGGCCGCGCAGGGCGACCTGAGCTGCAACGTGGTGGCCGAGGGCGATGAACCACTGGATGAACTCGGCCGCGGCATCGGCAAGATGATTACCGACCTGCGCGGCGTGATCGGCAACGTGGTCACCTCCGCCGGCGGCTTCGCCGAGGCATCGCGGACCATCGCCGAGCGTTCCAGCGGCGTGGCCACCGGCACCCAGGCGCTGGGCGCCACCGTCGAGCAGATGAACGCGTCCATCGACGGCCTGACCAACTCCATCAACTCCATCGCCCAGAACACCAGCAACGCCGACAACCTGGCCAAGGCCACCCAGCAGGAAGCCGAGGCCGGCGCCAAGGCCGTCGCCAAATCGATCGAGGCGATGGAGCTGATCAACCGTTCCTCGGAAGACATCGGCGAGATCGTCAAGGTCATCAGCGAGATCGCCAACCAGACCAATATGCTGGCCTTCAACGCCGCCATCGAAGCGGCGCGCGCCGGCGAGCACGGGCTGGGCTTCTCGGTGGTGGCGGACGAAGTGCGCAAGCTGGCCGAGCGCTCCTCCCAGGCCACCAAGGAAATTTCCAAGCTGATCAACGAATCGGTCAAGCGCGTCACCGCCGGCAGCGAAATCTCGCGCCAGGCCAGCGACGCCTTCGACAAGATCGTCAACGGTGTCTCCCGCACCACGCTGGCCATCTCGGACATCGCCATGTCGGCCAACGAGCAGCTGCTCACGGCCAAGGAAGTGAGCACCGCCATCCAGTACATCGCCGAGGAGACGGAAAAGTCGGCCGCCAACTGCGACAGCATCGCCCGCTCGACGGACAGCCTGAACCAGAGCGCCACCGACCTCAACAAGATCGTTTCGGGCTTCGTGGTGTAAGCCATGGGCAGCGTCGCGGAACTCAACCCGGCCACGCTGGCGGCGCTGATCGCGCTGGTGCGCAAGCACACCGGCATCGCCATGAACGAGCGCAAGAGCGTGCTGCTGGAACGCCGCCTGCGCCCGCGCATGGACGCGCTGGCGCTGGGCAGCTACCAGGCCTATATGGACCGGGTGGAGAGCGACCGCAGCGAGGTGCCGCATTTTATCGACCTGGTCACCACCAACGACACGCAATTTTTCCGCACGCCGCAGATCTGGGACTATGTCGCCCGGCGCTTCCTGCCCGAGTGGCAGCGCAGCCATCCCGGCGCCTGCCTGAACATCTGGTCGGCCGCCTCTGCCAGCGGCGAAGAGCTGTATTCGGCCGCCATGGTGTGCGAGGAATTCAAGCTCCAGCATGGCGCGCTGCCCTACCGCATCCTGGCCACCGACATCTCGCAGCAGATGCTGGACCTGGCCGCCGCCGGCAGCTACGCCGGGCGCTCGGTGGAAAGGCTGCGCGCCGCCCACCCGGCGCTGGCGGCGCGCTACTTTGTGGCCGACGGCGCCGGCATGCGCGTCAAGGACGAGCTGAAGCGCAACGTCGGCTTTGCGCGCCACAACCTGCTGCAGCCGCTGCGCCCAGCCCAGCAGTTCGACCTGATCCTGCTGCGCAACGTGCTGATCTACTTCGACGCCGAGCACCAGCAGGCCGTGATCGACTGCGCCCGACCCAGCATGAAGCCGCACGCCCGCCTCATCCTGGGCGAATCCGAGAGCATCCAGCGCCTCGCGTCCGAGTACAGCTTCGAAGCGCCCATGATTTACGCACTGCGCGAGAGCCAGCCATGAACAGCGCAGCCTTGGACGACAAGCTGCTCCGGGTCGGCATCGGCCAGCTGAAAGTGGCCGGGCGCAGCGGCCAGTTGCAGGCCGTGCTTGGCTCCTGCATCGGCATCGCCTTCATCTGGGAGAAAGGCGGCCGCTGCGGCCTGGCCCACTGCCTGCTGCCCGAGCCGCGCGACGCCTGCGAAGCGGCCAGTTGCCCGCTGCAGGCCAGCGCCCGCTACGTCAGCCAGGCCGTGCCCTCGCTGCTGCGCCTGATGGGCGCGCGCGAGGCCGACTATCCCGACATTACCGTGGTGCTGGCCGGCGGCGCCAGCATGTTCAGCTCCAAGCGCCTCTGTGTGGGCCAGGACAACGCCGCCGCCGCGCGCAAATACCTGGGCGAGTTCGGCCTGAACGTGCGCTACTGCGAACTGGGCGGCAAATACGGCCGCCAGCTGTCGATCGATTGCGCTCGGCAAAGCTACAGCATCAAGGAAATCACCCCATCCCGGCAGGAAGCCATCCATGAACACCATTGAAAATCTCAGCATTCCCCTGCCCGGCCCGCGCGCGGAAGACAGCCCCATGAACGAACTGGCCAGCGCCGCCGCCAATGCCGCCGCCGTGGCCGCCTCCGCCGTCAAGGCCGCGTCCGCATCCGCAGCCGCCACCGAGCTCTACGGTTCCTTCTTCCTGGGGCCGGACGAATTCGCCCTGCCCGCCGTCTGCATCCGCGAAGTGGTCAACCTGCCGGCCAAGATCACCGCCCTGCCGCTGTCGCCCGCCCACCTGGAAGGCATGTTCACGCTGCGCGGCACAGTCATTCCCATCGTCAACCTCGCGCGCCTGTTCAACCCGGCTGCCGGTCCTGCCGTGCCGGGCAACAAGGTGGCCATCATCGAGCACCAGGACGTGCTGGTGGGCATGCTGTTCGACGACACCGGCGAAATCCTGCGCGTGCGGCCGGAGCAGCGCAGCGTGCTGCAATACCCGCCCGGCGCCACGCCCGGCGTCATTGCCGGCGCCATCCTGCTGGACCAGGGCAACCGCCTGCTGCAGGTGCTGGACGCCAACCAGCTGATCCGCATTGAAAACGTGCCGCAAGTGCTGTCGCTGCGCGCCAGCGGCCAGCAGCGGCTGCAGCGCGCCCAGGCCCAGGGCGAGCGCCGCCGCTGCGTGAGCTTCCGCTCGGCCGGCACCAGCTTCGCCTTCGAAATGGCGGCCATCCAGGAAATCGTGCGGGTGCCCGAGCTGCAGCCGTCCGTGCTGGTTGGCAAACTGTGCCTGGGCCGCATGAATTTCCGCGGCAGCCCGGTGGCCGTGGTCGATTTCACCGCGCTGCTGAGCGCCGGCGCGTCCGCCCGCCCGGTGGACGCCGCCGATGCGGACCAGCGCGTGATGGTGGCCCGCATCGGCGACGCCACCATCGCCTTCCTGGTCGACTCGGTCGACAGCATCATCCATTTCTATAACGACGACGTGCTGCCCATCCCGTTGCTCAGCAAGGCGCGCGCCGGCATGTTCGGCGGCTGCATCTCCCGGCCCGAACAGGGCGACGTGATTCTGCTCGACCACGCCGGCATTTTCTCGCACAAGGAAATCGCCGACATGCGCCAGGGCCACGCCAATCTGTACCCGCTGGATGGCCAGCAGGCGGCAGGCGCGGCCAAGGACGGCCGCCACGGCGCACGCAAGGTCTACCTCACCTTCCGCATGGAGCAGGCTTTCGCGGTCGAAATCAAGCAGGTGCGCGAGATCATCAACTTCTCCGGCAACATCACCCGCCCGCCCGGCACGCCCCACTATATGCGCGGCGTGCTCAATCTGCGCCAGATGATGGTCAGCGTGATCGACATGCGCAGCCTGTACGGCATGCCGGAGCGGGAGCCGGGCGAACTGTCTCGCATCCTGATTATCGAGCGCGGCGAAGAACGCTACGGCCTGCTGGTGGACGGCGTGGAAGACATCATTACGGTATTGGACAGCCAGCGCTACGCCGCCCCGCGCCTGATGCGCAACCAGTCCGCCGGCGCAGGCATGCAAAGCGAAGCCGCCGAAGTCATCGACATGGAGAAAGAAGACGGCAACCGCCAGTCCTTCAGCGTATTTGACTGCGGCAGCCTGATCGACAAGCTGGCGCACCTGCTGCCGCCGCAAACCCAGCCTTAAACTTCCAGCCACTCCTTGCGCACCGCGGCGTCGGCGCGCAAGGCGGCCGGCGTGCCCTCGAACACGATGGCGCCGTGACCCATCACATAGACGCGCTGCGAAATCTCCATCGCAATCGCCAGCTTCTGCTCCACCAGCAGCACAGAAATGCCGCGCTCGCGCAGCGCCGTCAGGTAATCCGCCACCAGCGCCACGATCTTGGGCGCCAGCCCCTCGGTGGGCTCGTCTATCATGATCAGGTCCGGATCGCCCATCAGCGTGCGGCACAGCGTCAGCATCTGCTGCTCGCCGCCGGACAGCACGCCCGCCGCCACCGCGCGCCGCTCCTGCAGGCGCGGGAACATGCGGTACATATCGTCCAGGCTCCAGCGTCCCTGCGTGCCCGCCTTCTTCTGTCCCAGCACCAGGTTTTGCTCCACGGTCAGCGTGGGAAACACGTCGCGGTTCTCGGGCACATAGCCCAGGCCCTGGTGCGCGATCTGGTAAGCCTTCAGCCCCAGGATCTCGCGCCCCTTCAGCTTGACCGTGCCGGTGGCGCTGACCTGGCCCATGGCCGCCTTCACCAGCGTCGAACGGCCCGCGCCGTTGCGGCCCAGCAGGCTGACGATCTCACCCGGCTCCACGTGCAGGTCCACGCCATGCAGCACATGGCTTTTGCCGTAATAGGCGTGCAGATTGCGGATGTCCAGCATGCGTTCCCCCATTATGCCGCCTCCTCGTGGCCGCCCAGATAGGCCGCCTGCACGGCGGCGTTGCCCCGTATCCGGTCCGGCGTGTCGCAGGCGATCACTTCGCCATACACCAGCACGGCGATCTTGTCGGCCAGGCCGAACACCACGCTCATGTCATGCTCCACCATCACCAGCGTCTTGCCGACGGTGACCTTGCGGATCAGCTCCACCGCCGCATCCGACTCCGAGCGGCTCATGCCCGCCGTTGGCTCGTCCAGCAGGATCACGTCCGCGCCGCCCGCGATGGTGATGCCGATTTCCAGCGCGCGCTGCTCGGCGTAAGTCAGCACGCCGGCGGCCACGTGGCGCTGGCGCTGCAGGCCGATCTCCTCCAGCACCTGCTCGGCCCGCTCATGCGCGTCGCGCAGCCTGGCAAGCCGGTGCCAGAAGGAGTACTTGTAGCCCAGCGACCACAGCACGGCGCAGCGCAGGTTCTCGTACACCGACAGGTTGACGAACAGATTGCTGATCTGGAAGCTGCGCGACAAGCCCAGCCGGTTGATCTGGTAGGGCTTGAGGCCGCTGATGCGCTGGCCGTTCAGCCGGATCTCGCCGCTGCTGAGCGGGAAGCGTCCGGAAATCAGATTGAACAGCGTGGACTTGCCCGCGCCGTTCGGCCCTATCACCGCGCAGCGCTCGCCCTGTTCTATGCCCAGGGTGGCGCCCCGTATGATCTCGGATTTGCCGAAGCTCTTGCGCACGTCCACCAATTCCAATGCCTTCATCGCGCGCTCCTGGTCTGCACTGCAATCTCCGCGCAGGAAGCACCCCACGCGTCCGCGAACACCGGCTGCGCCTTGCGCCACGCCACGACGCTGGCCAGCAGCAGGCCGCCCGCCAGCGTCCACGGCAGCGCCGAGCGCGTATCGACCGCCATGCCGAAAAGCTGCTTCACGCTGCCGTTGGCCGCTTCCAGCGTCAGGTGGTACAGCATCTCCACGCCGGCGACAAAACCGATCAGCCCCGGCAGCACCGCCAGGCACACCCAGCCCAGCGGCTTGCCGATGCGGCCAAAGTGGCCGAACCTCGCCGCCCGCAGCAACAGCATGATAAGGCTGCCCATGCCGCCCGGCGCGTAGCGCACCAGCAGCACAAAGAACAAGCCCAGGTACAGCTGCCAGGCCGGCGTGTAGTCGGACAGCAGCACCGAGAACAGGATGCCGACGATGGCGCCCAGCAGCGGCCCGAAGAAGAAGCCTATGCCGCCGATGAAAGTGAACAGCAATATGCTGCCGGAGCGGATAGCGCTGACGTTCTCCGCGCTGACGATCTCGAAATTGATCGCCGACAGCCCGCCCGCAACGCCGGCGAAGAAGGACGACAGTATCACCACCAGGTAGCGCACCCACTGCGTGTCGTAGCCGATGAACTCCACCCGCTCGGGATTGTCCCGCACGGCGTTGATGATGCGGCCCAGCGGCGTCTGCGTGTAGGCGTACACGGCGGCGGTGCAGACAAACAGCCAGAACGCGATCAGGTAGTACACCTGGATCTGCGGCCCGTAAGTAATGCCCAGCACCGCGCCGCCGATCACGCGGTTGGTGGTCACGCCGCCTTCGCCGCCGAAGAAGCCGGGGAACATCAGCGAACTGGCGAAGACCAGCTCCACCAGCCCCAGCGTAATCATGGCGAAGGTGGTGCCCGCCTTGCGCGTGGTGACGTAGCCGAACAGCAGGCCGAAGCCCAGCCCGGCCACACCGCCCACCAGCGGAATCAGGCTGGTGGGGATGGGCAGCTGGCCCGCGCCCGCCATATTCATGGCATGGATGGCGAAGAACGCTCCCAGGCCGGAATACACCGCGTGGCCGAAGGACAGCATGCCTCCCTGCCCCAGCAGCATGTTGTAGGACAGGCCGAAGATCATGACGGTGCCCATCTGCGACAGCAGCGTCAGCCCGCCGCCCTTGCTGAACACCAGCGGCGCCGCCAGCAAGATGAGGGCGTAGCCGCCCCACAGCAGCCAGCGCCCCAGATTGAGCGGGGTGTAGCGTAGTTCTTTCATTCGCGGGTCCCCATCAAGCCCTTAGGGCGGAAAATCAGGATCAGCACCAGCAGCAGATACGGCAGGATGGCCGAGCTCTGCGCAATGGTGACGTTCAGCAGCGCGTAGGCGGGCGTGGCCGGCGTAATGGCCACGCCTAGCTTGCCCAGCAGATGCGCCAGCGAATAATCCAGCGCCACCGCCGTGGTCTGCATAATGCCGATCAGCAGCGACGCGGCAAAGGCGCCGGCCAGCGAGCCCATGCCGCCCACCACCACCACCACGAAGATAATGCTGCCCACGGTGGCCGCCATGGCGGGCTCGGTGACGAAGGCGTTGCCGCCGATAACCCCGGCCAGCCCCGCCAGCGCGCAGCCGCCGCCGAACACCCACATAAAGATGCGCGGCACGTTGTGGCCCAGTGCCTCGGCCGCCTCCGGATGCGTGAGCGCGGCCTGGATCACGAGGCCGACGCGGGTGCGGGTCAGCACCAGCCAGATCGCGCCCAGCATGGCCAGCGCCACCAGCATCATGAAGGCGCGGTAGGCCGGGAAGCTGGTGGAGAACAGCGTGAACAGCGGGCCGTCCAGCTGCTTGGGGATGGCGTATTGCACCGCCGCGCGGCCCCAGACCAGCTGCACCAGTTCCACGATCAGGAAGGACAGGCCGAAAGTGAACAGCAGCTCGGGGATATGGCCGAATTTGTGCAGCGGCCGCAAGCCGTAGCGCTCCACCAGCGCGCCCAGCAGGCCCACTGCAACGGGCGCCAGCACCAGCGCGGGCCAGAAGCCGACCACGCTGCTGATGGTGTAGGCAATATAGGCCCCCAGCATATAAAAGGACGCATGCGCAAAGTTCAGCACACCCATCATGCTGAAGATCAGCGTCAGGCCGGACGACAGCATGAACAGCAGCAGTCCATAACTGATGCCGTTAAGCATAGTAAATAAAGTAAATTCCATGGGAACTCCGATGATGCGGATGCAAAGGCAAGCAGCCTGAGCCGCATTCGGGGTCTGACCCCGAATGCGGCTCAGCTCGCTGGGTTAGCCAGGCCGCTTCATCTGGCACGAGGTCGGCTGGCCGGCCACGTAGGCGTCGATCTTCTTGTCCATGCGCCAGCCGTAGCCGGTGTTTTCCTGGTCGTACTTGACGTCCTTGCCGTTGACCTTGGTCCAGGTGCCGATGTACAGCGGCTGCTGCAGTTGGTGGTCCTGCTTCTGCATCATCACGCCGCCGTTGAGCGACTGCGCTTTCATGCCTTCCAAAGCGAACGCCACCTTGACCGGGTCCGGAGTCTTGGCCGCTTTGATGGCCTGCGACAGCATGGTGATGATGCTGTGCGTCTGCGCGGCGTAGTAGTCGTCGTTGTACTTGGCCTTGAAGGCGTCGACCACTTCCTTGCCGGCGAAGGTTTCGTTGTTGATCATCCAGTTGCCGATGATCTTGGTGCGCTCGGCGCCCGCCGCGCCCATCGCCGTCGGCACACCGGTAGTGATGCCGTAGTAGGTGTAGAAGTTGGCTTTCAGGTCGGCGTCCTTGGCGGCGCGCACCAGCAGCGCCAGGTCGGCGCCCCAGTTGCCGGTGATGACGGAGTCCGCGCCCGAAGCCTTGATCTTGGCGATGTAGGGCGAGAAGTCCTTCACCTGCCCGATCGGATGCAGGTCGTCGCCGGCGATCTTGATGTCCGGCCGCTTGCGCGCCAGGTATTCCTTGGCCGCGCGGCTGACCGCCTGGCCGAAGGCGTAGTTCTGACCGATGATGTAGACCGACTTGATGTTCTTGTCCGGCGCCATGAAGCTGGTCAGCGCCTCCATCTTCATGTCGGAGTTGGCGTCGAAGCGGAAATGCCAGAAGCTGCATTTGCTGTTGGTCATGTCCGGATCGATGGCCGCGTAGTTCAGGTAGACGATTTCCTTGCCCGGGTTGCGCTCGTTGTGCTTGTTCACCGCGTCCAGCAGCGCCAGGCCCACGCCGGAGCCGTTGCCCTGGGTGATGTAGCGGTAGCCCTGGTCGATCACGGCCTTGAGCTGGGTCAGCGATTCCTGCGGGCTGCCCTTGTTGTCGAAGCCGTTCACTTCGATCTTGTGCTCGCCCGCCCACTTGCCCTTGGTGGCCATGTCGGCAATGAGCTGGAAGCTTTTCAGCTGGTTCTGTCCGACCGGCGCGAACGGGCCGGACAGCGGGTCGATGAACGCGATTTTCACGGTCTCGGCCAAAGCGGCCGTGGACAACAGGGTAAGGCTGACAGCAACGGCGAGCTTGCGGTAGGTCATAGTCTCCATCCTTCTTTTTAGTTGTGGTTGTCCAGCGTGCTGCTGATTGTGTTGCCTGCTCATGCCGTAGGCAGTTTGTACTCCTTGTATTGTTCGCGCAATTTGTTCTTCTGCACCTTGCCGGTGCCGCCCAGCGGCAGCGCGTCGGCAAAGACCACGTCGTCCGGCAGCCACCATTTGGCGATCTTGCCCTCATAGAAGGCCAGCAGCTCCTCGCGGCTGACGTCCATGCCCGGCCTGCGCACGATGACCAGCAGCGGGCGCTCGTCCCATTTCGGATGCGCAATGCCGATGCATGCCGCCTGCATCACGGCCGGGTGCGACACGGCGATGTTTTCCAGGTCTATGGTGCCTATCCACTCGCCGCCGGACTTGATCACGTCCTTGCTGCGGTCGGTAATCTGCATATAGCCGTCTGGGTCTATGGTGGCCACGTCGCCGGTCGGGAACCAGCCGTTTTGCAGCGGGTCGCCGCCCTCGCCCTTGTAGTAGGCGGAGATCACCCACGGCCCTTTCACCAGCAGGTGGCCGTAGCTGCTGCCGTCCCACGGCAGTTCCTTGCCGTCGTCGTCGACTATCTTCATGTCCACGCCGTACACCGCGTGGCCTTGCTTGAGCAGGATCTTGCGCTGCTGGTCCTGCGGCAGTTCGCGGTGCTTGCCCATCAGCACGCCGGCCGTGCCCAGCGGCGACATTTCCGTCATGCCCCAAGCGTGGATGACCTCCACGCCGAATTCGTCCATCAAGGTGTTCATCATGGCTGGCGAGCAGGCCGAGCCGCCGATCACGGTGCGGCGGAAGCTGCTGAACTTGAGCTTGTTTTGCAGCATGAAGTTGATCAGGCCTAGCCAGACGGTCGGCACGCCGGCCGAGAACGTCACCTGCTCGGCCTCGAACAAGTCGTACAGCGACTTGCCGTCCAGCGCCGCGCCGGGGAAGACCATCTTGGCGCCGCTCAGCGGCACCGAGTACGGCAGGCCCCAGGCGTTCACATGGAACATGGGCACCACCGGCAGCACCGCGTCGCGCGAGGTCACGTTGAGGGCGTTAGGCAGCGCCGAACCGTAGGCGTGCAGCACGGTCGAGCGGTGCGAATACAGCGCGCCCTTGGGATTGCCCGTGGTGCCGGAGGTGTAGCACAGCGTGCAGGCCGAGTTTTCGTCGAATTGCGGCCATACGTACTCGTCCGAATGGGAGGCGATCAGGTCCTCGTAGCACAGCAGGCCGGGGATTTTGCTTTCCGCCGGCATGCGGTCGCGGTCGCACATCAGCACGTAGTGCTTCACCTGCTTGCAGATGGCGGACATGGCTTCTACCGCCGGCAAAAAAGTCAGGTCGAACAGCAGCACCTGGTCTTCCGCGTGGTTGACGATATAGGCGATCTGCTCCGGGTGCAGGCGTGGATTGATGGTGTGCAGCACGGCGCCGGAGCCGGACACCGCATAGTAGGCCTCCAGGTGGCGGTAGCCGTTCCAGGCCAGCGTGGCGACGCGGTCTCCCAGCGCGACACCCATGCCGTGCAGCGCGTTGGCCAGGCGGCGGGCGCGCTGGTGGCAGTCGCGGTAGGTGTAGCGGTGGATGTCGCCTTCGACACGGCGCGACACGATCTGGCTATCGCCAAAATGGCGGGCAGCGAATTCAATGATGCCGGATACAAGCAGGGGCTGATTCATCATCTGCCCCATGAGCGGGCTCTGCGGAAGCGTCATTGCATCTCCTAAGTAACTTTGTTTTTATTTCATGATTTAACCCATATTCGAACACACGTGCTATTTTCGTCAAACAGTTTTCATGCTGCGGCGCAGCAAACACCACAACGCGGGTGGTTACCAAGTGTAACGGCTATGGCAATACCAACGCCACCGCCTAGAATCGGCAGGTGCGTTAAAATCTGGACTTCACCCATCGCCACTGGAACCGCCATCAATAAGCTCCCTCTGGACAACTCCTTCGCGAGTCTCCCGCCCTCTTTCTACACCCGTTTAATGCCCACTCCGCTGCCCGCGCCCTATCTGGTCGCCGTGAGCGAAGCGGCAGCGGCCTTGATCGGCCTGGACGCCGCCGCCTTGGCTGAACAGCAGGCGCTGGACATCCTGGCCGGCAACGCCGTGCCCGAGACCGCGCAACCGCTGGCCGCCGTGTATTCCGGCCACCAGTTCGGCGTGTGGGCCGGCCAGCTGGGCGACGGCCGCGCCATCCTGCTGGGCGACGTGGCCACGGCAAACGGCCCGATGGAACTGCAGCTGAAAGGCGCCGGACTGACGCCCTACTCCCGCATGGGCGACGGCCGCGCCGTGCTGCGCTCGTCCATCCGCGAATTCCTGTGTTCGGAAGCAATGGCGGCGCTGGGCATCCCCACTTCGCGCGCGCTGTCGATCGCCGGTTCGGACCAGGGCGTCATGCGCGAAACGGTGGAAACGTCTGCCGTCGTGCTGCGTATGGCGCCCAGTTTCATCCGCTTCGGCTCCTTCGAGCACTGGTCCAGCCGCCAGAAGCCGGCCGAGCTGAAAGTGCTGGCCGACTACGTGATCGACCGTTTTTACCCGGAGTTGCGCGCCGAAGCCAATCCATACGCGGCTTTTCTGGCCGAAGTCACGCGCCGCACCGCCGTGCTCATGGCGCATTGGCAGGCGGTCGGCTTTATGCACGGCGTGATGAACACCGATAACATGTCCATCCTCGGCGATACGCTGGATTACGGGCCGTTCGGCTTTATGGAAGCCTTCGACAGCCAGCACATCTGCAACCACACCGACCAGCAAGGCCGCTATTCCTACGGCATGCAGCCGCAGATCGGCCACTGGAACTGCTACGCGCTGGGCCAGGCCTTGCTGCCGCTGATAGAGGAAATTCCCGCCGCCCAGGCCGCGCTGGACGTCTACCAGCCCGCCTTTGCCGCCAAGATGAACGAACTGCTGCGCGCCAAGCTGGGCCTGGCCACCGAGCAGGAAGGCGATCCGGAGCTGATGGACGCCATGTTCTCGCTGCTGCAGGAAAACCACGCCGATTTCACGCAATTCTTCCGCACCCTGAGCAATCTCAAGACGGATACCGATGAGCCGGACCATGATTTGCGGGATGAATTCATCCAGCGCGAAGCTTTCGACGCCTGGGCCGCCCGCTACCGCACCCGCCTGCGCGCCGAAAACAGCAACGACGCGGAACGCAAGCTGGCGATGGATAAGGTGAATCCCAAATATGTGCTGCGCAATTACCTGGCGCAGATTGCAATTGAGAAAGCCCAAAATAAAGACTTTACGGAAATAGCCCGTTTGCTGTCAGTTTTGCAGCGCCCATACGACGAACAGCCTGAGCACGAACAATACGCGGCTTTGCCCCCGGACTGGGCCAGCCATCTCGAAGTCAGCTGTTCTTCTTAAGAAAGTTTTAAATCATGACTGATAAAGTAATCAAATCCGACGCCGAATGGCGCGCCCAGCTTGACGCCATGGAATACCAGGTCACCCGCCACGCCGCCACCGAACGCGCTTTCACCGGCAAGTTCTGGGACCACCACGAGCATGGCATTTACACCTGCGTGTGCTGCAACACGCCGCTGTTCGCGTCCGACACCAAATTCGACTCCGGCTGCGGCTGGCCCAGCTACTTCAAGGCGCTGGACCCGGCCAACGTAACGGAGGTGGTGGACCGCTCGCATGGTATGCTGCGTACAGAGATTATTTGCGCCGTCTGCGACGCCCACCTGGGCCACGTCTTCCCGGACGGCCCGCCCCCGACCGGCTTACGCTACTGCATTAATTCCGCCTCGCTGCGCTTCGATCCACAAGACTAAAAACCAACGGCCTCACCATGAAAATCCTGTTCGACTTCCTTCCGCTGCTGGTCTTTTTCGCCTGCTACAAACTGGGCGGCATGCACCCGGAAGCGGCGCAAGCCTTCGTCAACACGTATATGAGCGGCATGCTGTCGGGCGGCTCCGTCACGCCCGACCAGGCCCCCATGGTGATCGCCACGCTGGCCGGCATCCTGGCCAATGCCGGCCAGATCGTCTACCTGAAGCTGCGCGGCCTCAAGGTCGACTTCATGCTGTGGCTGTCGCTGTTCCTGTTCGTGGTGTTCGGCGGCCTGACCATCTACTTCCACGACGAGATCTTTATCAAGTGGAAACCGACCATGATCTACTGGTGCTTCGCGGTCGGCCTGCTGGCGGCGCGCTACTGGTTCAAGAACAACCTGATCCGCAAGGCCATGGGCTCGCAGCTGACCTTGCCGGACGAAGTATGGGAAAAGCTCAACCTGTCGTGGACCGCCTTCTTTGCCGCGCTGGGCTTTATCAACCTGTTCGTGGCCTTCGTGCTGTTCAAGTCCGACACCGCCTCCTGGGTCAGCTTCAAGGCCTTCGGCACCACCGGTTTGACATTCGTCTTCATTATCGGCCAGACTATTTACCTCGCTAAATATATGAAGGACGAAGCATGACCGACCCGCGCATTGCCAAGATAGAAGAGCGCCTGCGCGCCGCCCTTCAGCCGGCCGAATTGGTGCTGGAAGACGAGTCCGCGCTGCACGCCGGCCACGCCGGCGCAGCCTCCGGCGGCGGCCATTACCAGCTGCGTATCGTTTCCGATAAATTCGAAGGCCTTAAACTCGTCACAAGACATCGACTCGTGTATGATTCCGTGCACGATATGATGCGTGGGGAAATACACGCATTGGCCATTACCGCACTGGCACCGTCTGAAGTATGATAAGCGCGGAGATTTGGAAACAATGAGAGACAACGCGATCACACAAAATCCGTCTCTCCGCAATTAAGAACTTTACCCCTTAGGATTTGAAATAATGAATTTGAAGCCAGCCCGTCTGCTGATCGCACTTATCGCTGTTGTTGCGGCCCCCGCTTTTGCCCAGAACCTGGCCGTTGTCAACGGCAAGGCCATCCCGTCGTCGCGCGTGGATGCCGTGGTCAAGCAAGTTGTTGCTCAAGGCCAGCAACCGGATTCCCCGCAGCTGCGTGAAGCCATCAAGAAAGAAATGATCGGCCGCGAAGTGCTGATGCAGGAAGCGGAAAAGCAAGGCTACGCCAAGAACGCCGACGTCAAAGCCGCACTGGACAACGCGCGCCAGGCCATCTTCATCAACGCACTGGTTGGCGAATACGTGAAGAAGAACCCGGTCAACGACGCCGACATCAAGGCCGAGTACGACAAATTCGTCGCTCAAACCGGCAACAAGGAATACCACGTGCGCCACATCCTGGTGGAAACCGCTGCTGAAGCAGACGCGGTGATCGCCAAGATCAAGGGCGGCGCCAAGTTCGAAGAACTGGCCAAGACCTCGAAAGACACCGGCTCCGCAGCCAACGGCGGCGACCTGGACTGGGCTACCCCATCGTCCTTCCCTAAAGTGTTCTCGGACGCTTTCGTGAACCTGCAAAAAGGCCAGGTCACCGAGAAGGCGGTTCAGACCCCGAACGGCTTCCACATCATCAAAGTGGACGATGTGCGCGAAGCCAAGCTGCCTACCCTGGAAGAAGTGAAGCCGCAAATTTCGGACGCGCTGACCCAGAAGAAGCTGCAGGCTTACCAGGAAGAACTGGTCAAGAAAGCCAAAGTACAGTAATCAATCAGCAGTAAGGAACGGCGCCCTCGTGGCGCCGCTATTATTTGGGCTCTGCGCACCGCGCTCCCGTGTTTTTTATAGGATGTGATAATGATTTTGAAGCCAGCCCGCCTGTTGTTAGCCCTGATCGCTGTAGCCGCCGCACCGGCATTCGCGCAAAACGCCGCGACCGTGAACGGCAAAGCCATTCCAGCTTCGAAAGTGGAAGCCATCGTCAAGCAAGTGGTTGCTCAAGGCAAACAAGCTGATTCCCCGCAACTGCGCGAAGCCATCAAGAAAGACCTGATCGGCCGCGAAGTGCTGATCCAGGAAGCCGACAAACAAGGCGTAGGCACCCGTGCCGAAGTCAAAGCGGCCCTGGAAAACACCCGTCAAAGCATCATCATCAACGCCATGCTGGCGGACTACGTGAAGAAGAATCCGGTGTCGGACGCTGAAATCAAGGCCGAGTACGACAAGTACAAGGCACAGGTCGGCGACAAGGAATACCACGCCCGCCACATCCTGGTTGAGACCGAGCAGCAAGCCAAGGACATCATCGCCAAGCTGAAAGCCGGCGGCAAGTTCGAAGAACTGGCCAAGGTGTCGAAAGACGGCTCCGCCAACAACGGCGGCGACCTGGACTGGGCAGCCCCTTCGTCCTACGTCAAGCCATTCTCCGACGCCATGGTGGCCCTGAAGGACGGCCAGTTCACCGAAACCCCGGTGAAATCGCAGTTCGGCTACCACGTGATCAAGCTGGAAGGCTCGCGCGCTTCCAAGCTGCCGTCGCTGGATGAAGTCAAAGGCCAGGTTGCCGAAGCCCTGACGCAGAAGAAGGTTGCCGCCTACCGCGAAGACCTGATCAAAAAAGCGAAGATCCAGTAATCCTTCGCCGGCTCGCTGAGCCGCCCGGTTGTACCAAAATGGCACTTGCACCAAAGTGCCATTTTTTATTTGTGAAACCCAGTCTACTATTGATGTACAGCAATAGTTAATTGGGGAAATTCATGAATCTAAAATCAAAAATGACGTTGTGCATGGGACTGGTGTGCCTGTTCTTTGTTTGCGCACTGGGCGTCGCCCTGCAAGGCATGCAGTCCGCCAAGAACCGCTTCCAGGGCTTCCTGGAGCAAGACCAGGCCCTGCTGATGACGGCCACCAATATGTACGCCCAAGGCCTGCAAATGGGCCAGGCGCTGCGCAACGTGGTGCTGGACCCGGCCAACAAGACCGGCTATAAAAACCTGGAGGACGCCGGCTCGGCCTTCAAGGAGCACAGCACCACGGCGCTGGAGCTGTCGCGCGGCACGCCCGCCACCCTGCAAACCTTCCAGAAAGTCGCCGAACTGCGCGACAAGCAAGCCGGCCTGCAGGCCAAGGTCGCCACGCTGGCCAAGGAAGACCAGGCAGCCGCCATCGTTGCCCTGAACAAGGAAGAAACGCCGGTCTGGCGCGAAATGCGCACCCAGCTGCTCGACTTCATCAAGCAAAAGAACGCCGAGGTGAAAGAGACCAAGGCTGCCGTGGTCGAATCCACCCACAGCATGCTGCTCATCAGCATCTCGCTCGGCGCCTTGGCCGTGGCGATAGGAGTCGGCATCGCCATCTGGATGGCGCGCGACGTCATGCGCCAACTGGGCGGCGAACCCGCTTATGCGGCGCAAATCGCGCACCGGATTGCGGAGGGGGATTTCTCCGCCAGGATAGTCACCGTGGACGGCGATAATACCAGCCTGCTGTATGAGATTAAGAAAATCCAGGACCATTTGGCCGCCATGGTGCAGCAAATCCGCACCGGCACCGATACTATCGCCCTCGCCTCGCAGGAAATTGCATCGGGCAATCTGGATTTATCCAACCGCACCGAAGAACAAGCCGGCTCGCTTGGCCGCACCGCGTCTTCGATGAATCAGATTACCTCGACGGTAAAACAGAATGCCGATAATGCGCGCCAGGCAAATGGACTCGCAGCGTCCGCATCCGAAGTCGCGGTAAAAGGCGGCGACGTGGTCAATGAAGTCGTTAAAACCATGAGTTCGATTAACGACTCGTCGCGCAAAATCGTCGACATTATCGGCGTTATTGACGGCATCGCATTCCAGACCAATATTCTCGCATTGAATGCAGCAGTAGAGGCAGCGCGCGCCGGCGAACAAGGGCGCGGCTTTGCCGTGGTGGCGTCCGAAGTGCGCAATCTGGCCCAGCGTTCCGCTGCGGCAGCGCGCGAAATTAAAGGCCTGATTGACGACTCCGTTCAAAAAGTCGACGCAGGCAGCCGCCTGGTGGATCAAGCCGGCCTTACGATGCAGGAAATTGTTAATAGCGTAAAACGCGTAACGGATATTATGGCCGAGATCAGCCATGCCAGCCAGGAGCAGACTGCCGGTATTGAACAGGTAAATATCGCCATCGGCCAAATGGACCAGGTGACCCAGCAGAATGCAGCGCTGGTCGAGGAAGCTGCTGCTGCGGCGGCATCCATGCAGGACGAATCGGCCAATCTGGCGCAAGTGGTCAGCCGCTTTAAACTCTAATCTCCCAGTGGTAATTCGGGCGCTCTGCGGAGCGCCTTTTTTTTCGCCTGCCGGCTACCAGTTTTGAGCATGAATGTGCCATATTCTGGCATACTCCAGCGGTATGAAGACCAATCTCCTCCAGCAATTGCATGGCGAACTGCAAGCGCTAGCCGATCCGGAACGCGCCAGCGGGATGCGCGCCTATATGCGCGACCAGTTTGATTATCTCGGCATTCCCACGCCCGCGCGCCGGGCTGCGATCAAGCCGCTGCTCATACCTTTGAAAGGCAGCGGCCATGCTTATCTGATCGGCCTGGCAAATGAATTATGGGATTACTCTGAGCGGGAATATCAATACGCGACCCTGGACTTGCTGAACATGCACAGCAAAGAGCTGCGCATTGCAGATATTCCCGCCCTGCTTGCACTCGTGCAGAGGAAATCATGGTGGGACACAGTGGATGCGCTAGCCACCGTAATAGGCGATATATTGTGCGGACAGCACGACCATATGGACGAAGCGCTAAAGCACGAAAACTTCTGGATGCGCCGAATGGCGCTGCTCCATCAATTAGGCTGGCGCGGAAAAACCGACCATAAGCGGCTTTATTCCTATTGCCTTGGATTGGCGCATGAAAAGGAATTCTTTATCCAGAAGGCCATCGGATGGGCTCTGAGGGATTACGCGCGGCACGCACCGGAAGAAGTCCGCCAATTCACGCAGCAGAATAAAAGCGCCCTGTCCGCACTCAGCTACCGCGAGGCCAATAAACACCTATAAGCCGGATATATCTCCAGGCGCATGGCGTCCATTGCTACGGACGCAGGAACGCCGGCCGAACAATATGCTAATCTGTTCGAATGGACAGCCTCTCTACATCAATCCGGACCGCAATTGCGCCAACCGGCATCACCAGCCCCGCCGAATGGCAAACCCGAATTGACCTCGCCGCCTGCTACCAGCTGTGCGCCCAATTCGGCTGGGACGACGGAATATATACCCACATCTCCGCCGCCGTTCCCGGAGAACCGGGCCATTATCTAATCAACCCATTCGGATTCCGTTTTGACGAAATCCGCGCCTCGAATCTGGTCAAAGTCGACTGCGAAGGCAACAAGGTCTGCCGCTCCCAGCACGCCGTCAACAAAGCCGGATTCGCCCTGCACGGCGCCGTTCATACGGCGCGGCCGGACGCCGCCTGCGTCATGCACCTGCACAACCCCAACGCCATCGCAGTCGGCATGCAAGACGCCGGCCTGCTGCCGCTGTCGCCCTACGCGCTGCGCTTTTACGGCGAAATGGCCTACCACGACTATGAAGGCCTGGACATGACGCCGGCCGAGCAAGACCGCCTTACCGCCAGCCTCGCCCGGCACCCCACCATGCTGCTGCGCAACCACGGCAGCCTCACAGTCGGCCGCACGATAGCCGAAGCCTTCGTACTGATGCAGACACTGGACCAGGCCTGCAAGCTGCAGCTGCTGGCCCAATCCGCCTGCATGCCGCTGCGCCAGCCCAGCGAAGCCGTCTGCATCAAGGCGCACAGCGAGCTGCTTGGGGACGGCGCGCCCGAAGGCCGCCTCGAATGGCCCGCCCTGCTGCGCCAACTGGACGCCACCAATCCCACCTACCGCACCTGAGGAGCTGCTATGCCCACCATCAACGTCCAACTCTTCGAAGGCCGCACGCCGGAACAGAAGCGCGCCTTCGTCAAAGCCATCACCGAAGCCACCTGCGCCACGCTGGACGCCACGCCCGAATCCGTGGACATCATCCTCCACGAAATAAAAAAAGAGCACTGGGCCACCGCCGGCCGCCTCTGGTCTGAGGAATAAAAAAAGGGGTCAGGGTTAATTAATTTGGAAATGTTTCCAAATTAATTAACCCTGACCCCTTTTTGCTGCTTTAGGTCTTAGCCGATGAACTTGCGGGCGTTGCGGAACATGCGCATCCATGGGGAGTCTTCGCCCCACGATTCAGGGTGCCACGATTGCTGCACGCTGCGGAACACGCGCTCGGCGTGCGGCATCATCACCGTGAAGCGGCCGTCGGCCGTCGTTACCGAAGTCAGGCCTTGCGGCGAGCCGTTCGGGTTGTACGGGTAGGTTTCGGTGGCGGCGCCTTTGTTGTCGATGAAGCGCAGGGCTGCAATCGCTTCGCCGATATTGCCGGTCTGCGTGAAGTCGGCGTAGCCTTCGCCGTGAGCGATGGCGATGGCGGTTTGCGTGCCGGCCATGCCCTGGAAGAAGATCGACGGCGAGTCCAGCACTTCCACCATCGAGAAGCGTGCTTCGAACTTCTCGGATTTGTTGGTGGTGAACTTCGGCCAAGCGTGCGCGCCCGGGATGATGGATTTCAGGTTGCTCATCATCTGGCAGCCGTTGCACACGCCCAGGCCGAAGGTGTCGCCGCGGCCGAAGAAGCGCGCGAACTGTTCCGCCATCGCCGGGTTGAACAGGATGGACTTGGCCCAGCCTTCGCCCGCGCCCAGCACGTCGCCGTAGGAGAAGCCGCCCACGGCGATGATGCCCTGGAAGTCGTCCAGCTTGACGCGGCCGGCGATCAGGTCGCTCATGTGCACGTCCACGGCGGCAAAGCCGGCCTGGTGCATGACCCACGCGGTTTCAATGTGCGAGTTGACGCCCTGCTCGCGCAGGATGGCCACGCGCGGACGCACGCCGGTCGCCACGAACGGCGCGGCCACGTTTTCCGAAGGGTCGAAGGTCAGCTTCGGCGAGATGCCGGGATCGGCCAGGTCCAGCAGGCGGTCGTATTCCGCGTCCGCCGTGGTCGGGTTCTCGCGCATGCGGGAGATGCGCCAGCTGGTGTCGCTCCACAGGCGGTGCAGTTCAAAGCGCGGCTGGTTGTAGATCAGCTTGGCGTCGCGCGTGAATTCGATCACGCCACGGTCGTTCGGCTTGCCGATGATGTGGCTGCAGGCGCCCAGGTTGAACGAGCGCAGCACGTCCATCACCAGCGATTTCTCGTCGGCGCGCACTTGCACCACCGCGCCCAGCTCTTCGTTGAACAGCGCCTTGAGGGTCTGCTCGTTGCGGCGCTCGGCGATCTGGCCGGCCCAGTTCTTGGCGTCGCCCTGGTCGGCGCCGTGGCCCGCGTCCAGCGTCAGGATGTCAAGGTTGATCGACAGGCCGGCGCGGCCGGCGAAGGCCATTTCGGCCAGCGTGCCGAACAGGCCGCCGTCCGAACGGTCGTGGTAGGCCAGCAGCTTGCCGTCCTGGTTCAGCTGCTGGATGGCCGTGAAGAAGGCTTTCAGGTCTTCGGCGCTGTCGACGTCCGGCGCTTCATTGCCCAGCTGGCCCATCACCTGCGCCAGCGCGGAGGCGCCCATGCGGTTCTTGCCGCGGCCCAGGTCGATCAGGATCATGACGGTGTCGCCCGCGTCCGTGCGGATCTGCGGGGTCAGCGACTTGCGCACGTCGTACACCGGTGCGAAGCCGGACACGATCAGCGATACCGGCGACATCACGGCCTTGCTTTCGCCTTCGTCCTTCCAGGTGGTGCGCATGGACAGCGAGTCCTTGCCCACCGGGATGGAGATGCCCAGCGCCGGGCACAGTTCCATGCCCACGGCCTGCACGGTGTCGTACAGGGCGGCGTCCTGGCCAGGCTGGCCGCAGGCGGCCATCCAGTTGGCGGACAGTTTGATGTCTTCGATGGAGCGGATAGGCGCGGCGGCCAGGTTGGTGACGGTTTCGCCCACGGCCATGCGGCCCGAGGCCGGCGCGTTGATCACGGCCAGCGGCGTGCGCTCGCCCATCGCCATCGCTTCGCCCAGGTAGCCTTCGTAGCTCATGGCGGTCACGGCGCAGTCGGCCACCGGCACCTGCCATGGGCCGACCATCTGGTCGCGCACGGACATGCCGCCCACGGTGCGGTCGCCGATGGTGATCAGGAAGGATTTGTCGCCCACGGTCGGCAGCAGCAGCACGCGCTTGGCGGCTTCTTCCAGCGAGATGCCGGTCAGGTCGATGGCCGGGTAGTCGTTCTGCACATGGTGCACGTCGCGCTGCATCTTGGGTGGTTTGCCCAGCAGGACGTCCATCGGCATGTCGACCGGGCTGTTGCCCATTTCGTCGTCGATCAGCTTGAGCTGGCGTTCTTCGGTGGCGGTGCCCACCACGGCGAACGGGCAGCGCTCGCGGTCGCACATGGCCTTGAAGGCAGGCAGGTCGTTCGGCGCGATGGCCAGCACGTAGCGTTCCTGCGATTCGTTGGACCAGATTTCCTTCGGCGCCATGCCGGATTCTTCCAGCGGAATCTTGCGCAGGTCGAACAGCGCGCCGCGCTTGGCGTCGTTGGTGATCTCGGGGAAGGCATTCGACAGGCCGCCCGCGCCCACGTCGTGGATGGAGATGATCGGGTTGTTCGCGCCCAGCTGCCAGCAGCCGTTGATGACTTCCTGCGCGCGGCGTTCCATTTCCGGGTTGCCGCGCTGGACCGAGTCGAAGTCCAGGTCGGCGGTGTTGGTGCCGGTGGCCATCGACGAAGCGGCCGAGCCGCCCATGCCGATGCGCATGCCCGGACCGCCCAGCTGGATCAGCAGGCTGCCGACCGGGATGTCGTTCTTGTGCGTGTGCTGGCCGGAGATGTTGCCGATGCCGCCGGCAATCATGATGGGCTTGTGATAGCCGTACACGGTGTCCGCCACGCCCGCCACTTGCGCGCCCACGTTCTGTTCGTAGGTGCGGAAGTAGCCGCCCAGCACGGGACGGCCGAATTCGTTGGAGAAGGCGGCGCCGCCCAGCGGGCCGTCGATCATGATCTGCAGCGGCGAGGCGATGCGGTCCGGCTTGCCGTAGGCTTCCGACGTGCCGCGCTGCGCATACGGCGCGGTCACCGAAGCGGCGTTTTCCCAGGCCTGCACGGCGCCGGGTATCATCAGGTTGGACACGGTAAAGCCGCACAGGCCGGCTTTCGGCTTGGCGCCGCGGCCGGTCGCGCCCTCGTCGCGGATTTCGCCGCCGGCGCCGGTGGAGGCGCCAGGGAACGGCGAGATCGCGGTCGGGTGGTTGTGGGTCTCCACCTTCATCAGCGTGTGGGTCAGCTCGGTGGTGGCCGCGTATTCCTGGCCGGCGCCTTGCGGGAAGAAGCGCGAAACCACGGCGCCTTCCATGATGGACGAGTTGTCGCTGTAGGCCACGATGGTGCCCTTGGGCTGCTGCTCGTGGGTGTTCTTGATCATCTTGAACAGCGACTTGTCCTTCGCCTCGCCGTCTATGGTCCAGTCGGCGTTGAAGATCTTGTGGCGGCAGTGTTCGCTGTTCGCCTGCGCGAACATCATCAGTTCCACGTCGGTCGGGTTGCGCTTGGCCTTGGTGAAGGCTTCGTGCAGGTAGTCCACTTCATCGTCCGACATGGCCAGGCCGAGGTCGGTATTGGCCTTGTCCAGCGCCTGCTTGCCCGCGCCCAGCACGTCCACCGACTCCAGCGGCTTGGCGTCCAGCGTGCGGAACAGGCCGGCAGCCTCGTCCGCGTGGCGCAGCACCGAATCCGTCATGCGGTCGTGCAGTAGCGCGGCGACGGCCTCGGCCTGCTCGGCCGACATCTTGCCCGCGCCTATGCTGCTGCCCAGGAAACCGGCCTTCAGGTGGATGCGGTAGGCCACGCCGCGCTCGACGCGCTTGATGTGGGCCATGCCGCAGTTGTGCACGATATCGGTGGCTTTCGACGCCCATGGCGAAATGGTGCCGAAACGCGGTATCACCACGAATTCTTCGACCGCGCCGCCGTCGGCCAGCTCGGCCTGGGCAGGTTCGCCGTAGGTCAGCAGCCCTTGCAGGCGGCTGGTGTCGTCGCTCGAAAGCGGCGCGGCAGCGTCGATGAAGTGCAGATGGCGCGCTTGCACGGCCGTAATGGCGGGCAGCACGGCTTGCAGTTGAGTGAGAAGGCGTTGGCTACGGAATGCAGACAGGGCGTTAGAACCCGGCAAAATCAACATGGTTGGGAGGTGGTTGAGCAGCGTGGCTGCGGATTAAAGAAGAAATCTGTGCGGCTAAAATCCTTTGCCCGGCATTATACCCTGTTAGCCCCTCCCCGGGCAGGGTCTGCTAGACAGCTTTGTCCATCGCAGAACGAGGGCATCGTGCGCTTGATGCAACATTTTTGGCGCTTTTGTGCGTAAACGCGGGCCTCCCACGGGGAAAAGTGCTGCGATGCACGTAAAATTGCCTATCCTTGGAGTATGCTGGACAAAAAGCCTGCCCGGCCTGAGAGAAAGAAGATGCCAGACTATAGCAACCTGTCGGTACTGATCGTCGACCCCAACCAGGGCATGCGCGCCAGCGTCCATAATATGCTGACCCAGGTGAACATCACCAAGGTCGAACACGCCGTCAGCGCGGGCACCGCGATCCGGGCCCTGAACAAGAAAAATTTCGACGTCATCCTGTGCGAGTACGACCTGGGCAGCGCCGGCGGCAACGAGGCGGGCCAGGACGGCCAGCAGCTGCTGGAGGACTTGCGCCTGCACCGCATCATCAGCCAGTGGGCCATTTTCATCATGCTCACGTCCGAGGGCGTGTACAGCAAGGTGGTCAGCGCCGCCGAGCTGCTGCCGACCGACTACATCCTGAAACCGTTCACCGTGGACGTGCTGTCGCAGCGTATCGGCCGCGCCCTGGAACGCCGCGCCACCTTCCTGCCGGTGTACCAGATGATAGGCCAGGGCAAAGCGCGCGAAGCCATCGCCGCCTGCCTGAGCAACGAGACCTCCCAGCCGCGCTACGCCACCGACTACGCCCGTCTGCGCGCCGAACTGCTGTTCAGCCTGGATCGCCTGCCCGAAGCCGAGCAGGCCTACACCGCCATCGTCGCCAGCAAACCGCTGGGCTGGGCGCAACTGGGCCGCGCGCGCTGCGCCTTCGCGCTGAAACGCTATCCGGACGCGCAGGCCCAGCTGGAAACGCTGGTGGCGGAGAACCCCAAGCTGATGGCCGCCTACGACCTGCTGGCCCAGGTGCTACGCGCCCAGCGCAAGGACGAGGAAGCCAGGAAAGTGCTGGAAGACGCCATCGCCATCTCGCCCCACATGGTGACGCGCTTGCGCAACCTGGGCGACGTGGCCTACGCCACCGGCGACATCGACGGTGCCGAAAAGGCCTTCAAGCAGGTCGTGGCCAAGGCCAAGTACTCCGAATTCCGCGACCCGGCCGACCACGTGAACCTGGTGCGCACCCTGGTCAAAAAAGGCGACGCCGCCGGCGCCTCCGCCGTGATACGCGACATGGAACGCTCGCTGCGCAGCGGGCCGGACGTGGACGTGTGCCGCGCCTACTCGTCGGCCATGCTGCAGGAGCTGAACGGCAAGCCGGAAGCGGCCGCCGCCGAGCTGGCCAAGGCCATGGCCCTGCTGTCGGAAGCGACCGGCATGTCCAGCAACATCAAGCTGGGGCTGGCGCACAGCTGCCTGGTGAACCGCATGGACGAACAGGCGGCGGTGCTGTTCGGCGAGCTGACCAAGGATCCCGACAGCGGCGTGTCCGAGGCCGACGTGGTGGCGCTGTGCGCCCAGGCCGGCCGCGAAGACATCGCGCGCAGCTACGACCAGCAGCTCGACTCCGACGTGGACGCCATGGTGCGCCAGGCTGCCGAAAAAAGCCGCAACGCCGACCTGGCCGGCGCGGTGGAAGTGCTGCAGCAGGCGCTGCGCAAGCGCCCCGACCATAAAGGACTGTGGGCGGTGGCCGCCACCGCCATGCTGCGCCAGATCATGGACCTGGGCTGGGACGCCACCGTGGCCGTGCAATGCACTGGCCTGCTGCGCCGCATCCGCGACGACAATCCCGCCCACCCGCTGCTGCCGGGCCTGATCGCCCAGTACACGGCCGTGCGCCAGAAATACGCGCCCGCCGCCGCCCCGCCAAGCACGCCAACCACGCCCGCCCCCGCGCAGGCCGCCGCCGAGACGCGCTGATGCAGGACTACGCCGACCTCACCGTCCTGCTGGTGGACCCCAATCCCGGCATGCGCGCCAGTCTGCGCAATATGCTGAACCAGTCCGGCATCACCCGCATCGACGACGCGGTCAGCTCCGGCACGGCCATCCGCCAGCTCGGCAAGAAGAATTTCGACCTGGTGCTGTGCGAATACGACCTGGGCAGCGGCAGCGGCGACAACGGCCAGGACGGCCAGCAGCTGCTGGAAGACCTGCGCCTGCACAAGCTGATCGGCCCCTGGACCATCTTCATCATGCTCACCTCGGAAGGCGTGTACGGCAAGGTCGTCAGCGCGGCCGAGCTGCTGCCGGCCGACTACATCCTGAAACCGTTCACCGTAGAAGTGCTGATGCAGCGCATCGCCAAGGCCGTGGGGCGGCGCACCGCCTTCCTGCCGGTCTACGAACAGATCGGCCAGGGCAATGTGCGCGAGGCCATCGCGGCCGCCGTCACGGCCGAAGCGAACCACCCGCGCCACGCCACCGACTTCGCCCGCCTGCGCGCCGAGCTGCATTTTGACGCCGGCCAGCTGGCGGAGGCCGAACTGGCCTACCACACCATTCTGGCCGGCCGTCCCATCGGCTGGGCGCACCTGGGCCTGGCGCGCTGCCAGTTCGCCGGCCAGCGCTACGACGACGCCCTGGCCACGCTGGACAAGCTGCTGGCGCAGAATCCCAAATACATGGCGGCCTACGACCTGCTGGCGCGCACCCACGAGGCGCTGGGCCAGGCCGTGCAAGCCAAGAAAGTGCTGGAGGACGCGGTCGCCATCTCGCCGCACATGGTCAGCCGCCTGCGCCACCTGGGCACGGTGGCGTATGAGACGGGCGACATCGGCATGGCCGAAAAAGCCTTCAAGCAAGTGGTGGCCAAGGCCAAGTACTCCGAATTCCGCGATCCGGAAGACCACGTCAACCTGGTCAAGACGCTGGTCAAGAAAGGCGACGCCAACCAGGCCAGCGGCGTGATCCGCGACCTGGAGCGCTCGCTGCGCGGCAACACCAACACCGAAGCGTGCCGCGCCATCTCGGCCGCCCTGCTGCTCGACCTGAGCGGCAACGACACCGCCGCCGCCGGCGAACTGAGCAACGCGGTGGCCGCCGTGGGCCTGGCCAAGGGCCTGTCCAACGGCCTCAAGCTCGGCCTCGTGCAAAGCTGCCTCAAGCACAAACTCGACAAGGACGCCGCCCACGTGGTGATCGACATGATGGGCGACGCGGAAAGCGGGCTGTCGATGGAGCAGGCGGTGGGCGTGTTCGAACACGCCGGCCGCCACGACATCGCCCGCAGCATAGGCGAGCAGATCACGCACCAGGTGGAAGAACTGCTGGAGCACGCGGCCAACCACCTCGACCAGGGCGACCATCGCGCCGCCGTCACCACGCTGGGCATGGCGCTGCGCAAGAACCCCAGCAACCTGCCGGTGCTGTACGCCACCATCAGCGCCATGCTGCGCCAGCTCGACGAGCTGGGCTGGGAAGCGCCGCTGGCCGAACAGGCCGGCCTCCTGCTCGAACGGCTGCGCCGCATCGACAGCGGCAACCCCAAATTCGACACCCTGCTCCAGCAGCACAGCGCCACCCAGCGCAAATACGGCATCTCCACGACCGCATAGTTGCGCCTATCCAGTACCACCCCCCTTTCCCATCTGCCCCCAACCCGGGGTCAGTTCTACCATCACGTCACGGCCTCATCCATTAAACGGCTGAGCTCGTGACGCGATGGTAGAACTGACCCCGGATATTGCGGATAAGGAGCTCAGGATCCGTAGCCGCCGCCGCCGGGGGTTTCGATGATGAACACGTCGCCCGGCGCCATGTCAGTTTTGCCGATGTGGCCGAGCTGCTCCACGCTGCCGTCCGCGCGCTGCACCAGGTTGCGGCCGACTTCGCCCGGCGCCCCGCCCGCCATGCCGAACGGCGCGTGCAGGCGGTTGTTGGACAGGATGGCCGCCGTCATCGCCTCGAGGAAGCGCACCTTGCGCACGCCGCCGTTGCCGCCGCGCCAGCGGCCCGCGCCGCCCGAGCCGGGCCGGATCTCGTAGCTGTCCAGCCGCACCGGGAAGCGGAACTCGAGTATCTCGGGGTCGGTCAGGCGGGAGTTGGTCATATTGGTCTGCACCACGGACGTGCCGTCGAAGCCTTCGCCGGCGCCCGAGCCGCCGCTGATGGTTTCGTAGTACTGGTAGCGCGCGTTGCCGAAGGTGAAATTATTCATCGTGCCCTGCGACGCGGCCAGCACGCCCAGCGCGCCGTACAGGGCGTTGGTGATGCAGGTGGAGGTCTCGACATTGCCAGATACCACCGACGCCGGGTAATGCGGATTGAGCATGGAGCCCGGCGGTATCAGCACGCGCAGCGGCTTGAGGCAGCCCGCGTTGAGCGGGATCTCGTCGTCCACCAGCGTGCGGAATACATAGAGCACCGCCGCCATGCACACGGCGGACGGCGCGTTGAAGTTGTTGTCCAGCTGCGCCGAGGTGCCGGTGAAGTCGATCTCGGCGCTGCGCCCTGCCTGGTCGACGCGCACCGCCACCTGGATCTGCGCGCCGTTGTCCAGCTTGACCGTGTAGCTGCCGTCGCGCAGCGCGCCGATCACGCGCCGCACCGCTTCCTCGGCGTTGTCCTGCACGTGGCCCATGTAGGCGCGCACCACGTCGAGTCCGAAGTGCGCCACCATCTTGCGCAGCTCGTCCACGCCTTTCTGGTTGGCGGCCACCTGGGCGCGCAGGTCGGCCATGTTCTGGTCGGGGTTGCGCGCCGGGTAGGTGGCCGAAGCCAGCAGGGCGCGCGTTTCGGCGTCGCGCAGCTGGCCTCCAGCGGCGCCGTCGACCAGCTTGAAGTTGTTGATCAATACGCCCTCTTCCACGATGCTGCGCGAGTCGGGCGGCATGGAGCCGGGCGTGGTGCCGCCTATGTCCGCGTGGTGGCCGCGCGAGCCGACGTAGAACAGGATCTCGCCGCCCGCCTCGTCGAACACGGGCGAGATCACCGTCACGTCGGGCAGGTGGGTGCCGCCGTTGTAAGGGTCGTTCAGCATGTAGACGTCGCCCGCGTGCATCTTGCCCGCGTTCTCGCGCATCACGGTCTTGATGCTCTCGCCCATGGAGCCCAGGTGCACCGGCATGTGCGGCGCGTTGGCGATCAGGTTGCCGTCGGCGTCGAAGATGGCGCAGCTGAAGTCCAGGCGCTCCTTGATGTTGACCGAGTAGGCGGTGTTCTGCAGCCGCAGCCCCATCTGCTCGGCGATGGACATGAACAGGTTGTTGAAGATCTCCAGCATCACCGGGTCGGCCGTGGTGCCGATGGCGCGGCGCTCGGGCAGCGCTTCCACGCGCGTCAGCACCAGGTGGTCCTGCGGCGTGACGACCGCTTCCCAGCCCGGCTCCACCACCGTCGTAGCATTCGCCTCGGCGATGATGGCTGGGCCGTGGATGATGTCGCCGATGCGGGTGTCCTCGCGCTTGTAGAGCGGCGTGTCGCGCCAGGCGCCGGCGGCGAACATGGGGACGATGGCGGATGCGGCCAGCGCGCCTGCACGCGGAACTTGCTGCGGCGCCGCCTCGGCTGGCGCATCCGAAGCGCCGATGGCTTCCACCGACACGGCTTCCACGATCAGCGGCTTGTGCTGCATGAGGAAGGAGAAGCGCTTCTTGTAGGCGGTTTCGAATTGCGCCTTCATGCTGTCGTTGGTGTCGAACAGGACGATCAGCGCGGAGTCCGTACCCTCGTAGCGCAGGTGCACGCGGGGTATCAGCGAGATCCGTTCGGCCGCAACGCCCTGCCGCAGCAGTTCGCCGCGCGCTTCCTCGCCCAGCGCGTCCAGCCGCGCCAGCAGGTCCTGCCCGCCGCCATCGGCCAGGCGGGCTTCGACAGCGGCCTCGCGCATCGCGGTCTGGTCGGCCAGGCCCATGCCGTAGGCGGACAGCACGCCGGCCAGGGAATGGATGAATACTGTTTTCATGCCCAGCGCGTCCGCCACCAGGCAGGCGTGCTGGCCGCCCGCGCCGCCGAAGCTGGTGAGCGTGTATTCGGTCACGTCGTGCCCGCGCTGTACCGAAATCTGCTTGATGGCGTTGGCCATATTGCCGACGGCGATTTCGATAAAGCCCGCCGCCGCCTGCTCGGGCGACACCTGCGCCGCCCCGGCGCCCGCCGCGCCATTGATCTCGTTGGCCAGCGCGGCGAAGCGCTCGCGCACGGCGGCGGCGTCCAGCGCCTGCCTGCCGTCCGCGCCGAACAGTTTGGGGAAGTGCTCCGGCTGTATCTTGCCCAGCATGACGTTGCAGTCCGTGACCGCGAGCGGGCCGCCGCGCCGGTAGCTGGCCGGGCCGGGATTGGCGCCCGCGCTGTCCGGCCCCACGCGGAAGCGGCTGCCGTCGAAGTGCAGGATGGAGCCGCCGCCTGCCGCCACGGTGTGGATGCTCATCATCGGCGCGCGCATGCGCACGCCAGCCACCTGGGTCTCGAACACGCGCTCGAAGTCGCCCGAGTAGTGCGACACGTCGGTCGACGTGCCGCCCATGTCGAAGCCGATAATCCGCTCGAAGCCCGCCAGCCTGCTGGCGCGCACCATGCCGACGATGCCGCCCGCCGGGCCGCTCAATATGCTGTCCTTGCCCTGGAAGGCGCGCGCGTCGGTCAGGCCGCCGTTCGACTGCATGAACTGCAGGTTCACGCCCGGCAGCTCGCTCGCCACCTGGTCCACATAGCGCCGCAGGATGGGGGACAAATAGGCGTCCACCACCGTGGTGTCGCCGCGCGCCACCAGTTTCATCATCGGACTGACCTGGTGCGATACCGAGACCTGCGTAAAGCCGATGTCGCGCGCGATGGCCGCCACCGCCGCCTCGTGCGCACTGTAGCGGTAGCCGTGCATGAAGACGATGGCCAATGAGCGCAAGCCCTTGTCGTAAGCCGCCTGCAGTCCGGCGCGCGCAGCGTCCGCGTCCAGCGCCTGCACCACGTCGCCGTGCGCGCCCATGCGCTCGTCGACCTCCACCACGTGGCTGTACAACAGTTCGGGCAGCACGATATGGCGGTCAAACAGGCGCGGACGGTTCTGGTAGGCGATGCGCAGCGCGTCGCGGAAGCCGCGCGTAATGGCCAGCGCGGTGGGCTCGCCCTTGCGCTCCAGCAGGGCGTTAGTGGCCACCGTGGTGCCCATCTTCACCGCCTCGATGCCGGCGGCGGGCAGCGGCTCGCCTGCGGCCACGCCCAGCAGATGGCGTATGCCCGCAACGGCCGCGTCGCGGTACTGTTCAGGATTCTCGGACAGCAGCTTGTGCGTGCGCAGCCGTCCGTCCGGCATGCGCGCCACGATGTCGGTAAACGTGCCGCCGCGATCGATCCAGAACTGCCAGTCCATACGCCACCTCCTGCTATGCGAGAAGCGCTTATTGTAGTGCGCGCACCGCCGCTGTGGGGGACGATTAGCCATGGCCGGGCCACGGTCCGGAAATTTAACATCAATGCTAGAATGACATCACCCCCACTGCAATGGCTGGCCATGAATCCACTCTACACCGTCGCTGAGATCCGCCTGATAGAACACACTGCCGCACAGCGCCTGCCGCCGGGGGCGCTGATGCAGCGTGCCGGGCAGGCCGGGGCCAATGCGGCGCTGGACCTGCTGCCGTTTTCCACCAGCCGCGCACGCGTGCTGGTGCTGGCCGGGCCGGGGAACAACGGCGGCGATGCGCTCGAAGCGGCGGCCCACCTGGCTTATGCCGGCGCCCAGGTCACCATACTGCACGTCGACAGCGGCGCGCCCTCCTCGCCGGAACGCGGGCATGCGCTGCAAAGGGCGCGCAGCAGCAACGCCGTGTTTGCGGAACTGAACCTGGAGGCCATCGCCGGCATTGAATGGAGCCTGGTGGTGGACGGCCTGTTCGGCATCGGCCTGAAACGCCCGCTGGAAGGCCAGTTGCGGGAACTGGTGGAGGCGGTGAACGCCATGCCCTGCTCGCGGCTGGCGCTGGACGTGCCGAGCGGACTGGATGCGGACACCGGCGCCATCGTGGGCGTCGACGGCATCGCGGTGCACGCCACGCACACGGTCACCTTCATCGGCGACAAGCCCGGCCTGCACACCTGCGATGGACGCGACCATGCAGGCCTGGTGCAGATCGCGCGGCTCGATATCGAGTCGGCGGCATTCCAGCCATCGCGCCAGCATCTGAACGACGTGAAATTTTTCGCGCGCCACCTGCGCGGGCGGCTGCACAACAGCCACAAGGGCAGCTACGGCAGCGTGGCGGTGCTGGGCGGCGCCAGCGGCATGGCCGGCGCGCCGATACTGGCTGCGCGCGCAGCGCTGCTGACCGGCGCGGGGCGCGTCTACGCCTGCTTTGCGGACCAGGCGCCGGCCTACGACAGCGCTTATCCTGAGCTGATGTGCCGCCAGGCCGCCGCCTTCGACTTCGACTCGGCCACCATCGTGGCGGGCCCCGGCCTGGGCGCGGGGGTCGGAGCGCAGGAACTGCTGGCGCAGGCAATCGGCAGCGCCAGCCCGCTGCTGCTTGACGCGGATGCACTCAACCTGCTGGCTGCGTCCCCGCCCTTGCAGGCGGCGCTGGCCGAGCGCGCCAGCGCGCCGGATGCGGCCAACGGCACCGTGCTCACGCCGCATCCGCTGGAAGCGGCGCGCATGCTAGGCATCTCCGTGTCCGAGGTGCAGGCCGACCGCCCTGCCGCCGCGCGCACGCTGGCTGCGCGCACGCGGGCGGTGGTGGTGCTGAAAGGCTCCGGCACCGTGCTGGCCGAGCCGCAAGGCCACGTGGTCATCAACACCACCGGCAATCCCTCATTGGCCACGGCGGGCACCGGCGACGTGCTGGCGGGCCTGTGCGGCAGCCTGCTGGCGCAGGGATGGCCCGCGTGGGAAGCGGCCCTGGCGGCGGTCTGGCTGCACGGCATGGCGGCGGACGTGATGGTGACCGAAGGCATGGGGCCGATAGGCCTGACGGCAGGCGAACTGATACCGGCCGTCCGCACCGCGCTGAACCGCATGGTGCAGCACCACAGCCGCTAGAAGAGCCAGGTTAGACGATGCGCCCGGCCGCGATGGTGATGACGCGGCCGCAGCGGGCCGCTATCGACGGATCGTGCGTCACCAGCACCAGCGTGGAGCCGTGCTCGCGGTTCAGCTCAAACATCAGCTGGATGACCGCCTCGCCGGTGGCCGCATCCAGCGAACCGGTGGGCTCATCGGCGAACAGCAGCGGCGGCTCGCCGACGAAAGCCCGCGCCAGCGCCACGCGCTGCTGCTCGCCGCCGGACAAATACTTGGGATAGTGCTTCAGGCGGCTGGACAGCCCCACCCTGCCCAGCATCGCTTCCGCCTTGGCGCGCGCGTCGGCATCGCCGGCCAGCTCGAGCGGCAGCATCACATTCTCCACCGCCGTCAGGTGCGCCAGCAGCTGGAAGGACTGGAACACGAAACCCAGCTTCTCCTTGCGCACGGCGGCGCGGCCGTCCTCGTCCAGCGCATAGATATCGCTGCCGTCCAGGTGCACGCTGCCGGTGCTGGGCGAGTCCAGCCCGGCCAGCAAGCCCAGCAAAGTCGACTTGCCCGAACCGGAAGCCCCAACGATAGCAAGCGTCTCGGCCTTTTGCACGGTAAAATCCACGCTGTGCAGGATGGTCAGCTCGCCGCTGGCATCGGCCACGCGCTTGCTCAGCCCCGCCACCACGATGGCCGCCTGGCCGGGCACGCTGGCCTGCACCTTGCCGCCGCCCGACATGGACGGCGAATCCGGAATGAAATTGCTGGACGCTTTGGGAAATTCAGGCATGGTCTTCTTGAAAAAAATACGTGAGGCTTTGTGGCTGCCGGTGGTGGCGCTGTTCTTGTTCAGCGCCGCCGCGAACGCCTATTCTGCACCAAAAACCATACTGGTGGTAGGCGACAGCCTGTCGGCCGAATACGGCCTGGCGCGCGGCGCCGGCTGGGTGGCGCTGCTGGAGCAGAAACTGCAGGCCCAGAAGATAGACGCGCGCATCGTCAACGCCAGCGTCAGCGGCGAGACCACCAGCGGTGGCCGCACCCGCCTGCCCGCGCTGCTGAGCAAGCACCAGCCGTCCATCGTGGTGATCGAACTGGGTGCCAACGACGGCCTGCGCGGCCTGCCCGTGCCGGCGGCGGAGGCCAACCTGCGCGCCATGGTGAAGGACGCGCGCGGCGCCGGCGCGCAGGTGCTGCTGGTGGGCATGCGCATGCCGCCCAACTACGGCCGCGACTACGCCGACAAATTCTTCGCCATGTTCGGCCTGCTGAGCAAGGACGTGAAAGCCCCGCTGGCCCCCTTCATGCTTGACGGCGTGGCCGACAAGACCGAACTATTCCAGCCCGACCGCCTGCACCCGCTGGCGGCCGCGCACCCCATCATCCTGGGCAATATCTGGCCGCATCTGCAGCCGCTGCTGAAAGTGAAATAAACACACAATGAAATACCCTGAAATCCTGCGCTTCGCCGACCTCGCCCACCGCCTGGACCAGTTCGACGCCATCATCGACGCGCGCAGCCCGTCCGAATACGCGCTCGACCACCTGCCCGGCGCCATTAACTGCCCGGTACTGGACGACGAGGAGCGCATCCAGGTCGGCACCACCTACAAGCAGGTCAGCTCCTTCGAGGCGCGCAAAATGGGCGCCGCCATGGTGGCCCGCAACATCAGCAAGCATATCGACGCGCTCTGGCTGGACAAACCGCGCGAATGGACGCCGCTGGTGTACTGCTGGCGCGGCGGCAACCGCAGCGGCTCGCTGGCCCACATCCTGGCCAAGATAGGCTGGCCGGTGGTGCAGCTGGAAGGCGGCTACAAGGACTTCCGCCAATACGTCAGCGCCGCGCTGGAGCAGCCGCCGGCGCTGGACTACCGCGTGGTGTGCGGCACCACCGGCAGCGGCAAGAGCCGCCTGCTGCAAGCGCTGGACGCGATAGGTGCGCAAGTGCTGGACCTGGAACAGCTGGCCGCCCACCGCGGCTCCGTGCTGGGCGGCCTGCCCAGCCAGCCCCAGCCCTCGCAGAAAGCCTTCGAGACCGCGATCTGGGAGCGGCTGCACCGCTTCGACCCGGCCAAGCCGGTCTTTGTCGAATCCGAGAGCAAGAAAGTCGGCGCGCTGCGCGTGCCGGGCGCGCTGATGGAGCAGATCCGCGCCGCCGGCTGCATCTCGCTGCAGCTATCGCGCGCGCACCGCGTGCAGCTGCTGATGGAGGACTACCAGCACTACATCGACGACGCCGGCCCGCTCAACGAGCAGCTGGGCTACCTGGCCACGCTGCACGGGCGCGACAAGATCAGCAACTGGCAAGGCCTGGCCAGCGCAGGCCGCATGGCCGAGCTGGTGGACGCCCTGCTGGCCGAGCACTACGACCCCGCCTACACCCGCTCCATCGCCCGCAACTTCCCCCGCATCACCGACGCCCTGGTGCTCGAGCTCCCCGGCATCGCCGAGGACGACCTGCTCGCCGCCGCCCGCCAGCTCCACCCCGCCTGATAGTTTCCAAACCCCAAAAAGGGGTCAGGGTTAATTATTTAATTAATTAACCCTGACCCCTTTTTGGTGGGCGGCAACTTCGGGAATGAAAAATGCCGCCCGGGGGCGGCATGTGCTTTATTTGGCGTCGTCGGTTTTTGCCGTCTCTGCCTTGGCCAGGATCTTGACCTTGGATTTTTGCTTGATCGCATCGATGTAGGCCGCCATCTCCTGCTCGGCGACGATGCTGGTGATCTGCTCCTGCTCGCTCTTGCGGCGCGCTTCGTCTTGCGCGGCGGGCTGCTGCACTTTGCCGATGCGGTACACGCCGTAGCCTGCGCCCGGCACGTCCACGCCCACGTAGGCCGGCAGCTTGCTGGCGTCCGCTTTCATCACTTCGGCCAGCACGACCGGGCTCAGGCCCTTGCCGTCCGCGCGCGAAACGATCTGCGCCGGGCCGTAGCCTTCTGCGCTGCCGGTGGCTTTGGCGGCGGCCATCTTGGCTTCGCCTTCCTTGTGCGCCAGCTTGACCGCTTCTTCGGCGGTCACGCGCTGGCGGATCGCCGCGTCAACTTCGGCCAGCGGGCGCTTGGCCGCAGGCTTGAATTCGACGATGCGGCCAGCCACCAGGGTGGCCGGCGCCACTTCCACCGCTTCGGTGTTGCGCTTGTTTTTCAGCGACTCGGCCGAGAACAGCGCGGTCAGGAACTTGGCGTTGTTGTACGGTGCGGCGCCCAGTGCCGGCGATGGATTGCGCGTGATGTGCTCGGCGGTTTCCACTTTCAGCTTGAGCTTGTCGGCAGCCGGCTTCAGGCTGTCGGACTGCTCGTACACGGTGTTGGTGAAGGACTCAGCCATTTCCGAGTACTGCTTGCCGGCTTTCTGCTTTTTCAGGTCGGCGGCGATGCTGTCTTTCACTTCGTCCAGCGGCTTGGTGGCGACCGGCTTGAGCGCGGTGATGGTGATGACGTGGTAGCCGAATTCGGTTTCCACCGGACCGGCGATCTCGCCCTGCTTCATGCTGAAGGCCTTGTCTTCCAGCGCTTTCGGCAGCGAACCTTTTTCCAGTTCGTTCAGGTCGCCGCCCTGCTCGGCCGACGATGGGTCTTGCGACTTGGCCTTGGCGATCTTGGCGAAGTCGGCCGGGTTCTTCTTCACGTCAGCCAGGATGGCTTCGGCCTTGGCCTTGGCGGCTGCCTTGTCGGCGGCGCTGGCGTCCTTGCCCACGGTCACCAGGATGTGGCTGGCGCGGCGCGATTCGGCGCTGCTGAAGCGGGCCTTGTTGGCTTCGTAGTAGGCGGCCACCTCGGCGTCGCTGACGCTGACCTGGTCGGCCACGGCGGCGGCGCTGAACACCACGTATTCGATCTTGGCCTGCTCAGGCACTTCGAACAGCTTGCTGTTCTTGTCGTAGAAGGCTTTCACCATCTCGTCGGTGACTTTGACTTGCGCCAGGAATTGCGCGGCCGGGAACAGCTGTTCCTGCACTTCGCGTTCCTGCGCGCCGAAATCGGAGATCTGCTTGGCGACGGCGCGCGGCACGATGCCGGTTTCCTGCACGGCGCCCAGCAGCTGCTGCATGGACATCTCGCGGCGGCGCTGCGCGTCATACGCGGCCGGCGACAGGCCTTGCGCGGCCAGCAGCGCCTTGTAGCGCTCCATGTCGAAGCTGCCGTCTTCCTTGCGCAGCGCCGGATTGTCCAGGTTCTGCTTCTGCAGCACGCTGTCGGCCACGGTCAGGTGGCTGCGCACCATTTCGGCGGCGATGGCGCGCTCGGCCACCAGGCGCTCGAGCACGTTCTGTTTGAACTCGGGGGTGTCGATCAGTTTCTGGTCGAACTGCGCGCCCATACGCTGGCGCAGGCTGTCGAGCTGGCTGCGCTGCGCGGCTTCCCATTCCTGACGGCTAATCGACTGGTCGCCGACCTTGGCCACAATGTTGGCCTGGTCGCCGGAGTTGTTGTAGCCGGCCACGCCGACGAACACAAACGACGGCACGATCAGGAGCGCCAGTAAAATCTGCATCAGCTTTTGATGCGTGCGTATAAATTCAAACATGGTCCGCCAATTCTTAGAGAGGAAATATTCCGTCGCGATTTTACAGCGCCGCGCCGCTCTATAGCAAGGCGCAGTTTTGAGAAAACGTCAAGCATGGCAAAAATGAAAAAGCCCTTGCAACTTTTCAGCTGCAAGGGCTTCCATATTCTTGGCGGAGCGGACGGGACTCGAACCCGCGACCCCCGGCGTGACAGGCCGGTATTCTAACCAACTGAACTACCGCTCCTGGTCAGATGTTTGTTTGTATTTGTTGGCGGAGCGGACGGGACTCGAACCCGCGACCCCCGGCGTGACAGGCCGGTATTCTAACCAACTGAACTACCGCTCC